>JBAYVC010000003.1:0-333046 GCA_041674725.1 Pseudobdellovibrionaceae bacterium | reverse complement strand
CTGTTTGGCACCTCGATGTCGGCTCATCTCATCCTGGGGCTGGAGCAGGTCCCAAGGGTATGGCTGTTCGCCATTTAAAGAGGTACGTGAGCTGGGTTCAAAACGTCGTGAGACAGTTTGGTCCCTATCTGCCGTGGGTGTTGGATACTTGAGAGGAGCTGTCCTTAGTACGAGAGGACCGGGATGGACACACCTCTGGTGTACCAGTTGTTCCGCCAGGAGCAGCGCTGGGTAGCTATGTGTGGACGGGATAAACGCTGAAAGCATCTAAGCGTGAAGCCTCCCTCAAAACAAGGTATCCCTATCAGAGCCGTGGAAGACCACCACGTTGATAGGCTGGATGTGGAAGGGTAGTAATACCTGTAGCTAACCAGTACTAATTGCTCGATTGGCTTGAATTTACACGCAACGGCCTTATGGGTTGTTGTGACCATCACGCGCAGCGGTAAGCCCGCTGCTGATGTTGTAAACTCAGTTTAATGGTCTGACAAAAATTAAAACCTGTTGTTACTTCTGTTCTTAAATGACCTGGTGGTTTTACCAAGGGTGAAACACACCATCCCATCCCGAACTGGAACGTGAAAAACCTTCGGGCCGATTGTACTAAGTCTCAAGGCTTGGGAGAGTAGGTCACTGCCAGGTCTTTTAAGCACAGAGGTAACAGCACTGTTATTCAAATAGTCACACGATGGTTCAAATGCCCCGCCCCTTACGGTGGGGTTTTTTGTTTTTATATTTTTGCCTTTCTTTTTCAGCACAGAGAACACAGAGGTCACGGAGAAAGGCACAGAGTTCTTTAGTGCGCAGATATAAATATTCACCAGACTGGCTTTGAAACCTTTTGCCTTGCGCCAAAGCTTCTGTTATCAATTTCTTGCTTAAATGCGCCCGTAGCTCAGCTGGATAGAGCGTTGCCCTCCGAAGGCAAAGGTCGTGGGTTCGAATCTCGCCGGGCGCACCATACACTTATTTATCCATTTCAATGGATTAGATTGAAAGTGTAGCAATCAAAAAATCCAAATATGTTTATGCCTCGAGCAAGCGCCCTTTAGATGGCGGCGGGATCGGTGAGCGTGGCGTGGTTTCCTCTTTGGTGGCTGGTGGAATAACCGGATGCGCCGAGTAGTATTTATAAATATTACTGATGTGATTTTTTAGACGTGCCGCTTCTTGCGTATCTATTTCTACGCCGTAATTTTTCGCAAAATGAAGAGCGGTATCCACGCATGATTTAGGTACATTATAGCCCGTGGTATAAGAGAAAGAGAGCGCTCCTTCAGGCGCGAAAATGCCCTCTTGAAGAACTTCATGACAGACATGGGCGTAGTTTCTCAAAGCTACAAAATCCTGTTCCGCGGTCGGAAGGGTTTTCCTGGCAATGGTATTGGCCCATGCCTCGATCATGTCGTGATAATTTCCTGCGTCCGGCGCAATACCTTGTTTGGTGAAGAGACTTGCATGAAATTTTTCTGCAAAACTCCATACTTGCCCTGATGTTTCCTGCAGGCATTGGGCATGTCCTTTAAATTCATTCATGTTTTCTGGTGTGCAAAACGCTTTGAGTTTGTTGCTGGCCTCGTCTGGTGAGGCATAGGCGGGCTCTCCGGCGGCCTGTGCGGGGGAGAGTGCGCTGAATGCGGTCAAGACCGCACCCATAAAAGCAGCGCGCAAAGCTGCGCTTGATGTGATTTTCATGATGTGTTCCCGTTCAACTCTTTTTATATTTCTATAAGCGGTAGCACAGCGGCAGAAAATTTCAAATGTTTTTTCGGGGCATGAAAAAGCCCCCTTGCGGGGGCTTTAAAATTTCTAGAATGTAAACCACTTAAACGGCGGCAGCCTTTTTGGAGGCTTTTTTCGCTTGCTCGCGCTCGTTTGGTGTGAGGTAACGTTTACGAAGGCGTACGGTTTTTGGTGTGATTTCAACCAGTTCGTCTTCGTTGATATAGGACATCATCTCTTCCAAGGTCAGTTTACGCGGGGTCACCAAGGTACAGGCTTCATCCGTACCGGAGGCGCGAACGTTGGTCAATTGTTTGGCGCGCGTGACATTAATATCGAGGTCGCTATCGCGGGAATTTTCACCCACAATCATGCCCTCATACACGTCATCATTATGGGTGATGAACATGGTACCACGGTCTTGCAGTTTCCAAATGGCATAAGCAACCGCTTTACCGCCTTCTGTTGAAATGAGCGCGCCGTTACGACGCCCCGTAATTTCGCCTTTGTAAGGACCATATTCTTTGAACTGACGGTTTAGTACTCCAGAGCCGCGCGTATCGGTCAGGAATTGTGACTGGTAACCGATCATGCCGCGTGACGGGCACAAGAAAATGATACGTGTTTTTCCGTGTCCTGCAGGGCGCATGTCAACGAGGTCAGCTTTGCGGCTTGTCAATTTTTCAACGATGGCGCCGGTGTACTCATCATCAATATCCACGATGATTTCTTCATATGGCTCCATCAGTTGACCGTTTTCACCGGTTTGGAACAGCACGCGGGGGCGTGATACTGACATCTCGAAACCTTCACGGCGCATTGTTTCCAAGAGAACTCCGATTTGAAGCTCGCCGCGGCCCGCAAGTTCATATGCATCACGGTTTTCGGATTCGGTCACGCGAATGGCCACGTTGGTTTCTGCTTCCGCCAAGAGACGATCACGGATCATAATTGACGTCAGCTTTTTGCCTTCTTTACCGCACAACGGAGAGTCATTGACGGTAATGGATACCGCCATGGTAGGCGGATCAATTGGTGTTGCTGGTACTGGCTCGGTTACTGAGGTGTCGCAGATAGTATCTGCCACAGAGGCCTCAGACATGCCTGCGATACAGATAATGTCGCCGGCCTCGACAACTTGCGCCGGAATCTTTTGGATGCCGGAGAAGGTCAGGAGTTTCGAGAGGCGGAAGGTTTCAACTGTTTTTCCTTCAAGGTTCATGGCTTTAACAGGCATGTTGATTTTAGCGGTACCTGATACCACGCGGCCCACCAGAATGCGGCCAAGGTATGGGTCGGCGTTGAGGATGGTTGCGAGCATTTTGAACGGGCCGTCTTTGTCAACTTTAGGCGCCGGTACATGCTTGAGGATCAGGTCGAGCATCGGGTGAAGGTTTTCGCGCGGGCCATCAAGTCTGTCACAGCACCAGCCATCACGGCCTGATGCATAGAGCACAGGGAAATCAAGTTGTTCTTCAGATGCATCAAGCGATGCAAAAAGGTCAAATACTTCGTTCAAAACTTCTGTGGGGCGGGCGTCCGCGCGGTCAATTTTGTTGACGACGACAATCGGGCGAATGCCTTGCTTGAGGGCTTTGCCGAGAACGAATTTGGTTTGGGGCAGTGGGCCTTCGGCGGCGTCGATCAGGAGGATCACACCATCCGCCATGTTGAGGATACGTTCAACTTCACCACCAAAGTCGGCGTGGCCAGGGGTGTCGATAATGTTGATTTTGGCTTCATCCCACAAAATGGATGTGCATTTGGCCAGAATGGTAATGCCACGTTCTTTTTCAAGATCGTTGCTATCCATCACGCGTTCTTCAACGGCCTGATTGTCGCGGAAGGTGCCAGATTGGCGGAGGATGGAGTCAATCAGTGTGGTTTTGCCATGGTCGACGTGCGCGATGATGGCAATGTTTCTCAAATTTTGTACAGTCACGGGCTTTCCTTGTTTTTTGTCGTTTTGTGCGCCGCATACTTACCTGTAAAGCGCCAAAAAAGCCAGAAAAAAAGCACTTTAAACGTTAATTTTAACAAAGTTGTTGCAATGCGTCATTTGTGTGTGGCACAGTGGAGTTAACCAAGGAAACCGCTATGCGCAATTTTACGCCGTCATATGTCGTTGTTTCCGGGTCTGCGGGTCTTGTATTCTAGATCGTGCGGCCCGGTTGCCCTACTGCAACCGAAGTCAGTCACACGATATTCAGTCCCGTTATTTTCCTCCCAATAGCTGTTTTGTCTATCGCGTAGCTGCCCCTTCGGTTTAAACCATAAACTGAAACAGGAGTTTTTACTATGTCTGCCCCTCATATGCCTGCGGTAACCCGCAAGGATGTTATTAAATTTGCATGTCATTACTGGCGCGAAAAGAAACTTTTCGGCGTGTGGGCTGTGATTTTGCTTGGGTTGTCCGTGGGGGCGGATGTGTTCTATCCGGTCTATAGCGGTGCGCTTGTCGATAAGCTTAGCAGCCTTAATCCAAAAGTGGAAGGAAGCTTAAACGAAGTGCTGCTGGCTTTTGGCGCTTTGCTTGGGATTCAAGTCTTTCATAGCTGGACATGGGCAGGTGCTTTTTGGTTTTGGAATAAATTTGCGGTGGCCAATCTTTACCGTATTTTGACCGATGCCTTGTACAAGGTGCAGCGGTTTTCAACCGACTGGCATGTGAACAGTTTTGCGGGTGCAACGGTGCGGAAAATCACGCGCGGTATGTGGTCTTTCGACATGTTCGAGGACACAATCTTCATGGGCTTTTACCCCTCGGCCATTATTGCGGTGGGGATGACGGTTATGCTGATTGTGCAGGTGCCAATTGTTGGCTGGTTTGCGCTGCCGATGGTGGCTCTGTTCGTGGGCGTGAGTATTTATCTGGCGCTTAAGGTCAATATGCCGCGCTTTAAGAAATCGGCGGAGCAAGATACGGCGGTGGGCGCGACCATTGCTGACATCATGACGGCGATGCCTACGGTCAAAAGCTTTGCCGGAGAGCGCCGCGAAGATGCGCATTTTGCGGGTGTCGCCGGAGAATGGCGCAAACGCGCACAAAACGCATGGCTGACCCATGTCATTGTTGATTTTGCGCGCACGCATATCCGCATTGCCCTGATGATCGGGATGGTATCGCTCACGATTCTCATGTGGTCGCAAGGCAAGGCGACGCCGGGTGATGTGACACTTGCGATTACGTCGTTCTTTATTATCGGCGGGTATTTGCGCGATATCGGACGTCAGACGACCGAATTGTTACGCTCGGTCAGCGAGATGGAAGATGTCATCGCGTTCTGGATTCGTGAAGATGATATTCAGGATGCGCCGGATGCGCGCATCCTTGCCATTGCTTCGCCTCAGGGCGGGGGCGCGCAGATCACGTTTGACCGTGTGACCTTCCGCTATAAAGAGGGCGACCGGACGATTTATGACGGATTGTCTGTGGGCCTCAAAGCAGGCGAGAAAGTGGCCTTGGTCGGGGCTTCGGGATCGGGTAAATCGACCTTTGTGAAGCTTATCCAGCGCCTCTATGACATCAATGATGGAGCCATCACGATTGATGGTCAGAACATTGCCAAGGTCACTCAGGAAAGTTTGCGGCGCCAGATTGCTCTTGTGCCGCAAGATCCGGTTTTGTTTCACCGGAGCCTTGCAGAAAACATCGCCTATGGGCGTCCTGATGCCAGTCTTGACGAGGTGCGTGAAGCGGCGCGGGAGGCTTATGCGGCGGAGTTTATCGAGAGTCTGCCTCAGGGCTATAACACGCTTGTTGGTGAGCGCGGGATTAAGCTCTCGGGTGGCGAACGGCAACGGGTGGCTATTGCCCGTGCCTTGCTGGCTAACTGCCCGATTCTGATTCTGGATGAGGCTACCTCGAGCCTTGATTCAGTGTCCGAGCATTATATCCAGAAAGCGCTGGATCATTTGATGGTGGGCCGGACGACCATCACGATTGCGCACCGCTTGGCCACTATTCAAAAGGCTGACCGCATTCTGGTGTTTGATAAGGGCAGGATTATCGAGCAAGGGACGCACAGCATATTGCTGCAAAATCCTCAATCAGTTTACCGCCGTTTGTACGAGATGCAGGCACTGGATCTGGTCGGTGAATAAATGTGAAAATAGCCCCAATACAGGGGCTATTTTTCTATGTAACTATTTGCATGATAGACACGAATATGAGGTGTAACTGACATAAGGAGATTAACATGACAGTTCGTAACGGTATTATGGTTTTGTCTGCGTTTACTTTGATGATGGGCGCTGCTGCTGCGCAGGCCGAAGAGGTGAAGATGGACCATTCCAAGATGGATCATAGCGCCATGATGATGGCGGCACCAACATCTGAGGGAGCTTATGGTGAAGCCATGAAAACCATGCATGAGAGCATGATGGCGGTGAACCCCACAGGAGACGCCGATGTTGATTTTGTGGCAGGCATGATTCCCCACCATCAAGGGGCCATTGATATGGCAAAAGTTGTTTTGGGAAAAGGGACTGATCCCGCCATTCGCAAGCTCGCTGAAGGTATTATTAAGGCTCAGGAAAGCGAGATTGTCTTGATGCAGGATTGGCTCAAAAATCACGCACAGAAGTAAAGCAGCTTTCTTGATATTTATCAAAGGGCCTTCGCGTGCTTAGTGCTTCACTTAAGGCGTTCCAACTTATCCAGCTAAGGAGGCTATTATGAGTGTACGTGATTTAATTCAGCGCAGTCGATTCCCTTTGTCTATTCGGCAAGGTGGGGCGGATTCCTCGCTCGCGGCTTTACAAGATGAAATGAACCGCGTGTTCGACCATTTCTTTTCAGGGGCGCAGGCGCGTCTGACCGACTGGGCCGGGCGTGCGCCTGCCGCGCCAGCAGTGGATGTTTCTGAAAACGCCAAAGAATTTGTGATCAAGGCTGAGATGGGCGGGATGGCACCTGAAGATATCGAGATCGAAGTCACAGACGGCTATATTACGCTGCGCGGCGAGAAGAAATCAGAAAGCAAAGAAGAACAGGAGAATTACCTGTGCCGTGAGATTGCATACGGCTCTTTTTTCCGCACCATTGCGCTGCCTGAAACTGCCGAGTGCCGAAGTGCCGAAGCATCGTTTAAGGGCGGGATGATGACGGTTATTGTGCCTAAGAAAGAAGCTGCGATAGCCAAACCGCAGAAACTTAAAATCAAATCTGCGGCCTAGTTTATTTCTTGAAATTTAGTTCTTTCCAAAAAACTTATGCCCCGCGCAAACGGGGCATAATCTTTAGCTTATTATCGCGCTGTTGTTAGGCGCTACGGGCCGGACGTGGTTTGCGTGGGCCGCCTTGGTTAAATCCGCCGCTCGCCTTTTTAAAGCCGCCTTGCTTGAATCCACCTTGTTTGAAGCCACCTTCACGGGGGGCTCCATCACGTGATCCTTCTTTTTTAGGACCAAAAGATGATTTCCAGTTGCCGCTTTTGTTTTCATCACGGTTACCTGATGGACGATCGCCAAAGGAGCGTTTCTCTGAACGGTCACCGAAAGAACGTTTCTCACCGCGATCACCACCAAAAGCCGGTTTGTCACCGTAAGTTTTTGGTTTGCTGAAGTTGTGTGGACGGTCACCTGATTTGGCTGGACGATCACCGCGCGGTGCATTGTCGCGTGGTTGTGGATCGGATTTCTCCGGCGCCCATTCGCCGCTGGTGCTGCGCGCTGGACGATCCGAATAGTCAGAGCGTGATGGACGTTCGGAACGTTCGAAACGCTGCGGACGATCACCTTGTGGACGCTCGGAACGCTCAGAGCGATCACCTTGTGGGCGATCCGATTTGTTGCCAAAGCTGGATTTCCACGTTGGTTTGTCGCCGAATTTTTTAGCGCCAAATCCGCCTTTGCTGCCGCCAAATTTCTTGGCGCCGCCGAATTTACGTGGGCTGCCGCCTTCACTGCGTTCGCCTTTTTCACGGGCTTTACCGGGATTGAGCAGACGGTCGATAGCGGCCCATTTTGCGCGGTCGCTTGGGGCGATCAGGCAAATGGCTTCGCCTTCAGCGCCGTTGCGTCCAGTGCGGCCAATGCGGTGAATGTAATCTTCCGGATTTTGTGGCAGATCAAAGTTAATAACGGTTTCAAGATTTGGAATGTCGAGACCGCGCGCGGCGACATCGGTTGCGACCAAGATACGTGTTTCGTTTTTGCGGAAATCACGGATGACACGGTCACGTTGACCTTGACGCAAATCACCATGAATAGCCTCAGCCGAATGGTTTTCACGGTCAAGGCGACGGGCGAGACGGTCAGCACCGTGTTTGGTTTTTACAAACACGATGATCTGGCCGGAACGTGCGCCGAGCAATTTGCTCAGTTCGTCATGCTTGCTGTCGTCATTGACGTGCAGCAATTCCTGTTTGATTTTTGGCGCAGCTACGTTTGGCGTATGGGCCTCAACGCGCACTGGATCATTCAGGTAATTTTTGGCAAGTTTCATGATGTTGCCTGGTACCGTTGCCGAGAACATCAGGGTTTGGCGTTTTTCCGGCAGATACTGCGCAATGGCTTCGAGTTGAACACCAAAGCCCATGTCGAGCATCCGGTCAGCTTCATCGAGAACCAAGAAATCGGTTTTAGCGAGGCTCAGTGTATCACGCTCCAAATGGTCGTTAATACGGCCTGGGGTGCCGATAATCAGGCGGGGTTTCATTTGCAGGGCTTTAAGCTGTTTGAACATCGCTTCGCCGCCAATCAGGAGCGCTGATTTCACGCTGCTGCCCTCAGGCAAAAAGGCACGAACCTGAGTGTGAACCTGCATGGCGAGCTCACGGGTTGGGGTCATAACAAGCGCGGTGCTGTGGGGGTTGGCGATCAAATGGACAATCAGGGGAATACCAAAAGCGCCGGTTTTGCCGGTGCCAGTTTGGGCGGTGCCCAGAATATCGCGTCCTTTGAGAACTTCAGGGATCGCTTGTTCCTGAATAGGAGTGGGGGTATTGAAACCAATGGTTTCTAGTTTTTTGAGAATGTCAGCCGTCAGGCCGAAAGATGCAAATCCGGTCATTATATATCCTATGTAATTTACCGTGTAAGGTTTCCACCATGGAAACCCCAAGTTTTCTATCGCCTTTGAAGTACGGGCGAGCTCTTGTTCAACACGGTTCTTTACAGATGGACGTATAATTTTAGTCCGGTGCGGAAAAAGAAGCAAAAGTAAACTCTGTCGCCATATGCCCTTAAATGTGTGGATAAGTCAAGAAAATTGATGGGGTTGTTTTTGGGTTTAAATTCCCTCTAGGTGATTGGAGCGGAAACCGTTAAAGTAGGATCGTCTTTTTCTTATGTTGGAACATTACGATGACTTCTTCTTCCTATACCCCTTCTCCCTCCCGTTTTATTGCGCATCTTTCCCTTGGTTTTATGGGATTGTGCCTCCTTGTGTATGTGCTGATGGTGGGGCGGGCTATTCTTATTCCGCTGGTGATTGCCATTTTTGTTTGGTATCTGATCAATGCTTCAGTGCGCGGCCTTGAGCTTGTGAAAATTGGCGGGAAAACCATTCCAAGCAAAGTGCGTTATGCCTTTGTCATTGTGACTTTCCTGGCGGGGCTTGGGTTGGTCGGAACGGTAATTAGTAGCAATATTATCCATGTGTTAGAGGCAGCTCCCGAATACCAGCGCAATTTTCAGCCGATTATTGATCGTATCACCAGTTTGCTACATATGGATCATCAGCCGACCATGAATGATCTTAAGCAATATCTCGATTTGGGCGGACTGATTACGACCGTCGCGACAGTCTTTACGGGCCTTGCAGGAAAGACGATCGTGGTGCTGCTTTATACAGGGTTTATGCTCTATGAACAGCAATATTTCCGCCATAAATTCAGCGTGATGATCGAGAACCAGAAAACCGAAGATCATATTCGTATGATTCTCCAGAAAATTGATACGCGCATCCAGCGTTATATCGGGATCAAAGCACTTAACGGCGTTTTGGACGCTCTTATGACGTATGCGTTGCTCAAGATTATCGGAGTTGATTTTGCCGAGTTCTGGGGGATGCTCGCCTTCTTTCTCCATTTTATTCCCTATGTGGGGTCGGTCACAGCGATTTGTGTGCCGTCCCTTATCGCGCTGGTGCAGTTTGGTGACCCCATGATTATGCTTCTTGTCGGTTTTGGAATTGGTGGTATTCATTCCTTTATCGGGCATTTCCTCGAGCCTTATATGTTGGGTTTCAATTTGAACCTTAGTCCTATTTTTATTGTGACGACGTTGGCACTCTGGGGGTTGATCTGGGGGGTGCCCGGGATGTTTCTGGCGGTACCAATTTTGGCGATTGTGACCATTGTATTGTCGCAATTTCCGCGGACACGGCCTTTTGCGGTGCTTTTGTCCAAGACAGGGGATCTCAAGGAAAACCTCTCGCATGAGCCTGTGCTTCGTTAGTCGCCATCAAATCAACATATAGTGTCTTTGGTAATTTTATAACACAATAGGTTGTGTTTTTTAGGTTTGACGGACTTTCAGAATCGGTCTAAACCTGATCATGATTTTTACACCAGAGGAGTAAGCCATGTCCCAATCGTCCGCCCCATCCCGTCTTGATCGCCTTTCAGATGATGTCACCAAGTCTGCATCGCCTCTTTTGATTGAGCGTCACGTCTATAAGCCGTTTTTATATCCCTGGTGTTATGAAGCATGGCTCACCCAGCAGCGCATTCATTGGCTGCCGGAAGAGGTGCCTTTGGCCGAGGATATTCGCGATTGGAAGCAAAAGCTGACTGAGCCCGAGAAAAACCTGATGACACAGATTTTCCGGTTCTTTACTCAGGCCGATGTCGAGGTCAATAATTGCTATATGAAGCACTACTCCCGTGTCTTCGGGCCTGTCGAAGTCCAAATGATGCTCGGCGCGTTTGCCAATATGGAGACGGTTCACATCGCAGCTTATTCACACTTGCTCGATACGCTTGGTATGCCGGAACTTGAGTATCAGGCTTTCATGAAATACAAAGCCATGAAAGATAAATACGATTTTCTGCAGACGGCGAGCATGAATTCGCGGCATGACATTGCCAAGACCATGGCAATGTTTGGTGCTTTTACTGAAGGTGTCCAGCTTTTTGCTTCGTTTGCGATCCTCATGAACTTCCCGCGCTTTAACAAGATGAAGGGCATGGGCCAAATCATTACATGGTCGGTACGGGATGAGACGCTGCATTGCTTGTCCATGATCAAGCTATTCAAGACCTTTATTGCCGAAAACCCTGATATCTGGACAGATCGTCTGCGCACCGAGATTACCGAGACGGCTCAACGGATCGTCGAGATCGAAGATGCCTTTATTGATCTTGCCTTTGAGCAAGGCGGAGTTGAGGGGCTGGAGCCACAAGAGGTCAAGGATTATATCCGTTATATTTCTGATCGCCGTTTACAGCAGCTTGATCTTGAGCCAATTTTCGGCACGGATAAAAACCCTCTGCCATGGATGGATCAAATGCTTAATGGCGCAGAGCATACGAACTTCTTTGAAAACCGTGCCACCGAATATTCAAAGGCGTCTACGCAAGGGACGTGGGAGGATGCTTTTTCGGAAGAGGCTTTCTCGGGAAATTACGGGAAGAAGACTGCGTAATCTTCAGTGGATTTTTGAGAACATCCCGCACTTTGTTGTGTGGGATGCTTCTTTTTGTGGAGAAGGATTAGACGTTTTCCACGCGGTTGGTGCCGCTTTCTTTGGCTTTAAACATGGCGCGGTCAGCATTTTCCATGAGGAGCTGCCATGTAACATCACGTTTGAGTCCAGTGACGCTCAAGCTGGCTGTGATCGTGCCGACTTCCTCAAAAGGTGTATCCGCGACAGCTTCCCGCAATCTTTCCGCTAGCTCGAGCGCCTTGTCAGCCTTGCTGCGTGGCAGGATGAGGGCAAATTCATCGCCGCCAATGCGGCCTAAAATAACTGTATCTTTGATATGTTCGCGGAGGCGTCCCACAAGTTCTTTAAGGGTGTTGTCCCCCGCGTTATAACCGAACTTGTCATTCACGGCTTTGAAATTGTCGATGTCAATACAGATGAGGGACAGAGGTGCCTGGCGCAGATGCGATTCTCCTACCAGCTCAATCAGGCGTGATTCAAAGCCGCGGCGATTGAGAATTCCGGTGAGATAGTCATGGTTGGTTAGTGTATCAAAGAGGCCTTGCATTTTCTGCAAGGGCCGGATGATTATTCGGTTTAGCACCAGATTAAGCAACACAAAAAAGGCTGCAAAAATTGCCGAAATCGAAATCAGGTAAGTGAGAAAGGCGGAGTGAGCCTCCTCCATGCTGATGCTGGTGGGTACTGAGACAATTTGTGCGCCGATGACGTCACCGAGTTTCCAGCCAAAGCCGTTTTTATCGCCATATTTGACGATCATGTTTGGTGGGGCGACATCGGGTGTGGAATGACACTGCAGACAGGATTCAGCGCTTACAATCAGGGGTTTGAGGTAATATAGGTACTCTTCTTCCCCCTCTTTGGTTGTGTAAAAAAGTTCCGATTTGGTGCGGTCTTTTTGAAAGGTCTTGATTTTATCAATTTGCCAGCCTTGTGCTTTGTCGCGCAGGTTGGTGGGGTTAAGGGCAACTTCGCGGTAATTGTACCCGGGGTATGACTTTTCCAGATTTTGCATGGTTTTAATGGCCGAGAAAGATGGAACCGAAGCTTCGTGGAATTCATCGGGATCAAGAAGGAGGTGTTCGCGAACATAATCTGTGGTGTATTTACGCACTGCCAGTGCCGTATTCATTTGCCTTTGGGCATTTTCTTTTGTTTTCTGGAGGGCGGCCTGATGCAGAGAGTCGTTGACGTAAAATTCGGTAAAAGCCAAGGCGACAATAAAAACAGCCCCCAAAATGAGGTTAAGCTTCAACCGGACATCCATGCTGGGATGGTGTGTTTTATTCATCGCGGTACACGTATCTCTGGTTTCTTATTAAAAGTTTTGATGACTCAAGCATATAGCTTAAGTCTAAAACAAAATTTAACGGCGAGATAGTCCTGATTTGGTCCTGATAAAAGCCCAAGTTGCAGATGGTTGTGGGGTTAGGGGAGAATTTCGATTTGTGTTCCATTGGGAACGGCATTATAAAGTTGATCGATTTCATCATTTGTTAGCGCAATGCAGCCTTGTGTCCAGTCGAACAGGCGGTGCAGGCGTCCAACAAATCCCAAGCCATTTCGCAGGCCATGGATCATAATATCCCCGCCGGGGTTAGGCGCGTTCATGTCTTTTGCTGCGGGGTAAGATATGTGGAGGGAACGGTGAAAGGCGCTGTTCTTTTTATGGAAGTCAATTTGATATGTGCCCTCGGGGGTTTTGTGGTCATCTGCGTGGGTTTTGGGGCCAACAGGAGAGCGGCCAAGAGCGATCGTGTAGATCGCAAGAGTTTGGTTGTCTTTGTAGAGGGTTAGTTTGTGAGCTGCTTTTTCAATACGGATAAAATCGACCTGCGTCCCTTCAGGCAGAGGCAAAGTTGACCAGTGGGCATAAAGCATAATGCTTATAAACCCTGCGAATAAACACCCGAAGAGACTGCGGCGGAGCTTTTTGCAGGATGTCATGGGAGCGCGCCGCCTACAGAGTTAGATCATGGCCATGCCGCCATTAACATGAAGTGTGGCGCCCGTGACATAGCCTGCTTCTTCCGAGGCGAGATAGGTAACGGCTGCAGCAATGTCAGCGGCCCCGCCCATACGGCCCATCGGAATGGTAGCGGATATTTTGGCCTTTTGGTCGTCGGTTAAGACCTCGGTCATAGAGGTGGCAATAAAGCCCGGGGCGACGCAGTTTACGGTAATGTTGCGCGAGGCAATTTCCTGTGCCATCGCTTTGGACCAGCCGATCATCCCCGCTTTGGAGGCCACATAATTGCATTGGCCTGGGTTGCCCATGACACCGACAACCGAGGCAATATTGACGATGCGGCCCCAGCGGCGTTTCATCATGCCCCGCTGTACGGTTTTGGCAAGGCGAAATGTTGCAGTCATGTTGACGGCAATGACCTCGTCCCATTCTTCGTCTTTCATCCGCATGGACAGGTTGTCGCGGGTCAGGCCCGCATTATTGACCAGAATGTCAATCTGGCCCATCGCCTTGTCGGCGTCAGCCACAAGGGCTTCGACAGCGCCTTCCTTGCCAAGGTCGGCCGGCAGGACAAAGACGCGTTCTTTGAGGTCGGCGGCAAGAGAATTGAGTTTGTCCGTGTTGCGGCCCGAGATACCAACGGTCGCACCTTGGGCGTGCAACGCGCGGGCGATGGCTTCACCAATACCGCCTGTGGCTCCTGTAACGAGAGCTGTTTTTCCGGTGAGATTAAACATGAGAATATCCTTTTTATTTTATCAGGTTGAAGTTGCCATGAATGATCACTGGATTCATAGCTTCTATTTCAGTTTTATAGAAGTCTATATCTGGGATCGGGTTAAACAGAAATATCTTTTGCTTTAGAATATGGGCAAAGCCGATTTCAAGAAAAGCATTGCCGCCAATATAATTTGGAATGCTCTTTCGTTCCAAATTTAAAACCAAAATTGCGTCGGCTCCCTGCATAAGATCCCAAAATTCACGTATGGCATCTTGGTTATTTTTCTGATCGATTTTGATTTTTTCTTTTTCAGAATCACTTTTTCCCACAAAGGGGGCTGCAAGGGCTGTCATGAAGCTATCATGACCTAGTTTTTTGAGGGATGCGCAGGTGTCCATCAATTGCTCGGTGTAATGCATACTCCCGCTGACGCCAATACGCATTGATTTATCCTTGAAGTTTCTTAATCAATGCTTCGACTTGTTCGGGTGTTCCGACGCTTTCGGTGGTCACATCTTTTTCGATGCGTTTGATGAGGCCCGAGAGGACTTTTCCCGCGCCAAGTTCAATCATCTCGGAAATGCCTTGCTCTTTCATCCAGATAACCGATTCGCGCCAGCGTACGGTGCCCGTGACTTGTTCGACCAGCAGACGGCGAATGATTTGCGGGTCTGTGACGGCACTTGCTGTGATATTGGCCACAATCGGGACGATGGGCGGGGCGATTATTGTGGAGGAGAGGGCTGTTTCCATCTCCTTGGCGGCGGGAGCCATGAGTTTGCAGTGGAAAGGGGCGCTCACGGGAAGAGGCAGGGCGCGTTTGGCGCCGCGCTGGGTGGCAAGCTCCATGGCAATGGCTACGGCTCCGGCGTGGCCTGAGACCACGACTTGCCCCGGGGAATTGTCGTTAGCCGATTCAACGCTCTCGCCATTTTTGGCTTGAGCGCAGGCATCGGCTGCAATTTTTGCAACATCGGGCATATCAAGACCAAGGATGGCGGCCATGGCCCCAACCCCGACAGGTACCGCACGCTGCATAGCTTCGCCGCGCAGTTTTAAAAGTTTTGCTGCGGTAGAAATATCAAATGAACCTGCAGCAGTCAGAGCGGAATATTCGCCCAAGGAGTGACCTGCCATAAAGGTTAGTTTTTGTGCAAGGTCAAGGCCTGCTTGTTGGGTTAAGACGCGCACCACGGCCATCGATACGGCCATCAAGGCGGGTTGGGTATTTTCGGTGAGATTAAGATCTTTTTCCTCGCCGCCTGTCATTAAGCGGAAGAGATTTTGGCCCAGAGCTTCGTCCACTTCTTCGAACACAAGGCGGGCTGCGGGGAAGGCTTCAGCCAAATCTTTGCCCATGCCGATAAACTGGGAACCCTGACCCGGAAATACAAACGTGCGCATGATGATTCGCTCTCTTCTTACTTTGTTTCAGACATCAATGAGTGGTGGATTGAAGGCAAATACTGGATTTAAGTCAAGTCAAAAAGGGTTTTCCTTCAACAGCTTCCCGCTTCACAGCACAGAATCTTTGCTTTTCCGCCATTTTCAGTTGCAATCGCCTGAAATTTTGAGTAGCATTTAGTTTCGTTGATACAATTAGATTTAAACTATTATGACGTTTATTCATTTAAATGAGAAATTTTGTAATAGTTTTTTGGGCGACTCGCCAATGAGCGTGTGCGTCGGGGCTTGGTGTAGCCTAACAGGACGGTAATAAAAGGGATTGGTACTTAAAACAGAGAAGGGAGATAAAAAATGGAATGTACCGTTATCCATAAGAACGTTAGGGCTGTCCTCGAAGACGGGGGGCTTGCCTATACCACCATGATTGAAGCGGGTGGGGCGCATAATGTTGATTATGCAAGCTACTGTTGCCATGTATCTCTTAACCGGTTACGCCAATGTCTGGGACGTCCAGATATGAGCGTTGACCAGCTTGAGGGGCTTTTGCGCCGCGCATCACGCAAATATGATGCGGATGACACTTCGAAAGACTGGGCGATGGTGATGGCTCGTTTTTTGACGCGTCATGCCAACGCGAATGATCATAGCGCTGTGTAGTAGCGCCGCATTTTTTGAGTTTTAGGTGTCTGGGTTGCCCCTGTTCCTGTGCGGACGGGGGTAATTTTTATTCGCAGGCGAAGCTTTGCCGCTAATATCTTGCAAAGCCACAAAAAATTTGTCTATGGTGGTGCACCATGACAGCTTATATGCCCCAAGAATTGCATACTGAAATCCTGCGTGCCCGCACCCGCGTGTACCGCGCAGGTTCACCGACGCCCCTCCAGCCCATGCCAATTGCCTGTGTCGATGCGCAGGTTTTCGTCAAACGTGAAGATCTCTCGCCGATTAATGCCTATAAGTGGCGCGGGGCCTATAACTGTACAGCGCATTTGGTGGAAAGTCGTGGAGCCAACACGGTGGTGGCGGCCTCTGCCGGAAATCATGCCCAAGGCGTGGCGCTTGCCGCGCGGATGCTCGGGATTTCGGCCAAGATTTTTATGCCGCAGTCCACGCCGATGATGAAACAAAAGGCTGTGAAACTGCACGGCAAGGAGCATGTCGAGATTATTCTGGTGGGAGATACGTATGACCAAGCATCGGATGCGGCTAAAGCCTACGTGAAGGAACATGATTTGGTCTATGTACACCCGTTTGATGATCTTTATACTATTGCAGGACAAGCCACGATTGCGGACGAGGTTGTGCTTTCGGGTGATGGGCCGTTTGATTATGTGTTTGTACCGATTGGCGGGGGCGGGATGGCGGCGGGTGTGTCTTGCTGGATCAAAGCCCATCACCCGCAGGCAAAAATTATCGGTGTCGAAGGGGTGGGGCAAGCCAGCATGGCGGCGTCTCTTGCCCGCGGCGAGCAGGTGACGCTCCATGACATTGATACATTTTGTGACGGGACGGCGGTCAAACGACCTGGTGATCTGACCTTTGCGATCTGTAAGAGCTTTATTGATGATATGGTCTTGGTCAGTAACGAGGAAGTCTGTGCCTCAATCCAGCAATTCTGGGATGCGCGGCGGGTTATTCCCGAGCCATCAGGGGCGATGGGGCTGGCGGGACTCATCAAATTTGCTGCGCAGCATGAGGGAGAGGTCAAGGGCAAAAAACTGCTCACGGTATTGACGGGGGCCAATATGGATTTTGGCAAGCTCGCCCTCATATCGAGCCAGTCGGCGATTGGCGCCCAGCGCCGCCGTTATTTGCGCTTTCACTTGTCCGAGACCAAGGGCAGTTTGCTCGGGCTTCTCGACCATATTTTTGCGGATGTGAATGTATCGGAATTCCAGTACGGCAAAATTTCCGAGACGGATGGTTATCCGGTGATTGCCTTTGAGGCCAGCCCTGAAAAAATGGACGTGCTGCACAAAGATCTTAGTAAGAACGGAATTGATTTTGAAGACGTGACGGAAGACCCAGATGTGCGCTACCGCATCATTAACTATAATCCGGCTTTGTTCAAATACCCCGTTTTGCTGCAGGTGCTATTCCCCGAGCGGCGTGGCGCTTTGCGTGATTTTATGCGCCGTGTGTCGGGGATCGCCAATCTTTGCTATTTCAACTACGCCTATACAGGCGAGAATATTGGTCGCGCCTTGATGGGGTTTGAGTTTCAAAGTGAGGCTGATCGTGCGCGGCTCGAAGAACTGATCGCCGGATCGCCCGTCGAATGTAAACATGTGCCATCTGATGCTGCCGCGCGTATTCTGGCCGTGAAATAACTTACCTTCTGACTAAAGGCTGGAGTGTCAGTGTGTCGGGATTTACCGTTACACGAGTGTTTTCAGGCCCGAAGACAATATGTTCGTCAGGCTGGTGATTTACAATTCTGTCGAAATAGGCGCTGATACTTTCTTCACCTGTGCGGCCTTTTATCCTTTCGCTACCACGTATTCTTCCTTGAACCAGTTCAATTTCATTTGCACCAGTTGTAAAATCCCCTGGCCCATTCCAGATTGTTTCTACTGTTGCTCCAAAGGCAGCTTCCAGCCAGTCTTTTTTCTGTCGCCACGTCATGTTGCGCATACCGAATGCTCCATTTTTGTATATTTCTCTCGCTTTTTATTATGGAATCGAGGCTGGAGCAAGAAATTTGATTTCTCTGGGGTGTAAACTTTGCTAGAGAAGGGGTATGGATAGTTTGTATACACCTTCTTCCCCCTCATCCGCTTCTGTTTCAACGGCGGGAGATTTTTTCTCGCTTCTCAAGCCGCGGGTGATGAGCCTTGTGGTATTTTCGGGATTTGCGGGTTATTGGATTGCGCCAGACCGCGTTGATCTTCACCCGTTTTTGGCACTGATCGGCCTTGTCGCGCTGGCGCTGGGGGCGGGGGCTTCAGGGGCCTTTAACATGTGGTACGACCGCGATATTGACGCGGTGATGAACCGCACCAAAAACCGCGCTATTCCCTTGGGAAAAATTGCCCCGGATGATGGTCTCGGGTTTTCCATTTTTGTGAGTATTTTTGCGGTGGTGATGATGGGGATGGCCACTAACTGGGTGGCTGCAGGTCTCTTGGCATTTGCCAGTTTCTTCTACGCTGCGGTATATACGATGTGGCTCAAGCGCCGGACGCCGCAAAATATTGTGATTGGCGGAGCCGCGGGGGCTTTTCCACCCATGATCGGTTGGGCGATGGTTACAGGAGAGGTAAGTCTCGAGAGTTTTCTTTTGTTTATGATTATTTTCTTATGGACGCCACCCCATTTCTGGGCGCTCGCCCTGTTTGCCAATGAGGACTACAAACGTGCGGCAATTCCCATGCTTCCTGTCACACACGGGGCTGCACATACCAAATGGCAAATGCTGGCCTATACGCTTGTTTTGTTGCCTGTAAGTATTTTGCCAAGCTTTCTGGGGATGGCGACGCCTGTGTATGGGTTGTTTTCTGGTGCTTTGAGCGGTTTTTTTGTGTTGGCCAGTGTGCGTGTTCTGGGAACCGAGGATTTGAAAGCTGCCAAGCAAATGTTCGGCTATTCGGTTTTTTACCTGTTTGCTCTTTTCCTTGCCCTTATGATCTGTCATAATTGAGCGATGGATAAGAATGAATTAACACATTGCTGTCAAGGTGATGATTCCCGTGAGGGAGCGTTGCGCCGGAACCGCCAGAGTAAAAACTGGATTGTGCTTGCGTTGGTGTTGGGTGGTGCGGCCTTGATATGGGCTGTGACGATGATTAAAATTCAGCATGGAGGCTGAGATGGTGCGCAAAATTGGTTTGGTGATGATGGGTGCTTTACTCATGTGCACGGCAGGATATTCTACCTCTGCTGTCGCTGATTCAGGGGTTGAAGATACACCGCTTATGAATTTGTTTCCCACGCAGCGTACCGCGCACCAGCAGCAGATTGAGGCTACGGGTTTTGCCTACCATGATCGTGGTGCGGCATATGTGGCTAACCTCTACGATAATCATGCTGAAAAAGACCTTGAGGAAGACAACAGCTTGCTGTTTCTGGAGAGCAGTGAGGTTCAGCCCAAGCCTGTTGATATTGAAGAAGTTGCTTCCATCATTAAGGATGGCGAAAAATCTGCCGCCGCCAAGTAAGAAGTCCAGATGTGGAGCGCCTTATGAGTCATTCGGACGCATCTGTCACTTTGCTTTCGCTTCAAAATAAGAACCGCCGTACGGCCTTTATCGTACTGGCGGTTGTTTTTTTGATGCTGGGTGCAGCCTATGCTGCGGTCCCTCTTTACCGCCTTTTTTGTCAGGTGACGGGTGTGGGCGGTCAAGCCGTGCGGGAGCTTTCCAACGAACCGCTTGTCCCAATAGCTCGCGAGATGACGGTGCGTTTTAATACTGATGTGAGCCCCTCTCTTCCTTGGTCTTTTGTTGCCGAACAGGGGCCAGTGACCGCCGCTATCGGGAAAGAGGTCTTTGCCAGTTTTTCAGCGATAAATAATAGCGATGAGGCGATTGCCGGAACAGCGTTGTTTAACGTTACGCCTGAGGCTGCGGGTAAATATTTTCATAAAATACAGTGTTTTTGTTTTGATTACCAGCTGATTGCGCCACATTCAACTGCGCATTTTCCGGTTGTATTTTACGTTGATCCGGCGATTGACAATGACCCCCAACTGGATGGAGTAAAGTCGCTTACACTCTCATACAGTTTCTTCAAAGCGGATTCGCCGGAACTTGAAAGCGCGCTTGAGGTCTTTTCTCAGAGTCAAAAATCAGGTACAACATCAGTACCGGTTAACCGATAGGAAATTTTATGTCAGAACAGATCACGTTTGAAAGCACTGGAAAACCTCACCCTTACCATATTGTCCGCCCGAGCATCTGGCCTCTGATGGGCGCTTTTGCTGCTGGCCTGTTCGTTGTTGGGATGCTGCTCTTTATGCATGACGTCAGTATTGGGGAGTTTAAGGTCGGTATTTTGGGACCGCTTGTTGGTGTTTTGGCTGTCGTGACAGTGATGTTCTTCTGGTGGAAAGATATTATTTTCGAAACTGTTGTTGAAACCGTGCACAATAAAATTACCGAAAAAGGCCTGCGTATGGGTATGGCCCTTTTTATCGCATCGGAAGTGATGTTCTTTGTCGCCTTCTTCTGGGCCTTTTTTGACGTGAGTGTGTTTGCGGACGAAGCAATTCAGTATTTGCGTCTTGATTATACCAAAGGTGTGTGGCCCCCGCCACAGTTTCACGCTGTACCACCGTTCCATTTGCCATTTCTGATGACCATGATCCTCTTGCTTTCGGGGACAACAGTGACATGGGCGCACCATGCTCTTTTGGCGGGGAAAAACAAGACGGCTACCGAGGCCCTTATTTATACGGTCATTCTTGGTGTGATCTTCTTGTGTTTGCAGGCCTTTGAATATGCGCATACCGAATTTAAATTCGGGGATGGTTCCTTTGCCTCGACGTTCTTTATGGCGACAGGGTTTCACGGGTTTCACGTGCTTGTGGGAACAATTTTCCTCGGTATTTGTTTAATCCGTAATATCAAAGGCCAGTTTTTGCCAACGCGTCATTTTGGTTTTGAGGCCGCCGCATGGTACTGGCATTTTGTTGATGTGGTGTGGCTGTTCCTCTTCCTTGTTGTATATATCTGGGGAGGCACCATCGGTATTGGCGATGTGGATGCAGCGCGCCTTGCGGCGGGCATTCCTGCCATTGGTGCTGATTAGTGGGGCTTGCTGCGCTCCTTGATTCCCTGCGCTGCGTTTGTCCGCGTTGCAGGCAGGGGGCTTTGTATGATCCGGGTCTCCTTAATCTGACACTTCGTGACACTTGCGCATCTTGCGGCCTTGACCTTAAAAAAAATGACAGTGCCGATGGCCCTGCGGTGTTTCTCATTTTTATTTTGGGTGCACTCTTGGTGCCAGCGGCATTGGTAACGGATGCTCTGTTTTCACCGCCTTTGTGGTTTCATGCCGTCTTTTGGGGGGCTTTGGCGCTCGGGATTACGGTGGGGTCGCTTAAATCCATCAAGGCGGTGGTGATTACCATTCAGTACCGCCACCGTCCGGGCGATTGGGAACATAAAACATGACGGAACAAGACGCCGTTTCCAAACCACCTCTTATTCCTTTGTTGGTGTTTGGCCTGTTCTTTGCGATTTTTCTAGCGCTGGGGGTTTGGCAATTGCTGCGCCTTGAGTGGAAAAATGCCCTTCAGACGTCGTTGACTCACGAATTTTCACTTGATGCGTCAAAACGCTCTCTCAGCCCTTCTGATTTTGCTGCACTTGAAGCGCCGGAACTGCGTCGCGGGGCTATGACTGGTTTTGTGGATTTTGGCCAGATCCTTGCGCTGCGCGGCAAACTTAAAGAAGGGCGTCCTGTCTATCCCCTTGTCGCTCCTTTTTATGTGGGAGCAGATCATACGCTGATGGTGGCTGTGATTGGCTGTGCGCCCGATGAGGATGTTACCGTTCTTAAAAAATTCGGACTGCAAAAGGCAAGACTTACCGGAACTGTTGCACGGCCTGATTATTCTATCTTTCTGCCGGAGAATGATTTGAACAAAGGCATTTTATGGCGCATGGAGCCACAGGATCTTACCCGTTACTGGCAGCAGGGCCGATTCGGGACTTCCTTGATGTGGGTGATGACAGCGGAGCATGTGCCCGATTTCGCTGCGGATATCCATCCTTGCGAGGTTCCGCGGGAGCTGACCAATAACCATCTGGCTTATGCCATTTTCTGGTTTGTGATGGCTGCACTTACGGTGTTGATGTTTTATCTGCGTTTTTTGCGGACTTATTTGCAGTCGGCATAGAGAAGTTTGTTGCCGTTTTCATCCTCTTTGCGGCGCAGAACAATCTCGCCACTTAGGCGGGTTTTGCAGGAAAAAAGTGGGATCAAGGTACGGATAGTGAGGTCCACTTTATAGCCTTCATAAAAGGGTCCTGTGGAACAGATTTCGACAGATTCTCCTTCATTTAGGCTGAAATTGGCCTCGTGGCGTTCAATCTTTCCTTTAAATTTAAACGGAGCGGTGCGGATGACGCCCATGATAATTTGTGGCGCGGCGTTACGCAGCGTGGCACATTCTTTGAAGGGCGTTACTTCGCCTGCATGGGTGGGTGTGGTTATAAGGCACAGACAAGCCAGAAGGACAGCGGAGCGAAGATATGTGGCGCAGGTGAACATATCCCATCTTAGCACAATTGGAGTGAAGGGTTAAGCTTCGTAGGGATTAATATTTTCGGTATTTTCGGGGGGGGTGTTTTTACGAAACCCTGTGGCCAGAACATATTTTTCTGAGCTATCCTGCCGCGAAGCGGGCGGTTTTACATGGCGCACCAGTGTAAAATCCTGCTTCATGCGCATGACCAGCGCGGCTTCGGCGCCGCCTTGAAATGTTTTGGCCAGAAACGTGCCGCCGGGTTTGAGAATCTCAATGGCAAAATCATAACCAGCTTCGACCAGGGCCATGATTTTAAGATGGTCAGTATCGCGGTGGCCTGTGGTGTTGTGTGCCATATCGCTCATGACGACGTCGGCCCGCCCGCCGAGCGCCTCTTTGAGTTTTTGCGGAGCGTCATCCTCCATAAAATCTTGCTGCATGAAGATAACGCCGGCGAGTTCGTCAATGGGTAGCAGGTCGATGGCTACAATTTTACTGCAGTTTTTGGCGAGGGCGATCTGGCACCAACCACCCGGAGCTGCACCCAAATCCACCACGGCCATGCCAGACTTCAGAATTTTGTATTTTTCGTCCATTTCCAGCAGTTTAAAGGCCGCGCGTGAGCGGTACCCAAGCTGCTTGGCTTTGGTGACGTAGGGGTCGTTGAGCTGCCGTTCAATCCAACGGGTTGACGAACTTTTGCGGCCTTTTGCGGTTTTAATCTTTTTCATTAGATGATCAGTACAACACAGGAGACGGTAAAAGCCATAAAAAAGATGGAGAGAGAGGCTGCCAAATAGATAATGCCCTTGGTGTAGGGGGAGTAATGGGAGAGCAGCAGGTAGAGAAAATTAAAAATACCGTAAACCACGTAGCCGCGGTACATGAGCGGCCAATCCAGCAGGCCGGTAAAACCCTTTTCAAAACCAGTGTCTTGCACAATTTCGATTTGCAGGCGCAGTACCAACATGCACAGCAGCATATAGGCACAGGCCGAAAGGCGTTGTTTTTTGTGCACAATCAGCAATGTGAGGGGAATCCAGAGGATGTCCATCCATTCGCTCACAAATAAATGGCCATAATAAAAGATGGGTTCAGTCATGGTGGGGGTTTTACTTTTTCTTCTCTTGCTTTACTTTAAACGGGCTTTATTCGTTCTATGTTATTTCATACAGGTTTTTTGATGATCCAGCAATTGCGCCGTGTTCTCACCGTTTTGTGTTTTCTGGCTCTGGCATTTGCCAGCCATGGGGTGTGCGCGGCTGGTGGGGGGCAGGCGATTATCCGCGATGCGGAGATTGAAGAGAGCATCAGAATCTGGACCAAGGGGGTTATTGAGGCAGCGGGTATGCGTCCCGAGCAAGTCAAGATCGTTTTGGTGCAAAGTCCTGATGTAAACGCCTTTGTGGCGGGGGGCAGCAATATTTTTATCTATACAGGCCTTTTGCAAAAAACCGATAGTCCCGCGGAAGTGGTCGGGGTTATCGCGCATGAGCTTGGGCATATATCTGGGGGGCATTTAACCCGTACCAGTGAAGTGGCTGATAATGTTTCATTCGAGGCGATGATCGGGGCGATTGTCGGTATTGGTGCCGCCATTGCCACGGGTGACGGATCGGCGGCAGCGGCTGGGATCAGTATCGGACAGGGGCAGGCGATGAATAGTTATCTCGCCCACAGCCGTGTCCAAGAATCAAGCGCCGACCAAGCAGGGTTTAGGTTTATGACAGGGGCAGGATTGAGCCCTCGAGGCCTTCCAAGCTTTCTTGAAAAACTGGCATCTCAAGAGCTTTTGCCAACATCGCAACAATCGCAATATATGCGGACGCACCCGCTTTCACGTGATAGGGTGGATGTTCTCGAGAACAAAGCCAAAGGTTCGCTTTTGTATAACAAACCCTATCCAGAGGAATGGAACGAGCCGTATCAGCGGATGAAAGCTAAACTTCTGGGGTACGTGACACCGCAGCAAGTTATGTACATGTACAAGTCTTCGGATGCAGGGGTGCCCTCTCTTTATGCGCGGGCTATTGCGGAATACCGTATGAACCACGTTGATAACGCCTTGAAGCTGGCCGACCAGCTAGTCAGGCGCGAGCCACAAAATCCCTATTTCTACGAACTCAAGGGACAGATGCTGTTTGAATTCGGGAAGGCGAATGCGGCTGTTGCGCCTTATGAGCAGGCGGTAGAGTTCCTTCCTTCATCGGGACTTATTCGTGTTGCTCTTGCGCAGGCGCTGATTGAGAGTGCCGGCAAAGACCCCGCAAAACTTAATCTTGCCATTGATCATCTCAAGCGCGCCGAGAAAGACGAGCCGCGCCTCACCCGTATCAAACGGCTTTTGGCAACGGCCTACGGTAAAATGGGAAAAGAAACCGAAGCCCGCGTTTTTCTTGCCGAGGAGGCTCTTATGCAGGGGCGACGAGATGAAGCGTCACGGATTGCCGATGCCACACTCAAGCAGCTGCCCCAGAATTCGCCCGAGGCTATCCGCGCCAAGGATATTATAAATAACGTTGGAGAAGCGGGCGAAAAACGTTAGACTTGGGAACTTTGATTCATAAGGAGATCAGGATGAAGTATATCGGTAAATTGTTTTTGGCGGTTTTAGGGAGCGGTATGTTGCTTGTCCCCGGATTGGCACAGGCTGAGAATGTAGCCAGCGCACCTGTTCAAGGGTTCACTGCCGCGCAGCGCGGGGAGCTTGAGGATTTTGTACGCAACTTTATTCTTGATAATCCTGAAGT
This sequence comes from Pseudobdellovibrionaceae bacterium, assembly GCA_041674725.1. GTDB lineage: Bacteria > Pseudomonadota > Alphaproteobacteria > Micavibrionales > Micavibrionaceae > UBA1573. The sequence goes on along the minus strand of JBAYVC010000003.1, from coordinate 307,672 downwards.
TTTGATGGAGTCGGTTGAACGTTACCGCGAAAAGGAAGGCAAAAAGGCTGAAGATCAAGCCACAAAATCTTTGGAAGAGGCTAAGCCGTACATTTATAGCGGTAAACATCCTGAAGCTGGTAACCCCAAGGGTGATGTTACCGTTGTTGAGTTTTATGATTTTAACTGTGGGTTCTGCAAACGTGCTTTTGATGTGCTTAATCAAGCGATTGAAAAAGACAAAAACCTGCGTGTGATCCTTCTTGATTTACCAATTCTTTCCCCTGCATCGGAAGTAGCGGCCAAGTGGGCGCTGGCTGCTCATAAGCAGGGAAAATACTGGGAGTTTCATAAGGCTGTCATTACCTCCTCTGCCCCCAAGGATGAAGAGAACTTGGGCAAAATTGCAGCGACTCTCGGTCTTGATGCAACCAAACTTAAAGCCGATGCTGCTTCGGAGGAGATCGCCACCCAGCTTAAAGAGATCAGGGACCTTGCACAAAAGCTTGGTGTCAGCGGTACACCCGGCTTTGTGGTTGGTGGTCAAATTATCCGCGGTTATGTGGATTTGCCAGTGTTTGTCAACATGGTTGCCGAAGCACGCAAGTCCGGCAAGAAGTAACTTTTAGTGCAAGGTGGCATGGGGATGCGGACGTTATTTCTGGTCATACGAGTCCCTCTTGTTATTGCAATAATTCTGGCCATAACCTTTGCGGGTTATGGCCTTTATTACAAATATAGATCTCTTGTGACAATCGAGGAAGCCAGTCGGTTTGATGATGGTGCCTTTCACTTGCCACAAGAACAGGGTGCAGAGGCCAATACCTCCGATGTTGTTATCACCGAGTTTTTTGATTTTCGTGATTCTGAGAGCTATCGGCTTCATCAGCTTTTTCGGCAAGCGTTAGATGGGGATTCTCATATTGTTTATCGTATCCGTCCGGTGGGACTGCGCGATAGCGAAGCTCGTGATATTAGTTTGTTTTTGCTTGCCGCGCGGGCGCAAGATGGTGGCAAAGCGCATGATTTGGTGCAGCAACTAATTACGGCAGGGGAAATTCCGACCATTGATAGTGTGATGCATTCTGCGCAAGTGGCTGGATTTGACAGCGCCACACTTAAGCGTAAAATGACGTTGATTGATAATCGCAAGACCGAGTTCCGCAATTTTAAAATGATGAAAGATATTGGTTTTAAGGTTACACCAGCATTGACGGTTGGGTCGCGCGGGTATCTTTATAATCCGCAGCATTCGCCGGGAGTTAATTTTATAAAACTTATGATTCTGGAAGAAAGAAAGGTACTTCACGATGATTAAAAATTTTATTCTTGTAAGTTGCGTAGGAATTTTTCTGTGCGGTGGCATAACCGCGGCTTTTGCCGATGTGGAACTCAAAAATTTCTACGCACGTGAAACTGCGGCCCAGGTCAAGGTTGGCGCTGCTTTCGGGCAGTTGGTAAATAACGGGACGGAAGGGGATCGGCTTATCGCGGTGTCCAGTCCGGTGTGCGGTCATGCCGAAATTCACGACATGGTGATGGATGGTGATGTCATGCGCATGCGCGCGCTTGATGGCGTGGATATTCCCGCTGGTGGAACGCTTGAGCTTGCGCCGGGGGGCAAACATATCATGTTGATGGAGCTTAAAGACAAGTTGGTTGTTGGAGAAAAAATCGAAGTTACATTCACGTTTGAGCATGCGGGAGCTAGAACGGTGAGTGTTCCTGTCAATGCGCTTTCAACCAAATAGGAAATGTGTGATTTCATGAGTAATCCCTCTATCCGCAATGTGGTGTTTGATCTCGGGGCGGTCCTTGTGGATTGGAATCCGCGGTATTTATATGACACGCTGAGCGATGATCCAGCCAAGATCGACTTCTTTCTCAACGAAGTGTGCCCCGAGAGCTGGAACCATACGCTCGACCTTGGGCGGGATTATCGCGAGGCGCTTGACGAGCGCATTGGCCTTTATCCCGAGCACCGCGCGTGGATTGAGGCGTACTGGCATCGCTGGTTGGAAATGTTTTCAGGGCCTGTCCATGAAAGCGTTGATATTTTGATGTTTCTTAAAAAGCAGAAGACGCCTTTATACGCCCTGAGCAACTGGAATGATGTCAAATTTCAGGTGGCCCTTGAGGAATTTCCGTTTCTGCGGCTTTTTGATGGACGGATTGTGTCGGGTGAAGTGAAACTTGCTAAACCTGATCCTGCAATTTATCAACTTCTTCTGGAAAAATATGAATTAATTCCAGAGGAGACCTTATTTATTGATGACCGCTCTGTTAATGTAGAGGCCGCTTGCAGACTTGGAATTGCAGCCGTTCAGTTTATAAGTCCGTCTCAGCTTGAGCGCGATCTTATCCGCTACGGTGTGATTGAAGGGGATGCGGATGCGGTTCAGTCCCAACAAACTTGCGGAGATCATTGTACATGCCACGCCCAGTAGTCCTCGTTTTAAACGGCCCTAACCTCAATATGCTCGGGGTGCGCGAGCCTGAAATATATGGTACCCAAACGCTTGATGATGTCGAACAAATGTGCCGTGATGCGGCAGATCGTCTTGGCCTTGACGTGGATTGCCGTCAGTCGAACCATGAAGGCGAGATGGTAACTTGGATTCAAAATTCGTTTGGACGAATCAGTGGCCTTGTTATCAATGCGGGGGCTTATACCCATACGTCGATTGCCATTCATGATGCACTTAAGCTGTATGGTGGGGCCATTCCGATCGCCGAGGTTCATATTACCGACCCTAAGACCCGTGAGAAATTTCGTCATTTTTCCTATATTGAAGAGCTGGCTTTTGCGCGCTATGCGGGACACGGTGTTATGGGGTATGTCCGCGCTCTGGAGGCTCTTGCTGAAAGATTAGGGAAAATGTAGAAGGGGATTTTTAGCCACGCTTTGACTTTTGGTCAAAAAATCTGTATTCAAACTCTCTTTACTAACTTTACTTTTTCATAATTTATAAAAGCCCGTTAGGGGTCACTGTGAGAGATTAGACCATGCAAATTGATGAAGATGCTATCCGCCAACTCGCCAAACTTTTGGAAGAGACTGGCCTCACTGAGATCGAGGTTGCGGAAGGCGAGAAGCTCATCCGTGTTAACAAGGGTGTTTTGTCTGCTCCGGCGCATATGCCAACCCACTCTATTCCTTCGGCCCAGATGATTATGTCGTCTGATCCAACTGTGCCACAGCCTGCCAATATGGCGATGCCATCTTCTGTGGCGGCAAATCATCCGGGCGCTGTAACGTCGCCAATGGTGGGAACGGCTTATCTTGCGCCTGAACCTGGGGCGACACCGTTTGTTTCCAAAGGGGCTAGCGTCAAGGCGGGAGACACGCTTCTGATTATCGAGGCGATGAAGGTTATGAATCCGATCAAGGCTTCGGTCGGTGGTACTGTGACGCAGATTCTGGTTGATGCTGGTCAGCCTGTCGAGTTTGGTGAAGTGCTCTTGGTGATTGAATAGGCGTTTTTGATGTTTAAAAAAATCCTGATCGCCAACCGCGGCGAAATTGCTCTTCGCATCCACCGTGCCTGTAAGGAAATGGGCATTCAGACGGTGGTTGTGCATTCGACTGCCGATGCCAATGCGATGGCGGTGCGCCTTGCCGATGAGTCGGTCTGTATTGGGCCTCCCCAGTCGCGTGACAGCTATCTTAACATCCATGCGATATTGTCGGCGGCAATGCTCACTGGCGCTGAGGCGATCCATCCGGGCTACGGATTTCTCTCTGAAAACTCGCAATTTGCGCGCATGATTGAAGAGCATGGCCTTGTGTTCATTGGCCCCAAGGCTGAACATATTGATACGATGGGTGATAAGGTTGCTGCAAAGCAGACCGCGCAGAAATTGGGCTTGCCTGTTATCCCCGGGTCGCCCGGCGCTGTGCTTGATGCTGAAGAAGGTAAAGCCATGGCTATCCAGATGGGTTTTCCTGTTCTGATTAAGGCGGCATCAGGTGGTGGCGGGCGCGGTATGAAGGTTGTGCGCAAAGCTGAAGAATTTATTGAACAATACCGTACGGCACGTTCTGAAGCCAAAGCCAACTTTGGTGATGACACGGTGTATATGGAGAAATATCTCGAAAAACCCCGTCATATTGAAGTGCAAATTTTCGGGGACAGGCATGGTAATGCCATTCATTTAGGCGAACGCGATTGCTCGACACAGCGCCGCCACCAGAAAGTGGTAGAGGAAGCGCCGTCACCTGCGCTTTCGGATGAGGCGCGTCAGGAGATTGGGACTCGTGCCGCCGACATGATCCGCCAGATGGGCTATGTTGGCGCGGGGACAATTGAGTTTCTGTGGGAAAATGGACAATTCTATTTCATGGAAATGAACACGCGGATTCAGGTGGAGCATCCTGTCACGGAAATGCTCACCGGAATCGATTTAATTGCGGAGCAAATTCGTGTGGCGGCAGGTCTCCCGCTTCAGTTCAAGGGTGAGAATATCCGTTTCCGAGGTCATGCGATGGAAGTGCGGATTAACGCCGAAGACCCTGAAACCTTTATTCCTTCGCCGGGTGAGATTAAAACATTCCATGCCGCTGGAGGTCTTGGGGTGAGGTTTGATAGTGCTGTTTATAGCGGCTATAAAATTCCGCCCTATTACGACTCTATGGTGGGGAAACTGATTGTTCACGGGCGGACACGGGATGAATGTATTGCGCGCATGAAGCGTGCGATCCGTGAGACTGTGGTGGATGGGGTTAAGACAACCCTTCCTCTTCATGAGTGGATATTGGAGCAGCCGGAGTTTGTTTCCGGTGATTATAATATTCATTGGCTCGAGAAAAAACTGTCGGCAAAGACGTCATGACACCTGATGATCTGATTGCGCTGTACCGGATGGGATATTTCCCGATGGCGCAGACGCGAGAGGATCAAGGGTTTGATATTGTGGCGCCTTGTACGCGCGCCCTTCTTCCTCTTACTTATCTTCATATTCCGGCGCGGCTCAAACGTACCATCCGGCAGCGGCGTTTCGAGGTGCGGGTGGATGTGGACTTTGCCGCGGTCATTCATGCCTGCGCGCGGGCGCGTGAGGCCACATGGATCAATCAGGACATTGAAGAACTTTATATCAAGCTCCATCAGCAAGGATTGGCGCATAGTATCGAATGCTGGCAGGAAGGGCGCATGGTGGGTGGTCTTTATGGTGTTTGTGTGGGCGGGACATTTTGTGGTGAGAGTATGTTTTCTACAGTGAGTGATGCCAGCAAGGTGGCATTGGTAGCGCTGTGCGCTAGATTACATTCGCTTGGTTATCATTTGCTGGATGCACAATTTCGTAATCCACATCTTGACCAGTTCGGGCTTTACGAGATGTCACAAGATGATTATGTGGCGCAGATGCAGTCCTATCTTCATGAAAGTCGTGGGTTTGGGTTGGGAGGTGTCATGCCCTTTCGTGAGATCGAAAGTTATATAAGGTCAGGCGTGTTACTTACCCCCTGTCATCCACCCAATTACCAAACATGCGGTGATGAAGGAGATCCACAGAAGTAAGCGCAGATTTTTCTGGCGGCGGTAGTTTTGTCGTGCGGCCTCAGTTTTTTGGCGGTATGTTCGCGTTCTCTTTTCCCAGTCTTCGGGCGAATCGTAGGGTTTGAGGCGTTCGCTATATACGCGTGCACCTAAAATCTTTGCAATTTTAAACATGACGTGAATGAGGTCTTCAGAGGGGGCTTGTGCGTCGATTAAGCCATAGACAGTCAGATGCAGCCTTTGGCGTTTTTGCTCCTTGAGCCATGCCGTTCGGAAAGATTCGGTTTTTGGTGGTACACTGAGCTCAGGGCATGCTTTTACCGCGGCCTGAAAATTCGCTGGTGCAATTGGGGTTTCTTTAAAGCCGTTATAGGCAACATAGACGTGGTAGCTCATATGATGTTCCTGCCTTGATCCGATTATAGCGCAGGCAGGCCCTTATTTCCTCTAGAAAATATCGTACGAGCTGTGGCGGAGAATTTGTTCTTCCCAGAAGTTTTTTATGATGGCGGCTGTTTTGGCAAACTCATCGACTGAAATTGGTTTTTTCATGTACCGGTCTGCTCCTTTTGAGAAGCAAAATTCGATGTCATATTCGTTGTTGGATGTGGAGAGGACTATCACCGGAATTTTTCGCATGATGCTGTCGGCTTTCATGGTTGCGAGCACCTGACGCCCGTCAACTCCCGGGAGGTTAAGATCAAGAAGCACCAGCGATGGGGGGGAGATGGGGGAAATAGGGTTAAGAGTTGATTCGAGCAACCGGACAGCTTCGTCTCCATCACGGCAATGCCGGACAGCGGGAGCGAATTCGACGCGGCGGAAAGCGCGTGCAATAATTTCGAAATCAACGGGGCTGTCTTCGACAATCAAAATATAGCGTTTGTTGTCCGTCATACTACTCGTCGCTTTTGCCGGATTCATCGTTTATCTCCTTCTCCAAGGTAAAATAGAAACTTGTTCCAATATCGGGTTTTGATTCAACCCAGATGGTGCCGCCATGCTGGGTGATAATTCTCTTGACGATTGTCAATCCTGATCCAGTTCCCCCGCCGTAGGCATCGCGGGCGTGCAGGCGTTTGAACATTTTAAAAATTGCCTCGTAATGTTTCTCGGGAATACCAATGCCATTGTCGCATACATAAAATACTTTTTCCCCCGGGAGGCGCTCATGTTCAGTTGTAACGCCGATGCGAATTTCTTTATGCGGCGAATTATTGTATTTGATGCCATTGGTAATCAGGTTGCTGAAGATTTCGCCAACCCGTGCTTGGTCGCATAAAAGATTTGGAAAGCTTGTTTCGCAGGTGACAGAGGCGTTTTGTTCTTCGATGTAATGCTCCATCATTTCAAGAACTTCTCTGACAACAATGTTGAGGTCCATGCAGGTGTATGACAGCTCCGTTTTATTGAGACGCGAGAAATACAGCAGCCGATCGATAAGTTCGTTGATACGCAAGGACATGCGTTTGAGACTTTTGAGTTTGTTTTGACCGTCTGCATCGATTTTATCGGCATAATCTTCTTCCAGAAACTGGGCGTAGCTGTAAATTCCGCGTACAGGTTCTTTGAGGTCATGCGAGACGATATAGACAAAATCGTCAAGCTCAAGATTGCTGCGTTCTAGAGCTTGATTATATTTCTTAAGTTCAATTTCGTGGCGTTTTTGTACTGTGATGTCACGGAGGATTCCGACAAAAAAATGTTCATTTTCTTCTATCATTTCGCTAATGCTCACCCACATGGGAAACTGGGTGCCATTTTTGCGCTCGCCGATGACTTCGCGGCCAATCCCGATAATCTTTGCTTCGTGTGTGGTCAAATAATTTGAGATATAGTCATTGTGGTGAGTACGGTAGCTTTCAGGCATCAGCATTTTGACGTTCTTTCCCAATGCCTCCTCTGGCTTATAACCAAAGAGTATTTCGCAAGCGCGGTTGTATGAGAGGATAATTCCTTTACTGTTAATCACAACAATGCCATCCACGGTGTTGTCGAGAATGGATCGCAAGTGTTTCTCGTTAAACGATTCGGTTTTTAGCACGTCGGTCATGATCGTTTTACCAAAATTCATTCCGAAAAGTTGTGTAAGGGTTTCATTAAGCGTACTGTGTTAGTTCTATTAATTTTTTAGAATAAGGCAAGAAATATTAAACGTATAGTTGAAGTATATAAGGTTTTTGTTAATCTGCCCTTTCCAACTTCAGGGATTAGAGGTAAATGAAATTTAATTATAAATTGTAATAATGAATACAATACGCAATTTTAAATGAAATTCATTCCCTGTTTTGAAATTGTATGTTACAGTTTGGATAGCTGTCGTGGTGTGTTTGAGTGAAATCCTTTTTAAACGCGGATTGCGTGAGGGTTTCAAGGTTTCCGAGCGGTGCTGGAAGCAATGACAGTTTAATCTCCAATGAGTAACAACGATAAAAAGACCATATGCAATTTGGTGATTATAGGACCAAAACAAGGAGGAGTTTATTATGACATTAACATTACATAAAGAGTCTGTCGAAGCTCTGCGCGAGCTTCCTCATCATGATCCAGTCACTGTTCTGCTGGTTGAGGATAGTGAGACGGATGCTTATGCTGTTATGCGTATTTTGAGTTCTCGTATGCCTTATAGCTGCAATGTTATCTACGTCGGAACCTTGGCCGAGGCCGAGCAGGCTTTGCTGGAATCGCCTGATATTCAGCTTGTCCTGCTTGATCTAGGCCTTCCTGACGCGTCGAGTTCCCGTGAGGTCTATGCGCGCCTTGAAGTTTTCAAGGAGCGTGTGCCGATTGTGATTCTTACGGGTCTTGATGATCCTGAATTGGCGGTGGATATGCTCGGAATTGGCGCGCAGGACTATGTATGCAAGCAGGAGATTATCAATACTCCCGAACTTCTTGCCCGCACGATCCAGTTTGCGCTGGGACGGCACAGCAGTTTCCGCAAATCCCAACAGCGTATTTTAAGGAAGCTGGAGGAAAAGGACAGTTTATTGAGCCTTGTGACAGGGTCTTATTCGGTAATGCAAGAGGTGCAATAGACTGATAAATAAAATATCACTCGTAAATTTTGGCTTGGCCCTGCCCCATCCGTGATATACAAACAGCGGATGGATTTTTTTAATTTAAGTTCACCCTTGCCTTTGCAGTACCGCAATGCGGTTGTGGTAATTGGCAATTTTGATGCGGTTCACCGTGGGCATCAAATGCTTTTGGCTCAGGCACGAGCATGGGCGACATCGCTGCAAACTTCTTTGATTGTGTTAACGTTCGAACCACATCCGCGCCGCTTGTTCCGGCCCGATGATCTGCCTTTCCGTGTCACGCCTTTGGCGGTTAAGTGTGAACGTTTGCGGGAATTTGGTGTTGATGCTGTGGCTGTATTGCCGTTTGATTGGGACGTTGCGCAGCAATCGGCGGGTGATTTTATGCAGCTTATCCTGCGCGATGCTTTGGGCGCGCGCGGTATTGTTGTCGGGCACGATTTTCACTTTGCCCATAACCGCACTGGGAATGTCGATATGCTGCGCTCCTGTGGGTTTGACGTGCAGGCGCCGGCTCTTTTTATTGACGAACGCCACGGGGTTATTTCGGCGACACGGGTACGGGGACTTTTGCAGGCGGGCGCGATCAAGGAAGCCAATGATCTTCTGGGCTGGCCGTGGGAAATTCGTGGCGAGGTTGGGCATGGTGATAAGCGCGGGCGCACCATTGGTTATCCTACGGCGAATGTTGCGCTGGGCGAGACAATACATCCTGCTTATGGGGTATATGCGACATGGGTACGTGTTGAAGGTGATGAGATGTGGATGAAGGCGGCCACCAATATCGGCATTCGTCCGATGTTTGAGGTTCAAATAGGTTTGGTGGAAGCCTATCTTCTAGATTTTACTGGTGATCTGTACGGAAAAACCCTTCATATCCGGCCTGTTCAAAAGATCAGGGATGAGATGAAATTTGCCTCGCTTGATCTTTTGGTTGCGCAGATTGAACAAGATTGCGCTGCTGTCAGGATGATTCTAGTGGAAAATGTTTGTTAAAACCACGTGCGTGGATTTTTAAGGCGGTAGTTTTTAAGGGCGCGCGGAAAGGCACGCAGTGTGCGCAGTAGGGCGTAAAGCTGGGCGGGGGCGCACCAGAGGATCAGGGTGGAGATCACCAAGTCCCTATTATCCTCAAAGAAAGACAGGGCGGTGGCGCGGAGTTCGTTGTATGAGGGGAGGTGCCCGTTAATCATGCGCTCGGCTAGAGCATCCATGGCGGTGCTATTGCCGTTTAGCAAAATAACCGTTTCGGCGCCGATCAGTACAACAAGCAAAAAGAGCGACCAGATCCAGATGGTGCGGATCAGGTAGATGGCGTGTCCTGCTTCGGCGCTGTCTTTTTCAGCTTTGGCGTCGATCATGTAGGCCAGAACGAGGGCGGTTACGCCGGTTACGACGCCGATATTTTGCAGCCATAGTGAGGGGGTCGATGTCAGTCCGATGGTGATGAGGTTCAGGCCATAAGCAATTTTTACCTGTGTATGGAGCGGCAGGTTAGTCATCATTTCCGTCCAAAAAGTTTTTCAATGTCATCAAGCGAGAGGGCCACAAAAGTCGGACGGCCATGATTGCACTGGCCTGCGAGGGGAACTTCTTCCATGCGGCGCAAAAGGGCGTTCATTTCGGGGGCGGAAAGGCGCCGTCCCGTGCGTACTGAGCCATGGCAGGCCATGCGCGAGAGGATGGCGTTGAGGCGTTCTTCCAGCCCTGTCGTTTTTTCAAAGTCCCGCAATTCATCGACCAAATCTTCAATCAGGGTTTTAATGTCGATTTTGCCAACCAGAAGGGCGGGTATGGCGCGCACGGCGATAGCGCCTGTGCCAAAGGAATCGATTTCGAGACCAGAGTTTAAAAAGAGGTCGCGCTGTTCCAGAAAGCGCAGGGCATCGGCGTCGTCCATTTCTACAATGATAGGTGTGAGGAGCCTTTGGGATTCAATGCCGTGCTGCTGCATTTGGGTCTTGAAGCGTTCATAGACAATGCGTTCATGCGCAGCATGGGCATCCACAATCACAATGCCTTGGCGAGTTTGCGTGATAATATAGTTCTCATGAATCTGAGCGCGCGCCGAGCCGAGAGGGTAATTGGTATCGGTTTCTTCCGGTTCCTGAGCTGTATCAAAACGCGTGGAGGGCGCAAAATCCATGCCTTGTTGCTGGGGGGTGTAAGGTGCATAAGCATTGGCCACATGTTCGCGCAGCGCCTGCGAACCATAAGATGATGATGGGCTGTAGGGGGTTAGGAAGGCGCGCGGATTAAAGCCGGAGGGTGCTCCTGCGCTGTGGCCCAGTTGAGCCACCAGATTATCGGTAAGCGATGTTACAGGGCGAATATCTTGTGCATGGAGGGCTTGGCGGATACCACCGACAATCATGCTGCGGATGAGGGCGCTGTCACGGAAGCGAACTTCTGCTTTGGCCGGATGAACGTTTACATCCACTTCTTCTGGGGGAAGCTCAAGGAAGAGCGCGACAACCGGATGCCGGTCTTTGGCCATGACGTCGGCATAGGCGGCGCGCAGCGCCCCGAGGAGGAGTTTATCGCGCACCGCGCGACCATTTACAAAGAGAAATTGTTTGGCTGCTGTTCCGGCGTTAAAGGTTGGTTTGCCGATAGTGCCTGAAAGGCGCGTGCCGTGGCGTTCCAGCAAAAGGGGTAGGCTGTTGCCCACAAAATCATCGCCCAAAATCTGGCGCAGGCGCTGCTCGCTTTGCTCATCTGGGTTTGAACTTAAAACAGGATAGTGAAAGGACTGCGTACCGTTATGAGTAAGGCGAAAGGCAATGTGCGGGTAGCACAGGGCGAGCCGCTGGAGCATTTCCTTGACAGCGCCATATTCGGTTGCAGCGGTTTTAAGAAATTTGAGGCGGGCAGGGGTTGCGTAAAAGAGATCACGTACTTCGATGGTTGTGCCTTCGTTGTGGCCGCTTGGTTTGAGCGGTGATTTTTGTCCGTCATTCACACTGATCTCGTGGGCGTCTCCCCCTTGTTCGCGAGTCATGATTTTAAGGCGCGAAACGGAAGCAATCGAGGGCAGGGCTTCGCCGCGAAATCCCAAAAAGTGGATATTTTGCAGATCGGAGCTATCGAGTTTCGAGGTGGTGTGGCGGTCAAGGCAGGCTGCCACATCATCACGGGACATGCCGCAGCCATTGTCACGCACGATCAGGAGGTCTTTGCCGCCCTCGGCAAGTTCGACCTCAATGCGGGTTGATCCAGCGTCAATCGCATTCTCGACCAGTTCCTTGGCGGCGGCAGCGGGACGTTCCACCACCTCTCCGGCGGCGATCTGGTTAATCAGATGGTCGGGCAGATAACGTATTTTCATCAGAAATCAACACATTTGCCGTTCATTTCCCAATCACCAAAGCGCGTGGCCTCGGGGCCTTTGCGTCCGCCATATTCGGGTGGCAGGGGGGCGTTTGGGACGTGTTGCGGTGCAGCCTCGGAAGCGACAGGTTTTACTGGACTTTTGGGTGGAATTGGGGTTTCTTTTTGCATGAACGAAATGTAGCCCTTTTGAGGCCAAACGGAAAGTCCCATTCATGAAAAATACACCGTCTTCCACACCTGCTAAAACCGCTAAGGATGCGCCTACGACCTCGCCGCAAGCGGCAGCACTATTGAAACCTTTCCGTGCGCAAATTGATGTGCTTGATGACCAGATTGTGGATTTGTTGGTCAAACGTATGGCGGTGATCCGCGACGTAGCGCCGATCAAGGCTGAAAATGGTATTCCGGCGGTTCTTGACGACCGGATCGAGGAGATTATTAACCGTGTGGCAGAGCGCGCCGGTGAAGAGAATGAGGATATGATCTGCGAGATTTATGCTGTTCTTCTGGCTGTATCGTGCGATGTGGAAGAAGAGTTGATGGGGCAAGGCCAGAAGTTCCGCGATTAGCCTTTAGATTTACTTGGCAGCTTTTTTAGGCTAAAACAGAGCATTATGACCCAAGCACCTTTGCCCCCTTCAGCGCATCTCTCTCAACCTTCGGCTCAGCCTGACCTTTATGATTCCGGTTCTGTGGGGCCTTCGGGCGGGGATATCCTTCAGGCACGCAAGGTAGCGCTGGCTATTTTACAAGATATTTTTGTCAAGCGGCATACGTTGGATCAGGCCTTTGATGACCAAACGTCTTTTGCGCGGCTTGAAACGCGCGACCGATCATTTGTCAGAATGATGGTGGCAACAGTTATCCGGCGGCTGGGGCAGATTGATGATTTGATTCGGAGAGCTTTGGTGCGGCCCGACCAGCCGCTTAACCCACCAGTTCTTGAATATATTTTGCGACTTGGTGTGGCGCAGCTTGTGTTTATGAATATTCCCGATCATGCGGCAGTTAATACATCGGTTCAGTTGGTTGAGGCTGAAGGCCAAAGCCGGATGAAGGGATTTGTGAATGCCATTTTGCGCCGGATTGCGGCAGAGGGCAAAGACTGGACGACGCGGCAGGATATTCCGCGCCTCAATACCCCTGAATGGCTACTTAAGATATGGATCAATGATTATGGCCTTAAGGGTGCGCTTGATATTGCAATGGCGAATTTGAATGAGGCGGCGCTTGATCTAACTCTTGCCTATAACGAAGATGCGCGGCACTGGGCGGATCAGCTTGAGGCTGATGTGTTGCCCACACGGACATTGCGGCTGCGGGCGGCCCGCCTTGTGCAGGATTTACCCGGGTATCAGGCTGGTGTGTGGTGGGTGCAGGATGCGGCGGCGGCTCTTCCTGCCACACTTTTCGGGACGCTTGGGCCTGATGATGTGGTGGTGGATTTATGCGCGGCGCCTGGGGGAAAGACCGCGCAATTGGCAGCGCAGGGCGCTCGGGTGCTGGCAGTTGATCGTTCGGCCAAGCGGCTTTTGCGCCTTCAGGAAAATATGAAACGTCTTGGCTTTGAAGATCAGGTCAAGACTGAGGTTGCCGATGCGTCGGTGTGGCGGACGCGCGAAAATGTACCCTTCATCTTGCTTGATGCGCCATGCTCGGCCACAGGGACGGTGCGGCGTAACCCTGATGTGATCTGGATGAAGAGTCATGCAGACTTGCGCAGTCTTGTTGATTTACAGGCCAAGCTGCTTGTCAATGCCGTCTCGATGCTGATGTCGGGCGGGATTTTGGTGTACTGCACTTGCTCCTTGCAAAAAGAGGAAGGTGAACAGCAGATCGAGAAGCTTCTTGAGCAGCGTCCCGATATTGAGCGTGTGCCTATTCATGCCTCGGAAATTGGGGGCCTTGGGGAACTTATTACCCCGCGCGGGGATATTCGCATTTTGCCCTATCATCTGCTTGATCAAGGCGGGATGGACGGTTTTTTTGTGGCGCGTCTGCGCAAGCGTTAGGGGATTTCATGAGCGCAATTCTGGTAGCGGCATCTTCTGTGCCGTGTGATGTAGAATCCTTTCTCAAAGGCCACGGCGGGGATTTCCGTTCCTTGCGTGAAGGTTATGCGGGCGAGGTGACGTTGGTTCACGCGCCATCCCCCGATAATTTTCATGATCTTCAGGCGCATGCACTCGACACAGGACTTGATGTGTTTTGCGTGCCTGCGGCGGGACGGCGCAAAAAATTATTTCTGGCCGATATGGATGCAACCATTGTTGCGGGTGAGACGCTTGATGAGCTTGCCGAATATGCTGGCCTTAAAGAGAAAATCTCGGCGATTACCGCGCGGGCGATGCGCGGTGAGCTTGATTTTCATGAAGCGCTGACCGCGCGCGTGGCGATGTTGGAAGGACTGCCAATCACGGCTCTTAACGCAACACTTGGCAAGATGGTTGTTAATGCGGGTGCGCGCGAGGCGGTGCAGGTTATGCGGCATTTCGGGACGTGCTGTGTTTTGGTGTCGGGGGGCTTTACATTTTTTACCGGTGCAGTGGCCCAGTTGTGCGGGTTTGACTTCCATCATGGCAATCGTCTTGAAATTGAAGACGAAAAACTCACGGGGAGGGTCATTCCGCCTATCCTTGATAAAGAAGCCAAACTGGCTTTCTTGAACCAGTATGCGATGACGCAGGGTATTCCGCTGGAGGGAGTTATCACCACTGGGGACGGGGCTAATGATATACCCATGCTCGCGGCGGCGGGATGCGGGGTTGGTTACCGCCCTAAACCTCTTGTCCGCGAACAGATTCGTAATAATATTATGGTTAGTGATTTAACCTCTCTTTTATATATTCAAGGCTATAGTGAGCAGGATATTTCGTCCGCTTTGTCCCCTTTTTGATTTGGTAATTCCCGCGAGAGCCGCCCATGAGTGAAGTTAAAATCAGATATAAAGTTTCCGACGAACAGCTTGAAGAGCTTATCCATAAATATTGTCGTGATTTTACACAGCTCGCGCGGGCGGGTCGTTTTGACCCGATTACGGGACGGGATGAGGAAATTGATCAAGCTATCTTGATTTTGCTGCAAAAGGGACGCAAGAACGTGGCCTTGCTGGCTCCGGCTGGTGTGGGTAAAACGGCACTGTGCGCAGGTCTTGCACAAAAAATTGTTGCGAATGAAGTTCCAGATTACCTCAAGGATGCGCGCGTCATGGAAATTGATCTTGCCGCAATGTCGGCGGGAACCTTGGGGCCTGCTGAGTTTCAGGGACGGTTTTTGCCACTTTGTAAAGGCGTGGCTGAACGTTATCATGATCCTGATCTCCCCAAAGTAATTTTGTTTATCGATGAAATGCACCAGATTATGCCTGCGTGCGAGGGAAGCGCCTATAAAGGCCTTTCCGAGGTGATGAAACCTTATCTGACGGTGGGGGACCTCCACGTGATCGGGGCGACAACTTTGGACGAGTTTCGTATTTATGTGGCGATTGATCCTGCGATGGATCGTCGTTTTCAAAAAGTCTTCCTGTCTGTTCCCAACGTGCCGCAAACCATCCAGATCATTAAAAATCTCAAAGGCGGGTATGAAAAACACCATAAACTTACGGTGAGTGATGAGACGGTTGATATTATCGTGAACCTGACCGAACAACATTTGCGTAAACGTAACCAGCCGGACAAGTCAATTATCATGATGGATGCCGCGATGGCGCACCATGTGAAACTGCACGGCACGGGCGGGGTTCTTGATAATTATTCGGTCTATTACATGATCTCAAAAGAGTGCGGCATCCACCCCGATGCGCTTAAGAAATAATTTTAAAAATAATTTTTTTATCAAAAGGCTTGCACGAGTGATTCGCAATCTCTTATAACTATAAGGGAGTGCCCATTTTCATTTTTATCCCCCGCTTTCCTTTTGTCATATGCCCCAAAATATTCGCATCGCCCCCTCGATTCTCTCGGCTGATTTTGCCATTCTTGGCGAAGAAGTGCGTGCTATTGATAAGGCCGGGGCTGATTATATCCATATTGACGTGATGGATGGGCATTTTGTTCCTAACCTCACTATCGGGCCGCTGGTGGTCAAGGCGCTGCGACCTCATTCTTCTAAAATTTTCGATGTTCATCTGATGATTTCGCCGGTGGATCTGTTCCTTAAGGATTTTGCTGATGCGGGCGCGGATATTATTACTATTCATCCTGAAGCGGGGGCGCATACGCACCGGACGCTTCAAACGATCAAGGCGCTGGGGAAAAAAGCCGGAGTGGCACTTAATCCAGCGACCCCTGTTTCGGCCATTGCCCATGTGATGGATCTGGTTGATCTGGTTTTGATTATGACGGTTAATCCGGGTTTTGGTGGACAATCATTCATCCCGCTGCTTGATAAAATCCGTACAGCCAAGGCCATGATTGCGGCGACGGGTCGTGCGATTGACCTAGAAGTGGATGGCGGGATTACACCTGTGACCGCGCGTGATGTGATTACGGCGGGGGCTGATGTTCTGGTGGCGGGAACTGCGGTCTTTAAGGGTGGCCCTGCGCAGTACGCTTCCGCTATTGCGGCATTGCGCGGATAGGGGGCTTCTCATGCAGGCCGTCAAGGAACACAACAACCTGTTATTCTTTGGTAATATCAAACGTATGGCACATACGGCGGCGTGTCGTTCTCCTTTTTATAATTGGCTCTTATCCTCAGGGGACGCTCCGCGTCATCTTCAGGTGAAGCTGGCTGACCCGTGGCCGGGGCACGCTGATGCGGGACGCCTGATGTGCCGCGGTGTTCTTTCCCATCAGGGGCTAAGTTTACCACTTTCACCGTCTATGTGGGTGGATACAATTGAACATCCGGTGTGGCAAAATGTCTTGCATGGATTTACATGGCTTCGTGATTTGCGCGCGGTAAGCGGAGACACATCGCGCCGTGTGGCGCGTGTGATGGTCGAGGACTGGATTGCCAGTTTTGATCGCTGGGATAGCGTGACGTGGCGTCCCGATATTATGGGGCAGCGCATTACAATGTGGCTGACCTTTTATGATTTTTTTTGCGCAAGTGCGGATGAGAGCTTTCAGAGAAAATATTTGGCCTCTTTGGGGCGGCAGGCGCGGCATTTGTCGCGGGTTTTTCCGGCCGATTTGCAAGGTGTTTCCTTAATGCGAGCAGCGCAGGGGCTTATTTATGCGGGCCTAAGTTTTGCAGGGAGGGAAGAATGGGTTCTGCAAGGGTTTGATGTGGTTTTGCGCGAGATTGAGAGCCAGATAATGCGGGAGGGCACGCACGTTTCTGGTTCACCTGAGGCATTATTGCAGTTCGCGCAAATTCTACTTGATCTTCGTTATACCCTGAATCGCGCCGGACTTCCCGTCCCTGAAAAGATCAATCAGGCGCTCGAGAAAATTGGACCGACCCTACGGTTCTTCGTTTATCCCGACCGGAAACTGGCACTTTTCCACGGTGGACAGGAATGTGCGCCGCAGGTGGTTGAATCGGTACTCTCGCAAATTCGTGGCTCCAAACGTCCTCATAAAGGTGGGGCTGTTGCGGGGTTTGAGCGGGTGATGCAGGGGCGCTCTCTTTTGATGATGGATACGTCCCCTTTGCCTGAATCTCCTTATATGGAGCGGAGCCACTCAGCGCCGCTGGCCTTTGAGTTTTCTTATGGACGTGACCGTGTTTTTGTCAATTGTGGTGGGCATCCTTACAGTGCCGACTGGCAAAGAGGTTTACAACACACGGCGGCGCATAATGCTTTAATGCTGGATGGCCATCCGGTGCATGAATTTTCGAATGATGGACGGATGACATCGCGTCATGGGCCTATATGCTGCGTGAGGCGTGAGAACAAAGAGGCATGTCTGATCGAAGCGGTGCATGATGCCTATCGCGCGCGGTGGGGGATTGAACATGAGCGGCGCCTGTTTTTAAGTGAACAAGGTCATGATCTGCGTGGGGAAGATACTCTCACGTCATCTGTGCCTCTTACGTTCGAGCGGCAGGTTGTCTTGCGATTCCATTTGCATCCCAAGGTCATGGTCTCGGATATTGGTGAAGGTCAGGATGTTACACTTACACTCCCCGGGGGAAGCGTTTGGCGCTTTTATGGGATTGGAGCGGCACTTTCTCTCGAGTCCAGCATTTATCTCGGCGCTGGGCTTAAGCCTGCCAAAACTCGCCAGATTGTGTTGTCATCACTCCTTAGGGAAGAGCGTTTGCAGGTCAAATGGGCCTTACAGCGCGAATGAGACTTTATTGTCATAAAAATAAAGACAGATAAGTCCCAATTTTACCTCTATAAATAATACCCTTGACGAAATAGGATATTTTTCCTGATATTGGTTTTATGGAATAGAGAGTCGGCAGAGAAAGGGACTCAAAACGCAAAAAAATGAAAAACGAACTAAGAGACCCCCTCTGTTTTTTCCATAGATATTATAAAAAGGGACCTTTTTAAGCTTGAACAGCCGTGCCATTTTAGTTTAGTCTTTTTTAATATTCGTTGACAAAAAAGTCACAAAATTATAAAACATATGTAAAATATGTACAGGGACGGATTTAATGAGTTTGCTTCTTACAAGCGGATTTGAGGCTGCATCCAGTGGACAGGGTTCGTTTCGTGTGGACGCTTTTCAGGTGCCTGTCGCGCGTGGCCCGTTTCCTCACGCCGAAATCCTTTATGTGCCCCCCAATGGTATGGATGCCGAAGAGTTTTTCTGCGGGATACGGCAGACCCCTGATTTGGCAATCCGGACCGATTTGGCGTTGTTTCCGCATGCTGCCCGTATGGCGCAACTTTTTCAGGGGGGATGCAGCCTGAATGTTCAGGCTGAAACGTTGTTTGACGAACGGTTTCATAGAATTCTTGAAAATTTAGCCGCAGATGGTGGATTCAACGCAAGCAAAGTATGGATCGAGAAAACCGAGCAAGGGCAGATTCCTGAAGATGCCGATTTAGGGTGCCTCGCCCGTATTAAAGCTATGGGATTCAGGTTGGCGATTGACGATCTGGATACAACGGATGCGACCAATATGGCCCGTTTAACCCTTATAGGGGAGGATGCCGATATGTTTAAATTCTCCTATAAAACCATGAAGGCGATTCGTGAAGATGCAGATGGTAAAGCTTTGCAACGCATCGTCGATATTGCCAAAGTTTATCCTGATAAGATTATCGTGATGGAAGGTGTGCGGCATAGTGATTATGCTCTCTATGGCGATCTCATACGGGCGGGTGTTCATATGTTCCAGATTTATGATCCTCAGCCCAAAACGCCGTGCAGTTCACAAGATCAGCAACTTGCTCTTCGCGCCTAATTTGCTACTCTCAGGGTCGAGGGTACGATTCGATGGCCAAGCCTAAACTCCTGTATTTTTGCCAATCTTGCGGTGCGTCCTATAACCAGTGGGCGGGCAAGTGCGAGTCATGCGGTGAATGGAATTCATTGCAGCAGGAAGAACCTCAATCCGCGCCACCCAAGGGGCTGGGTGCGGGTAAAAAAGGCAAAGGGCTTGAGTTAGTGGGCCTTCAGTATGCTGAATCTAAACCTGCGCCGCGTTTCAAAACAGGTTTTAATGAATTTGATCGTGTGACAGGTGGAGGGCTTGTTCGGGGCTGCGCTATTTTGCTTGGCGGAGACCCAGGGATCGGGAAGTCCACTTTGCTGCTGCAGGCTGTATGCGCCCTCGCACAGCAGGGCCTTAAATGTGTTTATGTCTCGGGCGAGGAAGCCGTAGATCAGGTGCGGCTGCGTGCACGCCGCCTCGGCCTTGACCAATCGCCTGTTGTTCTGGCCTCGGCCACTAATGTTCGTGATATTGTGGCGACCCTCGAACAGAATCCGGTGGACGTGCTGGTAATTGACTCGATTCAGACCATGTATGTCGATACGGTGGATGCTGCTCCCGGGACGGTAACGCAGGTGCGCACGGCCGCGCAGGAGCTTATCCGCACGGTTAAGAAAACGGGCACGTGCACCTTTTTTGTCGGGCATGTTACTAAAGATGGGCAGATTGCAGGCCCGCGTGTACTTGAGCATATGGTGGATACGGTTCTCTATTTTGAAGGAGATCGTGGGCATCAGTTCCGTATTTTGCGCACTGTTAAAAACCGTTTTGGGGCGACCGATGAAATTGGTGTGTTTGAAATGGGTGAGTTGGGCCTTGCCGAGGTCGCCAACCCTTCTGCCCTTTTCCTTGCGCAGCGGCAGGGCGATGTGATGGGAAGCAGTGTCTTTGCCGGTATGGAGGGGACTCGCCCTTTGCTGGTTGAGGTTCAGGCCCTTGTTGCTCCTGCGCCTTATGGCGCCCCGCGCCGCTCGGTTATTGGGTGGGATCAAAACCGCCTCTCGATGATTTTGGCTGTCCTTGAAGCTAGATGTGGTCTCCAATTCTCAGGTAGTGAAGTCTATCTCAATATGGCGGGCGGGATTAAAATTACAGAACCGGCGGCTGATTTGGCGGTTGTTGCAGCGCTGGTCAGCGCCTTGCAGGGGCGGCCTGTGCCGGATAATACCGTTTTCTTTGGCGAGGTAGGGTTGTCTGGCGAGGTAAGGGCTGTGGCTCAACCGGATCAACGGCTCAAAGAATCGGCAAAACTGGGCTTTACCAAGGCCATGATTGCCAAGAGGGTACGCAGTGCAGGAGGCAAGCAGGTGGCCCCCCCCGATGGGATGCGTATTCATGAAATTGCGCATCTTGAGGATATGATCGACTATTTCCGCAATAATTAAAGCGGTATAGGTGAAGTTGCACTTGCAAATAAACGCCATCTTTCTTACTACTGTGGCAGAAGAAACCCCCGCATCCTGTGTAGGTCTTTATGGATATTGCCGTTTTTTTTGATATTGGCGTTGTGGTTATTCTCCTGATATCCGCAGGGGTTTCTTTTTTTCGTGGGTTTATCCGCGAGGTTTTGACGATTTTTGGAGTTCTGGGCGGGGCTCTCATTGCCTTTATGTTTGGAGATGATTTAAAGCCCATTATGCGTGGCTGGTTTGGCATTACCGAAGGTAAAGAGCCTGAAAAACTTTTCGATGCAGTGCCGATGACAATTGTGGCAGATATATCGTCTTATGCTGCGATTTTTATTATCGTTTTTTTGCTTTTGCAGCTGGCGAGCTATTTTCTTTCGAGTGCGGTGAAGGCTTCTGGCCTTGGGCCGGTTGACCGGACTTTAGGAGTCTTCTTCGGGATTGCGCGAGGCATTGTTTTGCTGGGTGTTTTGTATTTTCCCTTCCAGCTTATTTTGCCTGAAGAGAACAAGAAGGAATGGTTTGACCATTCCAAGACGATTTTCTTTGTCGAGCAGTCGTCCAACTGGCTTTCTTCTTTTATGCCTGACCGTAAGGAAGCTGAAGATAAAACTAAAGATGCCCGTGACCGCTTGACGGATATTGATGTTCTTGGCGATAAAAAGATAGCGCCTTCTGGAGACTCTGGTGCAGGGGATAAGGGTGATTCTGATGCGGGCGGTTACGATGCGCAGGCACGTCAAGCACTTGACGCAATTATTGACAACCAGATGAAGCCGCAAGCGCCAGAGAAAACCACTAAGGGAGATTTTAATGAATAGACCAGATATGCTCGTTGCCCATGATGACAGGATGCATGAAGAATGCGGCATATTCGGCATTTATGGACATGAAGACGCCTCCACTCTTGTAGCGCTGGGGCTTCACTCCCTTCAGCACCGCGGGCAGGAATCATCGGGGATTGTGTCGTATGACGGATCTGATTTTTATGCGCACCGCGGTCTTGGTTTGGTTGATGATATTTTCAATGATGCGGGGGTGATTGCACGTCTCAAGGGTCATTATGCGATCGGTCATAACCGCTATGCGACCACGGGAGAGACGCTCCTGCGCAATGTTCAGCCGCTCTATGCTGATTTGTCTTTTGGTGGTTTTGCGGTGGCCCATAATGGCAATCTCACCAACGCCATGACACTGCGTCAGGCCCTCGTGCAGCAGGGGTCGTTGTTCCAGTCCACGAGTGACACGGAGGTGATTATTCACCTTGTGGCATTATCAAAAAAAACAACGGTTTATGACCGCTTTGTCGAAGCTTTGATGGCCATTGATGGGGCCTATTCCCTGATTGCTTTTGCCGAGGGACGTATGATTGGTGTACGGGATCCGCATGGGTTCCGCCCTCTTGTTTTAGGACGGCTTGGCGATGCCTATATCCTCGCGTCCGAAACCTGCGCCCTTGATATTATCGGGGCTGATTTTGTCCGCGATATTGAAGCGGGCGAGATGGTGATTATTACGTCTGAAGGGGTTCAGAGTTTTCATCCTTTTGGAAAGGCACCTTCGCGGTTTTGTATTTTTGAATATATCTATTTCGCGCGTCCCGATAGCCAGATGGAGGGCCGCTCGGTCTATGATATGCGCAAAAATATTGGCCATCAGCTTGCGATTGAAGCCCCTTGCGACGTTGATGTGGTGGTTCCTGTTCCTGACAGCGGCGTTCCGGCGGCGCTTGGTTTTGCCGAGCAGGCGGGTCTTCCTTTTGAGCTCGGAATCATTCGTAACCATTATGTCGGACGTACGTTTATCGAGCCCACGCAAAAAATCCGCCATTTGGGCGTGAAGCGCAAACATAATGCTAATCGTGGGGTTATCGAAGGCAAGAGGATTGTGCTGGTGGATGATTCCATTGTGCGCGGGACAACATCGCGCAAGATTGTCGAGATGGTGCGAGCGGCAGGCGCGCGTGAAGTGCATATGCGTATTTCATCGCCGCCGATTGGCTATGGCTGTTTTTACGGGATTGATACACCCTCGCGTGAGGAACTGCTTGCGTCCTCGCATAATGTTGAGGAAATTGCCAAATTTATTGGTGTCGATTCCCTTGCGTTTATTTCCACGGATGGTCTTTACAAAGCAATGGGACAGGCCAAGGGTCGTGAAGGCGAGATGCGCAAATTTTGTGATGCGTGCTTTACGGGGGATTATCCGGTGGCGCTAAAGGATAAACTTCTTCTTAAAAAGGCGTGTTAAATGACCGGATTGCTTGATGGACGGATTGCACTGGTAACGGGCGCTTCGCGCGGGATTGGCGCGGAAGTTGCCAAACTTTATGCTCGCGCGGGGGCACATGTTATTTTGCTGGCGCGCTCTACCAAAAGCCTTGAAGAGGTGGATGATGTTATCCGCAGCGAGGGCGGTAGCGCTACGCTTATGCCATTTGATCTTCAAAATATTGATTTGCTTGAGGCGCTGGGTCCGACGATTGCCGAGCGTTTTGGGCGGCTTGATATATGGGTAGGCAATGCCGGTATTCTTCCATCACTGATGCCGGTTTCTCATAGCAAAATAGTGGATTGGCAGGATGTGTTTCATGTGAATGTTCTGGCGAATGTTCAGATGATCCGTACGCTTGAGCCTCTCCTTAAAGCCTCAGATGCGGGGCGTGCGATGGTCACAGGTTCAGGTCTTGGGGTTGATGCGTACCCGTTCTACGGAGCTTATGGTGCCAGCAAGGCTGCAGTCATGCATCTCTTCAAGACATGGGCAGAGGAAGTGCGCCATACGTCGCTTAAGGTCAATATTGTACGGCCGGGCGCGGTGGATACCGAAATGCTGCATACCGCCTTTCCCGGGGGGTATCAGGGACATGATCTGCGTACGCCTGCGCAGGTGGCGCCGCTTTTTCTTCATCTCGCCAAGGCTGATTGCCCGCATCACGGGGCTATTATTTGTCCCGAAGATTACGGCTTTTAGCTCTACTGGTTAAATCCTCTGTACCATTCCACGAATTTTTTGAGGCCAACCTTGAGCGGCGTTTTGGGTGTAAAACCGGTGAGAGCGCTTAAGTCATCAATATCGGCAAATGTTGCATAAACATCGCCGGCCTGCATGGGCAGGTATATTTTCTTTGCTGTCCGTTTAAGCTCAAGTTCGAGCAGGGTGACAAGATCCCCTAGTTTTTCAGGCTTGTTATTGCCGATATTATAGACCTTGGCTGGTGCTCCTGCTGTGGCGTCAGAAGGTATAGGGGGGTGCGGGATAAGGCCTACAATTCCTTCGATAATGTCGTCAATATAGGTGAAATCACGTTCCATGTCGCCGTTGTTGTATATTTCAATGGGATCGCCTGCCAGAATTTTCTGGGTGAATTTGTAATACGCCATGTCAGGGCGGCCCCATGGGCCATAGACCGTAAAAAAGCGCAGGCCTGTGCAGGGAATACGGTAGAGATGGGCATAGGTATGGGCCATCAGTTCGCCAGCGCGTTTGGTGGCGGCATAAAGGGATACCGGATGATCGACAGGGTCGGTTGTCGCAAAAGGCGTTTTGGTGTTGGCGCCATAGACTGAGCTTGATGACGCGTAGATCAAATGACGAACCTCGTTTTTGCGGCAGCCTTCAAGGACATTGAGAAGGCCCGTGACATTACTGTCGATATAGGCTTGTGGATTTTCCAGCGAGTAACGTACGCCTGCTTGCGCGGCCATATGCAGGACAATATCCGGTTTGCAGGCCTTAAACAGGGTACTGATTGCTTCGGCGTTGCTAATGTCTGCTTTGTAGAACTTGAAATTGGCGAAATTGTTCAGGAGGCTGAGGCGTCTCTGCTTTAAGGACGGGTCGTAGTAGCTGTTGATGTTGTCAATGCCGTGGATGGTGAAGCCCGAAAATTCGCGGGCCAAGCGCGACGCGAGGTGAAAACCGATAAAACCTGCGGCTCCAGTGACGATAATGTTTTGAGGGGGCTTTTTCATGACCGTTAATGGCAACATATTCTGTTAATAGTTTCTTAGGGAAATTATGCCACAGTGGGGGTAATAAAAAAGGGAAAAATTCCCTAAAAAAAATAATTTACGGTGATTGTGTATTTGTGAGGGCGTGCCATGTTTCAAAGTTGTGACTTTATATTAGGGGATAACGGGTCGATTGTCATAGTTATACCCACCCAGTTGCCAAAGGATCAGCCTTTGACGTTGGAGGTCTATAGCCATGGGATCATTTTTCGTTCGGGAGAGACGGCGGTGGGGGATATTTCCTGCGACCGGAGCGATATTCTCCAGCGGATCATTGATAAAGCTCGTATTGGGATGATCGAATTTTTGAACGGGATCCCTAAATTTCCAGCGTACATTACAGCTGTTGCCGATGTGGAAGTCATGTGCGGTGTTGCCGCTTAGGATAGGAAAAAATATATAAAAGGGGATAGGGATATGTCAGTACGTGAAGGAATGCTTGCCAGTGAAGCTCTTGAAGGGGCCGGTTCTGCGTCAATTGTTTCGGTTGGAGCGGCAAGCGCTCTGCGAACGCATGCGATCGCGAACGCGTTGGGGACACAAGGGGTTAGTGTGGCTTTGCCCGAGAATAATTGTAATAGTTTTAACGCAGCTTCGGTTGGGGTGCGTAGTACATCAGTTAATTTGACCCAGAGTGGTCCGTCTGTTACGCTGGGATTCTCCGCCTAGGGACGCTATTAGTTTTCGGTTATAAAAGCCCTGTGAGGGGCTTTTTGGTTTGTGAATACGAATATGTCCGAATATTTTGATTTTGAGATAGTTTTGATTTAAATCCACTCAATTATTAAAAAATCCTTTATGCCCTTTTGTTATCCTGACCTTGTGATCGCCGCGGGGCGGTTCTGGACGGACAAACGAGCCAGAGGGTGGAGTAAAGTAAAAAGGGAATGGCTCGCAGTTATTGCGAGCCTTTTCTCTTTCGAGATTTTCATTGAAGTTCATATAGGGTATAATAATCGGGTTGTTGTCTATTTTGGGGTTCTTGTTTGGAAATCAGCACTACATTGCTTCGTGAAAAGTTTGTCATCCGCACCGCAAGTGCTGCGGAGGAGGGCGTGCCGATGACGGTGGCCAGCAATCGTTTGGTTATCCCTCTCATGAATGCCAAAGGTGACGTGATTGAGAGTTTTGTTATCCGCTCCAAGAACATGCATAACTGCATTCGGCTGGCTGCGGTTCTTATTCAAGCATTCCAGCGGGCGGGGGCGCTCCTCAATCGCCCCGAACCCTTCAGTTTTGAAGACGCGTGGACCAAGCTTTGCTCGGATCATGACCGCAAATATTACGCCGATCAATGGGTCTCAGTATATCATAAGGGAAAACTAATTTACGAAGTGGGGGAGCCACATCTTTTCCTGAGTGTCATTGAAAAGTGCGATGCCAAAAATCCGGGTAACTATGATGGTGCCGTCGATATGGCCGAAAAGAGTTTTGCGGAGATGGGGCGTAAGGTGAATATCTCCTACACCTCCAACATTGGAATGGTGATTACAGCCAAACCTCAAATGGCGCGTGGCGGTCTTATTTTGCGTAGTCCACATAAGACAACCACTTTCAACTTTGTGGTGGAGCAGTCTGACTCGTATGAAATTCAGCCTTTTATGATCTTTAACATCTGTGCGGCTTTCCTTGAAGGGATTCAGCTCGGGGTGCGTATTGGGATGGCGAATGAAAAACTGCGGCAAAACTTGATTGAGAAATTCAGTCCTGAAATGAAAGAGGCGCAGTCTGCGCTCGGACGTCTTGCTCAGCTTAATACCGAGATACGCAGTTTTGAGAACCGCTATGGTATCCGCTACCGTCCGGAAAAACCAGAATTCTCAATGATTGTGACTGAAGCTGAGAGATTCCAGATGGGGCTCATTGATCAGGCGCGGGCCAAAGCCGAGGCTGAAGCCGAGGAGGCGGCCAAGGCTGCTGCTGCGAATCCTGCTTAGCGATTTCCGTAGAAAACATAATTTCTAACGCTATTTCTTGACATTTTTGCGCAAACCCAATTTTATCATGGATCAATTTGGGTGCGTTGCTGATGTTTTTTGTTTCTCCAAGGTGTGTTTCCGGTGATGGCGTACGTTTAGCCCCGAGCTTTGACAAGGCGCGCGATTTGGGCGATCTTCGCGAGCCGCAATCGCCCGCCTCTATTGATTTTGTTGCGCCTTCATCTGTTAGCCTTCCTTTTTGGGGGCCGCGGGTGTGGTCGGTATCCGAGGTTGGTCAAGGGTTTTCACTGGATGATGATTTCTTATCGCTTCGTCCCGTTATTCAGGCGGGGCTTGATATTTATTTTGCGCGCGCAGCTTCTCCCGAGAAGGCGCGTTGCACTGTTATGACCGAGAAGGTTATTGTGCCACCGAGCCGTTGTGCGCGCCCTGATTTTACGTCCGAGATCCATCTTGATGATCTGAGTTCTTGGTTTTTTGATTCCCGTGATATTGCCCCTGTGCGCTGGGGGACATATGTCATGTGGTCGGATGATTTGTCCGCGGAGTTTTTTTTGAGCGGTCTTGATGTAGCGGGTGTTCAATCGGCAGAAGAAATGAGTGCCCGCGTGAGCAGTATGCCGCGCACCAATATCAGGCAGTTTGCTCCTGGTACCGTGTCCCTCCATACGGGGGCGAGTGCACATGCTTCGGTTAATAATACGCGTTCGGAGACAGTTACGCGGCAATGGTGCCTTATAACTTTCCACCAGTAAAAATGCCCCCATTCGGGGGCATTTGAATGTCAGGACAGGGGGAGGCTTAGGCTGCGCCCGCCAAGCTGCGTAGAACATATTTGAGTACGCCGCCGTTTTTATAATATTCAACTTCATCAAGTGTATCTATACGGCACAGAAGTTTATGTTCATCGGTGCTGCCATCTTTACGGGTGATGGTCAGGGTGACATCCATGCGCGGAGTGATGCCCTTTTCAAGGCCGGTGAGGTCGATTTTTTCATCGCCGGTGAGATTCAAATCCTTGCGCGTCTGTCCGTTTTTGAAGACGAGTGGCAGGACGCCCATTCCTACTAAATTCGAACGGTGAATACGCTCAAAGCTTTCGGTGATCACTGCTTTGACGCCGAGCAGGATTGTGCCCTTGGCTGCCCAGTCACGCGATGACCCTGTGCCGTATTCCTTACCGCCGAAGATGACAAGAGGCGTTCCTGTTTCCTGATATTTCATGGCGGCATCATAAATGGCCATTTCTTCACCGCTTGGAACAAATTTGGTATAACCACCTTCTTTGCCGCCCAGCATTTCGTTTTTGATACGGATGTTGGCGAAGGTGCCGCGCATCATGACTTCATGGTTGCCGCGTCGTGCGCCGTAGGAGTTAAAGTCGGCCACAGCTACGTTATGTTCGGTGAGATACCGCCCTGCTGGTGAATCCTTTTTGATGTTACCGGCAGGAGAGATGTGGTCGGTGGTAATTGAGTCACCAAACACTGCGAGGATGTTGGCGTTCTTGATGTCGCTGATTGCGCCGCTCACTGTTTTGGTCATGCCCGTGAAGTAAGGCGGGTTTGCCACATAGGTGGATTTACCATCCCATGAGTATACTTCACCCGATCCATCGGCCTTGATCGCTTGCCATTGTTCGGGGCCTAAAAATACGTTGGCGTAGCGGGATTTGAACATGTCGGCGGTGAGGCAAGATTCAACTGTCTGGCGGATCTCTTCGTTGGTGGGCCAGATGTCTTTCAGGTACACGGGCTTGCCATCACTTCCCGTTCCCAAAGGATCGGTGAGGAGATTGATGTGCATGTTGCCAGCAAGGGCGTATGCGACGCACAGAGGCGGCGAGGCCAGATAGTTGGCTTTGACATGCGGGTTGACGCGACCTTCGAAGTTACGGTTGCCCGAAAGAACGGCGGCAACGGTAAGGTCTCCCGCTTCAACGGCTTTGGCAATATGGGCCGGAAGAGGCCCCGAGTTACCGATACAGGTGGTGCAGCCATAGCCCACAAGGTTAAAGCCGAGTTTATCAAGGTCGGCTTGAAGGCCTGCCTTGGTCAAATAATCGGTGACAACTTGCGATCCCGGGGCAAGAGAGGTTTTAACCCATGGTTTGGTGGTGAGGCCTTTGGCCGCAGCTTTACGCGCGACAAGGCCAGCGGCCACCAGAACGTCAGGGTTCGATGTGTTGGTACAAGAGGTGATGGCGGCGATAACAACGGCGCCATCTTCCAAATCATAGCCCTTGCCTTCAACTGGCACTTTACGAAGGGTAGGCACGACTGACTTAATTGAGTCCACGGCTTTGGAGAGTGGTACACGGTCTTGCGGGCGTTTGGGGCCCGCGAGGGAAGGTTCAACTGCCGAGAGATCAAGCTCCAATGTATCGGTGAAGACGGGATCCGGCGTTGTAGCGTCCCTCCACATGCCTTGTTCTTTGGCGTAAGCTTCGACCAGTCTCACACGGTGCGGGTCGCGTCCGGTGAAATTCAGGTAGCGAATGGTTTCGGCATCGATCGGGAAAAAGCCGCAGGTTGCGCCATATTCTGGTGCCATGTTGGCGATAGTTGCGCGGTCGGCGAGGGACAGTGCGTCAAGGCCCGGGCCATAGAATTCGACGAATTTGTTGACGACACCTTTGGCACGTAGCAACTGCGTAACCATCAAGACGAGGTCGGTGGCAGTAGTCCCCTCTTTCATCTTTCCGGTGATTTTAAAACCAATGACTTCGGGGATCAGCATTGAGACGGGTTGACCCAGCATTGCGGCTTCGGCTTCAATCCCGCCCACACCCCAGCCAAGAACGCCAAGGCCATTGACCATGGTGGTGTGAGAGTCTGTCCCGACGAGTGTATCGGGGTAGGCTATCATGGTGCCTTTTTCATCTTCATCTTCTTCAACCCAGATGGTTTGGGCGAGGTATTCAAGGTTAACCTGATGGCAAATGCCAGTGCCGGGAGGGACAACGCGGAAGTTTTTAAAGGCACTTTGGCCCCAGCGGAGGAACTGATAGCGCTCAATATTTTGTTTAAACTCTTCATCAACGTTGGCTTTAAATGATGTGGGTGCGCCAAATTCGCCAACCATCACCGAGTGGTCGATCACGAGATCGACGGCGGTCAGCGGGTTAATTTTTTGACGGTTACCACCCAGAGCGCCGACGGCTTCGCGCATGGCAGCCAAATCAACAACGGCAGGGACACCCGTAAAATCTTGCATCAGGACGCGGGCCGGGCGGTAGGCAATTTCATGTTCGGATTTTTTATCCTTGAGCCAAACTTTAAGGGCTTCAATATCTTCAACCTGCACCGAGCGCCCATCTTCAAAGCGCAGCAGGTTTTCAAACAGGACTTTCATGGAAAAGGGCAGGCGCGCGAGGTCGCCGAGGCGGGCTTGGGCGTCTTTCAGAGAGAAATAATCGTAGTTTTTGCCATCTACGGTCAAAGTTTTACGGGTTTGCAATGTGTCGTGACCAGCGCGTGTCATGTGGAGAACCTCAGAGGTGAAATAGTTATTGAAAATCAATGCCCTACGTGGCAGGGGTAGTATATCATCTCTTCAAAAAGATAAGAAACGGTAAATACGCGGGAATACTCTTCCTTTGGGGGGGGGTGTTTATACTTTTGCGCGTGTCTTAAAATGCTTAATTCTTAATTAAGGCGCGATTAAGGCACATTTTACCCAAAGAATCGCCATAATTATATGCGACACTCATAATATAGGATTTAGAAGTTTCAGCTGATAGACCCTACACCAAAGACACCAAACCAACCATTCGAAGCCCGCTGCTTGTTCCTCCTCGCAGCGGGTTTTAGTTTTTATTGGGTTAAGAGTTGGAGTTGTGTGTTCGAGACAGTATTCGGATAATATTTGATGGCTGCAACATGACCGTTCAGCCAATAAACTCCGCTATCAATGTTGCCAACCCACAATCTGGATAATCCCGACGGTAAGACGGGGGTTGCGTTCGTGGCTGCAGCCCCTTCAAATGATGTGGCTAGAACTGAAGCGGAATAGGTAATTGCAAATTTTTTAGGAAGCCCCCCTGCAAAAGAGAAACTTCCTGGAAAGTTTGTACTGCCCGATCCACCCCCGTCGATAAAATACGACATTTGCCCAGCACGCAGATCCACCCGGTTACTTGTTGTGTTATCGTTGAGCGCAAAAACGCCGCCAACGTCCGGTGGCCATGCCAGTCCCCCATAGTCAGCGCGGGCATAGATCGTTCCGCCGGATACAGACGTCCATGATCCGGTTGAAACGTGGAATGAATCGGCGGCACGAGTCACGGTTGCTGATGTTGTGGGAATGAGTGAGGTGGGGAATGATCCTAACTCAAATTGTGGTCCTCCGAGTCGGACGGTAATGTCGCAGGAGGCGCCGTTTGGTATTGCGACATATGCTGCAAAGTATGCTTTTCCTGCAGTCGCCCCGTGGGTCATAACGGGGCTAATTCTATAGGCATAAGAAGCTGTGGATGTAAAAGAGGTTGTTGCTTCCGATACATATGCTCCACCTGATGTGTACGATCTGTTGGAGTAGCCAATTGTGCATGTACCACCAGTTGAAGAATAAGATGTGATGCCAAACCAAGAGGAGAAAATTGTGGTGGCACCAGCAGAAACAGTGGCCGCATCTGAGAAAAGCATTCCGAAAGAAGGCCATTGTGTGCCTCCCGTTGTGTTGGTTGGTAGCAGGTAACGTATATCTATATAGGGAATTCCATTTTGAGTTCCTGTACCAGTAACGCTAATGCTGCTTCCGGGAGGACTCCCGTATGAAAGTTGCCAACTTCCTGTGCTGCTTGATGTTCCAACTGGAATGCCACTGAACTGGCTGTTTTTGACGTAGTTCGTCCTGCTTTCCTCGATGAGAATCCCTTTGGCAGCGTGGGTTGTGGGATCGTAGTCGAAGCGCGGAGTGTTGCTGGCGGCTGTTTGTAGCGTTCCTGTGCTATCAAAATAGGTGGCGATTGATGGACGGGAGAATGTGCCGCCTGCGGCGCTCAGGAATGATGTGAGGTCATTATAGGCTGTGCCGTTTAACGTATAGCGTCCATCGGCATCTGCCACAAAATCCAAGGAGAGGGACGGGTAACCCACTTTGACACTGCTCATGTTGGCAGGCGCAACGAAACTCAGGTTTGTTTCAGGGTTTCCGTTGAGGTCGGTCACACTTCCGCCATTCAGATCAAGTGTGGCCGATGCGATACTGAGGCCATCCAGATCAAGATCGCCTATAGTGGCTGTATAGGTAAAGGTGAGGGATGAGGTTCCCGTTCCGGCGCTATAGGTGGCGTAGCGCGTGTTCCCTCCAACATCGAGAACAATACGCGGCGTTCCTGAAATATTGACCGCCTCGGACATCGTCACGGTGAAGGGAATGGCTGGAGCCGCCGCCAAAGATGATGATGCATTTCCCAACATGACGAGTGCCATTGCAAAAAAAATTACGGCATTTCTTTTGGTAAAGGGGTTCAACATATCGTCACGGCAACTCGATTTCTTGTGCAGATTTTAGAATTTCCGCCTCCAAGTTACAAATGATAAATACTACTTTTTCAAATAGTCCTTAATCAAAACTTCGGCGATCTGGACGGCGTTGAGCGCTGCGCCTTTGCGCAGGTTATCCGCCACACACCAAAAATTGAGGCCATTTTCAATGGTGGTGTCTTCGCGCATCCGTGACACATAGACACTGTCTTCGCCTTGAATTTCCACTTGTGTTACGTATTCCATCTCACTCTCCAAATCGATGAGGGTCACGCCTTTTGCTTTTTGCAAGAGAGCCATAGCTTGCTGGGCGGTGAGTTCGCGTTCAAATTCGACATTGACCATTTCGGCATGGCCGATAAAGGCGGGAACGCGGACGCAGTTGGCGCAGACCTTAATTTTTGAGCCCATGATTTTGCGGGTTTCAACCTCCATCTTCCATTCTTCCTTGGTGCGGCGGTCATCCATGAACACGTCGATTTGCGGGATGCAGTTAAAGGCAATCTGCTTTTGGAATTGTTGCGGCTGAGGTGTGTTGTTCATGAAGATGCTGCGGGTCTGGTTGAAGAGTTCATCCATACCTTCTTTGCCGGCTCCCGAGACGGATTGATAAGTCGAGACGACTACACGTTTGATGGTGGCGGCGTCATGCAGGGGTTTAAGAGCGACAACCATTTGAATGGTCGAGCAGTTGGGGTTTGCGATGATATTTTTCTTTTTGTAATCGGCGATTGCCTCAGGGTTTACTTCCGGTACAACGAGGGGTACGTCCGGATCCATGCGGAAGTGCGAGGTGTTGTCAATGACGATGGCCCCTGCGGCTGCCGCGCGTGGCGCAAATTCGGCAGATATTTTTGCGCCCGGGCTTGAGAGCACAATATCGGTTCCGGTGAAGTCATATTTGGCGAGGTCCTGAACTTTAATATCCTTGTCACCGAAAGAAATGTCGGTTCCGGCGGAGCGGCTTGACGCCAACGCCACTACTTCCTTAACTGGGAAGTTTCTCTCGTGTAAAATAGCGAGCATTTCCCGCCCGACATTTCCTGTGGCGCCAACAACGGCAACTTTGTAACCGGACATTTTCGTTCCTTTATAAAAGATTAATAAGTCTATGGTACGTTAAACTGCGGCAAAGCGTAGGCTCTGTCAAGCTGTTGCCCAGGTGATATTATGGACACTGAATATGCTCATGTTTTGATTGTTGAAGATACAGACGCTGTGCGCGAGGTATTTGCGCGCCAGCTCGAGGTTTTGGGTGTTAAGGCTGATGTGGCGGCAAACGGTGCCGAAGCCTTAGGCATGTTTGTCAAACGCCCGTACCACTTTGTGGTTACCGATTTTTCGATGCCCCATATGAATGGGCTGGAACTGGTCACGCGCTTTCGCCGGATCGAGGCTGACCGGATGCGCCCTGACCGCACGATTTATGTGTTGTTATCGGCTGACGACAAGCGGCTTGATGCCGTTGGTGCTGGTTTTGACGATGTTCTCCTCAAACCTGTCTCCCTCAGTGGTTTGCGCCAGTTGATGATAAAATGGAAGGTTCCAGTCTTGATTAGCGGGCAAAATAGTGCGTCAGGGCCGATTGACGATACGCCTCTTGATCTTGATGTTATCCGCGAACAGATGGGAGATATTGATGATATAGCTCTTGCGATGCTTGCGCGCTTTCCGGAGATGATGGAGCCTATTCTAGACAAACTCTTGCAAGCTCTTGAAAAAAAAGATTTCGTATCGGCGGCTGTATATGCCCATTCGCTTAAAGGGGCAGCGCGTTCGGCAGGGGCGATACGTTTCGGCCGGAAGCTTGATGGACTTCAGGCCCGCGCCGAGTCTGGCGAGAGTTTCCCTGTAACAACAAGCGATGAGCTCGTGCAGGAATTTCGTGATGTGCAGGAAGCTGTTAACCAGCTTTGCCACTAGACTCTATTTTTTATGAATGGCGGTTAGTTTTCCGGCCAGCATCCCCATATCTCTGAAAAATACGGTGCGAGCGTTGTTCAGTGCCTTGGGCCATTTCTCAAAAGGGATGGCAACGCCTGTTTCGTAGCCGGTAGTGTAGGCGTAGGGGGCGGACAGATCCCAATCGCGGGCATCATCCAAGGCTTTCTGAAAACGGGCAGGATCTTTCATCATCCATTTGAGAATCGGGGAGCTGATGGATGATGAGAGGCTGTCCATCAGTTTATGCGGGTCACGTGGAATGGGCGCCGTGATGTTGGGTTTTGCTTGATCGGGGGTTTTGCCGCTGTCTTCTTCGAGCTTGGCAAGGTCTTCCGGAGTAAGCTGGGCGGGCCAGCGGGCTTTGTCAAACGTCAGGCGGAGTTTGCCCACGAAAAAATAGAGGGCGGCTTTTTCCATTTGGTTTTGATCGGCAAAATCTTTGGCGGCAAGGAAGAGTCCTTGGGGCGGAACGGCACCGCGGTTACCTTCGATTGATGCTTCCAGTCGTGCAAGGTCGCTTTTGCTATGGGCGATGGCAGCTAGTTGTAGATCACTCCACGGGGCAAGGTTTTCTTCTTTGACAAGGGCACTTTCGGGAGAGAGGGGTTTATAAACTGGTGCGGTGGATTGGGGTTGGAGAACTGGCGCGGCGGTTATTGCTGGAGCGGGAGCGGTCGGTGGAGCGAGTTTTGGCTCTTCCTGCGGGGTGATTTTCATGCTGCGCATTCCGGCCGGAGGTTTGCCGAGGGGCGAATCTCCGCCAAAAAGCTGGGCGGTGGCGGGATTGGAGGCAAAAAATAGCAGCAGAAAGGTGCTGATGAGGGCAAATTGTGGCGACATTTTCTAAATCTTTATGCTTTTTTAAGGGGACGGAAACGCTCTA
This sequence comes from Pseudobdellovibrionaceae bacterium, assembly GCA_041674725.1. Taxonomy (GTDB): domain Bacteria; phylum Pseudomonadota; class Alphaproteobacteria; order Micavibrionales; family Micavibrionaceae; genus UBA1573. Next base: position 272,802 of record JBAYVC010000003.1, on the reverse strand, counting down.
TCCGTACCATAGAATAGAGTGCGAGGTGAATATGGGCAGATATAAGAGAGTTGCTTTTACTAAAAATTTTTTATTATGGATAAAAGAGACGCGTGGTGCGACGGCAATTGAATATGCCCTGATTGCCACGGGCATTTCGTTGTTCATTGCGACGTCGGTTTATTTCTTTGGCGAACAGCTTTCTACGCTGTTTTATGATACATTGCCGGCTATTTTTGCCCCTTAATAGTTGCCATAATGATATTTCCAAGGGATTTCTCAAGTTATCTATTGCATAAATGTCACACTCCGGTTAGGTTGTCCTTGCGACCGCCAGAGTTATAGCATGCGTTTGAATCGAGAAAGGTTTCGCTAGCTGTGGTGCAAGGTTGGGAAGATCCTGATTTGGTTTTCCGGCCCACGTTGGTTGCGGGTGATGACTGGTAACGCAACGTCATGAATCCGCTTCTGGCAGCTTAGAGGCCTCATCAGGATAGGTTTATATTTTTAGGATTGCGGCCCCCTCCCGCAGTGTCTTTATCCGTCGCACTAAAGATTTATGCGGTTGTGCGGGCTCTACTCAGGAGTTCGTTTATGCCAAAACGTATGTTAATTGATGCTATGCACGCCGAAGAAACGCGCGTAGCTGTTGTGGACGGTAACCGTCTGATTGAATTTGATTATGAAAGCAAGCTGCGCAAGCAATTAAAGGGCAGCATTTTCTTAGCCAAAGTGACCCGTGTCGAACCCTCGCTACAGGCGGCGTTCGTCAATTTTGGTGGCAACCGTCATGGTTTCTTGCCGTTCTCGGAAATTCACCCCGATTATTTCCGCATACCGGTTGCTGACCGCGAGGCACTCATTGCCGCGCAGCGCGCCGAGATCGAGGAAGCATTGGCTGCCGAAGAGGCCGCGCTTGCGGCTGAAGAGGCCGCGCTTGCGGCTGCGGAAGCTGCCGAAGAAAATCGGGCTTTTACCGCAGAAGACACGCAAGCCGAGGTTCAAGTGGAAAGCGGAGAATCTTCTGCAACTGGCGCCGCATCCGATGCGGTTGAGGTTGTTGGCGGTGAAGGTGCATTTACACCTGCCGGACATGAGGCTGCCCCCGAAGAAGGCGAAGAGGAATCCACTTCAGAAGATACTTCTGAAGAAAACGATGAGGATGAAGGTGATGATGAGGATGATGATGAGGAAGAGTCCGCTTCGGTTGAGTCTGATGAGGACACTGCATCTGTGCCACAAGAGACCGAAGGTGAAGGTGCTGTAGCTGCTTCCGAGCCGTCTAAATTTATTGATCGCGCAGTGGCTGAGATCAACCTTGAAACATTTGAGGTTACAGGTTATGCCGAAGAACCAACCGAGCTTGAGTATGAAACAGCCTTGCGTGTTGAGGAACTTCTCAAAGCTCGTGAAGATGTTATTCGGGTGCGTCGCCATTATCGCCGCGGCGAAGATGGTGTAAAAAAATGCGTACTCTTTGTGGCCTATGCTGAAGATAATCAGGATATTGATCACGAACAGGCCCTTGCGGCCGAACAGGAAGCGCGTGATAAACGCCGCAGCCGTGGGCGTGGGCGTTTTCGTGGCCGCAATGGTCGTAATAATAGCGGTGGTGGCGGGGGGCGCGGACGCGGACGCAGTAGCCGTCATCCGATGCAGAATCGTCAGGTCGAAGTTTTGGGTGGCGAAGGTGTTGACAGTGACCAGCCGTACCGCCCATCGCTTCACCGCAATTACAAAATCCAAGAAGTGATTAAACGCGGCCAGATCATGCTGATTCAGGTGCAAAAGGAAGAGCGCGGCAATAAAGGTGCTGCGGTGACGACGTATCTGTCGCTTCCTGGCCGTTATTGCGTGTTGATGCCGAATTCTCCACGTGGTGGCGGCGTGTCACGTAAGATCGCGAGCTTTGCCGAACGCAAACGTATGCGCGAAATTCTCTCGGAGCTTGATGCACCCGAAGGGATGTCGGTAATTTTGCGTACGGCTGGCGTCGAACGCGGTTCTGAAGAGATCAAGCGGGATCATGATTATTTGATGAGGCTGTGGGAAAATATCCGCGACCTTACACTGCAATCATCGGCTCCGGCGCTTATTTATGAAGAGAGCAATCTTGTTAAGCGTGCTGTGCGTGACATCTATGCCGCCGACATTGAAGAGATTCATGTGGCTGGTGATAACGGCTTTAAACAGGCCAAGGAATTTATGAAACTCCTGATGCCGTCCAGTGTTAAAAAGGTTCACCATTACAAGGACGAAAAATATCCACTCTTCCACCGTTATCAGGTTGAGAACCAGATTGCGGAGATTGGTGAGCCTGTTGCGCATTTGAAATCCGGTGGGTATCTTGTGATTAACCCGACCGAAGCCCTGGTGTCGATTGACGTCAACTCGGGACGTGCGACCAAGGAACGTCATATCGAAGAAACAGCACTTAAGACCAACCTTGAGGCCGCTGAAGAAGTGGCCCGTCAGCTGCGTTTGCGTGATCTTGGCGGTCTTGTGGTGATTGACTTTATCGATATGGAAGACCACCGCAATAACAGCAAGGTGGAGCGGCGTCTTCGCGATGCCTTGTCAACGGACCGTGCGCGTATTCAGGTTGGACGCATCTCGTCGTTTGGTTTGCTTGAACTTTCACGTCAGCGTTTGAACCCGAGCCTTACCGAAGCGCAGTTCCAGAAATGTCCACATTGCCAAGGCGTTGGCCATATCCGTACGGTGGATTCAGTAGCCATTCTTGCTTTGCGTTCTTTGGAAGAAGAAGGTACCCGCAGTCGTGCGGCGCAGGTTTATCTGTCGCTGCCGAACGAGATTGCCATCTATATTCTTAACCAGAAACGCGACATGCTGGCCGAGATCGAACGCCGTTACGGTTTTACGGTTTATATTCGCGTCGATGAGTCTTTGGCGCCTTCGGGCTATCAACTTGAGGCCGTTCGCCCTGATGCGGTGGGTCAGGATGATGACGAAGAGGGGGATGAAACCGTTCGTCAGTCCGATTTTGAAGGCGAAGCCGAGGCTGAACCAACCCAAAGTTCGGAAGTTGCAGAGATCGCCGACGAGAATGGGGATGCCGAACAGCCGCGCGAGGGTGGTAAAGGCCGTGGCCGTGGGCGTGATGGCCGTGGCCGTGGCGATCGTGAGCCACGTGATGGTGGTAAAGGTCGTGGTCGTGGCCGTGATGGCCGTGGGCGTGGCCGTGGTGGCGATAAGAATGCCGAAATGATGGCCGATGGTACTGGTGAGAATGCTGCGCCGGAGAATGACAATGCTGTTGCGCGTGAAAATACCCCGCGTACGGCATCATCGTCTGAATCTTCCGTTTCTTCGGGGGCTTCCGCCTCTTCTGAAAGCGGTTTCCGCGCCAAGCGTTTCCGTGCGCGTGCGCCGGCTGCTCCTGCCGCCGAAGCTTCATCTGGGACGTTACAAGAGACTGCCCCTGTGGAATTTACAGAGACAGTGACTGCTGCTGCTCCCTCGAATGACGTTGGACCTGAGACAGACTCAGCGTCTGCTCCTGATAAGAAAAAACGGGGCTGGTGGAACAAACTGACCCAAAAATAGAAGGAATGTTGGTGATGGCTGTGCGTGATATGGTTGTGCGTATTGTAGTGCTCGGGCTTTTCGTGACGTTTTTATTTGTGGCGAGTGTACCTATCGCTGCTGCGCAGGAGAGCGAAAAAACAGCAGCGGAAGCTGAAGTTGATGCTCCTGCTGCGCCGTCTGTTCCCGAGACGCCCCTTACCCGTCTTGACGAGTCACGCGCGGCCCTTACCCAAGGGCTTGCTGAGAATTTGCTGCGCCAATTTGCGGCAATTGATTCCGGTTATGGCACTATCCGCGCTGTCGAAAATGTGCAGATGTCGGTGGGCCGCGCTGTAAAAGCTTGTACTGCTGCCAATCCTGATATGGAGACTACTATGACGGAGCGTTTCGAGGCATGGAAAGATGCGCTGCGTCCTGTCATCAAGAAAGCTCGCGGCAAGATTGACAAGATGATTTTATTGCAAGGGTTTGCACAACCGTCACAGGTGCGCGCGCATTTGCGCCTTTTCGATGCAGCGATTATTTACCGCAACGAGGGTATCGTCGAGACGCCTGTTTCGAGCAAAGCCGAGTGCGAAAAACTTCTCTCTAGCATGGATCAAACGCAAGCCGATATTATCCGTTTGATGACGGAGAGCCTTGCGCTTGACAAGCAAATTCAAGTCAAAGGACTCTAGTATGCACCCGCAGTTACGTGTGGCGCAGGTGATGGCGGGCGCTGCCGAGGGCGGCGCCGAAACCGCCTTTGAGGATATGTGTATTGCTTGTCATGAGGCGGGTGTTCCCCAAATTGTGGTGATACGCAGCAATAGCCCGCGCCGTCTCAAACGCTTGCAGGATGCGGGTCTTAGCGTGCATATACTTCCCTTTGGCGGCCCGCTTGATATTTATACGCCCTTTGCGCTTCGCCGGATTTTTGCGCAGTTTCGTCCGCGGATCGTGCAGACATGGATGTCGCGCGCTGCGCAAAAAACGCCTGCTTCTTCTGATCATTCCTATCTTAAGGTTTCGCGTCTTGGTGGGTATTACAAGCTCAAATATTTTGCGAGCACGGATTACTTCACCACAATCACGCCGGATATTCGCGACTATCTGATTCGCGAAGGTGTTCCAGTTGACAAGGTGCGGCATATCAATAACTTTGCTGATGTGGATCGGCTGCAGCACCCTGTTTCACGCGCGGCGCTGGATACACCTGATGATGCATTTGTCGTGCTTACGCTCGCGCGTTATCATTCCAGCAAAGCTTTGGATGTTTTAATCCGTGCGGCAACTGATTTGCCGCGCGTGCATGTGTGGCTTGCCGGAAGCGGGCCGCTTGAGCGCGAGCTTAAAGAGCTGGCGCATACGTTGGGGCTTGAGAAGCGCATTCATTTTCTGGGGTGGCGCTCTGACCGTGCCGATCTGATGCAGGAGAGTGATGTGTGCGCGCTTCCTTCACGGTATGAGCCGTTCGGAACGACTTTTGTGCAGGCTTGGGCGCAAGGTATTCCGCTGGTGTGTGCACGTGCTGATGGCCCACGCCAGTTTGTCCGGCATGGGGAAGATGGCTTGCTTTTTGATATTGATGATGTGGCGGGGTTGCGTGCCTGCCTTGTTCGTTTGATGGATGAACCGGATGTGGCTGAACGGCTTGTGGCAGCGGGCAAGGCTCGGTATGAAGGGGAGTTTATGCAAGCCAAAACTGTTCAATCCTATCTTGATTTTTATGCCGCGATATTGGAGCGCGAAAATATGCTCCATGAGAGACTTGCAACAACGGATGTGAGCAAAAGAACCGCGCAGATTTGATGCATGACCGCGAGCGGTATCATCACAGCGCTCAGCAAAGTCGCAATGCCCAATGATATTTGCAGCAACACCAATCCGGCAATGACGCCGCCAAGACGCGGGTGTTGCCTTTTTGTGCGGTAAGCATAGGTAAGGGTTAGTGCTCCGGTTAGTATAGCCAGCAGGCGGTGGGTAAACTGCACCGAAGCGGAATCGCTGAGAAAGGGTGTTTTTCCCAGTTCCGGTGGAACAAGTCCTTCACCCATCAGGGGAAAGCTATTATAGATCATACCTGCATCAAGACCTGCTGTAAAAGCTCCCCATATTATTGTCACGGTGAGGCTGGTGAGCGTGATTAGCCCCAGATGTATGAGAGAGGCGGGCGGTTTGAGAGGAGGAATTTTTGCGCGGTTCAGATAAACCATCAAGGTGATGGTCAAGGCGTAAATGATGAGGGCGAGAGAGAGATGCGCGGCGAGGCGAAAATGGGAGACGGAGGGGCGGTCAACCAAGCCGCTTTTGACCATGAACCAGCCGAGAGCGCCTTGGGTGCCGCCTAGCATCAGGAGACCCAGAAATTTGAGGCGATCCTCGCGGACAATCCAGCCCTTTACCCAAAAAACGATCAAGGGAAGGGCGAAGACCAGACCGATCATGCGGCCCCACAGGCGGTGGAACCATTCCCAGAAAAAGATTTTTTTGAAATCGCTTAAGCGCATCCAGTCGTGTTTTTGCTGGAATTCGGGTGTTTTTTGATATTTATCAAATGCTTCTTGCCAGCTTTCATGCGACAAAGGGGGGAGGGTTCCACTCACGACATTCCATTCGGTGATGGAGAGGCCGCTTTCGGTCAGGCGCGTAATGGCGCCGATGCCGGTCATGGTCAGGATCATCAGGGCACACAGGCCCAGCCAGAGTGTAATGATGTGTGTATGCGCCGTGTTATCCGCCATATTTGTCACGAGCTGCCCTTTTCAAAAACGCAATTACCTTATATAAACGGCATAAGGACTATAGACCAGAGGTTTTCGCCCCATGTTAGATGAGAATTTTTACACTACCGATGCGATTATTATCGGCGCGGGGCCGGTTGGTCTTTTTGCTGTGTTCGAGCTTGGGCTTCTTGATGTTAAAGCACATTTAATCGATATTCTCGATCGCCCGGGTGGGCAGTGCACTGAACTTTATCCGGAAAAACCCATTTATGATATTCCCGCCTTTCCGGTGATTACGGGGCAGGCGCTTACCGACAATCTGATGAAGCAGATTGAGCCGTTCCATCCGACATTCCATCTGGGGCAAATGGCTGAGAGCCTGACCAAGCGGGAAGATGGCAAATGGGAAGTGGTCACAGATGCTGGAACGCATATTGTGGCACCAGTGGTAATTGTTGCGGCGGGCGGGGGCTCGTTCAGTCCCAAGAAACCAGCTTTGGTAGGGATAGAGGAGTATGAAGGGACATCCGTTTTCTACGCCGTGCGCAAAATGGAACAGTTCCGCGGCAAAAATCTGGTCATTGCTGGCGGGGGCGATTCGGCCCTTGATTGGGCGATCAATTTGCAGCCAATTGCGCAGCATGTCACCCTCCTTCACCGCCGTGACGAGTTCCGTGCGGCACCAGACAGCGTGAATAAAATGCGCGAACTGGTTGCTGCGGGCAAGATGACGCTTAAAATTGCGGATCTGGTGGCGATTGAAGGAACAGCGCCGCAGATGAGCGGTCTTAAGATCAAAACGAAGGAAGAAGGCGAGAGTGTTTTGCCATGTGACACGCTTTTGGCTTTCTATGGCCTGACGATGAAGCTTGGGCCGATTGCGGAGTTTGGACTTAACCTCCATGAAAATCTGATTCCGGTAGATACTGAAAAATTTGAGACAACGACGCCGCGTATTTTCTCGATCGGGGATATTAATTCCTATCCCGGGAAGCTCAAACTTATTCTCTCGGGATTCCATGAGGCGGCCTTGATGGCGCAACAGGCATTTCGTTATATTTATCCAGATAAAAGATTACGTTTCCAGTACACAACGTCTTCGAGCGATCTTCAGACTAAACTCGGGGTAAAGGAGTAAGATGGCGCTGCCGCAACGCGTTTTACTGACGTGGGAGCTTGGGGATAATCTCGGGCATATTGCCAAACTGCTTAAAATTGGTGAGGAGCTTTCGGGCCGCGGCGCAAAAGTTTTTCTTGCGCTGCAAAATCTTGCTGGTGTGGCTACGGTTCTTGGTACGACGCCTGTAACGGTGCTTGCGGCGCCTTACGCCAAAGTTAAACCACCGCGCACGGCGCGGCCTGTTCTAACTTACGCCGATGATCTGCGCCCTTGCGGTTATGATGATCCGCGTGAGCTCGCGGTGCTTATCAAGGCATGGCAGAATCTCTTTGATCTGGTGCGGCCAGATATGATGATTGCCAATTCCTCGCCGACGGCACTTTTGGCGGCGCGGCCCTATCCTTTTAAAAAGATGGCGGTGGGTCTTGGCTACGAAGTGCCAGTTCTTAGTACGCCGATGCCACCCTTACGTTACTGGGAGAAACAAAATCCGGATGTGATTGCCACACATGAAGCGTCAGTGGTTGAGGTGATTAATGAAGCTCTAAGGTTTTTGGGACAAGGCCAAATTTCCTCTATAGCTGAAATGCTCAAGGTTGATCGCGAATTTGTCAGCACTTTTGCCGAGCTTGACCATTATGGGGTGCGCGCGCCTGAGATTTATAGCGGCCCCTTTTTTGTGGCTGATCGTGGGAAGGACGTAGCGTGGCCGGAACAGGTGGAAGGCCGCAAACGGATTTTTGCCTATCTCTCACATGGTCGTGATTTTGAGGCACTGCTTAATGCTTTGAGCAGTCTTGCGCCACGTCATGACGTCATGGTGGTGGCGCGCCGTCTTCCTGAAGAGATTGCGGCTAAGCTTCGCACGGGGGGGATGCAGGTTTTTACCGAAGCTGTGCGGATTGATCAGATTACACAGGATTGTAACCTTTGTATTACGCATGGCGGCACGGGGACATTTATCCAGTTTTTGCTGGCAGGCGCAGCGCAGTTGATTGTACCCAATCATATCGAGCAGATGATGGTAGCCAAGCGGGTTGAGGCTCTGGGGGCTGGACGTGTGGGCCAGCCGAATGGCTCAGGGGAAGCTGCTCAAGCTCTGATCTGCGAGGTTCTTGATACCCCGCGCTATGCTGAAGCTGCAAGAATCTGGGCAGCGCGTCATGCAGGATATAGTGTTGTGGCGCAGACTCGGCAAATCGTCGATCAGCTCAGTGCCGATGATTTTGCGTAAGGAATCTCCTTTTCAGAGGCTCCTTGGTTGATTTCATGGCCGTATGCGCTATAGTTGAAGCGATTTTGACAAGCGGGTACGTGAGGGTTTTGGTGGCTCAATTTCAGTTCAACATTATGGATGCCGTCGGATACGGTTATTATCGCGTTTGGCAGGAGCGCACTTATCTTGGAAAATTGGCCTTTTTTCCGTTTCTCATCAAGTTGGCTTGTGTCATTGGTGTTTATGTTCTGGGACTTGAAAGTAATATTTTACGGCAAGGCCTTATCCTCTTCCCTGCCTATCTTGCTGAAGGGTGGATGCTGGCGCAGTTTTTGCGCACCTTGCTTAAAGATGAACGTTGGCCCGTGTTTGTGCCCGAACAGGCTGGTCAGGATTTCCTTACCAAGTTGATGCCACGGGCGCGCGGGATTATTGCGGCAACGCTGGTTTATACATTGCTGGAACTTTTCACCAATATTTTGCGCTATGTGACGTTTGGTAACCTGACACCCGAAGATATGACGCGGATGAGTGAGGAAGCCGCCAAGCAAAAAGCGGGAGGGGATGCTGCTGTTGCCGGAACTGCCGATTTTTTGATGTTTGTGCCGAGTGTTCTTTTGCTTCTTGGTGCGATCTGGATGTTTCGTTTTGTGTGGCTTTATATTCCTTATGCCGTGCTGATGCCGCTGCGCGATTACCTGAAGGCAGTGGCCGGATTCATGTCATCAGTCAAAATGATTGCCGTTTTTTTCTGTGTGGCGGTACCGATCATGTTTTCGGCCTCACTGATTATGCAGTTGTTTCAGGGAGGGGGGGCAGATGCCGATCCTACCCTTCAGGCATTGGGCGATTTTGTAGGCATGTTTATCATGACGATTTTTGATATGGCGCTGGCGCTGGTTAGTACAGCCGCGCTGGTTTGGGCGATGCGCGATTTCTTGCCCAAAAAAACCGGTCTCTTGATGCTGCGCACAGATGGGGATCAACCAAAATAAAAGGTGGTATATGCGTATTTTTGTAACCGATTTTGAGGGCGTCGAGCATGAACTTGAAGGGCTTGAGGGCTGGCGGGTGATGGAGATTATCCGCGATTACGGCCTTCCCATCAAAGCCGAATGCGGCGGGGCGTGTTTGTGCGGGACGTGTCATGTGTATGTGGCCCCTGAATGGCTCGATAAACTCTACCCCAAAACTGATGATGAAGAAGACCGTTTGATGGAAGATGCGATCGGGGTTCAGGATAATTCCCGCCTGTCGTGCCAGATATTGATGTCCGAGGCGCTTGACGGCCTAAAGGTCACTATGGCTCCTGGGTCGAAGAAAGATTAGCACTTACTGGGTGAGAAGCTGGAGCTGTGTATCGCTGGCCCGTAAGGGAAAGTATTTGATCGTGCTGTGCCACTTGCTGGCGCTGGAGCCGTAAAGTTTGAGTTGGGTGACGGTGGGCGGATTCCATGTCGTATCGAGGGTTGATATATTTCCGTTAAACGAAGCGTTGCTGCTGTTAGGGGCTTGGGCTGCGGCTATTTTTTGTGTTCCTGAGAATGTTGATGCCGTTCCCATAAATCCTTGTCCTGCTCCAAGCGAGTAAGCGTCAATTCCAAGTCTGGTCATGCTTTGATCAAAAAAGGAATTCCAGCGGTTGCTGCTTGTGTTGTCATCGACGCGGAACAGCATGGGGTAACCTGTTCCGGTGCCCGTCACCCATGAGGTGTTGTGGTAGAAAGTTCCGGCGCTTTGGTTGTACCATGCTCCAACAGGGACTGTCAGGAAGTCTTCGCCACGCGTGACAGAGGCTGTTGTTGTCGGGATATAGGAGGTTGGAAAATTTCCTGTTTCCATCTGCGCGCCATACATATAGACACCTGATGTGCCATCTCCGGTGAAGGAGACTGCTCCGTTTACGTTGGTCACATGAATATAGGCACCAAAGCTGGTGATGGTAGATGTTGCGGTAATGCTGAATCTGCACCAGCCATTGGGAAGTGATTGCGCCGTATATCCAAGAAGCCCTGAATTGTTTCCAATTGCGCAGGTGGTGAGATTGAAGACGCCGTAGTGATTGTTCGAGTTTTCGGTAAAGTTGATATAGATATAGTTATAGCCTGCGGCTTTGGCGTAGATGCTGGTGGTGTAGTCGGTCGATGCTGTTCCGCTTTTTGTGCCGTTGGTGATGTGATGGTAGGCATTGTTGGTGCTGGGGATGATCAGATCAGCATTTGCTGTCCCATCTGGAGAGGTTCCGCTGTTGGCGGTTACAGACATTTCTGATTTTGTCCATGCGGCGTTATCAAGCTGTGATGAATAAGTCTGATTATTGGTGCGGTTTCCCTCTACCAATATTCCTTTGGCCGCGAGTGTTGATGGATTGTAGTCAAAGCGCGGGGTGTTGGCGGCAGAGGTTTGGAGTAGGCCTGTGCTGTCGTAATAGGTGGCTGTTCCTGTGCGCACATAGAAGCCGCTTGTGGCAGTCAAAAATGAGGTAAGGTCATTATAGGCTGTCCCATTGAAGGTGTAGCGGCCATCGGCGTCATAGATAAAATCCATAGAGAGTGAAGGGTAGCTGATATTTACAGACCCCATATTGGCTGGAGGCGTGAAAGCAAGGTTGGTGAGGATATTGCCGTTCAGGTCGGTCACTGTTCCACCATTCAGATCGAGATTGGTGGAGGAAATGCCGATGCCGTTCAGGTCAAGGTCGCCGACTGTGGCGTTGTAGGTAAATGTCAGGGAGGATGTACCAGAACCTGTAGCGTAAGTGGCATAGCGTGTATTGCCATCAACATTGAGAATGATGCGCGGCGTGCCTGTAATCGTTACGGCTTCACTCACTGTTACGGTGAAAGGAATGGCGGTTGCGGCATGTGCGGGAGATATTCCCGTCAGATTGATGATCGACACAAGAAGGAGCGATGTAATTATTGTGGTGTGATGACGCATGCGCGTGACTCTGGGGGCTAAGGCGATAGGTTGCCCAGTCTAGCATCTTTGCCATCAAATTCCAGATTTACTGCAGGCTGAATTCAATCTCGCAGAAGCGGGCATCACTCGGGGTGATGATGGTTTTGTTGGCCACATAAACCGAGTGGAGTTTGCCATCAAGCTCACGCGTCCAGAAGGTCAGAAACTTGATAAGGGTTGGAAATTGCGGGGCGAGGTCATATTCCTGCCAAATATAGCTTTGCAGTAGAGCAGGATGGTCGGGCAGGTGGTAGAGAATATGCGCGGTCGTCAAGCGCAGGCCATCAAGCTGTGGAATAATATTTGCCATAATTAAAAACCTCCGTTTTTGACCCCTTTTAACGGGGAGCCCATTTCTTGGGACTCTCTTTCTTCAGTGTACCATAAATTTTATTAAGTGGTTTTTAACAGAAAAAGGAGTGGCGCCGTAAGCCAGGGTTGCTCCTGTGCGCATTTGTGTGCAGTGCGCTTGATTTTTTCGGGAGTGTTCTTTATATAGTTAGCACTCACTGTGCATGAGTGCTAACGCACGGATGTAGGGTGAGAGGGAAGGGCAGAAAAGCTACATTAAAAGGTTTCTGCCTTTTGCTGTTTAACAATCAAACTGGAGAAAAAAGATGAAATTTCGTCCACTGCATGATCGCGTTCTGCTTGAACGTATCGAAGAAGATTCAAAAACAACCGGCGGAATTATTATTCCCGACACCGCCAAAGAAAAACCCATGAAAGCCAAAGTTATTGCTGTTGGCTCTGGTTCGCGTGATGAGAGCGGCAAAGTTGTACCGCTTGATGTTAAAGAAGGCGACGTTGTTCTCTTCTCCAAATGGTCGGGCACTGAAGTTAACATGGACGGTAAAGAATTACTGGTCATGAAAGAGTCTGACATTATGGGCGTTATTGCTGCTTAAATCTTTGTCTTTTGGGCTGCGAATGTGATGTTTCTCCGCTTCCGGTGCTCACGTATCTTAAAGTACGCTGTGCTCCGGTCCTCGAAAAATCACCATTCTTGCCGTAAAATCCATCGATTTATAAAAGAACACTTAACTCAATACTATTTAGGAGAAATAAAATGGCTGCAAAGCAAATTAAATTTGGCGCGGATTCCCGTCGTCGTATGCTTGCCGGTGTCGATATCATTGCCGACGCGGTAAAAGTAACACTGGGTCCCAAAGGCCGTAACGTGATTATCGCCCGTTCGTTCGGTGCACCACGCTCGACTAAAGACGGTGTATCGGTTGCGAAAGAAATCGAATTGGCTGACGGATTCGAAAACATGGGCGCACAGCTCGTGCGTGAAGTGGCTTCAAAAGCCAACGATCAAGCGGGTGACGGAACAACTACGGCAACGGTTTTGGCTCAAGCGATTATTCGCGAAGGCATCAAGTCAATTGCTGCCGGTATGAATCCGATGGACGTAAAACGCGGGATCGACAAAGCTGTTTCTGCTTGTGTTGAAAGCCTCAAAGCCTCCGCTAAAAAAGTTGAGACCAACGAGCAAATCCGTCAGGTTGCTTTTGTTTCGGCAAACGGAGATTCCGATATTGCTGCGAAACTGGCCGAAGCGATGGACAAGGTTGGTAAAGAAGGCGTTATCACTGTTGAAGAAGCCAAATCACTTGAGACCGAACTCGAAGTGGTTGAAGGAATGCAGTTTGATCGTGGTTACCTCTCGCCGTACTTCGTGACCAACCCAGAGAAAATGATTGTTGAGCTCGACAATCCATACATTCTTCTTAACGAGAAAAAACTTTCAAACCTTCAGTCGATTCTGCCGGTTCTGGAAGCTGTTGTTCAGTCGGGTCGTCCACTTTTGATCGTGGCTGAAGATGTTGAAGGCGAAGCCCTTGCAACTCTCGTGGTCAACAAACTGCGCGGTGGCCTCAAAGTCGCTGCGGTTAAGGCTCCTGGCTTTGGTGATCGCCGCAAAGCGATGCTCGAAGACATGGCTATCCTGACCAACGGTCAAGTGATCTCCGAAGATCTCGGCATCAAACTTGAGAACGTGACCCTTGATATGCTTGGCTCAGCCAAGAAAATCCGTATCAGCAAAGATGACACCACCATTATTGATGGTGCCGGAGCCTCTGCCGATATTGAAGCACGCTGCGCCCAGATCCGCGCTCAGGTTGAAGAAACATCTTCTGACTATGACCGCGAAAAACTTCAAGAACGCCTTGCGAAACTGGCTGGCGGTGTTGCTGTCATCCGTGTGGGCGGCGCGACCGAAGTTGAAGTGAAAGAACGCAAAGACCGTGTTGATGACGCCATGCATGCAACACGCGCTGCTGTTGAAGAAGGTATCGTCCCCGGTGGTGGTGTTGCTCTCTTGTATGCAGCTCGTGCGATTGAAGCTCTTAAAGGCGACAATGCTGACCAACAAGCCGGTATCGACATCATTCGCCGCGCCATTCAAGCACCGATCCGTCAGATCGTTGAGAATGCCGGTAAAGAAGGGTCGATCATCGTGGGTAAACTCCTTGAGCAAAATGACAATAACTACGGTTATGATGCCCAGAGCGATAAATACTGCGACCTCGTGAAGGCCGGTATTATTGACCCTGCTAAAGTTGTTCGCTCTGCCTTGCAAAATGCGGCGTCCGTTGCAGGCCTCATGATCACTACCGAAGCTATGATCTGCGAGCTGCCAAAAGACGAATCGGCTGGCACCGGCGCCGGTGCAGCTGGTATGGGCGGTATGGGCGATATGGGCTTTTAATTAATTCTGGCCTTTTGGACTGCAAAGCCCTCTGTTTTGTGCTTCCGGTGCTCACGTACCTTAAAGTACGCTCCGCTCCGGTTCTCAAACAGAGGGCTTTTCGTCTCATAATCCTGCGAATTTTTATATCTTAAAAGGCTGGAAATTCTGGCCTTTTTTCTTTGTTGTGGGTAGGTCTGGGGCGTCCCCTTACAGGCTCTTGAGGTCTGGAAAGTGTCCGTTTACACTCCCTTTATGCCTGATAAACTTCCACCTCCTTTACCAAGCCCCACATCCTTGCCGGAGACAACCAGCCGTTTGTCCGAAATCAAGGCGCTTTTGCGCCAGTCGGTCGGAAAACTTCCAGCCCGCCTCGTGTTTATTTTGATCAGCGGGATCGTTCTGGCTTTGCTGGTGGGGGCGATGATGAAACTCGTGCATCACGAGAGGGAACGGTTTGAATGGCTCCCCTTGCGTCTTGCCGTCAATACTGCGGAGCCTGCGTTGGATATGAATTCCTTTCAGGGGGCGTGGTCTGCTTCAACGGATAGGGCCAATATGTCCTTGCAGTTTCAGGCTACAACGTTTGAATGGATCATTGTGATGCGTGATGAGGCGCGCGCATATTATTATGCCCGTGGCAATTACCGCGTTGAAGGGAACGTTCTGATCCTCAGCCAGCGCCCTGATCTCGGGCGTCCATTTGATCGTGGTGCTCCATTCCGTACCTATATCCCCTTCACGATGAAAAATTTCAACAGCTACGCCAAGATGACAGGTGGGGGCATGGAATGGCTGGTACCGGTTACCGAGCAAAAGGTTTTTAACCCGCGCCAGCAGAATATTTTTGATCGTGAAAGAGATGCTACGCTGATCTGGAAGAAGGTTGATGCCCGAGCTCCCCGAAGTTGAGACTGTCATGCGCGGTTTGCGCGGGGCGGTGCAGGGTCTGCGTATTGCGCGTGTGACATTGCACGCCAAATCTTTGCGCAAGGCTTTGTCGCCAAAGCTTAAAAGCCTTGTTGGAAGCCGGATACAGGAGTTCACGCGGCGTGCAAAATATATCGTGATGACACTTGATGATGGACGATATGTATTGGCCCATTTGGGGATGACGGGTGCGTTTAATTATATCCCGTATGAAAAGAGCGCGTTTTATGTGCGTGCAAAACATGATCATGTTGTGATTGATTTTGAAGATGGATCGCGTCTTGTCTATCACGATCCACGGCGTTTTGGCATGATTGATTTGTTGCCGGAAGGAAGTTTGCAGGCCCATTCGGCGCTGTGCGATTTGGGTTGTGAGCCGCTTGAGCGGCAATTTACCGGTGTGGCTCTTTATACCCTCTTGCAGGGGCGTCGTATCGCGGTAAAGCAGGCGATTATGGATCAGAAAATTGTGGTGGGTGTTGGTAATATTTATGCGAGTGAGGCTCTCTACTGGGCGCGAATTTCGCCGTTGCGGCCTGCATGTGCGCTGACGCTTGAGGAGTGCGGCACTTTGGTCAAGGCCATCAAGGATGTCTTGCGCGCGGCGATCCGCGCGGGGGGCAGCACCTTGCGCAATTACCGCCATGTGGGCGGGGAGAGCGGCAATTTTCAGGTGCGTCTTGCGGTCTATGATCATGCGGGGAAAGCTTGCCCCGATTGTACATGTCAGGTGGCGCGCACGGGGGGCATTCAAAAAATTGTACAAGGCGGGCGGTCAAGTTTTTACTGTCCGCGGCTGCAGGGTTAGGCGGCGGTGATGCGGTATCTTCTTCTTTTAGGCCTTGTTTTTAGCTGTTTTGGTGGGTTTTTGGCCCAAGCGCAGGAACAGCGTTTTTTTGACGATCTGCCCGATATTCCGGTGATGGAGGGAATGAAGCGTGACCCCGAGGGGCATTTTTTATTCGATACGGCCTCGGGAGCGATCATTCAAGAAGGTGCTTTTTGTTCCGAGTGTGATGAAAAACAGATCATCAGCTATTATAATGAGGCTCTTGGTCAGATGGGCTGGACTCGGCAGAAATACGGCTTTTGGGAGCGAAATGGTGAGCAACTCGTTGTGAAACCACGAAAAGTTCAAGAGGGGGTTTATGTCCTCTTCGCGCTAAGTCCAAAAACACCGTGATGGCAAGAAAAAAATTTTCAAATTTTTGAAGAGAGTTTCTTGACAGTTGGGGATAAGTCGGCTTAAAAACATCCCTGTTAGCAAGACAATTGAATAAAAATTTAATGTGAGAGAGTTTAAGACATGGCCAATCATGTTTCGGCAAAAAAGCGTGCACGTCAAAGCCTGAAGAAGGCAAAGATTAACAGTGCGAACCGTAACCGCCTTCGTACCTTCGTCAAGAAGGTGGAGCTGGCTCTGGTTGCCGGAGATGTAGTCGCGGCTGAAGCTGCTTTCAAGGCTTGCCAGCCTGAAGTTCAAAAAGGTATCTCAAAAGGTATTATACATAAAAATACCGCTGCACGAAAGATTTCACGTCTTTCTGCCCGTATTAAGGCTGTTAAGGCTTAATATATCCTTCGGGTGAAATTCCCACTGATTTTTTGATTTATTTAGGTTTTTCCTACGAACCCTTTTTGAGGGCTCGTTGGGTGCTCTTGGCCCCGTGGGGGGGATCAATACGTGTCATCTCCCAAAAGGGTATTGGTTGTTACAGGTGAGGAAACACAAGATTTCCTGAAATTTAGTCACTCTGCGTAGTTATTAGAAGGTGTGTCAGAAACGGAAAGATGTTTCCGGTCTGGGGAATGCAATTGTTGCCGTGTGTGGAAATTGGCGCAATTGGAATTGAAACTAAATCGAGGAGAGTTGTCGAATGTCTGAGTTCGGGGGAAAAAAAGCGTCAGTGGTGTCA
The DNA here is from genome assembly GCA_041674725.1 of Pseudobdellovibrionaceae bacterium. Classification (GTDB taxonomy): domain Bacteria; phylum Pseudomonadota; class Alphaproteobacteria; order Micavibrionales; family Micavibrionaceae; genus UBA1573. The sequence continues at coordinate 255,731 of JBAYVC010000003.1, read as the reverse complement.
CTTTATGGTCAGGTTTTAGCTCCTGATACGTTTGACCCAACGCCCGAGATACGGGAATTGTGGGATAAAGTGTATAACCAGATGCGCGAGGAATTCGGCGAAGCTGTTTTTCGCAGCTGGCTTAAACCAATGGCTTTGCAAGCTGCCTATCACGGGACATTGGAAATATCTGTCCCAACACGTTTTATGAAAGACTGGATTCAGACCAATTATGTGATGCGTATTCTTGAGATGTGCGCTGCAGTCAGTGCCGAGGTTAAGCGCATTGAAATTGTGGTTGTGCATGGTCATGTTAAAACGGATGAGACCGAAGGTTCTGCCCTTCAGGTTCCAGCCAAAGCCAATGTCAATGATATGGCTGCGCAGCTTGATTTGTCCTCGCCGCTTGATCCGCGTTTTAAGTTTGATACGTTTGTGGTGGGTAAATCCAACGCGTTGGCACATGCCGCTGCTTCACGCGTTGTTGAATGCAATGTGCCGTTTAACCCGCTGTTTATCTATGGTGGTGTTGGTCTTGGCAAAACGCACTTGATGCATGCGATTGCTTGGGAATTGCAGGAAAAACGCCCTGAGAAGAGCGTTATGTATCTCTCGGCCGAAAAATTCATGTATCAGTTTGTGCGGGCGATCCGTGCGCAGGATACGATGACCTTCAAGGAAATTTTCCGTTCGGTCGATGTTTTGATGATTGATGACATCCAGTTCATTGCGGGGAAAGATTCAACGCAGGAGGAATTCTTCCATACATTTAACGCGTTGGTTGATCAGAACAAGCAGATCATTATTTCGGCTGACCGCGCGCCATCGGAACTCACTGGCATCGACGAGCGTTTGCGTTCGCGCATGTCGTGGGGCTTGGTTGCGGATATTCATCCATCGACCTATGATCTGCGCCTTGGCATTCTCAAAGCGCGTTGCGGGCAAATTGGCCGCGAGGTACCGGACGCCGTGCTCGAGTTTTTGGCGCTCAAGATCACCTCGAATATTCGGGAGCTTGAAGGGTCGCTCAACCGTATCGTGGCGCATGCCGATGTGACCAAGTGCGCAATTACGCTCGAGTCCACACAAGAAGTGCTGCAAGACCTGTTGCGCTCGAATGACCGCCGCGTGACGATTGATGAAATCCAGAAACAGGTAGCCGAGCATTACAATGTGAGACTTTCGGATATGCATTCGGCACGCCGTGCGCGTCAGGTGGCGCGTCCCCGTCAGGTGGCGATGTATCTGGCAAAACAGCTTACCTCGCGCTCGCTTCCTGAGATTGGCCGCAAATTCGGTGGACGTGATCACACGACTGTGATGCATGCGGTGCGCAAGATCGAGGAGCTGATTGCTGAAGACCCTTCGCTTGCACAAGATGTTGATATCTTGCGCCGGACACTCACGGGCTGAATATAACAACAACACTCTTTTATCCAGACAGCCCCGCCGTTGTAATGACAGGCGGGGCATTTTCATAAGCTTAATCCAATTCATCCCTGTGCAAAACTCGTGATTTTCTGCGCGGTGACTTGGCCTTTTGCAGCAATGTGCTATAGTTTTTCTATCCATAACAGAATCGCTAGTATAAGGGATGATTTCCTATGAAATTCAGTATTGATCGTGCCGCTCTCCTTCGTGCTTTGGCCCACGTGCAGAGCGTTGTTGAACGCCGCAGCACTATTCCTATTCTCTCGAATGTTTTGCTTCGTGCCGATGACGGAATGCTCTCTCTTGCGACCACCGACATGGATATCGAGATGACCGAGGCCATTGCCGCCGATGTCACAAAATCAGGTGAAATTACCGCTCCGGCTGTTACGCTTCACGATATTATCCGCAAGCTTCCTGAGGCGGCCAAGATCACGATTGAACTTGATCCCTCGGGACATTTCGTGACGGTAAAAGCGGGGCGCTCCGATTTCCGTTTGAGCTGTCTCCCTGTTTCTGATTTCCCGCAATTTGGCGGCGGGGATTTTCCGGTGTCGTTTGTGACTCGCGCGGCAGACTTGCGTGCGCTGATCGACCGCACCAAATTTGCGATGTCCACCGAAGAGACGCGCTATTACCTTAACGGTATTTATGTGCATGCCGCCGAGAACGAAGGTGTTCCTGTCCTTCGCGCCGTATCGACTGATGGGCACCGTTTGGCCCGTTTCGAAATGCCGCTTCCCGAAGGCGCTGCTGGAATGCCAGGCGTTATTATTCCACGTAAAACGGTTTTGGAGCTGCGTAAACTCTTGGAAGAAGCTGCCGATGAAATTCGTATTTCGCTCTCGCCCAACAAAGTTACTTTTGCGTTCGATCACATCTTCCTCACTTCGAAATTGATTGACGGGACGTTTCCTGATTATCAACGTGTTATTCCTGTCGGAAACGACAAGTTTGTTGAGGTCGATCCGAAAGTGTTTTCAAGCGCAATTGACCGTGTTTCGACAATTTCCGATGGCAAATCACGGGCGGTTAAAATTACGCTCAATGGCAAGACGATGACTCTCTCGGCCAATTCAGCTGAGTCAGGAAGTGCAAAAGAAGAAATCGAAGTGCAGTCGGAGACAACTGCGCTTGAGATTGGTTTTAATGCACGCTATTTGCTCGACATCACCTCGCAGGTTGATGGTGAAGGCTGCCGCATGTCACTCTCTGATCCTTCGTCACCGACGATTATTCAGGACACGAGTGACCCGAGTGCTCTTTACGTACTAATGCCGCTGCGCGTTTGATTTTTGCTTGTCTTTTGGGTTGCAAACGCTGTGTCTCTGCGCTTCTGCTTCTCGTGACACAGCGTTTTCACTTCAAGATTCTGCGCAAAATAATTGCGGATTTTTATGAGCTATGACCTTTGTCAGTGATATTACGTTACGAAATTTTCGCTCTTATACCGAGGCCTGTCTGAATGGACTGGCCTCGTCCTTTGTGGTGCTCACAGGGGCTAATGGCGCGGGGAAAACCAATATTCTGGAAGCAGTGTCGCTTCTTTCCCCTGGTAAGGGAATGCGTAGTGCCGATTCTCAGGATTTTCAAAACCGCTCTTTTTCCGACCCGTTCTGGAGCGTTTTTTCTGTAACCCAGACCCAATACGGCTCCATTCGTATCGGTACAGGGCGCGACAGTCAAAAAGAGCGGCGCAGCGTGCATATTCAAGGGGAGATTGTTAAAAGCCAGACGATGCTTTCTGATTATCTTACCTGCTTGTGGTTGACCCCGCAGATGGATCGTTTGTTTATTGATGCGGCGTCCAGCCGCCGGAAGTTTTTTGACCGGATGGTGTTTCATTTTGACCCAGGACATGCGGGGCGTATGACACGGTATGAAAATGCGATGGCGCAGCGTTCGCGGTTGCTTAAGGAAGGGCAAAACTCTCCGGCATGGCTTGATGCTCTTGAGTTGCAGATGGCGCAAAGTGGGGTGGCGGTTGCCGCGGCGCGGGTGATGTTTACCGAGCGGCTGCAGGCCGTATGCCGGACGCGAGAAAATGCAGCTTTCCCCGTCGCGCAGCTTGCCCTCTCGGGGCAGCTTGAACACCTGATTCATGAGGGGCGCTCCGCGCTTGCGCTTGAGGATGAATTCAAGGCGCATTTGCAAAGTTCGCGTAGCGAGGATGCTGTCTATGGGGGGGCCGCGCGCGGGCCGCATAAAAGCGATTTTCTGGTGACGTATGCCGCCAAAAACATGCCTGCCAGTCAATGCTCGACGGGTGAACAAAAGGCGCTGCTCATCGGCCTTGTTCTGGCTCATGCCGACTTGATCCGCATGGAGCGGGGCGCGCCGCCGATCCTTCTTTTGGATGAAATTGCCGCGCATTTGGATGAGGTGCGCCGCGAGGATTTATACAAATTGTTAGGGCAAATCGGCGGGCAAGTCTGGATGAGCGGAACTGACCTCTATCTCTTTGAAAAAGTTAGAGGCGAAGCCTCATTTTTTGAGGTTAAAAACGGACAAATATTGTCCCTCAATCACGCTTAGAAATTCCCTTTTTTACTGGTCTTTTCGGGGGGGTGTGCTATAACAAATCCTCCTTGGAAACTTGTTGAAATTCAGGGGTTTTTCTTCCCCTTCATACGCTTAAATTTTAGGAAAAAATAATGTCTGAAAATGCCGCTATCGCCCAACAAAATACGAACGACGCTGCTGCTTCTTATGGAGCTGACTCGATCAAGGTTCTGCGGGGCCTTGATGCTGTGCGTAAGCGTCCCGGTATGTATATCGGCGATACCGATGATGGCACCGGCCTTCACCATATGGTGTATGAAGTTGTCGATAACGCGATTGATGAATCGCTTGCGGGACATTGTGATGAAATTCTGATTTCGATCAACAAGGATGGCTCGGTGACGGTGCGCGATAACGGGCGTGGTATTCCCGTTGCGATTCACCCTGAAGAGGGGGTCTCCGCCGCTGAAGTTATCATGACCAAATTGCATGCGGGCGGCAAGTTTGACCAAAATTCCTACAAGGTCTCGGGCGGTCTTCACGGCGTGGGCGTGTCGGTGGTGAATGCTTTGTCTGACCATCTTGATCTGCGCGTGTGGCGCGATGGTCAGGAATGGTTCATGCGTTTTCGCAATGGCGAAGCTGAAGCGCCGATCAAGGCGATCAAACCTCATGCGGGCCGCAATGGCACAGAAGTTACGTTCTTGCCCTCGCCTGTGACGTTTACCAAAACCGAATTTGATTTTGGAACGCTGCAGGATCGTCTCCGCGAGCTGGCGTTCCTGAATTCCGGCGTGAATATTTTACTCCGCGATGACCGTGGGGATGAGCCGCAAGAAGTCCGGTTTAATTTTCAAGGTGGCATTGCCAGCTTTGTCGAATATCTTGACCGTAACAAAACCCCGATTTTTCAGCCATCGATTGCGATTAACCATCTTGGCGAGCACATTACCGTTGAAGTGGCGATGGAGTGGACGGATTCATACCACGAAACCATGTTGTGTTTTACCAACAATATCCCGCAGCGCGATGGCGGAACGCACCTTGCGGGTTTCAGGGGTGCGCTCACGCGGCTCCTCACCAAATATGCCGAAGATAACGGTTATATGAAGAAAGCCAAAGACCTTGCCATTTCCGGCGAAGATATGCGTGAAGGTTTGACGTGTGTTCTTTCGGTCAAGGTCCCTGATCCAAAATTCTCGAGCCAGACTAAAGACAAACTGGTGTCTTCTGAAGTCCGCCCTGTGGTCGAGCAGGCCATTGTGGAGGGGCTTGGGACGTGGCTTGAAGAGCATCCCCAAGAAGCCAAAAAAATTGTCTCAAAAATTGTCGATGCCGCGTCAGCGCGTGAGGCGGCCCGTAAAGCGCGTGAGCTTTCACGCCGCAAGGGGGTCATGGATATTTCGAACTTGCCAGGAAAACTGGCTGATTGTCAGGAAAAAGATCCGGCGCTATCCGAAATCTTCATTGTGGAAGGGGACTCGGCTGGTGGGTCGGCCAAGCAGGGACGTAATCGCCGCTCTCAAGCCATTTTGCCACTGCGCGGTAAAATCCTGAATGTTGAGCGTGCCCGCCTTGATAAAATTCTGGGCTCGCAAGAACTTGGTACGCTGATCACGGCGCTGGGTACAGGTATTCACGATGAACTCAATGTTGATAAAATCCGGTATCACAAAATCATTATTATGACTGATGCAGACGTCGATGGATCTCATATTCGGACGTTGCTGCTCACCTTCTTTTACCGCTATATGCCCGATATTATTGCGCGCGGGTATTTGTATATTGCCCAGCCGCCGCTTTACAAAGTAAAACGCGGTAATGCTGCCGAGATGTATTTAAAGAATGATGATGCACTTGATCATTATCTGCTTCAGGCAGCGTCCGAAGAGATGGTCTTTACCGACTATACGGGCGCCGCGCGTATGGGTAACGACTTTCTTGACCTGTGTTTGAAGGCCAGAGGTTTGCGGCTTTCGCTTAACGCGCTTAATGTGCGTGTAGGGAACCCGTACCTCGTCGAACAAGCGGCAGCGGTGGGGGTTTATGATGCGTCGGCTCTTCAGGATATGGAGCAGGGCGGTAAGATCGCGGCTGATTTGACTGCGCGCCTTAACGAGATGGCCACGCGGCATGAAAAAGGGTGGAGCGTTTCTTTTGAAGAAGGCGAAGGTTACCGTTTGATGCGGACGATGCGGGGGGTGACGGAAGTCATCCGTATTACCTCGGACTCGATCCGCTCGCCAGATGCGGTGCGGGTACAAAATCTGATGCCATGGGTGCAGGAGAATTTTGCGGCGGCTGGCAAGCTGGAGGTCAAAGGAAAAGAGATTGGTATTATCACGGGGCCGCTCGGATTCTTCAACATGGTGCTTGAATTCTCGAAACGGGGCCTTCAGATTCAGCGCTATAAAGGTCTGGGTGAGATGAATCCCGAGCAATTGTGGGAAACCACACTTGATCCCGAAGTGCGTTCGCTCTTGCAGGTGGATATTGATGACGCGGTTGAAGCGAATGATATTTTTTCGACCTTGATGGGCGATATTGTCGAGCCGCGTCGTGAATTTATTCAGCAAAACGCGCTTAAAGCCACCAATATTGATGCGTAGGTAGCATGAACTCTCTTATTTCCCAACTATCCGGCATTTTGGGTGAGGCTTTTGTCGCTGAAGGGCTGGATATGTCCTTTGGACGGGTGATTGGTTCCGATCGTCCCGACCTTGCACAATTCCAATGTAATGGCGCGATGGCAGCTGCCAAGGCTGCCCGCAAAAATCCGCGTGCGGTGGCTGAGGCGATTGTCATGCGGCTTAACGTTCATCCGGCTTTTGCCAAAGTTGAAATTGCGGGGCCGGGGTTTATTAACCTCACTTTGACCGATTCCTATTTACAAAAGTATCTCGCGCTGTTGGTGCGGGATACGCGGTGTGGGGCCTCTCCTCTTGTACAAGGGGAAACTGTCGTTCTGGATTATGGTGGGCCGAATGTGGCTAAAGCCATGCATGTTGGGCATTTGCGTGCCTCGATTATCGGGGACTCGGTACGGCGGATCATGAAGTTTGCCGGATTTAATACGATTGGTGATATCCATATGGGCGATTGGGGCACCATGATGGGGATGGTGATTTCCGAGCTGGAGATTATGTACCCTGACTGGGTGTATTTTGATGCTGCATTTACGGGACCGTACCCTGTGGAGTCCCCCGTTTCAATTGAAGACCTCGCGGTAATTTATCCCAAAGCATCGGGTGATTCCAAGGCCGATCCTGCGCGCATGGCGCTTTCACACAAAGCAACGGTAGAGTTGCAGAATAAACGTTCTGGCTATTACGCGCTGTGGAAGCATATGCTGAATGTTTCTGTGGACTCGATGAAAGCCAATTTTACGGCGCTTAATGTTCATTTTGATCTGTGGAAGGGCGAGTCGGATGTGCATGATCTGATTGCGCCGATGGTGGATGATCTTAAACAGCGGGGCTTTGCGGTTGAGAGCGACGGGGCTGTTGTTGTTCACGTCAAACGCAACGATGATACAAAAGAATTTCCACCCCTCATTCTTTACAAACGTGATGGTGGTGTGATGTACGGCACCACGGATTTAGCAACCTTGGTTGATCGGATAAAAAATTATCATCCCTCCAAAATCGTTTATATTGTCGATCAACGCCAGAATTTGCATTTTAATCAGGTGTTTCGCGCGGGGCATATTACGGGGATCGTTCCTGAAAATGTTGAATTGACCCATGCCGGATTTGGCACAATGAATGGGACGGATGGCAAGCCCTTTAAAACCCGCGATGGCGGTATTTTGCGCCTTGAAGATTTGATAGAGCTTGGCATTACCAAGGCGCGGGAGCGTCTTAATGAAGCGGGCGCTGCGGCTGATTTTCCTGCGGAGGAACGTGAAGATATTGCGATGAAGGTGGCGGTGGCTGCCATAAAATTTGCGGATCTTCAGAATAACCGTATTGCCGATTATGTGTTTGATCTTGACCGCATGACCAGTTTTGAAGGCAAGACCGGCCCCTATTTGCTGTATCAGGCTGTGCGGATTAAATCCTTGCTCGCTAAGGCGGAGTATGTGCATGGCAGTGAAATTCTGGTGACGGACGCGGATCGCGCTCTCTATTTGCTGCTCACCGAATTTCCTGAAGTGATCGAGCAGGCAGTTAAATATTATACGCCGCATGTGCTGTGCGATCATGCCTACAAGCTTGCGCAGGCGTTCAGTTCCTTTTACGGCAACACGCATATTTTGTCGGAAGAAAACACAGTGCAGCGCCAGTCATGGCTTACGCTTTCGGCGATGGTGCTTGCGCAGCTTGAATTGCTGCTGGATATGGTCGGGATCAAAATTCCTGCACGGATGTAGAACGTGGTTGCATGAAAAATAAAAAAGGCCAGCATTGCTGGCCTTTTTCCAATTCGGTTTTTACTTTGTCTCTTCTTCAGTGTCGTCGGCACGGAAGATAGATTTACGAGCCTTCTGCGCGGCTTCTTCCAGAATGTTTTTGGTTTCGATGTCCAGCGCGACTTCTTCCAGTGCTTCTGTGGTTGTATAAGTTTCCTGTTGCGGCGGCATCTGCGCCGATTCTTCCGGCAGGGCGTTGTAGGATACGGGGGCGGTTTGCGCTGGAGCTGCCGCTGCGGCAGGGGACTTGGTGAAGAAGCTCATTGGGCTTCCCCCTGCGTCGGATGAAGCAGGAGCTGTGGCGACAGGTTGTTGGGCTGCCGGTGGCGCTGTAAAGGCGGGGGTTGTTGGTGCGGTAGGAGCCATTGTTTCGGGAGCATCATCGCTCAGGTCGATCGGGTGAGCGATAGCATAGACATTGGCGAGGGCGTAGGCGCCTGTATCTACAGCAGAGGCTTCTGTATCACGAGCGATTTTGACGGCCTCAACCAGAGCCTTGATTTCGTTTGAGGTCGGAATGGCGACATCGGCTTTGCGCGCCGTCCAGCCCTTTTTGACCATAACATCGCGGAGCTTTGTAATGTTGCCCAGATGTTTGGTGTGGGCTTCATCAGGTGGAGGCAAGGCGATATAACGTGTGACACGCATCGCTTTGGCGTGCTCAATGTTGGTATAGAAGAAACGAACATCCACAACACTGTCACCGAAAGCGATAACGGCTTGGCCGGGACCGAATGAACGCACCGAGTCATAGTTGGCACGGCCACGAAGCTGAACTCCTGCTTGCAATGTATCGTCATAGTTACGCGTCATGCCGCCGGGTTGGGCACTGAAACCAGAAACTTCGGTTACGAAGGAGGAGCCCACGGTTTTTTCAAAAAACTCTTTGGTTTGTGTTGGGTCTTCGAGTTTACCGAAAATTTTGATGTTACAGTTTGCGGCTATCGAGCGGGCTTCTTCTTTTACGCGTTTCTCAAGGGCAGGCAAATCCTGTGCTGAGAAGATCATGCTAAAGCCCAGAGAACGTGCTTGAGCCGCCATAACCGCCATACCTTGCGCGGCGTAGTAACCGACCTCATCAAAGATCGTCATAAAGGGTGTGGACGAATTGGTTGATTTGTTTTCAATCACGGTGGCGCTGTCGCCTTCGACGGTAGCGCCGAGTGATGAACCCATCATCCCTTTGAGGGTTGCGGCAACAATTTTACCGAGGTTGGCTGTTTCATCTGCCGATTTTTCAAGCGCGGGGATCAGAACAATCAGAATGCGGCGGTTTAGAACCACGTCCACCATGTCCACATCGGCGGCTTGGCTGTCAAAGATGTAGCCATAGTCATCGGCCAGTGATTGCAGGGAGCGGGTGAACTGCATCGAGAGGTAGCCGTGCTGTGTCTTGGCGGTTGTTGTATCAATCATCGGTTGGTCGGGGCTTGCGGGCTTGTCGCGGCCTTCATCATCAAAGGCGGCGTCAACATAGCCGGGGAGCGTTTCGAGATAGCCGCGCAGACCGGTGCGCAGATATTCGGGGAGAACTTCATCACGCGAGAGTTTGACGATACTTCCCAGCGCCAGATTTTGGCGGATGGTGCCCACACTCATCGGAATATCCTGATGGTCGCGCTTCCATGTCATGACCGGCATCAGCGAGCTGATCAAGGACACAGCACGCTCTTTCCACATTGCGTTGTCGCCTTCGGCGTCCGGCATCAGGGAGACGAGCATGTTGGTGAGGTAAGAGGCTGACCCGCTCGAGAACGGGTTCATGGTGTTGGATGGGGCTTTGCGGTCCGAGTTTCCGGTCATATAGTTAAGAACCAGCAGGTCGTCATCGCGGCCAAAGCGTCGGACTAGCGAAGAGAGAGCTGACCACAGGTCAGTATCGGCCTTACCGTCAATATAGACAAATCCCGATGACCATGCGAGGGCGTTGCTGGCCATGGCCTTGAGGCCTTCGGTTTTACCTGAACCGGTTGTCCCGAGATAGAGAATATGCGTACGCACATCGGAATTGCTAAACCATACTTCTTCGCGTTTGGGGTCGATGTTACCCAGATAGAGAATTCCATCGCCCGGTTTTCCCTTGGCCTTTTTCGATTTGAGTTTTGAGCCAAGCGGCATGCGGAAGACCAGTCCATGATCGCGCGTTTTAAGCCACCATAAATAAATGAGTCCAAGTACAAGAATGGCGTCGGCCCATTGCATAAAGGCGTTGCTGAAGTGGAAACCAATTGCGAGGCCGAAAAAGACGGTAAAGGAATGGTCGGGGCGTGACAGCCAATCGCCGATCCGCACCATCATCGGGCGTGAGTCACGCAGGAGGGTGGCGTGTCTTACTTCATACTTCTGGTCGAGTGCCATCCTTTATCTCCCTTCCAGAAAATCTTCGGCCGAGACGGGCGTATTTTTGTCAGCGACTGAGGCGGATTCTCCCCCTTTTCCACCACTTAGAAGAAATCCGACAACCGTCAGGAGGATGAAAACCGTAACAACAATCCCCATAACTATTCCGACAAACTTAAACAAAAATTTGAAAAATCCTGACGATTTCTCTGCTTGCGTAACTTTGTCAAAAGCCCCGAAATTGCCGGATTTGAGTTGGCCCTCACTTTTTTCCATGGCTTTGGAGATCAGCATCAGTGCTTTGAGGGCCACGTTACGGTCATTGAAAATTGCAACTTCTTCGATGTCTTGCCGCGGTGTTTTGAGAACCAGAGAGGATGTCCCATTGTCGTTGTTGCGTACTTCCAAGGCGGAGGCTTTTGTTTGCCCCAGCTCCATTTGCCAGACAACGGGAGTCAGTGCATCTGGCAAAGATATGATCAATGTGCCTTCGATGACTTTTGCTGACGATACATGTTTACTGGTCATGTTTATTTTCCTTGTACTTTTTTAATCGCGCGTTTTTTGGATTTTGAATAATCCAAAGCAGGGACTGGTCTTGCGTTGGTTGAGGCCATGTATTCAGTAATCGATTTAACGGCGTCTTCAACTTTTGGGCGGGGAATAGGGCGTTGGGTTGCTTTTTCGGCCTTGTAATGGCACATCGCGCCAAGGGCTTCCATGTGATAGGCTTGGCGTCCCAGATTATTGAGGGGATACCACAACGTGCGGTCATATCCCCTGAGCCAGATAAATTGTGCCGGAGCCAAAACGCCACCTTCTTCGCGCGCGACGGCGAGGGCGCGCAACAGGGCTGTGTTTTCATAGGCGTGCTGGTTGCATTTGCTGAAAATTTTTGCGGTTACATCACGGTTCTTGAGAATTTTACGGGCTTCAGCCAGTAGCTTGCCACTCAGGCGCAGGCCGCCTTCAAATGTCCATGCTTTTGAGAGTTCACCAAGAATGCGGTCGGCATCCGCGCGTTTGCGCACCGACTTGAGGCAGAAGGCTGCAAGCAATACCTGACGGTAAGGTGCCATGTGGGCATAACCACGCCATGGAGGCCCCAGTTGTTTGGAAAAAGAGCGGGTGGCGGCTTCGGTATCGAGTTTGCCATCTGGGATGGGGACATCAAAGTAGGCAACCCATTCTTCGGGGCCTAAGGCCTCGGCAAAGCTTGGCAGCTCTGCCGGAACCGGCGCCCCGGGGGGGCGTGGCGGTTGGTTGGACGGATTGAATGTCACGAAGGGTGAAATCATGGGAAAGTTTTTGGACTGGCGTTTGATCAGCAAGTTGAGGTCAAGTTTGCGCCGGAAGTGGGCGCGCGGGCCGGAATAGAGCGCCCAGAAACCCAACACCAGCAGGATAATCGAGATAACATAGCGTAGTGGCGTAACACCGCCCGTTGCTGCAAGGTCCATCAAGGGTTCGGTCAGTTTGTCCTTGGTCATGCTATCGGCGGAAAGGGCGTCGCGCACCTCGCCGAGGGTCATCGGGTCGCCGTTACGTTTGAATTTTATTTTTCCCTGTTCGGTGAGGATATGGTCATCCCCGAGAAACACACTGCTGACATGCATTTCTCCCACGCGGATCCAGCGCATCATGTTGCGCACGTTTTGTGACTGGTAAACCCAGAAGAGCCAAAACAGCAAAAGCGCCATAATGGCCAGCCCTGTGTAGGCAATAGCATTATCGTGTGTGTTATTCTTATTCTCGGACACGGGCTTACTCTTTTATGAAAAATTAATAGGGTGCATATCGCCGGGCGGGTTTTCCCGAATATACTACACCCAAAACTCTTAACAAACTTCGAAGTAAATTACCAGATTCAAGGGAATGAAGGAAATACTTTTCAAAACCAAAAAAATAGGTATTATGCGGCGAAATTTGACCTATTATCTCTCTTTAATGGGCTGCGCCGGATTAGCACAGTGGTAGTGCAGCGGTTTTGTAAACCGAAGGTCGCGGGTTCAAATCCTGCATCCGGCACCATTTCCCCGATTCTATTTCCATAATTTATTAAGATTCACGGCGGCTTTTTAGGCTACATGTCACAGAAACGATTGCCGTTGAGCGTTGACGTTTGAACAAATAACGCTGGAGAAACGGAGAATGCGTGCTAACCTTTTCAAAGATTGGAAAGCATACTCAGGTGGAGGCATTTTTGGTCGCGCGGGTACCTATTGATATTCAAACAGCATTAGAATGGTTTGAATTGGACAAAGCGACGGTTAGCGAAGAAAAAGTTAAGGCAGCGTACAGAATTTTAGCCAAGCGGTACCATCCTGACACCAGAGGCAATTACAAAGAAAAGCTATCGGCATCAGAAAATTTTGTGGCTGCGACCAAAACCAAAGCTCTTTTGCTGGAGGCATACCGTACTGGACGTTTGCCTATCCAAGAAGCCCAGACTCCCAAAACAGAGGCGCCAGCGCAGGGCAAGGTAAAATGGTCGGGGCAGTTTAAAACGTCATACGCAAAAAAGCTGGAACCGGAGACGCCGCCAAGGCGATACGAAGACACTCTGACCGGACGCCGGAAATATGACTACCATAATAAGCGGCCAATGGAAAAATTGATGGACGTGCCTTATATCGGGGGCGCTTTTGCATTCGTATTCTGTATCGGCGCCATGTTCGCCATGATGACAGGCGTCTTGGCTCTTTCACCGTTTATTATGATTTATCCATTCGTTAAAAATTTCATCAATACGCAAAAGCTGGGGGACATGCTGACGGGGATCCCTTTATTTATAATTTATTTTGCCGCCACCTATTTGGGCGTCTTGATGATAGCAGACGGCAATAATTGGTCCCCGTGGTGGCTGCTGTCGCTGGTCTGGGGCAGCCTTGGGATGATCGCGTTGGACGAGGTCTACAGCTTTATACGTTATCAGGTGATATCCCGAGAAGTAAAAAAGGGTCTGGCGGTAATTCTTGAGTCATCAAGCGAACCATTAGCACCGACATAACGGCTGGGGAAGGACATGAATGAAACCACCCATGCAAAGGTGCGTGGAATTTAATTATTCATAATAATTAAGAAATTATAAGTTTGGCAATGCGCATTACACAGATTAGGCACCTTTCCATCCCGTCTGGTCAAAGCGCTGCAAAAGTTTCATAATGAAATGCGGCTGGAGGCGTATCATGAGCTTTATTGCTAAACATTTCACGAGTAGGGATGAGCGGCTGGTTTACATTATTCGCCCCCACTGGATATATCTGGCTGAAGGGCTTTTCTGGTTCTTCTTCCTCACGATGTTTGGTTTCCTGTGCGATATTGCGATTTGGCATGTGCTTGATTATGTTTCTCCGCGCAAAGATTATGCGGTGCTCTTTCCGTTTATTTTTTCGTTCGAGGATGATTTTTCGGTTTATGTGTGCGCTGCCATTGGCCTGATGGTGGGCATCATCATGCTGCTGAAATATTACGGGACGGAGATTGCCATTACCGATCACCGCGTCATATATAAAACAGGCTTGTTCTTTGTCACGGTTGAGGAACTCGAGCTTTCGGAAATCAAGGAAGAGAAAGTTCATCACGGGCTAATCGGCCATTTGCTAAATTTTGGTGACATCAAACTTGATTCGCGTTTTGTCGGGGATTTGCAGTTGCCCTTTATCAAAAACCCTTACAAGTTTTTGCGCTTTACGCACAAGGTGCGGGCGAGCTTGCCGCATGGTCAGAGCGCGGAAGATCCTATTCCGGCGTAGTTCTTTGTTCTTTCAAAAATGAAGCGTAAGTGAGGCGCAGGCCATCTGTCAGATTTGTTGTGGGCTGCCAGCCCAGAGCCTTTGCTCTGTCCGAGTTCATGAGTTTTCGTGTCATCCCCACGGGAGCCGTGAGGTTATGCGTGAACTTTCCTGTAAAGCCGATCACGCGGGCCAGTGAGGTGTATAGGTCATTGATGCTGATGTCTGCGCCAGCCCCAGTATTGAGAAGAGGGGGGAACTCCGCGAGCGCATCGGCGTGTGTGATTGCGAAACGGGCGAGATCATCGACAAATACAAACTCGCGGCGCACGGTGCCATCGCCCCAGATTTCAACGCTGTTTTTTTGCTGCACTTTTGCGGTGTGGATTTTTAGGAGTGCTGCGGCTAGCACATGGCTGCGCGATGGATCATAGTTATCATTTGGGCCGTAAAGATTACAGGGAATAAAGGTGCGGTAGGCAAGGCCATATTGCTCGGCGATATAGGCGCAGAGCTTGGCGGCAGCGATTTTGGCAAGAGCGTAGCCTTCATTCGTGGGCTCAAGAGGGGCGGTCAAGAGATCATCTTCCGACAAGGTTCCGTGCAGGTTGCGCGGGTACATGCAGGAGCTGCCGAAATTGATAAAATTCTTTACGCCTGCACTCCGTGCGGCCTCAATGAGGTTGAGGCCCATCAGCATATTATGGGTTAAAAATCCGCTTTGGTCATTCATGTTGGCGGTGATGCCTCCTACTTTTCCGGCGGCATGAATGACAAGGTCAACGGCATTTTTGGCAAGGTAGTCCGTTACTGCGTGCGGGTTTGTTAGGTCTAGAACATAATGTGGGGGCGCCAATATTGTCCATGCGGGGCTAAGTATCTTTGCGGCGCGGTGGAGGGAACTTCCTAGCATACCGGTCGCGCCAGTGAGGAGAACACGCTCAATCATGCGGCGGCTCTTAGGCGGGTTTCTTTTTGCGCGGCGTTCATCATATCCTTAATCAGGTCGGAAAGGCTGGTGCGGGCGCTCCAGCCTAGTTCGCGCGCGGCCTTACTGCTATCGCCGATCAGGTATTCGACTTCGGTGGGTCGCCGGAATTGCGGATCCACGCGGACGATGATTTTGCCCGTGCGTGCACATATTCCGGTTTCTTTAAGCCCTGCGCCACTCCATTCCACGCTAATGCCAAGTTCTTCAAAGGCCAGTTGCGCAAACTGGCGGACGGTGGTGCTGTGTCCGGTGGCGAGGATAAAATCATCGGCGTGCGGGGCTTGCATGATTTTCCACATGCCTTCCACGTAGTCGCGGGCGTGTCCCCAGTCACGCGAGGAATCGAGATTGCCGAGATAAAGACAATCCTGTTTTCCTTCGTAAATCCGCAGGGCGGATTTGATTATTTTTTGTGTGACGAATTCGTCACCGCGCAGCGGGCTTTCGTGGTTGAATAAAATGCCGTTGCTGGCAAAGATGCCGTAAGCCTCGCGGTAATTCACCGTGATCCAGTAGGCATAGAGTTTGGCAACGGCGTAGGGGCTGCGCGGGTAGAAAGGGGTTTTTTCTGTCTGCGGGGTTTCGCGGGCTTTGCCGTAGAGCTCAGAGGTTGAAGCTTGAAAAAATCTGGTGGTTTTTTCAAGGCCGGTGAGGCGCAGCGATTCCAGCAAACGCAATGTGCCAAACGCATCGGTGTTGGCGGTGTATTCCGGTGTTTCGAAGCTCACATGTACATGGCTTTGCGCGGCAAGGTTATAAATTTCATTGGGTCGTGTTGCCGCGACAATACGTGTGAGAGATGAAGCATCCGTCATTTCGCCGTAATGCAGGTTAAAGCGTCGCGCCGCGCGCAGGTCATCGGGAATATAGTCTTCGTGGCGCGGTTCGTGCGGGCGCGATGTATAGCGATGCAGGCCGTGGACGGTATAACCCTTCTCCAGCAGGAACTGCGCCAGATAAATGCCGTCTTGTCCGGTGATGCCTGTGATGAGGGCTGTTTTAGGTGGAGAGGCAGTCATTCTTGTTCACTGTATTTCTCGCGGTTCTTGATGATGGCGCGGCCATGCTCTGCTGCCCAGTCATTGAGAGCTTCGACGGGACCTTCGAGCGAGAGGCCTAGTTTAGTCAGGCGGTATTCAACGCGCGGCGGGACTTCGGGGTAGCTGGTACGCATGACGAGACCTGATTTTTCAAATTCACGCAGTTGTTTGGTGAGTTCGCGCTGGGTGATTTTACCTACAAGGCGCATCAACTCACCAAAGCGCAGCGTGTTACTGGGGGTTATGACCAGAGCGTGTATTATGCCAAGCGACCATTTGTTGGCGATCAGGGAGAGGGTAAGCTGCGCCGGACAGGGAGTCTTTCCTTCGCTGGCATGTTCATCTTGTTTTCTTTTCGGGGCTGCGTTCATTGCATTTCCTCTAAAGTATGCGTTTGCATACCAAGTATATAAATACTGCCTACTTTTCTTTATATACGGTCACATTATATGTTTCAGCACACGAGTAAATTGTTTTTTTAAATTTTTAGGAGAAAAATTCCATGAAGACATTCGCACTTGGCTGTACCGCTTTTCTGGCTTTGGCAACTGCCCTTCCAGCTCAGGCAGCCGATACCTACACGTTTGATCCGTTTCATACCAATTTGTACTGGAAAGCCAATCATTTCGGTTTTTCGAACCCTTCGGGAAAATTTGCAACTATAACCGGAATGGTCGCCCTTGATGAGGCTCATCCAGATGCTTCCAAAGTTGATGTAGTGGTTAGAACCGGTAGTGTTGTGACAGGGATTGATCTGTTTAACGAACATTTGCGTGCGGACAAATTCTTTAATTCTGAAAAATTTCCGGAGGCGACTTTCAAAAGCACCAAAGTTGATGTGATGAGTGCCACTACCGCCAAGGTGACGGGTGACCTGACCCTTTTGGGTGTGACCAAACCCGTGACGCTTGATGTAACACTCAACAAAATTGGTGAAAACCCGATCAGTAAGTTGAAAACGGCGGGATTCACAGCAACCGGAACGGTTAAACGCTCCGAGTTTGGTATCACATATGCTTTGCCGGGTGTGTCGGATGAGGTGCAACTCACCATTGATGCCGAAGCCAATATTCAGCCTTCTGTTAACCAGTAATTTTGTGGAGATTTAAGTTATGTCTGACGTTGTTGTTGTTTTTCACTCCGGTTACGGTCATACGGAAGTCGTTGCCAAGGCTATTGCCAAGGGAGCGGGGGCCGATTTGGTTAAAGTAAATGCCCAAGGTACAATTGGCGATGCTGATTGGGCTAAGCTGGCTTTGGCCAAAGCCATCATTTTTGGGGCGCCAACCTATATGGGGTCGCTTTCCGCCCCGTTTAAAACCTTTATGGATGCGTCATCCAAAGTCTGGTTTACGCAAGGATGGAAGGATAAAATTGCGGCGGGTTTTACGAATTCTGGCAGCATGAGCGGGGATAAACTCAGTTCGCTTGTCCAACTGGCGGTCTTTGCTGCCCAGCAGGGGATGATTTGGGTCGGTCAGTCTGAAGCGAATGAGTCGAGTGCGGCGGGTGTTTCAAGCGGCGATCCTGAAAGTGTGAACCGTATCGGCTCTTACCTTGGGTTGATGGCTCAGTCGGATAATGTGGCTCCTGACCAGACGCCCCCTCAAGGGGATATTAAAACTGCCGAATTGTTCGGGAAGCGCGTTGCCGATATGGCCAAGCGTTTTGTTTAAGTCCATTTTACAGAGTTTTTGAGTTGCTGCGTAAGGCCCCCCGCGAAATCGGGGGGTTTTTCTTGGGATGATCTCTTGAGTTCGGGTGGGGGTGGTCTATACTGCTTCCCGAGAGGTCATGATGGATTTTGATGTCGTCGTTATTGGTGGGGGCCCCGCCGGATTAAGTTTTTCCCGTATTCTTGCTGGTGGCAATTTGCGCATAGCCGTCATCGAAAAGCAGGCCGAGAAGGAACTGGCGCATCCCTCTTATGATGGGCGTGAGATTGCACTTACGCATCTTTCGCAGCGTATCATGCAGGATCATGGTATGTGGGGACGAATTCCATCTCGCGATATTTCCCTCATTAAGGACGCTAAGGTTTTAAACGGCGATCTTTCTGACCCGCTTTTTTTCGACCACCGTAACTCGGGAAAAGAAAATCTCGGTTTTATGGTTTCCAATCATCTGATCCGCAAGGCGGCTTACGAGGTGGTGAAGGGCAGCAAGCATGTTAAGTTGATGACAGGTTGTGAAGTCGCGGGTGTGTCCACGGATGCTGCTGCGGGCCGCGTCACGCTTGCCAACGGTAAAGTGCTGAAGGCGCCTTTGGTGGTGGCTGCCGATAGCCGCTTTTCGCCTACGCGCAAGATGATGGGCATTCCCGTGGAAATGCGTGATTTCGGGCGCGTGTGCATTGTATGCCGCATGAAACTTGACCGCGACCATGACGATACGGCGTACGAATGTTTCTTTTACGATCATACGCTGGCGGTGTTGCCGCTCAATGGGCGTTATTGCTCGGTGGTGATTACGGTGGCGGCTGACAAGGCTCATGAATTCCTGAACCTTTCGCCCGCAGCATTTGGCCGCAAAATGACGGAAAAGATGGAAGGTCGTTTTGGTCAAATGTCCCTTGATACTAAGCTTTATCCTTATCCACTGGTAGGAACCTATGCTGACTGTTTCTATGCACGGCGCTATGCGCTCCTAGGGGATGCAGCGGTAGGTATGCATCCGGTGACGGCGCATGGGTTTAACTTTGGTCTGCGGGGGGCCGATACACTGGCGCGCGAAATCCTTAAGGCGCAGCAGCTCGGTCTGGATATTGGGGGCCGAAGTGTTCTTGAATCTTATCATTTGCACCATCGTCGTGCGACACGTCCTATGTATCTGGGTACCAATGCCATTGTGGCGCTTTATACAGCGACAACGCCGGCTGCAAGATTTCTGCGTAAAGGTGTTTTAAAAGTGGGACAGGTTTTTGCGCCGGCACAAAAACTCATTATGAACCAGCTTACCGAGGCGGCATGAAAAACTTTGCGCAACTGACCGAAGCTGAAATTCTTGCTCTTGCTGTCTCCAGCGAGGAAGAGGACTCGCAAATTTATCTGAGCTTTGCCAACAAGGTGCGGGCTGATTATCCATCCACCGCGCAGATGTTTGAAGAAATGGCGGCGGAAGAACAGGGGCATAAAAACCAGTTGCTTGAGCTGTTCCGGTCACGTTTTGGCGAGAGGCTTCCTTATATTACGCGTCAGGACGTGCGCGGGTTTATGCGGCGTAATCCGATCTGGCTTTTGGAGAGTATCCGAATTGAGGATGTGCGCTCGCAAGCCGAATTGATGGAAATTGAGGCTTCGAAATTTTATGCTCGGGCGGCGGAGATGGCGCGCGATGTTGAGATTCGCAAGCTCCTTGGCGATCTGGCTTTGGCGGAGCGCGGGCATGAGGCGCGCGCGCTTGAGATCGAACGCAAAAATGTTCCCGAAGATATTCGTGCGGAAGAGAGTGAAGTGTCGCGGCGGCTTTTCGTGCTGCAGATTGTTCAGCCTGGTCTTGCAGGACTGATTGATGGGTCGGTGTCAACACTTGCACCTATTTTTGCGGCGGCGTTTGCCACGCATAGTTCGCATGACGCTTTTCTGGTGGGGATTGCGGCCTCACTTGGAGCAGGGATCAGCATGGGATTGACCGAGGCGATGTCGGATGATGGAGCCATTACTGGACGCGGCAGTCCGTGGCTACGCGGGGTGGTGTGCGGGATCATGACGACGCTTGGGGGACTTGGCCACACGCTGCCTTATCTGATTTCCGATTTTATGCTGGCAACGGCGGTGGCGGCAGTGCTGGTGGCAGCGGAACTTGCGGCTATATCATGGATACGCTGGAAATATATGGATACACCAATTGCTTCGGCGTTGGTGCAGGTGGTGTTGGGCGGTGCGCTTGTTCTTCTTACCGGTATTTTAATTGGGAGTGCATAGATGGAATATGACATTCTCGTCAAAAAACTGCCCGAGGGGTTGGCGTACCGCCCGATCTTTATATGGAATGCACCTTTAAGCGCCGCGCAGGGGCATGTTGCCCAGCATGCACAAGGTGACCGCTTTCTGGCCGCGCCGCTTTGTGAAGAGACACTGCGTTATTCCCGTGAACTGAGTGTGTCGCGCAGCGTTGATACCGGAAAATTAACAGGACATGCCGATCTTGTGGCGTCCGGTATGGTTGGTTTATATCAGAGTGCGGCCATTCATAACGGCACCATGCAAAATCCGGCACGGGCGGCGCGGCAAGAGGCATTGCAGCAGGACATGGATTTTGCCTGCAAAGTATCCCAGCATCAGCGAGAGTGCCGCCTGTACGCGCAGTTGCCGTTGGCCGATAAATTCAAAATCAATGCGCAGCGCAGACAGGAGCGTCTTGAGGAAGATTTTCGGGATGCTATGGCAGGCGGTGTGGCCTACTTTGCCATGCAGGAGGCCTATTGCTCTGGGTTTACCGCGTATTTTATCGGGAACATTCCTGTAACGGAAGACGGGTTGGTAACCGTGCGCCAGATTTATAGGGCGGTTGCAGAGGCGCAAGCACCTGAGCGAGGGAGAACCCACGAACATGATTTTCTAAGACTTGCAACTCCTCAAGGGGAACCTGGCGATATGATGAGAACACCACAGCTTGGCCTTTACCGTTACGCGGCTAAGTCCCAAGGACTTTGCGCGTAAGGCAGGGTTACTCCGTCTTCATTCCCGATTTGAAATATTTCAGGAAATCGCTGTTGGGTGAAATCAGCAAGGTTGTCTCAGGATCGGCCAGCGATTTGCGGTAGCCCTCCAAAGAGCGGTAGAACGCATAAAATTTGGCATCTTGCGAGAAGGCCTTCCCGTAAATTTCAATAGCGGCCTGATCTCCCTGACCACGCAGGATTTCGGATTCTTTTTTTGCTTCTGAAATGAGAACGGTGCGGTCTTTGTCTGCTTTGGAGCGAATTTCGATGGCGAGTTGTTCTCCTTCGGCGCGGGCTTCACGCGCTTCGCGCTCGCGCTCTGATTTCATCCGGTCAAAGGTGGCTTGTGTTACTTGTTCGGGAAGATCTGCGCGGACAATGCGCACATCCACGACTTCAATGCCAAAACGCTTCGCTTCTGCATTAACTGTTGCTTGTACATTTTCCATCAGAGTGTCGCGTTTTGTGGAGAGAATATCCTGAAGAGTGGATTTTCCCATCTCGGATTTGAGGGCTGAATTGATGATGTTATAGAGGCGTTGCTGGGCCGTGGCTTCGGTTCCGAGGTTTTTGAAAAAATCGAGCATGCCGACAATTTTGTAGCGGGCGAAAGAGTCCACGACCAGACGTTTTTGATCGACCAGTAGCACTTCCTCGGAAGGAGGATCCACATTGAGAATCCGTTTTTCAAACGTAAGGGTTTGATCGAGTGCCGAGAGTTTGAAATGAAGGCCGGGCTCTGTGATCTGATCTTTGGGATTACCAAAGCGCAGTACCATCACTTGTTCGTTTTCCTTGACAGTAAAAACCGATGTTGCAACGAGAAGAATCGTTGAAAGAAGGACGAGAGCAAGTGTAAGAATTTTACCTTCGGTCATGATGGATGTTCCTGATGACGGTTATGGTGTGGTGGTTGTTTTTGGTGTGCGGGTCAGATCGTTCAAGGGCAGATAGGGCGTGAGGTTTTTACCGTCATCTCCCAGAACAATCGTTTTGGCGTTTCCTAAAACTTCCTCAATGGTTTCTATATACATGCGCTGTGATGTAACATCGGGAGCGGTTTTATAGGCCTTGAGCACAGATTCAAAACGCTTGGCGTCACCGGTCGCGCGGTTGATGACTTCTTGTTTGTAGGCTTCGGCGTCCTGTTTGAGTTTTTCGGCATCCCCTTTGGCGCGCGGAATAATGTCGTTGCGGTAAGCTTCGGCCAAGTTTTTAAGCTCTTCCTTTTTCTGGCGCGCTCGTTGAACCTCGTTAAAAGCGTCAACGACGGCGGCAGGAGGGTCAACTTTTTGGAGTTGAACGTTATTGATGGTTACGCCGGAGTGGTATTCATCGAGCAGTTTTTGCATGAGAATGCGGGCGTCCGACTGGATGCGCGTCCGCGCATCGGTGAGAACCGGCTGGATATTATTCTGGCCGATAATTTCGCGCATGGTGCTGGCGGCGACCAGTGAGATGGTGTCTTCCGGATCGCGGATCGAATAGAGGAAGTCTTTGGCGTTTCCGACACGCCAGAGCACAACGAAGTTGATATCGACCATATTCTGGTCACCAGTGAGCATCAGGCTTTCTTGATGCGCTGCGTTGGCGTTGGTGCGGTTAAATCCGACATCGCCCGCATTATAGCCGATCTGGATGCGGCGCTCGGATGTGACATCGACGATCTGGACACTCTGGATGGGCCATGGGAGTTTCCATTTAGGGCCAGCGATATCGTCAGTGCGTGTGTATTTTCCGAAAGTCAGAACGACACCATTTTCATTGGGCTGCACAAAGTAAAGGCCGCTGAACATCCACAAAACAAAGGCAATGACGAGGGCAATCATCAAAATTTTGGAGGTATTTCCCCCTGTGTTGTTTGGGATATAGGAACCAAAATTTTTGCGGGCCTTATTCAGAAGGGCTTCAATGTCCAGATCATCTGTTTGGCCGGGGCGTTGTCCCCAGATCGGGTCGGGTCTTTTCTCATCGCCTTTATTTCCTGGTTTTCCCCAAGGATTAGGGCGGCCAGATGATCCGTTCGGGTTATCGTTGTCGTTCCATCCCATGATGAAGGGCTCCTTAATAATGAATTCTCCCCTAGACTTTAATCGTTTTCGGATTAAAAACAACTGCGGTAACCACTTATTTTTGCGGAAAAATCATGTTTTCGGTGTTCAAACGTTTGTTTTCTTCCCCTTCACATGATCCGGTGCTGCGAAGCCGGGTCGCGCAGATACTTCAGGAGCAGATTATGCAACTGGGATTGAGTGAGGGCGCTATTGTTGAGGACATCAAAATTTCACCGCGCGGTGAGGTTGTTGCCGTCATTCTTGTGCGTGAGGCGGGCAAGGCGGAGGAGATAGCGCAGCTTCGCGAGCGGGTGCAGGGTGAGATAGCCAGTCTTGATGGTGTTGCCAAGGCGGTGGTTGTTTTGACCTCGCCAGAAAGGCCTGTTGTTCCATCAGGAGCATCTGCTCTTGCGCCAAAATCCGGTCTTGATTCTATTCAAGTGATCGCGGTGGCTTCCGGTAAAGGCGGGGTTGGTAAATCAACGGTGGCGGTCAATTTGGCGGCGGCTCTTCTGCAGAAGGGCAAGAAAGTCGGAATTCTGGACGCGGATATTTACGGGCCATCACTCCCGCGTCTTTTGAACAAGGTTGATGTCAAGGCAGTACAAGGCGTGGATGGCCGGATTGTTCCAGTTGACGCTTATGGTCTTAAGGCCATGTCGATGGGATTTCTGGTGGATGAAAAAACACCGATGATCTGGCGCGGGCCGATGGTACAATCGGCTTTGCTGCAGATGATCCGCGATGTGGTGTGGGATGGGCTTGATATATTGGTCATCGATTTGCCGCCCGGGACGGGCGATATTCATTTAACACTTGCGCAAAAAGTACCTTTGGCGGGTGGTGTGGTGGTATCCACGCCTCAGGATATTGCTTTGATCGATGCACGTAAGGGACTTGAGATGTTCCGCAAGGTTGCCGTGCCGATTTTGGGGATTGTTGAAAACATGTCTTATTATTGCTGCCCGATGTGTGGGCATCGCGATAATATTTTCGGGACAGGCGGCGCACAAAAAGAAGCGGCGCTGCTGGGGGTTCCGTTTCTTGGAGCCATTCCCCTTCATAGTGTGATCCGTGAATTGTCGGATGCCGGAACACCCGTGGTTCTTGCCGCGTCTGGCAGTGAGCAGGCAAGGGCGTTTGAAGCTATTGCATCTAGCGTGCTCGAACATCTGGGTACCTCGAACCGTCCCGCCCCCCGTATCGCCATTGAAGATTGAGGTTTTTCACTCCTTCTGGAAAGGAGGGAATGTTGACAAAGGCCGCTTATTAACATAATATTTATGCCTATCGATTAGGGTCATGGAGAGGTGTTTTGTGATTGAAAACGGCATTGTTTCACGCATTGTACTGGCGGGAGCCTTTGTGGGGGCTACTGCGGGTGTGGCTGCGGCTTCACCTGAAGCGGCTTCAGCGCCAGCGGCGCAGATTGCGGTGGGGGCAGCTCCCCCACTTTCGCCGGAAGATATTCTTCGTGATAACAAATTGGCACAGCGCAGTATTTTAGGTTTGGCCGACGTGATGGCCCGCCGCCCTGCGGAGCAGTGGGGGGAGGTGGTTCGCACTGAGATTCGCAAGGTGGGTGGTTCCACACAGGAATTTATAGCAGGAGAGAAACAGCGCGTGACACAGGCGGAATTGGGAACAGTTCAGTTGGGTCAGGCGCCCGCTACACCGCAAGATGAACTTAAGACTTATATCGGGCGTAAAGTTGACTCACTGAGAGATCGCGCCAATTCGTTCTTGGATAAAATCTCGTCAGGACAGATCAGTAGCCCCGCGTTTTACAAATCGGATATTGAGGGGCGCATTCCATATCCTTATGGAGTCGTTGCCGAAAAACTTTTCAAAGGTGAGTTGACTCGCGATCAAGCGGGGCAAGAGGCCGATATGATGGCCAAAGCCCGCAAGGATTCCCTTTTCACCGTGGTGGAGCACGCCGCAGCGCCTATAGCGCCTGCTACTGGGTCTGCTCCTGCGGCTAGTGTTACCCGCTAAATTTTCAAAAAATATTTTCTTTAAACTCTCGACAAGAAGGCGCTCTTCACGCAGAGTTAGGCCTTGCTTACATCCAGCCGAGGTAGTTTTTGTGTCCCTTCCTTTTCAACCGTCTCTTTATATTTTCGATTGTGACGGCACGTTGACCGATACTGAAGTTCTCAATAATCAGGCTTGCGCTGATGCGATTGCGGCCTGTGGCTTTCCCCAATATGACCTTGAATATTGCATGACCAATTTCGTGGGCGTTGCGATGAGCGAGATCAAGCGCCGGATTGAAATGGAGCACACTACGGTGTTGCCTGATACTTTTATTCCGAACTTTATCAATCTGGTGTGTGAACGTATGGATGACACCTTGCCGCCCGTACCGGGCGCGGTGGCGGCGGCCCTTCATATTGCGCAAACGACGCTCACATGTGTGGCCTCGAATGGTGAGCGTAACAATGTGATTAAATCTCTCAAGATGATCGGGTTGCTGGATCACTTCGGTGAAAGTCATGTTTTTACCAAGGGACAGGTTGCGCGCGGCAAGCCTTTTCCTGACCTCTTTCTTTTTGCGGCGGATGCTATGCGGGCCGACCCGAAACGCTGCGTTGTTGTCGAGGATAGTGTGGCAGGTGTGACGGCTGGCGCTGCCGCCGGTATGCATGTCATTGGCATTACCGCGGTAAGTCATGATAAACAAAGGGCTACGGAACTTTTACGCAGAGCAGGGGCCGATGCGGTTTTTGACGATTGGGCTGCTATTTTAGATTACATAAGCTAGGCTGTGGATGGTGTGATTTTTCTCTCTTGCAATCTGATCCGAGCATGGTTACATTTTGGCCATTCTGAAAACTAAACGAGTTAACTACATTATAGGAACGAATAGAATGAGCGATATTGCAGACCGCGTGAAAAAAATTGTTGTCGAACACCTCGGGGTCGATATGGATAAAGTCACTGAAGGCGCAAGCTTTATTGATGATCTCGGAGCTGATTCTCTGGACACGGTTGAGCTGGTTATGGCGTTTGAAGAAGAGTTCAGCATCGAAATCCCTGATGACGCGGCTGAAAAAATTCAGACCGTGGGCGATGCGATCAGCTTCATCTCCCAGAAAGCCGCTTAGGTTTTTTTATGATTTCCATGAGGGTCGCATCGTCCACAAGGCGCGTTGCGGCCCTTTTGTATTCCAACTTTTGACATAGTGATAAGCGCGAACTGAATCAAAATGACGAGACGTGTTGTAATAACGGGTATGGGTATTGTATCTCCTTTGGGAGTCGGTGTTGATAAAAACTGGGCGGAATTGACCTCCGGTAAAAGCGGTATTCGCAAGATTACCCGTTTTGATGCCTCGGATATGTCCTCACAAGTTGCCGGTATGGTGCCTTTGCAAAGCGAAGGCGTGACGGACGGATTTAATCCTGATGAAACTATGCCGCCTAAAGAGCATAAAAAAGTCGATACATTTATTTTGTATGCAATGAAGGCTGCGGATGAAGCGATTGCTGACTCGGGATGGAAGCCTGAAACGCAAGAGATGCAAGAACGTGCCGGAGTCATGATTGGTTCGGGCATTGGTGGACTTCAGAGCATTTATGAAACGTCGGAAACACTTATTCAAAAGGGCCCGCGCCGTGTCTCACCGTTTGCGGTTCCGGCGATGCTGATTAATCTGGCTTCCGGTCATGTGTCGATCAAGCACGGTCTTAAAGGCCCTAACCATTCCGTGGTCACGGCTTGCGCGACGGGTTCTCATGCCATTGGTGATGCCGCTCGTCTTATCATGATGAATGATGCCGATGTCATGGTAGCGGGTGGCGCTGAAGCTGCGGTCAACCGTTTGGGTGTGGCTTCGTTTGCGGCATGCCGTGCATTATCAACTTCGTATAATGATCGCCCTGCAGAGGCCTCGCGTCCCTTTGATGAGGCGCGTGACGGATTTGTAATCGCAGAAGGTGCGGGCGTTGTTGTTTTGGAAGAATATGAACATGCCAAAAAACGCGGCGCAAAGATTTATGCGGAAGTTGTTGGCTATGGACTCTCGGGTGATGCGTACCATATGACCTCACCTGCCGAAGATGGTGATGGCGGTTTCCGCGCGATGCGGGCTGCACTTGCGCGCGCAGGCGTGACCCCCTCTGATATTGATTACATTAATGCCCATGGTACCTCGACCCCGATGGGGGATGGTATTGAGTGCGGCGCGGTCAAGCGCCTGTTTGGCAACGCCATTGAAACCGTGTCTATGTCGTCAACCAAATCAGCAATAGGTCATTTATTGGGCGCGGCTGGCGCGGTTGAGGCGATCTATACGGTCAAGGCTATTCAAACAGGTATTTTGCCGCCGACCCTCAATCTTGAAAACGTGTCGGAGCCTTGTCAGGGAATTGATCTGGTGCCGAAAGTGGCCAAGGAAAAAACCGTTAACATTGCCCTGTCCAACTCGTTTGGCTTTGGCGGTACCAATGCGTCTCTCGTCCTCAAGAAAGTGGTCTAGCCACAGGTATATTCATGTTGCGGCGTATCGCCCTGATTGTTCTTCTTCTGGCTGCGCTGTGTGCAGGGGGAGTGTATTACGCCGCACAAGAGATGGTGCGCGCGCTCGGGCCTTTAGCCCAGCAAAAAATCGTTCTGATTCCCAAAGGAACAGGTTCGCAGAAAATTGGTGAGATACTTGAGCGGGAAGGGATTATCTCTTCACGGTTTGTTTTTTATTTTGCGGCCTGGGTTTCGCCCGAGAAAGCTGTTTTCCAGGCTGGTGAGTATGAGTTCGCGCCGCATGTAACGATTGCCGAGGTGATAACCAAGATGCGCAAAGGGGATGTGTTTGTGCGGCGATTCACTATTCCCGAAGGGCGTACGAGTTACGAAATTGTAGAAGTTATCAAGGCTATTCCCGAACTCACTGGCAGTATTGTGGATGTTCCTGCGGAGGGAACCCTTTATCCTGATACCTATAGCTATACGGCGGGTGATGACCGCGTGGCAATTATTGATAAGCTCCGCGTGCGCATGACGGGTATTCTGCAGGATGTTTGGGCGCAGCGCGCCTCCGATACAATTCTCAAAACACCGGAGGAAGCGCTGACACTCGCATCAATTGTCGAGAAAGAGACAGGTAAAGCTTCTGAGCGGGCGATGATTGCCGGTGTATTTATCAATCGGCTGCAAAAGGGGATTCCTCTCCAGTCTGACCCCACCGTGATTTATGCCGTGACGGGTGGGCGTCCGCAGAATGAAGGGCAAGGGCCTTTGGGCCGTCGCCTTCTTACCAAAGACCTTGATCTCGATTCGCCCTATAACACGTACAAAAATGTGGGGCTTCCGCCTGCTCCGATTGCCAGTCCGGGTCGTGCCGCTATCGAGGCTGTTCTTCATCCTGCGAAACATAATTTCCTGTTTTTTGTGGCGGACGGGACAGGCGGGCATTTATTTGCGGTAAGCCTTGCCGAGCATAACCGCAATGTGGCGCAGTGGCGCGTACTCCGCCGTGCGCAGCAGAAAGATTGAATTTTTTTCATAATATCATTATAACGAGATGATGATGACCCCACCTTTGCTGCAAGATGTTGTTTGGGATATTTTTCCCCGCTGCTATGACCCGTCCACGTATGAGGGGTTGCGTCAGCGGGCACGTGATGCGGTGCTCGGATTCATGCGTGACGCCTATGGTAACTTTAATCTGGCAGCAACAGATGATCTGACGACTGCCTCGCATTGCCCCGAGCTTGATCGCTGGTGTCATTCTCTTCAAGGACAGCAAACGCTCGTTGCATTGGTGCAGGACATTCACGGGATAGTTGACGGGCTTGAAGATTATGCTCTTCCTGCGCATGACCAGCGTCAAATTTTGTTCAAGGATGCGGCAGAGGCCTTGCGCTTTGCCACCATGGAAAAACCTGAAGGATATAAATCTCTCTTTGTTATTCCGGCTTTTGCCCATGATGTTGGGCGGCTGGTGGAGGGAATTTATCATGACGCGGCGAATAACCATGATAACTGGATTCCACATGCCCATTTTAGTTTCTTGATGTTCAGGGCCCTGCTGGACAGGCCTGCTTATGCGGATATACCACCACTAATTAAAAATCATATGCTCTACGCTGTGGCGGCCCATTCGGGCGTGAACGGCAACACTTATATGGCGCAGGCCGTGCAGGCGTGTGACCGTGTGCAGCTCATTGGCCCCGAAGGGTTCTTCCGCGGCGTTGTTTACGTTGCGGGACTTATGGGCGGCGGGATTGCCTATCCCAAGGACAAGGGGTTTGTGCAGGATATTCCCGATATGCACGATCATAATTCGGCTTTGTCGATCCTTGAATATTTCTCGCGCAACATGTACCCGACGATGGGGACGCAGCATCAGAAATGGATGGGGGAGGTGCAGGCGCAAAATTTGGCACTGCTGATGCTTTCCGCGTCGTCTTCGCCCGATTTGTATGGGGATATTTTTGCGCCTGAGCTCGGAGTCAACCTCAATTTTGGTGCCCGCAAGCGCAATATCTCGCCGCAACTCTTTGGTGAAGCAGTCCGTTTATCGGGGCAATATGCCATTTTTCCCGAACAGGAGGATATATCTGCGCATGATGTTATGACGCGGCTTACGGGGTTGATTGACAATTTGCCTGGGGCGGCACCGCTGCCGGATTCCTCCTACATCAATATCATTAAATGTTTGAGTGATATGGATAAAGATGCGCGCCGCGGTTTTGCCGTGGCGGTCAAGGCGGCAATGATGATGCAACATGAACAAGACAAAATCGATGCTGATTTGTGCCGGACATGCCTGCAGTCCGGCCATCCTATCCATAGGGCGATTGCAGCCAAGGCACTTGACTTTGTTCCTGTTGCTCTGGATTCAGGTGTTCGGCCTGACTCAAGGGCTTTGCCGCCTTTGGCGCGGATGCCGTAGGCGATGAAATGTAACTTTTATCTCTAAAAATCAGGTCGCGAAAAATTGCGGGTATGCTAGTATGCCATGTAAAATTTTGATGGTTAAGGTGTAGAGTTACATATGGAAATTTTTCTAGATCCCACAATTTTGATGGGGCTGGCAACACTGGTTTTACTCGAGCTTGTGCTCGGGATCGACAATCTGGTTTTTATCGCGATCCTCGCCCAGAAACTTCCTGTCCACCAGCGTAGCAAGGCGTGCAAGATCGGGCTTGTGCTGGCTCTGGGGATGCGGTTCTTTCTACTATTTTTTATTTCCACGCTCGCCAAATTGACAACGCCACTGCCCTTTTTTGAAACCTATGGCCTTGTGACTTCCGTGCGCGATCTGATTATGATCGGGGGCGGACTGTTCCTGCTTTACAAGGCAACTGGCGAAATTCACGGGAGGCTGGAGGGGCGAGCGCATGGTCACACTGATGCGCGCTATAAGGCTGGATTCTGGGTGGTGGTTACCCAGATTATCGTTCTGGATGCTGTCTTTTCGCTGGATGCTGTTATTACCGCAGTGGGGATGTCTGACCATCTGCCAGTTATGATGGCGGCGGTTGCGATTGCGATTCTGCTGATGGTGGTGGTGAGTGATCCGCTGACCCGTTTTGTCAATCATCACCCGACAGTTGTTATGCTGTGCCTTGGGTTCCTGTTGATGGTGGGTTTTAGTCTGATTGCCGAAGGATTTGGTGTACATATTCCGAAAGGCTATTTGTATGCGGCAATCGGGTTCTCGGTCTTGATTGAGGCCATAAACCAGTTTGCTCAAGCTAAATTTAGGAGGCGTTATACCGAATCTTCCGATATGCGCCAGAAGACAGCTGATGTTGTCCTTCGGGTGTTGGGTGCCAGTCGCGATGATACGGTTCAAAACAGCCAAGAAATCGGTGTGATGCTCCATCAGGCTGCACAGGAGGATTTACTCAGCCCCACCGAGAAAAGTTTGCTGCGTGGGGTCCTTAATTTGTCGGAGCGGACGATCAATACTATCATGACACCCCGTACCGATATTGAATGGCTTGATATTGGCGAGAATGAGGATGGAATCAGAGCACAGATTGTCGGGACATCACGTTCCCAGTTGCTCGTTGGCAAGGACGATATTGACTCGGCGCTGGGGGTTGTTCACCGCGAAGATTTTATCCCGACTTTAGTCGAACATAATAAACTCCCTGTTATCAGCCGGATTATGGAGGAACCCCTTTTTATCCACGAGAATATGTCTGTGCTCAAGGCGTTGGAAATCTTCAAGAATAACCGGACGGACATGGCGGTGATTATTGATGAGTATGGCGGGGTGAAGGGGATCGTAACGCACCATGACTTGCTGGAGGCGATTGCGGGCGAGTTTCCTGAAAGTGATGATGCTGTTCTCGAATATGAAATCGCTCTCCAAGATGACGGCTCCTACATCGTGGATGGCAAGGCCTCTATGTATGACGTACAGAACCAGACTGGATTTGTTTATCAACAGAAGAAAAATTTTGCCACATTTGCTGGTTTTATTCTGCATGAGTTTTCCCGCATTCCCTCCGTTGGCGAAAAGCTGGAATGGGATGGGTGGGAGATTGAAATTCTCGTTCTGGATGGTAAACGTATCGGCAAGGTGCTTCTCTCCAGAATACGTACGGCTTAGGGCGTTTTCAGTACTCTTATTATTTCAATAATATCAATCGCCTGTCCAGTGGAGCTGTGCCTGTTGAATTTGGCTACCGCAAGTCTGCTTAGGTGGTATGGTGGCTTTGTGTATTGCGGTTTATGACGATTAAAGGAGATAAATTATGGCTATACCTTCTCAGGAAGACTTTACAGTGTTTATTGGAGAACTGGAACAACTGCGTGACGAAGTGAAATTGAAATGGCACCTTGGGAGCAAGGACGTTCAGGATGAATGGCATGCGGCAGAAGAAAAATGGAAACATTTCTCGCGCGATGCTGCTCTTGATGAAAGTGGTAAAAATGTAAGTGCCGCATTTGAAAAACTTGGCGCCGAGTTAAAAGCAGCCTATCAACGTATCAATAAAGCACTTTAATTTTAGAACGTGGTTCCCGTGTTTCCTCGGGTGAAACACGGGAGATACATGCGGGGCCGCTTGCCTTTGACGGAGTATTCATGATTTTTCGACCTGTGTACTTTATGGCATTCTTACTGTCTTTTTCATGCGCAATTCCGGTGGCTTTTGCGGGTGAGGATGGGGCGGATAATTTGTCGCATATCAAGGAAAATCCCCATAAAACCTATATCAGCGCCGCATACGAAAATGACCTGATCGGGAGCGGCGAAGACCAATTTTATACGAGCGGTGTACAGCTGAGTTATTTCAGTGTCGAGAATCACCCGCCTGAACTTATAAAATATTTGGCCGATTCATGGATAGGGTTTGATGTGGGGCAGGCCACAGCCACATCTTTTACATTCGGACAAAAGATTTTTACACCGCAAGATATTAGTAATCCTGCGGCCCAGCCCCTTGATCGCCCGTGGGCGGGATGGCTTTACGGATCAGTCGGGATGAGCAATGTTTATGATACGCATGTTGACTCTCTTGGCCTTACTCTCGGGGTCATTGGCCCTGCGTCACTTGCCGAGCAGACCCAGACATTTATCCATGCGAATGTTACGGACTCGCCCGAGCCGATGGGATGGGATTATCAATTGCATACTGAGCCCGGACTTATTTTGTCGTGGGAGCGGCGCTGGCCACTTGTTGTTGCTGCCGAGATCGGGGGCTTTCGTTTTATCGCAGACCCTAATGTCAACATTGCCGTAGGTAACGTGAGCACGTTTGCGGGCGTTGGCGCAACCATGACTTTCGGGCCCAACCAGCAGCAATTGCAAGATACGCCGCCGCGCGTCCCTCCGGCGATGCCGGGGAGCGGCTATTTCGATACGCCGCAAGGTCAGGATTGGAACTGGTATGTATTTGCGGGAGTCAACGGGCGGGCGGTTGCGCGGGATATTTTTCTGGATGGCAACAGCTTTCGTGATAGTGCCTCGGTGGACAAGAAAAATTTTGTCATGGATGCCAATGGGGGGCTTGCCTTAACCTTCGGCGATACGCGCGTTTCCTATACGCTGGTGTACCGCACTAAGGAGTTTGACGGACAGGACGATCCATCAGTTTTTGGTTCGATGTCCGTGACGCAGCGGTTTTAAAACACTTCTTAATGCGAAGATAGCGCTTCTGCTATTCTTCCAAATTTGCGTCTTGTGTAAAATCTATGATGACTCCAATTTATTGTAAATTTGTGGTGGTCTTAAGTGGAAAATTGTTGACTCCTATTGAATATGATAATCAACTGGCAATAGAATTATTGTTTAGAATAGGAGGATGTTTGAGAATTCTTAGAATTTTGATGTTGTTAGTTTTTGTCCCACCGTCAGTAGCTTTTGCTAACAGAACAGGGATGCCTAGTAATTCGTCTACAGGCTTGTGTTGCTACGTGGATAAAATAGCACAGGTATAGACTTTGCTATTAACACCAAGAACTTTAATAGATATGAGAGTGCGGTATGTTGAGAATACTTTCTTTTTTCGTTGCGGCGTTTTTATTGACAGGCTGTGTTGGCCCTATGTATCAAACGCCCAACGTTACAAGTACAGAAGTTAAGGCACTGGAAGAAGTATCCGCAAAGGATGCAAAGCCATTGGTAATATATGAACGCAGTGATAAGTACTATATAGGTACCCTCAAAAGTATTTCAAGTAGACTACAAAAAAATGCAGTTCCTCTATGTAAAGATTCTGGGTATGAGAGTTGTTATTTTCATGTTAGCTACAATCCAGAAAGTACTGTGAATGCTTATGCAAGCGAGCGCTATAAAATAACCCTTTATAAAGGTCTTCTTCAATATTTGAAGACTAATGATGAAATAGCTGCTGTCATTGCCCATGAGATGGGACACCATCTTGCTAAGCATAATGAGAAACAACAGCAAAATGCTGAAACTGGGGCTGCTGTCTCTGGTATAATAACAGCCATTTTAATCGGGGCGGCAAATGCAAATAATCCTTACTATAATTCCTACCAACAGCAACAAGATCAAAACACACTAAATAATATGATGAAGGTTGGAGCTGAGATTGGTGCTCTTAGTTATTCAAAGGAGCAAGAGCGTGAAGCTGATCTATTGTCCGCATATTTGTTGTCTCGATCAGGGTATGATCTTAGAAAAGCAGAGAACCTTATGTTAGTTCTTGCGAGGTTTGCTGGTGAAGCTAAAGCCAGTACTTCTTCATTCTTAAGCACTCATCCTGCTGGAATGGAGCGGGTGGTTGCGTGGGAAAAAGTTACAGTAGAGATAAAGGCGAATAAGAAAAAATTGCCTTACCGAGTTGAAGAAAAAGAATCACATAATCCTATCGCTAAAGAAAACGCCCATTAATTTTTTTCAATGAAAATTAATGGTGGGCGGAGGAATTCGCAAATTCTACCCAACATTTTGATTTAGAAAGAAATTTGTAAGTCAGAATATTGTTTGTGCCACCAATTAAGTCCCAAGCATATTTCCATTGCTCTTTCTTATTGGTGATAGTCTACAGTTCAAATTTATGATTTTCAAGCTTGTCCAGTTCATATTTGAGACCAAGTAGTTATAAATTTTATAACAAGCGCATTTTCTATATTTCTAGTATACGCAAGATTGTTTAATTATTGTGTGAGCTATTTAATTTAGATCATCACTGGATTCGGATTATGTGATATTAATGCTTAAACCCACATAATAATTAAAAATGAACGATCTAGATAAATATAAGCGGCGAGTTCGCTCTGTTAAGGGCATGCTACGTCATGGTAAAAGTATTAGCCAAATTGCCCAAATGTCCAGTTTGGATTACGAACTGTTCCTAATAAAAGTTTCTAAGGATTTGGAGAGAACACAGGGTAAAATATCAAAGCGATATAGCAAAGAATCTATTCGTGAAGTTAAGAAAGCTAGAGATTTCTCTGAAGTTGTAAAAGGTCTAGCTAATGATAAGGCAAATGAAGATCATTTAGTTGAGTCGCAGCGTAATGCCATTTTAGATTCGTTTTACCCTGATAGAAGGTCTCGTTTTATATGGAGGCCTCTGAGTAAGAGAGATCGTAACAGTGTACAAGAGATTAATCTAAATGGGTTTTCTCTTATAGATAATCCTGAAGATGCGATAGGCCGTCTTTTAACTATTGCTAAAGCTGAGACGGAAAAGTCTCGTTTGTTTCTGAATTTCCTTGATGGTGTATGTTACGACATTAGTCCTTTAATGGTCTTTTCCCTCATGCAGAATAGTTTTCCTCTCGGGCTCTTTTCTGGTGGCAGGATTACAGAGAAGTTTTCGGCAATCCTTTCTTCTCTTGGTTTGGCAGAAAGAATGAAAATTGTAACTCAGCAGAGCTTAGGGGGCACGATAGGCGTTAATCCTGATACTATCTTCTCAATTAAGTTTAGTTCGTGTGAGCCCACAAGAAAGCCTACCGATCTGAATGATAAAACGACTGAGGGGAGTGAGTATAGAAAAAAGAACCGTATTAATGGTCAAGTTACCACTGAGATGGTTGATAAGCTTGATGAGTGGGTTAGGGTTCATGGGGAGCAAGAGGGACTCTCAAATCCTGCAAAAGGAAGGCTTAGAAAATCAATATCTGAAATGATTGAAAATGGATTTCGTCATGCTGGTATAAATGGCAATACTGGTGAGTGGCATGCCGCGGGGTTGCTTCAACTTGTCGAAGAGGTTGAGACGGGCGCTAAAGTAGCATTTTGCAATATTTCCATAGTAAGTATTGGTGCTACTATCAAAGAATCATTACAAGATGCATCTACAAATATTAAAAAAGAAATAGAAGATTATGTGTCTTTACACAAAGAGCATATTTCTGAGGAATGTCTATGGAATGTCTACGCTTTACAAGACTTTATATCTTGTGACAGAAAATCTAAAATCAAGGGTAAGGGTTTTTGTAACGCGATGACAGCTATATTTAATGAGCTTTTTGATCATGAAGAGACAAGGTTTAAGCCTTCATTTACAATAATATCTGGTAATTCTTGGGTGAAGGCTGCATTTCCTTATAATTTTTTTAGGAGAGGGGGGGAGCGAAGAACTCTTGCATTCAACCCCACTAATGATTTAGGTTTGCCTCCTGACAAAAAGAATGTCCGCTTATTGTCTGCTAAGTTCCCTGGAACTATAATTAGCATTAGATTTTTTCTTAAGATTGAGAACCTACATCAGGAAAATATAGATGACCCAAGTTGATTTAGGCAAAGTTTATACAGGAACCTACCTCGCTAATAAAGAGGTAGGCATTTCTGACAGAGATAGGTTGGGTCTTCCTGCATATGATAAGGATGATATCGTCTATCATATATCAATTCCTTCTGGTTTCGATTGTAACCAATCATATATGGATGGTTTGTTAACGGAAAGCGTTCTTCATTTGGGTGCGAGGTCAAAGTTCTTTCAAAAGTATATTTTTCCAGAAGATATGCCCGAGGATTTTTCCGAAATGTTGAATAATACTATTGCTGATGCATTGGCTCTAATTAGGAGTTAGTGGGACGATGTTTGATGATTGCATAGAGATTGTTTGCCAAAGTGCTGATGCTGGATTTCAGGGCATTGCTAGTTCAGTGGCCGCTGCAATCTCTGCGATTATGGCTGCTGCATCGGCAATAGCCGCATTTACAGCAAACAGAGAGACTAAAAGACAAGCCAATAGAGAAGCTTATGATGGGCTTTATAAGGCTGATTTTGACCGCAATTTTGAACTAGCGGGGCAGCTAGTAAAGGATATTGGTCAGGTGTTAACCACAACGAAAATTTCCGATGCAAAGTTACAGAAGGCTAAAAAAATTAGAAGTGATTTTGGAAACATAAGATTAAAACAAATTTGTGCGAGGGCAGAAAGTAAAGCGAAGAAGAAAACTTTAGCGGCTTCTGTTGATGGTATTGAGGTGGGTATAAATCATATCGTTGCTTGTATAGAAGATAAAAATAGCCAGAGATGGCATGCAGAGGCTTGCGATAAATTGGATGAGATTGAAAAAAGTTTGTCCGGACTGAGGGAAAACTTTTTTACAGTTAGGCAATCGTATAAACCTTGAATATTAATAAAGAAAACCAACATTTTAATTTGATGCCCCTTGATATTCGACAGACACGATTGCAGAACATGAAGTCATTCCAGTAAATCCATTCCTACCCGTAGACAGGCGTATGCGTTGTTCGTTTATGGGTTCAATTTCTCGGTTGGAGGTTTCTGCGTGGTCATAAGCCGCATTCAATAAGCTGCTTTTGCATCCTTCAATTAGGGCCTGGCTTTCTGGGATAAATTGATAGCGGGAATATTGGATGGAAATTGTAAAACCGTTCTTCGTATTTGTTACAGAGTAATCTGTATCTTTGTCCAATGGCTTCATTTGAGTGCTATATTCCGAAGGGTAGGTGCATCCCGTAAGGAGAAAGCAAAGAGTTATGATTAAGCGGGGCTTCATTATATTTTTCTCCTTATTAGTTAAGCAAAATTGATACGGTAACAACTGTTACTGCTTTCCAAATTTGTAAAAGAACAATCAAAGAAAGGACTGTTTTCCAGTTACTTGATATTTGGTATTTCTTTACGAGCCAATAAAGGGCAATAAATCCGCCCCAGGTCGGAATGGCTGTAGCAAGGGCTGAAAGTCCCATAGATGAAAAGGCGATAACTGTACCGATCAACCAGAGGGCGCCTACAAGAGCAAAGGCCATATCTAGGCCATTACACTTTTTACTTAGTATTGAGAAAAAGTCTTCGTTCATCATCTAACCTCTAAAAGTAGTCACCAGATACGGGTTGGTGACCGGAGGTTAGTAAGCCGTACAACGACGACCGCGACGATCTTTAGACCGGGGTCTTGAACATACACCGCCGCCCCCCGGTCATTAACCGAAAGGCGACATTGAATAACGGCAATGTCTGCCGCGTTGTACGAGGTTACTAAGCCTCAGATCTGCCGTATCTCAGATCCACTCCTATCATCCACAAATATTGGCAGAAAAGCAATGGGGTTTGGTTGACAACTCCTCCCAAGCCAGATTTGGGGTGTCTCGTACCAAAGTTGAATGGCTGCTTGAAGAAATAGGCCTTATGGAGATAGCTGGGAAAGGTTTTATTCCTCGCTAAACAATCAAAATAACAGTTTAACCTTTGAGCAATTTTTCTGGATACTCATGGTAGACGGCACTAGGATTGAACCATGAAGGTGAAGAAAGTAGATTTTATGAGTAACAGTATAGAACCATAAAATTTACGTCCTCCCGGGGGTGTGCCCCGGGTGATATCTTGTGTGTTTTCTAAATATGATTTCTTAGATGTTGTCTTTGTGTAACTTCTGAAGTGATAACCCCTGTTCATTCTAGGGTGACAATGCCATGGCACCTAATTAGGTGGCAGGGATAGTTTCCTTTTAGGTGTCCGGGGATATTCAGAGAGAAGATCTGGATGTTCATAGTTCTTGGCGGCATAACTTAGGTTTAAAATGTATTCGTTACTTTTTTGTGCCCCTGTCCATTCATCATGTCGTGGTTGTATTTCTAAGTATCCTCTTGTTTTCAGGATTTTTGTTTGCTTGTTCACAGCGGAACGCTTAATGCCAAGAGAGCAGGCGATCTTATTTATAGAAGGCCAGCAACGCCCATCTATGTCTGCATGCCCTGCAATTATCATAAAAATTCTTCTTGCAGCATTATTTATGTCTTTATCATACGCTGCAATCTGCAATAATTTAAGAGTAGCGAGATGGCCATACGGTGTAATGGTATCAGAATTTTTTGTTAGATTTTTTCCCATTTATTGTCCTGAATTTGGGCTTGCTACCAGGACAGCGGTGGGGTAGGTTAGTTGTGCAAGAAAGATACGCCCCGCCGCCCAGGTAGGGCGTTTCTGTTTTTAGATTGTATTTCTGGCCTCGTAAGGCTTTAGTTTTAGCAAAAAGGTTTGTAGATCTTCCTGTAAGATGATCGTTCTTTTCCCCATTTTCCTGGCGGGCAATTCCCCGCAGTTTATAGCTTCATAGATTTTTGTCCTTCCAAGTCCAGTTACGGAACAGACTTGGTTAATGGACAGAGAAAAT
Source organism: Pseudobdellovibrionaceae bacterium (assembly GCA_041674725.1). GTDB lineage: Bacteria > Pseudomonadota > Alphaproteobacteria > Micavibrionales > Micavibrionaceae > UBA1573. The sequence goes on along the minus strand of JBAYVC010000003.1, from coordinate 216,555 downwards.
TGCTTCATTCGTTTCTCCGTGTGCTTGTTTGTGTTTACAAGCGTAATCTATCGTACTATTTGTTATAGAAATATTGCTGAATTCGTTATAAATCCGTAACAAATGAAAAAAATGAGAAAAATTGATCCTGAAAAGCAGCTTTTTAAAATGGCCTGGGGAGTGGACAGGGCAGGCTACGAGCTTATTGAGAAGAATATTCCGAAGGGGCTAAGTTTAAGGCAAGGACTAGTTGATATGAAATATCAACACTTCAATAAATTGGTTGCCAGGAGTGGAAAGTATGAGGGGTATGATCCGCTTCTAAAGATTGGACTTATCAGACGTTTTGCCAATATTACCATTCGTAGAGGAAAGTTAGATTTAAAAGATGCCCAAAATTTTGCAAAGAAATATGGTTTGCTTGGTATTGGCGGTACTTACGGTGAGGAAAGTGAGAATGTCGACGAATGGGTGGATATCATCCTAAGATTTCGAGATATTATTAATCAGATAGATCAAGGGAATAAAGAAGAAGCTTGGTATATCTATAATGGATCTGATCTGAAGGCTCCGGTGAATTTTAGATTGTCGAATATAAAAAAGCCATTGGCAGCGAGTTTTCAAGTTGTGCCAGTTACACTTCTGGGGGCTATGTATATCATGTTGGCAAGTGAGATTGTGAAGGGGGCGCAGTCCCAGCAATGTTCGAAAGGTGGTTGTCTTGAATGGTTCCCTATACGCTCTAACCAACACTATTGTTCAAATGCTTGTCGGCAGGCAGCGTATAGGGAGAATTTAGAGGTTAATGGCTAGAGAGCTTTTTGTATTTGGAGAACTCCACAACCTCTCCTTTGGCAACTCTATCAAGGTAATCGGCCCATTCCTGCATCATCACTTTCCTCTCGTCTAAGAACTTTGCGCGGTCGTAGGCGGCGTCAATCTTATTGCGAGGGGCATGGGCTAGTTGGCGGTCAACAACTTCGTGTCTATACCCCAGACGCTCCTTGATGGTTGACATGGCCAAGGCTCGAAAGCCGTGGCCTGTCATTCGCCCTTTATAACCCAGGCGTTTGATAGCCCCCAAGACTGTTCCTTCGCTCATAGGCGTTCTGGGACGTACCTGGTTAGGAAATACCCAGTCAGTGTTAATGACTTTGGTTTCCTCTTGCTGTTGTTTTAAGAGGGCAATGGTTTGCGTTGATAATGGAACAATATGGGGTTTTCGCATTTTCATGCGTTCCCCTGGAATTTCCCAGACTGCGCGTTCAAAATCGAATTCTTCCCATTTGGCATGGCGTAATTCGCTGGTTCGAACAAAGGTCAGCATAAGAAGTTTTGTGGCTCTGATTGTTTGAGGGTATAGCCGGGCGCTGTTTGTTTCCAATTTATCCAGGAATTCAGGGATCTCGTCCGTGTCAATCGCGGGCATGTGACCACGTTTGAAGGCTTCGAGAGTTCCCCTCAAGTCCTGGGCTATATTCCGATCGGCTTTTTCTGTGCCGATCCCGTAGGCAAATATCTGTTCGCACATTCCACGAGATCTTCGGGCGAGTTCGTGGGCTCCTCTGGCCTCTATCTTTCGAATAGTCTGAAGGAGGCGCGAAGGGGTTATTTCACGAACGGGCATTTTTCCTATGTCTTTAAATACGTCCTTTTCAAGCCGATAAATGATGTCTTGGGCATGCTTGGGAGTCCACCTGGCTTTGTTCTTTTCGAACCATTCCCTGCCAAGCCTTTCGAAAGTGTTTTCGACTTCCTGAAGGGCTTTAAGCTTGTTTTCTCTTTTGACCTTTGATGGGTCTTTTCCCATAGCTAAAAGCCTTCTGGCTTCATCACGTTTTTCTCGTGCCATGGCTAGAGAGGTGTCTGGATAGACGCCTATAGCCAATTTCTTCTCTTTTCCTAGAAAACGATATTTGAAACGCCAGTATTTGGAGCCGCTGGGCTGGACTTCCATATAAAGACCGTGGCCGTCTGACATTTTCCAGGCCTTTTCTTTGGGCTTGGCATTCTTACATTTGACTTCTGATAGTAACATGGGGGCATCTCCTTTCGAGATGGGGGCACAAGTAAACAAATTGTGTCCCCAAAAGTTGCGGTTGTAAGCAAACGAGAAAGAATGAAGCGAGACGAATATAGCTGTATAACCCAGAGAAACAAAGGGTTTCCTGATACGGCTATGAACGATACTGAACATGTTTGGGAGTTTAAATGGTGGCGGCGGAGGGATTTGAACCCCCGACCAAAGGATTATGATTCCTCTGCTCTACCACTGAGCTACGCCGCCATGTGTATTTAAAGAAGCCTTATATGCCGAATTTGGGGGGGGGATGTCAAGAGGACTTTTGGGGGTCTTTTCCCTCTTTTCCCTGTTTTTAGGCCTATTGAAGGCGCAAGAGCCCGTGGCCGGGCTGAATTCGCATCCCTTTTTCTTCCCGCAAGATATTTTCCATTAATGTCATCGAAAAACCGAGCGTATCCCGATCCCATGTCTTTTGGTGGGCCACGTAGGCAAAATCGGGGCTGACATATTGCACGGGTGGCAGATAACTGATGTCGATCCGTTTATGGGTGATGCCGTCATTTTTGATGCCGTAGTGACGTAGCGCCCGTTGCTGGTAGCGGCCCACGCAGTGTTCAAGATCTCGCCCGCGTGTGAGGAAAGGGTGTGTTTCATCATCAAGGGTGCGGAAACCGCACAGGTTTTTATAACGCTGCAGCAAAGTTACAAGGTCTTCGGGTGTGTCTGATTCAAGAAGAAATACCGGCCCCACTTCCTTGACCTGAATGCTCAGGTCAAGGACATCGGCAAGTTCTCCCAAATCTTCAAACATAGCCTGAAGCCGCTCGTGGCTTTTGCGGTGCCATGTATTGGGGACAAGCTTGATGCAGTCGAGCTGTTGGTCGGCGCCATCCATGATGGCGGCTGTGAACATGAAGTTTACGGGCGTTTGATCTGGCGTATAAATCACCGAGCAGGAATAGGTCGGGCGGGCGAGGTCGGCCATAAAGTCGTTACCCGCGAGTTCGTCAAGGCACAGGCAGAAATAGTCATAGAAGCGCATATAGTTGGGCGCGGCGGGCAGCGGTTCGTAAGGCTTTTCAATCGGGGCTTCGAGAAGCTCGTTCAAACGCTGCGGCGAAAACCATGAGGGAGGATCGTTATCTTTGGACATGTACGCAGTAACCTTATGGTGATGAGGTGGTGTTTAAGCCGCTTTTTCTTGTGCGGGTTGTGATGAGAGCTCCGTGTCCACAATCCAGCCGCCGCCGATCAGGCGTTCGCCCTCGTAACAGACTGCCGCCTGCCCCGGGGAGATGCCGTATTGCGGCGTATCGAGTGTGATGGATGCTGCCCCGTCTTCTTCTACTGTGAGACGTGCGGGCATAGCCCGTGTCATCGAACGGAGTTTGACCTGCACAGGGATGTTCGTGACAGGCGTTGCCATGAGCCAGTTGCCGTTCACGATTTTTACACGATCACGCGCCAGAGATTCTTTGGGGCCGACAATCACAAGGGCGTTCCCAGCGTCAATTTTGACAACGTAGAGAGGCTCGTTATTTTCGGTGAAGCCCCCGCCAATGCCGATGCCTTTGCGTTGGCCCACCGTGTAGTGAATGATGCCCTCGTGGCGGCCCAGCACACGGCCATCCACATGCACGATGTCGCCTGCGTTTCCGGCCTCGGGCGCTATTTTTTTAACAACCGCGGCGTAATCGCCATTGGGGACAAAGCAGATGTCTTGCGAGTCCGGCTTGGCGGCGGTTATGAGCCCCAGCCTTTCGGCGTGGGCGCGCGTTACATCTTTTGACCATCCGCCCAAAGGAAAGCGCAGAAAATCAAGCTGATCCTGCGTTGTAGCAAACAGGAAATAGCTCTGGTCTTTGGAGAGATCCACGGCGCGGTGGAGTTCGGATGTACCGCTTTCATTCACGATGCGCTGGACATAGTGGCCCGTGACCATGCAGTCGGCATTGAGGTCGCGCGCGACTTTGAGAAGGTCTTTGAATTTGACACTCTGGTTGCACTTGACGCACGGGATCGGGGTTTGTCCCTTTAAATAGGTTTCCACAAAATCATCAATCACCGACTCGCGGAAATTGCTTTCGTAATTGAGCACATAATGCGGGAAGCCACATTCCTCGGCCACGCGCTTGGCATCGTAAATGTCTTTTCCCGCGCAGCAGGCCCCTTTTTTGGCAATGGCGTCACCGTAATCATAAAGCTGCAAGGTTATGCCCACGACATCGTAGCCTTGTTCGTGGAGGAGCGCTGCCGCAACCGATGAATCCACCCCGCCTGACATGGCAACCACCACGCGGGTATCTTTTGGCTCTTTGTGAAAGCCCAGTGTATTCATGTGTGAGTTCATGCGGGGGAATATAGGGAAGTCTTTGCCAAAAAGCAAAGTTTTCCGCGCTTGTGGATACCGTTCCTGTCAAACGTGCGGCGTGCGTTACGGACGGGATGACACTTGCGGCGTCTTGGGGGTCTCTTAGTTCGTTTTTCGTTTTTTTCACTTTTTGTATTTCTTTCAGGCGGCGTTTCTCCTCTTTGAGATGCTGCCGAACCAGTGCACACAGGTGCCGATTGGCCCGAAGGACGTCACGGATAAGCGCGTAAGTATCGCGCATCTGGCGGGAATAGGCGCCTGTTTTACAGGCGTTCTGGGCGGCGGTTGTTTTGCCGTGCGCGGTGCGTGGGCCGGTGGATTTAAGCCAGATCTGGCGCTCCCGAAGTTTTCGGGCCTGTTCCTGACGCTGTTCGGGCGTCCATTCTCGCTTTTTACGCGGCGTTGTCATGGGGGTTAGTATTAGGAATAATTTCCTTTATGTCAAGGTTTTTAGCATAAAACGCGAAGGTTCGAAGGGCCGAAGTATTTTGTTATGGTGAGGTGAAAATTTGGAATTTGTCGTTTCCCGAAGTGGTCAAAACCACTTCTAGGAGAATTAATGGATCGCCTTAGATCGCCTTCGGCGCTCAGGCAATGACGAAAAGGGGAAGTTATTGCGTGAGGAGTTGGAGCTGGGTATCGCTGCCGCGCACGGGGTAGTATTTGACCTTCTGAATCCAGCCATCATAAATGACGCTGGATGAGTTACCGCCCCACGTGCCCAAGCGCAATTCGTTGATGGTGGGCATCACGGCGGTCGTATCAAGCGCTGCTAGCGATCCGTTATTGCTGCTGCGCATATTGTTGAGGGTAAAGGCCATCGCGGATTTGTTTACTGCATTATTGCCATTGGCGGCCATCCCGAAGAAAAATTGTACTCCTGCCGTATTGCGTACTTGCGCTTCAATCGCGGTAGCCGATGTGCGGATCAAGGTTATACGCTCGGTTCCGGTGGAGCCGGTCTGGTCGAAGGCCACAACGCCCACGGTCGCGCTTTTGGTGCCGTTGAGTGATTGGCCATAGAGCATGCCTGCGGCGCTGTTAAACCATGCGCCCGTGGGGATAGTAAAATTATCAGCGCTGCGTGATGCGGTCGCGTTCGCAGGTGTGGGGATATAACTGGTGGCTGTGGCGATTTTTTCGATTTGCGGTGCGCCAAGGCGGTAGGTGATGTCGCAGGTTACGCCCACCGGAATGGAGATAAATGTCCAGAGCGCGGCATAGGCTGCGGTCGCGCCATGGGTCAGCGATGAGGTTACGCGCTGTTGATAGGTATTGGTTGCTGTGAAGGAGAGGTCAGTACTGGTGATATACCCTGTGGCGGATGTCATGGAGCGGTTGGAGAGATTCACGCCGCATGTGCCGCCAGTTGATGAATAAGAGGAGATGCCAAACCATGCGGAGACCACGCTGATGTCGCCATTCACAACGGCCATACTGTCGGCGGCCACAGACGGGTTGAAGGTTATATACTGGGTTGAGGCCGCGCTGTTGGTGGCTTGCAAGCGGATGTCCAAATATGGAATGCCGTTGGCGCTTCCCGAGGTGATGGTTGCGCTTTGGCTGGTTACGCCGGAGGGAAAATCCAGAAACCAGTTGGTAAAACTTTGGTCAGTGGTGTACGTGCCGCCTGTGAGGCTGGAGAAGCCGCTATTTTTTGTATAATTGGTGCTGCTCTCTTCAATGAGGAGGCCGCGCGCGGCGAGGGTCGCGGGGTTGTAGTCAAGGCGCGGTGTGTTTGTGGCGGCGGTTTGCAGCGTTCCGGTACTGTTAAAATAGGTGGCGGTGGAGGCGCGGGAGAAGCTTCCTCCGGCGGCGCTCAAAAATGAGGTGACATCGTTATAGACAATGCCGCCGAGCGAAAAGCGCCCGTCGGCATCGGTCGTAAAATCCATCGCGATGGAGGGGTAATCGATTTTAACGGCGCTGGTATTCGGGGCCACGAACGTCAGATTTGTGAGAGCATTGCCATTGAGGTCGGTGATGGTGCCGCCGTTCACATCAACCGAGGTTGATGCGATGCCGATGCCGTTGAGGTCAAGGTCGCCCGAGGTCGCGTTATACGTAAAGGTGAGCGTCGCGGTACCGCTGCCGCTGGCATACGTGGCGTAGCGGGTAGTGCCATCGACATCAAGAACAATGCGCGGTGTCCCCGTGACATTGACGCTTTCCGACATGGTGACGGTAAAAGGAATGGACGTGGCGGCGCAGGCAGGCCCACTGATCCCTGCGAAGAGGATGAGGGCTGTGCATAACAGGCAAAGGCGCAGGCTTGATTTTATATCCATCGTAAGGTGATTATTTCACGATAAACACCCAAAGACAAGGCGGCTCAAGGGTGCTAGAGCCAGTCGGGTTTTGCGCCCGGGAGGGCGAGGACGAGGCCGTCCAGTTCCTCGCGCATGATGATCTGGCACGAGAGGCGTGATTTGGGGGTGAGGTGGAATGCGAGATCGAGCATGTCTTCTTCGGCTTCGGAAATCTCGCCTTCATCCGGCATGACTTTGTCCCACCAATCCGGATGCACATAGACATGACAGGTGGCGCAGGCGAGCGAGCCGCCGCAGGCGCCTTCGATTTTGTCCATACTGTTTTTGACGGCAATTTCCATGACGGACAGGCCCAAGGGAGCCTCGAGTGTTTTCGTGGTGCCATCAAGCTGGATAAAATGGATGTGGGGCATGTTAATTGTCTTTCAGTAAGGTCGCGCGCAGTTTATTCCATACGGCGATAAAATCATCAATGTCTTTTTCCGTTGTTGTCCAGCCTAGTGAGAGGCGTAGTGTCGCGGTGTTTCTATTTTCAGGCACACCCATGGCTTTAAGGACGTGCGAGAATTTGGTGGTGCCGCTTGAACAGGCTGAACCCGCACTGATCGCAATGCCTTCAAGGTCAAGCGCCATGAGGAGCGTTTCGCCTGAAAGATTTTCGAGTGTAGCGGAGAGTGTACCCGCCGCGCGCGGTGCGTTTTGCCCCAGAATTTTAACGCGCGGTGAAAGTGCCAGAACTTCTTCAAGTTTATTCCTGAGTGTTTCAAGTTTCGCAAAAGATTCCATGTCCGCGCAGGCGGCTTTTGCGGCCGCGCCAAAGGCTGCAATGCCCATGACGTTTTCTGTTCCCGCGCGCTGGCGTTTTTCTTGCCCGCCGCCTGTGAGCAACGGCGTGATGCTCATGTGCGGGGCGAGTACCAATGCGCCCACACCTTGCGGGCCACCAATTTTGTGACTCGAGAGGGTGATAAAATCAGCGCCCAATCCCTCGCGGGTAAAAGGTATTTTGCCGAGGGCCTGCACAGCGTCGCAGTGGAATTTTGCACCTGCCTGATGCACCCGCGCGGCAATCTCCGCGATAGGCTGGATTACGCCGGTCTCGTTATTGACCAGCATCACCGAGACAAGTTCGGGGCGGTTTTTTTCAAGCAAGGCATCCAGCGCCGTCATGTCGATGAGGCCAGCGGGCGTCACCGGAATACGCGGGCTGGTGGGGAGTGTTTCATTGAGCGAAGAATGTTCGATGGCGGAGATTAAAATTTTCTCCGGCGCGAAAGCGCGGGCGATGGTATTATTGCCTTCGGTGGCGCCGGAATTAAAAATAATTTGTCCCGCGGAAACGTCCAGAATTTCGGCGAGAGTCCCGCGCGCGTTTTCGATATTTTTACGTGCCATGCGGCCAAACTTGTGAATAGATGAAGCGTTACCGCATTCATCCATAAGTTCGAGCATTCGGGCGCGCGCCTCTGGCCGAAGTGGGGTGGTAGCATTGTGGTCAAAATATATATTTTTCATGGCAATCACGACCTCTCATACAAAATATCCACAATCCTATCAATATCTTATGAGAAAAAATTGGACTTTTTACCCTAACATCGTCTATAACTAGCGGAACGTAAATTCATAACGAAAAAATGACGGGATTAAATGCCAGGAATTATCATCAACGGTCCGGCTGGTCGGATTGAAGCGCGTTATTCTCATTCCAAACTACCAAATGCTCCTTTAGCTTTGATATTGCACCCTGCGCCTGATCGCGGCGGCACAATGAACCACCGTATTCCGTTCTCCCTGTATAAGGCAATGGAGATGCGTGGGTTTTCAGTTTGTCGTTTTAATTTCCGCGGCGTTGGTGAAAGCCAAGGTGTTTATGACAAAGGTGAGGGCGAGCTGTCGGATGCTGCTGCCGTTTTGGAATGGATGCAATCGGTCAATCCCAATGCGCCTTATGTGTGGGTTGCTGGCTTTGCTTTCGGGTCATGGATCGGCATGCAGATGCTGATGCGCCGTCCTGAGATCAAGGGGTTTGTCTCTGTTTCTCTTCCTGCCAATGAAATTGATTTCTCGTTCCTTGCGCCGTGCCCGCAATCGGGCCTTGTGCTGCATGGAGCACGCGATAATATCATCCCTGAAGATGCGGTGCATAAAGTTGTCGAGCGCCTGAATACCCAAAAAGGGATCGCAATTGATTACCGTGTGATCGAGAATGCCAACCATTTCTACAATGACCAAGTTGACCTGATGATCGACCATGTTCATGACTATATGAACCAGCGTCAGGTGGGACTCACTGTTCCGCTGCAAAAACTGGTACCGCTTGTGTCTGAAGAAAAGAAAGCACGCAAGAAAGCCGCTTAAGACGATTAAAAGAATGAAGCCCCCTTTCGGGGGCTTTTCTTTATGGCGCGATGCTCTTTATCACCTCACCAATATGACCGGGGACTTTGACTCCACGCCACAGGGCTTTGATGATCCCGTCAGGTGCAATGACAAAGGTCGAGCGGTCAATGCCCATATATTTGCGGCCATACATGGATTTTTCTATCCAGACGCCGTAGGCTTCGCAGAGTTTGCCTTCAGGATCGGAGAGCAAAGTGAAATTGATGCCGTATTTATCACGGAATTTTTTGTGGCTCTCCATGCTATCTTTCGAGACGCCGATAACATGCGCTTTGAGGTCATTAAATGCGGAAAGATTTTCGGAGAAGGTGCAGGCTTCCACTGTGCAACCGGGGGTGTCATCTTTGGGGTAAAAATATAAGATGACCGTCTGTCCGCGCAACCCCTCTAAACTCAATTCTGTACCGTCTTCATAGCGGGCGGAAAAAGCGGGGGCAATTTGACCTGTTTCAAGCATAAAAACCTCTATTGTTAGGGTGATGGTCACATGAAAATGTCACAGGTTTTTGTGGAGTCAAGGGCCGCTTCTCTGTAAAGGGATTTTTATCACGGTAATATATGGTATAGTCTGGCGTTATGATACGACCTCTTTTAAAATTCTCTTCTAAATTCGGGCGGCATACGCTGCTTCTGGTGCTTGAAATTTCTGGCGCTGTTCTTCTTTTGGGGGCGGCTCTTATCCTTTTTTTGACATGGCGCTTTTCGCATGGCCCCGTGGATCTGAAATTTGCCGAAGAGTATGTGAGCGGTGCTCTCGTCGAGCGCGGGCCGGATACAGATTTGAAATTTGCCACGATCAAGGCCGAATGGCCCGATTTTGGGCAGGATATTCGTGTGAAAGCTACGGGCGTTGCCCTGACCGAGAAGGGAAAGACGCTTTTTGCCGCGCCGCGTCTTGATATTAAATTGTCAAAATTTGCACTCCTTTTTGGTGTTGTACGTCCGCAGGAAATTATTATTGATGGGGCCACTGTTCGGTTGACACGTGCGCGGGACGGTCAAATCCATATGTTGCTGCAAGAACAAGAAGAAGAAGGTTCTTCACCTGATGAGGCGGTGGCGGAAGCCGATAATTTTATTTTTTCGAAAGCGTTTCGTGACCTTGGCGAATCATTCTTTCTGGGGGAAAATCCTCCTGACTATCCGCAGATGGAACCTTTGTCGGATATTAAAAAAATCAGTGTGCGTCACGGATTGCTGGTTTTCGAAGACAAGACAGCGGGACGGACATGGAAGATTCCCGATATTGATTTTGATGTAGCACGTAAAAAACACGAATTTACTTTTGCGCTAAACTACCATCACCGCCCCGACAACAAGGCGGCCGATAAATCCTCTCTCGCTTTTCACTTAGTCAAAGATGAAAACCGCCATGTTCTTTTTGATGTCTTGTTGCAGAATGTATCACCTGGGACTTTTCTGCCTTTTCTATTCGAGAGGCAGAAACTCAATCCCAATGATTTATTTTTGACGGGCGAAGTGCGTGGCCAGCTTGACCCCGAGTGGAATGTTGTTGTTGCCGATATGAATATAGGGTCGGATAGCGGAACGCTCAAATTTCAAGGGTTTGATGATGCGCCAATTATGTTTTCGAAACTTTCCGCAAATGCCCATTATGATGGCGAACATAGAACGGTGAGTGTGCACAAAACACAGATGGATGTGAACGGGCGCACCGTTTTTCTGGATGGTCAGAAAACTGTCGGGATGCATGATCCGATTTTTCCCCTTCATATTGCGGTGGCTGAGATTGCGCTTGATGACATCCACGATCTTTGGCCCGTGGCGGCACAAGGCACAGTTCTGGCCGATTGGCTTACGCGACGCTTGAGCCATGGGGTTATCCATGATTTTGAGATGACTCTCCCCATCAATATCGATGATGTTATGGCGAGTGATCCCGAAAAAATTGTTGCCAAGCTTAGTTTTGAGAAACTGGATGTAGATTATCAGGTGCCGATGATTCCAGTGAAAAATGCCAAGGGAATAGCACATTACGCAGGTGATAGGCTGGATATTGATCTCCAAGCTGCTGAGCTTCTGGATTTGGATGTCCTTGGGGGGCATGTGTCAATCGAGCATCTGGCTCATCCTACTAAAGTCGGGGATGTTACTATCTCGGCCAAGGCGTCAGGAAAAATAGCGTCGGTACTCACCTATGTCGCAACCAAGCCGATTTCTCTGTCCAAGGAAAAAACGGGACTTGACCCGAGCGAAGTTAAGGGGCAAGGCGTATTTGACGCGCAAGTCGTTTTCCCAGCCCTCAAGGATTTACTCGCCAAAGATGTCAAGGTTGGTGTGCAGGCCACACTCAACGATATTGTATTGCCGCATATTGTTAAGGGGCTTGATTTAACGGGGGGGCCTTATAACCTCAACGTTACGGGCGGGTCGTTTACCATCATGGGCAAGGGCAAAATCGGCGGGGAAGCGATTAACCTTACCTATTCCGAATATATCAATCCCGAGAAGGCTCCCTATCAATCCCGCGTGCAGGCCTCTCTTGCCGCCACTCCGGCTTTGCGCAAGGCTTTCGGTGTTGATATTTCCGATCTTACAGAGGATCCTCTTCCGGTTACTATTGCCTATCAATCTGGTTTTGCAGGTGGAGAAGAAGTGGATGTTCAGGCGGATCTGAAACAGGCTTCTGTGCGTATTGCACCGCTCAAATTTTTAAAGGGAACCGGTCAGGAAGGTTCATTGGCTTGCCGTGTTCTCATTCAAGGCGGGGAACCATCCGTTATCAAGGATATTGTTCTTGATCTCGGCGCGCTGGGTCGCGCACGCGGAGAATTGCAATTTGGAACGGTCGGTTCTTCTTACGATATTAAGTCGGGAAAATTTTCAGAAATAACGTTGGGCGGCAAAAACAACTTTGCGGCTGATTTCTCTCGCGGGCAGAAGGGGCACATGGATGTCAAATTGCGCGGTAAGGTTTTTGATGCCCGTAATTTCTTGGGCGGTACTTATGTGGAGCCTTTGCCCGATCCGAAACAGGAGGACAGCTATGGTGTGTCGGTTGTTGCCGATGTCGGAAAGATTGTAACGGGCGATTCGGCGCAGCAGGTTTTGCGTGACCCTGATTTGTCACTTGAAGTGAACAAAGCGGGAGATGTTGTTTTCCTTGATCTTTCGGGGGATGTAGGTGGTGCAAAGGTTATAGTTTCCCTTAAACCCGATGCTGCTGGATTACTGAATTTAAAGGTAGATTCGCAAGACGCTGGAAAAACTTTGAGCGTTTTGGGAATTTACGATCACTTGCAGGGCGGGGTTTTGTCGGTACGCGGCAAACAGATTGCGGGTGGTGCTCCGAGTGATATACGTGGGCATGCGCAAATTTCGAAATTCACTGTGGTCAAAGCGCCAGTGCTGGCAAAACTGATCAACCTGTTTTCTATCTCAGGCCTTGCCGAGTTACTGCAAAATAAAGGAATCGCTTTTGATACGCTCAAAGTTGATTTTGATTGGAAAAAGACAACGGCGGGACGGATCATTAGTTTGCAAAATGGCCGGACAACCGGAGCGTCCATCGGTCTGACATTCGGTGGACATATTTATCAAAGTAAAGGGACGATTGATATGAGCGGGACGTTTGTTCCCATGTCCCAGATTAACAGTTTTGTGGCGAAAATTCCGCTTCTGGGAAGTTTGCTGACGGGCGGCAAAAATGGCGGTATTATTGCCGCAACCTATTCGATGAAGGGAAAATCGGAAGACCCGAATGTTATCATTAATCCCCTTTCTGTTTTGACGCCCGGGTTTTTACGGAGTATCTTTTTTGAGGATAATAATGGTACTGATTCCGATGTTGCGTTGCCGCAGAAACATGTTCCTAAAAAAGGTTACAATCAGTAAATAAATATTATGCTCTTATCTATTTCTTAGGAGAGTGTCTGGTAAAATTGTAGATCTCGTTTATAATCAAAAAAGTTTATTTTTATCGGGGGACTAGATTATGAATTTTTTCCGTTCAAACCATGTATATGATCTTGAAGCCAAGCTTGCTGCCTTGGATAAATCCCAAGCCGTCATCGAATTCAATATGGATGGTACCATTATCACGGCCAATGAGAATTTTTTAAAGGTTCTGGGGTACTCCTTGCAGGAAATTCAAGGGAAGCATCACAGCATGTTTGTCGATGCGACTTACCGCGAAGGTATGGAGTATAAAAAATTCTGGGATGAATTGCGCGCGGGGCATTTTCAGATGGCCCAATATAAACGGATCGGCAAAGGCGGCAAGGAAGTGTGGATTGAGGCTTCCTATAACCCTATAATGGGTAAGGATGGACGTCCCTATAAGGTTGTCAAATTCGCAACAGATGTCACCGTGCAAAAAATCAGGAATGCTGATTTTGAGAGTAAGCTTAATGCCGTCAACAAGTCGCAAGCCGTGATTGAATTTAATATGGATGGCACCATTATTACCGCCAATGAAAATTTCCTCAGTGCTCTTGGCTACATGTTGCCGGAAGTTCAAGGAAGGCATCACAGCATGTTTGTTGATCCGGTTTACCGCGAGAGTGCCGATTATACACGGTTCTGGGAAGATCTTCGGGCAGGGCGTTTTCAGGCTGCCAAGTACAAGCGGATCGGCAAAGGCGGCAAGGAAGTGTGGATCGAAGCTTCCTATAATCCGATTTTTGATTTGAATGGCAAGCCTTATAAAGTTGTAAAGTTTGCAACGAATATCACGGATACGATTGATAATTTGCGGCGTATCAAGAGTGAAATGGGGACGTTGCTGGAAAATATCGAAGGCGCGGTGAATGCCGTTAACCAGCAGTCAACCTCGGCGTCGAGTGGCGCAACGCAGACGGCCAGCAATGTCCAGAATGTGGCGGCGGGAGCCGAAGAACTTCATGCGTCGGTGGTCGAGATCTCACAAAATATGACGAAATCGTCGGCGGCTGCGGATGAGGCTTATCAGAAGGTTGTCGAAACCGATGCCGAGACACAAAAGCTTCTTGTCGCCGCGCAGGCCATGACGGGGATTGTGTCCATCATTCAGAAGATCGCCGAACAGGTAAATCTGCTTTCCTTGAATGCCACGATTGAAGCGGCGCGCGCAGGAGATGCAGGCAAGGGCTTTGCGGTGGTTGCTTCAGAAGTTAAAAATCTTGCCGGTCAAGTGGGGGATGCGACGCACCAGATTGGTGGCGAGATTGGCAATATCCAGACTGTCGTTTCAACCGTTGCCGAAGGGCTTCGCGGGATCACAACCTCAATCGATCAGGCGCGCAATTTTGTGACGATTGTGGCTGGGGCTGTTGAAGAACAAAGTGCTGTGGCCCGTGATATGTCGTCCAATATGCAGAGCGCTTCTCAGGCTGTGAATGAGGTCAATGAAAACCTTGCAGGAATTATTAAAGGCGTGTCTGAAGTGGAGACATGCGTTGAGCGCGCCCGAGATGCCGCCAGCAAGATCGTTGACTAAATTTATTTGTGTTAGAGAAAAGGCCCTTGTCGGGGCCTTTTTGTTTATGAAGCGCTGATGCGGATCAGGGCGTGTTTTTTCTTCCCCGACGAAAGCTTGATATAGCCGTCACTCGTCAGATCGGCGAGCGTAATCATCTGGCCGCCATCGGTGACGTTGTTGTCGTTGACTTTCGCGCCGCCGCCCTGAATGAGGCGTTTGGCTTCGCCGTTACTTTCGACGAGGCCGGACTGGCGCAGGGCGTCAATCACGGTGATGCCGGATTTGAGAATAGCCTCACCGATCAAGATGGTCGGGAGGTTATCGCCGGCGCCGCCTTGCTCAAAGGTTTTGCGAGCAGTCTCTGCGGCGTCTAACGCAGCGGCCTCGCCATGGCAGAGCTTCGTGCACTCATGCGCCAGAATTTTTTTGGCGTCATTGATCTCATTGCCACCCAATTTTTCAAGGCGGGCAATTTCATCCAGCGGCAATGTGGTAAAGAGTTTGAGAAAGCGCCCCACATCGGCATCTTCGGTGTTGCGCCAATATTGCCAGTAATCATACGGCGAGGTCATATCGGCACGCAGCCATACGGCGCCGCCTTCGGTCTTGCCCATTTTCTGGCCCGAGGCGGTGGTAAGGAGCGGCACGGTCAGAACAAAAAGTTCCTTGCCGATTTTCTTGTGGGCAAGATCTACCCCGTTAATCATGTTGCCCCATTGGTCGGAGCCGCCGAGCTGGAGCATCAGGCCATGTTCTTTGTGGAGGTGATAAAAATCAAAGCCCTGCATAATCATGTAGTTAAATTCAAGGAAGGTCAGGGGCTGTTCGCGCTCAAGGCGGAGTTTGACCGAGTCAAAACTGAGCATCCGGTTGACGGTGAAGCAGGTGCCGATGTCACGCAGAAACTCCATATAGCCGAGTTTCAAAATCCAGTCGGCATTATTGACCATCACCGCGTCATTGGCGTGATCGCCGTACCGCACGAAGGACGAGAAATTTCCCTTGATGCTGGCGATATTTTCTTCGATGTCCTCGCGGGTGAGGAGGGGGCGTGTTTTGTCTTTGAAGGACGGGTCGCCGATCAGCGCGGTCGCGCCGCCCACCAGCGTATAGGGTTTGTGGCCGCATTCCTGAAACCAGTGCATCATCATCATCGAGACCATGTGGCCGATATGGAGGCTTTTCCCCGTGGGGTCATAACCGCAATAGGCGCTTTGAGGGCCGGAGGCGAGGAGGGCGTCCAAGGCGTCAAAGTTGGAGCATTGGTGGATAAAGCCACGCTGCTGCATCATGGTGAGAAAGTCTGATTTAAAGCTGGTCATTTCGGGTTCATGCAGGGGGTTGATGTTATTTGGCCAGTTTAACCAGAAGCTTAGGGGCGCGCCAAGTTAAAATTTCCCATATTATTTGACATAAAACTTATGACCCGCGCCACGGTTGCGCCGGATAGAGGGTTTAAGTAGTCTGGCGTGATTATAAAATGTCGGGGGCTATGATGGAGAGAATCTTGGGTTTTATTAAAGCACATAAAATTTTAAGCGTGGCGGCAGTTATCATTCTGGCTATCGGCACAGCTTGGGTGACTGATGGGCACGAGACCTATACATGGCGGTATAAAACGACGGTGACGCTTGAGACGCCGGAGGGGGACAAGACCGGATCGGCGGTGCGCGAAGTCATTGTAAATGTGAAACCCTACTCGATTGATACGCGCCGTCCTTATCGCACGAAAGTGCATTGGCAAGGCGAAGCCGTTGTTATCGACCTTGGCAAGCGCGGGGTTGTTTTTTCATTACCTTTAAGTGGAAATCTGGGCGTTGACCATGGCAGCGATATTGTCTTTTATGCCTTTGACGGCCCTGCCGGACTCACCACGGAGGGGCTTGAATATTACAGCCATTTAAAAGATGCAAAGACATCGCTCGATCCGAAATTTCGGCCAACGATGGTGATGTTTAAAGATGCCAAAGACCCCAAAACCGTGACACTGGCGTATGGGGTGAAGATGACGTCCGTGCCCAATCAGGCGGAGAACCAGTACGACTATGACGACCACCTCGAAGAGCTGTTTGGCAAAGGCGTCAAACTCAAGGATGTCACCATCGAAATGACGGATGAGCCAGTAACGTGGGGGATTGAGAAACATCTTGGTTGGCTAGCTCAATATCACAATAAAAGGCTGGATGGTGAAAGATACGGAACAATTAAGTCTCAAAATAGGTTAGCGAATAGTCTGAGTTCTGGTGCATTTTCAGTGGGAGAAAAAAATGAATGATAATTTGTTTAAGGCTATCTTGGCAATGGATTCTCCTAGAATTTCTTCTAGAAATTCGGGGAATGACGCGGAGGCTCGTTAGCTTGCGCAGATTTAGGCTGCGTCAAAGCGCCTTGCGGCCTCTCCAGAAGAACGGGGGAGGTTTGTCCGTTACGGAGCGTTTTGGGACGCAAGGTGATAATCCATGCTCCGCCTTGGGCCGTCTCTTCCTTATCATGGAGGCCAGTTTGAAGGAGCAAAAGGTCGTTCTTGGCTTTATTAAGTCCTGCGGGAACTAGGCACAAATTGTCGCGGTGATTGGTGCCGCCGCAATAGAGATCAACGATATGATCGACATTATAGGCGGGCTCTGCTTCTGTATCGGGGAGCATTTTTCCGGTGCGCCCCATAAAGCTGATAGCCATCGGCGAAAATCCGGCGTGGGTCAGGGCATCAGGGTGGTTGTCGGCCACGTGTTTAATGAAGGCGGCGCGGTAGGCTTCTTGCTCGCCCCCGCGGCTATCCTGACGGAACAGGTTGCGGCGGAGTTTCCGCACGAACTCGCTTTGTTCGGCGTAGTAGGACACTTGCAGATCGTAATAGGGTTCGGTGCGTTCGAGCAATTCATGGAAACGCAGTTTGTTTTTGCCTTTGAGTTTTGAATCGTAAAACTGTATTAGATCATCGCTGCTGGGGCGCGGCCATTCTTCCCAGCTCTCATAGAGCATTTTATTGATGGAAGTTTGTTTATCGTCATCACTGATGGTTAGTCCCAACGTTCCCAGATTATCCTGATGATAGGCAAAGGTGCGGATGTAGAGATCTGCGAGTTTGTCATGGAGGGCTATGGCTTTGTCCGGCGCTATCTTATCGCGGTGGCGCTCAAGGTAGTGGCGGGTCATGGCCACGGCGATCTGGGGTGCGGCACCGGGCGTGATCAATGCGCCGCGGAGAAGAGGGGAGCTCATGCGATATTTGCGGGTGTCCCAGAATTGGGCAAGGTTTTGGTCGGGAATATCCCCGCACAGGCCGCGCACGTCCTTGAACAAGGCATCAAGGCTGTGTTTCATATCGGCAAAGGCCTCTGTTCTGGGCGCAAAGATCGAGCTTGCATGATCGTAGAGAATGGCGGTCATGAAGAGGAGTTCTTCGGCTGTATCGGGGCCCTCGGCTGGAATATAATAGTCTTTGATCGCTTGGGTTTGCGCCGCGTGGTCATGGACGTAAGAATAGCCATTGAGTTTTTCAAACACGTAAGCAAACTCATCTTTGAGAAAGCGCGTCGCGCGCGAAAAAAGCATTTTGAAGGGGCCGCGATCCACGCGCAGATGCGTGACATCTTCCATAAATTCACTGACGGAGCGGGAGGGGTAATTGTCCGGATTTTGTTCAATCTCGCGGGTCGCGTCATTGAAAATATCGGTGTAGCCCGCAAGGGTCGAGGCAAAGGCGATGGTATCATGAATAGAGTGCACGATATTGACGGCTGTCCCCTCGATCTGGCGCGCTCCACGAAAGGCGGCGCGGCTTAAGGCCAGCGGATAGTAGGCGGGGGAATGTTCGATTGTTTCCTCGCTGCGCAAAAGAAGGGCGTAACGCTGGACAAGGGCCATCATCATCTTGCGGTCGTCTTCGGGAACCTGCGCATAAAGGCGTTTTTCATCTATGTCATTATAAAGACGCGCCGCTTTGGCAAAGGCCTGCGTTCGTGTTAGCATAGGCGCGCGCCGTCCATAGGAGGCCACGATTTTCTGAAGGGCTGTATCGGCGGGATTCGTCATAGGTGTTTTATAGTTATGAAAATAAATACTGTCAATAAAAACTTCCGTGTGCTGGGCCTGATGTCCGGTACATCGCTTGACGGGGTGGATGTGGCCCTGATCGAGACGGATGGGGCCGACCATGTGGCGCCGCTCGGCTTTTCTTGTGCCATTTATCCCGATTGTTTGCGCCAGAATTTGAGGGCGTGTTTTGGCCTGCGCACGGCGACAGACGAGCTGAGCGCGGCAGAGCGGGAGATGACGCTGTTTCATGCCGAAGCGGTAAAGGCCTTTTTGGACGCGCGAGGGCTCACGCCGTCCTCCATTGACCTGATCGGGTTTCATGGCCAGACCATTACCCATGATCCGGCAATCGGCTTTACGTGGCAACTGGGCGATGGGGCTTTGCTCGCGCGCGAGCTGGGGATTGATGTGGTCTATGATTTTCGTACGCAGGATGTTGCGGCGGGCGGCGAAGGCGCGCCGCTCATTCCGGTTTATCATTACGCACGGGCGCGGGCGTCCCAGCTCAAGCGGCCTGTGGCGATCCTCAATATCGGGGGGGTGTCCAACGTCACATGGATTGATGGAGGGGTTGAGGATATTCTGGCCTTTGATTGTGGCCCGGGCAATGCCTTGATTGATGACCTCATTTTAAAACATACGGGCGAGCGATTTGACCGTGATGGGGCGCTGGCGCTGCAAGGTACCATCCATGAGGATGTTTTGGCACGCTGGATGGATCATCCGTTTTTCACAGCGCCCCCGCCCAAATCCCTTGATCGCGGCGCGTGGGACGTGTCCACCATTTCTAATTTTCCCTTGGGTGATGCGGCGGCGACCCTCACAGAATTTACGGTGCGGGCGGTTGTTCAAGCCGCCACGCATTTTCCGGCTCCCGCGCGGGAGTGGTATGTGTGCGGGGGCGGGCGGCATAACCGCGCGATAATGGAGGGGCTACGCGCTTCTTTGGGCGCGCCTGTGGAACCGGTAGATACACTCGGGTGGAACGGGGATGCGCTTGAGGCCGAAGGTTTTGCGTATATGGCGGTTTTGAGCCGCTTGGGAAAACCGATTTCCTTTCCCCGCACAACGCGGGTAAAGGTGCCAATGACGGGCGGGAGATTTTCTGCGGCGAAAGACTAAGCCGCTTGAGACGCGGATTTAAAAGCTTTGTGCTTTTTGATTTCCTTCAGGAACTCGCGTATTTCATCGGAGGCGCTGCTGCGCGGGTCATATTCCATGACACCGAGGCCTTGCATGATCGATCCGGCATAGGCGATACGGTTCCCCAAAGACTGGCGTGAGACCTGCACATTCATGGCCTCTAACTTTTCCATGAT
This sequence comes from Pseudobdellovibrionaceae bacterium, assembly GCA_041674725.1. Classification (GTDB taxonomy): domain Bacteria; phylum Pseudomonadota; class Alphaproteobacteria; order Micavibrionales; family Micavibrionaceae; genus UBA1573. The sequence goes on along the minus strand of JBAYVC010000003.1, from coordinate 196,736 downwards.
CGCGCCGTTTAATTTCGATTTGGGCGGCACGCGGTTCATCACCAGCATGAGGGCGCGTTTTTCCTGAAGGATCAGTTTGAGGGTCGGCGCGCAGGCCCAGACATCCAGCGGGGAGGGCTGCACCGGGACGACCACGAGGTCAGCAAGGCGAATGGCAATCGAGGATTCGCTTTCGGCGTGCGGGGGGGTATCGACCAGAATAATATCAAATTCGCGCTGCATACGCGGGAGTTCGCGCATCATTTTCCAGCCTTGGGTCTGGAACAGGGTAATTTTGTTTTTGCGTCCGAGGGTTTGCGAGCGGACTTTGTGCCACTCGGTGAGCGAGCCTTGCGGGTCAACATCGATAATCAGGACACGTGCGCCATCATGGTCGAAACCGGCGGCGAGTTGAGCGGAGAGCGTGGTTTTACCCGCGCCGCCTTTATGCTGGGCAACTGTAATAACTTTTCCTGACATGTTTCATTCCCCTGAGGTTTCATTCTTTTAGCCCATTCACCCTTGAAATATCAAGAATATTGCAACAACCAGTTGCGAAACCCCCTTAAAGTGGGTTAAGAGCAGGGCATGACACGGATTTTACACCCTGATGCCTCTGCCATTCTTGAGGCCGCTGCCCTTATTCGCGAAGGGGGCCTTGTGGCGTTTCCCACCGAGACGGTTTACGGGCTTGGCGCGGATGCGACCAACGGGCAGGCGGTCGCCAAGATTTTTTCTGCCAAAGGACGTCCCAGTTTTAACCCGCTCATTGCGCACGGCTCATCGCTTGAGATGTTGCTCGGCGAAGCGGTGTTTGATGCGCGCGCTTTTTCGCTTGCCGATAAATTCTGGCCCGGGCCCCTCACCCTCATTTTGCCCAAGGCGGCAGGGTCGCGCATTTGTGACCTCGTCACGGCGGGACTTGATACGGTGGCGCTGCGCATTCCCCATCACAAGGTGGCGCTCGAGCTTATTGCTGCGTGCGGCGTGCCTGTGGCGGCGCCAAGCGCCAATGCATCGGGCGAGCTTAGCCCCACTGCGCCCCATCATGTGGCAGCGAGTTTGGGTGATGGCGTTCCCTTGATTCTGGCAGGAGGAACCACACAATACGGCCTTGAATCCACGGTGGTGGATTTGAGCGGCCCCGAGACGGTTATCGTGCGCCCGGGTGCCATTAGCGCCGAGGATATCGCCGATTGCCTCGAGTGCTTTGTCACCTATGATTTTGGTGTGAAAGAGGCGGCGGATAAGCCGCGCTCGCCCGGGCAGCTTTTGCGCCATTATGCGCCGTCACGTCCCTTGCGGCTCCGCGCGGTTGATGTGGCGCCTGATGAAGCTCTTCTCGCGTTTGGTTCGCTCAAATTTATGGGTGTGCAAGGGGGCGGAAAAGCGTCAGATCTTCCCGAGAGCCAGTGTCTGAATTTGTCCGAGAAAGGTGATGTGCTCGAGGCCGCCGCGCATTTATTTGCTTATTTGCGCGCGCTTGATGAGCCTCAATTCTCGCGCATTGCGGTCATGGATATTCCCGAAAGCGGGATTGGTATTGCGATCAATGATCGTTTGCGCCGCGCGGCGCAAGCCAAGGGCTGATGGCTAGCTGTTGTAGCGATCACTTTGTGCGTGCTTCATAATGGCAAGTACATCCAGTGGGGAAATCAGACTGCCCAAGGTGGTAAGTGAACCTTGTTGCGTTCCTGTCGTCTCAGATGTTTTATAGAGGTTTGACCAGTTATGGCCCAGACCTGTCGTCGTGTGATGTGCGGCATTTATTTTATGTGCGGAGGCCAGCGCGGTTGTTGGTGCTGTTTCGGTGGGGGCCGGTGTGGCTGTGCTTGTGGTTGTGCTGGCCACTGTTTCGGTTTCGCAGGCCGTGAATTTCTTTTCAAACGTTGCATAGACCGCTTCGAGTGATTTGGCTTTGCCCGATTTGTCGTAGAAAACCCCTTTATTCGCGCTGGCGGCGGCCGGAAACAGGGCGGCGGCTTTTGCGTTCGGGTTTGCATCCATCGCATTGATAAATTTGGCGGCGGCAGCAGGCCCCATAAAATGGGCGAGGTAGAGGTCGGTTGCTCCTACATCTCCTGCCGTTTTGCTCTCTAAAATTTCTTTATTCTCGCAGGCGAGCTGCGCGGCCATCAGGGAACAGATTTTTGGATCATTGCGCAGTGCAAGAATGTCGGCTTTATCTGTTTTGCTGGATACTTTTCCGTTGTCGCTGATTTTGGCTGCTTCTTCTTCGAGGCCGAATTTATCGCCGTATTTATTGACCATATCGAGCCATGTTTTATCCAGAAACTGGTAAAGCCCCGTGGCCGAGCTGGTTTTGGCTTTCACATCAGGGTTAAAGCTGCTTTCGACATGGGCTTGCTGCAAAAGGTAGGAAAAATCGACCCCCGTGGTTTTGCTGGCATAACCAATCGCATCGGCAATTTTTGCCCCGGCCTTGGAAACAAGGCCGTCAATTGAGGTGGTTAGTGCGGTGTTATGTCCAGATTGCATCCGTTTTATGTCCTTCCCATGGTCTAATTTGCAAAGCCTATGCCAGAAGAGGAAAAAAATATGATAAGATAAGATAAGAAATCATTCTGCACGAGGTTCCTGATGCCTGATTATACACCGCCCCTAGATGCCCTGACATTGCTGCTCTCCCACGTTACGCCCCTCTCCCGTTTGGGACGGGATGATCTTGATGAAGGAATGGTCACGGCTATTCTGGAAGAGGCAGGAAAGCTGGCGTCTGGTGTCCTTGCGCCGCTCAATTTTACGGGCGATCAAGAGGGGGCGCGCTGGGACGACGGGAACGTTACGACAGCCTCAGGTTTTCGTGAGGCCTACCGTCTTTATCGCGAGGGCGGGTGGAACGCGGTGCCGTTTGATCCGGCTTATGGCGGGGGCGGCCTGCCGTGGCTACTCTCTTTCCCCATTCAGGAAATGTGGCAATCGGCCAATATGTCCTTTGGCTTGTGTCCCCTTCTTAACCAAGGCGCGGTTGAGGCCATTTTCTATCACGGAACGCAAAGCCAGAAGGATTATTATCTTCCCAAACTGATTTCAGGGGAATGGACAGGGACGATGAATTTGACCGAGCCGCAGGCCGGATCGGATATCGCGCTGGTGCGTACCAAAGCCACCGCGCATGGTGATGGGACGTACCGTATCTCGGGGCAGAAGATTTTTATTACCTATGGCGAGCATGACCTCGCCGCGAATATCATCCATCTTGTTCTGGCGCGTTTGCCGGATGCGCCGGAGGGCGTGAAGGGAATTTCCCTGTTTATCGTGCCGAAATTTTTGGAAGACGGGACGCGCAATGATGTGACATGTGTCTCGCTCGAACACAAACTCGGGATTCATGCATCCCCCACCTGCACGATGCAATTTGGTGATCGCGGCGGAGCGGTGGGGTACCTCGTGGGTGAGCTTCATCAGGGCCTGAAATATATGTTCACCATGATGAATAATGCGCGCCTCTCCGTTGGCTTACAGGGTGTTGCGATTGCCGAGCGGGCATTTCAGGCGGCGCGTGCTTATGCTGCTGATCGTCAACAAGGAAAGCCCTTGACGGGCGGGGCGCTTGTGACGATTGACAAGCATCCCGATGTACGGCGGATGCTGGACATGATGGAAAGCCTCACTCTCGCAGGGCGAGCCCTCGCGTATGAGGCTGCGCTCCATCTTGATCTTGCCAAGGCAGGTGATGCGCAGGCACAGGCCCGTGTGGATATTCTGACCCCGATTGTCAAAGGATGGTGCACGGATAATGCGGTGGAGGTCGCATCCCTTGGTGTGCAAGTGCATGGCGGGATGGGCTTTATCGAAGAGACAGGCGCGGCGCAATTTTATCGCGATGCGCGGATCCTTCCGATTTACGAGGGAACCAACGGTATTCAGGCGGCTGACCTTGTTTTCCGCAAGGTGCAGCGTGATGGTGGGGTGGCGTTCGCGCAGTGGGTCAAGTCCATGAAGGAAGATGAAACTGTCTTGCCCGCCGATGTGGTTGAGGCTTTGCAGGGACTTGAAAAATGTGGGCAGCATGTGGCTGGATTAACGGCAAAACCGGACAGTGCGGCTGATATTTCGATTTCGTTCCTTACGCTGTGCGGTGTGGTGGCAGGGGGCGTGATGCTGGCGCGTATCACGCAGGCTGATCCACAAAAAGAGCGGGTAACGGGGTGTTATGTGCGGCATGTTCTGCCGCGTTATCTGGGATTCACGCAGACTATTCTGCGGGCTTAGATGAATCCTTCTCCTCGGGAAGTTTGGACTCATCATCGATGGCGCCGGGGAATAGGAACTCGTAGAGGCCGGATTTTTTGAAACGTTCGACAAGTGTTTTCTTCTCAAGACGTTCCTTGCTCATGGAGCCGACATTACAGGCAAGTAGGGACTGGACGAGTTGGTATTCGCGGACTTTGTAACTGTCATTGGGGTTTTTTTCGTGGTTTCTAGCAAATTCGTTGGCGTAACAAGTGCAAAACTCCTCGTAATCCGCGCCCCGTTCCTGTGGCGCCCAACCGAGACAGCGTTGGTAATAGGTGCCAGCGACATCCGCCGAATTGGGGCAGGCTCTTTTGGCGGTGATTTTTAAACCCTCTTTACTGGTTTTATCACCTTCACGCTGCAGGAGGTCGAGATATTTAAGACCATAACAGTCGCAGTCGTAGTAGGTGCGGGACGTTTTGCTCGCTTTACATTCTTCGGTGGCTTTGAGGGCTTCCTCAAGCTGCTCGCCTGTGGCTGGCGGCAGGGGTTTGTCTTTTTCAAGCAGCAAGGTTCCTCGAACCGGCAACTCTTCTTGCGCCAAGGCGAGGGGTGACCAGAACAAAATAGTCAGGAAAAATAGGAATTTGTAATTCATGCGGGGATTATGCCCTAAAAATACGCAAAACTACAGAGCAGCGACGCGTTTTTGTGATGTTTGCTGTTGTCCGTAGTAGTCGCGTAGTTTTTCGGCCATGTAGTCCGCAATTTCCGGCGCAAGAGTTGCCTTTTTGAGCGCAAAGGCGATTTGAGCTTTGACGAAGCCAACTTCGGAACCGCAATCAAGACGCTCGCCTTCAAAGACGAGGCCGTGGAATTTTTGTTCAGCAATGAGTTTGGCCATGGCGTCGGTGAGCTGGATTTCACCGCCTGCACCGGTTTCTTTTTTCTCAAGAATGGCGAAAATTTCTGGCTGGAGGATATAGCGACCAAAAATCGCCATGTTGGAGGGGGCATCTTCGGGCTTTGGTTTTTCAACAAGGCCGCGCACAGGGAGAACATTTCCCTTGCGGGGGGCAATGTCGAGGATGCCGTATCTGGTGCTGTCTTCGGGGGCAATCTCGCACGTGGCAATGATGTTACCGCCGACATCGTTATAGCTGCGCATCATCTGCGCCATGCAGCCTTCTTTGCCCAGCACGGTGTCATCGGGCAAAATGACGGCGAAAGGTTCGTTGCCGACCAGATGGCGGGCACACCAGACAGCGTGTCCAAGGCCCAGAGCTTGTTCCTGAATGGCGGTTTGCAGAGAGCCTTCGGGGAGAATTGTCGTACCGATTTTCTCGATCAGTTCGGTTTTTCCACGCTTTTCAAGGACGGAGGTCAAAGCGGGGGCGGCTCCAAAATGTTCGATGAGCATTTCCTTGCCGTGGCTGATTACAAAGATAAATTCTTCAATGCTGGCTTCGCGGGCTTCTTCGATCGCCATCTGGATCAGGGGACGATCCACAATGGTGAGCATTTCTTTGGGAAGAACTTTGGTCGCAGGGAGGAGGCGTGTTCCATGACCTGCAACAGGGAAAATGGCTTTGCGGACGGGGGTAATATGGGTCATCAGCTTAACTTTTTACTCGTTGGCGTGGTTTTCTTATGTATTTCAGTTTGCGTGGGGTGGACTATGGCATATTCCACAGGGCCTGTCATTATAATTATGAAAAAGATGAATTTTTATCCACGTTGGACAATATTGGGGTAGCCTTTTATGGTTTCGGGGGCAATGGTGCGGAGCAGTTCGCGGACTTCCTGACGGGCGGAAATGGCGGAAAGCGTTAGGCTATGACCCGGTGATTCTTTTAAATCCAGCAAGGTCAGGCCACTTAAGAACAATTCGCGGAAGATCACCCGTTCCCCAAATCCCGGGGCGAGGCGGAAATCAAATTGGGTACTCATGCTTTGGAGCAGGTCGCCGACCTCTCTTTTGTTACGGGCATCGAGCGAGGAGAGGCGGTTGCGCATGACGATCCAGTCAAACGGCACGCCGTCACGGCTTTGTTTGATGGCGCGTTGCTCCAGCGCCATGCGGGTATATATTGAGGGGCCTTTAATTTCCCGCGTGTGCGGGTCGATGCGGGCCAGAACATCAAGATCCACAAAGGAGTCATTGAGCGGGGTGATCAGCGTATCGGCGTAAGAATGCGCCAGTTTCCCCAGATAGGTGTCGGAGCCCGGCGTATCAATCACGATGAAATCGGTGGTGGGCTGAAGCTCTTCAAGGGCGAGGAGCAGAAAATCGTGATCTTGCTCTTCCTGCTCGGTGACCGTATCGGCCTTGCTGCGTTCGATCGGAAAGTGAAAGGGTGCGGGCAACCCCGTTTTGTCGCGCAGATTTGCGGCGTAACGGTTCGCCATATAGCGGGTGAGGGTACCCTGACGGGCATCAAGGTCTATGGTGCCGACCTGATAGCCAAGGCGCATCAGGCCAATAGCCACATGCATGGCGCTGGTCGATTTACCCGAGCCACCTTTTTCATTTCCCAATACAATTATGTGCGCCAGCGAAGACATCAAACTCGTCAAATTTGCTTTTTTGCATTTAACCATGAAGAGGGCGCGACAAAAAGGGGAGAATTTGGTAAATATGAGGTAGAGGTAACTTTATGACGCAGAATCATTCGCACATGCAAAAAGAACAGGTTGTCCGGTTGATCCGCTTGATGGCGGTAGTTTTTGCCCTTGCTGCGGTGTTTGTGTTTTTTGATCTTTTGGGGCTGGCCAGCCAGTTCGGTTTGACCGAAGGCGGCCTTAACAAAATACTGGGCGGGGTGCTTCTGGTTGTGGCGGTGGTCGATATTTTTGTCATTCCGCGTGTTTTACTGGCTTCATCCGAGCGGAAATAGGGACAGGATATGACGGGTATTTTTTCACAGCGTCTTGCAAATTTGAGGGGGCTCTTTAAGGAACAGGAGCTTGACGGGTTTCTGGTTCCTCATACGGATGAATTTCAAAGCGAATATTTGCCACCCTCCGCCGAGCGGCTGGCGTGGCTTACCGGCTTTACCGGATCGGCGGGCGCGGGCGTTGTGCTGATGGACAAAGCTTGTGTGATGAGTGATGGCCGTTATACCGTCCAAATCCGCGAACAGGTGGATGCCGCCCTTTTTGAGATTGCTAATAGTCTTGAAACATCGCCTGCCGAGTGGCTCGCGCTTCATGCGCGTTCCGGCATGGTGATCGGGTATGACCCTACGCTCCACACCAAAAAACAGATGGATGTGCTGTTTGATAAACTGGGGGCTGTGGGCGTTACGTTGCGCCCGCTTGTTCAAAACCCGATTGATGCTTTATGGACGGATCGCCCTGCCGCCGCGCGGGGCGTAACCGAACTTTTTCCTGAGAGCATTGCGGGGCGCAGCGCCTTTGATAAAGTGACGGTCATTGCCGCGCGGCTTAAGGCCGAGAACCTCCAAAGCGTGGTGATTACGCTTGCGGATTCGGTATGCTGGCTGCTCAATGTACGCGGGGATGATATTCCCTATAATCCTGTGGTGCTCTCACGCGTCATTGTCCATGCGGACAGCAGGGTGGATTGGTTTGTCGAGTCTGAAAAAGTTACAGATGAGGTTGCAGCGGCGTTGTCCGCCTTTTGCCGCATTCACGAGCCATCCCAATTCGAGGGTACCCTCGCCGATCTTACAGGCAGCGTGCAGATGGATTTCCAGCGTTCGAGTTATAATGTTTTTCTGGCGCTGCAAAAGGCAGGTCTTGATATTGTTGATGGCAAAGACCCTTGCATTGCTCCGAAATCCATAAAGACCGAGACCGAGCAACTGGCACTACGTCAGGCACATATTCGGGACGGGGTGGCGATTGTTCGCCTGATGTACTGGCTTTATCTTCAGAATATTCCGCGTGACGTTGTAACCGAGCAGATGGTTGAAGAAAAACTCGAGGAATTCCGGCGCGGTGATCCGACGTATCGTGGCCCCAGTTTTCACACGATTTGTGGCTGGGCTGAGCATGGCGCGATTGTTCATTACAGTTCGACGGCGCAAAGTAACGCCCTTATTAAGGGAGACGGGTTTTTGCTGCTTGATAGCGGCGGGCAGTATGAATATGGCACGACCGATATTACGCGCACCCTTGTTGTCGGGGCGGTGAATGACGCCATGAAAGACCATTATACGCGCGTGCTCAAAGGGCATATTGCTCTTGCGACGGCACGGTTTGATGATACGGCGGTGGGAAGTGATCTTGATAAATTAGCGCGCGCACCCTTGCAGGAAGTCGGTCTTGATTATGCGCATTCGACGGGGCATGGGGTTGGGTGTTATTTGTGCGTGCATGAGGAATCATCGACGATTTCTTCGCGCGGGCAAGGGACGTATAAAGCGGGGATGCTGCTTTCAAACGAACCCGGGTATTACCGTGACGGGCAGTATGGGATAAGGCTTGAAAATTTGATCCTGTGTCAGGAAAACCCTGAAGGGGGCCTTTATTTTGATACGGTCACCGTTGCGCCTTTTGACCTGCATGGCGTGAAGTGGGACATGCTCACCGCGGCCGAGTATCACTGGCTCGCCATGTATCACCGTTTTGTCTATGATACGCTCACGCCGTTTCTCAATGAGATTGAGCCCGAATGGCTCAAGACTTTTCTTTTGCCCCTTTCGGAGGAAGAGCCGATTTCGGCTTGATCATACCGCACGAGACAATCATTTTAAGGCCTTCATCTACACTCATCTTGAGGTGAATGACGTCTTCTTCCGGTACAAAAACCAGAAAGCCCGCGCTGGGCACGGGGGTGGTCGGGATAAAGACGCCCAAGGTTTCGCGGTTCAAATTGTCCTTGATTTCGCCGTTCATGCGGCCAGTTAAAAATCCCATCGTCCACATGTCCTTGCGTGGGTATTCGATCATGACGACTTCGCGGAAGGCTTGCGCCTGTTTTCCGGTGAGCATTTCAAGAACTTGTTTGAGTGCGCCATAAATGGTTTTGACAACGGGCAGGCGCTCCATAATGAAGTCGGAGACTCTGAGGAGCAATTGGCCAAAATAATTGCGGGCCAAGGCACCGATTACTACAAAAAAGCTGATTGCTACAAAAATACCGAGGCCCGGAATATTGGGGTCTTCGGTCAGGCGCAGGGAGACGGAAGGCGGAACGAACAGGTCAACTTGCTTGTCGATCCACAGGAGCATCGACCAGACGATGTAAAGGGATAAGCCCACGGGCGCCGTGACCACAATTCCAGTCAGGAAGCAGTTACGCAGGAAACTCAAGAAACGGCTGGTAAGACTCTCAGGGGGAGAGTCGGGGGTATTGTCAGACATAAGTGCCGGAACTCCTCTTTTACAGATGTGATCTTATCAGAGAGGTGGCAGTAGGGTAACTGGAAAATGTAAAGACATAATTCTTGTATTTATTGTTTTCATGACACTTGCATCGAAGTAATAGTTCTGGATAATTTAGGCAAGCGCTGATTTTCAATTTTTAGAATTAAAGGAGACTCCTATTCTAACTCCCATTCTATGAGTTACTCATTTTCTTGAAAAGTAAGAAATTGAATTTGATGAAGGCTGAGATAAATAATTTTTTTATGATGTTGGAGATTTGAAATGCGGCTGAAGCTGTTTGTTTTGTATGGGTTTGTTTTATGGGCTTTCGCGGGGTATGTTTATTTCCAAGAAAATTTTGTTTATTCCAAATGGATTCCTATTCAAGGCGAAGTGACCAAGCTTGAAACATACTCCTCAAAAGAGCCTGATGATGATCAACAGAGACCTTATTACGATTTCACAGTCCAATATGAGTTTAACGGCAAAGAAAATTTAGTTTCAAAAACAAAATTCTCTGGTGTTCCCCAATTCAAAGAAGGCGATAGTTATTTAGTACGTATAAACCCAGATAATGTAGAAGACGTTCGTGTGGAAGCAGGAAGCTCAGAGGTTCTTATCTGGGTTGCACTTATAGGCGGGGGTTTTCTTGTTTTCTTAGGTGTTTTAGGTTTTTTTGTGAGGCGCTGATTTCAATAAAATTGTCAGTGGGGACTAATGTATCCAAGAGTGTGGTGACTTTTGGAAGTTATGTTTTTGGGCGGTTCTCTGTAAGCCTAGAGAAGGCTGGTGACCGCGGTGGGATTCGAACCCACGACCTACTGATTAAAAGTCAGTTGCTCTACCGGCTGAGCTACACGGTCGATAAGACCTGTCTTTTTGGGGGATGCCAAAAGTTTGGCCAACATACGGAAAGCGATTTCCCAAGTCAAGACATGATTTTAAATTTCTTCAAGAGGGCGGCTTCAACGCTTGGCGTTACGAATTCGCTGATGTTCCCTTTGAGCGAAGCGATTTCCTTGATGAAGGAGGACGAGACGAATTGCCATTTGTCCGAGGCCATCAAGAAGACGGTTTCAATTTCGGGGGCCAGCTTGGCGTTCATGCCCGTCATCTGGAATTCGAATTCGAAGTCCGAGACGGCGCGCAGGCCACGGAACAGGCAGGTTGCCCCCTTTTTCTTGGCGTAGAAGATCAAAAGTTCTTCAAAACTTTCCACTGAAATCGGACAGGCTTTGTCAGGCAGGTTGTCAATGTCGGTTTGGGCGAGGGCCAAACGTTCTTCAATGGTAAAGAGCGGGGTCTTGCGTTCGTTTTCGGCGACGGCCACGATCAGATGATCGACAAGTTTGCTGGCGCGCTTGATAATGTGGAGGTGACCTTTGGTCATCGGGTCAAAGGTTCCCGGGTATATACCTATACGTGGTGCCATAAGTTTTTAGTGTCTTTTTGAGTGTGGTCATGTTAAATGCCTTTCTTATCTATAAGGTCGCCCTCATGAAAGCAAGTCATAACCCCCAAATTCAAACTCTTATCAGCGAGCCATGGGCCGATTATTCCCTCATTGATTCCGGCCATGGCCGCAAATTGGAGCGTTATGGCAAAATTAGGGTCAACCGCCCCGAACCGCAAGCGTTATGGGCGCCGTCACTCCCTGAAGCGGAGTGGTTTAAGGCCGATGCCATGTTTACCAATACGGGTGATGAAGAGGGCGATTCCGGTAAATGGAAAATGGAAGCCGGTACGCCTGATTTTTGGGCAGTGCAGGTGGGGCAGAAAGAGGACGCCGTTACCTGTATCTGCCGCCTGATGTCGTTCCGCCATATGGGGCTTTTCCCCGAGCAAACCCCCCATTGGGACTGGATGTCGCATAAAATCAAGGCTGCGGGGCGGCCACTTAATATCCTTAATCTTTTTGCCTATACGGGGGCGGCGAGTTTGGCTGCGGCGCGCGCTGGGGCGCAGGTGACGCATCTGGATGCCTCTAAAAAGGCGATCCAGTGGGCGAAAGACAATCAGGAAGCAAGCGGTCTTGGCGAGGCGCCCATTCGCTGGATTTGTGATGATGCCAAGGCGTTTGTTGCGCGCGAACTGCGCCGTGGCCGCACCTATGACGGGATTATCCTTGATCCTCCGAAATTCGGGCGGGGGCCGGATGGCGAGCGCTGGCAGTTCGAGGAAGATATGGGGCCGTTTCTGAAAGATTGCGTGTCATTATTATCTGATCAGCCTGCTTTTGTGTTGCTCACTGCTTATGCCATGCGCTTTTCGTCCGTGTCGCTCGCGGCGTTGCTCGAGGATTCTTTGGGGAAAAGGGCGGGCGAAATTGATTATGGCGAGTTGCTCATCCGTCAGGAAGCGGGGGGACGGTTTCTTTCGACCTCTCTTTATGCGCGGTGGTCGGCGCCATGAGTGCCAAGTTGATTACCTCGCCCGCCAACCCGATTATCAAGGACATCAAGGCTCTTGAGATGCGCAAGCGCCGTAAGGAAACAGGACAGTTTTTGGTTGAAGGGTTGCGCTCGGTCATTGAAGGATGCGATTTAGGATTTTTGCTGAAGTATATCGCTTATCATACTGATTTTGAACAAAAAAATGACGTAAAACGCTGCGTTTTGTATTGTGAAAAATTAGGTGGTTTAGCTCTTGAAGTCAATGACAGCGTCCTTGAAAAGATTTCCCGTAAAGACAACCCACAGGCGGTGATTGGTGTTTTCGAGCAGCGGTTCTTGGGCCTTAAATCGCTTCAATACGATTCGGATCGTAATTATGTTGTTTTGGAACAAGTGCGCGATCCGGGTAACCTCGGGACAATTATTAGGACAATTGATGCGGTCGGCGCGGCAGGTGTCATTTTGGTTGGGTCATGCTGTGATCCGTATTCGGTCGAGGCGGTGCGGGCCACCATGGGGTCGGTGTTTTCGGTGCCCCTTATTCAGGCGGAACTGCCTGACTTTATCGAATGGGCGCAAAACTGGAAGGGCAGCATTATTGGCACAACCCTTCAGACATCGGTTGATTTTAGAGAGGTGGCTATCCAAAAGCCCTTTTTGCTGATGATGGGGAATGAGCAGGCGGGACTTTCTGAGGAGTTACGGCAAATTGCGACCCAGTGTGTGCGCCTCCCCATGAACGGGCGGGCGGACAGCCTTAATCTGGCAGTGGCGACCGGCATTTGCCTTTATGCGTTTTTGGAACCGTGGCGCGCTTAATTTTTTCCATATTAACAAATTTTTTCTTGCAATTTTGGATCAATAGGCCTATTGATTAACGAACAGTTAAGAAACTGGCATTTAAAAACGGCAACAAATTTTTTATAGAGGTGTTTACTATGGCGATTACAGGTCGTGTTTCTGCATTTGCATTGGCTGCTACAATTGGTCTTTCCGGTTGTGTGGCGTCTATTCCTACAAAAACCCGCGAAGAAGCGGTTACCCCTGAGCAAAATTATGGCGTGACCTCCAGCCGCCCTTCACAAGGCGCGGTTCAGTATGGATCGGCTGCTTGCCGTGAAATCGGTAATGTGTCCGAATTTAATCAGGCTGAATTTGCTCGTGCCAGCCGCGGCGGACGTCAGTCACAGATTTCTGTTGTAATCGGAGGGCAGCGTTCCACCCGTCAGAATGTTCTTAAGGCACATGTTGTTACGGATGATACGACCGGTAAGAAGTATGTATTTGAACCCATGCCTGAAAAAATGGGTAAATTTTATGAAAAGGCTGCTTCTGATCTTGGTAAAGCAGGTGGTTCTGTGATCGGTGCTATCGCTGGTGCTGGTGTTGACAGCTTGATTGAAGGCATTACCGGACGCCGTAGCCGCGCGGGCCGTACTGTTGAACGTTCGGTTGGTAATGCCGGTAAAAATCTCGGTGCAGCGCAGGGTCATGAAATTGACAAAAATGCGGCCGAAGAGCTTGTTGCGTTGAGCAACCGCTGCGATGCTGATATTGCGAACGGCGCTTACTCTGCTGCTGCAACGGTACGCACGCAAGGCGTTCCTGCTGTGGCTCCTGTAGCTCCTGTTGCTCCTCGCTAATCGGGATCTCAATAGAATTTTTAAAAAGGCTCCCTTTTGGGGGCCTTTTTATTGCTGAATCTTCTTTAAATCCTGCCTTAAATCTGTAATTGTTGTTTTATGCATTCCCGTTTTGTATTTTTGACACGAATTAGTCGCCCGACTCGCGCAAAAAGCTAGAAGAGTCGGGTTTTCCTCCTCCTTTCAATCTGCTACAACACTATGCTCTGTGGGCTGTGCCTAACGGGGGTTAATTTTAAGGACACTGATTTTTATGACTGCTGATCTCTATAAAGATACTGTATTTTTGCCAACCACCGAATTTCCGATGCGCGGCGACCTCCCGCAAAAAGAGCCCGCCATTCTCGAAGGCTGGGCAAAGACAGATCTGTACGGAAAAATCCGCGCGGCCTCCAAGGGGCGCACGAAATGGGTTTTGCATTGGGGGCCACCCTATGCCAATGGGGGGGCACATATGGGCCATGCCTTTACCAAGTCGCTCAAGGATATTGTCAACCGCTGCAAACAGATGAGTGGGTTTGATGCGCCGCTGGTGCCCGGGTGGGATTGTCATGGTCTTCCGATTGAATGGAAGATTGAAGAAGGGTACCGTGCGGCTGGCAAAGATAAAGATGCGGTGCCTGTTCCGCAATTTCGCGGTGAGTGCCGCGCCTTTGCCCAGAAATGGGCGGATGTGCAATCGGCTGATTTCCAGCGGCTGGGCGTATTTGGCGATTTCAAAAAACCCTATATGACGATGGCGTTTCATTCCGAGGCGGTGATTGCGCGCGAGATTCATAAATTTGTGGCGAATGGACTTCTTTACCGTGGCGTGAAGCCCGTGATGTGGTCGGTTGTAGAGAAGACAGCTTTGGCTGAGGCCGAGATCGAATATAAAGAACATAAATCAATCACCATCTGGGTGAAGTTTCCGGTGGTGAAGGCGGCGAACACGGCGCTTGATGGCGCGAAGATTGTCATCTGGACAACTACCCCGTGGACGATGCCGTCGAACCGCGGGATTGCATGCGGACAGGATATGAAATACGGAATCTTCCAGCATGGCGCCGAAAAACTGGTGGTGGCGCTGGCTCTCGCCGAGAGTGTGCGCGAGGCTGCCAAGATTGAAAACTGGGAATGCGTTGCCGAACTTACGGGCGCGGATATTGCGGGCACGATTTGTGCGCACCCATTGCGTGGGTCTGGCTATGAATTCGATGTGCCTGTCCTCAAGGGCGATTTTGTGACGGAGGATACGGGAACGGGGTTTGTGCATATTGCGCCAAGCCATGGCGAGGATGATTTTTATTTGGGTAAAGCGGCGGGTCTCGAGATCACCGATAACGTCAATGATGACGGGACATTCAAAGATCATGTGCCGCTTTTTGCGGGGCTGGCTGTTTATAACCAGAAAGGCGAGATGGATCAGGGGAATTTTGCGCCTCTCAAAGCCATTGACGAGGCCGGAAATCTGCTCGCCAAAGGATCAATTCGCCATGAATATCCGCATAGCTGGCGTTCGAAAGCTCCGGTGATTTTCCGCACCACGCCGCAATGGTTTGTGGCGCTTGATAAAAAAATGGAGAGCAACGGCAAAACCTTGCGCGAGACGGCATTGCAGGCGATCAAGGATACCAAATGGTATCCGGCTGCAGGCGAGAACCGCATCACGGCGATGATTGCCGGACGGGGCGATTGGTGCCTTTCGCGTCAACGCGTGTGGGGCGTGCCGATTGCGTTGTTTGTCGATAAAAAATCGGGCGAAGTTTTGTCGGATGACGCCGTGAACGCGCGTATTGTAGCGGCCTTTGAAAAACAGGGGGCGGACGCATGGTGGACGATTTCACCCCAAGAATTTTTGGGGGATGCTTATAAAGCTGATGATTATACCCAAGTGTTTGATACGGCCGATGTATGGTTTGACTCGGCCTCGACCCATGCCTTTGTGTGTGAGGAGCGTGATGATCTCACATGGCCTGCGGATCTCTACCTTGAAGGTTCCGACCAGCATCGCGGCTGGTTCCATTCTTCCCTTTTGGAATCATGCGGGACACGCGGACGTGCGCCGTATAAATCGGTACTCACTCACGGGTTTGTGCTGGACGAGAAGGGCTATAAAATGTCCAAGTCGCTGGGCAATGTGGTGGACCCCCATGATATTTTGAAACAATATGGCGCGGATATTTTGCGTTTGTGGGCGGTCACGTGCGATTACTCGGAAGATGTACGGATTGGCAAGGATACGCTTAAACTTACGGCGGATTTATACCGCCGTATCCGTAATACCTTCCGCTATCTGCTCGGGGCGTTGGATGGGTTCAGCGAGGCCGAGAAAATCGATGCCGCAGATTACGCCCAGATGCCGGAGCTTGAAAAACTGGTGCTGCATTGGATTGCCACACTTGAGCGTGATGTGAAAGCGGCGATTGAGCGGCATGATTATAACGGCATGGCGCAGATGATTCACCATTTCTGCTCGGTGGATTTGTCGGCCTTTTATTTTGATGTACGCAAAGACTGCCTTTATTGTGATCGTCCTGACGGGTTTGACCGTCGCGCGTGCCGCACCGTGATGTATCATTTGTATGATTGCCTCGTCACGTGGCTTGCGCCGATTTTGTGCTTTACGTGCGAGGAAGCATGGTCGCACCGTCCGGCCTTTATGATGCCGGAGGTTTCGAGCATTCACTTGCGTACTTTTGCCGATGTCGAGGGAGCGTGGCAGGATGAGGCGCTTGCCGCTAAATGGGATAAGGTGCGTGATGTGCGCCGTGTGGTACTCGGGGCGCTCGAGCCTAAACGCGCCGATAAAACCATCGGGTCATCTTTGGAAGCTCATCCCAAAATTTATGTGAGCGGAGATGTAGCGGCTCTGCTTGCTGGGCTTGATATGGCTGAGATTTGTATCACATCGCAAGCCAGCCTTATTAAGGGCAGTGCACCGGAAGGGGCATTTGCGCTGCCGGATGTGGCGGGTGTTGCGGTTGAGTTTGCTTTAGCGGAAGGCGAGAAATGCCAACGCTGCTGGAAAATTCTCCCGGACGTTGGCAGTGATCCGGAATATCCGGGTGTATCCAAGCGTGATGCAGATGCTATCCGCTATTACGTGGCACGGGCAAAGGCGGCTTAGATCATGCGCAAAATCTATTTAGCACCTTTTGCACTGCTGTTGATGCTTCTTGACCAGATATCCAAATGGTGGGTGATCGAGATGTTCTTTCGCCCGCGTGTTTTGGATGCGGATGGGCCGTCGGCTGATTTTATGAGCTGGCTTATTACGCTCGGTCAAGACCAGTTCCCGCGCGTGCGCGAGGAAATTCTTCCGGTTTTGAATTTTGCAATGGCGTGGAACAAGGGCGTGAGTTTTAGCATGTTTGCCAATGACAGTGCGTGGATGCCTTATTTTCTTGGCATATCCGCTGTTTTGTTTTGCCTTGTGCTGCTGGTGTGGCTGGTACGCACGCCCCATCTGGCAACAGCTATTCCCCTTTCTATGATTATTGCAGGGGCCTTGAGCAATGTGTGGGATCGGGCGCGTTTTGGCGCGGTGGCGGATTTTCTTGATTTTCACTGGGATGATTTGCATTTTGCGACCTTCAATATAGCGGATTGCTGTATTGTTGTTGGCGTATTAGTATTGGCCTTTGACGGGCTGGTGCTTGAGCCGCGTCGTCTCAAAAATACGGGGCAGGAAGCTGCCGATAAATCCTCTATTGGTTCGGACGTAAAAATGGGAGTTATCTCTTTATGATGGTACAAGGTCGCGTAGTGTGGTTGGCAGGTTTGGCAGCATGTCTCCTGACAGGATGTGAAGATGTGAAGGATCAACTTGGTCTTTCGCGCCGTACGCCAGATGAATTTGCGGTGATGGAACGGGCTCCTCTGGAAGTTCCGCAAGATTTATCCCAGTTGCCGCAGCCAAATCCAGGTGCCCTTCGTCCGCAAGAGACGCCCGCCACGCAGATGGCAAAGTCAGCGGTTCTGGGGGATGGGCAAGTTACGGCGCTCAAGGCTTCGCCTGCCGAGAATGCACTTTTGCAAAAAACCGGAGCCGAGCAGAGTTCTTCTGCTATTCGCGCGGTGGTTAACCGTGAAGCCCAAGAAGAGACCGAAGATAATCGCTCGACGGTTAAAAAACTCCTTGATATCGGCAGTGAGCATAAGGCCGCCACTGTTGTTGACCCTGAAGCAGAAGCCAAACGCATTCAGGATGCCAAGAAAAAAGGCGAGAAGGTTACAGGAGAAGGAACTCCGACTGTTGAAGAATAGGATCATGCTCAGGCTTTTACGCTCTTCGGTTTGTGCGGCGTTGCTGCTGTGTGGTGGTGCGCAGGCTCATGCGCTTGATAAAGTTTATAACGCGCAATCGGCTTTTCTGGATAACGGGATGCAGGTTGTGGTTATCCCCAATACTCGTGCGCCTGTTGTGTCGCATATGGTGTGGTATAAGGTTGGGGCGGCTGACGAGCCGCAAGGGGATGGCGTATCGGGCGCAGCGCATTTTCTTGAGCATCTGATGTTCAAAGGGTCGAAGGCCTTGGAGCCAGGCGAATTTTCAAAAACCATCAAACGTTATGGCGGGAATGATAACGCCTTCACCAGCTGGGATTATACTGCCTTTTTTCAGTCGGTCCGCACCGAATATCTGTCCAAGGTGATGGCGCTTGAGGCTGAGCGGATGATTAACCTTACTTTTCCAGCTTCTGATGTCTTGTCGGAGCGGGATGTGATTATCGAAGAGCGCCGGAGCCGCACCGATAATGACCCGCAGGCGCTCTTTGCCGAGCAGATGCGGGCGGTGCTTTTTTCATCAACGCCTTACGCCGTGCCGATTATCGGCTGGCATGATGAAATGCCACTGCTTAAAACCGATCATGTCCAAAATTATTACAAGACATGGTACACGCCGAAGAACGCTATTCTGGTGGTATCGGGGGATGTCACCCTTGGAGATGTGTTACCGCTGGCTAAAAAATATTACGGGATTATCCCATCGCATGATGTGCCGGCGCATGTGCGTCCTCTCACTCCTGATTTTGCGGCGGTGAGTGATTTGCGTCTTGCGAGTCCCGACATCCGCCAGAGCGTTTTTATGCGGGCGTGGCGCGCACCTGGGTTTATCATGAATAAGGACGAGTCTTACGCACTTGAGGTTCTTTGTCAGGCCTTGAGCGGCGGGGCCGATACCGAATTGTATCAGGAGTTGGTTGTAAAACAAAAACTCGCAACCGATGTTGATTTATCTTATGACCCCGATGCGCGAGGGGAGTCCAGTATCTGGCTTACCGCGATGCCGGCGCCGGATGTTTCTCTTGAAAAACTTGAGGCCGCGCTTGATGCTTATTTGGCGAATCTGGCGAAGCGGGGGGTGGCTGGCGATGTAATTGACAATGCTAAAACCCGTTTAATCAATCAGGAAACTTATGCGCGCGATAGTTTGATGGGGCCAGCGATGGTTGTGGGCCAAGGATTGGCGATGGGTATGACGCTGGATGAAATTGAAACCCGCCCACAAAAAATTGGCAATGTAAGCGCCGCGCAGGTGAATGGCGTTTTAAAGAAATATCTTGATCCGGTGCAGCCTGCACATACGCCAGTGAATGGTTTTCTTACCTCTGCATCTTCCGGTGGAGAGGCACAATGAAAAAATTTCTGACGATGTGGTACACGTGTTTTTTGGTTGTCATTACACCCATTTCTGCTTTTGCCGCCGTGCTTGATATTCAGGAAGTGACGTCACCCAAGGGGCTGTCCGCGTGGTTGGTTGAAGACCATAGTGTACCGGTGATTGCTGTTTCGTTTTCTTTTCTGGGCGCGGGCGCTGTGAATGACGGGGAAGCCAAGCAAGGGCTTTCGCAAATGCTCTCCAACACGCTTGATGAAGGAGCGGGCGCTTATAATTCCCAGCAGTTTCAAAAGGCTCTTAATGATTACGCGATTACGCTGCGGTTTTCGTCATCACGCGATGATTTCGGCGGTAGTCTCAAGACACTCAGTGTCAATAAGGATAAGGCGTTCGAGTTGCTTAATCTTTCTTTGACCACGCCACATTTGGAGGGTGAAGCTGTTGCGCGTATGGCGCAGGCCAATATGTCGCGCGTTCGCAGCAGTATGACCGATCCGGAGTGGATGGTAGCACGGCTTACCAATGCTGTTATCTATGACGGGCATCCTTATGCGCTTAATAGCGGTGGGACTTTGACAGGGCTGGCCCAGATTACGCCGGATGATTTGCGCGCCAAGCTCAAGGATCAGATGGGACGTGACCGACTCAAGGTTGCGGTGGCGGGTGATATTACGGCAGCGGAGCTGGGGCATGTGCTTGACCGGATTTTCGGTGAACTTCCCGCCCGCTCTCATGTTGCCGAAGTTGGTGCGGCTACGATTCCTGAGGGTGGTGATCCGGTTCTACTTAAAAAAGATATTCCGCAGAGCGTGGTAACGTGGGTTTTTTCGGGTATCCCTGTTCACGATCCCGATTATCCGGCGGTAGAAATTCTCAATTATATACTGGGCGGGGCGGGATTCGGGTCGCGTCTGATGGATGAAG
This sequence comes from Pseudobdellovibrionaceae bacterium, assembly GCA_041674725.1. GTDB lineage: Bacteria > Pseudomonadota > Alphaproteobacteria > Micavibrionales > Micavibrionaceae > UBA1573. Next base: position 176,658 of record JBAYVC010000003.1, on the reverse strand, counting down.
TGCGTGAGAAACGTGGGTTGACTTATGGCATCTATAGCGACTTGGGTGAACTCAAGAATTCGGCCATCTTAACGGTGGGATGCTCAACCAAAAATGCTTCGGCAAGCGAAGTTTTGGTGTTAACGCAGGACATTATAACCGGTATCACGCAAAAACCTGTTAGTGAAGAGGAGCTGCGTGATGCTCGCGCCAATCTTATCGGTTCGGTGCTTTTGGGGTTGACCTCGACGGATCGTATTGCCGGCGCGATGCTCTCAATGCAGGAACTCGAGTTGCCAGCAACGTATTTTGATGAGCGCATCGCGCGCCTTAACCGTGTTAACGAAAAGGATGTTTTGCGCGTTGCACAGCGTCTTTTTGACGGGCATGCCCCCAAAATTATCCTAGTTGGCGCTCCTGAAATCAGTCATACTGTAAAGGAAGTTTCTACACTTCCGAATGTAGAATAAACGATTTTGGTGGATGCATGTCATCGTCCTATGGGAATGCAGATTTAGTATCTATGACGCAGAAGGATCTCGACGAGATCCTTAAGAAGCACGTCAACTTTGTGAAGTGCAAGCCGGGTGGCGCACGGGCGATTATCAAATTTCGTGCCTGTGTGGGGCTTAATTTCCGCTCCGCAGATCTTTCGGGTGCCGATTTTACCGGATCCGATTTGCAGGGGTGCAACCTTTCGAACGGCAAGTTTCACGGGTCGGTTTTTTATGGGTGTAATCTGCGGGACGCCAATATGGGGAACAGCGATTTCTCGCGTGCTGATTTCCGCGGAGCTGATGCGACAGGTGCCAATATGGTGGGGGCTGACCTCACTGGCGCCGATATGCGCCAAGGTTCAAAAGTCGTAACACAAAGCAGTGGTGGTGACAAAGTTCAGCCCCTTGATGGCAAAACGGTCTTTAAAGATGCGGATATGACTGAAGCCAACTTGTCATCGGCGCGGGCGGCATCGGTTGATTTGTCACATTCAAACCTTTCCCATGCCCGTATGGCGCATTGTGACCTGACAGGTGCCAATTTGCAGGATAGTGATTTGAGTGGTGCTGATCTGAACGATGCCGTTTTGAAGGACTCAAAATTGAACGGGGCCAAGCTCGAGAAGGCCTCACTGGAAGGTGCCGCTCTTGAGGGGGCCAGCTTTGACAAGGTGGATGCTAATACCCACGAGGTGCGGGTACTTGATTACAGCCAGCACAGCGATCCGCTTGTCCGGCAGCTTGAAGACCATGCGGCATGGATTCAGTTTCAGGGTGGGAAAGGGCGGCGCGCCGATCTGTCAGGTCTTGATATGCGCTCTGTGCCGGATGTTGCACGCTACACGCTTACAGCGTGCGTGGCCAAGGGCGCGGTGTTCAAGGGTATGACGATGATGGCGGCGCAGATGCAAAGCTCCATTTTTGATGAGAGTGATTTTTCGGGATGCAATCTGGCTGAGTCCGATTTGCGGGGGTCGCGTTTCCAACAAGCTAATTTTTCGGGGGCTATTCTTGCCAAAACAATTTTGGCACCGCTCGAATTTCCGTCCGGTAAAAAGCAGGTGACGGATCTGCGCGGGGCGGATTTCCGGAAGGCGCGGCTTGATTATTGTAACCTTCGCGAGGCCAATTTGACGGGGGCTAACTTTGCCGAGGCCAATTTGACGGGGGCGGATTTGCGCGGGGCCGATCTCACCGGTGCAAATCTGGAAAATGCTGTGCTGGATAAAGCCAAGTTAAGTGGTGCCACGTAAAAATATTTTTGATTTTAAGGGCTTCACCCTCTTGATTCGTTGGTGCTTTTAGATTTCTATTGGGGCGTGGGAAATATCTTTTCCTCACATCTCTCTTGAAAACCTAAACATTCCCATTGGAGGAAAAATATGACAAAACTTATCGCTCTTGCTGCCGTTGCACTTCTCTCTGTTGCATCGTTCGGCGCACACGCTGAAGAACATAAAGATGCAATGGCTCCTGCTGCTGAAGCCGTTGTTGCCCCTGCTGCTGAAGCTGCTGTAGAAGCCGCTAAAGAAGTAACCCTGAAAGATGGCACCAAAGTTGTTGTTGAAGGCGACATGGTTTCTGTTGTTGCTGCTGACGGTACAAAAACCCCAGCTGTTGATGGCGAACATGAAGCTGCTGACGGTACCAAACTGACCGTTAAAGAAGGCAAACTGGTTCACTAAGAATCTTTTCCTTACAAGGATTTGAAACCCGCCTCCCAAGGCGGGTTTCTTTTTGAGTGTTTTGTTGCGTTTTCAGGGGTGGCCTGATACAACCCCTCCCTATGGTTCCTTCAGCACGTCTTCAAGCGGTTATCGATATTCTGACCCGCCTCGAAAAATCACCGATCCCGATGGATTTGACGGTGGGCGATTATATGCGCCAACGCCGCTTTATCGGGTCGAAAGACCGCGCCGATATTGTGATGCGCGTGTATGGTATTATCCGTTATTTTGCTCGCATCCGCTGGGTTTGCGAGAGGCAGTGTGTTTCTTTTACGCCGCGTTTCATGGTCTTGGTCGCGATGGCGATGATCGAAGGCAAAGGCGATATTGATAAGCTGTTTGATGGGTCAAAGTTTGGGCCTGAGCCTTTGACAGATGATGAAAAGAAATTTTTGCAGCAGCTTCCTGCTGATTTTGTGGCGGCCCCTGATGTGGTGAAGGCCGAATGCCCTCCTGAATATGAAGATGTGTTGCGCCAGATTTTTGGGGAGAATTTTACCGAGGAATTAGCTGCTTTGGGCCGTGAGGCCAGTCTTGATCTGCGTGTGAATGTTACGGCTAAAACACGCGACGAGATACACGCAAGCCTGCGTGAAGACGGGGTTGAAACAGAGGTGACGCCTTACTCGCCGTGGGGGCTTCGTGTTAAAGGTAAAGTCTATCTGTCCGAGACCAAAGATTTCCGCAAAGGGCATATCGAGATTCAGGACGAAGGGTCGCAATTGATTGCGCTGGCGTGTAACGCGGCGCCCGGGATGCAGGTTCTGGATTACTGCGCAGGCGGGGGCGGGAAGACCATGGCTTTGGCGGCTGCGATGAAGATCAAGGGCCGTATTGTCGCAATGGATCTGGACGAGAACCGCCTTAAAAAAGCGCGCGAGCGTTTCCGCCGCGCCAAGGTGAGTGATATTATCGAAGTGCGCCCCTTGGCGGATGAAAAAAACCGCAAGTGGCTGCGGCGTCAGAAACAGACATTTGATGTTGTTTTGGCCGATGTGCCGTGTTCGGGCACAGGGACGTGGCGGCGTAATCCCGATACCAAGTGGCGGCGTTATGGCCCGACAGTTGAGGAACTTGTTCCCGTTCAGGCGGAAATTCTCGATAAGGTCGCCGGATGCGTGAAGCCTGGTGGACGCCTTGTTTATGCCACCTGTTCATTGTTGCCTGCGGAAAACGAAGACCAGATTGCGCGTTTTCTAGGTGCTCACCCCGAGTTCGAATTGGCACCTTTGGCACAGGTTTGGCCGGAAGGATGCACACCGCCTTGCGCGGGGAATGTCATGCGGCTCAGCCCCCTCCAGCATCAAACCGATGGATTTTTTGCCACGATTTTGCTGCGCAAAGCTGATTAACCCCTTTATTATTGACATAATTTGAAAAATTACGTAGTTAGGTTGGGTTGAATTCCATTTTTCTGCGTTTAAAAAAAATATAGGGGAGGATGATGGAACCAAGTCGCCATCCATCATCACGTCCGCGCAGCGCACGCTCGGGAGAGGGACGGTATTTGTCGGCCCTCAGATGTCAGCAGGCACTTGATGACGCGCCCCATCTTCATGAAAGAGCCCGGCGGCTTTTCAATTTTACCCAAGAAGTTTCGCCACGTTCCGATGGTCTTGCTTTCAAGTCCATGCAGCACAAGGATGCCACGCGGCAGTTTCTGACCGATGACATAAGGCGCTGGGGCGAGGACATGGTCGCTTCTCCACCTGACCTTGATCCTGAAGCTCTGTTTCATATTATGGGGGCGTATGGGTATTTGAGGGTTCACCCTTCTCTCGCCATGAAACAGATTTTACTTGAGCAGGCACGCGAAAAATTTCCGCAGATGCGGGCGTTTCACTTGCGAAAAATTCCGTCCATTCTTGCCGATCTTGCACTTTATCCGGGTGATGACTGGATGGAGGATTGGCGCCTCGAGGCCCAAAAGAAAGCGGGAGAGTGGGATCTTGATCACGGGTTTCATGTCATTTACAAGATGGCGGTGCTGGATCATTTGCGGGCGCAAGACGAGCGCCATGATGGGCCTTCGCCGTGCCGCGCCATGGCCAGCCCGATGATGGATTTTGTGGCCTGTAAATCACATTTTCTGTTTAACGGGACGATCAACAGCCAGATTCATCTGGCGGGGCTCTGGTTTGCTTATGATTTTGTCAAGGACAGGATGCCCGAGGCCGAGACAGCCACTGTGTCGCGTGCCGAAATCAATCTTTCAGAAAGTTTTAGACAAGCCGGAATTTCATCTGGCGACGTCATCGAGATCACGCCGATGGGCCACAAGGTTGATTTGTCACTGGTGTTTAATGAGACAGCGGTCGGGTGTGAGTTTGATGGCCGTTACCATTTTGTTCAAGCCCCTGATGACGGGCAAATTCACTATGACGGGTCAACGCGTTTACAGACAAGTTTGATTGCGCAGCATATGCCGCCCGAAATGCGTCTTATCCGTGTGCCGGGTTTTGTGATGTACAAAATCGGAATGACTCATGCGTGGCAAGAGACGCTGCAATGCCTCGCCGAGCAGGCACCGGGGGCGTATGTCATGCATGGCCCTGCCGATATACGCCCTGCGACGTCCCTGCAGGCGTGGGCTTTTCAGCATAATGCGTGATTGATCATAAAAAAATAAACGCCCCCTTTGATGGGGGGGCGTTTTAGAAAAATTGTTTCTTACTTAAGCTCGTTGGCTTGGGCAGGCCGGCAGATAAGAATTTGATTGCCAGATCCAACGACGGTTTCTGAAGCTGGTTCGTCTTTTGGAGCTCCCAGATCTTTAACATCCGTTATGATGTAGGCTGTGCGTGATTTGCAGGGATCATTTTGTACAATCTGGTTATAAGTCAGTTTCACGCGATGCCCGTTTTCTTGAACGTCCTTGAGCTGAGCTGCAACTTTTTCGGCGTCTGCTCCCTTACCTAAGGAAAACTCAAACGTATTTCCTCCCTCAACTGAACCGCTTCCACCGCCAGTACCATTAACAGTCGTCGATGAAAAACTGCCTTTGAGCTTGTCATTGACCATGGCCAGTTCACCTTCCCAGTTTTTGCAGGCGAGTTCTTCACCGGATTTTGTTTTGGCAAGACGATCTGCATCATAAGTGGTACGGAAAGATAATTTAGTAACTGTGCCGACACGGTATCCTTCCGAGAAGGTACGCTCATCAGGCTGTACTTCGAAGCAGCCCGTAAGTGAGGATGCTATTAATCCACCGATTACTGCTTTAGCTACTGTCGCTTTTAAACTCATCAAACACTCTCCATCCTCAAAAATTGATTTTGAGGATGGTAAACGTATTCTTGCGTTATGTCAATAAAATTAGGCGTCCATAAAGGCGGGAAGCCAGCATTCGTTGGCGGTGGTGAGATCTGTAACAGGGATGGTTTTGCCATCAATGTCGAGAACTTGGCCTCCCGTCACACCGATTTTATGGAGCGGAATACCGTCAATTTGCGCGGCGGCTTGCAAGGCTTCCGGTTCGGAGGTGGTCACAACATAACGGGCTTGATCCTCACCAAACCAGAATGCGGCAGGATTTGGGGCGCTGATATGCAGCTGCGCTCCTATTTTTCCAGCCATGGCCATTTCAGCCAGTGCCACGAGAAGGCCACCATCACTCACATCATGGCACGCAGTAATGGTGCTTGCGCGGATTTCCGAGCGGACAAAATCGCCGTGGCGTTTTTCTGCCGCGAGATCTGTAGGAGGAACAGCTCCTTGCTCCAAGGCATGAAGCTCGCGCAGGTAGAGAGATTGTCCGAGATGACCTTTCGTATCACCCACCACAAAAATACTGTGGCCTTCGTCGGTGAATCCCAGTCCGGTGGCGCGTTTATAATCGGCAATCACGCCGACGCCGCCAATGGTCGGAGTGGGCTGGATCGCTCTTCCCGAGGTTTCGTTATAGAGCGAGACGTTACCCGAGACGATCGGGTAATCAAGTGCGCGGCAGGCTTGTCCCATCCCCTCGAGTGCAGCAATAAACTGGCCCATGATTTCAGGGCGTTCGGGGTTACCGAAATTGAGGTTGTTGGTGATGGCGAGCGGGGTTGCTCCTGTGGCTGTAATATTGCGCCAGCTTTCGGCTACGGCTTGTTTGCCGCCTTCAAAAGGATCAGCCTCGACATAGCGGGGCGTGACGTCCGAGGACAGGGCGAGGGCTTTGTCTCTACCTTCGATTTTCACAAGGGCGGCATCACCCGCGCGCAGGGCTTGTGTTGCGGCAATCCCGGGCGAGAAAATAGTTTCACCGCGTACGAGCGAGTCGTACTGTTCCCATATCCAGCGTTTGGAGGCAAGGTCAGGGCAGGCGAGCAATTTTGTCAGGGCGGTGATGAGGTCGTTGCTGGGAAGCGGATAGGCTGCGTCGTCAATGGCGGCCGGTTTTTGCGGCGGAACAGACGGGCGGTCATACAGGGGTGATTGATCGACGAGCGGGGGCACCGGAATATCGCACCAGCAGGTGCCGTACATATTAAGACGCAGGCGTTTGTCATCGGTGGTGGTGCCGATCACGGCAAAGTCCAGATCCCATTTTTCAAAGATGGCGCGCGCCATGTCTTCGCAGCCGGGTTTCAAAATCATCAGCATGCGTTCTTGCGATTCCGAGAGCATGATCTCGTAGGGAATCATGCCATGTTCGCGCTGGGGCACGTCATCAAGGTTAAGGACAACGCCAATATCGCCTTTGGAGGCAATCTCTACCGCGGAGGAGGTGAGGCCTGCCGCGCCCATGTCCTGAATGGAGATGATGGCGTCTGATTTCATGAGCTCCAGGCAGGCTTCGATCAGCAATTTTTCGGTGAAGGGGTCGCCGACCTGAACGGTGGGGCGGTTATCGTCCTTGCCTTCTTCGAATTCAGCCGAAGCCATGGTCGCACCGTGGATGCCATCACGTCCGGTTTTTGATCCGACATAGACAATCGGTTGGCCTACGCTTGCTCCCCGCGCATAGTAAATTTTGTTCTGATCGGCAAGGCCCACTGTCATGGCGTTGACCAAAATATTGCCGTTATAGGATTTGTGGAAGTTAGTCTCGCCCCCGACGGTGGGAACGCCCGTGCAGTTGCCGTATCCAGCAATGCCTGCGACAACGCCCGCCACAAGGCTGCGGGTTTTGGGGTGGCTTGGGTCACCAAAACGCAGGGCGTTGAGGTTCGCAATCGGGCGTGCGCCCATGGTGAAGACATCGCGCATGATCCCGCCAACGCCGGTTGTGGCACCCTGATACGGCTCAATATAGGAGGGGTGGTTGTGCGATTCCATTTTAAAGACAGCGGCCTCTCCGTCACCAATATCAATGACGCCCGCATTCTCGCCCGGGCCCTGAATGACACATGCGCCGGTCGTGGGGAGTTTTTTCAGGTGGATGCGCGAGGATTTGTACGAGCAATGCTCTGACCACATCACCGAAAAAATCCCCAGTTCGGTATAGGTCGGGGTGCGGCCCAAAATTTTCAGGACTTCGGCGTACTCGGTGTCTTTGAGGCCAAATGATTTGGCAAGCGCCGCGTCAACGGCAGGCTCTTGCAGGGGCGTGGTTTGTTTGGGGGCGGCGTTTGTCATGGTTTCCTCTTTATTTTTCACCACAGAGAACACAGAGTGCACAGAGATGGCACAGAGGTTTTTCTATAGTTTGAATCTTTTTATTCCGTTTTTTAAAAGTTGTTCGTTGAAGTTGAGCAAGAGTCCCAAGGGGAAATGCCCCAGCCTCATATAAGTCAGGATTTGGGCGTCATGAATCGGTGCCAGTTTTTCAACAGATTTTATTTCAAGGATGATGGTGTCTTCGATAATAAAGTCTGCGCGATAACCTGCGTCGATTTTCAGGTCGTCCATGCGAACAGGAATTGTGATTTCTTTTTGGAAGGACAACCCTCTTTGAGTGAGGGCATAGGCCAGTGCGTGCTGATAGGCACTTTCTAGCAGTCCGGGGCCGAGGGCTTTATGAACCTGTATCGCGCAGTCGATAACTTGGCCAGATATGGTGTTGAGGTCAGTATTATTTTTTTTCACCACAGAGTTCACAGAGGACACGGAGGAAGGCACAGAGTTTTTATCTTTATCAATGTAGTTTGATTCTTCTTCTAATTTTTTTATAAAAGAATCCATGGTTGGAGTACCATGTTTTTGAAATTTATTGTAGTTCGTAAGGCCTCTACAAATGAGTAAAAATGCGCTTTTGCGTATCTCGTGTTCTTTCTCGCAGAAATCTTCTTTGAAGTGCTTTAATCCGTTTGGAATATAATTAAGATCTACTTTTATACCATATTCTTGAAGTATATTTTGGTCTAATATTTTTAATGCAGTTGGAGTATCTGTACAATAGATTAGCAGATTTCCTAGCCAGTTATCTGCTGAGAGTCCTAGGATATTTGCGCAGATATAATTGCCTTCGTTGTAATGGGTTATCGCGGCGTCTAGTTGAATTTGGCCAATAGTATGGGCATCTACAGAGTTGTCATTCTCTGTGCTTTTCTCTGTGAACTTTGTGTTCTCTGTGGTGAGGGACTGTAATGCCACAGGTTAAATCTCCTTGATCATCAGGTCGGAAATGGCGCTGTAGCCGTTTTCCTCATAGAGGGATTTTACTTTTTTGTTACCTTTGAGAACGGCAAGAAGAGATGCGGTGCAGCCTTCCTTTTTGGCGAGAAGCTCTGTGCGGGCGAGCATGTCGGGGCCGATCCCGAGACCACGGAAATCTTCCTCGATAATCAGGTTGTTGATAATGGCATAGGGCTTACCGTCATTGAGCGGGTCATCGCAAATGCGCAGAGCGATGGTTCCAATAATTTCGAGCGAGGTTTGAGCCGCATAAAGTTTGAAGCCTTGTTTGCGCGAGCTCTGATATTGCTCCCATGCTTTGCCGAGTGTCAATTTTTCGGCGGTTTCCGGCGTTTCGATTTCAGCCAGTTGCATGAGGACAGGGTAAGCTGCGGCAAAGTCCTTTTCGGATTTTACTTCCACGAGATCGAAGCGCGGCGGGGGAATGGGGGATGCTTTGGGAGATGTCATGCGAGAGCCTCTACGATGCTTTGAAAAAGTGGTGTTCCTTGCTGGCTGCCCGCTTGGGGCGTGACGGCGTTTTCGGGGTGGGGCATCATCCCGAGAATGGTGCGGCCTTGATTAAAAACGCCCGCGATGTTGGCAACAGAGCCATTGGGGTTCGCCGCGTCGGTGATATCGCCTTCTGGCGTGCAGTAACGGAACGCAATCTGGTCATTGGCTTCCATAGTCTTGAGAGTTGCCTGATCGATAAAATAATTGCCCTCGCCATGCGCAATGGGCACCTGAAAAACCTGCTGCGGACGGAAGTGGCTGGTAAATTCCGAACCCGTATAGTCACAGCGCAAATGAACTTGTTTGCAGATAAATTTGAGCGAGCGGTTGCGCAAGAGCGCACCGGGAACCAGTCCCGTTTCAACCAGCATCTGGAAACCATTACACACGGCCAAGATACGTGTTCCTTTTTTCGCCTGATCGACGACTTCGCGCATGATCGGGGAGTGGGCCGCCATCGCGCCGCAGCGCAGATAGTCGCCGTAGGAAAAACCACCGGGCAGGATAATCAGATCGCTGGGGGGCAAATTTGTGTCTTTATGCCAGACGATGCGGGGGGCGTGACCGGAGACGTGGCTGACTGCCATTTCCATGTCTTTTTCGCGGTTAGAGCCGGGGAAGAGAATGATTGATGTTTTCATGTTTTCATAACTGCGCTGTTATCGGGAGGGCCAACGGGCCGCTGTCTTGCGCTAAACCTAGATTATTCACGGCGTAAAGCCAAGTGGGAAAACATACGGTTTTTGTTAATAAAAAACTAGTTGCAAGGAACTAAAAAAATGATGTACGAATTTTATATTAGAAAAATTTGGGGATAACCCATTATATTTTAACCGGCACGGCAGCAATGCCCGCGGGTTGACCAGGAGAGTAGTTTGTTACTGATGCGTCAGAAGTAGATAAAGCCCCACTTGGGGGCTTTTTATTAGGCGCCTTATTTCCAAGAACTACTTCTTTGTTCCTTCGCCTTCGATTTGCGCATGCGACTCGGTAATTGCCTTTTGAATGGCGTTGTCGATCTCACTTTCGGCTACACCGATTTTCTTATTTGCAAAATCTTGTACCAGTTTGCGTTTGACATCGTCATAGCCGGGTTCATCAAGGTTGGAAATGATGACTTCCTTGGCATATTTGTCGGCATCCTCGCCGCTCAGGCCTAATTGCTCGGCAGCCCATTTGGCGATCAGGCGGCAGGCGCGGGCTTCAATTTTGAATTCCTTTTGCTTGTCCATGGAAAATTTGGCTTCAAAAGCCTGTTCGCGGTCGGAAAATGACATGTTCAGCAATCCCTTTTGTTATTGTAAAAATACATTTGGACTATAGCCCAAAGTGGTTACAGTCCAAATATTAATTTAGCAAATAAAATATATATTTAGGATTATGATTCCTTAAGGATGTGCTTGCGGGCCATCTGGGCCTTGAGCTGGATAAGCCTCTCGAGGGCGTTATCTGAAATTTCGATCTTGTTGGCTGAGAAATCGGTCAAAATCCGTTCCTTGAACGCATCGCGGGTTTTGTGCAAAAAGGTCAAATTGGTCAGATCTGCGACAAACGTTTCGGCTTGCTGGTCTTTTAGCCCCATGCGCTCGGCGGCCCAAATAGCCACTAACGCGTTGGTTTTGGCTTCGATTTTGAAGGTGATTTCACTGTCTAAAGCCATTTTGGCTTCATAACCACGGCCTCTGTCTTCAAAAGACATAACATTTTTCATTAAAAAGTCTCCCATTGATGCGATTCACATTTACTTGATGCGTGTCTAACTGTTATATCAAGAAATCCTATTGAAACCGTTAACGTTTAACCCCGAAAAGTCGTTTTGATGATACAGTTTTTTGGAAGCAAAACCCCCCGTCGCCGTATGATTTATGATGGAAAAGCCAAAACCATCTATGAAGGCCCCGAACCCGGAACCGTCATTCAATATTTTAAAGATGATGCGACCGCCGGAAATGGTGCCAAGCATGATATTATTGCCGGAAAAGGTGTGCTTAATAACCGCATTTCCGCCCATATCATGACCAAGCTGGAAGGCATGGGGATTCCAACCCACTTTCTCAAGTCGCTCAATATGCGCGAGCAGCTGGTGCGGCAAGTCGAGATTATTCCTCTGGAAGTGGTCGTGCGCAATATTGCGGCAGGTTCCTTGTGCAAACGTTTTGGCATGAAGGAAGGCACTGTCCTCAATTATCCTTTGGTCGAATTTTATTACAAGAAAGATGAACTCAATGACCCAATGGTCAGCGAGAATCATATTCTCAATATGGGCTGGGCCGACCCGTATGAACTTGAAGAGATGGTGGCCCAAGCCTGGCGGATCAATGATTACCTTGCGGGGCTTTTCTCCGGCATTGGTATTAAACTCGTTGATTTCAAAGTCGAGTTTGGCCGTTTGTACGGCGAATATGAGGAAGTTTATATTCTCCTTGCTGATGAAATTTCACCGGATAATTGCCGGTTGTGGGATGAAAAATCAGGCGATAAGCTTGATAAGGATCGCTTCCGTCAAGACCTCGGCGGCATGATCGAGGCCTATCAGGATGTTGCCAAACGCTTGGGGCTCATTCCCCAAACGGGCATCATTATGGGCGGCAATGTTGATGAGCAGATTGCGGCGTCACTTAGCGAAATCGAAAACGATGTCGCACGTGAACGCAAGTTGCGCTCAATCAACAAGGCGCCCCCTTCCAAACCGTGGAAATAATCTGATTCTATGAGGTTACTATGAAAGTTGTTGTGAAAGTTACGCTGCGCAAAAGCATTTTGGATCCCCAAGGCAAAGCGATTGAAAACGCGCTTGTGCATCTGGGGTTTTCGGGCGTGAGTGATGTGCGTCAGGGCAAATTGATTGAAATGGATGTGCCGGATGGGACGTCCACAGATAAGATTGCCGAGATGTGCCAGAAACTTCTTGCCAATCCGATCACCGAGGATTTCGAGATCGTCGCATAGGTTCTTCCCATGAAACAAACTCCCCTCCATGCACAGCATAAGGCCTTGGATGCCAAGATGGGTGCGTTTGCGGGGTACGATATGCCCCTCTATTACCCTTTGGGTGTCCTCAAGGAACATGAATGGGTGCGGGCGTCCGCAGGTCTTTTCGATGTCTCGCATATGGGGCAGGTCAGCATTACGGGGGCAGGGGCGCAGGATTTTTTAGAGCGTCTGACTCCGTCTTCCTTTGAAAAACTCGGTGTGAACCGTATCAAATATAGCGTCTTTATCAATGATCAAGGCGGCATTGTCGATGATTTGATGGTCACCAAAACAGGCGAGGACGAATTCCACCTTGTGATTAATGCGGGATGTAAAGACAAAGATATTGCGTGGATCAAAGAACGCCTTCCGGCAGGTTTGAAATTTACCCATTTTGAAGATTGGGTGTTGCTGGCTCTTCAGGGGCCCGAGGCTGAGAATGTGGTACGTGACGCTCTTGGCATTGACCTCAAGGATGTTCCCTATATGGGGCTGTGGTACAAGGACTACACCATGTTTATCACCCGCGTAGGCTATACGGGCGAGGATGGGTTCGAAATTTCGGTTAAAAATGAGGATGCCCCCGCCTTGTGGGATAAGCTTCTGGATGATCCGCGCGTGCGTCCGATTGGTCTTGCGGCGCGTGATTCCCTCAGGCTCGAGATGGGCTATTGCCTCTATGGGCATGAACTGGATGAAACGACATCCCCGCTTGAGGCTGATCTTATGTGGGTAATGCGCAAAGACGCACCTGCTGATTTTCCTGCTCCCCTTCGTAAACGTGTCGGGGTGGTGCTGCTTGATAAGGGGATTGCCCGCGAAGGTGCCGAAATTTACGATATGCAGGGCGCGAAAATAGGGACGCTGACGAGCGGCGGGTTTTCGCCTACACTTAAACAATCAATTGGCATGGGTTATGTGCCACTTTGCTTTGCCGCCGTGGGAAGCGACATTCAGATTGATGTGCGCGGGCGCATGATTGCGGCGCGTGTTGTGCCTTTACCTTTCTTGCAACCAAAAACCAAAACGGGGACAAAATTATGAGTGAGCGTCGTTATACCAAAGACCATGAATGGCTGTTGATCGAGGGCGGGGATGTTGCCGTGATCGGGATTACCGATTATGCCCAGCATGCCCTCGGTGACCTTGTGTATATCGAATTGCCCAAAGTTGGCGTAACCTATACCAAGGGCGCATCTTGCGCCGTGGTGGAATCGGTGAAAACCGCCGCCGAAGTCTATACGCCGGTGACGGGTGATGTGGTCGCTGTCAACAGCGCGCTCGAGAGCGATTATGATCTCCTCAAGTCCGAGACGGATGGCTGGATTGCCAAAATCCACATGACGAAGGCGGATGAGATTGCAGGTCTTATGGACAAGCCTGCTTATGATGCCTATCTCAAAACGGTGGACTAGATGCTGCGCTACCTGCCCCTTACTGATAAAGATCGTGGCGCGATGCTTGATAAAATCGGCGCGGCGTCGCTTGACGATTTTTATAAGGGGCTGCCTGTAACGGCGGCGTTTGATCTGCCGCTGCATGCCAGCGAGATGGAGGTCGAGCGCCATATGGAGGCGTATGCCGCGCGCAACACGGCGGCCTCCAGTGGCCCGTTTTTCCTAGGGGCGGGGGTGTATCGCCATCATATTCCGGCAAGTGTTGATTATATTATCCAGCGTTCGGAATTTCTGACTTCTTACACACCTTATCAGCCGGAGATTGCCCAAGGTACTTTGCAGGTTATTTTTGAATTCCAGTCCATCATCGCGGCTCTTACGGGGCAAGAGATTGCCAATGCGTCGATGTATGACGGGGCCACGTCCTGCGCGGAAGCTGCGCTCATGGCGATGCGTGTTACGGGGCGTGGCAAAGTTGTGGTAGGAAATGATCTTCATCCGCATTACCGCGAAGTTTTAAAGACTTATGTGGGTGATGCGATTGCGGATGAACTCTCGGAAGAGGCTGCGTGCCTTATTGTCCAATCGCCTGATTTCTTCGGTACCCCCCATGCCTATGAAGGGTACCGTGCGGCGTGTGACGCAGTGGGTGCCCAATTGGTGGTTGTGGTGAACGAGATTGTCTCGCTGGGGCTTTTGCCCGCGCCGTCATTGGCCGATATTGTATGCGGCGAGGCGCAAAGCATCGGGATTCCGATGTCATTTGGCGGACCGCATCTCGGGTTTTTTGCGTGCCGGAAAGAGTATCTGCGGCAAATGCCCGGGCGGTTGTGCGGTGAGACACGCGACGCCGATGGACGGCGCAGTTTTGTGCTGACTCTTTCAACGCGTGAGCAACATATCCGGCGCGAGAAAGCGACCTCGAATATCTGTACCAATCAGGGCTTGTGTGCCCTAGCCTTTACCGTTCATGCGGCGTTGCTGGGTGAGGAGGGACTTAAGACACTCGCGCGGCTCAACCATGAAAAAGCCTGCGCTTTGGCGGATGCCTTGACGCAAATTGCGGGCGTAAGTCTTGAGAATGGTGATTTTTTCAACGAGTTTGTGGTGACGCTACCGCGCGCGGCGGGCGATGTTGCGGCGGCACTTGAAGAACGCGGGATTATCGCTGGGCTGCCGCTTGAAGGCAATCGGCTCTTGGTCACTGCCACCGAGATGACGCGTGATGAGGATATTCATGCTTTTGTCAGAGCGCTTGGGGAGATTTTGTAATGGATCGCATGTCTATTGAGACATCCCTCTCTCGTGAGGAGATTATTTATCTCCCCACGCCGGATGGAAAAAAGATTTATGTGTGCGTGAACCGCGCAGGGGATACGCCGTCGCAAAAAGCCGTGGTGATTGGTCATGGTCTTGGCGGCTCACCCAACGGCTATGTGCACATGATGGCCCGCAATTATTTTACCGAGCGCGGCTATGATGTGTACCGCATGGCCTATTATTGGGATGAATATGGGTGCCGCAAACTCCATGAATGTACGTTGGCAATCCATGCGCAGGATATGAACAGCGTGCTGGATTTTGCGCGGGGACAGCATGATAAAATTTACGTGTGCGGGCATAGTTATGGCGGGCTGACCTTGGTGTTTGCCAATCCGCAAGCGGACGCCGTGTCTTTTTGGGACCCTTCCTATCAACCGTGGGAAAGGCTGTGGCTTAAGTCCACGGTGTCTTCCCCAGATGGGGTTAATCATCTGCTGAAATGGGAATATCTGATTACGATTGGCTCTGCCATGTATGAAGAGGGGCGCAGTATTTCCCGCGATTCGGCGCGGGCACTGACCCAAAAAATTACAGCGCCGTCACAGGTGATTGTTGCGGGGCAAGGCTGGCTGATTGAGGATACGGCGATGCTCTATGAGGACTTGGTGTGCGTGAAAGAGCGTCAGATGGTCACAGGGGCAGGTCATTGTTTTACCGAAGGCCAGACCATATATGAGTTATTGGACAAAACACATCACTGGTTTGATAAATACTAGAAATGGGGCAGGAGTGATGAAGGCTAGGTTTATAAAATCTTTGTTAGTTGTCGCTCTCCTTGCGGGATTTACATGCGGCGTGTGCATGATGAAGGCTGATGCGGCGGAAAATCCTGTTGTTCCTCGACTGTTATGGAAGGGGAAAGATGTTTCTCCTGTTTGTCTTGCGATTTTAGAGCCTAACGATGGTGTTGATATAGATCATCTTGATTTAAATGATTGCGCGAAAGATGAACGCTTCAAGAATCGGCGTATCATGACTGATGGTGGCGGTATAACTGAATATTTTACTGAAAAAGATGATGATTCTTATGAATGGAAATTTTCATACAGCGTCAATGGGGACATTGGAAACGGTACGGTTATTACACTTTATCAAGGACGGATGCAGCATGTTCTTGTTGTGAAAGTTGATGGGGATGTTCTTAGAAAAGTTAAGGTAATTGCAATTGGTTCCGGATGCTCTGCAGCTATTGGTAAAGTGGAGGTTGTTAATCGTAAAATAAGAGTTACGAAGACTAGGACCCCTGCATCTCTTTACGCATTGGCGTATAATAAGAATCTTTCTGCGGATGGCCAAAGACCATTACTTTCAGCAGATATAGATTGCTTCGGGAGCGCTGTTTTTGAGGATAATAAGCTAGTGCAGGTTAATATTGATGCTGATTCCTTAAGGAAAGATCAGGTGGACAATTTGTCGGGTATTCAGGGTTGTTTTACTAAGCATTATATTGAACAGTCTGACATTAAAAAGGAACTGAGTTCTTTTGAATTTAAGGCATTTATGGACAGGTTTGTGGCTGAGTGCGTCGGGCAACAGCAAGATAAATAATTGAGGAGATTGGACATGGAACTCACATTACTCAAAGCAAAAATTCATCGGGCGCGGGTCACGCAGTGCGATCTGAATTATGAAGGGTCGATCACGATTGACGAGGTGCTGCTTGAGGCATCCGGCATATTGCCCTTTGAACAGGTGGATGTGCTCAATATCAATTCGGGGGCCCGCTTTACGACCTATGCCATTACGGGGGCGCGCGGATCGGGGATTATCGGGATTAACGGCGCGGCGGCGCGGCTATGCCAGAGCGATGACCTCGTGATTATCTGCGCTTATGCGCGGATGGACGAAGCCGCTGCCAAAAGCCATACACCGAGTGTTATTCTGGTGGATGAAGCTAACCGCCCCCAACCGAAACTCAAGGCGGCGTGAGATGGATGCGGCGCAGAATGATCTGATCGGCACTTCACGCGCTCTTCATTACGAAGAGAAACTCTTATGGGAACATCCACAGAGTGACGGAAGCGGCGTTGATCTTGCTGTGCCATCGGGACTTCCTTTGCGTACGGGCGTTGCTGCGCGTGCGGTGATCGGACTTCCGCAGCTTAAGGAACCGCAAGTTCTTCGTCACTTTGTGCGTCTTTCAACCAAAAATTTTTCGATTGATCACGGGTTTTTTCCGCTTGGTTCTTGCACCATGAAGCATAATCCGCGCCTGAATGAAAAAGTGGCGCGGCTCTCTGGTTTTGCCGATATTCATCCGCTGCAACCTGCGGCGAGTGTTCAGGGCGCTTTGGTTTTGATGTATGAGCTTCAGAACTGGCTTTCGACGCTTACGGGTTTGCCTGGGGTGTGCCTCGCGCCAGCCGCAGGGGCGCATGGCGAGCTTGCGGGTCTTATGACGATCCGGCGGGCGCATGAACTGAGTGGTCAAGGGCATCGTCATGTGATTTTGTGCCCTGATTCTGCTCACGGCACGAATCCGGCCACAGCGGCGATGTGTGGTTATACGCTGCGCGTAATTCCGACCAAAGAAACAGGGTGCGTGACGCTGGAGGCGTTTAGTGAGGCCTTGGGAGACGGCACGGATGTTGCGGGAATGATGGTGACCAACCCTAATACGTGCGGCCTTTTTGAACGCGAGATCGCACGGTGCGCCGAGCTTCTCCATCAGGCAGGGGGATATTTTTACTGTGACGGTGCAAACTTTAATGCGCTCGTGGGAAATGTGCGTCCGGCTGATTTCGGTGTGGACGTCATGCATATCAATTTGCACAAAACATTTTCAACGCCGCATGGTGGCGGCGGGCCGGGATCGGGCCCGATTTGCGTGAGCGAAAGACTCAAGGCCTATCTACCAGTGCCGTGTGTGGTGAGGCGTGGTGACGCGTTTGCGCTTGATACACTGGAAGAACGCCCCACGGCTTTCGGGCGTATGAAGGGCTTTCACGGACAGTTCGGCATGTTTGTGCGGGCGCTCACTTATATGCGTTCGCACGGGGCGGATGGTTTGCGGCAGGTGGCGCGGGACGCCGTGCTCAGCGCCAATTATATTCTGGCCAGCCTTAAAGATGATTTCCATGCGCCGTTTGCGGGCAGCGTGTGTATGCATGAGTGTTTGCTGACCGACAAAATCCAGAAAGAGGGTGGGGCGAGCACGCTTGATATGGCTAAGGCCTTGATCGAGTACGGGATGCATCCGATGACGGTTTATTTTCCGCTGGTGGTTAGTGGGGCGATGTTGATTGAACCCACCGAGACAGAATCCAAAGCCGAGCTTGACCGCTTTATTGCTGTGATGCAAAAAATTGCCACTGATGTACGCGATGGAGCAGGCCCAAGTTTTACTGAATTTCCTCTGACGTCGCCGCGTCGCCGCGTGGATGAAGTTCTAGCGGCTCGTCAGCCTAAATTGCGAGTCTAAACCCTGCGCTGGCTTAGTGATTATCAAAATTATTATATTTATTTTTATTGTTTAATAACAGTATGTTATATCAATTTTCCCGTTCCTAAATTTGCAAATATGACACTTAAAATGCTATGATTCGAGCATGAGAAAACCGAATAAAACATATCGCTTTTTAGGTGGCTCCCGCAGCCGATTTGGGAGAGCTTTCCGCTCGGCCCAAGCGCCTATTCGTTCCCTGCGCCTCTCTTTTGGACGTGACACAGTGGCGCGCGATGCTGCGGAAAGTTTGCCGATGGACGCTTGCCGTCGTGGGTTTCAACTGGTTATGGCTACGTTGCGGTCTTGGGGATCGCATTATCGTGGCCCGCGCCTGAGTACCTTGTTCCGTTCTTTGAACCGTCCTCGTATCGAGGAGCCTGCATTGACGGAACTCGAGCCTAATTAATCATTTTCCTTCAAGAGAGATAGGGGTGGTTTCGGCCACCCCTTTTTTTGGCTATTTTGTTGACAATAACCATATATAGTCCTATATTTCCCTTATGAGCAGATTCTCGTCATCCCTTCGTAATATGTCCGCGGCCTATTCTTGGCGTGATCGCGTGGGGCGGGATATTGCCGAAAATTTTACAGGCTCTGTTTCCTTGATTAAAATCGGGATGGTTGAGGCTGTCCGCCATAGTTGGGGTCGCCACGAGCCATTCCGCCGTGAAGGCCCGCATGAGATCATGCGCAGTTTTGCACAGGCCCGCCGTCCGGTCAGTCTCCAGCGCCGTGCGCCCGTTATTCGTCCGAGCCATTTTGCGTGGTTACCGACCCCTCACCCTATCTAATTTTGACGTGTGACGCGCGCCAGTGTCAGGATGTCAACCTGCGCGGCTCCTGCCTCACCTAATATTTTTGTGCAGGCTTCCAGTGTTGCGCCCGTGGTGTGGACATCATCTATCAAAACCAGCTTCTTATCCTTTATTTTGGCGCTGTAGGCGGGGTTTAGCGCAAAGACGTTCTTTACATTTTCATGGCGGTCTTTGGCATTTTTATGACCCTGTGGCGGGGTGTGTTTGACGCGTTTCAAGGTGTCGGGCCAGCAGGGTGTGTGCGTCAATCTGTGACATTCCCATGCCAGTAAGGCTGCTTGGTTATAGCGTCGGGCCAGCAGTCGCCGCCAGTGAAGGGGGACAGGTACCAGCGCATCGGCAGTTACAAGACTATCTTTGCCAGTGCTAGCCATAAATTTGCCAAGGGCAACGGCAAGATGTGTTTTATCACCATGTTTAAAGCCCAGAATAAGCGCACGGCTTGCATCATTATAGGCGAAAACGGCGCGCGCTGCGTGGTAGGGTTTGGGATGTGCTAGGCAATCACCACAGAGAAGGGACTCTTTCTCAGTGGCGTGGCTTGTTTCCTCTGGCAGGGTGTAATCAAAGGGAAGTCCACAGCAAGTACATTGGGGCGCGGTGATAAAAGTCAGGTCTTTCCACGCGTCGGCGGATATTTCCCCTGTACGGGCCACGATTTGTCCGGTTTGGGGGCATCGTGGGGGAAGAATCGTATCGAGCGTTGCCTGAAGTGGACGGCAGAGTGCAGTTGTTAAGGGCTTGAGCGGGAAAGGGGAGTAGGGCATATAATTATTCTGAAAAATCAAGATGTTGCATGATTTGCGCCCGCATTTTCTTTTGAATCTGCTAAGCGTTTATTTTTATTGCATTTTTTGTTATGTTTGAGTTATGATTTTCTTATATCTTAATGGTTTGGTAACGACTCGGCAACAGTCCGGAAAGCATTTATGGCGACGCTTAAGAAAGACGCGCAGATATTCGCATACCCGAAGCTCTCATCCGATATGAGAGACGCAGGGCGTTCTGCTTCGCCGCCTGCCACCAGTTCAGGCCATTATGACGGCATTATGGGCCGTTTTTTTACCGAAGACCGTGTTGCTCTCCTCCATGATATTCCGCCGCATATTGTTAAAAAAGCATGGTTTACCATGTCCCACGCCCTCCTCAATATGGGGGCGGTGGTTTTGGATGCGGGTTGCCGCACAGGCGATATGACCTATGTGATGGCGGTGCTTTATCCCGAGGTGCAATTTGTTGGCGTGGATATTAATGCCGATCTCGTGCGTGATGCGCAAAAAAAGTTCCAGCGGCCCAATTTGCGTTATGAGGTTGCAGATATTTATAAGGATCTTCAGGATAACAGTTTTGATCTGATCGTTGACTCATTCTTTTTGCACGAGGTCTATTCGGCGCGGCGTTACAACGAGAACTCAATTCGCCTCGCGTTGGAGCAACAATACAAGGCGCTGCGTCCGGGTGGGTATCTGATTATCCGTGATCATTTTAGTCCTACACCTGGTGCGTATGTCAAAATGGAATTCACCGACAAGTCAGGTCAGGTTAATGCCGACCCTAACAATATCGAGGGGATGTCCGAGGCTGATTTGCTGGTGTGGTTCTCTGACCACGCGCGCGCCAAGAGTGATGAATCCGAAGGCACATTCGGCTCCGGTTTCTTTCTGGAGGAACTTGCCCCCAATTTCCCGCAGACTCGTTTGTTTCGTATTCCCGAGAAATGGGCGCACGAGTTTGTTATCCGCAGGGACAACCGCGCTAAGCTGGTCGATGAGCTTTCCAAGGAATATGCATTTTTTACTGAGTCGGAATTCCGCAAGGTTTTGCGGGGGTTTGGGGCGCGTGTAGCTTATAGTGCACCGCATTGGGATGAAGGATTTATCAAGACCCGTTATACAGGTGCGCTGCGGATGTATAACGAGAATGGCGCCAAGATGGGGCCACCGCCGACCAACCATATTCTGGTTGCGCAAAAAGTGGCTGAAAACACCAGTCAGGTTGTGCTTGAGCGCCGTACATCACGCGCCCGAACCGGAGCTGTTTATCTGCGGACGGTGCGCGACGAACACAGCGGCGCACTCACCGATATTATTTGCCGCGATCTCGAGATCGCCGAGATCCTTCCTTTCCGCGTGACGCCTAACAACAAACTCAAAATTTATCTGCATGAGGGTATTCCGCGCGGTCTTGCCAATTCGGTGCCGCGCTCGGGGGTCAACCTTGATGGCCGCAAATGGTCGGGCCATATGACGGAGGCGATTGCGTTACCATCCAGTGAGGTTGAACCGTATCTGCAATCGAGCATGGTGGAGCTGCAAAAATTTTCCGTGGACGCCATTGGTATTAAGCCATCGCTGGATGCCAAATTGATGGCGGGCGGGGGATTTTATCCTGATCCCACACATATTGATGAGCGAATTCTTACCTATTACATGCGGGTGGAAGATTATCATTACCCATTCGAAGCCAAACACACACTCCACGATGTGGAAGGGTTTTCGAGCAAAGGGCAGGTGCGGGAGCTTGATGCGCAAGCGGTTCTCAATGCGATTGCGGTGGGGTATTTGCCATCCTCGCGGCTTGAGGCGCAAATTCTGGGGCTATACCAGATGCTTGGTATCAAGGCCGAAACATGGAGTGATATGCCGCTGCGTTTGTCGGAAATTCCGGTTGAGGATGTGGCCAAGATCACAGATATTTTGAAACAGTACCGCCAGACCGATGATAGGTTCAAACCCGTGCGCGGCAGCGCGGGGAATATCAAACTGGTGCAGTCGGTGTTTGTTGATGAGGGGCGTGACCAAGGTGGAGGCATTTCCGGTCTTGCGGCGCGTGACCTTGAATTTGCCGTACCCGAGAATAATACGATTAATACGGCCGTGGTGATGCCGCTGGTACGTAATTTGAACGGTGAGGTGATGGCGGGGATTGTAACCCAGTATCTGCCAGTGCCGCAGCGTTATTCCGGTACAGGACATACCGTGTCTTTGCCGAGCTTTCCGTTGCCCAAAGAGGTCACCGATATTGACGCTGCCCGCCATTTTGTTGCCGAACAATTCAAAGTCAAACCGGAGTTTGTTGCGCGGATGGGCGAGAGTTTCTTTACCCATATCGGGGTGACCCCGCACCGTGTTTATC
Organism: Pseudobdellovibrionaceae bacterium; assembly: GCA_041674725.1. GTDB lineage: Bacteria > Pseudomonadota > Alphaproteobacteria > Micavibrionales > Micavibrionaceae > UBA1573. The sequence continues at coordinate 154,311 of JBAYVC010000003.1, read as the reverse complement.
CGTTTGTGGTGACCGACACGCGCTGGGCTTACAAAGGAACAACGCATGGTGTTGTCCAGCTGACCCCGCTTAAAGATTTGTGGAAGATGCTTTATTGGGACAACCATGATAGTTTTCTTAAAATCGCAGGGATGGCCTACCAAAATTTGATTGATAGCGATCTGACGCTTAAGCATGATTTTGAATTTAAGCTCTCGGCTTCTGCCGGTCAGCCCGTGATGCATAATGCGAGTATGATTTCTGTTGATGGTTCGGCATCTTCAACCCCCGCTGTGGTTTCGGCTGCGCCTGTGTCTGCGTCTGGATCATCTTTCAGTTCTGCTTTCTCAACCATGCAGGAAGAGCATAAGCAAGAGGAAACAAAGCGTGGTGAAACGGGTAAAGGGGGCAAGGCATCCAGTGCATTGGGTGGGCCGAACGATGATGTGATGGGGCAGGATTTCCGTTCTGATCGTGAGAAACGCGGGTTTTTCTCTGGCCTTTTCCGCGCACCCAAAACACCCAGCTAGCGTGAATTTCTTCCATGACAGCGCTTCTTTTCCAACCGGAACATATTGCGCGCAGTCGTCTGCGGGCTGCGGGTAAATTTGCCGATCACAATTTTTTATATCAGGCTTGCGCGCGCGATATTCTGGATCGCTTGCCCCTGATTACACGTTCCTTTTCATCGGTGTTGCAGGTGCGCGATGTGTTCGGTGACCATCTTCACCAGCTTTACCCACAGGCAGCGCATCATGTTCTTATCCCCTTTGAAAATGCGTTGCTGCCTGAAGATTTTGTGGGCGCGGAAAATGCCTATGATCTTATCGTTTCGGTTTTTGATCTTCATATTGTCAATGATTTGCCGGGCGTTCTGGCACAAGTGAGGCGCGCTTTGCGGGCTGATGGTGTGTTCATGGCGGCTCTTCCCGGCGGGAAGACGCTCCACCAGATGCGCGATGTATTGCTTCAGGCCGAGATGACAGTCATGGGAGGCGCCTCACCACGTGTACTTCCTTTTGTCGATAAAGCCCAGATGGCCCATTTGCTGCAACGGGCCGGATTTTCCCTGCCCGTGGTTGATTCTGAAATTTTTACAGTGTCGTACCGCGATATTTTTCACGTTATGGCGGATTTACGTGGGATGGGCGAGACGAATGTCCTTGCAGAGCGTTTCAGGAAATTTACTCCTTCGCGTCTGTTCTTTGAGGCAGCCCGTTCTTATGCCGAAAAATTTCCCGATGAAGAGGGCCGCATTCATGCGGATTTCGAAATTATCTTTATCATTGGCTGGGCACCCCATGAAAGCCAGCAAAAACCTGCCGCGCGCGGTAGCGGGAAGGTATCTTTGACGGATGTTCTTTAGTTAATTTTCTTCAAAAAACTGAGGATAGAGCTGTTTTGGGGGTGGGCAAAACAGCAAAAAGAGCTATAGTCCTCATATTCACCAAATTTTTGTTGTTAAGAGGACGCTATGGCTGGAAGTTTGAATAAAGTGATGCTGATTGGAAATTTGGGAAACAAACCCGAAGTGCGCACCATGCCCTCGGGCGATGATGTAGTGAGCTTCTCACTCGCAACATCCGAGTCATGGAGTGATAAATCCTCCGGCGAGCGCAAGGAAAAAACCCAGTGGCACAAAGTCGTTATTTTTAATCCTGGCCTTGTGAAAGTTGCCAAAAGCTATCTTGATAAAGGCTCGAAAGTTTTTATCGAGGGACAGCTTGAGACACGTAAATGGGCCGATAAAGAGGGACGCGACCAGTACACTACTGAAGTGGTGCTGCGCCCTTATCGCGGCGAGCTCACGATGCTTGATGGTCGTGGCGGCGCCAGCGCAAGCAGCGGATCATCCGAAGGTTTCTCTGATAATGGTGGATACTCATCAGGCTCTTCGCCGTTTGGCGGGGGATCGCAGGCGTCCGCGCCCGTCAATGATATGGTTGACGATATTCCGTTCTAATTCAGTGCTGCGGAGGCTTTGCGTGCGTCTTTCTTTTTTGGTTTTACTGGCTGGTTTCTCTATTTCTTTGCCTGCAGCGGCAGAAGAGGCTCTTCCGGCTGATATGGCGGAGCGTACCAAGCTGGCGGTTGAGCTTAATGACGTTATGCATATACGGGATAAAATTACGGCTGATATTGAAAATTACAGCCGTAAAATTCCGTCCGAGCAGCGCGATTATTATACACGGTATATCCAGCTTAAGGTTGATTACGATAAACTTGAGGATCTTTCGGTCACCTATACGGCCGAAACATTCACCGTGCCGGAGCTCAGGGCGATGCTCGCCTATTACGGTTCGTCCGAAGGTCAGAGCGCGGAGGCCAAGGCGAGCGGGTATCAGGGTAAAATGAGCAAGGATGTGCAAAAAGAGATTGATGCCGCCCTCATGGCAGCCAAACTCAGCGCGCCTTCCAAATAGCCCTTTAAAAGCCACATTTTCAGCCCTTTTAAACCCCTTTCGGCCTTGTGGCGGGAGGGGTTTTTTGCTATCACTAAACTTCATTTTCAAACATCTGAAAAACGAGATTTTTTATGACGGATTCCACAGCCGAAAAACAACAATTCCCGGTAATTTCTCTCTCGGACGAGATGAAAAAATCCTACCTTGATTACGCGATGAGCGTCATCGTATCGCGGGCACTCCCCGATGTGCGCGACGGCCTTAAGCCCGTTCACCGCCGCATTCTGTTCGCGATGCAGGAGGGTGGTTACCACTCTGACAAGTCCTATAAAAAATCGGCGCGTATCGTCGGTGACGTGATGGGTAAATATCACCCGCACGGTGATAGCGCGATTTATGAATCGCTCGTACGGATGGCGCAGGATTTCTCGTTGCGTCTGCCACTCGTGGATGGGCAGGGGAACTTCGGGTCGATGGATGGCGATAATGCTGCCGCGATGCGTTATACCGAGGCGCGTATGGCCAAAGCCGCCGATGCGATGATCGAGGATATCGAAAAAGACACGGTTGATTTCCGCCCCAACTATGATGAAAGCCTGCAGGAACCCACTGTCCTGCCAACGCGTATTCCCAACTTGCTTGTGAATGGGGCGGGCGGTATTGCAGTGGGGATGGCCACCAATATTCCGCCGCATAACCTTGCAGAAGTGATTGACGGATGTTTGGCGTACATGACCAAACCCGACATTACCAATGAAGAATTGATTGCCTATATTCCGGGGCCGGATTTTCCAACGGGTGGACAAATCCTCGGGCGGGCGGGCATTTACAATGCCTACACTACCGGTAAAGGATCGGTGCCAATGCGCGCCAAAGCGGTGATCGAACAAATCCGCGATAAACGCGAAGCCATTATTGTCACCGAGATCCCATATCAGGTGAATAAGAGTCAACTGCTTGAGCGTTTGGGTGAGGTTGCACGCGAGAAAATCGTTGAAGGTATCTCCGAAATTCGTGACGAGTCTGACCGTGACGGTGTGCGGGTTGTGGTAGAGCTTAAGCGTGATGCCAATGCCGATGTGGTTTTAAACCAGCTTTACAAATTTACCTCGCTGCAAACGTCGTTTGCCTGCAATATTCTGGCGCTTCACCATGGGCGTCCACAGACGTTGCTGCTCAAACAAATTATTGCGGCCTTTATCAAATTCCGCGAAGAAGTGATTACCCGCCGTACGGTGTTTGATCTCAACAAGGCGCGTGAACGCGCGCATATCTTGGTAGGCCTTGCCGTTGCGGTGGCTAATATTGACGAGATTATCGCGATTATTCGTAACGCCAAAGACCCTGTAATTGCGAAAGAGCAACTGCTGGCGCGTAGCTGGCCTGCGGGTGATGTGGCGCCGCTTATTGCGTTGGTGGATGATCTTGATTATTTTGTTGATGATCAGGGACAGTATAAAATGTCCGAGGTGCAGGTGAAGGCCATTCTTGATTTGCGCCTCCACCGTTTGACAGGTTTAGAGCGTGATAAAATCGGCGATGAACTTAAAACCATTACCGATACGATTTCGGACTTGCTTGCGATTTTGGCCTCGCGCGAAAAACTTTATGAGGTGATGCGCAACGAACTGATTGAGATTAAGGCCAAATTCGGCACGCCGCGTCGGACGGAGATTGTCGATAGTGGTTTTGAAACCGATATCGAAGATTTGATCCAGCGCGAGGATATGGTGGTGACCATCACCCATGGCGGCTATGTGAAACGTACTCCACTTGTGACGTATCGTGCGCAAAAACGCGGCGGGAAAGGCCGCGCGGCGGTCAATATGAAGGATGAAGATTTCGTCTCTGACCTTTTTGTGGCCTCGACCCACACGCCGATTTTGTTCTTTACCAGCAAAGGAATTGTGCACCGGATGAAGGTGTATCAATTGCCGCTCGGGAATCCGCAATCGCGCGGCAAGGCATTTGTGAATATGCTGCCCCTTGAGGAAGGCGAGAATATTTCGGTTATTCTGCGCTTGCCGGAAAATGAAGAACTCTGGGATCAGCTCGATATTCTATTCGCAACCACGCAAGGTTCGGTGCGCCGGAATAAATTGTCGGACTTCCGCAGCATCCGCTCGAATGGTCTCATTGCCATGAAACTTGAAGGCGATGAAAAGCTCATTGATGTTAAAATCTGCCGTGATGATGAAGATGTGGTGCTGGCAACGCGCCTTGGCCGTGCAATCCGCTTCGAGATTGCCGATCTGCGCGTCTTTGCGGGACGTACATCAACGGGCGTTCGCGGCGTGAAATTGCAAGAGGGTGATGATGTGATTTCCATGTCGATCCTCAAACATGTGCAGGCCACCCCTGAAGAACGCACCGCCTACCTCAAACGCGTGGCGCAATTGCGTGGCGCGGATGAGGCCGGGGGGGATGATTCTGTTGAATTCGAAGGCGCAGCGGCAAATCTGACTGATGAGCGTTTTGCCGAGCTTCAAGCAGCGGAGCAATTCCTGCTGACTGTGACGACAGGCGGTTTTGGTAAACGCACCTCGGCATATGAGTACCGCGTGACGGGCCGCGGCGGACAGGGGATTACCAATATTGGGTTGACCAGTAAAAACGGTTTGTCAGTGGCGGGCACGTTCCCTGTTACATCCGAGCATCAGGTGATGCTGGTGACCGATGCGGGCCAGATGATCCGTATGAAGGTCGAGGGTATTCGCTTTACCGGACGCGGGGCGCAAGGCGTCACGCTCTTCCGCGTGGCTGAAGGCGAGAAAATCGTCTCGGTTGCGCTCCTTAAGCAGGATGCGGAAGACGATGATGAGGTTGCAGACGCTGTTGATGCCGAAGTGAATGAGGGCGGCGCGGTGACAACCGACACGCCCGATGAAACCCCGGCAGAATAATTCATAAAGAATGAGCATTCCGGCCCCCCCCCCCCCGCTTTCGCGGGGGTAAACTCCAGCCGGAATCTTTTTTGGCGGGCTGAATTTTTTAGCTTTGTTGTCATTCCCCGAATTGCGGAGCAATTCTAGGGGAATCCAGAAAAAGAGTGGATTGCCTTAGAATGCTGGGAATTCAGGCCATGACGGAAGAGAATCCACGAATTCTCCTTCCCTTTTTGGTTGTTTTTGTGGCATAAGACCTGCTAGCGAAAAGAGAGATTATGCTGAGCATTTCAGGCCTGACCTACCGGATTGGCGGGCGCACGATTTTAGAAGATTGCACGATCAACGTCATGGATGGGTGGCGCGTGGGGGTGGTGGGCCTCAATGGTGCTGGAAAATCCACCCTGTTCAAACTCATTTCGGGGGAGCTGCATAACGATGGCGGCATGATCAATCTGTCGAGCGGACAAAAGCTCGGCATGGTGCGTCAGGATATTCCCGAAACCGACGAGCCTTTGGTCGATGTTGTTCTTGCGGCGCATACCGAGATGGCGGCTTTGTGGAAGGCTGCCGAGACCGAAGAAGATCCCAATAAGATTGCCGATATTTATCAATCCCTCGCCGATCTTGATGCGTATTCTGCGCCCGCCAAGGCGGCAACACTCCTCACGGGTTTGGGTTTTAAAGAATCGCAACTGTCCGAGCCTTTCTCCTCGTTCAGCGGCGGATGGCAGATGCGGGTGATGCTCGCGGCGGTTTTGTTTGTCGAGCCGGATTTTCTGCTCCTTGATGAGCCGACTAACCACCTTGATCTTGAGGCGATTATGTGGCTCGAGAATTATCTCGTGTCGTACCCACACACGATGATGATTATCTCGCATGACCGCGAACTCCTCAATAAATGCGTGGATCATATTATCCATGTTGATAAGCAAAAGCTCACCCTGTTTGGCGGAAATTACGACGCGTTTGAAAAAGAACGGGCGTTACGTTCCGGTTTGCAGCAAAAAATGTTTGAGAAACAGCAGGCGCAGCGTGCGCATATGCAGGCTTTTATCGACCGCTTCAAGGCCAAGGCCAGCAAGGCCGCACAGGCACAAAGTCGCGTGAAAGCCATGGAGCGGATGGACGTTGTGGACGCCGTGATTGCCGACCGCGCCATTAAATTTAATTTTCCAAGTCCTGATAAAATTCCCTCGCCCATGCTCACTATTGAAAAGGCTGATGTTGGCTATGTGGAGGGAAAACCCATTTTGCGCGGTGTGTATGAGAGTTTTGACCGTGAAGACCGGATTGCGTTACTCGGTGCAAACGGGAACGGGAAATCCACGCTCATGAAACTCATTGCCGGTAAGCTCGGGATTATGGGCGGGGAAATTTTCCGCTCCAACAAACTGCGCATCGGGTATTTTTCACAGCACCAAACGGACGAGCTGGATGTGGAGAGCACGCCGTATCTCGAGATGCTGCGCCTCATGCAAAAGACGATAGAGGATGTTCCCGAGCATAAGGTGCGGGCGAAACTCGGCGCGTTCGGGTTCTCGCGGGAACTGGCCGATAACAAGATCGCGGCTCTGAGCGGCGGCGAGAAAGCGCGACTCCTCTTTGCTTTTATGAGTTTTGATGCGCCGCATATGCTCCTTCTTGATGAACCGACCAACCACCTTGATATTGATGCGCGCGAGGCTCTCGTTCAGGCGCTCAATGACTATGAAGGCGCGGTGGTGATTGTGAGCCACGACCCGCATATGGTCGAGCGTGTGGCTGACCGCCTGCTGTTGGTAAAAGACGGCAAGTGCGTGAATTTCGATGGTGATTTGGAGGCCTACCGGAATTTTACCATCCAGTCGCGCCGTGAAGAACGCTCGGCCGAACGTAAGGCAGCGAATGTGAATGCGGTGGCAGCGCCGGTGAAGGATGTCTCACCCAAAAATTTGGGTGAACTGCGCAAAAAAGCCGAGAAGGCCGAGAAAGAAATTGAACGCTTGACGGCGCAAAAAGAAAAACTCGAAGCCGCAATGCTGGCGGGTGATTTCTATGCGGATAAAGAGAAGTCGATCAAGGTTCAAAAAGAATATAGCGACGTGGTTGCCAAACTTGCCGAACAAGAAGAGTTGTGGCTTGAAGCTCAGGTGGCTTAGTTTTTCCGGTATCCCTGCGCAGGCGAGAATTTTTTCACGCGAAGAACGAAGAAACGAAGTTTTTAACCATACTGTCATTCCCCGAATTGCGGAGCAATTCTAGGGGAATCCAGAAAAAGAATGGATTGCCTTAGAATGCCTGACGACATTCAGGCAATGACGGGAAAAGCCAAATGGCTTTCACCACAGAGAGCTCAGATTTTACGGAGAACTTCTAGATGGCGTCGTCACGCTGTCTCTTACCACACCGATTTCGATTTTTTCCTGTTTTTCTTGACTATATATATCGATATTGATATATATAATAGTATATTGAGCAAACGCTCGGGGTTTCAAGTAACTGTTTAGGACGTTTAGGGGATGGTATCCCCGATGTTTCTAGAAAAACAAAGGTTACAGGGTTCTTCCGCGTGTATAACGGCTCAATATACGAGGAAGAAATGTTACGCGTATATCCCAGTGGGCCTATGGTCGGGATTGCACTCAAGAATGCATGTGTTCGCCAAGCGGCCTATTACATGCTCGGTTTTCCTGTCGAACGAATTATTTCGATCGCTGCCAATCCCTAAAATTTAGATTCCTACAGGCATCATACCCGTGCGCTTTGGCGCATCGGTGAGGGACAACTTTATCCATTTTTTAACACGACTTGCAACGCGCTTCTCATGATGAAGCTGCGCAGGGATTTTTTAACTTTAAAACTGAAAAGAAAGAGAAAACTATGACGACGAAATTAGAAAAATTAGGAGCTTCCCTGATGATTGCCTTTGCGTTGGCGGGGTGTGGCGAAAGCCAGTTTGATGTGGCGCGCAAGCCCGAGCTGGTTGATGCGGTTACCAGTCAGTCGATGGAAGTGTGTCAAATTAATGAACCGGCTGGTCGTGATGCGGATTATCAAATGCGCTTGCGCGCAGTTCTGTCAGGAGCCGAGTCGCGCACACTTGATTATATCAAGACCAACGGAATTACGGTGTGTCTTGATGCGCGCCTTCCTGCCCAGCAACGCGGCATGTGGGATCATCGCCTTGATGCTGTTTATTATGGCGGCAAGGAGGGGCGCGTGATCGGGCTGTGGGATAACGGCATAGTCGGTGAGGGCCGCTCGGTTTGGAGCCAGGATACGAGTGACTACGGGGCGAATTTCCTCGATAAGTTTGCCAAGCATGTCTGGGATGGTGATATTCACCTGACCGATCATTTTGCTTTCGGTGGACGTTATGGTTGCGGTAAAGGTTGCACGACTGAACGCTGGAAGGCGGAAGGGGATTTTGACCGCGATACGATCGCCAAAAACCCTTCGCTTCTCAAGGCTCCCGTTGTGCAGGCCGTTCCTGCCACGCCGGCAGTGCCAAGCTATGATATGGTTCGTACTTGATAATATTTGATGGTGGCAATGTGCGGTTTTGGCTGCACATTGTCTCTTTATGCATTATTTTCGTGCTTCTGCTAGTATAGGTTCAAGACTGAGGGATTCTGGTATGGAGCATTATTCTTTTTTTGGTATTATTACGCCGCAAGACGTCGAAAATTATACGATTGATATCCAGCGCCATGCTGGATTCCCTGTTAATTTGTCGGGTCTGAAGAAAGCTGAACGAACAGGGAAATTATATGCGTTGTTTTTTATTATTTCTTTGGGAAGTTTAATAGTTTTCTCTCATATGCACACCCCTCGCGGGTTGTATAACGAAATTTTGGAATTAGTGAATCAAGGAGAAGTGTTACGTGCTACGATGCTTTTACTTTTCATTGTGGCAGTGTTTTTTATTGTATCTTTCTTTTATAAACCTAATCCAGATACTTGGTTGTGGGGGCGGATCAAAAATAAGGAATGCACTAATTATTCCATACGTGATGAGGGTGTTTTTGTTTCAGATCAGAAAAGTAACTTCCATATTCCATGGAGAGAATTGAAGAGCGTTATACATCACAAATCATGTCTTGTTTTTGAGTTTAGGAATTCAGAAAAATATTACCCTATTCCACACCGATTTATTAAAGGTAAAAATACTATTGGGCAGATTACAGATTTTTGCAATGCGGCTATCGCCAAAGGCGCTCATGAAAAAGTAAATTTTGAGGGTTAAACTTCCGTCTCGGTGCCGTAGTAATGCACACCGATTTCGATTTTGTCGCGGCCTTTGGAGAGGCGCCATTTGTTGGAGTCGCGAAGGCTATAAATGCAGCCGCAATATTCCTGCTGGTAAAAATTCTCGCGCTTGGAAATCTCGAGCATGCGCTTTGATCCGCCACTCTTGCGCCAGTTGTAATCCCAGTAGGTGATGCCGTCATAACGGTTTGCCGCGCGGTGACCACAGCCGTTAATCTGGGCCATATCTTTCCAGCGCGAAATGCCAAGGCAGGAGGTAAACATCGGGAAGCCATTCTCGAACGCATAAAGAGCCGTGCGTTCAAACCGCATATCAAAACATTCGGTACAGCGTTTACCTTTTTCTGGTTCCCATTCCATGCCTTTGACGCGCGAGAACCAGTTGGTCGAATCGTAGTCGGCATCGATAAAGGGCAGCCCCAATTTTTCGGCAAAGCGGATATTTTCATCTTTGCGCAAATCATATTCTTCGCGCGGGTGGATATTGGGATTGTAAAAATAAATGGTGATGTAGAGTCCCGAGGCCGCCATGGCTTCGATCACTTCGCCCGAGCACGGCGCGCAGCAGGAATGGAGCAGCATTTTCCCCTCTGCCGTCTCGGGCAGAGGCAGAATCATGCGGCCGTCCATCGTGGGGGTGTCGAGTTTTACATCCATGGCAGGCGTTTTAATCGATTGAGGGCAGGCATGCCACAAAAAACTTGACCTTTTTGACGGGGGTCATTATTTAAAGAGTTATAATATCACACTTGAGGTTTTTTTGATGCAGAGATTGGGCCGTCATCTGGGAACAGCCGTTGTTTTATCGGAGCTTAGCCATGTGTTTTGCTGTGTTTTGCCAACGGTTGTGACCGTTTTGGGTGCGTTCGCCAATATTGGTCTGATGGGGGCGGCGCCCGGATTTTTACTGGAAATTCATGAGGTTATCCATCATTACGAGATGCTCATTATCGCCTTTTCGGGCATGATGATTGCTTTGGGGTGGGCTGCCCATCGTTTGAGCCGCACGGTTAATTGTGAGGATGACGGGTGTTGCCATCCGCCTTGTACGCCTAAAAAAGATAGAAATTTCATGATCTTAAGCGTGGCGAGCGTTTTGTTTGTCTTCAATCTGGTCATTTATTTAGGTGTTCACCAGAATATCTTTGATCTGGCCATATTTGATGTGATGGACGCGCATGAGGGTCATCACCACACAGAATGATTGACATTCACGGGGTTATCTGAAAAAAACACCTGAACGTAGATGATGTAAAGAAGCCACATGGATTTTTCAGAATTAGGACTTAGCGACGCCATACTCAAGGCGATTGCCGATATAGGTTACACAACCCCCACGCCCATTCAGGAACAAGCTATTCCGATTGTCCTGATGGCACGTGATTTGGTGGGGCTTGCCCAAACAGGAACAGGAAAAACGGCAGGCTTTACCCTGCCGATGATTGAGATGCTTTCCTCGGGCCGTGCGCGCACACGCATGCCGCGTTCTCTTGTACTTGCTCCGACGCGCGAACTTGCGGCGCAGGTGGCCGAAAATTTCGACAAGTACGGCAAATATTGCAAACTCACCAAGGCGTTGCTTGTGGGGGGTGAGTCGATGGGCGAACAAATCAAGGCGCTCGAAAAAGGCGTAGATGTTTTGATCGCGACACCCGGGCGGTTGCTTGATTTATTTGAACGTGGTCAGATTCTTCTCAATGACATTAAAATTCTGGTGATTGACGAAGCCGACCGGATGCTCGATATGGGTTTTATCCCCGACATTGAGAAAATTATTTCCAAAATTCCGCCGACGCGTCAAACGCTTCTCTTCTCGGCAACCATGCCCCCCGAGATTAAAAATCTGGCCGAGAGGTTCCTTAGCAATCCGAAATCTGTTTCGGTGGCGCCTCCTGCGTCACCTGCGCAAACGGTTGATCACCGTATGATGATGACCACGACGCGCCAGAAAAAACAGGCGCTGAAAAACCTCATTGATTCCGAGCAAATTAAAAACGCTTTTGTGTTTTGTAACCGCAAAAAAGATGTGGACTTGCTGGGTAAATGGTTTCGCGATCATGGCTATTCTGCGGCGGCGCTTCATGGCGATATGATCCAGTCCAAACGCACGGAGACGCTTCAGGCGTTTAAGGATGGCAAAATTGTTTTGCTGGTGTGCTCGGATGTTGCTGCGCGCGGTCTTGATGTGTCGGGGGTCTCACACGTATTCAATTATGATGTGCCGTTTAATGCCGACGATTACGTGCACCGTATTGGCCGCACTGGCCGTGCCGGAGCCAGTGGTCGTGCGTGGACACTCGTGACTGATGATGATGAAAATTTGGTGGCGGCCATCAAAAAACTGGTGGGGCGCGATATTCCCTTTGAGGGTGCGGTTGCTCCTGTACAGGAGGCTGAGACTTCAGAACAGCCGGTGGCGCGTGCGAAAAAAACACCTCGCAGCGCTGCCCCCCAAGAGAAAACCAAAAATATGCAGGATATGCCACGCGGCAAGAAGCCATCATCACCCAAACCTACATCGCGTACGCCAGAGCGTTTTGTTCAGGAAGATGTGGATGAAGGCGAAGGGTTTGGCGGTAGCAATATACCGGCTTTCCTGCGCCGCTAGAGTTTCGACATTCTTTGGGCTTTGACACTGTGGGCTGGGCGGGGTAATAAGAAGAAGGTATTTCTTGAGAGGTTCTTTTATGCATTCTTTTAAACTGGTTCTTACCCTTTCTGTCACGGCCCTTGTTCTTGCTTCTTGCGCTATGTGTCCGTGTAATGACCCGAAAAGGGTACCAGTAGTGCAGGGTAAATTTTGCCAGCTTGCTGTTGTTGATGGTATGACGTGTGAAGCTTGTGCGCAGACGCTTGTGGCAAATTTTGGCAAACAGAAATCTGTAACTGCTGTTCAGGCAGATGCCAAAGCAGGTCAGGTTAAAATCTATTCTGATAGTGAGGCCGCTCTCAGCCAAAAGACAGTAGCAGATGTTGTCTCCAAATCGGGCTATACTTTTAAATCGCTGAAGTCTGGTTGCAATTAATTCCCAGAGAAATTATAGAGGGCACGTGTCATGAGTGACGATATTCTTCGCGAAGTAGATGAGGCTATGCGAGTCGAGAAGGCCATCGGCTTTTGGCGTGATCATGGTCAGGCTATTATGGCTGTGATTGCTCTCATCGTTTTGGGAACGGCCCTTCACGCCGGATGGAAGGCATGGACGTTTGAGCAAAATCAGGCGCAGACTGGGCGTTTCCTCGAAGCTTTTAAATCCGAAGACCCTGCTGCAGCTTTGCGCAAAGTTGCCGATGAGCCTAAAGGTAATGTCAAAGCCATTGCCGGACTCGCTGCGGCGGGCATTGCGGCGGATAAGGAAGAATGGGACGCGGCGATCGCGCTTTATACAAAAGTTGCGGCTGATCCTTCATCTCCGGCTCTTTTCAGGGAACAGGCGATTGTTCAGGCTACCGCGATCAAGATGGACCATCAGAAAGATGCCAATGGGCAGGCATTGCTTGACGAGCTTGCTCCTGTTGTGAAGTTGGAAGCGGACAAGTCAATGTGGGCAGGTCGTGCTAAACTTCTTTCGGCACTTATTAAAGCCAACAAGATGGATGATGTTGAAGGAGCGCTTGCCGAGGTGAGAGCTATTGTTTCCATGAAGGGCGTATCTGCTGATGTGCTCGGTCAGGCCCAGATGCTTGAGGAAGTTTATACGGTGCGCATGAAGGAGAAAAAGTCATGAGAGCTGGACTTGTTTTGGGTCTGATGGTTTCGGCGTCCACACTGATGGTGGTGAGTGGATGCAGTCTGTTTGATGGCGATGACAGCAAGGCACCGCTCCCTGGGGAGCGTATTTCCGTGCTTGAACTGCAAAAAGCGCTTGAGACTCCGGCGGTGTCAACTAAAACAGCTCAAGGTGTTGTTGTGGGGGCGCCTGTGAGTACTGATACATGGCCGATGACTGGTGCAAATGCACAGCATGTTATGCCGCATGCTGCCCTCAAAATTGATGGTCTAGAAAAAGCGTGGAGTGTGGATATTGGCTCGGGCGGGGATGATGATGTTCCGCTTACGGCGCAGCCAGTTCTTGCTCATAATATGATTTATACGCTTGATACTTCGGCGCAGGTTAGTGCCTTTGATGCTATAAGCGGTCAGGAGATCTGGCGCAATTCCATTCAGCCCGGCGAAGAGGATGAAGCTATTTTGGGTGGTGGATTGGCCGCCGGAAGTGATGCTCTCTATGCCACCAATGGCTACGCTGAGTTGCTCGCGCTTAACCTCAAAGAGGGTGGTATCTTCTGGCGAGTTAAACTGGCAGCGCCAACACGTTCGGCTCCGACAGTAATGGGCCTGAATGTTTATGTGCTGACGCAGGATAACCGTTTGAATGCTTTTGATGCGCGTTCGGGCCAGAAACTTTGGGATTATGAGGGAGTAAGTGAGGCTGCCAGCCTTGTTGGTGGGGCGAGTCCTGCGGCAAATGACCAGATTGTCGTTGCGCCTCTTTCTTCCGGTGAACTTACGGCACTGCATATCGAAAATGGCGCTGTGATCTGGAGCGATACGTTATCACCTCGCCTTCAGACGGGCAGCGCAGCAACGCTTCCCGATATTGCGGGGCATCCAGTGATTGATGGCGGACAAGTTGTTGCCCTGAGTTATGGCGGGAAAATTGTTTGCCTTGATACAATTAGCGGGGCGCGTATTTGGGAGCGCGATATTGGCGGGGCAAAGACTCCGCTTGTTTCAGGCAACACGATTTTCTTTGTTACAGCGAATAACGAACTGGTGGCCTTGTCGCACACTGATGGTGCGCTGCTTTGGGTCAGTGATTTAACGGCTTATACGCAAGATGATGATACTCCAGCCAATTCACTTTTGTGGAATGGTCCCATTCTTGCGGGGGGCGCGCTTGTGCTTACGACGCAAGATGAAGAAGTTCTCTTCATTTCACCACGAGATGGTTCAGTTCTTAAACGTGTTTCGTTGGGTGCGCGCGCTGCGGTTTCGCCATTGGCGGCGCAGGGTACGCTTTATATTCTCGGGGACGATGGTACATTGTCCGCGTGGCGCTAAACTAGAAAGCGGTGTTTTATGCTCAGTATTGCTATTGTTGGTCGTCCCAATGTTGGTAAATCGACATTGTTCAACCGGTTGACCGGAAAGCAACTGGCGCTCGTTGATGATACACCGGGTGTCACGCGTGATTGGCGTGAAGCCGAAGGGCGCCTGCTTGACCGAAAAATACGCGTGATGGATACCGCGGGACTTGAAGAAAAATTTGATAATAGTATGGAGGCCCGGATGCGCCGCCAAACGGAAGCCGCTCTTGATCGCGCGGATGTTGTTCTTTTCATTGTGGATGGGCGCGCCGGACTTACGCCGATGGATGAACATTTTGCCCAATGGCTCAGAAAACAGAGCCGTCCGGTTATTCTCCTTGTCAATAAGTGCGAACAAGATAAAACTGCCGATGTGGCAGTCGCCGAGGCTTATTCACTGGGGCTTGGTGATCCTATTCCGATTTCTTCGGCGCACGGTCACGGGCTTGATGAGCTTTATAATTTACTTACACCTTATTTCCCGAAAAATGATATTGAGGAAGATGGCAATGATGCAGACCAAAAAATATGGAGCGATGAGGAACTAGATTCGCTCGAAGGCAATGAAAGTTTTGAATTTGCATCCGAAGATGATCCGGCGCCCAAAATTGATACGTCAAAACCTATCCGTATCGCCATTGTCGGGCGTCCCAATGCTGGAAAATCAACGTTGATGAATGCGCTTTTGCAGGAAGATCGTGTGATTACGGGGCCTGAAGCAGGGCTTACGCGTGATGCGATTGCCGTGGATTGGGGATGGGGTGATTACAAATTCAGGTTGGTGGATACGGCAGGCCTGCGCCGTAAGTCAAAGATCGAACACCGTCTTGAGCGCATGGCAGTTGATGACACGTTGCGGGCTATTCGTCTTTCACAGATTGTTTTCCTGCTGGTTGATGCGGCTGCACCGCTTGAGAAGCAAGATTTGCAGATTGCCGATCTGGTAATTCGTGAAGGGCGCATTCTTATTATCGGTATCAATAAATGGGATACGGTACAGGACAGGAACGAGAAGCTCACTGAAATCAAAACGATTTTATCTGAATCTTTGGCGCAGGTTCCTGATATTCCGCTTGTCACGCTCTCGGCGCTGCGTGAGCAAAATCTTGATAAATTGATGCAGGCTGCGGTTGATCATTATGTTGTTTGGAATAAACGCGTTTCAACGGGGCGGCTTAACCGCTGGCTTGATATGCGTACAAGCCGCATGCCGCCACCTCTGGTTTCGGGGAGGCCTAATCGTTTGCGCTTTATGACACAAATCAATGTGCGCCCCCCAACCTTTGCGCTGTGGGCCTCGAAGCCGGATAATGTTCCGGATACCTACAAACGTTATTTGATTAACGGTTTGCGCGAGGATTATGATCTTCCCGGGGTGCCGATACGCCTTCTGATGCGTAAGAGTAAAAACCCATTCGCGGAATAGGTAGAATTATTCCGTATCGTTGGCGGGGGCCAAGGATTTAAGAAGGGCGTTGAATGTCGCCACGTTTTGTGCCCAGATGATAAAATCTTCGCCGCGACCGATGGTGAGAAGTCTGACGGTGTAGATGCGGGCTCCTGTCTCGAGAATAGCGACCCAAAACTCATAACCAACAAGTTTTTTATCGGCGCTTTCGATCGCATACACATTTATTTTTTGTGATTTGATGGCGCTGTGGAGAACAAGGGTAGGCGGCGTCTCAATATATTGGCCTAGAGTTAGATTCTTTTCACTAAGATTAGCCTTGATCAGTTTAATCTCGTTCCCGAAATCTGTGCCGGTTGACTTTGCAGCAAGGGTAAGGTCGATACGCCCGTCCAGCTTGATATTTTCGAGGGCGATGGTCTTTTTTTCTTTCCTGTCGTATTGGGCGCCCCGAATGTTAAGGACGGATGCTTCCATTCTGTCGATGGTTGTTATCCCTGGGGAATAAAGCAGCCATGTTCCGGGGTAGTCAAATTTGGCAATGTCAATAAAAGTGTGTGTCTTCATCTCAACTGAAGGTGATGTGTCGGGTTGTGTAAGATGAAAGGATTTCATGGCCAGAACTTGTTGATCTTTTTCGGCCTTGTAATTGTCTTGGTGCACCAAAAATTCCGCGAGGATGATTTTTGTCCCGGAAATTTCGGCTACCGCACGGGTTGCCATAGGCTCCCCTTGTATAAACTGTGTGTATTGGGTTTCTACGCGTCTCGCGGAGACGGCGTTTATTCCCTCAAGAGAGAAACCCATTTCCAGCATATAGCCGATCAGCCAGTCATCGGCATTGATGAGCGTGTTGAGATTGAGGCTGCGGACGCGGAATATACTCTTTTCCTCAATGCGGGGCGGAGTTTCGAAACGCGCGAGAGGGACGAAAACCTCGCTGTCGATACTGCCAAGATTCCCGATGTCTCCTTTTTCGCTGATGTTGCCGAGGCTGATCCAGTTTTTGGGCAAGCGGACGCTAAAGGCATAGCTTTTATCCCCCGACGGGATTTCTTCAATCAATTGGGAATCGGCCTCATATTCGGCCTCAGTCATGGTTGTTTCGTATTTGAGAGGTGGGATTTTGTCTTTTCCCGTAAAGGCATGAGTGGAGCCGGAAAAGGTCAAGAAAGCCACAAAAAAGCTGAGAGAAAAAAGAAAAGCTAAGGTTCGAAATGTTGTCATTGCCTGAAAACTATGCTCTGATGGATTGTTCAACCTTCACAGTGTACCATAAAATAGATTTAAAAAATGACTGATTTATTTTCATCGGCCAAAAAGAAAACGGCCGCTCCTTCCTATACCGCATCGGACATTGAAGTTCTGGAAGGGCTTGAGCCTGTCCGTAAGCGTCCGGGCATGTATATCGGGGGGACTGATGAGAATGCCATGCATCATTTGGTCAGTGAAATTCTGGATAATGCGATGGATGAGGCTGTGGCGGGTTATGCGTCGCGTATTGATATTCACCTTGATAAAGATATGAAAATTACTATTACCGATAATGGTCGGGGGATTCCAGTTGAGGCCCACCCCAAGTACCCCAAAAAATCGGCACTTGAAGTTATTCTGACGATTCTTCACTCGGGGGGGAAATTTTCCGATAAAGCTTACCAGACATCAGGAGGGCTTCACGGGGTCGGAATTTCGGTGGTCAATGCGCTTTCGGATGAGATGTCCGTCGAGGTGGCGCGGGATAATATTTTGTACCGTCAAACTTTCTCACGCGGGTTAGTTACATCGCCGCTTAAAAATCTGGGGGCGGTTAAAGGGCGGCGCGGAACCACCGTTATATTTCATCCTGATCCGCAAATCTTTGGCGATAAAGTCAGATTTTCGCCACAACGTATTCATGATCTGGCGCGGTCAAAAGCCTATCTGTTTCGCGGTGTTGAAATTAACTGGAGCTGCGATTCTGAGTTGGTGCCTGATGGATCAAAATTTTCGGCGCGTCAGACGTTCCATTTTCCGGGCGGTCTCATGGATTACCTCACGCAGGTGATGGAAGGTGAGGATACGCTAGTGCCGGGGGCTTTTCATGCCCAGGCTGATCTCGCCGATGGTATGGGCAAGGTGGAATGCGCTGTGACGTGGCTCGCGGGAGGCGAAGGGTTTTGCCGCTCTTATTGTAACACGATCCCGACACCGCAAGGTGGTACGCATGAAGCGGGTCTTCGGGCCATGCTGGTGCGAGGACTCAAAAATTACGGCGAGATGATCGGGAATAAAAAAGCATCGATTATTACGGCCGATGATGTGCTCTCGGGCGCGGCGATTATGCTCTCGCTCTTTATCCGCGAACCTCAATTTCAGGGCCAGACAAAAGACAAATTGGCGAGCAGTGAGGCAACACGCCTTGTTGATAATGCCCTTAAAGATTATCTCGATCACTGGATGACCAGCGATCCGGCACGGAGCACTTCGCTGCTCACGGCATTGGTGGATCGCGCGGAAGAACGCCTGCGCCGCAAAGACGAGAAAGATATGGTACGGAAGTCCCCGACACGCAAATTGCGTCTGCCGGGAAAATTGTCGGATTGTGCACGCAGTAATGCTGATGGCACCGAACTCTTTATTGTGGAAGGAGATTCGGCTGGCGGGTCGGCCAAGCAGGGGCGTAATCGTGAGACGCAGGCCATATTGCCTTTGCGGGGAAAAATCCTCAACGTGGTGAGCGCGACGCGTGAGAAAATCCGCGACAATCAGGAAATTCAAGATTTGATTCTGGCGATTGGCTGCGGGATAGGTTCTGCCTTTTCGCTCAAAACACTTCGTTATGAACGCATTATTATCATGACCGATGCGGACGTGGACGGCGCGCATATTGCCTCGCTCCTGATGACGTTCTTTTATACGCAGATGCCGGATCTGGTTGCTAAGGGACATTTGTATCTGGCGCAGCCTCCTCTCTATCGTTTGACAGCGGGAACGGTAAGCGCCTATGCGATGAACGATGCACATAAAGATGAATTGATGCGCACCACGTTCAAAGGCAAAAGCAAGGTTGATGTCAGCCGCTTTAAAGGTCTCGGCGAAATGCCAGCCAAGCAGCTAAAAGAGACAACGATGGATCCGGGAAGCCGTACGCTGATCCGTGTGACTACGCATGATGCGGCGCGGGCAGCCGAGATGGTGATTGGCGCTGCACTCAAAGACCCGCAGCTAGATGATTTGGTCGAAAAACTGATGGGCAAAAATGCGGAAGCACGCTTTGACTTTATTCAGAGCAATGCTACGTTTGCCCAGAACATTGATATTTAGGCGATGAAACGGCGGACATTTCTTAAAATACTGGGTGCAGGGGTCGGTTTTGTTGTTCTTGCGACGGCAGCCGGATTTGCAACCGCTTTTGTTGCCAAATTTTCGATTGAGCATCAGCTTCATGTCATGGGGTGGCCCGAGGCGCGGGTTGACTATCTTGAACTCACCCCCACGGGCCTCATTATTGATCATATCGCGCTTGATCAAGATGACTTCAGCGGCATCGATACGATTGAAGCGAGCATTAGTTTGCCTGATTTATTGCTTAGAGGAAAAATCGACCGCGTCAAGATCAAGGAAATTACCCTTTCTGGTGAATTTGATGAGGCGGGTCAGCTTAAAATCGCGGGGTGGGATGCGACGATGCCGGATATGGCAGCTGACGGGGGTGGTGGAATTTCGAGTTTGCTTTTGCAAGGTGTCACGTTTGATGTGGAGACATCCGAGGGGAGCCTGCGTTTTGAAGGTAAAGCTGCGCTTTCGGCATCGACAAAAATCGAGGGGCAACGGGATATTCAGTTTTCTCTCTGGGGACGTCAAAAACAGCTTTCATTCGCGGCAAATGGGTCGGGAAAAATTTCTGCAGAAGGACAATGGCAGCTTCATGCTGTGTGCGAGGAAGGCCGCGTGGATATGGCGGATGTGAAGGTCAGCCGTGCGGCAGGTCAGCTTGATGCCAGTGGCACAGCCGGACAGGCGGCAAGTTTGCTCGGCAAGATGGTGGTCGGGTCGGCCACTTATGGTGATGCATCATTCCAGAATGTAAACATGCTGCTGGATACGCGGCAAAAAGATATTTTTACATTTGAAACAAGTCCGACAGGGTTTCCTGATGTGGTCTTTTTTGGAAAGATTGCAGAAGGAGAACCGCGGCTGGCATCGTTTCATGCCAAGGGCGATAAACTTGCTCATATCTTCGGCTTTTTTGGGGATGAGGCCGTGCACAATATGCCGCTTCTGGTGAATAAGGAGGCGTCGTGGAGCGCAGCGCTTTCGTTGCCGCTGGGAGATATATTGGCCCCACAAAAAAATATAGATTGGACGATTGGTCTTGCGGTGAGTGGAACGGGGTTTTCTGCTTCGGGGAAGGCTGTTCTTGATGCGTCCCATGTGAAGGTCAGTTTACCGCAGGAGTTGCCGATCAAGGCCAGTAATTTGTCAACATTCCTTCCGTTTGTAACCCGCGCAGGCTTTCGTTTTACGGGTGGGGAAATTATAGCTGGGGGTGGCTTTACTCTGCCCCTCGCCAGTGATGATGGGGAAAAACCCCAAGAGATTTCTTCCTCGCATTTTCGATTGAAACCTACCGGACTTGAGGGGACATGGAAGGGTGTTGCGTTCAGGGATTTGCAGGGCGGGATTACTCTTGCGAGCGTATCACCGCTTAGATTTGCAGGAGAACAGACACAAATCTTTACCTTGGTCGGGACGGAAGGCGATATTGGTTCGGGACGTGTGTCTTTTTTTAGCTCACCGAAAGGGGACATTAGTGTTACGCAGGCGCAGCTTGATATGGCTCAGGGGAGTGCGGCGTTATCTCCTTTTGTGTGGGATATGGCACAAGGGAAAGCGTTGACGGTTGTAACGCTCAAAAATCTTGATTTGCAAAAGCTTGTAGAGCTTGGCGGTGCCGAAGGGTTCTCGGCAAGCGGGACGTTGGGTGGAAATGTACCGGTTGAGATTACTTCCGGCGGGGTCGTGTTTAAAAATGGCGTGGTGCGCAGCGAAGGGGAGAATGGACATTTTGCCTATGTTCCTGCTGCTTACCCTTCAAGTCTGAGCGGTGATGATGTACGGATGAACACGCTGCGGGAAGCGCTTAAGGATTTTGGTTATACGTCACTCATATTGACGCTTGATGGTCCTTTGATGGGGAAAATGTCAGCCTCGCTTCAGGCGTCGGGGAGGAATCCGGTTTTCGAGCGGCCCTTGGAGCTGAATATTAATCTTTCGGGTGATATTGGGCCAGTCTTGCAAACAGCGCTGGGGCTTCAGCCCTTGCCACAATAACTGTTTCGTACTATTTTCCTGAGGAGAGGGTTTTAAATGCGCATTTTATTTCTTATGTTATCGCTGGTGGCTATGAGTGCCTGTACCCCCACGGTGAAAGTCGAGGCACCCGACAAGCCGATCGAAATTAACATGAATGTCAAAATCGAACAGGAAGTTCGTATCCGAGTTGAAAAGGATCTTGATAAAGAAATTCTGGCGAATCCTGATATTTTTGGGGTTCCTGCTCCGGCGCCCCGTTCGTAAATAAGAGGAGATTTTTATGATTTTATTTTTACGTTTTTTTGTTTTGTTGCTGTGTACTCTCACCCTTTTTTCCGGTGCGGTATTGGCCGGATCGCTGGACCTGATGAGCGCTAAACGCTCCGGTCTGATTGGCGAAAAGGCGGATGGGTTTGTTGCTGCAACGCTTCCAAATCCTTCGGGCGATGTGGTGGATTTGGTCAATAGCACCAATCGTGCGCGGCTGGAGGTTTATAAGGAGACAGCGGGCAAACAGGGAATTGCCTTGAGCGATGTCGAACGGATTGCTGCCGAAAAAATTTACAGCCTTGCTGGCTCTGGTGAATTTATTCAGGTCAATGGGCGTTGGGTTCAAAAATAAGCTCTTCGAAAATGAATTTCCTTTATAGGCCGCCTTATGGGGGGCTTATTGGTATTCGCAGCTGTCGAATGTTACCTTGACGAATGATTTTTCGCCTTCTGAGAAATTAAAGCGATATTCGCGGCCCATGGCAATCAGGGAATATTGGAAGGGGAGGGTGCCGGTTTTCTTTTCTGTCTCACCATCGGCTTTTTTGAACGTCACGGTGATGAGCTGAGTTGGATCATACCATGATTCAAGCTGGCCGACTTTACTGCGTGAAGATACTCCCGTTCCCGAGACAATGACAGCCCCTTCACCCACTGAGATGTTGCTTTCTGCTCCTTTATAAGCGGGAGTTTTGATAATGAAGCGTTTTGTCGCGGGGTCAGAGCAGTTGCTGGGCGCGCGCGCGGAACGCAGGATAAAAGCCAAGCGCTCGGGTGGCATGCCGCTGTCGATTTGTTTTCTAACCATATCGACAATATCGTGAATAGGGCCACTTGGGGGTAACTCTTTCTCGTACTGGGCCTTGAGTTGTTCGAAACGGGAGGTTGCCGTCTGCGCTTCGGCCCTTGTGGCGGTCATATCATCTTGTAGTTTTTTGATACGGGCATCTTTATCGGTTACTTCGATCTCAAGTGTTTTGAGTTTGATAGCAGCATGTTCGCGGCCCAGTACAAAACCCAAGGTCAGAATTGCGCCAATGATAACGACAAATAACAGGGCCTTGTTAAAACGACGGATCGAGCGTTCTTTATAGCGCATACGTGAATCGTAACTTCCGAAACCCATTATCCTTCCCTTTTATTCCGCGTTGCCAATAGAGCCGAGATTTTTAAGGCCTAATTGTACGGTGATTTCCGTTGCATTATCACCGGTGTCATCATTCGTAAAGTTTTTTCTGGCTTGCGCTGAAACACTAACGCACTGGCCCAGATAATTAAGGCCGATGTCGGTGTAACGCAGGCCTTCTTCCGTTTCGCTCAGGTCATAACGTGCGGCGCTTGAAAGGGTCCATTCCGGTGTCAGGCCGTAGGAGAGGTTACCATATACTTGCTGGCGACTCTGGTTGATTTCCGTTCCCTCAAGAGCGCGGGCGTAGAGGTATGTGGCTGCGAGAGAGAGGTCGCCAAAATTGGCTTCGCCATTAATTTCGTGACGTTGAGAGCGCAGGCTGTCTGAGTCCATCTGGAACCGATAGAGAAACGTATAACGCTTTTGGTAGTCGGCCAGAATTTGTCCGACAATATCGGAATGTTGCGCTGAGAGGCCCGAGCCTTCGGGAAAGGGGTTGTCCTCGTCATCGAGGCGGTAACTTTGTCCCAGAAAGGCTTCACCGGTGCTGCCGTCATTGGTGTAGTAGCCCGTGCGCAAGCCATAGGTAATGCGTGATTTGTTCTCGACACGGTCGATGCCTGGAAAACGGTTGGCTTCGAAAATATTGGTAACGTCAATCTGGGCGTCTTGGGAGTCTTCGTTGGGAATTTCGGTATCGTTTTTGGTGCGGGTCGAGGCAGAAATGGCAAAGGTGGGTTCAACCGCCATATGCGCATCATCAAGGGGCTTTATAAATGGCAGAGAGGTGACATTGTGAACCTGTGGATAAAAACGGTAGGCTTGAGAGCCGTCATCGGCTCCGGCAGAAATACTCTCGTTGCGGTCAGAGATGGTATAAATATCGTTCTGGGCGCTGATGTTGAATTCATTGACGATGCCGAGTGGCAGAATATCGCGCCGCTTCCAGCCCAGATCGCCCGAAAGACGTGTTACGTCCTGACCATTGCCTTTGCGCACAAGACTGAGCATTGAGAGATCTGCACTCCAGCGGCCCCCGAGTGTTGCGATTGGCTCGCCAATAAAAGAAGCCGTGACTTCGGGCAGGACATTGGGTTGATCGGTTGAGGTGTCGCTCACGCGAACATCTTGGAAGGCGAGAGAGCGCGCAGAAAAATAATCGCGCTGATCAAATCGCTCGGCATAAAGTTCATTCGTCAGTACGTCCTTGCTGGTGATGTCGTATTGACGCAGATATTTATCGTCACTGGCGATCTCGCTTTGAAAGCCTGCACGCCATTTTTCGTCAATATCCCACAAGCCTTCGCCGGAGAAGTGACCGCGCATACGGTCATCATCTTCCGAATAAGTCAGGCTGGATTTGAGTTCCAATTCAGCATCGTTAAATCTTTTGCGAATTTCACCGAATAATTGAGGAGTTTCCTGTGTGAATATTTTTGCGCCAAGGGTAGCGTCTGCGGAAGGGCTTAGACCCCAGTAGTAGCTGTTTGCTACACCAAAGCCGAGTTGGGAGTTGAGCGAGAACTTGGGCGGTAGGAAGCCGTCTTTTTGTTTGATCGTACCATCCGAATGGGTGAAGTAGGGCGCATAGACAATGGGTACGCCGTAAACTTCCAATTGGGCATCTTCATATTCCAGAGAATGCTGTGATTTGCTGTGCGTGACTTTATCGGCGGTGATTTGCCACAAAGGTGGTTTTGACGGATCAAGTTTGCAAGGTTCGCACGGCGTATAGCTTGCCATTTTAAGTGTGGTTTTTTCATCGTCCGTGCGGGTGCCTTCCTCGGCGGTGAGGCGTGCGCCATCGGCGAGAATGGCACGGATTTTTTTGGCAAAGCCATTTTTCATTTTTTTGTCGAGAGTGACGTGGTCGGCGAAATAGACATTTCCTGACTCTTCCAGCAAGGTCACTTTGCCCAAGGCTTCAATCGTGTCTTGCGGCAGATTATAAACTACTTTTTCAGCGCGGAGGATTTTGCCGTTCTGGGTAATTTCGACATCGCCTTCGGCGGTGATAATTTGACCTGTTTCATCGTAGGTCAGCGCAGCCGCCGTAAAATCAACCTGATCCGAGGGGGCCATTACCGCAGCGGATTGATCGGGGGCCGGAGCATCGGCTGCGTGGGCCAATGGGGCCAGAGGCAAAAACGAGACGCCTGACAGGAAAGCCGTCCCGACCAGTAACGACATTGGCGGGGGTCTTAAGCGCGGGAGATGGGAAAAACTAGGGCGTGTCATTTTTTATTATAGAAAATAGTAGTTGCTATGCTCTATTGTTCAGAAAAGAAGGGGACAAGTCAACCTCCTGATTGACAGAAAATAATTCCGACTCTTTAGGTTTGTCGAAATTTCGGGTAGAGTGGAAGGCTATCTATCAAGGAGTGCATGATGACGAAAATCAAGGTTCAAAATCCAGTGGTTGAAATTGACGGGGATGAGATGACCCGTATTATCTGGGGGTGGATTAAGGAACGTTTCATTACGCCTTATCTTGATATTGATCTTCACTATTTTGATCTCTCAATTCAGAACCGTGATGCCACAGAGGATCAGGTGACGGTTGATGCAGCCAATGCCATCAAACTGCACCGTGTCGGGGTTAAGTGCGCCACAATTACGCCGGATGAAGCTCGCGTGAAGGAATTTGGTCTTAAAAAGATGTGGAAATCGCCTAACGGTACGATCCGCAATATTCTGGATGGTACAGTTTTCCGTGAGCCGATTATCTGCGCCAATATTCCTCGTTATGTGCCGGGCTGGACGTCACCGATCATCATTGGTCGTCATGCCTTTGGTGACCAGTATAAAGCCACGGATTTCAAGGTTAAAAAGGCAGGGAAGCTGACCATGATGTTCCAGCCTGCAGATGGTGGTCCGGCTGAGACTTATGAGGTGTTTGACTTTAAGTCCTCGGGTGTGGCTATGGGGATGTATAACGTGGACGAGTCGATCCGTGGCTTTGCGCGAGCATGTTTTAACTATGCGTTAGCGCGCAAATGCCCTCTTTATATGTCAACAAAAAATACTATCTTAAAACAATATGATGGACGTTTTATCGAGATTTTTGCAGAAGTTTATGGTGAGTTCAAAACGCAATTAGATGCGCTGGGGCTTAGCTACGAACACCGTCTGATTGATGACATGGTGGCTTTTGCCGTGAAGTCACATGGAGGGATGGTGTGGGCGTGCAAAAACTACGATGGCGATGTCCAATCGGATGTTGTCGCGCAGGGTTTTGGTTCGCTGGGCCTTATGACGTCGGTACTCCTCACTCCTGACGGGCAGATTGTCGAGGCCGAGGCGGCACATGGAACTGTCACGCGCCATTACCGCCAGTACCAAAAAGGTGAGGCGACCTCGACCAACCCGATTGCTTCGATCTTTGCATGGACGCAGGGGCTTAAATACCGCGGCCAGTTTGATGGCAATCAGGCCCTTGTTGACTTCTCCGCCAAGTTGGAAAAAGCGTGTGTGGCAACGGTCGAGAAAGGCTTTATGACGAAAGATCTGGCTCTTTTGGTGGGTAAGGATCAAAGTTATTTGACAACCGAGGCCTTTATGGACAAAGTCGCGGGCATATTACAGGAAACATTATAAGGTTTATCTATGGCACTATCACGGTTTTTGGGAAGGTCTTTGCGGGTTACGACAGGACTGGTTCTGGGCGTTGCGGTTTGTGGGGTTTTGAGTATGCCGGTGAGCGCCGCGCAGAGTGTTCCGGCACAGATCAAAGCTGAAAAGGCCCCCTCTCGCGCAAAATTTGAGCAAAATTATATCGGACAGATGCAATATGCCTACGCGGGGGCAGATGACACGTTGGTGCATATCGGGCGCAGCTATGGCGTTGGTTTTGTTGAGATGCGGGCTGCTAACCCGCAGCTTGATCCGTGGATCCCCAGTAAGGGTACGGAAATTGTAATTCCAACCTTTCATATCTTGCCGGATGCAGCCCATGAAGGTGTGGTGATCAATCTTGCCGAGATGCGTCTTTACTATTATAAATCAGCCTATGACGAACCTGTGACGTTTCCTATAGGTATCGGGCGTGACGGGCTTCGTACACCTGTCGGGACAACGCAGATCATGCGTAAAAAGGAGAGGCCTGTCTGGGTGCCAACCGACCGGATGCGCAAGGAAGACCCGACTCTGCCTGCTAGCGTTCCTCCCGGGGATGAAAATCCAATGGGTACGCACGCGCTCTATCTGGGGTTTCCGACCATTGCCATTCACGGCACAAACAAACCGTATGGGATTGGGCGCCGCGTGAGCAGCGGATGTATTCGGATGTTCCCTGAAGATATTACCCAGATGTTCGGGATGGTACCGGTGGGCACGAAAGTGACGGTGGTCGATCAACCGATCAAAGCGGCGTGGATCGGTAACAAATTTTATCTGGAAGTGCATCCAACGCAGGAACAGGCGACGCTTATGGAGCGGGAAGGAACAATCCCTGATTACCAGCTTGCCGAACGTGACCTTAGCATGATCAT
Organism: Pseudobdellovibrionaceae bacterium; assembly: GCA_041674725.1. GTDB lineage: Bacteria > Pseudomonadota > Alphaproteobacteria > Micavibrionales > Micavibrionaceae > UBA1573. Next base: position 127,108 of record JBAYVC010000003.1, on the reverse strand, counting down.
GCGTATTGCAGGTAAGGATGTATCGTCGCTTGACTGGCCGCGCATCCGCAAAGTGATTAAAGAGCGTAAAGGTTATCCCATCGCGGTGGCTGAAAAATCGGCAGTGCAGATAACAAGTGATATAAAGACGAATGATGCAAAAAAGGCTGAACAGTAGTTCAGCCTTTTGTTCAAGTTATTCGATTAACGAACTACTTGGTTACTTTTTTCTCGAATACTGGATCTGCGCTACCGACTTCAGAGGAGTTTGCAGTGCTGCAAGCTGCGAGAGCCAGTGTGGATGCGAGAAGGCATACGGACATAATTACTTTTTTCATTTTAATTGCTCCTAAAGGGACGTTCGATGTTTGCTCATTTTCTAATTTATAAGGGGGGGTATTTCAAGCGGAAATTGGCTCCTCACAAAAAAGGTCACGCAAGCGTGACCTTTTTGTAACAGTTTGAATCGTAACGCAAATTACTTGGTTACTTTTTTCTCGAATACGGGTTCAGCAGGAGCTGCAGCTTCAGGAGCAACGACTGGTCCGTCAGAAGCGGTGCGCTCAGTAGCGTAAGGTGGTTGGGTGTCAACATAACCCTCACCGGTGGTATCACAAGCGGCCAGCGCCAAAGTTGCGGAAAGTACACATACGGTTGCAACGAGTTTTTTCATCATAGACCTCATAAACATGGATAAAAGTTAAAGACTTCCCCTTCAAGAGAACAGGCCTCCAAGCTAAATCATAATTCCATCGGGTTCAATAGGTGATTTAGGAATTTCAAAAATTTATCGGCTATTCATAAATCTTCTGGAAATAAGAATCAACGCTGGCTTTAACTGCGAGGGCAACCCTCTGGCGGTAGGCGGGCGTGCTCAGACGCTCTACTTCACTGCGGTTGGTCAGGTAGCCCATCTCCACCAGAATGGAGGGAATATCCACGGCCTTGAGAACGGCAAAACCAGCCGAGCGGGCGGTATTGTCGATTGTTTTGACGCCGTTGCGGTTGAAGGTGGTCAGAACCGTGCGGGCGAGGAAACGTGATTGGTTCATCGTGTCGCGGGCGGCAAGGTCGATCAAGATACCCGCAACATCATCTTCCTGATGCGAGAGGTCGATGCCAGCGATGAGGTCGGATTTATTTTCGCGGTCAGCGAGCTTTTCTGTTTCTTTGTCTGATGCGACTTCGGACAGTGTATAGACCGAGGCGCCAGCGACGTGAGAATTGCGGATTGAATCGGCGTGGAGCGAGATGAAAAGATCGCCCTGATTTTTGCGCGAGAATTTGACGCGGTCACGCAGGGGAATAAAAATATCGCGGTCACGTGTCATCTTGACGCGGTAAAGGCCAGAGGCCTCCAATTGGCGTTTGAGTTCGAGGCCAACGGCCAACACAATGGTTTTTTCGTACATGCCATTCGCGCCAATGGCGCCCGGGTCAGGGCCGCCATGACCTGGATCGATAATGATCAGGGGTTTTTGCGCGTGGGGGCGCGGTGCATCTTGCGGGGAGGTGTAATTGGGACGGCGCAGTGGAACAGGGATTCCTGCACTTGCCGCAACTGGCGCGGAAGCTAGCGTTAATGCGGCAGAGGATTGCATGGTGCCGAGAATTTGTTGCGGCGAAGAATCACGCGCCGTAGATGGAGCTATATCAATTACAAAACGGTCAGGCTGACCTTTCTGCCTCGGGATAGGAAAGGCGCTCAGGATCATCACCGGAGAAGAGGTTTCCATGACAAGGCGGCTGCGTTTTTGGTCTAGCTCGCCGTAACGCACATCGCGTAGAAAAGACCCTTCCGGTTTGGAAACACCTTTGGTCTTCCAATTAAAATGATCCATGTCGAGCACGACGCGCTGAGGGTTTTCGAGCAAGAAGGCGCGGTATGATTCCGGAGCTTGCGAAAGTTCAATCACGATCCGCTCTTTATCGGGATGCTTGCCCGTGCGCACGGATGTTACATCCAGCGCGTGCGCAGGAATAGCGTAGCACAGCATAGTCCCAAGAAGAGCAAGAGCGAGAAGCAGGCGGGGTAAAATCATATGATAATAAGGGCGAGGGATGCGGTGTTTGAATCGCTTGATTCTAGTCTAAAAGGGGGAGGAAGAGAAGGAAACAGCATTAAAATTGACAAAAAATATAAATTACCATAATTTTAGCCCCTTGTGTGAGGATATGAGGGTGATATGGGTTTGCAGCGGCGTAAATTTGACGATAAAAATCATGGCGCGCGCACCTTGATCGGGCGGCTGTGTGCACAAGGCACAGGCGAAGAACGGGATGTATTCTTTCTTGTTAAGGAAGGGGCTGTCCGCGTGCCGCTTCACGGCGTGATTGCCAATATTCTCCAGCATCCCCGTATGTTGCCCAGTGCAGAGGGGTTGGGACTCTTGCTTGATGAGAATACATCACCGCAGGCTGTATTGCCGCTTTCGTCCCTGTTCGGGTGGTCAAGTCATGTTGAATGTGAGGGACTCGCTGGCAAAAAGACACCGGATACGGATATTTGGCGTTTTGCCATTGATAGCGGCTTTCGCGGGTTTGTCACGCGGGACGGTGATTTTTTGAAAGTGCCCCTTTTCACCGAGTTTCAACAGGCGGCGCGGCATTCCCCCGTGCCTTTCCTTGTCTATGTGAGGGGTAATTTGGATGGGGACCGTTTGGTGGGGCTGCTTCAACATCACGCCAGTGATATTCAGACAATGATGAATTGCCACGACCAAGAAGCGTGTGAAATCGTGGTGGGTCAGGGGCAATTGCGTCCGCTTACTCTCTCCTGAACTGAGGGCCTGAGCTGAAGGTTGAAATCCTGTTGCTTTGCACTATATTGGTGGTACGTTGTTTTTAGCATCATGAGGTATTGCCATGAAACAGAATGTGGGTACGGCTGATCGGATTATCCGCTTGGTTGCGGGCGTGATTTTACTTTCCCTGACGGTTATTCTTGAAGGGGATGTGCGCTGGATCGGCTTGATCGGGATTGTTCCGATTTTGACGGCGGCGGCAGGTTTTTGTCCGATGTATTGTCCGCTCAATGTGGATACGACGTCGTGTTGTGGCCCCAAGAACGAGAGTTGCTGCGCCAAGGATGGCAGCAGTGCGGCCCCCAAATCGGGATCATGCTGCGGTGGTGGCGGTTCAGGCCCCAGCGAGTCCGTGGATACAGGGCCTACGTCTTAGACCGAGTCTTTATTTTCCCATTTGGTGACGTTACCCTTTTCAAGGGTAATGACGCGGGTGGGGTACACCCAGATTTGAACGTTACCTTCGCATGTCAATTTGCTCATCGGCTCTTTCATCGCGCTGAGGAGTTGCTGCTCGCTCATGCCGGTATAGAGCGTATCGATCACATCGCCTTGCGGGGCTTTGCCGCGCGGGTTTCCCGCTGCGGTTTCGTTTTCGGGCCAGTGGGGCGGGCGTTCCATATTAAACGCTTTGGTGATAATCCGTTTGACTAGATACATCGCAAGAGCTGCAATCCAGCCGAGAAGAATGCCTTTGAACCAACGCGCGAGAAAAATAAACATGCCTGTTTATAGGGTTTTTGGCGGGTAAAATCGAGGGGTTTTTGCAGGATATTTTAGAGCGGGCTGTTTGATAAAGTTGCTGCATGCGCAGGATCTTCAGGATATCCTTCCTGAGCGACGAGCAGGTTTAAATTGTCATACTCGTCAAACACAGCCATCACATCACACATGCGTCTGATTTTTTTGTCCAATGAGGGAATTTTGTCACGGTTTCTGGCGAGAAAACTCAGCAGTGGAATCATTCCGAAATCGTGGCGTTCGCGGAACAAATAATCGCAGTGGCCTTCGTAACGATCCATATTACCATATCTTGCATGCGGGAACGCTTTATGTTCAGCGGCCAGAGTTGAAAGTTTGCGGCTTTGAAACCAGAAGAGGTCATCCGTTTTCAAATCATCGGCGCGCTCTCCGAAAAAGGGGCTACACCTCAATTGGATCTGGAGATTTACGAGGGTACGGTATTCCTCATGACGGTAAATATTCATCAGATCATCGCGCAGGGTGGCGGGATCATATAATTCTTCAAGGAGTTCATGCTCATCACTCATGGCTTCCCAATAGACAAGGGCGTGCGGTGCTTCGCGCGCCGTTTCGTGCCCCAATGTACGCAAATGTTCTTTGGTTGTTTCGGTTACCTTGACCCCTGCGTTTACGACATTCATGAAAGCATAGGGGGCTCCTGCGCGGATACAGGCCTTGAGAAAGAGAGATTCGATTTGAGGATCTAGATTGGCGAGGCTAATATAAAGAGCGGCTCCTGTTGTCATGTCACGGGTCAAGCCATCCAGCACGCCTTGGGCGAATACATCCTGCAAACGCGGGGATGTCCGCGACTGGGTATAAAGCTGTTTGAGATAATAAAGGGCCGAGGTTCGTTCTTTTTTAAAAGCGCCGACTGTTTTGCTATAAAGAGCCGATGCCCCTTTGGGCAAATTGGCGGCGCTTTCAAGAGCGAGCAAGGCTTCAAAACCTTCGCGGTGCGTTTGCGCACTGCCAACTCCTGTAAAGGCTGCTTTTATGGTTCTCATGACACTCTCCGGCGGCCACATTAAAACTGCCAATTAATTATGTCAATAAAAAAGCGGCCTTCTGTTGGAGAAGGCCGCAAGGAGAGTAGGGGAACTGGTTACGCGCTAATCGTTGTATTTTCCATCTTCAAGGGCGCGTTTGGTAGCGAGGGGGTGTTTATAGGCCTCGATTTTTTGCGCCTTGGTCGCGTTTTGGTAATAGTTTTTGACGTCCGCTTTGTTGTTTGCCACGGCGCGTGCAATTTCCTTGGTGGCGGCGGGGTTATTTTCGGCGCGTTTGTACAAATCAACCGTTTTGGCGGGGTGGCTGGTGGCTACGCCATAAGCTTCTTTCACGGCTTTGGGGTTGTTTTTGGTGTTTTCATACAGATATTGGGTGGCTTTGCCGTGCTTATCGGCGGCGTTATAGACCTTGCGGGCGGCATTTGGGTGCTCAAGGGCATCTTTGGCAACGGCTTCGGCAGCCTTCTGGTGCTCCAGAGCCTCTTTTTTGGCGATACTCGCGGCTTTGGGGTGTGCGGCAGCCGCTTTGAGGACATCCTCTTTGGTCAGAGGGTCGGCGTGGGCGGCAAGCGGGGCGGCCAGCAAAACAGCGCCAAGCATCAGGGCAGACAAGAAAGTTGTGCGGGTGGTCATTTTATAGGTCTCCTCAAATAGTGTCATACCAGTAGAACGGAGGAGCTTTTGTTATTCCCCCGCAGAAGGGGAGGATTTTTTGAGGTTATTGTTTTATGGATGTTTCTGACTGATTTTCTTTTATATTTGATTGTAGCCCGTCATATTCGAAACCCAACCAACCAATTTTCTTTTTATTCCAACTATCATCGCCTGCAAGTTTAATAAGGACTTGAGAAAATTTCCGCATAATTTTTGCATGCAATTCTTCGTTGCGCTGATTAGCATAGTGTGAACCAAGACATTTTTGCATGAGAGTTTTGTGGTCTTTATTTATAATATCTATTTGGCGATAATAATTAACAATATCGTCGGCTTCCAGAGCATCGAGTTGTATCAGCTGAGTCTCGCTTAAAAAAGATTCCCTATCAATTTTGTCAACAATGGCATCTAGGACTTCTTTTGCTGTTTTATTTAAGATTAGATCACTGTATCTTTCCTTTTTTAATTTTTCAAATTCACCTAAAATATTTTGATTTATTTTTTTGCCAAAAGCTTCCTCATTATTGATCGTCTCTTCTAATAAGTCGAAGCCTTTTTCCATTGCATCAATAATGTTCTTTGTAAGTTCAGGTTTTTTTATATCCTCCTCCACTATTTTTAAAAGCATATTTGCTTGATTGGGGCTGATCTTATGATTACATAAATTGATAATCATGTTTGCGATTTCATTTTCATTGTATTTAAAGGAATGAGAGGCTTTGTAGACAATATCATAGTAGTAGTCTGCGGTTTTTTGTTGGCTCTTTTCTTCCTTGTAATTCTTATTGTACAAATTAAGAGTTTTTTTTATCTTGTCTAAGTCGTCAAACCCATCTTTTACAAGTTTTTCGAACAGGTTATTGAAGTTATGATCTCTCTCGTTTTCCGCTAGAGCTTTTCCCTCCCAATTTTTAGCGATTTCTCTGATAATAGAGGTTCTCACCATTTCTTGAATATGATCTTCAAATTCAACAATATGATTTTCTAATTTTTTAATATAATTTTTAATTTTGAAATAGGTTCTTATGTTAGTAAGGTTTAACTCCTTACAGAGACATCTAATATATTCATGTTCTTCAGAATTTCCATTGAAGACAATTTTTGATATTTCGGATATTTCGGGAGAGAAGGTAATTTCTTCATCAATAACTTTTTCGCGGTAGTCTAGATAAATTTCTTTTGAGGTTTTGCACTTCAGAATTTCTTCTTCATTCAGAATAATCAATATTTTACAATTTTTTCTCTCTTTTAAAATTGATACTAGTCCGAAGAAATCTTTTAGGTCTAGTTTCTCGCCTTTTCTTTCAATGTCATCAAAACAAATGAGGGTATCTTGTGTCATTTCCCATCCGATTTGTTCAATAGGAATGGGAATGCTTTTAACAAAATCGCCAGCTTCAAATTTCATTTGTGAAATAAATTTTCCAACAGGCTTTGCTAATTTTGATGCGTATTGCCTGATTCCTATAGTATTTCGTTCTGAATCTGAATTGGTTGCAAAAAAGATCTCACCTTTGAGCTGGGTTATGCTGTTGATCCCAAATAGGGAGATGTAAGCATATTTTTCTTTTGGATGACCTTTAATTATCTTTTCCCAAAAGTGAGTTTTCCCTGTTCCCCACTTTCCTTTGATGACAATCACTTTTGAATCGGCGGCATTTTTTGATTTTATGAATCTATTTAATTCGTCTTCTATAAACTTTAAGGACATCAAATTTCTCCAAATAAAGGGATTTATAAACCTATATTCTTTATTTGTAGTTGTAAATGGATCCCCGCCTGCGCGGGGATGACTGGAACCTAAGACCTGCGGTCTAAGGTTGCCGTCACTTCTCATCACCCATTTTGAGGGCGGCAATAAAGGCGGATTGGGGGATGTCCACGTTGCCGTATTGGCGCATCTTTTTCTTGCCCTCTTTTTGTTTATCGAGGAGTTTGCGCTTCCGCGTGATGTCGCCGCCGTAACATTTGGCGGTCACGTCCTTGCGCATGGCGGAGATGTCTTCGCGGGCAATGACCTTGCCGCCGATGGTGGCCTGTACCGCGATTTTAAACAGTTGGCGCGGGATCAGGTCTTTAAGGCGCTCGCAAAGCTGGCGGCCTCGTCGTTCGGCTTGTGAGCGGTGGACGATCATGGCGAGGGCATCAACGGCTTCCTGATTGACCAGCACGTCCATTTTTACGAGATCACCCGCGATAAATTCTTCGAGATGATAGTCAAAGCTCGCATAGCCGCGCGAGATGGATTTGAGGCGGTCATAAAAATCAAACACCACTTCGTTGAGCGGAAGCAGATATTCGATCATCGCGCGTGCGCCAACATAGGAGAGGTTGATCTGTTTGCCGCGGCGCTCTTCGCAGAGTTTCAAAAGCCCGCCCAGATATTCATCGGGGGTGAGGATAGTGGCTTTGATCCATGGCTCGTAGATTTCCTTGATGCGCTGGGGCTCGGGCATATCCACGGGGTTATAGATCTCGCGTTTCGAGCCGTCAGTCAAATCGAGTTTATAAACCACGCTCGGCGCGGTCGGGATGAGATCCAAGTCAAATTCGCGCTCCAACCGTTCTTGAATAATCTCCATATGGAGGAGCCCCAAGAAACCGCAGCGGAAACCCATGCCGAGGGCTTGCGAGCTTTCCTGCTCGTAATGGAGCGAGGCATCATTGAGCGCGAGTTTGCCAAGACTGTCGCGCAGCTTTTCAAATTCAGAGCTATCCACCGGAAAGAGCGAGCAGAACACCATCGGGATCGAGGGTTTAAAGCCCGGGAGAGGTTTTACGCTATCGGCAAATTTTTCTTCGGTAATTGTATCGCCGACTTTGGTTTCGGAGATTTCTTTGATCGCGGCGGTGATGAATCCCATCTCGCCCGGGCCGAGTTCATCGATCACGGTATGTTTGGGGGTGAAGATCCCCACGCGGTCAATTTCGCGCGTTGCGCCCGTGTTCATAAAGCGGACTTTCATCCCTTTGCGCAGGTAACCGTCAATCACGCGCACTAGAATAACCACGCCCAAATAGGCATCGTACCATGAGTCAACAAGAAGAGCTTTGGTGGGGGCTGCGGCGTCCCCTTTGGGGGCGGGCAAGCGCATGGCGATAGCCTCGAGCAACTGGTCGATATTGATGCCGGATTTTCCCGACACACATACGGCGTCGGAGGCGTCAATGCCGATGACATCTTCGATCTGGGTGCGCACACGCTCCACATCGGCGGCGGGGAGGTCAATCTTATTGATGACCGGAATAATTTCGTGGTTGTTGTCAATCGCCTGATAGACGTTGGCAAGGGTCTGGGCTTCCACTCCTTGGGTCGAATCGACAACAAGGAGCGAACCTTCACACGAGGCCAAGGAGCGTGAAACTTCATAGGCAAAGTCCACATGGCCGGGTGTATCCATCAGGTTGAATTGATAGGTTTCACCGTTATTGGCTTTGTAGGTGAGGCGGACAGTTTGAGCCTTAATGGTAATGCCGCGTTCGCGTTCAATGTCCATATTATCAAGGACTTGTTCGACCATTTCGCGGGCGGTGAGGCCGCCGCAGGACTGGATCAAGCGGTCGGCAAGCGTCGATTTCCCATGGTCGATATGGGCAATGATGGCAAAGTTACGAATTTTATTAATATCATGAGCGGACATGACCCTTTCAATAAGGGGTTATGCCCTGATTTTCAAGCGTTATTTGAGAGCAAGCCCCGCGCAGATGTGGCTTTCATCGACGTCATAATTGGCCCGAATCTGGCCACAGGCGCGGTCAAGCGTTGCCAGATCGCTACGCGCTGTGGCGATATCAAATGTCTGTTCCTGTGCTGGTTCTGTGTGGTTGGTTGCTTCGCCGTTAAATCCGCTGGAAATAAGGGCGGGAGCGCGATTTTCGCGGTGAGGACGATGGGATATTGTTTTGGGGGCTGCGGCCGGACGGGTTGGCGCTTCTTCAGCATCTGCGATAGGGGTAATGGTTGCATTTTCTACCTTGGCCACTTTGGCGGTGACGACCATAAATCCGCTGGATTGTTGCGCGGCATTGTTAAAGGCGGCGGCGTTTGAAATTCCAACCGGAGAGATGGATGGGCCGATCTCATTGTGGGGGGCATTGGGCGTGATCATGAAGACCGCAGCAGCGGTTGCGCCTGTGGCCAAGGCGCCGACAGTGAGACGCCGTGCGTTATGGACAGTCGTTTCGACCAGACCTCTTGCGAGATCTGCTGCCGATTGTCCGAGAGCTTTAAGGCGCGTAAAGAATCCTTCGGTGGCGGCTTTTGGAGCCGCTTCGGTTTTCTTAATTTCTTGCCGCGCAAGCGTAGGCGCGGCAAGGAGTTCTTCTTTGAGTGCGGTTGATGTTTTGCGCAGGAAGAAGGCGTGATCCAGCATGTTGTCTGTGGTTGCTCTTTCCGCGTCGGAGAGGGAGTCGCGGGATTTTCCGGCGATATTTTTTTGAAGGGCCGTAACCACATTTTGGTGGAGAGGGTTGACCAGTTCGGTGAGAACGAGAAGGCGTTCATTTGCTGTTTTGGCTTTTGTCAGCTCATGCGTAATTTCATCGCGTTCTGCTGCAATGGATTTAGCCGACCAGCGGTCATGGCGATTCCCGAATCCCGTAGAGGTTGGTGCATCAAATGCGCGGTGGTCTTCTTCGCTCCAACTGGCGGGCGGGGTGACTATCACGACTTCATCAATTGTTGCTGGAAAGCCTTCTGGTATCGTGTGTTGCTTCGCCGTGGCGCCCGCCGTAACTTTATGTGGCGGAACAATTTCGCTTAACACAGGGTAGTCATCGCCTTTGTTGACGATATTATCAGTGAGGACAAGGCCGCTACGCACCATTTTCAAAATACGTTCTTCTGCGGGGGGGGTGCGGGCACTGCGGCCATAGGCAAAATTGCGGCGCTCTTCGGCCATAACCTTATCCGCGTCAATGATTTTCATCTCGGCGCTGTGCACCGGATTTCCACTTTCCGATGCTTTTATTTTCTGGAGAAGAATATCGCGGCGGTCTTGAAGGTCAACCAGATAGTCTTCCAAGGCTTGGCGGTATCCCACTTTGCCCATCTGTTCATTGAGTTGCGCACGGCGGGCATCATAACCCATGCGGATAATGTCGATGGCCACTTCGGCGGTACGTTCTGTTTGAACACTAGGCTTGGGTGCGCGCTCCGTCATGTGCGCGGCGGCTTCCTCATGCGTGATTTCGGTGACGGAAACGGGAGTTAGACGCTTGCTTGCTTTTTCGGCGAGGGGTGATATCTGGCGGATAAAAGTTTTCAGGTGCTCTGTGTTTCCTGACCCTGCGGCTTCGCGCTCAGAGAGAATTTTCTGGGCTTCTTTGAGAGGCGTATCAATAAGAGCCGTTCTATGCGCCTTGAGTTGATCGTCATTTCCGGCGAGCAGGCGACCTGATTTAATCACGATCTCGGGCAGTGTCGCCGTGTTGTCGTACCACGGGACTTCTGTCGCGGGGGCGGCGATGGTTGGCGCGGCCTTGTGAGTTTTGGGAAGGCTGCCCTGACGGGCGAGAGCCATACGGCGGTTTTTTTCAATTTCCGATTTTTCAACGGCGTTCAGTATCTCTGTAGGATGTCCCACCTGTGCCATTTCTTTTTCGCGCAGGTCAATGTCGTCCAGGTAATCAGTCAGCAAGTCTTTCGCTTGTGCGGGGTTGTGCGCGATGGCGTTTTCAAGAGCCAAGCGGCGTTTGAGATAGGAGAGCCGGATGTCTTGCGGAGTTGATATAGCGGGAGCGTCCGTTTGTGCCCGTGGTTGAGCTATTACACCTGTCATTTTACACCTCTATTGTTTTTACGAACTGCCTTTAAAGGTTTTAGTTCGTCACACCGTTTTTTATTTTTTGCGTTAAGACTTTGGTTATATGTCTTAACAAATTATTAATTTCTATTTTTATAAGTGTGCCACATTCACGACACAATTTGCAAGTCTTTCTATTTTAAATATGGAAATATTGAGGGCCGCTCTGGTGGGGGAGATGTTTTTTCGTTACGCGGCCATGAAAAAACCCCCGCTGGTTTCGCATGCGGGGGTTTGAAATTTTTACTGAGCTATTTGCTTAATGTGCCTTCCGGAGCAGGGTGAAGGAGCATAGCTGCCGCAGATGCTGCTGCTGACGCAACGGGAGCTGCTTGTCTTGCTGTAGGCGCAGGAGTGGTGGTTAATGCCGCTGGCTTAAACGAACTTCTAAGATCTCCCTCAGGCTTGTTAGGATCTGTATACACTGTACGTGCTAGCACTGATGTTGTTGGCATGTCTGTCTTAGGGGTTGACACTGGACCTTCGTAATCAATCATGGATTTAACTCTATCTTGATCTGTCTTAGCTTGTGTCACTTGCTTATTTACCCATTGGGACAACCCAGAGCCTGGAGCCACTGCATTTACAATGTCAGCTATGATTGAACCCATCATGCCTGTCCAGAAATTTGTCTTATCAATTGTTCCTTCAAGCGCTTCTTTTTGAGCTTGCATACGGAGCAGCTTGGCTTGGGCTTCAACTTCCGTTGTTTTGCTGGCAGCTGCTTGCTGGGCTGCCAAATCACCCTGCATCATTGTCTCTTGTGCTTTTAGCTGAGCATTGGCATCGTTAGCCTTTTCTTCAAAAGTTCTAACCCCTCTACCAGCAATACCAGTTACAGCATCCACACCTTGTGTTACGATACCTGGCTTTACCATTTGACCGTCAGCACCCTTTTTTTCAGTAGCTTTATCCACAACTACAGCAGTGCCAGCTCCTACAGCTGTTAATCCTATGCCACTCTTGAAAAATCCTAGCAGCTTCCCAACATAAGGTGAAGCACGAGCAAGAAGTCCAAACATTTAACCCTCCATTTTCTCTATTAGCTTATATATATACCTAATGGTTTAAAATTACAAGTTTTTTAGCAAATGATTCCATAATTTTTTTCAGCTTAACCCTAATTAGAAGGGGCTGGGGCTGCAGGGCCGTTAACAATACGGCTATCAAGCGCCTTATCAAAACTCAGATGCCCTTGCTTGTCGTCAAAGTGACCAAACATAACTTTATTAAGGTTTTCGACAGTGGCTCCATCAAATCCCGCTTTTTTGAGTTCCTCTGCGCTTGCTTTACGGAAGGCTCCAATAAATTCGTCATAGTTTCTTTTGTCAATCGTCGGTTCTCCAGCTTTACCAAATACGCCAGAGATGGAAAAACCCTCGACCTGTTTGCCCGCAACCTGCAACCCAGATGCATAGGCATCGCGTATAGTTTGTTTTTGTGCCTCTGTTAAATCTGGAAGAACATCTTGCGTGTCAATTGATTTGTCATTTACGATTTGAAGATAGCCATCAACGGTTCCACGTGCAAGGCCGCGAATGTCTACGAAACTTGTTTCATTTCCTCTTTGTGCAGGGTCAGTAATACCTACGGAGTCGGTAATGTTTGTGACTCCGATAGAAGCAACAATACCCCCTATAGTGACTGGCCATGCGAGCTTTCCAAGCAAGGACGGTGCTTTTCCCTCTGTCTTCGGAGTTTCTCCAGCATCCTTCGCAGGAGCAGCTGGGGGAGCGTTCAAGTCTCTGTGGTATTTTGCTACAGCATCCGTCATTTTTGTTTCAACGGCTGTCAATTCTTGGGGGGTGATTTTTTGTCCGTTTCTTAGCGCTTCCAATGCCTTGTCTGCATCACGTGCCTTTTTACCCGTTGCCTCTATAAGCCCAGCCTCTTGAACCGTTTGACGGAACTGTGCTAAGTGCTGATTCATGTCGTCAGTATTTGCAAGTCGGGCTGGGTGTAAATCAGAAATAGCGTTATTGATGGGTGTTAATTTTTCTGTTTTTGCGGCACGCTCAACGGCTTCAGCTTCGGCGCGCGTTGCGCGGCTGTTTTGGAAACCCTCCACAGCCCCTCTGAGGCCCTTCCAGAGAGCTTCACCTGCTTCAATAATTTTTGCTGTCTTGGACATTTCACACCTCAGTTATTTTTTATGTTAATTGCATAATATCATAGGTCTATATAGTTTTGCAAGTTTTCTATTTGGCTCTATGCCGGAGCGGGTTCCTTAGGAGTTGGGGCGTTGGCTTGCACAGGAGCGGTGGTTACTTTAGCCATAATTTCTGTTGTTTTTGTCATATCTTTCAGGGCTTTATCGGTGGCAGTGCCAGCAAGGCCATCCAAGCCCTTATCGTAAAGTCCTACTATATAAGCGCGGGTTTGGAATTCCAGTACGCGCGGGTCGAATGAATACGAATCGGCAGGTTTTGTTTTGAGGTCGGCTGCAAGTTCCTTGAGGCGGGGCATCTGGGCAGCTTTGTCAGCGTCCGAGATCATATTTTGCGGAACATCACGTTTGATGATTGTATCAATGGTGCGCGCGGTTTTTGAACCAAAGACACCGTCATCACCGGATGCATCTTTAATACGTTTATCACCGATGATGATAGTTTGAATCTCTTTGACTTTTGCGGCGTTGAAGCTTTGAGGATTTTCCTTGTCAGTCAAATTGCCTGAGAGAATAGCCGCCATCACAGGGCTGGATTGAATAGGAACAGTGACTTTTCCCGATGCGAAACGCCCGCCTGATGCGGCAGCAAAATTTTGTGTGGCGACGGGGGTTTTGGTGGCTGCGGGAGTTACAAAAGCGGTACTTGTAAATCCTTGAGCAGGAGCGGAGAGCGCTGCAAAACTTGTTGAAGCAACTTCCGGAGATTCCGTCGGGCGTTCGACGCCTGCAAATTTTTCGCCGTATTCGACGCCTGTTTTTCCGAGGTCAACAACGCCGAGCTGGACACCAGTTTTGCCAAGTACGGCTCCGGCTTTTTCACCCACTGTTCCTAATTTTGAACCGAGGGATGCCAGTTTGGCTTCGCCGACACCGGGAATGAAGAATGACCCAACAAGGGGAACGAGTTTGCCTGTTGCGTGGATGGCCCCGTCAAAGCTGTCTTCACGAATTTCTGGGCGACCGTAACCGAATTGGAATTTATGAGATATCTCATAGCCTGCCATTAGTTTGTCTTCAATCCATTCGGATGACATGATGCGCTCTTTTTCAGGCGTGGCGCGTTTCTCGCCTTTAATGCGTTCGCGTCCAAATTCATAGAGATCACGCGGGAGGCCGACAATGGAGGAGATTAATCCCGCTGTGCCTGTCGTCAGGCCGTCTTTGAGCACACGGCCTTCGTGGGTCATTTCCAGCATAGCAAGAGGCAGAGGCGTGGTCATCATCCCCCAACCCAACATGTGTCCCATAGCAGGATGGGAAGTCGTGTCTTTTAACTTGTCAGAAGCTTCAGCCATAACACACCCTCTTTATTTTCCCCCATTCTACACGAAACCCAGTAAAGGATTCCATAAAAAAAGGGTAAAGAGAGGGTTAATGCCTGAAATGGCGGATTCCGGTCATGACCATGGCGAGGCCGCGTTCATCGGCGGCGGCGATCACGTCGGCATCCTTGATGGAGCCGCCGGGCTGGATAACAGCGGTAGCGCCGGCATCGGCAGCTGCCAAAAGGCCATCAGGGAAGGGGAAGAAGGCATCCGAGGCTACAACCGAGTTCTGGATTTCTGTTTTGGCTTCGCCGGCTTTCCATGCGGCGATACGGCTTGAATCGACGCGCGACATTTGGCCTGCGCCGATCCCCACGGTTTTCCCATTTTTTGCATAGACGATGGCATTTGATTTCACGTGTTTACAGACGCGGAAGGCGAAGAGCAGGTCTTCGAGTTCTTGCGCGCTGGGGGCGCGTTTGGTGACGACTTTCAGATCATCTTTGGTGATATGGGCGTTATCGGCGCTTTGGAAGAGGTAGCCGCCTGAAATTGTGCGCACGGTCATGCGTGGATCGGTGATGCGCGGCAGGCCTTTTGTTTCAAGAACACGGAGATTCTTTTTAGGCTCCAAAATCGCGCGCGCCTCGGCGGTGATTTCGGGGGCAATGATGACTTCGGAGAAAATTTTGATGATTTCCTCGGCGGTTGCGGCATCCAGAGGGCGGTTGAGCGCAATGATGCCGCCAAAGGCCGAAACAGGGTCGCAGGCGAGGGCCGATTTATAGGCTTCAATCATGGAGCTGCCCATCGCTACGCCGCAGGGGTTGGCGTGTTTAATGATGGCCACGGCTGGAGCGTCAAATTCGGCCACGAGTTCGAAGGCGGCATCGGTATCATTCAAATTGTTGTAGGAGAGTTCTTTGCCTTGCAGTTGTTTGGCTGTGACCACGCCTGCGCGGTTTGATCCATCGCTATAGACGGCGGCTTTCTGGTGCGGGTTTTCGCCATAGCGGAGTGTATCCACACGGCGGGCAGAGATGGTCAGATTTTGCGGGAAGTCTTCACCGAGGTGACCTGCAAACCATGTGGAGATCGCGGCGTCGTAACTCGCGGTTGCGGCATAGGTTTTGGCAGCCAATGTGCGGCGTGTGGCAAGCGTTGTACCGCCTTCGGTGATTTCGGCGGCGACAGAGACATAGTCTGACGGGTCGGTGATGACGGCCACAAAATCATGATTTTTCGCGGCAGCGCGGAGCATAGCGGGGCCGCCAATATCAATGTTTTCGACACAGGTGTCGTAGTCGGCTCCTTTTGCCACTGTTTCGCGGAAGGGGTAGAGATTGACAACAAGCAAGTCAATCCCTTCGATGTGTTGGGCATTCATGGCGGCGACGTGGTCGGCATCATCACGGCGGGCGAGGAGGCCCCCGTGGATTTTGGGGTGAAGGGTTTTAACTCTTCCGTCCATGATTTCAGGAAAGCCAGTGTGGTCGGAGACATCTGTCACATTGAGGCCAGCATCGCGCAGTGTTTTGGCGGTTCCCCCCGTTGAGAGGATTTTTACCCCAGCTTGTGACAAAGATGCTGCAAATTCCAGCAGACCTGTTTTGTCCGATACAGAAAGCAGAGCGGTTTTAACCGGAAGGCGATCGGGACGAATGGAGGTACGGGGTTTGGCGACAACGGACATAACGGCTTTCCTGTTTAGGGGGTGAAGCCGCATGTTTTAGCATATTATGGGCGTTTGAAAAGTCCTGATATGAGGGATGATGATCCATGTGATGCCTGAGGCGTGGTTGTCATGGGTGCTTTTGCACCTGCCACTGCTTTGTCCACAAAGCCTGGTTTGACGTACAGGCCGCGGCTGTCGGGTTTGGGGATGAACTTGTCGGTGATCCCCAGTACTGTTTCGGCGCCACCGAGGAGCAAAAATCCATCATTTTCAAGCTGTTTGGCAATTTTTTCGAGAATTTTACCCTTGGTTTTTTCATCGAAATAGATCAACACGTTGCGGCAGAAAACAATATCAAATGTGCCTAAACGGCCCATATCATCGAGTAAGTTGAACGGCGCATATTTGACCATATTCCTGATGTCGTCCTTAAGCTGCCATGTTTCACCTACTTGCGTGAAATGCTTCATCAGGTATTGAATGGGCAGGCCGCGTTGGACTTCAAACTGGGAATAGGTGGCTTTTTTGGCGATTGCCAGAATATCTTCGGAGATGTCGGTGGCCGTAATTTCGAAGCGCCAGCCTTTGAGCTGGGCTTCTTTTTCTTTGAGAATCATGGCGAGCGAGTAGGGCTCCTGACCACTTGAAGCGGCGGCACACCATATTTTGAGTGTTTTTTTGCTCGCTCTAGCGGCCGTCATATGTGGCAGAATGACATCCTGAAACATCTGAAAAGGCTTGTTATCGCGGAAAAACGACGTTTCGTTGGTCGTCATCGCCTCAATAATGTCTTTGATGAGTTTTTGGTCGGGAATAGCGCGCAGTTGTAGCGTCATCATATCAATTGACGGGAAACCCCATTTTTTGGCAATTGGGGTTAGTCGTGAGTCAAGGAGATAAGACTTGTCTGGTGTGACAACCAAACCAGATTTATCATAAAGTAAATTTTTATAGAGTTCGAAATCGGCAACTTTCATGGCAGGTCTTTTTATCCTTTTTCCTAGGGGAGACGCAAGGACTGTTTTCTCAGCCACGGCCCAATTTCTTCGAGGGGGAGAACGGCGCTGCACGTGCCATCCATTGCGGCGGCCCCTGGCATACCCCATACCACACTGGTGGCTTCATCCTGTGCAATGACACGGCCGCCAGCCTGAACAACGTCACGCGATCCCAGCATACCATCTTGCCCCATTCCGGTGAGAATAACGGCCATGATTTTCTGGCCGAAGACTTTGACGGCACTTCTGAACATGGGGTCAACGGCGGGACGGCAAAAATTTTCCATAGGACCGTCATTGATACGAATGACGGGTGTAGCCCCTTTGAGGTCGGCCAGCATGTGGAATCCGCCCGGGGCAACATGAATACGTCCGGCGATGATGGGCATACCCTCCTCGGCTTCAACGGCAGAAATCCCTGATTGTTGTGTTATGTGTTCGGCAAGAATTTTGGTGAAAGTTGGCGGCATATGCTGGGTCAGCATAACGGGAATATCGATCCCGCGTAGGCTCGCAAAGAGTTTGAATAGAGCGTTGGGGCCGCCTGTTGAACTGCCAATGACCAGAATTTCGGGTTTTCCGGTATAGCCATCACGGCCTGATTTCAGGGTGACTGTTTTTTGTGGTGAGGCAAAGGTAGGTTTTTGCTGGGATTGTATACCAGATGAGGGTGTTGCTGCTGCGCGTGCTGTAATGTCGGGACGCGCGGTGGGGGAGGTGGTTGCAGTTCTAGTCAGCGGTTTAAAAATACGTGCCCCCATGAGATCGCGGATGGTGCGTACGAGTGTTTCCCTAAAGCTATCTTTGGAGTACATATCCTGCGTACTCGATGGTTTGGCAATACATTCGACGGCACCAAGAGCCAGTGCCCTAAGAGATGTTTCCGCGTTTTTGCTGGTCAAGGTCGAACACATCAGAATTTTGACGTCAGGCTGAACGTCCAGAAGGCGCGGAATTGCGGCAAGGCCGTCCATGACTGGCATCTCAACATCGAGCAAAATAATATCATGTTTCTGTTTGGTTAGATTTTGAATGGCGGACTGTCCATTGGCAGCGATACTTGTAATTTCGATGTCTTCACATGATGCCAGAATTTTCACCAGAAAGCCGCGGATGACAGCCGAGTCATCGACAATCATGACTTTTATCGCGGATGTACTGGGAGGTGGTTGTGAGGATATGTTATTCATACAAAAACTTTCATGGAGTTGGTCGTCGGCGGGTTATGCGACCTTACTCATCAATTAACCCGATTTGTATGAATTTTGATTTAATGATTTCGGTGTCAAAAGGTTTCATAATATATTCATTGGCTCCAGCCATCATCGCCCGCTGAATGTGACTCATATCATTCTCTGTTGTACAGAAGACAACTTTGGGCATGTTGCCCGAAGGCATGGCGCGCAGCTTTTCGAGAAATTCAATGCCGCTCATGACCGGCATGTTCCAGTCGAGCAGAATGGCTTCGGGCATCTTCTGACCGCACTGGATATAGGCCTGTTGACCATCTTCGGCTTCGGCACATTCAAATCCGAGTTCTTCGATAATACGGCGCGCGACTTTTCGTACAACACGGCTATCATCGACTACAAGGCATACACTCATTTTATGGTCACTCCACGGTCAGATATAAAGGCAGTTGAGGAAAGGCCTTGATCAAGGTCTTTCCATTTGCTTGCAGCGTATCAATTAATTGGGGCGTTGCAAAGATCCCAATAGCTTCGGTACGTCCAGAATAACCAATATTTGTCCGTCAAGGCGGTAAACGCCTACCGAGACAGAACGCCACACTAGGTCGAGTGTCGCCGGGTTTGATTCGTAGTCCTTATCGTACAAGGTCATTACATCACCGACATTGTCGATGATAAGGCTGTAGAGCTCATCTTCGTGCATGACAACAACGTTCATGTTGCGGCTGTTTTCATCCTGCGGTTTGAGTCCAAGGCATTTGCGGACATCAATAGCTGTAACAATACGCCCCCTGAGGTTCAATGCTCCGGCAACTTGTGGCGGGGCAAGCGGGATGCGGGTCACGTTGATTTCACCCAGAACGTCTTGAACCTGAAGAATTGGGATGCCGAACATCTGTCCGGCGACCTGAATGGTCAGAAATTCCTTTCCTTCCATGCGGACACCCGAGTGATGGTCATACGTGGCGTGTGATTGTGATTTTGCTTCACTCATCCTTGGTGCCCTCCTGCGGCAAGGGTTCTGGTAATCGTATCAAGTAGGGTTTCACGATCAAACTTGGCGATGTAGCGATCAAAGCCTGATTTGTAACCCATATCGATATCTTCAGGGGTTGTATGAGAGGTCATGGCAATCATCGGCACATGCTGCCATTCCCCGTGGGCACGGACTTTGGTTGCAAAATCGAAACCGTTCATTTCCGGCATCTCGATATCCGAGAGAATGATGTCGAATTTCTCTCCTTTTTCCGAGAGGGTGAGGGCCTGAATTGGACTTTCAACCGCTGTTACTTCGTAGCCTGCTACAGTGAGGACAGGGCATAGCATGTTGCGGAAGAAGGGGCTGTCGTCTACCAGCAGAATGCGGCGACGTTCTTGCTTGTCTTTTGTCGCAAGGTAAGGCTCGTCGCCGTGATTCTTGAACCAGTCGCCATGGACGGAATTGAGGAAGTGCATAACCTCGATCACTTCGGTGGCTTTGCCCGAGATGATGGCGCTGCCGACAAGGCCTAGCTTTTTTGCATTAACCTGAATGTTGATAACTTCTTCGCGAATATCCACAATTGTATCAACAATCAGGCCGA
The DNA here is from genome assembly GCA_041674725.1 of Pseudobdellovibrionaceae bacterium. Taxonomy (GTDB): domain Bacteria; phylum Pseudomonadota; class Alphaproteobacteria; order Micavibrionales; family Micavibrionaceae; genus UBA1573. The sequence continues at coordinate 107,232 of JBAYVC010000003.1, read as the reverse complement.
CACTCTTGCCGCGGTCAGCAAACACGAGGAGTGGTTTTTGGCCCTCACGCGGGACTATGACATCATCACTGAAAGGCAGCAGAGGCATCAATGTTCCGCGGTATTGCACCAGCATTTGCCCATCCGTATATTCGATGGTGTTGAGGTCAACATTTTCCAGCCGTGAGATAAGCGAGAGAGGAACAGCTTTCGGTGCATCGCTTCCGGCGGTGAAGAGCAGCAGAGCTGTTTTGCTTTCGCTGGTAAGCTTCGTGGCGTCGTGTGTGGCCGTCTTTTCTTCTTCTCCAAGGCTCGTCTCGCCTGTAACTTTGGCAATTCCGTTTGGGTCGAGAATCATGATAACGCTGCCGTCACCGAGAATAGTGTTGCCCGAAAAGAGATCTATACCTTTGAGAATTTTGGAGACAGGTTTGACCACAATCTCTTCGGTATCAAATACCTGATCGACAATCAGGCCGAAGTAGTAAGCACCGACCTGTGTCACAATGATGTATTTATGATCAAAGCGTGACCGCGCATCGTCACCATCATGTTCATCGCCCAGTTTGAGGAGATCAACCAGTGAAACAAGAGGCAAAAGCTTGTCGCGCAGACGGAATACGGGTGTATTCTTGATCATCTCGATCTTGTTTTCTGATTTTTGTGAGACAAGAACAAGTTCACGCACAGCAAGCTGTGGAATTGCGTAGCGTTCGTTGCCTGCTGCTACAATCAGGGATGAGACGATAGCGAGGGTGAGCGGAATTTTGATTGAGAAGGTTGACCCTTTTCCTTCGATCGATTTCATTTCAATCGAGCCGCCGATTTTTTCGATATTGGTGCGTACTACATCCATACCCACACCACGGCCTGAGACGGAGGTGACTTTTTCAGCGGTCGAGAATCCGGCATGGAAGATGTATTGATGGATTTGTTGCATCGACATTTTGGCCACTTCCTCAGAAGTTGCCAAACCATTCTGGATGATCTTATTGCGGATTTTATCGGTAGGAAGTCCTTTCCCGTCATCAGCGATTTCGATGATGATGTGGCCCCCTTCATGAAAAGCGCGTAGGTGAATGGTTCCGGTATCTGTTTTACCCGCTTTAATACGTTCGGCGGGGGTTTCGATGCCGTGGTCACCGGAGTTGCGTACCATGTGGGTTAGAGGATCTTTGATCATATCCAGAACTTGACGATCCAGTTCGGTATCCTGTCCGGTCATAACCAAGTCGATTTTTTTGCCCAGTTCCATGCTCAGGTCACGGATAATACGCGGCAGTTTTGCCCATGCGTTGCCGATAGGCTGCATACGGGTTTTCATCACCCCTTCCTGAAGGTCAGAGACCACGTGATTTAGGCGTTGGAGCGGAGTTGCAAAACCGTTGTCTTTTTGGGTGCGGGCGATCTGGAGCAGTTGGTTACGGGTGAGCACCAGTTCGGAGACCATGGTCATCAGGTTTTCAAGCACGTCAACATTAACGCGCAGCGATTGGTTGGCAATCGCGGATTCTGCGGTCTCTTTATCTTTTGCCGGAACAGAGGCTGGTGCAGGAGCAGGTGTTGCCGCTTTTGCTGGAGTGGGAGGGGGTGCCGGCATATCGCCGGGACCTGGGGCGTTGCGGAAGGCTTCTTCTAATTCTTCGAGGCTAACACCTATGGGGCTTAATTCTTCTGCTTTTTTAACTTCGGGGGCGGGGGTTGGCTTCGGTGGTGGAACTGCTGCTGCACCTGTGTCGCGGCCTTCATATACAGCATCAAGTTTTTCGATCAGGTCAAAATCATTGCCCTCAGGTTCGCTGCCAGTAGCTTCAATATGGCCAAGGAGAAAGCGAACGCGGTCAAGTGATTCGAGGATAAGTGTCACGTAGGCGGGGGTGACTTCCAGATTGCCGTCACGGAAACGGCCCATGACATTTTCGGCGCGGTGCGCCACTGTCTCAAGACGCGGAAGTCCCAGAAAGCCGCACGTCCCCTTGATGGTGTGCATCAGGCGGAAGATTTTGGAAATCAGGTTTTTGTCGTTGGGGTTTTGCTCAAGAGTAATCAGATCCGTATCAAGCTCTTGCAGGCTTTCGTTTGTTTCGGTTAGAAATTCGACTATCAGATCGTCCATTGAGGTGCTCCTAGCAGATTATGCCAATTGTCCTGTGCTACGTTGTTTTACGCGAAAGAGTGAGCCTGCGGGATGTGCCCCAGATACCCACTCTATAAGATGCCGGAAGAGAGTTAACGAATCGTTATTTTTATGCGTTCGTGAACCATCGGTCAGGACACAGAATAAAGCGAATATCGTTTTTGTGATAGAGAAAAGTGTGGATAACATATTTTTCGCTGCTGTCCTTGTGTTATGCATTCAAGGCATCGTTAATTAAATTACATAACCTTTGCCCTTCAATAGGTTTTTCCAATATTTTTATTTTCAGAGTACCGAGATCCGCATTGAGGTCGCGTAGATATTGCTGATCACCCGACATGATGATGACCGGAATATCGGGAAAGTCGTTGCGGAGTTCTGTTACGAAATTTGGGCCGTCTAGTTCGGGCATGGTGTAGTCGGTGATAATCAGGTTGAAGCTATCCATGTGTTCGCGTAGGTGATCAAGGGCATCAAGGCCGCTCGCACAGGCTGTTACGGTGTGCCCTTGGCGTGTGAGCATTTTTTCAACGGTATCTCTGACAAGATTGCGATCTTCCACTAAAAGGATGCGGGCCTTTTTCTCTGTTTTTGTATGGGAAGGTTCTTCTTTACGTACAGTTTCGGCGGGGAATATAATTGTGACAGAGGTTCCTTTCCCGGGAGTTGATGCGATGCTTAATCCACCTCCGATATGCTCCAGAATTCCTTTTACAATGGTCAAACCTACACCGTGGGCGGATTCCGAAGATTTGGTTGAGAAGTAAGCTTCGGTGGCCAGTCCCAGAATAATCTCGTCCATGCCGATGCCATTGTCGGTGATGATAATGCGCAAGGCATGCGGTGAAAGCGGCGGGGCTTGCAGGCAGCAGTTGGTTAGGGCGTAGGCGGAGTTAGGCTCTTTGACTGGTGAGTGGGCATCTTCAATGGAAATTGTGACATTTTTTTGTGCGCCTGTTCCTGCTTCGATGGCGTTTCGTATAATGTTGCCGATCAAAGTTCTGAACTGGTGGGATGGAAGGGATGCTGTTGCTTCTCCGACATTAGATCGAACGTCTATGGTGGCTTGTCTATCTGTCATATCCTCATAGCGCCGTGCGATGTCTTTTATTTCATCAACTAGATTGAGAGCTTGGTCGCGCCCTTCACCTTTTTCGAGAGAAAAGGCGCGAATTTGGTCGATCATATCTTGGATTTGCTGGGTGGCGCGGTGAATGTTTTTAGCAAATTCCTGAGGTTCGGAACCTTCCTCTAGATCAGCAACCAGAAATTCGGAATAACCCAGAATGGAGGCGAGCGAGTTATTCAGATCATGTATCATCCCGCGCGTCATGCGCCCGAGGCTGGCCATTTTTTCTGTATTTTCGCGTTTATTCATGTACTGGTACGGGTTACGTTTCTTTATTCTTGTTGGATTAGGCCAATCTCAAAAGCTTTGAGTACAGCTTGTGTTCTGTTGGTAACTTCCAGCTTACGGCAGATGCTGCGGACGTGAAGTTTGATGGTTACGTCCTGAAGACCAAGGTTGCGCGCGATGTCTTTGTTGGATTGGCCGCGGCAAAGACAAGCCAGCACATCATTTTCACGCGGTGTTAAGCGAACTTTCGAAGAGGGTGAAAGGGATGATGGCATGCCGCTGTTTGTGCGCAAAGGTAGGGATGAGAGCGGACGCGGGATTTGCTGGTCGCCATAGTAAGAGGGCATCAGGCCGTTGGTTTTGCTATCGACCGGAATAAATTTTTCCCCCGCCAGAACAAGTTCGATGGCTTTCAAAAGCGCGCGACCCGAAAGGGTTTTGGGAAAGAAGCCGACGGCTCCTAAGTCCATAGCATCTTGAACGTCTTTTGCTTCGGCAACACCCGAGAGCAGGGCCACTGGAATATCCGGATAATTTTCGCGGAATTTGGAAAACCCCTTAAGGCCATGCATGCCGGGCATATGGAGATCAAGGAGAACAAGGTCGGGCTGCGGGGACATCTCTTTTGTCATGGCAATCGCGTCATCAAGGTTGCTCACCGTGGCTACGGTTGAGCCGTGGTTTGCCCGCTCAACATATTGCGAGATAGCTTCACGGAAAAGAGTATGGTCGTCGGCAATAAGCAGATGCATTCAGTCCCCCACTGTATAATTATGCGGCGTAAAGGATACTCAAAGGTTAAGGAAAACGCAAAAAACTATAACTTTAGTATGTACTTCTTGGGAGGTGGTCACGGTAGAGTATAGTCCCTTCCGTCACGCGTTGTACATAGTTTCGTGTTTCGGCCACTGGAATCAGCTCAATCCAATCCACCCAATCGACCTGTCCGGCGCGCGGATCGCCAAATTGTGTGAGCCATTCGTCAACACGGCGGGGGCCTGCATTATAGGCGGCGATGGCCAGTGGGTAACTGTTGTCAAAGCGGGTTAGCAGCCTTTGTAGATATGCTGCGCCTAATGTTATGTTGTGCGATGGTTTACTGGTGAGCCAAGGGGTTTGGTGGTTAATGCCCAGTTTTTGCGCAGTTTCTCTCGCTGTTGGCGGCATAAGCTGCATTAAACCCAAAGCACCCGAAGGGCTTCGGGCCTCGGGATCAAATTGACTTTCCTGCCGTATAACGCCATGAACCAAGGCCTTATCGGTGGTTACTGTTGCCATCAGGGTGGATAAATCGGGCAGTGCCGTATCGCCGATATAGAAATTTTTCCATGAGGCTTTTTTAGCAACAAGGTAGGCCCCTGTGATGTCGCCTCGTTTTTTCATATGAAGGGCAAGTGCCAAAAATTCGGACGGCGTTTTGAGCGAGTCTGTTTTGGCTTGAATGAATGTTCCGCTCAAGGTTTCGTGGCCTGTGTCATGCAGTATGTCGGCCATATGTAATAGGGTTGAATTGGTTATTTTTGCCATGTCGGCAGGGGTAGTAAGGGGGAGCGCCGGGTAGGAGGCCTTGCGTCCCAGATGTTTGAGTGCCAGTTGTCCGTAGTAAGTATGGGGATAGTTTGCCGCGATCTGATACCAGTTCTCTTCGATTTTGGATTGACCGAGGTCATGAGCTGCCCGTGCCAGCCAGTAGGCTCCGCGTGCTTTGCTGATGGCCGTTTCTACATTGCCATACATAGTTTGAAAATGGGTTTGGGCATTCTCCGGATTCTTGAGAAAGCGTAGGGCTATCCACCCCGAGAGCCACTCGGCTTCGGCACGCTCTACTGGTGTGCTGAAGCTGTGGTGAGCGGCGAGGCTATATGCCTTTTGGAAATTTTTTTCCTCAATCATACGCCGTACGAGAATGCTACGTTCTTTCCACAAAGCGGCGGCCAGTGACGGGCTGATGGATGCAGGCAGCGTATTGGTAAGGGCGATGGCTCCTTGTGTATCGTCAGCCGCGCGGCGCCAAGTTATACGGTTCAACATGAGGCCTGGGTTGTTGAGCAAATGCTTGGGAATGCGCGCAACTAGGGTTGATGCTCCGGTTTTCTTTTCAATCAGGGCAATACGAGCCTCGATCAGTTCAGGGTAGCCATTGCCAATTTTTTTGGCGAGGGCGCGGGCTAGAGAATACTGATTTTTACCCAGCAAAACGTCAAGACGCTCGTCATGAGAGGAAAGCGGAATGGCTTTTCCCGCCAGATCGAAAAGGCGGTTTTGGTCGGTAAGGGAGATCGTTGCGTGCGGCCATGAGGTTATAATAACACGCATGAAACGGCTTTTATCTGGTGGCGCTTCGGCAGCGCTCAAAAGTTTGAGCATACCTTCGCCCGTGACGGGTGGGTGAAGTGTGAACCAGTCCATGATTTGAGATGACCCGAGAGCGCTGTTCATATTTTTCTCGGCAGATGCCAAAAGGCTCCGCTGGTTCGGCCAGTCGGGGTGTTTCTGGATGAAAGAAGCGATGCGGTTAAAAGGGAGGCCGGTGGCATCACTGCGGTAGAGTGCCCACTCATAAAAATCATAGAGGGAGCGATCATGACTCGTGGTTACGGTTTCACGGGCTTTTTCCCATTTTTCATCGAGGATCAGGTCGATGGATTGCCGTGTCAGTTCGTTTTGCGCTGCATGGCAGGGATGGGGGAGTAAAAGTGCGGAAAACAGGGCAAATATATGGACAGTGTGGCGTATGGGGGCTAGAGTAAGGTTGTAAAAAACAGTTACAGGAGTTTTGCCATGTTGTCTGGTTCCATACCCGCTCTGATTACCCCTTTTGCGCAAGGCGAGGTTGATCTCAAGGCCTTTGCGGATTTTGTGGAGTGGCAGGTGGCGTCGGGGTCTCACGGTGTTGTTCCTTGTGGTACGACCGGTGAAACACCGACCTTGGAAGATGCAGAGATAAGAGAGATTTTGGGCTGTTGCGTTGATGTGGTGCGTGGCCGCGTTCCCATTATAGCGGGTACCGGATCAAATTCCACCAAAAAGACAATCGCCATGACAGGTTTGGCGCGTGCGTGCGGTTGCGATGCGGCCCTGATTGTAACCCCTTATTACAGCAAGCCGACCCAAGAAGGACTCTATGCCCATTACCGCGCGGTGCATGATGCCACGGATTTGCCAATCATCCTTTATAACGTCCCTTCGCGTACGGGTGTTGATCTTTCGGTTGATACAGTTTTGCGCTTGGCAGAGCTTCCGCGTATTGCGGGTATCAAAGAAGCTTCGGGTGATGTCACGCGTGTGATTCCGATACGCAGCGGTGCGGGTCGTGACTTTGCCATTTTGTGTGGTGATGACGCCCTAGCGGGGGCGTTTCTGGCGCAGGGGGCGGATGGTTGTATTTCGGTAACGGCTAACGTTGCGCCGCGGGAATGTGCGGATGTACAAAATGCATGGCGCGCGCGCGATGTGGAAAGATTCCAGAGTCTTCAGGGTAGACTAATGCCTCTTCATAAGGTTCTCTTCACCGAAACTTCACCTGCGCCAGTCAAATATGCAGTGAGCCGTCTTGGGCTTTGTCGCGACGAAGTGCGGTTGCCGCTTGTTCCGGCAACTTCTGCTTGCCGTGTGGCGGTTGATAGCGTGATGGAAAAATGCGGCTTGAATTCTTCCCTTGAGCCTGCCACACTCCGCGCCGTTCATGGATAGGAAATGGCGAAAGATAAGAAAGACGCAAAACCACTGATCTCGGTCAACCACACGGTGGCCGAGAATCGTCGTGCGCGTTTTGATTATTTTTTGGAAGAATATTTCGAGGCGGGAATTATGCTCTCCGGCACAGAAGTCAAGTCACTCCGTCATGGGCAATGTTCACTCAACGAAAGTTATGTGGTCGAGCGGCATGGCGAGTTATGGCTGACGGGTTCCTATATTCCGCCCTACGGCCCCGCGGGAGCCCATCTCCAGCATGATCCGCGCCGTAACCGCAGGCTACTGATGCATAAACGTGAAATTGCGCGGTTGTGGGCGGCGGTCAAACAAAAAGGCTATACCATTGTTCCAGTCAAACTTTTCTTTAATGCGCGTGGGTTGGCCAAGGTGGATATTGCACTTGCCAAAGGGAAAGCCCAGCACGACAAACGCGAGACTATCAAGCAGCGTGACTGGAACCGTGACAAGGCGCGTGTCTTGCGTGGCGATGACTAGGCTCCTTTAATCTTTAGCAAATTCTTTTTTGACTCTTGGCGCGCCTCGCGTATTTTGGACGGGTGATGAAGAATTCCGTTACTTTTGTGCTGCCGCCTGCCTTGCAATCGAATTCTGTTAAACGGTTGTTCGCGACGCTGGGCCGTGAAAATTTGCGTTTTGTTGGCGGATGTGTGCGCGACACTCTGATGGGGGAGCCGATTGGTGATATTGATTTGGCGACACCGCTTTTTCCCGATCAGGTGATGGGGCGCTTAAAGAAGGCAGGAATTGCCTTTGTTCCCACAGGAATTGATTTTGGAACAGTGACAGCTGTACTGGATGGGGTGGGTTATGAAATCACCACTTTGCGCCGTGATATAAAGACGGATGGCCGTCATGCGGAGGTGGCTTATGGCACCTGTTGGGAAGAGGATGCCGCGCGGCGGGATTTTACGATCAATGCGCTTTATGCCGATTCTGAGGGGCGGGTGTTTGATCCGCTGGGATACGGTTTAGCTGATGTGGCGGCGCGGAGGGTCAGGTTTGTTGGAGATCCTCACGGGCGCATTCAGGAAGATTATTTACGTATTTTAAGATTTTTCCGTTTTTATACCCTTTATGGCAGAGGGGCTATGGATAAAAAGGCTTTGATTGCCATTATTGCCAATAGGGGGGGGCTTGCCCACCTTTCGAGGGAGAGGGTGACCTGCGAAATGAAACGTATCGTCCTTGCGGAGGCCTCCGCCAAGACGCTTGTGGTGATGGCATATGAAGGAATTATTCCTGCGTTATTTTCTTCGACTTTTGATCCGAAACGATTCGTATCATTGCAAATTTTTCAAAAGGAAGGCGAAGATCAGCCCGATGATCTTATTTTTTTAGCACGGCTTATTGTTCTGGCTGATTTTAAATCTCGTGTGGTGAGGAAAGTATTTAATATTTTGATATTGAATAAAAATTCAAAAAAAGCGTTTGATATTTTTGTACTTGAATTTAATAAAACAAAACGTATCGATTCTAAAAAAATAACTTATTTTCTCTATAAATATCCTCGTCCGGTGGTGCGCGTTCTTCTTGATTTGTGGGCGCTGCGTCACGAGATACCCGCTGCCGAACACAAAAGGTGGGTGGAGTTTTCTACCCATCACATGGTTCCGCATTTTCCAATTACGGGAAAAGATTTGTTGGCGCTGGGGTTTGAATCAGGCCCTGAATTGGGGGAAGAGCTTTTGCGGCTCGAGAAAAAATGGATCAGGTCAGGATTTCGTTTGAACAAAAAAGAGTTGCTGTTATGACCATTTAACTTCGGGGGGCATAGACATCAAAATAGCGTCGGTGTTGCCTCCGGTTTTGAGGCCAAACTGGGTGCCGCGGTCATAGAGCAGGTTAAATTCGGCGTAGCGGCCACGGCGGAGGAGTTGGTGCTCGCGCTCGGCGTCGCTCCAGTCTTTATTCATATTGCGGCTGACGATAGCGGGATAGATTGTGAGGAATGTTTCGCCCACATCTTTCATAAAGGAAAAATCAGCTTCCCAGTTTCCTGAATTTAGATAGTCATAAAAAATACCGCCAACGCCGCGCGATTCATTTCGGTGCGGCAAAAAGAAATAGCGGTCACACCATGCTTTATATTCGGGGTAATAAGCGGGATTGTGGCGGTCACAACAGTCTTTGAGGGCTTTATGAAACTGTGCCGTATCTTCATTGTTTGGAAAAACGGGGTTGAGGTCGGTGCCGCCACCAAACCAGCCCTTGCTGGTGACAATCATGCGGATATTCATATGAACCGCCGGAACATGGGGGGAGCGCATATGGGCCACGAGCGATAGGCCTGAGGCCCAGAAGGCACCTTCACTTTCTAGCCCGCCTGGGATATTATCCCGAAAATCTTCGTTAAATGTGCCGTGGACGGTTGAGACATTTACCCCCACTTTTTCAAAGACGCGGCCTTTCATCACCGACATAACGCCGCCGCCACCAGAGATACCGGAGGGGTCAGGGCGCTCCCATGACGCCCGCGAAAAGGTACCGACGGGGTGGTCTAAGTGGCGTGTACCTACAAGATCAGCTTCCAGTTTTTCAAATGCGGCGCAAATGCGGTCACGCAGATCGGTGACAAAGGTTACAACCTGCGTTTTATGCAAGTCCCCGAAGGGGGCGGGAGGTGAAGAAGAAGTTGGAGAGGTCATTTTTTCTTTTTGCGTATTTAACATACGTCACCTTTAAGTGAAAATGGAGGCAGCTGCAAAGCAAAAAAGTCAGGTTTGTGGAAAATCTGTGGTTTGGCGCAGGGCTTCTCCAAGCACCATGGCTCCCGCAATAACAATGTTGAGCGAACGTGTGTGCGGGTTCATTGGAATCAAAACGCGTGCGGTGGCAGCGTTGTGGACGTCATCTGGTACGCCCGCGCTTTCGCGGCCCAGCAGCAAAACATCATCATTTTTGTATGTAAAATCCGTGTAAGGCAAGGCGGCTTTGGTTGACAGGAGGATGATTCGTTTTTCGCCAACCCATTCTATAAAATGCCCCCAGCTGGCGTGACGGGTGAGGCGAACATGGTCAATATAATCCATGGCCGCGGTGCGGATTTTGCGGTCATCCCATAAAAAGCCAAAGGGTTCGATCAGGTGCAATTGGACATTCAAAGAGGCTGCGAGGCGGATCAGGGCACCGGTGTTTTGTGGAATGTCAGGTTGATAAGCGGCGAGGTACATGATGCGTATTTACTGGGTCAGGAGTTGAATTTGGGTATCGGAGATGCGGGCGGGGTAATAGCGGGCTTTCTGTACCCATCCATTGAGGGGGTCTCCGGCGCCTCTGCGGCGACCTGCTCTAAAGGTGTTTACCGTGGGGAGTGTGACGGTGGTATCCAGTGTGCCAAGAGTCCCGTCCATTGCAATTCTTGCGGAATTGGTTGTGTAGCTGAGTGATTGTTTCAGAACGTTTCCGGCAACGTAAGTTCCTGCCGAATTACTGAATTGAGTGACACCTCCGTTGAAAATTTCCGAAAACTTTGCGTCTCCGCTCGCATCGGACATAAATGTGTGGATTGCATTTGAACCTGTTCCGTCGTCCAGTGTCACGCTTCCGGGGTATGTGCCTGCCCCCACATAGGGGATAACCACTTGCCCAAAAATTGTTCCCTCGGTGCTATCAAACCATGCTCCAGTAGGCACGCTTAAATTATCGCTTGATCGCGTGACGGCAGAGGCCGAAGTCGGGATATAGGATGTTGCAAAAGCGCCAGCTTCATTTTGTATGCCCCACACGTAGATTCCTCCCCCTGTTCCGGTGTAAGCGGGGGTACGGGTTGTATTATTGGTGTTGTTAAGGAGGGCTGCAAAAATATGAAAGTCGGTGGCTGTTGCAGTTGCCGTGGCTGTGAGGGTGCATCTGTACCACCCGTTGCCGATGGAGGTAATGGATGTAGCTACAACGCTCGACCCTGTGAAGGTTACTGACCCGCTGCCGCTTAGGAGAAAATTGGCATAGGCGTTGCTTCCGAATACCGCGGTTCCAAAGATAAGCTGGACATATTGTTGTTCGGCAGCTTTGAGGTACATGCTGCCCGTATATTTTGTTCCTGTTGTGAGAGAGGCTTGTTTGGAGAGAAAAATATGGCGGAGGTTGGTGGCGTTATCGATGGCCTTATCTGCGCTTAATGTTCCATCAGGTGCGGTAGTGACATCGGCGGTTAATGTCATATTTTCATTGCTGTAATTGGCGGTAGTGATTTGCGCGGAGTCGAGAACGATATTTGTTCGGCTTTCTTCAATTAGGATACCGCGCGGTGCGAGGGTGGATGGATTATAGTCGAAGCGTGGTACTCCACTGGCGGCGTTTTGCAATGTTCCCGTGCTGCCATAGTAAGTTGCGGTTGAGGCGCGGGTAAAGCTGCCGCCTGAGGCGGTCAGGAATGAGGTCAGGTCGTTATAAACCGTTCCGTTGAGTGTGTATCGTCCGTCTGCGTCATAGATAAAATCCAGTGAGAGGGAGGGGTAGTTGACAAATACGCTTCCTATATTGGCAGGAGGGGTAAAAGCCAGGTTGCTGATAGGGTTGCCATTCAGGTCAGTTAATGTTCCGCCGTTCACGTCAAGGGTTGTTGAGGCGATCCCGATTCCGTCAAGATCAACATCTCCGGCTGTGGCGTTATAGGTAAAGGTCAGCGCCGATGTACCAGAGCCAGACGTATAGAGCGCGTAACGTGTGTTGCCGTCGATATCGAGAGTCATACGGGGAGTCCCCGTTACGTTTACACTTTCTGACATTGTCACTGTAAATGGGATGGCGGTCGCTGCGTACGCGTTGGTAAGTATGCCCGCCAGCGGCAGGCAGGTGAGAAGAAGAATCCGAGCTACAAACAAAGTGTTATGGAAAAATAAAGGCATATTTTCTCTGTATTGGATAGTGACTCGTTCTCATTTTCTTTTAAAGGGCTACTCTAGATAATTATGCGTGGGGGTACCAGTGCATTTTCCTTTTTTGGGACTGGATTTTAAATACTAAATGATTTATCAGGTAGTATCGGCGGCTTGACGTGCATCAAGACCGTGTTTCAACCATAAACATCAAGATTTGCAGAATGTCATCACACGACTCTTCTTCACAATGCTGCGGCGGTGGACGCTGTGGTTCCGGTTCACAGCAACAGGATGGGCCTCAAGAGCCTTGTCACAGTGCGGATGAACCCTCGCGCCGCGATTTCCTTTTTATGACAGCAGGTGCTATGGCAGCCATTGGTGGTGCAAGCGTGGCGTGGCCGTTTATCGATCAGATGAATCCTGCGGCTGATACGCTGGCCATGTCCACGACTGAAGTTGATATTACCAGTGTGGCTGAAGGCCAATCAATTACAGTGATGTGGCGCGGCAAGCCGGTGTTTATCCGTCACCGTACGACCCAAGAGATTGAAGAAGCAAAGGCCGTTGATGTTGCTTCGCTGCGTGACAAGCAAAACGATTCGGATCGTGTCACAAAAGAGGAATGGCTGATTGTTGTGGGCGTGTGCACGCATCTTGGTTGTGTACCACAAGGTCAAAAGACTGGCGAAGTGCGTGGCGATTATCATGGTTGGTTCTGCCCTTGCCATGGCTCTGCCTACGATACATCGGGTCGTATCCGCAAAGGGCCTGCCCCGCGGAATTTGGAAGTTCCCACCTATACATTCCTTAGCGATACGCTCGTGCGTATCGGTTAGTCTTTAAAACGGAGCAAATCATAATGTCGTCAGGTCCCCGTACCCCTTTTAAAAATCCGGTTGTGGAGTGGGTTGATTCCCGTCTTCCGGTGTTTACTCTTATGAGTAAAGAATATGGTGTGTTCCCCACGCCTAAAAATTTCAACTATTTCTGGAACTTCGGCGCGATTGCGATGTTCATGTTGATCACGATGATCGTGACCGGTATTACGCTCGCGATGCATTACGCTGCCAATACTGGCATTGCTTTTGACAGTGTCGAGCGGATTATGCGCGATGTCAATTACGGATGGCTCCTTCGCTATATTCACATGAATGGTGCATCGTTCTTCTTTATTGCTGTTTACGTTCATATTTTCCGCGGTATGTATTACGGATCATATAAACAACCCCGCGAAATTTTGTGGATTTTCGGTGTGGTCATTTTCCTTTTGATGATGGCAACCGCTTTTATGGGTTATGTGCTGCCATGGGGCCAGATGAGCTATTGGGGTGCCACGGTTATCACCAACTTCTTTACGGCGTTTCCGGTCGTGGGCAATCCGATTTTCGAATTGCTGGCCGGAGGCTTCTCGGTTGATAATCCAACCCTTAACCGCTTCTTTGCACTGCATTATCTGCTTCCGTTTGTGATTGTGGGTGTCGTGTTCCTCCATATCTGGGCGCTTCACGTTGTGGGCTCGAACAACCCCTCAGGTATCGAACCCAAGACCGAGAAAGATACGTTGCCTTTCCATCCGTATTTTACGATGAAAGATAGTTTTGGCCTTGTGGTCTTCCTAGTTATTTATGCGGTTTATATTTTCTTTATGCCCAATGCTTTGGGGCATCCAGACAACTATACGCCAGCCAATCCTTTGGTGACGCCTGCGCATATTGTGCCGGAATGGTACTTCCTGCCGTTCTATGCGATCCTGCGTGCGATTAACTTTGATATTGGTATTCCGTTCACGGATATTGTGATTATCGAAGCAAAGCTGGGCGGGGTTCTGGCGATGTTCGGCTCGATTGCGGTGTTGTTTGTTATGCCATGGCTTGATCGTCATCCGGTGCGTTCGGCGCGCTATCGTCCGCTTTACCGTATTGGGTTGTTGCTTTTTGTGGTGGCTGTTCTGGGCCTTGGCAAGATGGGCGGTATGCCTGCGGATTCGCCGCTCTTTGGCGGGTTTACCACCACCCATCTGTCGCAAATTCTGACGGCTTATTATTTCGCATTTTTCCTTGTGGGCTTGCCTCTTTTGGGCCGGATTGAAAAGGCACTGCCGATGCCCGAGAGCATTCATGACTCGGTGTTGGCCTGCGATAAACCCAAGGAATGTGGAGCCTAATGATGAAAGATATGGTCATGAAAAAAACACTTCTTTGCGCTGTGGCTGTGGTGGCCCTTTCTGGTGGCGCGGCGCAGGCTTCGGAAGGCGCTGCGGCGTCACCTGAACATGCGATGCCGGAATTGAACTGGTCATTTGACGGGCCGTTTGGTACCTATGATAAGGCGTCTTTGCAGCGTGGTCTTCTGGTGTACCGTCAAGTTTGTTCCGGTTGCCATTCGCTCAAACGTGTGGCGTATCGCAATCTCACCGCTCTGGGTTATTCACCTGATCAGGTGAAGGCGATCGCAGGGGAATACACGGTCATGGATGGCCCAAATGATGAGGGCGAGATGTTCGAGCGTCCGGCGCGTCCATCCGATAAATTCAAATCACCCTTTGCCAATGATAAGGCGGCTGCTGCCTCAAATGGCGGTTCGCTTCCTCCCGATCTGTCCTTGATTACCAAGGCACGCCATGGCGGCGCTGACTATGTTTATGGCGTCCTCACGGGTTATAAAGTTGCACCGGAAGGTTTTTCACTTAATGATGGTCAATATTATAACACTGTTATGGCAGGAAATATCATCGCGATGCCGGAACCTCTTTCGGATGGCGCTGTAACTTACGAAGATGGCAGCGCGCAGACCAAGGAACAATATGCCAAAGATGTGGCGCATTTCTTGACATGGACGGCTGAACCAGAGATGGAAGAGCGCAAACGCATGGGCATCAAGGTTGTAATTTTTCTCACAATTTTAGCTGGTTTGATGTATGCTGTGAAGCGTACTGTGTGGAAGAAGGTTCATTGAGATGGCGCCCAAAAATAAAGATCCCCGTGAGTATTTGATTAAATCAAAGTTGTACCGCGTCGCGTCTTATTTCTTTGTGGCGGTTGGAATTTTTGTTTTTGGCGTTTTCTATGTCAAAAATATCGAAGGTCGCCTTTTTGACGCTCTTCGTGATCCGGCGACAATTTCTTTATTCATCATCCCTTTTGTTCCGGCTGTTGCGCTTACTTTTCTGGCTGACAGGGCTGAAAAGAAGTATCGAGCTTTGATCGAAAAAAAATAGGGTAGGGTGGCGATGAGAGACGCGCGCACCGCTATTCTATCTTTCTGGTTCGATGAATCGGTGCCAATACAGTGGCAGCAGGTTAATCCCGACTACGACAACAAGGTCAAGGAGCATTTCCTTGACCTTTATTCTTTGGCAAGTCAGGGGTTGTTTGATGTGTGGGAACATGATGATACGGGTGCTCTTGCGCTGATCTTGCTCTTTGACCAGTTTCCACAATTTATGTTTCGAGGTACATCGCGTGTGTTCGAGCGACTTGATGATGCTGTGCGCCTTGCGCATTTTTCACTCTTGCGCGGCTTTGACCAGATGACCCTTCCCGAGCGGCGGAAGTTTTTTTACTTTCCTTTGTTGCATAGCGAAAATTTTCTGGATGTTGAGTTGGGTGTCCAGAAATGCTTTTTGCAGCGTGACCAAGAACCAATCGTCTATGAGCAGGCGGTGCGGGCGCGTGAGATCATCACAATGTTCGGGCGTTATCCAGAACGCAATACCCTTTTGGGGCGTGCCTCTACACCTGAGGAAATTTCATTCCTCAAAGAGCATTCTTCATTTTGAATAGTCTTGTTCTTGTTCACATTCAGCGTTAGACTGGTGGTTTAGGAAAGTTTATGCCGAGCCTTGTTCTTCTTCATATTATTGGTGGTGTCTGCCTGTTGCTGTTTGGCCTGCGCTTGGTCAAAACGGGTGTGACACGCGTGTTTGGTGTGCAACTGCGTAAGACTATTGAAGCGGCCACGCGTTATCGCTTCACGGCTTTTCTGGCGGGGCTAGGGGTGACGGCGTTACTCCAGAGTTCCACTGCGACCACTATGATAATTTCCGGCTTTGCCGGACAAGGGCTCATTTCTACGGCCTCGGCCTTGGCTGTTGTTCTGGGGGCGGATGTGGGTACTACGCTTGTGGCGCAAGTTCTCACGCTCGACCTGTCGTGGCTTTCCCCCATTTTGGTGATTGTTGGTTACATATTTTACGCGGGAAAAGATCTGGCCGCGCCGCGCCGCCAAGTAGGGCGGATTTTGATGGGGCTGGGTCTCATGCTGTTGGCGTTGTTTTTGATTAAAAGCTCGGCGGCGGATTTTAAAGATTCCGAAGTTCTGCCGCTTATTCTTGCTCCCCTTGATCGTGACCCAATTTTTTCTGTCATTATGGGGGTTATTTTAACGTGGCTTTTTCACTCATCGCTGGCGATTGTTTTGCTTTTGATGTCGATGGTGGGAAGCGGCGTTATTCCTCTTCATCTTGCGTTTATGATGGTGCTGGGGGCTAATATCGGGAATGTACTGGCCCCACTCATTTCGGGGCTTAAAGATACGCCCGAGGCACGCCGTGTTCCTGTTGGCAACCTCATTATGCGCTTGTTTGGTGTTGTGGTTGTATTCGCTCTCTTTGAATTTCTAAAACCTTTTCTGATCCTTATTCCTGCGGACGATGCGCGGATGGTGGTGAATTTCCATGTGCTGTTTAATGTGTTTCTGGCGTTCCTTTTCATGCCCTTTCTGGGACTAGTTGCGCGGATGGCGTTGGAAATTGTGCCGGATAGGGCTGATCTGGCACAAAAGGCGGTGATGCCGCAATATCTTGATGAGCGTGTTTTGGATACGCCGACGGTGGCGCTCACCAACGCGGCCCGTGAAGTTTTGCGTATCGCGGATATGACGGATCAGATGATGCAGATGATCTGGGTTGCTTTCTCAAAGAATGATGTGGCGCAGATCAGTAAAATTCGTGCCGCTGACGAACATGTGGACAGGATTTATCGCGCACTTAAAACATATCTGGTCAAGATCACGCAAGAGACAATGAACGAGCCGGAAGGCAAGAGGCACTTCCAGATTTTGACTTTTGCAACCAATATTGAACATGTCGGCGATATTATTGACCGCAATCTTTTGCCAATGGCTGAGCGGAAGATCAAAGAACAACTTGAGTTCTCGGACGAGGGGCAGTTGGAGCTTGATCGGTTGTTTAATCTGGTTCTGGATAGTGTGCGCCTTGCCCAGACTGTATTTATTTCAGGCGATGTACGTCTTGCACGTCAACTGGTGGATGATAAGGTGATTATCAAGCGCGCCGAAAAAGAGGCGTCACAAAATCATTTGGCGCGGCTGCGGCGCGGAATTCCTGAGACGCTTGCGACCACTGACCTGCATATGGATGTTATCCGCGATCTGCGCCGTATTAATAGTCTGGTGACATCCATTGCTTATCCGATTCTCGATGATGCGGGTGAACTCCGCCGCTCGCCTTTCAAAGACAAGGAAGAGTAAATTTTTTACGTTAAATTAATATTGCTCTGCAATACTGGTAGATGTGCAAAGACTTAAGCAATAACAATATGATATCGGCGTAGGGACTTTTAAGAGACTTTTCCAGAATTTTTGTAATAAAATTTCGTTCCAAATAGTTCTGGAGAACGTTCCTTACGCTGTGATAGAGTGTGTTATTCGCAATCATAAAAAAGGAGAAATGCAATGGCTTTAGCTCAACAAGCGTCTGTGTCATCTTCACGCCTTGAGGCCCTTCGTGCCCGTCACTCAGCTCTGGAGGCTGAAATCCACGAGATGAGTCTGCATCCTTCGACATCAGATCTTGAGATGCGAAAACTCAAAAGGCTCAAACTCAAAGTCAAAGAGCAGTTGAACTCGTAACGAGTTTACCTGAGGAGAATAAAAAAACGACCCTCGCGGGTCGTTTTGCTTTTCCGGTTTTTGTCGTGCTCTATGACGAGCGTCCGGTTGATTTCAGGAAGTTCGAGAAATCAAAGGACTGTTTGTCTTGCGCGGCTTGCGCATCATCAATCACGGCTTGCGCAGCAGCTTTGGCAGCAGCTTTGGCGGCTTCGGCATCAGGATCGCGGCCTTGAGCTTTCATCCCTTTGCGAATTGCTGCTTCGAGTTCCTGATAGGTGCACAGGCCGATCTCTGCAGGGTTGCGCGGGTTGAGGTTTCCGGCGTTCGGGTGGGTGCGGTCACGGATGGCCTGAATGGTGGGCTTGGTGGTGCCGACCAGTTTGCAGATCTGTGCTTCCGAAATTTCGGAATGGTTTTTAAGAAGATAAGCAATCGCATCCGGTTTGTCGTTGCGGCGGGCGACGGGCGTGTAGCGCGGGCCTTTGCCACGGATTTTGAGAGCAGGGCCTTCGCGTTTGAGAATTTTGAGAGAGGCGACAGCGTCATTTTCGCAGCGCTCAATTTCGGCGGCGGTGAGTTCACCGGCCTGAATAGGGCTTTCACCGATAATGCCGCGCCCGACTTCTTCATCGGCCAAGGCTTGAATTTCTACCACGTGGAGTCCGGTATAATCGGCGATCTGGTCAAAACTCAGTGTTGTATTATCAATCAGCCATACAGCGCTGGCTTTTGGTTTAAGCGGTTTGCTGGTATCAATATCAGCCATCAATTTGCTCCTTGCAAAAGGGTGTGTTTCTTCCCTGCCAATCCGTCCCTAACGGATCATCACGGGTATCAACCTGTGCTATGGGGAATGGCAGCCATAATAGGCGTTTCAGAATAAAAGTACAGGTATTTCTTGAATTTTACGTATTTTGTGCAAAACGAACTGGGTTTTACTGCTGATTTCTTTCGATTTCCTTTGATTTCAGGGGGGGATGCTCTTAAAAGAGGGTGAAACCGCCTGTCCACGCCCTCTATGCCCGAAGGAGATTTCCATGCATCACGATCGTATCCTCATTCTTGATTTTGGTTCCCAAGTGACCCAGCTCATTGCGCGCCGCGTACGCGAGACAGGTGTCTATTGTGAAATCTGGCCGTTTAATCAGGCATCTGAGGGCCGCGTGCGTGATTTCGCGCCCAAGGGGATTATCCTTTCGGGTGGCCCTGCCTCGGTAACCGAAGAAGGAAGCCCGCGCGCGCCTGCGTTTATTTTTGACATGAACACGCCAATCTTTGGCATTTGTTACGGGCAGCAGACCATGTGTGAGCAGCTCGGCGGCAAGGTTGAAGGGTCAGAGCATAAAGAGTTCGGACGCGGCGCTGTCAAAGTAGAACATGATTGTTTGTTGTTCCATGGGGTGTGGGAGAAGGGGACTTCGTACGAGGTTTGGATGTCGCATGGTGACCGTGTGACCAATGTCCCGCATGGCTTTAAAATTGTAGGGACATCGAGCGGTGCGCCTTGTTCGGCCGTGGCGGATGATGAACGTAAATTTTACGGTATGCAGTTCCACCCTGAGGTTATGCACACACCGGATGGCGGGAAACTCATTGCCAATTTTGTCAAACATGTGTGCGGTTGCCATGCGGACTGGACGATGAATGCGTTTCGCGCGGAAGCAATTGAGAAAATCCGGGCCCAAGTGGGCGAGGGGCGCGTAATTTGTGGCCTCTCGGGCGGCGTGGATTCCTCTGTCACGGCGGTGCTGATCCATGAAGCGATTGGCGATCAACTCACCTGTATCTATGTCGATACAGGATTGATGCGGGCGGGTGAGAGCGAACAGGTCGTTGATTTGTTCAAAAACCATTACAACATCAAACTCATTCACGAGGATGCTTCTGAACTTTTCCTCTCGCGCCTTGCGGGGGTGAGTGATCCGGAGCAAAAACGAAAAATTATTGGCGCTGCGTTTATCGAAGTCTTTGAAGCGTGCGCGGCGCGTATTGGCGGCGCGGAGTTTCTGGCGCAGGGCACACTCTATCCTGATGTGATTGAGTCCGTGTCGTTCACGGGCGGGCCGTCGGTCACGATTAAATCGCACCATAATGTGGGCGGTCTGCCGGAACGGATGAATATGCAGTTGGTGGAGCCGATGCGGGAGCTGTTCAAGGACGAGGTGCGGGCACTGGGCCGAGAACTCGGCATGAATGAAGATTTCATCCGTCGTCACCCCTTCCCGGGGCCGGGACTTGCTATTCGTATTCCGGGCGAGATTACGCCGGAAAAACTCGAGATCCTCAGGAATGCCGATAAAATTTATATTGAGGAGATTAAAAAGGCAGGTCTTTATGATGTGATCTGGCAAGCCTTTGCTGTTCTCCTTCCGGTCAAGACCGTGGGCGTGATGGGCGACGGGCGCACCTACGATCATGTGCTGGCTCTCAGGGCAGTCACCTCGACGGACGGCATGACGGCGGATTACTTCCCGTATGACCATGCGTTCCTCGGCAAGGTTGCGACCCGCATCATCAACGAGGTGCGCGGCGTCAACCGCGTGGTCTATGACATCACCAGTAAGCCTCCCGGGACGATTGAGTGGGAGTAATTGAGCATGGAACATCTGCGTGAATTCTGGAATACGCTCGATCCTTTTTGGCGTTGGTTGATTCCCATAGTGGTTGCCGCCGTAATTACAGGTGCAATTAAGTACCTTATGAGTAAATCTGCTAACGTAAAAAATATTACCCAGAATCAAAAATCGGGTGATAATTCAATTTCTGTTCAAATCGGTAACATTGAGAAAAAGTAAAAATGTCTGATACTACCCAAAAAACGAAGGCTGGTGATAATAGTGTCATTGTCCAAGCTGGGATAGTGAATATGGGTTCTAGCATTAATGACATTCGAGAAATTTGTCAGCTTATATGGGATACTAATTTTCCAAAACTTCAACAAGAGGCTGCAAAAGTTGCGTGCGCTAGAGCAGAAGACCTCATTTCATGTTTGATGGAAGGGTTGGGTAAGGATCGCTTTACCCATTTAGATCATTTCAAGTGGCCCAGAGTACAAAATGATTTATTTGAAGCACAAAAGGGATTCGCTCTCTCAGATGGCAACAATGACCTTAAACTTCTTTTAGTTGATTGTGTTTCAAAAGCCATAGAAGAAGATGAGTTTTCCTTTAACTCAGTTATTTTTTCTGAAGCCATTAAAACCATCCCAAAATTGCGTAAGAACCACTTTCAAATACTGGCCATACTTTATTTTTTTTACAGACTTCAAATCAGGGCA
Source organism: Pseudobdellovibrionaceae bacterium (assembly GCA_041674725.1). Taxonomy (GTDB): domain Bacteria; phylum Pseudomonadota; class Alphaproteobacteria; order Micavibrionales; family Micavibrionaceae; genus UBA1573. Next base: position 86,092 of record JBAYVC010000003.1, on the reverse strand, counting down.
ACTTCACTTGATATTGTAATAACCAGAACAGAAGAAGAGGTAGGAAAGATCGATATTCTGAATGCGGACTGTTCGCAAAAGCATATGATGCTTCTGGAGTATTTGAATTGCATAAAAGTAACCCCGTTTCAGAATCGTTTAGAAAATATATTTCGAATGAAATATCCAGGCTTCTTTTCAAATGGCCTTGATCAAAGCGAGATGGATTCCAAGTTCCAAAACAATGTTCCCAAAGAGTTATTCATGCCATGCGTAAATGACTCGAGTAAAATACAAGTCCGCTTTCTAAATGAAGATGCTTTAAAATTTTATGCCCCAAACTACTCATGGACTGAAGGTGAAATTGTAGAAATAAAAAAATTAATCCAAACTAACTTACAGCCTGAAAACGAAGTTAGGTTGAAATTAGAACAATACCCTTTAATGAAAGATATTTTAAAAGTTTGGGACAAAGATCTCGCCATAAATCAAATGACAAGTGTTGGTCAAGCAATCGCTCATACCTACCTAAGCATGATTACTAAGTTAGGTGCTGAATTTTCACTTTAAGATATAGCTTCGGAACTTTCGTTCCTCGCAATGACGGTAGAGCTTTACGTTTTCGGGGTGCCTTGGGTGGTTTGAAAATGGATTCCGGCCTGCGCCGGAAGGACAGGAATGGAAGGGATTAGGCCTCAGGGATTTCAAGACCTTCGATGCGGTATTGGTTGATTTTATTTCGCAGCGTCCTGATCGAGATGCCGAGGATGTTGGCGGCATGGGTGCGGTTCCCGAGGCAATGATCTAGCGTATTCACAATCATATCGCGTTCCACGTCCGCAATGGTGCGTCCAATGAGCGATACAACAGCGCCCTCGTTTTGCACGCTGCCCTCGCGCCCTGCGCCTGACACGCCTGCGGGGTCGGGGGCTTTGGCGGTCGGGTTAGGCGCGCTTGGGGCACTGCTCACCATCCCTGCGATATGGATTGCGCCTTCTTCCATCGGGTCTTCAACCGACATCAGCACCGCGCGGTGCATGGTGTTCTCGAGTTCGCGAATATTGCCGCGCCAGTGATGGGCCGCAACTTTGGCTGTGGCGGTGGGCGAGAGTTTTTTGGTCGCAACGCCGTTTTGCTCGGAATATTTATCAATGAAAAACTGGGCGAGGGCAGGCAGGTCGCCTTTGCGTTCGCGCAAGGACGGCAGGCGAATATTGACCACATTCAAACGGAAATAGAGGTCTTCGCGGAATTCGCCTTTGGTGACTGACTCTTCCAGATTACGGTTCGATGTTGCGATGATCCGCACATCGATTTTCACCGCTTCGTTGCTGCCGATGCGGGTGATCTCGCGTTCCTGTATGGCGCGGAGCAATTTTGCCTGCAAAAGCGGGTGCATTTCCGAGACTTCATCAAGGAGGAGCGTGCCCCCGTTTGCCTCTTCGAATTTTCCAAGGCGCCGCGCAGTGGCTCCGGTGAAGGCGCCTTTTTCATGGCCGAAGAGTTCGGATTCCAAAAGGCTTTCAGGAATCGCTGCGCAGTTCACGGCAATAAAGGCCCCATTCCCGCGTTTGGATTTGCGGTGAATAAATTGGGACATGACTTCTTTTCCGGTACCGGACTCGCCGGTAATCAGCACGGTAGCTTCAGAGGGCGCGATTTTCTCGGCCATGCTTACCACTTGTTTCATCGCCGGATCAGAGGCGATCATGGTATTGTTTTCTTCCGTCACGGCTTCGAAAATGGCCGCGATCAGTTCTGCATCAGGTGGCAAGGGAACGTATTCCTTCGCGCCATCCTGAATGGCTTTCACCGCTGCGCGTGCGTCTGTGCCGATCCCACAGGCCACAACAGGCACGTGGATGCGCTCATTCCTCAAGGCCTCGATAAAGGGGCCGATTTTTTGTTTGACGTCGATCATGACGAGGTCGGCGCCTTTGCCATTCCTAAGCGCGCCAAGAGCTTGCTCGGCGTCTTCGCAATGCATGACTTTAGCTCCGCGCTGCAGCGCGATTTTACCTGCGGCGCTGATATGGCCTTCCAGATGTCCGACGATCATCAAACGCATGATGGATTAACTTTGCTCCGACTTCACGATTTCGGTCATGGTGATGCCAAGGCGGTCTTCAACCACCACAACCTCGCCACGCGCCACGAGGCGGTTATTGACATAAATGTCGATGGCTTCACCGACTTTGCGGTCAAGTTCAACTACCGCGCCGCGCCCGAGCTTCAAGAGCTGGGAGACTTTCATCGATGAGCGGCCGAGGACAGCCGAGATTTGCACCGGAATGTCATAAATTGCGGTCACGTCATTGGCCATGGGTTCGCCCACGGCATATGGGTTTTCTACTTTTTCGACGCCTGACTCGTCAATTGAGCCGAGGTCAAGGTCACCTACATTCGGGTTTTCTGGATCAGCCATGTTTTATCCCCTTGTTAATCCTGATTATGCCTGAGGTTTATTCGTCGGTTGTTCGTAATATGTCAGGTTCACCTGATTCACTATTCTGGCCCTTTTGGTGCTCGAGAGCAAGGACATCGTCAAGTTCTTTCATAATATCGCCTAAAATTCGGTCATGGTCGCGTACTGCCCCACCATCTTCCCATGACATACGGCAATTGCCCGGGTTGAGTGATTCAACGCCAGTAATGGTCAGGCGGGCAAAATCGGCGTTGTGGATGCTTGTCAGTGTTGTGACAATTTCTTCGACATCTGCTTGAGGGACCTCAATCCGAATGGTTTTTTCAGGTTGGCGGGCCAGAACCTCTAAAATAACACGCTCGATCTCGCCAAAACCTTGCGCGGCCACAAAGGCAGGAAAGAGCCGCTCGACAAGAGCGCGACAGAGAAACACAACGTCGCGTTCGTATTTTTTCTCGCGCATTTGTTCAGAGAGAAAGAGCGCGCGGATTTCGGTGTTGAGCTCGGATATTTGTGCAGCGATATAAGCGCCGCGGCTGGTTTGCTCCTCAAGGCGTCCTTGCTCGAGTCCCTGTTTGAAGCCTTCATCTTTGGTTTGTCCGAGTTCTTCAAGCGAAAAGGTGGGGGGCGGGGGGGGGATATCTTCCTCCGGCTCCGGCTTGATATTCGCGTCGAAGTTATTAACATCAAAGAAATATTTTCGTCCGTCAGCTGACACGTATGGCCTCATCCTTCACGAAAATTCTAATAGATCATGGCGTCTTCAGAACTGCCTGCTTTGGTCAGAATAATCTCGCCGCGGCTTTCCAGATCTTTGGCAACGCTTACTATATATTGCTGGGCTTCTTCTACGTCTTTCAGACGGACAGGACCCATGGCGGCCATATCTTCTTTCATGATCTTGCCTGCGCGCTCGGACATGTTCGAGAAGAACAGGTCTTTAAGCGTATCGGTTGCACCTTTGAGTGCTGTTGGCAGTTTATCCTTGTCGGCTGCTCGGATAATCGTTTGGATCGATGTGGGGTCAAGTCCACCCAGATCCTCGAAGGTAAACATCAGGGAACGAATTTTCTCAGCGGCGTCCGGTGCAGTTTGTTCTAGCGCATCCATCATGCGTGTTTCGATGCCACGATCCATGTTGTTGAAAATCTCGGCCATCAGTTCATGACTGTCACGGCGTTGTGTTTTGGCGAGGTTGGCCATGAATTCGACACGGAGCGTTTTTTCAATATCATCCAAAACTTCCTTCTGGATAGCTTCCATACGCAGCATACGGTGAACCACTTCAAGGGCAAAGCCTTCGGGCAGTGTAGCTAAAACGCGCGCGGCGTGGTCGGTTGAAATTTTGGAGAGAACAACAGCCACGGTCTGCGGATATTCCTTTTGCAAGAAATTGCCCAGAACCTCTTCATTGACGTTGCCAAGCTTTTCCCACATGGTGCGTCCGGCAGGTCCTCGGATTTCTTCCATAATGGTGCCGATTTTGTCCTTTGGAATACCAGATTTCAGGAGCATACGCTCGGTACTGGCGTACGTTCCCATGAGGGAGCTCGAGGAGGTCATTTGTTCGGCAAATTCGATAAACAGCCGTTCAACAACGCTTGAGCTTACTTTACCCAACGTGGCCATGGTTTGGGATATTTCGAGAATTTCGGTTTCATCAAGGCTTTGATAGATTTTTGAGGCGTGTTCTTCCGTCAGCGCGAGAATAAAGATGGCGGCCTTTTCGATTCCAGTTAGTGATCTGTAGTCATCACGAATGCGCATTTATCAGCCCTCTTGTGCTATCCAGCCGCGAACAACGGCAACTGTTTCTTCCGGATAGGCTGTAATAATATCTTCAACTTTTTTGAGGGAGGAGGCTTTCACGCGCCCTTCAACCTGTTGCACATCAATCATGTCGGATTCGTTATCACTCGATCCGCTTGGCAAGAAGCTGCCACCACCAGAACTTCCTCCCGGCAAGTATCCCTGAACGCCACCTTGCATGGTGGGTCCTCCTCCTGACATTCCCGGAGGCATCAGGGCCGGGTTTGATGTTCCAGAAGAAAGAAGTCCCATCGGATCCATGTGACCGTCATCGTCGCCCACAGGTTCGCCGGTTTCTGTTGCCAACAAGCGCCCAACCATCGGCTGGAGTACCAGAAGAACAACAAGAATAATCATCACGGCGACAGTCAGGACTTCGGCAGCATCAAGCAGGTCTGAGCGTTCGAAACCAAGGATTTTGGTGGGGTCTTCTTCGGGTTCGGTGATGACGTCGACAAACTGCATATTAATGACTTCCAGTTTATCGCCGCGTTTTTCATCAAGGCCTATCGCCGAGCTGACCAGAGCAGTAATATTTTTGATTTCGGCCTCAGCGCGAGGCTGGTAGGTTTTGTTGCCTTCTGCATCGGTGGTATAGGTTCCGTCGATCAGTACGGAGGCGGAGAGTTTTTTAACTTCGCCTGTTCCTTTGATGATGCTGCGGACAGTTTTGCTGATTTCGTAGTTGGTGGTTTCTTCTGTGCGCGCGGCATTGGACGACGGCTGTGTTCCCCCATCCAGAGCTGAATTACCGCCCGGTAGATTGTTTTGTACGGAAACATTACTGGAGGTTGCATCAACTTCGCTGCTTTTGTCATCAACGTTTTGAACCGAACGCACGACCTGACCTTCGGGGTCAAAAATCTCCATATTCTCGGTGGTTTGGTCAAAGTTCATATCCACAACGACGTTGGCGTGTACCTTGCCGTAGCCTACTGTCTGGCCCACAAGGTCTTCAATGACGCGGGTCAGGCGTTCTTCCTGTTTACGTTTAATCTCCTCGGCTTTGCTCGAAAGACCTGTAACTTCATCCTCGGGACCACCAGCCAGCAAAACGCCATGCGAATCGACGATTGATACATTTTTTGCTTTCAGGTTTGGAACAGCTTGCGCCACAATGGACTGGATACCCGCAATTTGTTCCTTGTCGAGTGTGCGTGTTCCATTCAGGCGCAGAAAGACACTGGCGCTTGCTGGGGTTACATCGCGTGAGAAAAGTTCACGCTGTGGCAAAACAAGGTGGACACGGGCGCTTTTAATGGGTTCGAGTGCGGAAATGGTACGGGCCAGTTCACCCTCAAGAGCGCGTACCTGATTGATGTTTTGTACGAAGTTTGTGGTGCCAAAACTCGATTGTTTGTCAAAAATCTCATAACCGAGGGAGCCACCGTTCGGCAGACCGTCTTGAGCGAGAAGCATGCGGGCACGCCCGACATCCTTATCGCCGACATTAACAGTGCTGCCGTCAGGGCTGACCTCGTAGGGAATTTTAAGTTCTTCAAGCTTGGCGGCGACTGAGGATGAATCTTCTGATGAAAGTTCTTTATAAAGCATTTTCATGCGCGGCCCCGAGACCTGCATGGAGATATAAATGAAGAAGAGGAGCAGACCCAACAAAACGGCGCCCATAATGCTTAACCGAGCAGGGCCTAATTTTTTGAGAGTCTCAAGAAAGTTGTTCACGGTGGCCTAAATCCTGAAAGTGCGTTAGGAAGGGCAAGTAATACACAAGGTTATTGTAACAGATTCCGTCTAATCATGCCAGAGCTATTCAAAAAAATCCAATGGATTCAATGATGTATGATTATGTGAATCGTTGGATGATTTTTGTGTTCTACTTTAATGTTTATCTTTTTTTAATCTTTGAATCGTATAAGCTGTACCTGTCAATATGGGTGAAACTCAAAATTGATTGCTGCGTGAGGAGGGTACAGCCAAGGCTGCCGAAAAATCTTGACTCTTTTGGTCGCGCTCGTGTACTCTGATAATAGGGATATGTGTATGTGAAGAATCACAACGCATGAGGTAAGGAAATGATCGAAGCTGTAAATGCAACGGTATCCAATGCACAGCTCTTGCGCTCGGTAGCAGAGCAGACGAGTTCGACACAGGTGCTGTCGGCAAATCCGTCCCGTGTTCAGGCTGCCGCTATAGTCGCGCCCTATTTAAGCCCGCATGTTGATCTCAATGGTGGTCAGAGCAAGCCGATTTTTGTTGTTCGGGATGCCGCTACTGGTGAGCATGTCAAACAATTTCCGACGGAAGCTCAGATTCGCGCGTACCAGCGCGCTCAGGAAGTGCGGAGTGAAGCTATGACTGTACAGCACGCCGAAAGCCAGTTTCTCCAGCAACAAAAATCTGCCGATATTGCCAAGTCCAGTGTCGAGTTTCGTCAGGTGCGTCAGGAGATCAAGCAGTATCAGGAAGCTACGCTTCCCGGACAAAAGGCTGCGACCAAAACAGCGGATGCGCCCAAATCCTATGGTGGTTCGTCGTCTTCTCAGTCGTCACAAACCTTGACGGTCGATACGGAAGTTTAAAGTTTTATTGTAAGTGTTGGTTTAAAGGGCGGGGTTTTTTCCCCGCTTTTTTCTATCGCAAAAATCCCTATAATCATCTCAAATCAAGATCGTTCACATCCTCTCTCTTCAGCGACACCGCGCCAAAGGACAAATATCTCCCATGGATCGCCTTAGAATTTTATGCAAAAATTCAGGCGATGACAAAGAAGGAAAATTTATTCCACCCCTAGCATATTGATGGGTGCATAAAAAACGCCCCGCAGAAATGCGGGGCGTTTTTTTATGATTCGGTACGATCTGTTTTTAGGCCGTTTATTTTTGGAAGGTGATTTCCGTACGGCGGTTGGCTGGTTCGCGCACTTCATCGGCGGTTGGAACCATCAGTTCTTCCTCGCCTTTGCTATCTACGACCAGCAGGTTAGGATCAACGCCGCGGGCGATCAAGGAGTCGCGTACCGCATTGGCACGTTTGGCCGAGAGACGTTTGTTGTATTTCTTACTGCCCGAGGTGTCGGTATAGCCAACAACTTTTACAGCCGAGATGGTTTGTTTTTTGATTTCAGTTGCAACGGAGTCAACGACATTGTTGCCGCCATCATCCACTTTCGAGGAGTCAAAATCAAAGAAGACCAGATATTTGGCATCTTCGGCAGCCATTGGGCCAGTTGGGGCAGGCATTGCGACAACGGGGGGCATTTCTTCCTCAGATGGAGCCATTACAGCGCCGCCAATAGCCGCCAAGGCTTCTTCGAATTTGCCTTTGCAGGAGGAAATATCGCCTTTTTGCCAGTTCTCTTCTTGCTGTTCAATCCAGCAATCAAAGTTCACTTGAGCTTCTGCGGCTTTGTCCGGCATTACCTCGCGGGCACCGTGATCAAGTGCGGAAACCAGTTTTCCACGGGCAGCGGAGAGGGTTTCAATGTGTTCGGGCTTCAGGTTCCAGTCAGAGACAGGTTCAGGAAGAACAACTTCGCCGGACGCTGCGGCCAAACCTTTGCGGGCAAAGTGCAGTGCGTCTGCATAGTCAAACATGACGTTTTGTTCACGGTTGGCCATATCGCGGTAACCGCTAGCAAGTGCTTGCGTAAAGGGGCTGCCTACTGATTTTGTTTCATTCAAGGCTTCGACTTCGGAATTGCTTTTGAAACCTGTACAACCGGACAGGGCGATGGCGCTTACGGCCAGCGCAGCCAGTAGAGTTATGCCGCGAAATTGGGACATTCTATGCTCCTTGAGAGAATCTTTTGTTAAAAATCTATTAACACACCGCACTGTTTTACAAGGACTTAGGAGGATTTGTAAAGGTCGTTTTTCCCTAATTTGACTCTTTTTGCGTTTGTTCCACAGAAAAAGAGTAGAAACACGGTCAAAAACTTCTTATACCTATCATCGGGAACAAAGTGGGATGACAGGGGATGAATGCTTCTGCCGTCTCCTAAGTTTAGGGGCTGTTTGTGCCAGCCTTCGGAGGTGCGGGTGTAGCTCAGTGGTAGAGCATCAGCTTCCCAAGCTGAGGGCCGCGGGTTCGATACCCGTCACCCGCTCCATTTTCCCTATGGGGCTGGATTTCCCCCGAATCTGCATCCCGTGCGTGGTAAGCCTGCATCAGAAAACTTTCCTTGACTTTTCAGCGCCGACTCGACTAATCTCCGTCCACCCTTTGACGGGTTGTCATAAATTTCGATCACTTCCTCCAGTGGAAACGGCGGGTCGAAATAAGGATCAAATAAGAACAAAAAGCAAAAACGACACATTAATTAAGGAGTCCCTACTGATGCAAAAAACGCTTTCCGGTAAAAGCGCAGCAATTCTTGTTGCAAATGGTTTTAATGAAATCGAGATGACGACGTTTCAACGTGCGCTCATCGAAGCCGGTGCGTCTCCGAAGCTCATCAGTACCGAATCTTCACTGGCTCATGGCTGGCAAGGGAATGGCTGGGGCCATTACCATCCGGTTGATAAACATATTTCCGACGCTTTGGCGGCTGATTACGATATGCTGATTGTTTCCGGCGGTTATCGCGGTCATGACAAACTGAAAATGACGGCTCATACGCGCCGCTTTATCGGGGGGTTTATGGCCGCTTACAAACCTGTTCTGGCAACAGGTGATGCGGTTAAAATGATGGCCGAACTCGGTATGCTTCAGGCAACTATGGTGACTGGTGATGCAGCTGTTCGTGATGCTGTTGTGGCGGCTGGCGCTGTCTGGTCAGAAAATTCGCCGGTTATTCACGGTAATCTTTTGTCTATGACTTTTTCTGCCGAGCAAAAGAGTGAGTTGACCGAAACTTTTGTGAATTTTGTTGCAGACATCTTCGCTGAAGGCGATGCTGCGCAGCAGGCAGCCTAAGCGGCGTAAATGGGGACATTATGCGGGCTGATATTTCTTCACTTGCCGATAATATCAACTACTCCCTAAGCCTTTTGCGGAGGCATCTTTGACTGGGATGTTTCCCTCCTGCGCCTAGAGGAACTTGAGTCGCTCGCGGCCGACCCCAATATTTGGAACAATCCCGATAAAGCCCAGAATCTCATGCGCGAGAAAAATCGCCTTGAGGCCCAGATTAATCAGGTACGCCGTGTCGAGATGGCGCTGGCTGACCAGATCGGCATGGTGGAGCTTGCCGAATTAGAAGGTGAGGAAGCTTTGGTCAATGAAGCGCTCGGTCATCTAAAAAGTCTTGAAAAAGAAGCCTCCAAACTTCAATTGCAGAGTCTTCTTTCGGGCGAAGCAGACGGAAATGACGCCTATCTTGAGGTTAACGCTGGCGCGGGCGGTACCGAGGCGTGCGATTGGGCGGGAATGCTCCTGCGCATGTATGTGCGCTGGGCTGAACAGCATGGTTATAAAGTCACCCTTCTTGATGAGACGGCGGGTGATGGGGCGGGGATCAAATCAACGACAATCCGTATATCGGGCGATCAGGCTTATGGCTGGCTCAAACACGAATCGGGTGTGCACCGCCTTGTGCGTATTTCGCCCTTTGACTCGGCGGCGCGCCGCCATACCAGTTTTGCCTCGGTGGCCGTGTCTCCTGTGGTTGATGATACGATTGATATTGAAATTCTGGACAAGGATTTGCGTGTTGATACGTACCGCTCAAGCGGGGCGGGTGGGCAGCACGTCAATAAAACCGATTCGGCGGTACGCCTAACCCACATCCCTACCGGAATTGCCGTGGCATGCCAAAATGAACGCTCGCAGCATCAGAACCGTGCGCAGGCCATGGCCATGCTCAAGGCCCGTCTTTATGAAGTCGAGCTGCAAAAGCGGGAGGTGGCCAATAGTGCGCAGTATGATTCCAAAACCGAGATTGGTTGGGGCCACCAGATTCGCTCGTATGTGCTTCAACCGTACCAGATGATCAAAGACCTGCGTACGGGTGTTGAGCGCACCGATTCGGGGGTTGTTCTGGATGGTGACCTTGATGATTTTCTCCATGCCTCACTCGCCCTGAAACTGGGTGGCGGGTCTTCGGGTACTATTGAAGACATTTCATAATATTTCAGGGGTTATTTTCCAGTGGGCGCGTTGCAGAAAGGCGCGACTTAGGCTATGAATAGGCTCAAGCTTTACTATGCCTTTGGGGATGTTCCATGCGTTTGTTTTCACATTATACTCTCGTTTTACCTGTGGCGTGTATCGCCCTCACAAGTTTTTCTCCTGCTACTTTTGCCGGATTTGATATGTCGTATCAGGGGGTCAAAAGTTCGGGTGATTACAGCCTTCCTCAATACACGATCAGTATGGAGAACCGGAAGAGCCTTTCTGACAATGCCCAGCCGCATGATGTGAGCAAGGTTCAAGTTGAAGACCCCGCACAAAATGCCCCTGCTTTCGAAGTGTATCAGGAACGCTATGTACCAGACTCGGTGAAAAAGAAATATGGTCTTTCGGATGACTGGTATGGTCAGGGTGAGCGCACTACGGCTCCAATGCCGCTGCGCGCAGAAGATATGGGCACTGGAATGGAATCTGCGGTGCCGCAGCCTTTGGTTATTGTTGAATCATGGCGGGGCCGCAAGGGCGAAACAGTTCATCAAATTCTTACCCGCTGGTCGGAGAGGAGCGGTGCCGAACTCATGTGGGCGTCGCCTGATAATCCTGTGCTTAAGGAAGATTTTTCGTTCGTAGGCAGTTATCAGGATGCTGTCGCGAAATTGATGCGTACAGGAGGACTTGGGCAACTCAGTTCCCAATATCGTCCGGAAGGACTCTCTCCGGTGATGATGTCGCCGGCGTCGATGGTTGAGGCACATACCGAAACTCCGGCGGCAGAGCCGCGAAAGCTTAGCACGATTGATGCGGCGCTTTCCCAGGTGTTCACACCTGCTGCGCCCGAGAGAAAAACCGAGACACGCTGGTTCGGACTTTCTGGGGCGTCCCTTTCTGAAGTTTTAAGTGTTTGGGGCGAAGATGCAGGCATTCAAGTTATCTGGCAGGCCGAGCGTAATTTTGCGCTTAAGGATACGGTCACGCAGGTTGGCTCGTTTGAGGATGCGGTGTATCAGGCACTTAGCCAATATGACCATGATGATGTCCGTCCGGTGGGTGAAGTTTACCGTGATCCGGCGTCGGGCCAGAAAGTTCTTGTTATCCGTACGGATGCGGCGTCTTAATTTTTAATTTTTTACAGTACAGGTAAAATCATGTCCAGAAAAGTTGCGGCAACCCTCTCTCTTCTTGCTCTTTCAACCTTATCCTTGAGCAGCGTCAGTGCTTATGCTCTTGATGGTGCGGTCAAGGCGACAACCAAATGGACCGTTGGGCGCGTGGCCAGTATGACACAGGGAAGTTACTGCACGATGGCGCAGAAATTTTCCGACGCAAGTGTGGTAACGTTTGCCAAAAACGGGCGTGGTGAATATTCCCTTGCGGTTGACTTTGCCGATCCACAATTCAAGAGCGGCGAAAAGCTTAAAGTCGGTCTTGCTGCGCAGGGCGGAGCTAAAGAAACATTCAGCGTGACGCCGCAATCGGCCAAAACGGTTGTGGTGGGACTTGGCAAAGATGCTGCTTTGGTGGCATCGCTCAAAAAAGTGGGCGCTCTGGTTGTTACCATTGGGGAGGGGACACAAAATTTTGCGGTGGCGGGCTATACGTCAGGTATTTCCGATCTTGAAACATGTATCGCGGGGCTTGCTGCCAATCCTCTTGATAAAACTGCGGATATGGACGTGTCGGAAAAAGTTGGCGTGACCTCGCCCCAGCCGGAAGTTGCAAAAAATGTCATAAAGATTGCCGCAGATACGCGCACTTTGCCTGCGGGGGATGATGAACCTTTTCAAAAGAAATATCCCAAGGTGGATGTAAATAGTGAGGGGCTTTTGGCGGCCAAGCCAACGCCTTCGGATTCGTCCGAGGTTCTGGATTCCGAATTTGTGCCAGTTCCGGTACAACAAGCTGCTGCTGCCGCTGTTCCGGATTCGGTTGTCGATATGGCCAAAACCGATGCGGCAATTGATAAATTGAAGGCGGAGAACGAGGCCCTGCGTGCGCAGATGGAAGAACAACAACAGAAGGCATCCAAGGCTGAGTTGGCGGCTTCGCAAGAGCGTCTTGATGACATTCAGAAAAAACTTGATATGGCACTTGTGCAAAATCAGGCATTGACGGCCAAGCTTCAGGCGAGCGAGCAAGCGGCACAAAAACCCTCTGCGCAGGATACTGATAAAATGAACCAGCTTGTGCGTGATGTCGAGGTGTCGCGTCAGGGGCTTGCTGCAACCAAAACCGAATTGGCTGCAGCACGCAGCGAGAATGAAAAACTCAAAGCCGATATGGCGAACAAGCTCGCAGAACTTGGTAAAAATGGAACATCACAGACTGTAGCTCAGCAGAGCATTGATGCACTTAAGGCAGAGAATGAAACACTGCGCAACCAGCTTAAAATGGTGCAGGCTAAGGCCGATGTTCCTGTATCTGCTGTTCCATCTGCGTCGGCAGATCAACTGGCTTCTTTGAGCGCGCAAAATAAAGCGCTCTTGTCTCAGATCGAGCAGATGCAGGCCAGTGCCGCGCAGGCCTCCAGCCATGAACCTGCTGCCGGAACTGGAGAGGATAAGCTCCGTGATGAGGTGCGCGAGCTGCGTTTGCAGGTGCAAACAATTTCGGCAGAACGCACTGTCCTTGCAGATCGCATTGAAACACTTCAAAAAGAAAGCGAACATTCGCAGCTTAAAATGGCTGGTGGCAGCTGGGATCTTGAACAGGCCACACGCCGTTATCAGGAAAGTCAGCGCGAGATCCGGCGCCTTGGTGCGATGATTGATGAGCAAAAACTCAAATGCCAGCAGGAAAAAAAAGAGATTGAATACAAGCTGTTTGATCCGGCCATCGCCAGCACGGAGCAGATTGCCATGCTCGATAGGCTTGAGGATACCGTTGTCGAGAAAGAGGCAATGATCCAGAAAATTCAAGGGGCACAAAGCACTCCTAGCCCGCAGGCTGCGAAAGAACTAGCTGATCTTAAGGCTGCTTTGACAGTGCGCGAACAGGAAGCTGCTGCTTATAAGAGCCAGATGGAGGCGCTTAAACACGAGGTGGCTGCGCAGTCAAATGTACATCCTGCCTCTTATGAAGGACAATACCAAACTGCCCAGCAGGAACTGGCTTTTGTAAAAAAACAGCTTGAGGAAAAATCCAGCCAGATGGCAATGCTTGAAAAACAGGTTATTGATTTGCAAAACTCTGTTCAGCCAGCTGCTGAGTCCTATCCTGTAGCCGCCCAGCCAGCATCAGGTTTCCAGCAAGCTGCCTACTCATCCCAACCTGCTGCCCAGTATCCCGAGAAACGCGACATTGCCAATCTTTTGAGCCGTGCGGGGGTTTCTATTTCTGGCAGCATCAAAGTGGTTGAGGGGGATTCTCCGGATTATCGTGCGTTCAGTTGGTCATCTGATGGACTCTTTGGTAGCACGGAAATGCGGTATGCCCAGAGCTTGGCGTCCTACGAAGATATTGTATCGGGTTATCTGACCCGTGCGAAATCACGCTGTGATGGTGAATTCGCTGCTATTCCCGCCAAAGTTGGCGTCTCAGGAGCCGATAAGTCCTCAGGTTACGAGATTGCCTGTGTGGGGGGGGCTGGGGCGACGTCGGCATCCGTTCTTTTCAGCTATAAGGACAAGATGGTGACAACGGTTGCTCATGAAGGGGATGCTGACCTTATGGACAGGGCTATTGATGCGCGTGACCGAGTTGCGGCGCACCTGAATTAGGGGCACACCCATCTGTATGTATTCTTCGGGGTTGGCGTAAATCAACCTTCTGATAACTTTTATATGTCAGTGTAGAACTTAAAGGGGTGTTAAAAACCTTCGTTACACGCGGAAAAGGGTACATTTTCTATGTCTGATAGCCAAGAGTGGCTAAGTCATCTGTCATCATCGCTTCGCGCCAACCGCCAGTTGGCGTATCTTTGCCATGTCGAGGAAGATAAATACGAATTTATCGGCGATGTTATGGGGATATTGGGGGTTGCAGAAGACGAAGTTCCCACAACGAAGGATGCTCTTTGCCAGCTTATCGATCCGGAAGATCTTATTTTGCGCCAGTTATCACTGGCCGATGTAATCGCCAAAAGCAAAGACGGCGAAAGAAGTTTTACACTTAACTATAAACTCAAACGCGCCACTGGTGCGGCGTTGCCCGTGGTTGAGACAGGTGTGGCCTTGTGGAACCGCCAATCGGGGAAAACCACAATTCAAAGTTTGATGGCGATTGATTCCGAGACAATTGAGCGGCAGAAAAAAATGGCGCGCCGGATGGGGTTTCGTGAAGAAGTTAGTAGTGTTTTTACCGGAAATTCCGAACGGCGCAAACTTATTCAGGAAATGGAAGTTATACAGTCCCAGTCCGAACGCGATATAACCCGCGGTTATCTTATTCTTGTGAGTGTTGATCGTTTATCAATGGTCAACGAAATTTATGGTGCAAACTTTGCCGAAGAGCTTCTTGAGAAGATTGACGGGATGTTGCACCGTATCTGCTCTGATGAAGCCAAGGTGATGCGTGTTAATGGCGATGTGTTTGCTCTGCTCTTTTCCAAGTCACCGCAAGGTTTGATGGAAGAGACGTCGCGTAGCATTTTAGGACTTTTCTACAGTCAGCCAATTGCTGTGCAAGAACGCCTTATTCACCAAATTGTCTCAATGGGTGGTGTGCGGATTGGTGAAATGCAGATTGGTGCTTCCTCGCTTCTGGGGAGGGCCGAGCTTGCGCTGAAAGATGCCAAACGCAAGGGGCGTGGGTGTTTTGTCGAATACTCCGAGCGCCTTGATGAAGAGGTCAAGAATTTCAAGAACGCCCTTTCAATCGGGGACGGGTTCTTGCGCGCATTCCGTGACGGGCGAGTGAAGATTGCCTTCCAGAATATTATCAGTTCCCGCACTCATGATGTATCTTTCTACGAATGCTTGATACGACTTGTGGATGAAGAAGGCGAAGTGCATACGGCGGGGAGGTTTATCGAAGCCGTCGAGAAAATGGGATTGACACGCCTTGTGGATACGTTTGCCACGCAGCAGGCCATTCAGGAACTTAAAAATTTCCCACAAATTTCACTTTCGGTCAATGTGTCCAACCACACCTTGACCGATCCGGACTGGCTCAAAACCATGATGATGGAATTGCGCGATTATCCGGATGTCGCATGCCGCTTGATTGTTGAGATTACCGAAAGCGTGGCCATGAGTGATGTTAATCATACCATGCGCGTGGTGCGTGCCCTACAAGATCTTGGGTGCCGGATTGCGCTGGATGATTTTGGCGCGGGGGCTACGGCCTTTACCCAGCTTAAAGATCTGTCGCTCGATATTGTCAAAATCGATAAGTCCTTCGTGCGTGATATGGACAAGGAAGAAAATAAACTTTTTATCAAAACGCTCCACTCACTTGCGGCGTCCATGAATCTCGAGACGGTTGGTGAAGGGGCTGAAACCTTGGCTGAAGCTGATTCACTCACCCGTGATGGTATAGATCATATTCAGGGCTTTGTGCACGGTTTGCCGTCGATGGAGCGGTTGTGGCTTAAAAAATAAGATGTAACTTCATAATAAAACAGCCCCTTGCGGGGCTGTTGGGAATTTTTCTGTGACAACTTACTTTTCAGTGTTCTGATCCGATTTTTTGTTCTGCGCTGTGAAAGCAGTAAAGGCTTTCATGGCATTTTCAAACATGGCGATATTTTGTTTGCTCATTTCTTCAAAGGCGTTTACCGGAAAGATGCCGCCGAAGGATTTGTTGAGCTGGTCGCGGAACTGATCCTGTTTTTTGGTGAAGTCATCGAAAGCCTGTTCCAGATAGTTGGGAACCAGCTGACCCATATTGTCACCGTAAAAGCCGATCAGTTGTTTAAGAAAGTTGGTTGGCAAAAGATTAGTCTCGCCTTTGGATTCCTGTTCGACGATGATCTGGGTCATGACCGAGCGGGTCAAGTCTTCACCGCTCTTAGCATCGTACACAACGAAGTCATATCCTTCTTTGATCATCTGGCACAAGTCGTCGAGCGTCACATAGCTGCTGCGTCCGGTATCGTATAGACGACGATTCGCATATTTTTTAATGACAGTCGGCTTGTCGCCACCTTTTTTAGTAGCCATGTTGCACCTGTGGTGTAAATTGTTGCATGATCATACTGCAAATTAACCACAAATTGCTTTTTCTTACAATCACTTTGCTGCACTATCCCCATTGATGTCATAATACAAAAACAAGCTGTGCGATATGTCTAAAACAACCTCTTCAAATTTTGTTAGATCGAGTGAGCGTCAGCGTCCGTTGATGATGCACCTGACGCTCGCGGCGGGTGCGTTTGCGCAGCAAGGCGATTTTCAGGACGAGCCGTTTCAGGGGGATGAATTCTGGCAGCAGGGGCGTGGTCGCCAAGTTATCAGCAGCATGGAGAAAGTGGTTGAGGGGTTAAAACAGTACCAGCTGCATCCGTATGCGCGCGCGCCACAAAGCCGCAGCATTGTCTGGAGTGATGGCGAAATGCGCATTGTCTGGTATGCGGGCGGGCGCAAAAAAATCAAGGGGTCGGTGGTGATTATCCCGTCGATGATTAACGGCGCCGAGATCCTTGATATTTTGCCGCAGGAAAGGTCACTCGTGCATTGGCTGACACGGCAGGGGTTTGATGTGTTTGTGATTGAATGGGGCAATTTGCGAAATGATGCGGAACTGGCCACGCTTGATCTGGCGCTGGGTACGAAGCTAGTCCGTGGCCTTGAGTGGCTGAAGAAGGAGACTGAGGGGGCACCGCTTACGGGGATGGGCTATTGTATGGGTGGCCTGTTTCTTGCTGCGGGTGCGGTGCTGCGCCCTGACATTTTTGATAAATTGGTTTTTATTGCTGCGCCATGGGATTTCGCGTCGGGGGCCGAGGGGAATTTGCCGCAAGCCGTGCGCGGCTGGGCGCGTGATGGACTCTCCCGTGTGGCGCATCTGGATTATATGCCGATGGAATGGATGCAGATGATCTTTGCGGGGGTTGACCCGACGCTGGTTGCGCGAAAATTCGCAGCCTTTGCCGACATGGATATGGGGAGTGCACAGGCGCGGCTTTTTGTGGCCGTTGAGGACTGGGTCAATGGCGGGATTGATCTTCCGGCGGGGATTGTGCGGCAGTGCGTGGGTGATTGGTATGTGGATAACAAGCCTGTTTCGGGTGCATGGACAATTGCCGGTGAGGTCATTGATGCCGCAAAAATTGCCGCGCCGTCTCTCGTGATTGTGCCGCAGCGTGACCGGATTGTGCCGCCCGAGTCAGCCGAGCCGCTCTCGACTTTGGTACAGGATGGTTATGTGCTCGCGGTCGATTGCGGTCATATCAGCATGATGGTGGGTAGCGATGCGCCCTCTCATGTGTGGGAACCAATGCGGGATTGGATGCTGGAGTAGTTTTAAGGCTAAGGGCTTTCTATGACAGCTTTTTCTGATGGGCGAACACCATAGTGTTTTAAATTTACAGGATGGCAGTCTCCTCTTCCTATGAGTATCTCAAGCAATATTTCTCCAAAGGGTTTTTCTGGAAGCTTGTCTTTGTTGGTCGAGTTCATATAAAACATCTCCCAATATTTTACGTAGGTCGCAGGCCAATTGATGTCTGAAATTTTCTCGGGAGATTTTCTACCATATCCCGAGAGCACTAAATAACCTTTTTGTAATGCGCAGTTGTAGTAATATTTATAAAAATCATTGTAGGGTGTCATAACGCTGTCTTGAGTTTTTTCATCGACAAGATCCAGTATGATCAACTTATCGTAAGTGGTTGATAGCATATAAGTGGAGAATACGTAGCCACAGAAACTTTTGTAGAGGTCTTTCTCTGATTTTGAAGTTTCAACGGCTTCTTTACAGTTCTTATAAAATGTCTCTCCTGTTACTTTTCCTTGGGGTGATACCTGAAATTGGGGTGTTTTGGTCTCGCTTTGGTTTGTGCAAGCTGAGAGTGTAAAGAGGCTGATGAACAGTAAAAATATGCGCATTGATTTTTCCTCATGGGTAATCAACCAATAATCGTCTCAGATTATGGGGGCAGGGTAAGAAAATCAAGAATTACTACGCGAAGAGAATATCCAATAACATTTTGATGTTGAGGGTGATGAGGATGGCGGCGGTGAGGCTGGCGAGGGCAATAATCCATGCGGGGGCCTTGAAATTGCCGATAATGCTTTTGCGGCTGGTAAAGAGGATCAGCGGTACCACGGCAAAGGGGAGCTGCAGCGAGAGAATAACCTGCGAGAGAATAAGGAGTTTGCCGGTTCCTTCACTGCCATAGAGCACGGTGATAATCATAGCCGGAACAATTGCAATGCCGCGCGTAATTAGGCGCCTCACCCACGGCGCTACGCGGATATTGATAAAGCCTTCCATCACGATCTGGCCTGAGAGGGTCGCGGTCACGGTTGAATTGAGGCCGCAGCACAAAAGCGCTACACCAAAGAGTGTTCCGGCCAGCGCGGTGCCAAGGAGGGGCATCAGCATATTATGGGCATCGCCCAGTTCGGCAATTTCGGTGTGCCCTGAGCTGTGGAAAGTGGCGGCAGCCAAGATCAGAATAGACCCGTTGACCAACAATGCCAGCATGAGGGCGAGCGTTGAGTCGATCGTGGCGAAATGGATCGCTGATTTTTTCTCGGCGTCACTGTCGCCAATTATACGGGTCTGGACAATCGAAGAATGGAGATAAAGATTATGGGGCATGACGGTTGCGCCGATAATCCCCAAGGCAATATAGAGCATTTCGGGGTTGGTGATGATCTCGGGTCGCGGAACAAAGCCGCCCAGAATGCCCATTATGTCTGGCTCGGCTAATATCATCTGAACGCCAAAGCACCCAAAAATAATAACCAGAAGTGAAATAATGAAGGCTTCAATCCACCTGAATCCCACACGTTGGAGGGCCAAAACCAGAAAGACGTCAAGACCTGTCAGCAAGACTCCCCATTCAAGCGGAATATTGAAGAGAAGATAGAGGCCGATCGCTGTCCCGATTACCTCGGCTAGATCGGTGGCGCAGATGGCGAGTTCCGCCAGAATCCAGAGCACGAAAGATAAGGGTTTTGGGAAAAAGGCGCGACAGGCCTGCGCAAGGTCATGTCCGGTGGCCACGCCAAGGCGGGCACACAAAGATTGGAGCAGTATAGCCATAAGATTCGAGATGAGACAAACTGCGAGCAAGGTATAGCCGAACTTAGAGCCGCCGGCGAGGGCCGTTGCCCAATTGCCCGGATCCATGTAGCCCACAGCCACAAGGTAGCCGGGCCCCAGAAAGGGCACTAGACGCTTGAGATAAGAGCCTGAATCACGGGTTTTGATCGTCCCGAACACTTCGGGGAGGGATTTTGCCTTCAGGTGGAGCGCTAATGCTTCAGGCGTCATGCAGTAAGTATCCTCAATTCTATCTATCGGTCCGGATTCACTCCGGTTATTTATAGTATAGGCATATAATTGTAGCCTTGGCAACAAATTTGACAAGTCGCTTAAATCGATTCATCATGAGGGATGACAAGTGAAAAAGCTCCTGCCTCTAGTAAAAAGACGCCTGTCCGCCGCGCGGATGCCTTTGACTACGTACGTCTTGCTCACCAGAACGAGACGGCGGAGGATTATGTCGAGCTGATTGCCGAACTGATTGCTGCCAAAGGCGAGGCGAGGGTGGTCGATTTGGCCGAGAATTTTGGTGTGTCACATGCCACGGTGAACAAGATTATCGGAAGGCTCAATCGTGAGGGATTTGTGACTAACCGCCCGTACCGCTCACTTTTCCTTACGGAACAAGGGCAGGTTTTAGCTCAAAAATGTCAGGAGCGGCACGACCTTGTTTTTCGTTTTCTTCTTGCCCTCGGTGTTGATGAAAAGACTGCCCAGCTTGATTCCGAAGGGGTCGAGCATCATGTCAGCGAGAAGACTCTTTCCGCTTTTCGGAAATTTTTGAAAAAATCCAGCGTATGATTTTGGGCAAAGCTGCTGCAACAATAATCGCGGCAATAAGGGGTAGGATGATTTTGTCGATATTGCCCTCGGGGATTAGGCTGCCAACGAGATAGCCCGCCAAGGGGATGCCCACGGCCCATGCCAGCGCGCCTATGGCAGAGTAGATGACAAATGCTTTGTAGTTCATGCCTGTCATACCGGCCATAAATGGCACCAGAGTTCGCGCGAAATGGATGAAGCGGGCGATGACCACGGTAAAGGGGCCGTATTTGGCGAAGAAGTCCGTGCACTTGTCAACGTGATCTTGTTTGATGAGTTTCCCTTTCGTTTTTTCCAGAATTTTTGGCCCCCAGCGCTTGCCGATTTCGTATCCCGCCAAATTACCGAGAAAAGCTGCCACAAAACACCCTGGGAGCATGATCCAGAGATTGAAGACATCTTGGCCAGCGAGGATTCCGATGGGGAAAAGCAGGGAGTCTCCGGGGAGGAAAATACCAAAAATAAAAGCGCCTTCGCAAAAAAGAGCTGTCCAGACGCCTAGGTAACCAAATGTTTTTAAGAGAGAAATTATATCCATATCAAGCGTTTAGCAGAAAAATTATAAAAAAAGTAGGGGGAAAACTATTTTTCCTTGTGTATTCCATAATAAATATGATAGAAAATTCTCAACTTGTTCTTATATTAAAATCATGTTTATGAAAGTATATGATGAATACAGAGATAGCAAAACCGAGTGCCATTGAAAGATGTCAAACCAAACTGGGTGAACTTAAACGCCGTTTTTGGGCGCAGGTTGCTGGTACAGCTTTGGCGGGCACGTTTGCTGCGGCTGGAGTCTCTGTCGCCTTGGTTGAGGGGATTGAAGGTGTGAGCAATTTATCCGCAGCAGCGCCGAGCGTTCAAGTTGAGTCTACCTCTGCGGGTGATTTTATAGATGAGAGAAAGCCACTGCTTACCATGGAACGCAAAGATGACGGCGTTGTTGAGCGACATCTCTCTGATGCTGGGAATAATGCTGCCATAGCTGTCGCGGCGGGGGGAATCGGGGCTGTATTTGCAGCAGGGGCACTGGCTTTTGGATGTGCCGCTGGCGGGACGCGCCGGAAAATTGAATCTGTTCAGGATGCACTTGAGTATCACCGCGAACAAGAGGCGGGTTCACGTTCACGTGACTTCGTATAAAAGTTTAGAGGGTCAAAATGTCCCCGTGTTAAGCGAGGGATTATAACAACAGACTCACAAAAAGCCCCGTCCCGGCCCCACCGTGATGGGGCATTTTTTATGCGGTGCAGCAAAAGTTAAGGGTGGTCTTTTTTAATCTTTCCGTGCATAGTCCTGCCCGTTCACTCTTAACATTTTTAGACATTTTCGGGGGTTTTTATGCCAGATAAATCGGTTGTGATTGTTGCGGCAAAACGGACGGCTATTGGCGCGTTTCTGGGGGGGCTGTCGTCTCTTTCGGCGGTTGATCTGGGTAAGGTTGCCGTGACGGCGGCTTTGACAGAAGCGGGAGTTAAGGCCGATGACGTTGATGATGTTATTTTGGGGCAGGTCTTAACCGCCAATTGTGGGCAGAACCCTGCGCGCCAGACGGCGATTGCAGCTGGTATTCCGGTTACGGCAACGGCGATGACCATTAATCAGGTGTGTGGATCGGGCCTTCGCGCTGTGGCACTTGGTATGCAGGCGATCTTGAACGGCGATGCGAAGATTGTTGTGGCGGGCGGTCAGGAAAGCATGAGCCAGTCAAGCCATGCCATTCATCTGCGTAATGGTACCAAAATGGGCAACGCCGAATTTGTGGATACCATGATTAAGGATGGTTTGTGGGATATTTTCAACGGCTATCATATGGGGATTACGGCCGAGAATGTGGCCACGAAATATGCTCTGACACGCGGCGATCAGGACTCACTTGCGGCCACATCCCAGCAGCGTGCTGAAGCTGCGATCAAAGGCGGAAAATTCAAAGATGAGATTGTTCCGGTTACGATCAAACAAAAGAAACAAGATATTGTGATTGATACGGATGAATTTCCGCGCGCCGGAACAACCACCGAGACACTCGCGGGCCTTCGCCCTGCGTTTAAATCGGATGGGACGGTGACGGCAGGGAATGCTTCGGGGATCAATGATGGCGCTGCGGCACTTGTGCTCATGAGCGCGGATGAAGCGGCGAAACGCGGCCTTAAGCCTTTGGCAAAAATTGTCTCATGGGCGACGGCGGGTGTTGATCCGTCCATCATGGGAACGGGGCCGATCCCTGCGTCGCAAAAGGCCCTCGAGAAAGCAGGGTGGAGCGTGGCTGATCTCGATTTGATCGAAGCGAACGAAGCCTTTGCCGCGCAGGCGTGCGCGGTGATGAAGGAGATGAAATTTGATCCTTCAAAAGTCAATGTCAATGGCGGTGCGATTGCGCTGGGTCACCCGATTGGGGCCTCGGGCGCACGTGTGCTCACCACCTTGCTGCATGAGATGAAACGGACGAGTGCCCAAAAAGGTCTTGCCACATTGTGTATCGGTGGCGGGATGGGTATCGCGCTATGTGTTGAGAAAGTTTAAGGGAGTTGATGAGTATGTCGAAAGTTGCAGTTGTTACAGGAGGTACGCGCGGTATCGGGTTTGCCATTACCAAAGCTTTGGTGGCTGAAGGGTATCAGGTGGCGGCTCTTTATCACGGGAACGAGGAGGCCGCTCAAAAATGCGCGGCCGAGACGGGCGCCAAAGTGTTTAAAGCCGATGTTGCTGATTTTGCCGCATGTCAGGCTGCCGTTACCGCTATCGAAAGTGTCTTGGGGCCAGTGTCCATTCTAGTCAATAACGCGGGTATTACCAAAGACGGAATGCTTCATAAAATGCCGGAAGACAGTTGGCACGCGGTGATTGAGACCAACCTGACCTCCTGTTTCAATATGTGCCGCGCGGTGATTGCCGGTATGCGGGAGCGTCAGTTCGGGCGCATTATCAATATTAGTTCGATCAATGGGCAAAAGGGACAACTCGGGCAGTGCAATTATTCGGCAGCGAAAGCGGGGATGCTTGGCTTTACGCGCGCGCTGGCGCAGGAAAGCGCCGCCAAAGGTGTTACGGTTAATGCGATTTGCCCCGGCTATATTGCAACCGAGATGACGGCAGCGATGCCGCAGGAAGTGCTCGACTCCATTATTCGCCAGATTCCGGCGGCGCGGATGGGTAAGCCCGAAGAGATTGCCGATATGGTGGTTTTTCTGGCGTCTGATCGGGCATCTTTTATCACGGGCGCTACGATGACCGTCAATGGCGGGCAATATATTGCGGCGTAGGCCCATTTTTGACTTTTCTTTAGGGGGAGCCATATCTATAACACTAGATATGGCTCTTTTCTTTTGAATCCAGGAGATGGATATGAATTTCGCGCAGCGTAAAGACAGTGTTTCATCCAATGCACCAAAGGTGCAGTCCGGCGGCGAAGTTGTGCAGGAGCTTACGGGTTTTGATGATCCAAAGGTGTCTCTGCCGCGTGTTCCGAAATTTGCCAAATATCTGGCGGGTACAGCGCTGGGCCTCATCATTCTTGCGGGAGTGGGTGGTGTGGTTGCTTCCCAGTTTATCGATCAAGATAAATATAAGGCCGAGATTGTAGCAAAGGTCAAAGAAGCGACTGGTTACGGTGTTGACTGGAAAGGGGATATATCCCTCGCACTTTTGCCACTTCCGCATGCGAGCCTCCGAGATGTAACAGTGGACGCGAATGGTAAGAAATTTATCACCATCGGATCTGTGGATGTATCTGTTAATATTGCGGCGCTTCTTTCGGGCACAGTTGAAGTGTCGCGGGTACGGGTGCAGGAACCTGTTGTCACTTTTGTGACATCACAAAAAGGACAGCAAGAATGGATGGCAATGCCATCATCATCCAAAGTGTCTGGTGATGGGTCTTTATCTGCTGCTGAAAGTGAACCAGCGTCTGATTCATCATCGGCCTTTGTTGTAAAGTCCATCGAAATTGAAGATGGTCAAGTTATCCTCGATAATCAGGCCGCAGGAACGCGTACCGCTATCGAGAATATCAATACAAGATTGCGGGCCGAGAGTATGTCAGGACCGTTTGACGCCGAAGGAAAATTCAAATTCTCCGGTCAGGATGTTGGTATCAAGATGACGATGGGCGAAAGTGCACTTTCGGATCAGTCTTTTCCGTTGTCATTGGAGGTTACTTTAGAAAAGGCTGGAGTAAAGACCGAGTTTTCAGGGGTAATGAAAGCAGAATCGTCAGAATTTTCAGGAGATGTGACGGTTGAAGCCGACAATATCGGGCGGGCGCTTGAACCCTATGGCATCAGTGTACCTCCAGCGTTGTCAGGTAGGGGCCTCATTGCAGGTAAAGTGACGTTGTCACCGGATGCATTTATTCTCTCGCCCGATTCAACTTTTTCGGTGGGGGATGTTGCCTATAACGGTGATGTGCGTGTGACAAAACTTTCGGAAGATGTTCCTCAAATTTCATTCAAGCTGGCACCGCGGGCAGACGGTGTGACATCACAAGACCCGCTGGTCAAGTTTCTTGATGATCTCCAAATCAGTGCGGCAGGTTCGTATAGCGGTTCAAAATTATCGATCACTTCTTCGTCTGTGCAGCTTCAGGGAAATGATTTGAATGTTTCCGGCAAAGTTGATTTTGGGAAAAATGTTCCATGGGTTGATGTGAAAATCGTCTCCCAAAAACTTGACGTTGATGATATTCAAAGCCGTGTGATGAAACTGGACAGTGGACGGGCTGAACCTACTTTGGCTGCAGGTGATGGAACAGGTGTGGCAGCAAGTATTCCAGCAAAAGGTTTTGATCTGCCGTTTAATGGTACGGTGGATGTGAAAGCGGCCAAAGTGACTGTACAGGGGCAGACTTACCGCGATATTACAGGGCAAGTCAGTGCCGCGGCCAATGCTTTGACGATCAATTCTTTTTCTGCGGCGCTGCCGGTTGATTCGCGCGTTACACTCAGCGGCAAGATCGGTGATACCCAAAAATTTTCTTCTCTGGATATGAAAGTGTCGTTCAAAACATCCAGCCTTGAAGAATTCGCCGCGGTTTATCAGTTGCCGTTTCCCGAACTTCCGCAAACAATCGGCGCATTTGATGTTGATACAAAAATTAAGGGCGACCTTGAAAATACGGATTTTGATGTTGCGGCAGTGGCACAGAAATTTACAGTCAAGGCTTCCGGCAAGGTTACGCAGCCGCTTGTCAGTCCGGTTGTTGATAATGTGAGTTTTGCGATCAATCACCCTAATTTTGCTGATGCGATGCGCGCCCTCGGTATGGATTCTGGCAACCCCGTTGCGGGTGGAGGTGCGTTAACAATTGCAGGGGATCTGGGATGGGTCAATCAAACCTACCGGATCAATAATTTGCATGGGGCGCTTGGCGGCGCTGATTTCAGGGGTGCTGTTGCAGTTGATCTGGCAGGCAAACCTAAAATCGATGGTCAGATGAATATTGCTGATCTGGTTTTGGCCAGTTCGTCTTCAGGAAAAGCCGGAAGTGGCAATGCTTCTGCTCCCTCCAAACAGGCTGCGGGTCTTTCTACAAACAGCGGGGCCGTGTGGTCGCGTGAGGCCATTGATACCAGTTGGATGCATGGCTTTGATGCCGATATTAATGTGACGGCCAAGAGCATCACGCATAATCTTTTAAAATTCAGCAATGTCAAACTGGTTGCCAAACTTGAAGATGGAACTCTTTCGGTCGAGGACATGAGTGCGGGTATGTTTGGTGGTACAGCGAGCCTTAATGCCATCATTAAAAGCGGGCAGGCCGAGCGTGATCCTCTTAATGTTACGGCGAAACTGAGTGCGGCCAATGTGGATGCAAAAAGTATGGTTTCCGGCCTCATGGGGCGGGTCAATGATACAGTTTCTGGAACGCTGACGTCGTTCGATACGCAGATTAGTGCCACGGGAATTTCACCTGCGGCGCTGGTGCAGACACTCGGCGGTGAAGGAAAAGCGCAGGGACAAAACATTATTGTCAAGGGGATCGATGCTGCGCAGCTAGCGCAGGCGGCTAAAGGAAGTTACAAGCCGATGGAGCGGGCGGGCGCGATGTTTGGGTCGTTCGGCGATGGCCAGACGCAGTTTGACATTGCCGATGCGGAATATACGATTCAAAACGGAATTGTGCAGTTCTCAAAACTGTTTTTTGACGGGCCAAAAGCTACGCTGAATTCAACAGGTAGCCTGAATTTGCCACAGTGGACGATTGACCTCAAAAACACCATGACGGTCAAAAATACGGATATTCCGCCGTTTGATTTCAGTGTGCGCGGGCCGCTTGATAATCCCCAGAAGGCGGGAGGCGATGTCATTGAAAATTATCTGCAGAATAAATTCGAGAAAAAGGTCAATAAACTTCTCGAGGATAAACTCGGCAAGTTTTTAGGTGCGCAGAGCGAGGCAGCGCCTGTTGATGAGACTGCGGCGGAGGGGGTTGATTCTGCTACGGATACATCGGCTGACGAATCGCAAAACTCCGAGGCTGATGCCAAGGCTGAGGCCGCTAAGCAGGCTGTGAAGGCGCTTCAGGGGTTGTTCGGGAAGTAGTTTTCACTTCAAGTAATTTGAGTATGGCGTAGAGGCAGTCCAGATGCGGGGTCGGGACGCCGTAGCTTGCCGCTTTGCGCACGGTGTTGCCTAGAATGGCTTCGGTTTCCATGGGGCGGCCTTCCTCGTAATCGAGCAGCATGCTGGTTTTATAAGGGGCCATGGCTTTGGTAAAATTGATGCGTGAGTTGATGGTGTTCTCCGGTAGAGGGTGCCCATCGGCGTTGGCCACGGCGCAGACTTCGGCCATGATGGCGCGCACATATTCTTCCTGCGTGCCAACAATTTCAAGCGTGGTGAGGCCCTGTGATATGACTGAGAGCGGATTGAAGGCCGCGTTCCACACACATTTCTCCCACCGCGCCGCGATGATGTCGGCTGTGGTGGTGCAATTAAATCCCGAAGATTGAAAGGCGTTAGCCAAGGCAAGGACTTTGTCCGAGATACCGGAAGGGTAGGTGCCAATCGTAAAACGCGCCGTGCTTTGATACCGGATTTCACCCGCGGTAAGGCGCGTCACACAGATAAAAGCGAGGGCCGAGATGATTTCATTCTCGGGAAAAACAGTGCGGATGTCTTCTTCAACGTCCATGCCGTTACACAGCAGAACGATGGATGTTCCTTGTGTGACATAGCCCCGCAGGAGCGCTGGGCGATCAAGAGTTGGTAAAACTTTGGTGCACAGAATCACATAGTCGGCAGGAGGAAGGTCAGAGGATGGTTCCTTGACAACATGGTCCGGTGTGAAGCTGTATGTTGTCCCTGTTTCTTCTTCATGAATGGTCACGGGTTTAGTTTGGAGAGTTACAAAATCTGAGCGGGCCACAAGTGTGATATGGACGCCCGCTTTATGGAGGCGCGACGCGCAAAAACTTCCCAAGGCGCCCGTGCCAATAATGGTGACATTCATGGTGTTTGTTTTTCCTTGAGTTTGGCGAGTACGTAAAGACGCAGAGCGCTGGAAAGATTTGTGCCGCGCGCGGTATCGACCTCGAGAATAAGGCTGGAGAGCGGCTTGTTTTCACGCGTCGCTATTGCGCCCAGTTCATCCCAGAAAGGCTGTTCGAGTGAAATAGACGTGGCATGCCCCGCAAGATTTACAGAGCGTTTGATAACGGGGGCGGCCAGATCCATCTTTAGTCCCTAATCGCGGGGGTGGACCATATCCTCGGGGATGATCCATTTCTTGAATTGCTCTTCGGTGAGGAGCCCCAAGGCGATTCCGGCCTCCATCAGTGAGGTGCCTTCATGGTGGGCTTTTTTCGCAATTTTTGCGGCGTTGTCGTACCCAATATGCGGGTTGAGGGCGGTGACCAGCATCAGGCTTTCATTAAGCAGTTTGTTGATGCGGCGTTCGTCCGCTTTGATCCCCACGATGCAGTTATCGGTGAGGGAGCGGCTGGCATCAGCCAAGAGGCGGATCGACTGCAGGACGTTGAAAATAATCACGGGCTTGAACACGTTGAGTTCAAAGTGACCATTGCTACCTGCAATCGTGACCGAGACATGGTTGCCCATAACTTGCGCGCAGACCATGGTCATGGCTTCGCATTGGGTGGGGTTCACTTTGCCGGGCATAATCGAGGAGCCGGGTTCGTTCTCGGGCAGGATAATCTCACCAATGCCGCAGCGTGGGCCAGAGCCGAGCAAGCGGATGTCATTCGCAATTTTCATGAGCGAGGTGGCTATTGTGTTGAGGACGCCCGAAACTTCGACCATGGCATCATGCGCGGCCAAGGCTTCGAATTTATTTTCGGCTGTCACAAACGGCAGCGCGGTAATTTGCGCAACATTGAGCGCAAATTTTTCAGCAAAGCCCTTTTGGGAATTGATACCGGTGCCCACGGCTGTACCGCCTTGGGCGAGTTGCATCAGGCGCGGGTAGGTTGCTTTGATCCGTTGGATGGAAAATTCAATTTGCTTGGTGTAGCCCGAAAATTCCTGACCGAGGGTCAGGGGCGTGGCATCCATCAAATGGGTACGTCCGATTTTAACGATGTGGGCGAATTCCTTGGCTTTGGCATCAAGTGCGGCGTGGAGATATTCAAGGGCAGGAACGAGTTCGTGATAGACTTGTTCTCCGGCAGCGATATGCATGGCCGTCGGGAAGGTGTCGTTGGACGATTGTCCCATGTTGACGTGATCGTTGGGGTGAACGGGTTTTTTGCTGCCCATCACGCCGCCCAGAATTTCAATGGCGCGGTTTGAAATCACTTCGTTGGCGTTCATGTTGGTTTGTGTGCCTGACCCTGTTTGCCAGACGACCAAAGGAAATTCATCACCAAGGCTGCCTTCCATGACTTCATCGGCGGCCTGAATTATGGCTGCGCCGAGCTTTTGGTCGAGGACGTTCAGTTCCATATTGGTTTGGGCAGCCGCGCGTTTGATGATGCCGAGGGCGCGCACGAGAGGAGCAGGCATACGCTCACCGCCGATTTTGAAATTACCGAGCGAGCGCTGTGTTTGAGCGCCCCAGTATTTGCTCGCGGGAACTTCGATTTCGCCGAACGAGTCGGTTTCGATACGGATGACGGGATTGTTTGGTTTGGCGGCAGCTTGGGTCATTTTATGCAGGGTCTCCAAAAATTTTCATAGCTTCTTTTCTAAAGGATTTTGGGGCAAACGAGAAGGGCCGATTGATATTTTCATATTGTTTGGCGCACCGTGTTACGTTGTTTCAAACAGGTCACTGAGGTTATCGATCAAAGCTTCGCCGAGTGCGGTGGCATCGGCTATGGTGATGGCGCGTTCGTAATAGCGCGTGACGTCATGACCAATGCCGATCGCGCTTAAATTCACTTTGCCGATCATCTCGATCCACGCGATCACCTGATGAAGATCGTGTTCCAGAATATTAGTAGGGTTGACGGAGAGAGTTGAGTCATCTACCGGTGCGCCATCCGAGATAATCAGGAGAAGTTTGCGTTCTTCATTGCGCGCCGCGATGCGGTTATAGGCCCATACCAAAGCTTCGCCGTCGATATTTTCTTTAAGCAGGCCTTCTTTGAGCATCAACCCCAAATTCTTGCGTGTGCGGCGGTAGGGGCTGTCGGCGGATTTATAAATAATATGGCGTAGTTCGTTCAATCGTCCCGGCTGGTCAGGACGGCCATTGCCGATCCAAAGATCGCGGGCACGGCCCCCTTTCCATGTGCGGGTGGTAAAGCCCAGAATTTCAACCTTGACGCCGCAGCGCTCGAGCGTTCGGGCGAGAATATCGGCGCACATCGCGGCAATGGTGATGGGACGGCCCCGCATTGAACCAGAGTTATCAAGAAGGAGTGTCACCGTGGTGTCTTTGAATTCGGCTTCCTTTTCCTGTTTGAAGCTCAAGGGAACGGTGGGGTTGGCAACAACGCGCGCAAGGCGGCTGCTGTCTAAATACCCTTCCTCCAAATCAAATTGCCATGAGCGTTGTTGGCGCGCGAGGAGTTTACGTTGCAGGCGGTTGGCCAGTTTTGCCACAAGGGTTTGCATCCCTTCCATCTGTTTATCAAGAAGGGCGCGCAGACGCACAAGCTCGTCAGGATCGGCGAGGTCTTCGGTGTTGATAATTTCATCAAATTCTTTGGTGTAAATGGCATAGGATGTACCAGGGGTATTGGCGGGCGGTGCATTTTTTTGTTTGACTTCGGCGGCATTGTCATCGGCTTCATCGCCTAAGGTGGCAATGTCGCCTGCGCCTGATTCATCTTGCGGATTTTCGTCGTCCTCATCTCCATCGTCCGTGTCGTCACTTGCGCCGTGTTGCGAGTCGCTGTTGTCATCTTCATCGTGTTCTTGCTGGTCATCGGCAGGCACGTCACAATTATCTTTTCCTGAGGGGGTGTCGTCCTCGGGCGGGGGTGGTGTGTCATCACCTTCCAGATCGCCTGTCTCATCCGAGGGAATCAGATCCAGTCCCTTGAGGATGGCGCGGGTTTGTCCCCCAAATTTTTTTTGGTCGGCGATGTTGGCGATTAGTTTTTTTTGCCAGTCAGTTCCCAGTTTTTCATTGATCCAGTTCTCCCAGAGTGTGGTGAGTTTTCGGGCGGGAAGAGGGAGTTCTTTTCCTGTGATGCGGGCGAGCAGCAGAGCGTGAAGAGCGTCAGGCAGGGTGTCGTTGCGGCGGTTATTCAGGTTATGGTAGCCGAGCTGCGTGCATTTCTCGCCGAGAGCGGCGGCGAGATTCTTGCCCACTCCCTCCATCGCGATGGCACCGAGCGATTCAATGCGGGCAAGTTCAAGAGCGTCATGGATCGCACGTGCCTGTTCATCTTTGGGGGCGCGTTTCTGATGCAGATCGGGGTCATGGTGGCGAAGTCTTAACCCTTCACTATCCGCTGCGCCGCGTATAACATTGCGGTCATTCTCTGACATTTTTATAAGGAGAGGGGGAAGCCGCGCGCCGTTTTTACGGGCAAGGGAGAGTTTTTTCTGCAAGGTCTCGGTGGGGGTGTAGGTCACCTCAATATCAGCCCGCTGCGCCAAAGCGCGCAGTGTCGCATCAAGAGCTAGTTTAAAATGTTCGGAATCGGAATTCGGCATGGGCTCAGTATAACGTAACAATTCTTCTTCGCTAGATGAAAATTATATATTAAACTCAATATGTTAGCATTGTAACAGAGCGCAACACAGCGTGATTTGTTGTGTCGCAGTAATTTTATTATATTGATCCTACTTACAAACGCGTTTTTTCGAAGAATTTTCCATTCATGCAGCACACTGTTTCTTCCCCTGTCATTCTTTCCGGTATTGGCCTTCATTCGGGAGCCGAAACAACACTTCGTATTTTGCCTGCCGAGCGTGGCGAGGGAATTGTTTTCCGCCGCACGGATGTGGCTGACCGCAATAATCTTGTTCCGGCCTCATGGGATTGTGTAACCGATACACGCCTGTGCACTTTGGTGTCCAATGACGAGGGAGTTTTTGTCGGGACGATTGAGCATCTGATGGCGGCGTTGGCTGCGTGCGGCGTTGATAATGCCGTGATCGAACTGGATGGGCCGGAAGTGCCGATTATGGATGGCAGCTCGGTTGAATTTACAAACGCTATTTTGGCGACAGGGCTTAAAACTCTTGCCGCACCGCGCCGTACGATCCGTATTTTGAGCGAGATCAAAGTTGAAGATGGTGATAAATGGGTAGTGCTGCGTCCCGGTATCGGATCGAAATATAAAGTCACGATTGATTTTCCGCATCCGGCGATTGGTACACAATCTTATAGTATGGATTTGCTCTCGGGTCACTTTGTCACCGACGTGTCGAATTGCCGTACCTTTGGTTTTATGCATGAAGTGAATGCGCTGCGGGCGATGGGATTGGCTTTGGGCGGCTCGCTTGAGAATGCTGTTGTTCTGGATGAAAAAGCTGTTCTTAATCCTGAGGGGCTGCGCCGCGCGGATGAATTTGTCCGCCATAAAGTTCTGGATGCTGTGGGTGATATTTATATTGCAGGCGGTATTATCCTTGGTGAATACGAAGCCTATAAACCGGGCCACAACATGAATAATCGTGTACTTCAGGCGCTCTTTGCCAATCCGGCAGCGTGGGAGTGGAGTGAACTTTATGTGGATTCCGTTCCTGCTGATTGTCGTGCTAGTGTTGCGGCTGTTATGACGGGGGCTACCGCGCGTCGGGTTGAGCGGGTTTCTGCTTAATTAAATTGAGATTGATAACTTTGGGGGAGCGGGCATTACGCCCGCTTTTTTATGGGAATAAACATTTTTTCAATGCGTGAAATATCCGCCTTATTGGCAGGGGAGAAAGATCAAAATTTCCTTGAAGTTCTAAGAGTTACGTTTAATCTAGGGGCAGTTTTAAGGGAATTTTCATGAGCATTTTTTCAAAGACATCTGTTTTTACGTGTGTGGTGGCGGTCTTGTTGCTTTCCGGATGCGCCGGAGACGAAGCACCCGAGGAGAAGCTGGCCCTCGAGCGCCCAGCAGAACAGATTTTCAAGGAAGCGCAAGACGCGGAGAAAGAAGGTAGCTACGGACAGGCTGCAACACTTTATGCCGAGGTTGAGCGGCAGCATCCTTATTCCGATTACGCGACGCAGGCCCAGATCAAGCAGGCGGAAGTGGCCTATGCCAATTTGAAATATGATGAGGCGATCGCGGCGCTTGATCGGTTTATCGAACTGCATCCGGGATCGGATAAGGTTGATTACGCCTATTATCTCAAAGCGATGTGTTTTTACGAACAAATTTCTGATGTGCGTCGCGATCAGGCGATGTCGCGGGACGCGCTTGAGGCACTTGATACGGTGATTGGACGTTTTCCCGACAGCAAATATGCGCGGGACGCAAAATACAAACGTGATCTTGTCCGTGACCATTTGGCTGGCAAGGAAATGGAAATCGGGCGTTACTACATGGCTCGGGGTCAGTATCAGGCCGCAATCAACCGCTTTACTGTTGTGGTTAAAGATTATCAGACTACCACTCACGTTCCCGAGGCGCTGCACCGTCTGACCGAAAGCTATACGGCTTTGGGCCTTAAAGACGAGGCAACCCATGTGGCGGCTGTACTGGGGCATAACTATCCGGGAAGCGAGTGGTATCAAGACAGCTATGCCTTGCTTGATCCGGCACAGCGCGAAAACCTAAAAGATGAGCGTTCATGGTTTCGTCAATCCATTGAATCGCTTCTTTCTTCCGACTAAGGGTGCGGGGCGGAGCTATGTTAACATCGCTCCATATTCGCAATGTCGTCCTGATTGATCAGCTTGATCTTGAATTGGACGCGGGCCTGCTCGCGCTTACCGGCGAGACGGGTGCAGGAAAGTCTATTTTACTTGACTCATTGGGCCTTGCTCTTGGCGCGCGGGCGGAAAGCTCCCTTGTTCGGCATGGTTGCGATCAGGCAAGTGTGACGGCTGTTTTTGATGTTCCTGATGCCCATCCTGTTTTTGATGTCTTGCGTGAACAGGGACTTGATCCTGTGTCACCTGTGGTGTGCCGTCGCCTCTTGAGCGCCGATGGGCGGAGCCGCGCTTTTATCAATGATGAAGCGGTAAGTATTTCTTTCCTCAAAAGCTGTGGCGATATGCTCGTTGATATTCACGGGCAATTTGAAACTTATGGCCTCCTGAATCCAGCCCTTCATCTCGACGTTTTGGATGAGTATGCGGGGCTTGAAGGGGGGCGGGGCGATTTGATGCAGCTTTACCGCATCTTTCGGGATGCACAAAAGGCTTTTGTCGAGGAGCGCGCGCGGGCCGAGCGGGCAGCAGAGCATGAAGATTTTCTGCGGCGGGCGGTTGAAGACCTTGAAAAACTTGATCCGCAGGAGAACGAGGAAACGGAGCTTCTTGACCAACGGCGCAGTTTGCAAAATCGCGCGGCTATTTTCGAAGTGCTTGCGCTGGCCCAAGATTCATTGGGCGGGGAACAGGGCGCGGATATGCTGATCGGGCAAACGGGGCGGTCGTTGTTGCGTCTTGCCGATAAGATTGAGGGGCTGGACGTTATCCATGAGAGCCTCAATCAGGCAAGTATCCATCTTCAGGGGGCATGCCGCGCGGTGGATGACAAGCTCTACGCCTTGCAAAGTGGCGGGCATTCGCTTGAGGAGATTGAAGACCGTCTATATGCCTTGCGCGGTGCGGCGCGTAAATACGGGGTTAGCGTGGCAGAGCTTGCGGGAGTGCGTGTGGACTACGCTGCGCAGATTATCGCGCTTGACCATCAAGGGGTGCATCTGCAACAGCTTGAAAAAGTGATTGATGGGGCGCGGGCCGCTTATGAAGACAAAGCGCAAGAGCTACATCAGGCGCGTCTTGTCTTTGCCCAAAAACTTGACAAGGCGGTGAATGGCGAACTTGCGCCGCTCAAACTTGATAAGGCTACTTTTCTCACGCAAGTTGATCTGCGTGTCTCTGAGGAGGACTGGTCGGACAAGGGGATTAGCCGTGTACAGTTTTTGGTGCGTACCAATGCGGGGGGTGATGCGGGGCCGCTTAATAAAATCGCATCAGGCGGTGAGATGGCGCGCTTTATGCTTGCGCTTAAACTGGTGCTGGCAGGCGCGGCGCGTGTTACCCGTTCTTATGTGTTTGATGAAATTGATACGGGTATTGGCGGGGCGACGGCGAGTGCCGTGGGTGAACGCCTTGCGCGGCTTGCGCTCCATCATCAGGTGATGGTGGTGACGCACTCGCCGCAAGTGGCTTCTAAAGCGCGGTGTCATTTGGTGGTATCGAAAGATTCAGGCAAGACCCATGTGAGCCGCCTTGATGATGGTGCGCGGCGTGAGGAAATTGCGCGCATGCTCTCGGGCAGTGCCATTACAGATGAGGCGCGTGCTGCGTCGGCTAAACTTCTGGAAGCTGTTACATAGGATATAACGATGCTTTTTAATCTGGATTTCGAAGACGCCAAGTCTCGTCATGCCACTCTTGTTCAGCAGATTGAGGCGCATGACGTCGCCTATTACACGGAAGACGCGCCGCGCGTTTCGGATGCCGAATATGATGCGCTGCGCCGTGAACTTGAGGAAATCGAGAAAAAATTTCCGGCCCTTGTTAGCGCGAGCAGCCCCACCCAGAAGGTCGGGGGAGTTTCTGCCGGCGGATTTGGCAGTGTGGTGCATCGCCTGCCGATGCTATCGCTCGGTAATGCATTTGCGGATGAAGATGTTCATGACTTTGTCGCGCGGGTGCACAAATTTCTGGCATTGCCCGAGGGGGGTGATCTTGACATTGTGGCCGAGCCTAAAATTGACGGGTTGTCTTGTTGCCTGCGCTATGAGGAGGGCGTGTTGGTGCAAGCAGCAACACGCGGGGATGGCGCAACCGGTGAGGATATTACCGCGAATGTACGAACCATTATTGATGTTCCGCAAAAGATAAAGGATGCACCAGCAGTTCTTGAGGTGCGCGGGGAAATTTATATGCGGCGGGATGAATTTGAAAAACTCAATGCGGCGCAGGAAACAAAGGGCGAGAAGGTTTTTGCCAATCCGCGCAACGCAGCCGCAGGGAGCGTCCGGCAACTTGATTCCAGTATCACGGCGCAGCGGCCTTTGCGGTTTTTCGGTTATGCCCTTGGTGAAGTGTTGGTTCCGTTTGCGGATACGCAGGACGGTATCCGCAAACGCCTGGGTGATATTGGTTTTGCGCAGGCGCTGCCGCAGGCGGTGTGCCGGAGCGCGGATGAACTTCTTGACTATTACCGCCATGTCGAAGAAGACCGCGCCGATTTACCTTATGACATTGATGGGGTGGTGTATAAGGTCAACCGCCTTGACTATCAAGAGCGGCTCGGGTTTGTCGCGCGCGCACCGCGTTGGGCGATCGCCCATAAATTTCCGGCGGAGCGTGCCGTGACAGTTCTTACAGCCATTTCTGTTCAGGTGGGCCGTACAGGCGTTTTAACGCCGGTGGCGGAACTTGAACCGATTACGGTCGGCGGGGTGGTGGTGCGTCGCGCCACACTTCATAATGAGGATGAAATTCGCCGTAAAGATATTCGGGCGGGTGATCATGTGATTATTCAGCGCGCGGGCGATGTTATTCCGCAAGTGGTGGATGTCGTACTTGCCAAACGTCATGTGGATTCAGTGCCGTTTGTTTTTCCTGAGATATGCCCTGCGTGCGGATCGCGGGTGATCCGTGAAGAGGGTGCGGCCGCCCGCCGCTGCACGGGGGGCCTTGTTTGTCCGGCGCAGGCGAAAGAGCGGCTTAAACATTTTGTAAGCCGCCTTGCTTTTGATATTGAAGGCCTTGGCAGCAAGATTATTGAGGAATTCTGGGATGCGGGATTGGTGCGGACGCCAGTTGATATTTTTATGCTTGAGGCGCGGGATAAGACATCACTGACACCCCTTCGGGCGAGTGAGGGCTGGAAAGATTTGTCGGTACGAAATTTGTTCGCAGCGATTAACAAACGGCGCATCATTTCGCTGGATCGTTTTGTCTATGCCTTGGGAATTCCGCAGATTGGTGAAGCGAGCGCCAAACGTTTGGCAACGGAATATGGCTCTGTGGCATCGCTGCGCGAGCATGTGGCGCTTGCGGCGCAAGACTCTGATGCACGGCCGCTTACCGATATTCACGATATTGGCTTGAGTATGGCGCAGGATATTATCGCCTTCTTTGGTGAGGCGCATAATAACCGCATTGTTGACGACTTGCTGCTTGAGGTTCATGTTACGGATTTTGTGAGAGCGCAAAAAACGGGATCAGAATTTTCGGGGAAAACAATTGTCTTTACCGGTACGCTCCAGACGATGACGCGGGATGAGGCTAAAGCGCGCGCCGAAATACTCGGGGCGCGTGTTTCGGGAAGTGTGTCGGCTAAAACGGATTATGTTGTCGCTGGTGCAGAGGCAGGATCAAAGCTCGAGAAAGCCCAGTCACTGGGCGTGAACGTCCTGAGTGAACAAGAGTGGATCACACGCAGCCAGACATAGATGATTATTGGCTTTTTTTGATGTCGCGCAGACGCGAAAGGATTGTTTCAATTTCGGGGGGGAAGTCGCGGCGTTCGACAAATTCACCGCCGCCTGAGTTGCGAGTCATGGCTTGCTCTAACGCACGCACCAGAAAATCAGCGATTTGTGCATCTTTCTGTTCAATGGCGAGTTGAAGCGCGAAAAAAATGCGGTCACTCAAGCGGTGATGGTTCAGAAACGAGTTATCCATGTCTTATTTCCTCGAAGTGCCTTGTATCAAAATCCAGTTAAGAGACTACAGAATATGTGTTTTTCCTGCGTCAGGTCTATTTAAAACATTCTCACGTATAAAAGTAAAGATGCGGTCAACAAAGATTTGACGGAAGATGTCCGCTTCCAGCAGGAGTTCATGTTGTGCTCCCTTGATTTCAAACAGGTCTGCCTGCGGCAGATTGGCCAAAAGTTTGCGGGTTGCGGCGTTATCCACCAGTTGATCTTCACTCGCAAGCCCCACCAAAAGCGGCATTGAGAGTTCGTCCAGATAGCCGGACTTATTTACATGCCTGCAGGATTTTACGGCATCGAGCAGCCATTTATTGGTGGGGCTGCCGATGGCGAGATGCTGCGTCGTGGGGTTAAGGAAATAAGCGCTTTGAAGGGCGTTACGTACCGGATCGCTGGTAAAGATGCCTTTAAAGCCTGGCCTTTCACGAAAGCCGTCATACCAATCGCATCCGCCGGGGACATAGGCAGTTGGTTTGAACCGCATGATTGTAAAGACAATATTTCGTAGCCACGGCGGGGTCATCTCAACTGCCTTGATCCCGAAAAGCGGAGCGGAAAAGATTGCGGCTGAAAAAATATTATAGCCACGTGAGGCTTTGTTGTACTCCTTGAGATAGCGCAGGGCTATATGGCCGCCCAGCGAGTGACCAAACAAAATGAGGGGCAGGCGTTTGTGGTTGTCGTCGGCATCGATTGCGGCGGAGAGGGCAATTTCATCCACCAAAACATGCAGGTCTTCGAGGAGTTCGGTAAATCCGGCTGAATGGCGTTTATGCGGGGCGTGGGGGAGATAGCGGCCAGAGCCGCCTTGGCCGGGCAAATCAATAATGATAACTTTTATATCCTGCGTTTCGCATTCATGGACAAATTCAAAATATTGTTCGCCATAATCGCCAAGGCCGCCAAAAATCACCATAACGGCTTTATAAATTTTGGGGCTGCGCGGTAGGCCGTAGCGAATTTTCATACCGCGGATTGTCTTATAACT
This sequence comes from Pseudobdellovibrionaceae bacterium, assembly GCA_041674725.1. GTDB lineage: Bacteria > Pseudomonadota > Alphaproteobacteria > Micavibrionales > Micavibrionaceae > UBA1573. The sequence goes on along the minus strand of JBAYVC010000003.1, from coordinate 47,684 downwards.
CCAATCCCAGTTCTGGGGAGGCATAAAGCGGGGTTCGTTTAACAGATATGGAATAGGCTCTGTCATCTTATGCTGTGGGGGTGTGGGTGATTGCCCATGTCACATGGGTTTCGTCGCTGTCTTTTAACTGCACATCGAAATTATAAGTGCGGGCAGCGATACCTACGACGTAAGGGTGGGCAAGACGCGGATCCATATCGCCCAAGGCAATTGTTCCGGCGAGCGCATTCTCCACATTTTCGCGGATGGTTGCGCCGGTACCTTCGGCGCGCACCAGCGTTTGTTCGCCTTGGCCCGGATCAACATAGATGGTGCCGCCTTTTGGTAGGCATTCGGTGCCGAGAATGAGGGTGCCGATCAATGTTTTGAGAAAGCCGCGTGTGGCGGGCGAAATACCCAAGGGACCGAAGGGATCCCAGCTTTGGCGGATTTTGCCGTCACTGCGGATTAGGGCGCCAAAGGCTTTTTGAATATCTTCGGGTTTAATGTTGCCTTCGCGGCCACCGGCACCATAGGCAAGGCGGAAAGCCATCAAACGTGCACTCGCGGCACCTGCGCTATGAGCGATCAGGTCGGTTGCGGTTTTCATCCCTTGCGGATCATCCGCCATATCTTCCATGAATTCGAGGCCGTTATTGATGGCACCAACAGGACTGACCAGATCATGGCAAATGCGCGAGGCAAGAAATTCCATAATTAATGTAACGTCAGAGTTATTGAGAGTCATGGGAAGAACCTTTTGTCCGATTCGCGGGTAATCTGTGCCCAGATTACAGGAATTAACACTTTTGCCAAGCCATTTTGACCATTTTCCCTTTTCGGGAAGAGGGCGCAAAAAGGCAGAATTGTGGACAAAATAGAGGGGGATGCAGGTTTTTCTTGGATATATTATACAAAATGATTATGGTGAGTGCCATGGATGACATTTCAGGTAAAAAGTTCAGTCTTCAGGACTGGGTGATGAAGCGTGCGGCCAACCAGACCGCAGGCTTAAGCGAGGAGTCTGCGCCGCAGGTTGAGGCGGAGCAGGCCAGTTCATTTCATAATACAGTTCGGGAGCAGGAAGAGGCTCCGATGCGCGCCGTGTCGAATGGAACCTATGCGCGTTCGGGCGGGCCGCGCTTTTCGATCAAAGATTTTGAAGATACGGAAGCTGGTGCAGTTTCCAGCGCTGGGGAGACCTCTCCCGCAGTGGATGATGATAATAAGAAATCACCTTCGGTACAGCTTCCTCCTTCTGTTGAGGATGCGGTCAAGGAAGCTCTTACAGATTTGGTAAAAACGACGGCAAGTAATGCTGTTCAACCTGCTGCTCCTGCACCTGCTGCTAATCCGGTTCAGCAATTGCAAATTGTCAGACTGCTTTCCGAACTTGGTGACCGTTTGCGTCAAAGCGAGAAAGAACGCGAAATTCTTTGGAAAGAACTCGATATTTGCCGCAAGCAGATTTCCGAAATGGAATGGATGGGCGAGAAATCAGAGAAAGCATTTCTCTCGCTTGAAGGCCATATGAAGGAACGCGATGGTTCAGTCGAGGACATTATCGGTAAACAAAAATCACTCGAAGAGCAGTTGGCACAGCAGACCGAAGCGCTCCAAAAGTCCAGCGAAGAAAATGCCAAGCTGCAGGATAAAATTGCATCGATCGAAACGGCAGCAGGCAGTGCGATTGTCCGCGTTGAAGATGCTTTGATGGAGAACACAAAACTTGCCAAACGTGTTGAAGCGTTGGGGCAGGATAAGGCCCGCCTGATGCGTAAGCTCGAAGTGGTTGAGGAAACGCTTAACCATACGCAGGAAACACTTAAAGCCAAGGCATTGGTTCTTCTCACGGATCAGGCTTTGGCAACCCGCACGCAGGCACCGCAGGTGCCAGCATGGACGGGGAATGATACGCTTAAAACGGCTTCCGGTCATGTTGATAACATGCATAATAACACTGGCGGGCCACTTGGAGATATTGCATCATCTCTGGACAAGGGGGAGGCTCCCGTGCGTAGGAGTAATGTCATTTTTGCGTTGTTGATTGTCGGCGCAGTTGTTGCCGGATATTTCTTGGCGCAGGCGAATATAGGGCAGGTCAGCCTTTGGCCTGCGGATGTGCCGACGGCGCTTTCAACTGAATCCAGCCCTGTTGCCGACGAAGCAGCCCAGACTGCCGCGCAAGATACCTCTGCCGTTATCGCTGCGGCCGATGACCAGCAGCAACTTATGGATCAAATCGCCGAGATGGCAAACAAGATCGAGCCAGCTACGGCGCGTGATCCTGGGATGTTGGCGGATGACGAAGCTGCGCCTCAGTCTGCGCCTTCATCCGACATTGTCGAGGGGGTTTATCCAGAAGAATTTGCAGCGGCACAGAAAGCCGAAGACGAAGCCGCTGCTCAGTTTAGAAAAGATCAACTGGCACGCGGCGATAAAGTCAAAGTAACGGCCGATAAAAAATTGCCTGTCGCCATGAAACCGATTGAGACATCGGCTTTGGCTGGTGATGCACGGGCGCAGCACGACCTTGCAACACTTTATATCTCCGGTGCGGATGGCCTCAAGGTCGATTATGTGAGGGCGGCCAAATGGCTTGAAGAAGCGGCGTTCCGCGATGTTGCAAATGCGCAGTATAATCTTGGTGTTCTTTATCATCAGGGGTTGGGTGTCAGCAAAGATATTCCGCATGCGATGGCACTTTACCGCGTGGCGGCATCCGAAGGACACCCCGAGGCGATGTATAATCTGGCGATTGCTTATGCCGAAGGGATTGGCACAGGGTATAATGCGCAGATTGCTGCTGTTTATTTTCAAAAATCGGCGGCGGGCGGCGTTGTGGATGCGGCCTATAATCTTGGCCTTTTGCATGAAAACGGCCTCCTTGGTGAGTCGCAGCCCGATGAAGCCGTGTTCTGGTACACGCTGGCGGCGCAGGGCGGCAACAAAGACGCACAGAAATCACTTGATGCGCTTAAAAAACAACTTGGCATGTCGGATGAAGATGCGGGCCATATTGTGGCGCGTATTGCCAAGGGTAAACCGGAGTTTATGGCTGTTGGTGGAAAGATAACCCTTCCTGTACGTAAAGATCCGGGAAGTTGGTCGGCGGGAAATTCTGATGCGGGACAGAAGAACTTGGATACGGGTTCTGGTGTATCTGGCGCTACAGGTGAGGATAGTTTGACTGTGCAAATCGGTGAGCAACTGGCACAGCGCGGCTTGTTCGATATATCCTCGGGAGCCAATGATTCCGATGCTTTGGGCCGTGCGATTTCGGCTTACCAAAAGAGCAACAATCTCAAAGTTGATGGCAAGCCGACCGAAGATTTGCTGGTGCATATGCTCGCTGCGCGCGCGCAGGATGGACCCGTTCCGCTTGTTCCCTGATTTTTATCTTGATTTTAAAGGCTTTGAGTCACCATCACGTGCCATGCGGGGTGGTGTTTCTTTATGAGGTCTGCTGCTCGCTCGGCTTTGCCTGTATTTTCAAATATACCGAAGCAGCAGGAGCCACTGCCGGACATGCGCGCGAGCAGACAATCGGACTGGGATTCCAGTGCGTGTGTGACCAAAGCAATGTCGGGATTTAAAGCGATTGCGGGTTGGTAGAGATCATTGGCGGTGTGCGCTCTTAAAAAGAGACAGAGATATTCCACTGACGCGAAGTGATCGGGAAAAGCCACGGGTGTCGAAAAATTTTCGGCGTGATTTTCTTTGTAGTATGCATAGGTCGCCGGAGTGGATGAAGGGAAAGATGGATAGATAAGAACGAGAGGAACTGCTGGATGTACCGGTGAAGGAGACGATTCATCGCCGACGCCTTCCATGATAACGGCGTGATTGCTTAGGAAGACAGGAACATCGCTGCCAAGCTGCAAAGCCAGTTTGTGCATGTCATCTTTGTTCATCAGGTCAGGATTCATGAGGCGCAGCGCGCTGATAACGGCGGCGGCATCGGATGACCCTCCTCCCAGTCCGGCGCCTGCCGGAATATTCTTTGTCAAGTGAGCGTGAAAGTAACCGTTGAGGGCATGGTTCTGGCGGAGCAGGCGCAGTGCCCGCATGACCAGATTTGTCTCAGGCGGGTCGCGGGTGATGCTTTCGGCAAATGGTCCGGTGATCTCGAGTGTATCTGCCGTGGCCTGCGATAATGTCAGATGGTCACTTAGCCGCGTGAATATTACCCATGAATTGAGGATATGATAACCATCCGCTCTGCGTCCGGTGATGTGAAGATGCAGGTTAATTTTGGCAGGGGCGTTTATGGTCAACGGAACCATTGTTATCTCCGTGTGAGGAACCTATGCTAAGACGCGTGATCACGCAACATGCGCAGGTTGCTCATTGTCACTTGGTTTATCTTCCACCCTTAGTTCGAAACCAGATGATCCGATTTCGGCTGTGCCGCGCTGGAGAGGGGCGACGTTAATCCGCCCGAAATTTTTTCTTCGGTTTTTTGTGTGAACTCAGTAGATTTGGAAAAACTGACGGCGCGCTTCCACTGGAATCGGGCTTCGTTTTTTCGTCCGGTTTGCCAATAGGCATCGCCCAGATGGTCGTTAATTTCTGCTTCATTAGGGAGCAGTTCGATGGCTTTTTCAAGGGTTTCTGCGGCCTTTGGGTAGTTGCCCATGCGGTAATATACCCAGCCGAGGGAGTCGACGATTGCGCCATCATCGGGGCGGATGCGTACGGCTTTTTCGATCATCTCGGCGGCTTTATCAAGGTGGAGACCTTGGTCGGCCCAGCTGTAACCCAGATAATTGAGGACGTAAGGGTGGTCCGGTTCGTAGGTCAGGGCGAGTTTGAGGTCTTTTTCGGCGTCGTCCCATTTTTTTAGGCGTTCATAGGTCATGCCGCGGGCGAAGATGAGATCCCAGTACTTTTGTGGGACGGGATCGCCTGCTAATTCGAAAGCTTTGTTGTAGGCGTACAAAGCCTCTTTGAATTTTTCCTGTTTGCGGTAGATGTCGCCGATCTGGATTTGGGCTTCAACATTATTGGGGAGAGTTCCCAAGACACGAACGGCCTCGTCTGTTTGGCCAGATTGTTCGAGCAGCAAAGCGATCTGGCGTTGGGTTATCGTTTGCTCCTCAGTATTACCGTGCCAGTCGATGCGTTGCAGGTAGGCAATGGCCTCACCGTATAGCTCGTGGCCAGAGGCTTCACTTGCCAGAAGTTCCAGTGCGTCGGCATTGTCCGGTTCAAGGTAGAGGCCCAGTTCCAGCAGGATCCGTGCACTGTCGCCAAATTGCGCGGTGAGGAGTTGTGCAACGCTGGTCAGGGATTGGCTCAAGCCGTTTTGTACATTGGCGGGAGGAATATAAAGCGGAGAAATGGCGGCGGTTCCATCCATATCTTTTGATTTACCCATATAAATATCGCGGCGGGCGGGGACTGATTCAGCCAGAGCGGCGTAGAGCGATTGCGCGGCTTTCTTCGCGCCATAGGCTGCAAAAATATCGGCGACGTCTTCAACACGCTCGATGGGGGTTGGCGTTTTCGTGAAATCAATATTTGCAGCCAGATCGGCAATCGCTTGTTTATCCTTGGTGTAGGCAGCAATCATCACGGCGTGATAAGCAAGGGCAGGATTGGCTTTCAGATCGGCAATATCGGTTTTTCCCTGATCGGCGGCGGCCCACGCTTTAAGCAACGGAAGAATAGCCAGTGCGATGGTGTCGGTTGTCTCTGGAGGTTGGGCGGCAATAACTTTTGCGTAGTCCTTGTTTTTAAAGTCGCTGATGGTAACGATTAATTTGGCGAGTGACTGGCCGGAGGCTTTTTCTTTAAGGGCGAGAAGTTCTTGGGCAAGGGCTTTGGCGCGTTCAAAGTTGCCTGATCCGAGCGAGAGCACCATAATGCGTTGTTTGATCTCCAGATTATCAGGGGAAAGGCGCAAAATACCTTCATAGTGGCGTGCGGCTGCAACCCAATCGGCATGTTGCTGGGCGAATTGGCCAGCAAGGAAATTGCCGGAAACTGTCGGCGTTGCGGGAATGACGAAACCGCCTCCGCCCGGTGCGTAGTAGTTGACGTACGACGTGCCGTCATTTTGCCCATCGGCTTGCGAGGTTTGCGATGGAGCACCCTCGTCACATCCGCTTGTCAACAGAATCGTGGTGGTCAGGAGCGCCGCGAGAAGACGTTTATTTTTGAGTGAGTGTGTCATGGAAATTTGCTGCCTCTTCTTATCATATAACGGTGCGCGGCTTCAGGTCTAGTCTTTGTGTTTAAAAAATAATGGAAGGTTACATGCCCGTGTAATTTGGGCCGCCTCCGCCTTGCGGAGGGGTCCAGTCAATATTCTGCGACGGGTCTTTAATATCGCAGGTTTTGCAGTGGACACAGTTTTGCGCATTGATCCGAAAGGTTTTTTGTCCGTTTTCTTCGCTGATTTCATAGACCCCCGCGGGGCAGTAACGCTGGGCAGGCTCTGCCCATTCGGGGAGGTTTTTGGCGAGGGGGATGGAGGCGTCGCGCAGTTTGAGGTGACAGGGTTGATCTTCCTCGTGGTTTGTATTTGACAGAAACACAGAAGAGAGGCGGTCAAAGGTTAATTTGCCATCGGGTTTGGGGTAGGTGATGGGCGCGCAATCACGTGCAGGCTTCAGAGCGGCAAAATCGGCATGATGGGGTAGGGTATAGGGTAGGCGCCAGCCGCCGAGCGTTTGAAAGGCCGCATGCGCAAGGCCAACCCAACGGCCCCAGTGGAACCCTTGACGGATATTGCGGACTTTATAAAGTTCCTGATATAGCCAGCTGGATTTAAAGAGATCGGTATAAGCGGTGCATTCGGGTGCATCAAGGTTTGCGGCGATCGCTTCGGCGGACAACATTCCCGATTTCATCGCGGCATGGTTGCCTTTGATCTTGGCCACATTGAGGAATCCGGCGCTGTCTCCAATCAGGACACCACCCGGGAAGGTGAGTTTGGGAAGGCTGGTGAGACCTCCTTCAATCAGGGCGCGCGCGCCGTAGGAAATACGTTTGCCGCCCTCTAATGTCTTGCGGATGAAGGGGTGGAGCTTGTGACGTTGCATTTCCTCGAACGGGGAGAGAAATGGATTGGTATAATCAAGGCCGACCACATACCCGAGCGAAACCAGATTTCCTTCCATATGGTACATCCATGATCCGCCATAGGTGTTGGTATCAAGTGGCCAGCCCATGGTGTGGATGCAGGTGCCTTGTTTGTGGTTCTCGGGTTTAATCTCCCAAATTTCTTTGATACCAAGTCCATAGGTTTGAGGGGTTTGGGGGCGCAAGTTAAAGTGCGCTATGAGTTGCTTGGTCAGGGATCCGTGACAGCCTTCGGCCACCACCAATTGTTTGCAGTGAAGTTCGAGGCCTGCTTGATAAGCAGCTGTTTTTTCACCATTTTTATCGATACCCATATCGCCTGTGGCAACACCTTTAACGCGGCCATCTTCGCTTAAGAGAATTTCGGCGGCGGGAAATCCGGCATAGATTTCGACGCCCAAAGATTCGGCTTGTCCGGCTAACCATTTGCCGAGGGCCCCGAGCGAGATAATAAAATTTCCGTGGTTATGCATTTGTGGCGGGGTAGGAAGTTTGATTTGTCCCGTTTGGGTCAGGAGGTAAAATTCGTCATGTGTGGCAGGGCACGTGAGCGGGGCGCCTTTTTCTTTCCAGTCGGGAATAAGTTCATTCAAGGCGCGGGGTTCAAAGACGGCTCCCGAGAGCAGGTGCGCGCCGATTTCCGACCCTTTTTCCAGAATACACACACTTAAGGCGGGATTGAGCTGTTTGAGGCGAATGGCACACGAAAGTCCCGCGGGGCCGCCGCCGACAATCACCACATCATAATCCATGTGGTCGCGGTCAGTACGGGTGGAGATAGGGATCATCGGCTCGGTCATGGATTTATATCAGTAAAATGTGGATGGTGGCGTGTGCCGTCTGGCTGTTTTCTGCAAACTCGCTTAATAATAGCACAGATGAACGAAACCGAAAGACTCTTGATCGAAAAAGGCGATATGGCGGCATGGGCGGCCATAGCGTCATGGTATGGGGAAAACGGGATTGATGATTTGTGGGAGTTTACGCCGCAGGATCGTTTTGCCGCGCGCGCTTTGGCGATGTCTCCTGTGATGACTTCTGTGCCAGATGCGCCGCAAGCCGGCGCTTCCAAAATTTCTCAGGTCAGCGCAACGGGGGATGAACTGGCGAAGGCTACGGCGCTGGCGGCGGGGGCTCAAAGCCTTGATGAACTTCGGCAGGTCATTGCGGACTTTGAAGGTTTGGCTATTCGTAAAACAGCGATGAATATGGTGTTTTCAAGCGGTTTTTCGGGTGCGCGTGTGATGGTGGTGGGCGATCCGCCTGAGACTGATGAAGATCGTAGCGGTATCCCATTTTCGGGGCCTGCGGGCGAGTTGCTCGATAAAATGTTTGCAGCGATTGGTTTATCACGGGCGGCGGTTGAGAAAGAAAAGAGTCTGTATCTGACTCATATGCTCAATTGGCGCCCCCCGGGCAACCGCAGCCCGACGCCGCTCGAGATTGATTGTTCGACCGTTTTTTTGAAACGGCATATTGCTTTGGCTGCGCCTGAGATGGTGGTGGTTGCGGGAGCTCTTGCAGTTAAGGCCTTGTTTTCAAACACGACAACCCCCGCAAAACTGCGCGGCAAGACCCATATGATTGATCTGGGAGGGGGAATTTCCTCTCCCTCAATGGTGCTTTATGCCCCGTCTTTTCTGATGCGTGCCCCGCTCAAGAAAAAAGAGGCATGGGACGATTTGCTCATGCTGCGGGCGTATCTGGACAAGCAGGCATAAAAAAACCGGCTTGTAAGCCGGTTTTTACATTCCTATAGAGAGGAAGACTATTCCGCAGATTTCTGGGCTTGGGTAGTGTAGTCTTTTTTCTCGGTAATACGGGCTTTTTTACCGCGCAGGTCACGCAGGTAATAGAGTTTGGCGCGGCGAACAGAACCACGGCGGGTCAGTTCGATGCTTTCGATACGAGGGGAGAGCAGCGGAAACACACGTTCAACGCCTTCGCCGTAGCTGATTTTGCGGACGGTGAAGCTTTCGTTCACGCCATGGCCTTCACGGGCGATACAGACGCCTTCATAAGCCTGAATACGTTCACGGTTACCTTCAACGATTTTCACGTTGACCTTCACGGTGTCGCCAGGGCCGAATTTGGGGAAAGTTTTGCCAGCGGTGAGTTTTGCAACCTGCGAGGCTTCAAATTTTTGCAATATATTCATAGTGTTAACTCCTATTTATGGGCGGCCTCGTAATTAGGACTTTTTGTTTTGGCCCTAGCAGATCGCTTATGTTTATAAAGGTTCCCGTGGTATACACGAGAGGGGCGGCGCTGTTCAAGCATTTTCTGGTCTTTCGGCGTGAAAAAAAAGTGATGCTTCACTAAAAATCTTGTAGTTTGATCGTAATAGTTATATAAAATTTCCATAAATTATTAAAAGGTATGGAGATGTGAATGAGTTACGCGAACCCTTGTATTGATCCCACTGCCGGATTGTCCCGTGAAATTCTTGATGCCGCCCTTAAAGCTGGCTATGGCCGTCCTGTTGTAAATCCCAATACAGTGACTTACCCTGCTGCTGCGCCTGCGCCAGCAGTTCAACCTGCCGCCGGAACAGCGCCGAAGGCACCTTAATATGAGCATTGGAGCAATCTCTACGCACCGTGTTACACCCGTTGTTGAAATCATTCCTTCGGGAGGGAATGATAATAATCCGGCTGAAGACAGCGAGCGCAAGCGCCCTTATCATCTGGCGTTGGCTCTTCAATTCTCGCTGGGCGGTCACGCCGAAAATGGGTCTCCTGAAGTGATTGAAAACGAGTCCCCAGAATCATCTGCACCTGATTTCACTCAGGCTGTGCAGGACACATCGTCTTTTGTTTCCGCATCACGGCTGCGCGCAATGGCGGGGCCGATTGATCCACGTATTGCCATCCAGATGTACCAGCAGGTTCAGGCTCTTAAGTAGGGGCTGCGATCATGCCTTCGTGAGAGGGATGAGGCACCGTAGTTCTGGCGACTTCGAGGAGTTCGGGCATTTCGTCTTTTGAGCCGTTGAGCAATCCGACATAAAAAGCGTAGGCATTTTGCTCGAGAATATCTGATGTGGCGCGGGCCATTTCTGGTGAAGCGTTGCTTTGCGAGATCAAAACACCCAGATGGTATTTGGTATCCCACGTGATATTCCCCGCGACAAAAGCATCCATTTTTCCCGATTGCATCATCGCCAGACAGATGCTGGCTTGCAGTTGTTCTTCTACCACTTGTCCGATCGCCCCTATGTGGAGTCCGATTGTCTCTTCCTCCATGCCCAGCGTGCGCAGTTCGCTGATGGCTTGATCTAGACTTCCGTGTGCTGTGGAAGATGGGGCCGGATTGTTACGGGAGCGGGTAAATAATTTTGTTAAACGCCCAAGCCATGAGGCAAGGCCGTGTGCGGTGCCTTGAATTGGTTTTTCCGTGAGCTGCGTATCAACCGACGCAACGGGAGCCGTCAGGCGCTCCGGTTTTTGAAACAGAATATCCGCAATCTGTTCAGGTGTCAGAGTGGCCATGGTTTTACTCCACCATTTTGGCCAGATTCACGCGCAGATAGTCTTCGACTTTATCGAGCGCCACGCGTTCCTGCTTCATGGTGTTGCGGTGACGTACGGTCACGCAGTTGTCCGATGCTGTTTCCGTGTCCACAGTGAAGCAGAACGGCGTGCCGATCTCGTCCTGACGCGCATAACGCTTGCCGATATTTTGTTTGATGTCGAGTTCGATCATGAATTTATCGCGCAGGCTCATATACAGTTTCTGGGCGATTTCAGGCTGTCCGTCTTTTTCTGTGAGGGGCAGGATGGCCGCCTTGATCGGCGCCACGTTCGGGTGGAAATTCATGTACATGCCCGCGGGGCGGTTTGGATCAATTGTGTAGGCTTCACACAGGACGGCGAGCACGCCGCGGGTGAGGCCCGCAGCAGGTTCAATCACGTGCGGGATATAGCGGTTGGTGTTGTCCATCGGGTCGATATATTCCATTTTGACCTTGGAAAATTCCTGATGCTGGTTCAGGTCGTAATCGGTGCGGTACGCAATGCCTTCGAGTTCGCCAAAGCCGGGCGCGGTGAAGGGGAAGCGGTATTCCACATCGAAGGTCTTTTTGGAATAGAACACCAGTTCATCGGCTTCGTGCTTACGGAAGATAATATCGTCACTGCCGACACCGATCGAGAGCCACCATTTGCGGCGCTCTTCCATCCAGAAGTTAAACCAATCATCGGGTGTGATTTCTTTGTCATCAGGATCGCAGAACCATTCCATTTCCATTTGTTCAAATTCGCGCGAACGGAAAATAAAGTTGCGCGGGTTGACTTCGTTGCGGAAGGCTTTACCGACCTGCGCAATCCCGAACGGCACGCGCACACGCGAGGAGTCGAGAATGTTTTTATAGTTAATGAAAATACCCTGCGCCGTTTCACCGCGCAGATAGGCTTTGTTGTCATCTGATTGAATGGCCCCTGTGTGGGTTTCAAAGAGGAGGTTGAAAGCTTTTGGTTCAGTCAAACTTCCTCTTTGTTTACCCTCTGGAGAAATGACTTGAAGATACTCTCCAGATTTATAAATTTCATCAAAAGTTCTAATTTCAAAGTCTGAGATTGCTCTGTCTTTACTTATTTTTTTTATCTTTTTTTCAATGTCAGCTAATTCAGTGCCGTTTTCAAAAGCAAAATAGTCTCCTACTTTATCTTTTGGCGCGTAAACAACAATGTGGTCTGATCTATACCTCTTCTTGGTTTCTTTGCAATCTGTCATTGGGTCGGCAAAGCCGCCGACGTGACCGGAGGCGACCCAGACTTTCGGGTTCTGGATGATGGCGCTGTCCAAACCGACGATGCGCACGGGCTCGCCATTTGGGCCAATCGGCGGGCATTTGACCATGGCGTTCCACCACAGGTCACGGATGTTGTTTTTCAGCTCAGTGCCGAGCGGCCCGAAATCCCAAAAGCCGTTAATGCCGTCATAAATTTCGGAGGCTTGAAAGATAAAGCCGCGGCGTTTGCACAGGGCGACAATGTCTTTCATATCCTTGGTGGCGAGGGGGGCAGGGGCGAGAGATGGGGCAGTTTGTGACATTCTTGAGATAACCTTGTAATAGTAAAAATCATATTTTGGCAAAATAGCGGGAATAAACGGGGCTGTAAACAAAAAGGCCGATCAGATGACCGGCCTTTGGCATTTTATGGCGCTTTTGGGGAGGATTTTACTGGTTATAGGTGCCAGTTACGCCCCAATTGCGGCTTTTTCCTTTAAATCCGGTGGCGGTGGTCTCTTTCGAGAAGGCGCCATCACCGTAGGTGGTAGTTGAGTTTTTGGTGGCTGTTTCACCGTCCTGATTGGTGACACTGCCCGAGGATGTATAGCCATCTTCGGTACGGGTAAGGGATTTGTTATAGCTGCCTGATTTTCCGGCATCGGTCTGGTAGGTGCCGGATTTGGTGTAGCCATCTTCGGTTTTGGTTCCGGTGCTTTCAAACGATCCCGATTTACCACCGCTGGTTTGGTACGACCCCGTCGTGCTTACGCCGCTTTCGGTTTTGGTAATGTCCTTGGTATAGGTCTGGGTGTTGCCGTTCGCTCCGGTATGGGTGCCCGTTACCGCGTAGCCCGTATCGGTTTTGGTCACATCTTTGTTCATGGTTGATGTGTTGCCGTTTACGCCTGTACGGGTGGTATTCGAATTCCAGCCGCTATCGGTTTTTGATACGTCTTTGTAAGAGGAGGAAGATTTACCGTTTTCGTACGTGGTATCACGGTTTTTGGTCCAGCCGCCGCCTTCGGTTTTGCGTTCTTTGGCGACATGGGTCGTTCCGCTGTGCCCGCCCGAACTTTGCCATTTGGCAGTGCGTTCTTTGGCGTAGGAGTCGGTGGCTCCGAGGGAAACACCCAGCGAAATTATGGCAATACCAGCCAGAAGCGTGGTTGAAAGACGTACATACGACATGACATTCTCCTTGTTAGAAAGTCTTAAAAGTTTGATATTCCTCAGTATGACCCCGATGAGTTGCCTTATTTGGTCAACCTGTACACTATCAACGCGAGTTTAAACCGATGCCCCCCGCTCCGACAGTAAAAATTTTAGCTTTTGAAGATATTTCTGCTCTCAATAGCTGTATCGAGACGGGGGGGCATTCCACGGAAGATAATTATTTTACCCGCTCTTTGTCCGAGCAAGAGTCTGGAAAGCGGGTTGTTTTTGCGGCGTGGAGCGGTGCCGGACGGGTTCAGGGTTATGTTCACCTCAATTTTAACCCGCTTTACCGCCCTTTTGCCCGTCTTGGCCTTCCCGAAATTCAGGATTTATTTGTGCACCCAGATTTCCGGCGGCAGGGGCTAGGGGGACATCTGGTTGAAGCTTGCGAGAGGCACGCGCGGGGGATTGGAACATCCGAGATCGGGATCGGGGTTGGCATTACACCGGAATTTGGCAGCGCGCAGCGCCTTTATGCGCGGCTCGGTTATATCCCTGATGGCGCGGGGGTTGTGTTTGAGAGGGAAGGTATTCGCTCTGGCGAGGTCAGACCGTTGGATGACCGCCTTTGCCTGATGCTGACCAAGACACTTGTTTAGCCGAGTTTGCGAACCAATTCGTCTGCACTCACGCGGGGGGATTTGTCTTCCACGAGTCGTGCGTAGGTGGTCTCGCGTATTTCGGTCAGATCAGGGTGCTGGCTGAAAAGCCCGTCAATTTGTTCGTAAGCATCGAGAGGAGAGAGATGCTTCATTCCGGCTTTCACTGTTTCTAGAGCCTGATCCATATAGGGAGAAAAGTCACTATGCTCGGGGGCATCATCGTTCCAGTAGTCGCGTGTATCCGCCAGAATTTTTTTAGCAAGGGTGACGGAGCGTTTGGATAGAGGTTTGGTTTCAAGGTACTCCGTCATAATCCTGACGGTTGCAAGGTGGTTGGGTTTGCTGATGATACCTGCGCCTGTTAGATAGGCGTTCACTTTATTTTCGGGTGACGTTTCTTCCGACATAAGTAATTCTTCAAAAGATTTACGAATATGTTCGTCGGGCAGGCCAGCGTCCTGTTTGATAATCTGAGTCAGCAGATTAAGGGCGGCATCGGGATTTCGGGTGGCCATGCGTGCGGCTGCAGCGACAACAATTGTTTCCATGTCAAAGAGATGGGGACTTAAGTGGTCATCTTCACGGGCAACCTGAGCGGCATTGAAGGTGGTAACGAGGCGCTCTGTGGCTTCCTTGAAGTTTCCGGCGCTGATCGCATTAAAAATTTGCTGAAGCTTGATTTCAAAAGCTGCGTCGCGCGCTTGTTTCAAGGTCGGAGATGTACTCAATTGGGGCCCCCTCAATGTGTGATGCCATGTTCTAACAATTATCTTGGTTTATGTCAAAATCTGAATGTTTTGCCCGAATCTTTCCAAGCCGCTATATCTGGAAGACATCATTCATCACAACACGGGGATAAAGCTATGGCGCAATGGATTTACAGTTTTGGGAATGGGGCAGCGGACGGACGGGCGAGTGACCGCAATCTGCTGGGGGGCAAAGGCGCAAATCTTGCCGAGATGTCCGCGCTGGGGCTACCTGTTCCCCCGGGATTTACCATTACCACCGATGTGTGCACATATTTTTACCAACATGACAAAGCCTATCCGCCTGAACTCATGGCGCAGGCGATGGAGGCGATGGCGCGGATTGAGGCGGCGGTTGGTGCCGAATTTGGCAGTGCGCAAAATCCGCTGCTGGTATCGGTGCGCTCGGGGGCGCGGGTGTCGATGCCCGGGATGATGGATACTGTCCTTAATTTGGGCCTCAATGATGAAACCGTTGTGGGGTTGGCCGAGAAATCGGGGGATGCCCGTTTTGCGTGGGACAGTTATCGCCGTTTTATCCAGATGTATGGCGATGTGGTGATGGGCGTGCCGCATCATGATTTCGAAGATATTCTTGATCGTTATAAGCGTAGTCAGGAAATTATTCAGGATACCGATATTTCTGCCGGAGGCTGGCAGGAAATTGTCAAGGATTATAAGGACCTGATCGATCGGGAACTCGGGCGTTCGTTTCCGCAAAATCCGCTCGAGCAATTGTGGGAAGCGGTTGGCGCGGTGTTCAAATCGTGGATGACGGCGCGTGCGGTGACGTATCGGCGTATTCATGCTATCCCTGAAGAGTGGGGTACAGCGGTTAATGTTCAGGCGATGGTGTTTGGGAATATGGGCGGGGATTGTGCCACGGGCGTGGCTTTTACCCGTGACCCCTCCACGGGCGAGAATTACTTTTATGGCGAATACCTTGTGAATGCGCAAGGCGAAGACGTTGTGGCCGGTATCCGTACACCGCAGCCTTTGTCACGCGCGGCGCAAGCCAAAGACCCGAGCGAGATGCTTTCCATGGAAGATGCGATGCCGAGTGTGTATGCGCAGCTTGAAGATGTGCGCCACCGTCTTGAGGGCCATTATAAAGACATGCAGGATATCGAGTTTACGGTGCAAAAGGGCAAACTTTATATGCTCCAGACGCGTTCGGGCAAGCGCACGGCGCAGGCCGCGCTCAAAATCGCCGTGGATATGGTCGCTCAGAAACTTATTACGCGTGAAGAGGCACTGCTGCGGATTGATGCCTCGGCGCTTGACCAACTCTTGCATCCGGCGCTTGATCCTCAAGCGACACGCGACGTGATCGGCAAGGGGTTGCCGGCCTCACCCGGGGCTGCGAGCGGTGTAATTGTGTTCACGGCAGAAGATGCGGAAGTGCGCGCCAAAGCTGGCGAGGATGTTATTCTGGTGCGCATGGAAACATCGCCCGAGGATATTCACGGCATGCATGCCGCCAAGGGAATTTTGACCACGCGCGGCGGAATGACATCGCATGCCGCCGTTGTGGCACGCGGCATGGGACGGCCTTGCGTTGCGGGGGCGGGCGGTATTCATATCGATGTGTATAATAAAACGCTTCAGGCCGGACATCACGTTCTGCGTGAGGGTGATATGCTGACGATTGATGGGGCCAAGGGTGAGATTATTCTCGGAAAAATTCCGATGCTCCAGCCGCAATTGTCGGGTGATTTCTCGACGATTATGGGCTGGGCGGACGAGGTGCGGCGCCTTAAAATTATGGCGAATGCCGAAACGCCGGATGACGCCCGCGCTGCGCGCGGGTTTGGTGCCGAAGGCATCGGGCTGTGCCGGACGGAACATATGTTTTTTGAACCTTCACGCATCCAGAATGTGCGGGCGATGATTTTTGCCGAAACGGAAGTGGAGCGGCGTGAAGCGCTACGCGCTCTCCTGCCTGAACAGCGTAAAGACTTTGCCGCTCTCTTCACCATTATGCAGGGGTTGCCGGTGACGATCCGTTTGCTTGATCCGCCCTTGCATGAATTTCTGCCCCATGATGACGCGGATGTTCAGGCCTTTGCTAAGGCTACGAAGATACCGCTTGAAAAATTGCGTCGCCGTTTAATCGAACTTAAGGAGACTAATCCGATGCTTGGGCATCGCGGCTGCCGTCTTGGTATCACTTATCCCGAGATTTACGAGATGCAGGCCATGGCAATTTTTGAGGCTGCTGCCGAAACAGAGGCGCGGCCCGAGATTATGATTCCGCTCGTGGGGATGGCGGAGGAATTTGCGCGGATGAAAGCGGTGGTGGATAAGGCGGCCCAGATCGTCAGCGCGCGCTTTGGTAAAAAGCTTAGCTATACGACGGGAACGATGATCGAACTGCCCCGCGCCGCGCTTATGGCGGACGCAATTGCCAGAGAAGCCGAATTTTTCAGTTTTGGTACCAATGACCTCACACAAACCACGCTCGGGATGAGCCGTGATGATGCGGGGTCGTTTCTGCCTTATTATGTGGCCAAAGGCGTTTTGCCCAAAGACCCGTTTGTCAGTATTGACCGTGACGGGGTAGGACAGCTTATCCAGATGGCGTTTGAACGTGGACGGGCTGCGCGCCCTGATCTTAAGCTCGGCATCTGCGGTGAGCATGGCGGCGACCCTGACTCGATCCTGTTTTGTGAAGAGGTTGGGCTTGATTACGTGTCGTGCTCGGCCTTCCGTGTGCCGATTGCCCGCCTTGCGGCAGCGCAGGCGGCGCTTAAGCTGGAACGCAAGGCACAGCAGCTCAAAGTGGCTTAATTTGTTACAAAGAAAAACCTCCCCGATCGGGGAGGTTTTTTTGATTTGATGACTTTACTTACCGCAGTAGCAAGTGAAAGTCGCTTTATCTTTCTTGCAGATATAGGTGTCCCCCGACGATGCTTCAGTGTAGGGGCAGGTATTTCCAAGGATACGTGAGATACCGTTCAGAACCCCTTGGTCAGCAGGGTTTTGTTTCGGCGTATCTTCTTTGTAGGTGTAGTTCACGGGTATACATTCTCCAGTTTCTACCATGTGATCGTTCTCCCATACATCCGGGCATGACTGCAGGGTTTTTTCCCATGTTTCTTTCTTGCTCATTTCGTAGCCATCAGTACATGTGGGGTTGGCCTGATAGGACTGTATGTAACCCACATTACATTCACAGTAATTGGCAACAATACCGGCATCATAGTAGTTACATGAGCCGTTTACGCCAATTGATCTGACTTTACCATAGGAGTCATCTTTGCTGGCGAAGAGGGGAACGTGATCCGTATTGGTAACTGTTCCGCGGACGTAGTGGTCATCGCACAATGCGGCTTCTTCGTAGGCGGTTCTGTCACAGGAGCAGTCTGTGCTTACTCCAGTGTCTTGCCACTCACACAAGGCTGCGTTGAATCTTTGTTCTTTAGTTTTGCTTCCAGTCAATGGAGATGAGCATGTACCAGTGACAACAGTACGGAGTTGTCCATCTACGGCCCCTTCATTACAGGTTGTGCAGTTGGTCGTCCATGATCCCGACCCGCCCGTATAAGTAGTCCCGGGGGTTGGCCAAGTGGCTAGATGCGTGACGTTACCGTTTGGAACATCGCCTGTCATTGTATTAGCATCAAAAACAAGAGCATAACTGCTCTTTAACGTGTTGATATCCCCAGTAGTTGTAGGTTTTGCGGCCGTCCATTTTGGCTTATAGGACTTTGGTTGTGTATCACAAATCTGGTTGACTGTTACTGTATAAGTTCCACTCAATGCGGCTTTCTTTTTACACAGCGATTTTTCGGGCTCACTCAAATAGTCACAGCTGTTACAGCTTGGATGTGAATCATATGATGAGTCTGTGCACGTACAGGTTCCTGATGCTCCTGATTTTTTAAGAACGCCATTATCGCAGGCAACAGCACTTGATTTCTTGTAGGCGTAACCGGGACTATGAATTGCCCCCGTTTGGTAATCGGCTTGCGCCACAAAATAGTGACCTGTGCAGTCCAGTTCCAGCCAGTCGCCGGCTGTACAGTTTTTCGCAGGAGCCAGCACACAATCAAGCGTTCCGTCTGATTTGATACTCTTTAAAACATATCCAAGAGCACAAGATACATTGATGTTGCTTTGGCAGATAAAGCGACCTTCGGAAATTCCCACGGCAACTTGACCAGTAGGGCATGTGCCATCATCTACTGAATCTCCGTCTTTATCACCTGCTACACCCACGAAAAGGGCAGGATCAAAACAATTATTTCCATAGGAGTCGCAAAGCAAGTTTGTGTGAATATTTCCCTGACCATCCCCATTTGGTCCCGCGGCGCGAATATCTCCGTAGGGAGAAGTTGGGTTGCCGGAAGACCACGTACTTTGAATATCAATTGCAGCAAAGTTGCTGGGATCTTCGGATTCACCCACACCAATGCCTATATTTCCCGTTACATCTTCGGTCAGGTCGAAAATATCGTTACTGTGGTCGTTTGTACCACTTGGGTCAAAGTCGCCTCTCTTCCACACGGGCAGAGACAAATCTGAGTAGAAAGCGATTTCGTCATCAAAATGGTCGGTGCCGTTAGCCAAGTACTGTAGGCTGAATTTAAAAATGGCCGCATTTTCTGTGTCGCAATTTTCCGTGTCATCTGGGTCGCCAGCTGATGCATTAATACCGATGCAAGGGTACGATCCTTGACCTTCACTTGAAATCCCACCACGCCCATCTTTTCCTACACTAAACACAAGATGGGAGACGGAGTCTTGACGTTTAATCAAAGGAAGAGAAGGATCTTTGCCTGAAATCAGATTGCCATCTTTGTCCTCCAGTGTGATCCCTGTTACGTTTTCATTATAGCTTCCGACTTGTCCCTGACGTTCAGTCATGGCATAAATAAGGCGATTTCCATAAGCATCTATTGTTGCACTTTCCTCTAGTTTCATTTCACGAAAAGGAAGTGTTCCAATGCGAACGCGAGGTTTTTCTGAAACGCCACTGTTGACGTTTTGGGCCTCTTGAATGCAGACCCGCCCAGCCTCGGAGTTGTTGAACAATAAAGCAACATCACCGCAGGCACCTACCATAGCGGAAGTATCAACCTCGCAATTCGTTTCATGACCATATTCTGGGTCGGTGCGTGTTGCGTCAAGAGAAGCAGGGCAAGGGTAGTGGCCATTTACCTTGCGGAACTCCTGTAAAGAACTCATAGCGAGATTGACGCGATCATAATTTTTTTTGCTCTGGTCGTTTTCTTTTTTTATCAGGTACCATTGAGAGAAAGCTGAGACAAAGAATCCGACGACAATCAGGGCGATTGCCATTTGCAGGAGGTTATAACCTGAGTTCCTGCTGTATTTCTTGTTTTCGTTTTTCATCTTTTTCCTCACCTTGGTATTTTTTCTTCTAGTTACACGATACCGAACCATCGGCGTTAAAACTGGTAATAAATTTCCCTGGGTTACATGTGTGTGTATTGGGGGAAACTCCAACATTCTCACAATAGGAACTTATTTCACCGTTTATTATTTTTGTTACAGCTTTTCCTGATGGGCAGCTTATGCCAGTTGAACCAACAATATTGTTGATGTCCTTACATGCTCCCGTTGTGTCACAAAGTTGTTTTGCTCGTGCGTAGCTTTCGGCGCGCAAGGTTCCATTAACATCAAGTTTGTAGTTATCATGGTCGGGTTCTATTTCATCAATACCGATACTTCCGCTGTTTAGATTGCGCATGTTTTCAGTTATTTTTCCAGTTGAATCAACCGTGTGTTGCCAGAGGAGAATTGAACTGCTTACATTGTATTCGATGGCATCATCAAAGTGAGCTGGTGAATTTGCGTCATAGTTGCCTAATGCTTGCCGGAAGATGTCATCTTCATCGCAATTATCTGCATCTACGGCGGCTCCATTGTCATCCTGTCTTACAACTGTTTCGGTCAGACCTAGGAGGTTTACGAAGGTTGTTGATTTGCTTGATGTACTGCAGGGGGCAACGGGTTGCCCTGAAGCTGAGAATGCACCTGCGCCATCCTTGCCATGAGAGGTAATGGTATAGAATGCATCACCTTCAATGCCTCCAGTGGGATTGCCAAATTCGTCTTCAATTGTTATGACTCCCCAAGTCTCTTGGGGGGAGTCAGCAGATTGGTCATCAGGTGTGGCCCCGTTGTGATAGCGGGTCATGTTTTGGCTTACAGCATAGGTAAGCTGATTGCCATAGCCATCAAGGGTTTTGGCATCGTCGAAGGCTTCATTCGGATTGTTAAGTTCGATAAATCGTAGTGGATAACCGCCAACGTAAATGTAGTCATCTATATTATCATCATTTTTATCAACATTGATTGCTCGAATTTTGCAATAACCACCTGTGGAACTACAGCCGTTCATGGGCAGTGCGTCAAAAGCAGCCTTACACCCTGTTGCGGGGCCAGTGGCGTTGTCAAAGCCCACAGGTTGACCATAATTTGGATCCCCTACACCCAGAGAGCGATCGGAGGGGCAGGGGTATATATCAGTAGAGTAAGTACTAAGAATAGCTGCGGCGTATTTTACATTTTCATGGGTTATGTCGAAACGTTGTTTTTCTAAATATTGGCTAAAATATCCAGCTGATGTGGTCATGATGATACCAGAAATCAAGATTACGATCACCATCTCAAGGAGTGTGAAGCCGTTCTTAGGTTGATTATGCGTTATATTCTCCATCTTGTTATTGCTCCAGACACTGCCCGGCTGTCCATCCCGGGGGGCCGCACATAATTTTTTTGCTTGCACTAACACCGCATGGATATTGGCCTGCAATCAAACAGTTGCCAAGGGTTGTCACAACAGCGCTTTGTAGGCCAAGGCTTCCACAAACCTGATTGGAGTTTTTGATTCCGGTTAATGCTTTTCCCAAGGGGCAGTATATTCCATCAGCATCAGAAGCGGGGGCTGATATGGCTCCACCAATATATTGTGGCTGGAAGCATTTGAGTGAGGATACACCCGCAGGGGAGACGATGCCGTTATCATCTCGGCAGAACTTATTTGTAGCTACTTCTGATGCGTTAATGTGCCCTTTAACATCAATGCGTGCTTTGGGGACGACCTCATCTTCTGAGGGGAGAGTATATCCTACGGCAATTTTCCCTTCAAAGTTACGCGCAATAATGTGCGGGGTTGCAGGCTTGATGGACCACAAGTCCGAAGTCATGGTTGTTGTTGATGCAACAAAGTCGTCATAGTGGAAGGCGTTATCAACCTCGCTTAACTCCTTATTGATTACGAATTTTCCGTCATAGTCACAGTTGTCATCATCATTATTATTCACTGCATCGACTGGGCAGGCGACATTGGTGCGGGTACCGCTCATCATGCTAAAGGCATTTTTCCGGTCACTTCCGGCGGAGAGGATCACAAAATGATGGTTGAATTCATCTGTGTATCCCTCGTCTTGGATGATGAGATCTTCAACGCGCCAATGGGTGCTGACAGCTATGGCACCATGGGTGTTATCAAATCCGGGTTCGGGGGTTGCCCCTGTTTTTTGTTGGGTTAATTTGTAGGTAACGGCATAAATCAACTTATTACCTTCATAGTCTCTCGATTGCTCTTGGGAGAGGCCGAGGTCGGTAAAGGGAACCGCGCCAATCAGGATGCGGTTGTCGGTGAAGCTTGTATCTGTTGCTCTCGCGCCACTGGGACAGCTTTTAAGGGCGGTGGGATCAGGCTCTGTGGGATCGCAAATGACACAGACCTCATCGGTTGTCCCGACGTCAGCCGGATTGCAGACCTTTAATGCCGCAATGTTATTGGCAACAGATTTCCCAAAGTTGACGTTGCCGTAAGCAACCGTTGGGTCGGCAGGAAAGGGGTAAACTTTGTTGATAAGGGCATATTTCTGGAGAGCGCCCTTGACGTTGCTAACGAGGGATCTTTCATTTTCTATACGTTCTTTTGAGAGCTCGTTCTTATAGATATTAAGCGCAGGAACCAGCAAAAGAGCCAGTACCGTCATCGCAATGGATACTTCAATAAGGGAAAATCCCGACTCTGATTTATTTTTGTAGCCCATAATACCCCTGATACTTCAAGACACTTCACCATCCCCATTATATCAAAATTGATTAAAAATAGGATAAGAGAAGCGTGTGTTTTTGAGGAAAAAAGGAAAAATTAAGAGTTTCGGGAGGTTGCAAAGTCGGCCAAGGCTTCAAGGCGGCTTTTTTCGGCGCTGGGCGGTAGGGGAGCGAGCGCAGAAAGGGCTTTTTGGACATAAAAATGCGCCATATCGCGGGTCTTTTTGTCTGATTTGGTACGGGTAATGATCGTTTGGGCGTGCACCAGATCGTTTTCGTTGAAATCACCCTCGACAAAGGTGCGCTTCCAGAAGTTTTGGTCGTCTTGGGATGCTTCTTGCAGTGCGAAAATAACAGGAGCGGTCATTTTGCCTTCTTTAAAGTCATCGCCGACGGCTTTACCCAGTTGGTGTTCATCCGCCTGATAATCGAGAATATCATCAGCAATCTGGAACGCCATACCGAGGTTATAGCCGTAATCTTTGAGGGCCTTGCAGATTTCGGGTGGTTGCCCTGCAATGACAGGGCCGATTTCGGTAGCGGCGGCAAACAGGGCCGCAGTTTTAGCGCCGATTACGTCGATATACTGGTCGAGTGTTGTCTCGAGTTTGTTCTGGATGGAAAGTTGTAAGACTTCGCCTTCGGCGATTACGGCAGAGGCACGGGATAAAATACGCAAGACCTCCAGTGAGCCGTCTTCGACCATCAGTTCAAAGGCGCGGGAGAAGAGAAAATCACCAACCAGCACGGAGGATTGGTTGCCAAAGACGATATTGGCGGAAGGCTTACCGCGGCGTAGATCGCTCTCGTCCACGACATCATCATGAAGAAGCGTTGCGGTGTGAATAAATTCAACGGCTGCGGCGAGCAAATAAGGGCGCGGCGTTGCCGCATCAAAAAGACGTGTTGACGCCAGAGTCATCAAAGGGCGGATGCGTTTGCCGCCCGAGGCAATCAGGTAGCCTGCCAGTTGCGGGATCAAGGGAATATCGGAGGTCATCCGCGCCATAATCAATGCGTTGACCTGCGCCATGTCGGATTTGAGCGCATCGGCTAAATCTTCGAGGGCGGTTTTGATCGGCGGCAAGGGCTGAATTACGGAATGTGTCATGCGGTTCTTATAGCCGAGAGAGGAACCATTGCCAAGGGGGGTGTTGCTGGGTACAAAAGGGAATGGTTTACCAGATTCCTCTTGCCTTGCGGCAACGCCTTGAATCTTTTTTGTCCCGCCATGATGTGGCGGGTGGGGCTCTATTGCAGGGGGCCGAAGCCGTGTCGCGTCGTTATCGGCGTGAAAAAGGCGAATCCGGCGGCGGATTGCAGGTGACCTCGTTTGATGAAGCTGCGGCCTATGCAGCCGTGCGGATGCCGGCCACTTTTGTGGCGGTGTCCGACGTTTTGGGGCGTTTGCGGGAGGGGCACCCCGATTTTACGCCATTAAGCCTTTTGGATGTAGGCGCGGGGCCTGGGACGGCCAGCCATGCCGCGCACTTACTCTATGAGGGGCTTGGGCACTCTACCTTGATAGAGCCGAACCGCCATTTGCGGGACGTGGGCAAAGCCCTTCAGGATGAAGGCTGCGCATGGGAGTGGCAGGATAAGAAACTTGCGCGCGGGGCTGTATTGCCCGAGGCCGATCTGGTGGTGGTGTCTTATGTTCTCAATGAACTGGATGTGAAGGATATTGCGCAGGTGCTTCCACTCCTTTGGAACGTGGCGCGGGGCGCGTTGGTGATTATTGAACCCGGTACACCGCTTGGCGCAGGCGTTATCCAGCAGGTGCGGGAGTGGGCGCGGGGCGAGACGGGTGCCCATATTCTGGCACCGTGTCCGCAAGAAAATGAATGCCCTTTGGCTCGTGAAGTAGGGCGGTGGTGCCATTTTTCGGCGCGGGCCGAGCGGTCACGCCTGCATAAGAGTCTTAAGGGTGGCGCCGACCTTGGTTATGAAGACGAAAAATTCTCTTATATTATTGTGACGCGGGCGCAGGGACATGTTTTTGGAAACCGCTTGATCGGCCATCCGTCAGGAAAAAAAGTGATTGATTTGCAGCTATGCAGGGAAACGGGCGAAACGGAAACGGTGCAGATTCCAAAATCCAACGCCTTACATGGCGTGGTCAAAAAACTCGGCTGGGGAGATGGTTTTGATTCCTGAGACAGAAGAAATTTATGTACTGGATAAAAAAGTACATTTACTCCAATTGGCGGGCGGGGGATTTCGTACCTCGCTTGATAGTGTGATGCTTGCGGCGGCGTGCCCTGCGCAGGAGGGTGATCATGTCCTTGATATGGGGTGCGGGGTGGGCGGGGCGTCCTTTTGTCTTCTCTGGCGGGTGAAAGGCGTGCGGCTCACAGGCGTAGAGTGGGAGCATGATTATTGCGAACTTGCGCGCGCCAATATCCCTTTAAATGATTGCACGGGCCGCGCGGAATTTGTGGACGCCGATATACGGGGGTTTGCTCCGTCTGATAAACCCCTTTTCGATCATGTAATGTGTAACCCGCCTTTTTTTGAGGAGGGAGCGCACACGCCGTCCCCTGACCGGATCAAGGCGCAGGCACTCGGTCATCAGGAAGATGATTTGAATCTTGAGGATTGGGTGAAGGCGGCGCATCGCTTGGTGAAATCCAAAGGGTCATTCACCATCATTTATCCCACGCAGGGGACGGACAAGATTATAAGGGCGCTGGGCAAGAAATTCGGCGCGGTGGAGATTATCCCCCTCTGGCCGCGCGCGAGTGAGGATTCAAAACGCGTGATTATTCGGGCGCGCAAAGACCGCCAGTCCCCGTGCCGCATTTCGGCGGGGCTGGTGCTGCATGAAGCGAACGGGCGTTATACAGAAGCCGCAGAAAAAATTTTACGGGATGGAAACGCCATATAAATTTTTTAGCTATGGAGGAGTCAAATGCCTTTAACTAAACCATATTATCAAATTTCACGGCAACTTGAGGATGGCAGTTATTCGCGTTCTGGTAATGCGGGGTATATTGATCACCCTAAGTATGCGGTAAGTCCTGAGCGACGTGTCAGGGCTTATAATATCCTACAAAAGGATTTTTTAAATCTGCTTGAGTACATAGAGCCCGCAGATCAAAATCTTCAAACATTTTCTTATAGGACGCATGAATTATTGATGCTTGCGTGCATAGAGTTCGAGGCAAATTGTAAGTCTATATTCACTGTTCATAATTATGTTTCTAAACGAAAAAACATGAACATAGAAAATTATTTCCTTATAGAAAAATCACATCGGTTGTCTGGCTACCGTATCAAAATTACTCATTGGAGAGAGGGAGAGAAAATTCTCCAGCCATTTAGTAAGTGGGAAACTTCCCATTCATTAGAATGGTATGACACATATAACACTACAAAGCATGATCGTGTTGTGACATTTCACGAGGCAACTTTTGAGAAAATGCTCAACGCTATATGTGGACTTCTCATTATTTTGACAGCGCAATTTCAAAGCGAAGATTTCTCCTCGCCAAGTTACTATTTGACGGGAGATCGCAAAGATAATTTCTATTTCGCAATAGGGAAGTATTTTTTGGTGGAGTATCCCATGAATTGGGAAGTTGATGAAAGATATGGATTCAACTGGGAATCGCTGAAAGGTGAGAGCGATCCTTTCCAAAAGTTTGATTACGCTTCTTTGGCCAAGCAGTCCAAATAATTATGTAAAAAATAAGCCATTTTTTGAGCTTATCACAGCCAGTAACGTAATATTTCCATTTGTAACAGGTGCTTGAAGGTCTTATAAGAAGGGTATGAGTGCGATTCACGAAAAAGCGGGGTGGGACTTTTCCCCCAAGGATTCCTATACGCGCGAGGAGCTTCTCTCCTGCGGGCATGGGCAGTTGTTCGGGCCGGGTAATGCGAAGCTGCCGTTGCCGCCGATGCTGATGTTTGACCGTATCACCCAGATTACGACCGAAGGCGGTGCGTATGGCAAGGGCGAGCTTACGGCGGAGCTTGATGTGCATCCGGGGCTGTGGTTTTTTGAGTGCCATTTCGAAGGCGACCCTGTTATGCCCGGGTGTCTTGGCCTTGACGCCGTGTGGCAATTGCTTGGGTTTTATCTTGGCTGGACGGGCGCTCCGGGTTCGGGCCGTGCGCTCGGGCTGGGCGAGCTTAAATTTACGGGGCAAGTGCTCCCTGAGACAAAACTCGTGACCTATCACCTTGATATCAAGCGTGTGATTAACAGATCATTGGTACTCGGGATTGCCGATGGTCAGGTTTTGGCCGATGGCAAGCTCATTTATGACGCCAAAGACTTGCGCGTCGGGTTGTTCGACAATCCGCGCAGTCTCTAGAATGAAAGGTTTTTAGAAATGCCATTATTTAAACCAGTGCCACTGCGCCGTGTTGTTGTGACTGGCATGGGAATTGTCTCGTGCATCGGAAATTCGGTGGGAGAGGTTCTTGACTCTCTCAAAGCCGGAAAATCCGGCATTACGTTCTCGGAAGATTATGCCGCCAAAGGATTCCGTTCGCAAGTTTTTGGTCTGCCTAAAATCAATTTGACTGAGATGATTGATCGCCGTCTGCTGCGCTTTATGGGCGACGCTGCGGCTTATGTTCATCTTGCCATGCAGCAGGCTATCGAGAATGCCGGTCTTACCGAGCAGGATATCAGCAATGAACGCACGGGCGCGATTGTCGGGTCGGGCGGCCCTTCGACACGCAACCAAGTTGAAGCGGCACGGATTGCTTTGGAGAGCGGCCCGAAAAAAGTAGGGCCGTTCATGGTGCCGCGCTGTATGTCGTCCACGACTTCGGCGACGCTGTGCACCAACTATAAAATCAAGGGCGTCAATTATTCGATTTCATCCGCCTGTTCGACATCGGCGCACTGCATTGGCAATGCCGCCGAGATGATTGCCATCGGTAAACAGGATGTGATGTTTGCGGGAGGCGGCGAAGAGCTTGATTGGACGCTCTCGGTTCTTTTTGACGGGATGGGCGCGATGTCGTCTAAGTATAATGCAACGCCCGAGAAAGCCTCACGTGCTTATGATGCTGACCGTGATGGTTTTGTCATTGCGGGCGGTGCGGGTATGCTGGTGCTTGAAGATTATGAACGCGCCAAAGCCCGCGGTGCCAAGATTTATGGCGAGCTCGTGGGGTATGGCGCAACGTCGGATGGCGCGGATATGGTCGCACCCAGCGGTGAAGGCGCGGTACGCTGCATGAAGCAAGCCCTTTCAACCTGCGAGAAACCCGTGACCTATATCAATACGCACGGCACCTCGACTCCGGTGGGTGATACTAAAGAATTGGAAGCGATCCGCGAAGTGTTTGAACAGCGTGACCAAGATATGCCAACCATCAGTTCGACCAAGTCGATGACGGGGCATTCTTTGGGGGCCACTGGCGCGCAAGAAGCGATTTATAGCTTGTTGATGATGGAGCATAAATTTATCGCGCCGAGCATCAATATCGACACGCTCGATGAGGCCGCTGGTAATTTGCCGATTGCCCGTACACGTATCGATAATGTGAACCACCAGACCGTACTATCGAACAGTTTTGGTTTTGGCGGTACCAACTGCACTTTGGCATTTGCCGCAGCAGAATAATAACATTTAGGATTGATGATGACAGACTTAATGAAAGGCAAACGCGGAGTCGTGATGGGGGTGGCCAACGGCTATTCGATCGCGTGGGGTATTGCCAAGGCCTGTGCCGAGCAAGGCGCGGAAATGATTTTCACCTACCAAGGTGATGCGTTTAAAAAACGGGTGGAGCCATTGGCCGCAGAAATCGGGGTTAAAACCCTGATTGATTGTGATGTGTCGAACATGGCCGACCTTGACCGCGCCTTTGCCGAGATTGAAAAGGAATTCGGAACGATTGATTTTATTGTTCACTCCATTGCTTTCTCAAGTAAGGAAGAGCTCAAAGGCCGTTATGTTGATACGAGCCTTGAAAACTTTCTCCTGTCCATGAATGTGTCGTGTTATTCCTTTACTGCTGTGATGAAACGTGCCGCGCCGCTCATGAAAAATGGCGGGTCGGCGATTACGCTCTCTTATTACGGCGCTGAAAAAGTGATGCCCAATTATAATGTGATGGGTGTGGCCAAGGCGGC
Source organism: Pseudobdellovibrionaceae bacterium (assembly GCA_041674725.1). Taxonomy (GTDB): domain Bacteria; phylum Pseudomonadota; class Alphaproteobacteria; order Micavibrionales; family Micavibrionaceae; genus UBA1573. The sequence goes on along the minus strand of JBAYVC010000003.1, from coordinate 19,175 downwards.
GCTTGAATCGTCGGTGCGTTATTTGGCCGCTGATCTGGGGCAGGATAATATCCGTGTTAACAGTATCTCGGCAGGGCCGATGCGTACCCTTGCGGGGTCGGCAATTGGTTCGGCGCGCAAAACATTCCGTTACAACACCTTGACGGCGCCGCTGCGCCGCTCGGTAGGTCTAGAGGAGCTTGGCAATGCTGGCGTCTATCTGCTCTCGGATATGTCCTCGGCGGTGACAGGTGAAATCCATTACGTGGATTGCGGCTTTAATGTTGTGGGCATGTGCCCGTCCGAACAATGGGACGATTTGCTTGCGGGGAATGGTGAATAACACCAATGCGAATTTACGATGTCGTAACTTGCGCGGTCAGTCATTCTAAATTTTTTGGATAGAAAAATGCCGGATAAATCATCCGGCATTTTTATACAGGAACATTTCTGGAATTAAAGAGGGGAAATAACCCCTTTACTACCGCGCTTTTGCCGCGCTTTGCCTTCAAGTCCGATGATGTATTCCTGCGCGCGTTTCTCGGATTCAACGATTTTTTCAACGTCGACCATAATGGCATTAATTTCTTTTACGGGGTCTCCTGAAATTTTATAGACAAGTTGGGCGGCGCATTCCAGAGGGGATAGTCCTTTTGGGATGCGGATAAAGTTGTCCCAGTCCGTACTTTTTGTCACAATATTTGCGTCATCTTGATAACAAATTCTTTTACCGCTGCCAAAATCCCACGTCATGGAGACGGCGCGGCGTCCTGATTTTTCTGTTGAGGTGGGGAGGCCATATTTTTGGCTGAGCGTTGTTTTGAAAGTTTCTATTCCAACGGGCTCACTGATTTGCTGCTGTGTTCTTTTTACAACCATCAGGTGCGGAGTTTCAACTTCGTGCGAGAAGAGCATGATAATTTCTTCACCTTCTTGAGGTTTTATACGTGAGACAGTTCCTTTGTAAGCGATGATGCGGGCAACAAATTCCGGAGTCTGGAAAGTGTCTTCGCCGTCGGTATAAGTGAAAAATTGTTTATCGATTTTTATGGTTAGATCGGGACGCTGTGCGCGGATAGTGTTCTCTGCATCGGTTGGTGACATACCGAGCTTTAGCCCTAAAATTTCAGGTGATTGGTCGTAGGCTGTGGCCGGTGTAAATGACAATGGCATTAACACAAAAAGAGAAAATATCAGGTGAGCAAAGCGCGGTAGAAATAACATCGGAGTCTCTCCTTTGAGCCTAGTTCAGAATCTTTATTCTAGGCTATTTTCTGCCAATTGTAATGTGAAGAATGTTGGAGGGAATTGCCTCGCAGGTCATGCGGTAGTTGCAAGATACCCCCCAATGAGCTGGAGCCGTTTCCTGTTTTATCTATGCTTATGCGCATGAAATTTTCTTGCTTCGGTAAATCTGTTTTAGTTTTACGAAATGCGCCCATGTTCTTTTCTAATCTTTGGGTTGCAAAAGATAAATCTTTGAGTTACATTGGCGGCATCTTCAGACATATACGCGGTGCTTTGAGTCATGCTTTGCAGGGACGACCATACAAGCCAGTTTATGCGTGATCTCCCTTTTTTCAAAGGGTTGGATGAAGCGGAGCTTGATCGTTTCTGGCAGGCGTCGATTGTCAAAGACTATCCTAAGAATAAACCTCTCTTTTCTCAAGGCAGTGATGCGGACAGACTTTTTGTCGTGTTGAGCGGCTGGGTCAAATTGTTTCGTAACACGGAAGAGGGGGATGAATCTGTTGTTGCTTTGTTTGCGCGGGGGGACGTCTTTGGTGAGGCTGCCATCTTTGACGGTGCCGGATACCCATTTTCAGCGCAGGCGGCAGAAGATGTGCACGTGATTGAAATTCCGGCCGCTGTGGCGCGTGAAATGGCGCGGCATAATCCGGACATTATGAAGCGGATTATGAATGCGATGTCGCGCGAGATGCACAAGCTACAGATCGAGAACGAGCATATGGCGATTATGAACACGGCGCAGCGTGTCGGATGTTTGTTGCTCCAGCTCTCATCCGGTATGATCGGTAAGGGGGGCACATTTTCATTTCCTTATGATAAGTCGCTTGCGGCGGCGCGGCTGGGTATGAAGCCGGAAACGTTTTCACGGGCGCTGTCACAACTTAAATCTTATGGTGTTACCAGCAGCGGTGTAGAAATACAGATTGCTGATTTCCACGCACTCGCGGCCTATTGCTGCATGCATTGCTCGGCAGAAATTCAGGATTGCTCGGGAGCCGCCCGCAGGATATGTTTCGCGAAAGAATGTGCTTCTTCGCATAAGCGCGTAAAGGGGTAACTTTGCGGTGCCCCTTTTCCCCTGTTGCCGGATCCGGTTCTAGACGATCAGATTGCCATTGTTGATCAAGCTATCAAGATCAAGCGTTCCGGTATCATCAAGAACAACCAATTTTGTGAAATTATCTCCGCCGCCATTAGTGTCGATCGATAAGGTTACATCATCATGGCTTTGCGTTAGTCTAATGAAGTCGGAAATCGCGTCTGTTACCGGATCATAATTTTCGAGTAGGGATGAAATGTCCAAAACATCGCCCTCGGATGTTTTAAAATCCTCGATCTTGTCAACACCATCAAGAAGACTGAGAAACATGAATGTGTCTGCGCCGCTATTACCGTAGATAACATCATTTCCTTTCCCGCCAATCAGGATGTCGTTGCCATTGCCGCCATATAGGGTATCAACACCATCTTCCTCATCTACGAAAAAGAAAGACGGTTTATCAGCAACATTCCCAACAATGACGACATTGCCTCCACAAATGATGTCATTGCCATTGCCGCCATAGAGAATATCTTTTCCGGCATTTCCGGTTATGACGTCATTGCCATCGTTAGCGATGACAATATCGTTGCCATTGCCGCCATATATGTGGTTGGCGCTACTGTTTCCTGTGATGATGTCATCACCGCCCATGCCATAGATGGTGCCGCTCATTCCCAAGATTATATTGCTTTTACCGTTGCCCACATAGGCGCCTTGTTCGGTTGTAACCAGAATACTTACGGTGGCGCTATCCAGGCCACCATGACCATCCTGAACGGTGTAATGGAATGTGTCGCTACCTGTGAATCCTGCTGCGGCGATGTACGTAAATTCACCTGTTTCGGTGAGAACAACTACACCTTGCCTATCGGAGCGTATGGTGCCGAATGTCGATACGTGCAAGGTATCTCCATCTTGGTCGGTGTCCATACCGGAGCCGTTATCGGCAAAAACATTGCCGATGATGGTGCCGCCTTGTGCCGTGAATGAATCATCCATGGCGTCCGGTGCATTGTTCACACCGTTGACAGTGAGTGTTACTGTTGCTGTATCTTGGGCGCCAGTTTCATCGTAAAGAGTGTAAGTAAAGCTGTCTGACCCCGAAAAATCGGCAGGTGGTGTATAAGTCATGTCTCCGTTTTCAGAGAGCAGGACAATCCCGCCCAGAGCTGTCACAAAAGACTGTGCCTGTACGAACAAGGTTCGGCCATTGGATTGGCTGTCTGTGCCGTTGCCATTATCGGAGAGAAGATTGCCGAAAATTCGGGTGTCTTCGTCCAATGTGAAAAAATCATCCTGCGCCGTTACAGCATCGGTTGGCGGTGGTGGATTTCCTGCAAGGATAAAGTTCATGTCACTTGGCAATCCAGTCGTTCCCGATAGGAGAGCAATCTGTGTAAAGGCGAATTCCGTTCCGTTGCCGTCACGGTCAATGCTGATGATGCTATTGCCAAGGCCGTCTTCAGTGAGGCGAATGAAATTGGCGAGGTCACCGCCTTGGGTGTGATAAACGGAAAGAAGGCTTTGCACGTCAATTTTATCACCATCAGTTATATTGAAATCCTGAAGGGTATCACTGCCGTTATAGGCGGTATCTGCTAAAAAGATGAAGGTGTCGGCTCCTGCACCGCCACGCAGAATATCGGCGCCGTTCCCGCCTTCAAGGCGGTCGTTGCCCGCGCCAGTTACGATAGCGTCAACGCCGTTGGCTCCTGTTATATCATTGTCGCCGGTGGTGCCGGTGATGATATTGTCGTTGTCGTTGCCTTCAATAGTGATGCCTCCGCCTTCGTGGATCGTTAGGTCGGTGAGCATGTTCATCGGGTAGGGGCCGGGGTTGTCGATGATGTGGTCGAATCCGAGATCTTGAGCAATGAAGTCTGCTAGGCGGTCACCCACAACTTCCTTGGCATCATAACTTAGATGCCATTGATCTTTTGCCCATGTATCCTCGTATCCCGGTGTGGTGTTCGGGAGGTCGGCAAGCATGGGGAGGTCGGTGTAACTGACTGCCAGATGGATATTGGGGTATTCAAGTGCCAGTTCTTGTTGAGCTTCGCGGATATATGTCAGGCCCAGAACAGTTGCGTCGATGGTTGATTGAGGGACGCCGGAGGCGAGGGCTCCTGCGACATTATAATAGCCGGTTTGCATGATGTAGATTTGAAGATCACTGCCCAGATGCTCAATCAGGTAATTGAATACGGCTAATGTTGCATTCTTGTAAGTCTGTGCCATAGCCTCACGTTCTGCATCGGTCTTTTTTGACCCGATATTATAGGCATCCGACTCGCCTTGACCCCAGACCAGCGTCGGCGTTACGGCACCTTTGGCGCGCAGATCGCTCAGTTGAGTTGAAAGGATGTCAGTGGCGCGGATCAGCAAGTGGCCCGCCGTGTTCTTTGATGGATACCACCATGTTGTTTCAGGTTTGCTGTTTACGTCTCCGTTAACTATCGACCCACCGATAGCGGTGTCAATGTAGATTCCGTTTTTATCACGCATGACGGAGTATGATTCATCAAAATCGGTTTGATTTTTAAGGCCTTCTTCAAGGCGTGTAATGCCCGATTCGCTGTCATCCGAAAATACACGTAAGCTGGAAGCGTTGGATTGTCCCAGAACGCCGGTGAAGATAATATTTTTTTCGGTGCTTACCAGATTGTCGGTGACGGAAAAGCCAGTCGCATCAACGCCGCCAAGCGTGGCGAGCAGCGTTTCACCTGATGCGCCGTTGTTTCCATCGGCATCAAAAAATACATGTGCGCCGTTATCGCCTTGCCTGATGCTGATATAGCCATCGGCTACAGGGTCTGTTCCGGTATAGTGAACAACGCGCAGCAATTCACTGATGTTGATTTTATCGCCATCAGGGCCTGTTTGGAAATCACCGATAAAGGCTGTTTTGGCCGCGGCATCTGCAAGGTAGTCCGCGCCGAATTTATAGGTGTCTTTTCCGTTCCTGCCCCACAGCGTATCGTTGCCTGCACTCATCAAGAACAAGTCATGACCTTCGCCGCCATCCAGCAGGTCATGGCCTTCGCCGCCATTGAGCGTATCGTTGCCGCCTTCACCATATAAGGAGTCATTTCCGACTCCTCCATCAAGGAAGTTGGCTGCGTCATCACGCCCATGAATAACGTCATCAAATCTGCTGCCGAGAATATTTTCAACGCTATAGAGAATATCGGTGCCACCAAAGCCATCTTGAGAGACAACTGTATAGTCTGACATATCCGGCAAAACGGGTGGTGGCGGTGGGGGAGATGGTTCGGATGTGACAAGGTTATCGGTAACCGAAAATTCTTCGACGGTGATACCGCGCAGGACGACTGCGCTTGAACCTGACGTGCGGCCGGCGGCCCCATCTGGATCGAACTGTATTTTCATGCCGGAACTGATATTGGCAAAGACAAGGTAGCCATCTGCCACGGGGTCTGTGCCAGTGTAGCCGACATGGGTGAGCAGATCATAGAAATTGATGATGTCGCCGCCCGGGCCGGTAATAAATCCGGTAATCGAGAGAATTGTTTTGGCTGCCCAGCTGTCGTAACTGGCGCTGTAGTAGGCGTGATAGGGGGTTGGCTCGGGGGCGGGTGGTAACGCGGTGTAGTCAACAACAATCCCTTGGGATGCGGTTTCATAGCTGATGGTGTCGCGTTCTTCGGCTTTGAGCGATGTGCTGCCGATAACGAGGTCATTGCCGCCGAGGGGGGTAAAGAAATCATTATTTGCATCGCCGTAGAGAATATCGTCGGCTGAACTTCCGGCCAAGTAGTCCGCGCCTGCGCGCCCAATCACTTCGCTGGCAGTTACCGCAGGGGCAATGTTGATTTCCGGCTTTGTGGTGTCGCCAGCACTGTTTTTGACGACATGTTGGGATGCCATAAAGGCAGGGGAGAGTAAATCTGCGAAATGGCCAGTCAGGTAGTCGGTCAATGTTTGTCTTACATTGTCGGACTCGAGAATCTCGTCATTATTCGAGAAACCATAGTACGCGCTGAGCGCATCCCACCATGTGGGTTTTATAAGAGTTGTCATGCTGACCTCTGTAAAAAAATCTGTGTCAGAGGGGTCAATATCAATCTTGAGTATTTTTTATATTTACCAGAAAAATTATTTTCCGCCACACCTGTCAATTCATCTGCGCCTTCTGCGCCTTTGACCGAATTAATACCCGAACCCTCTTGTAAGGCGTTGTTCTAGCATGACCAGAAATGAAGTGCCAATATATTATGCATAGGTTGTAATGACTGTTGCTAACCTTGGACGGCGCTGGATTTTTTGCGCTATGATGCCAATTGGTCAAGGGTGCTTTGCGATTCGCTTTATATATATGAAAAATAGCATATTCAAGATAAATTGGGTTATGGCGTGAGACTAAAGGAAGATTTTTATGACGCTACTTGTTACAGGCGGGGCTGGATTTATTGGATCTAATTTCGTGCATTACTGGCTCCAGAATTACGCAGAGCCGCTTGTCGTTCTCGATAAGCTGACTTATGCGGGAAATATACACTCGCTTGATGATGTGGCGGGTGATGAGCGGTTTACATTTGTGCATGGAGATATTCTGGACTCGGATCTTTTTTCCTCTTTGCTGGAGAGTTATGCGCCGCGCGCGATTATCCATTTTGCGGCAGAATCGCATGTGGACCGCTCTATTGATACACCGGAAGATTTTATTCAGACCAATATTGTCGGGACGTTCCGCCTGCTTAACACGGCGCGGCAATGGTGGATGACAAAAAGCGCGGCGGAGAAGGCACGTTTTCGCTTTCTGCATATTTCCACGGATGAGGTTTATGGATCGCTCGGGCCTGATGATGCGCCTTTTGCCGAAGATAACCGGTATGAACCTAACAGCCCTTATTCGGCGTCAAAGGCGGCAGCAGATCATTTGGTGCGTGCCTTCTATCATACGTACAGGTTTCCGGTTCTGACGACCAATTGCTCGAATAATTACGGGCCGTACCAATTTCCGGAGAAACTTATTCCGTTGATGATTCACAATGCGCTTAAGGGCTTGCCGTTGCCGGTTTACGGGGACGGGCTGAATGTGCGCGACTGGCTCTATGTCGAGGATCATTGTAAGGCACTTATTCGCGTACTTGAAGATGGCCGTGCTGGCGAGACATATAATATCGGCGGCGAATGCGAGATGAAAAATATCGATGTGGTGAATATTTTGTGCGCGGCGCTTGATCATTATGCGCCTAAGGATGATGGAGCATCCTATGCCGCGCAGATCACTTTTGTAACAGACAGGCTGGGGCATGACCGCCGTTACGCGATTGATGCCGGAAAGATTTCGGCTGAACTTGGATGGCATCCTGAAGAGAGTTTTGAGACTGGCTTGCACAAGACAGTTCAGTGGTATCTCGCCAACAGCTTGTGGGTAAAGGATGTTTTGGCGAGGGATTGATTTTGGCCGCAGGGCCTAAAACCACACGATCCGTTCCAGTTCCTCATAGAGTTTTTTGTCATTCATCTTTGTCAGATCTTTGTTGATTTCGGCGACAATGTGACTATGGACGGCTTTGCTCAGGGATTTGCGGAGGTCGCCCAACAGGTGCGGGGTGGCGGCCAGCACTAGTCGGTCAAAGGACTTGTCTTGCAGGGCGCGGTCAAGCCAGTGGGCGAGATCGCGTGCGAAGGAAGAGGATTCCTTTTCCTCGGGAGTTAGGCGCGGCTCAAGCTTGTGGTGGACGTTGCATGCGGCGGAACTGACAATGCGCCCAAGGGAATCATCCGGTGTCCCTTTCGGGTTTTCTGTCTTTTCAGGCGCGATGACGCTTATCTCTTCGAGCAGGCCATTTGGTTTGCTGAAAATACGGGCTTGGTGCCTGTCGGCGACAATGACCCAGATGCGTGGGGCAGGGTGCGGGGTTACCGTTTGCCCGCTGCTGTCGTTTGGTTGATGCGTCATTTTCATGATGACCCCCTCTTGGATGAAAGATTGATGATTCCATAGAACATGGTTGGTACACGGGGCAGTTGATAAAAATCAAAATATGACGTTCAGTGCGGTTTGCTCAGTTCTTGCTGAGGGTAAAGAAGAAAACAGAGCCCTTGCTGGTATTGTTTTCTATCCAAATTTGGCCGCCGTGCCGCTCTATAATCTGTTTGACAATGGCAAGCCCTGAGCCGGAGCCACCGCCATATTTGTTGCGGCCGTGCAGACGTTTGAATACATGGAAGACTGTTTCGTGGAATTTTTCGGGAATGCCAATGCCATTATCCTTGACAAAAAAGACATACCGGTCTGGGTGCTCTTTATGGCGGGTGGTGAATCCCACCTCGATTTTTTTCTCTGCTTCGTCGTTGTATTTGATGGCGTTTGTAATCAAATTACGGAAGATTTCGCCGACTAATATTTTGTTGCAGGATATGGTGGGCATATGGGGGGTGGGGGTAATCGTAATATTTTTTTCTTTCAACTGCAGTTCCATCAGGCCGAGCGTGTCTGTTACCACCTTGCTGATGTCAGTTTTTTCGAGTGCGAAGTCCTGCCGTCTGATCTGGGAATAGTGTTGCAGATCTTCAATCAGAGTGTTCATACGCAGCGCCGCATTGTGCAGTGTTTTTAGCTGATGTCTCCCTTCCTCATCAATTTTGTCGCTGTAATCTTCCAGCAGAAACTGCGTATAGTTAGATATGCTGCGCACGGGTTCTTTCAAATCGTGGGAGACAATATGGACAAAGTCGTCAAGGTCGCGGTTTCTTCCTTCAAGTTCCTTCATGTAATATTGAAGCTGGTATTCGATTCTGGTCTTGCGGTAGGTTCCTATCGCTAGTGCGAGGAAAAGAATAATTGCCGTGACGGTGGCAATTGAGACGGCCAGCTTGTCGAAATCCTGATTCGGGCTATAGCGGCAGTCGGCCCACGGAATAAAGATGGACGCGGCCATTCCTGTATAGTGCATACCGCATGTGGCTGCCCCCATAATCAGGGCGGCGGCGATATGGAACAGGTAATGGTGCTGGCTGTTGGTGCGGGCAAGGTTAAAGGCCATCCACAGGGCGGCGGCAGATGCTGCCATGGCAACGAAAACCGAGAGGAGAAAAAGATAGGGTGTGTAGCGCAGGTCGCCGTCCATTTCCATTGCGGCCATTCCCGTGTAGTGCATGCTGCAAATTCCGATGCCCAGTAATGTCCCGCTGCCAAAAATATGTCGGTATCCAAGGGAGGGCAGTGTAACAATCCGCAACACCCCATAGGAGAATGCAATGGCGATTATCATGGAAAGAACGGTGATGTAGGGATTATAGCTTATCAGCATGTCCATTTTATAGGAAAGCATCCCGATAAAGTGCATGGACCATATGCCGGCCCCCATGGCAAAGGCACCGCCCCACCATAAAAACTGCTTTTCACGGGTGGTTGATGTGTTGGCCAGTTGCTGGGCAAGAGATAGGGCCGTGAAAGAGGCAAAACTTGCCACCAGATAAGACAGCAGAACCAAGGGAAACTGATAGTCACCCTTTTCCGCGTTAAACGGGGGATCGCCGTAAATGAAGAAGGATTCCAACATTTGTAACCTGTCCCATAGCTCCAGAGGAGCATTGTAACAGAAACTTGATTGCTTTGAATACCATTAAGGTTCTCTTTATCGTGGGGACTTCCGTTTTTTGAATGACCTCATGGGGGAGACAGGGCAAATGGCGGTGTGAATGGGACTCACGCAGTAACTTCCCTCAATATTAAACACACCTGCCGATAGCTTGCGTGGCTTGTTAGTGAAAAAGCGTGAGACATCAACTAACAGCTTTGTAAAATTCTAAGCCTAACGCGGTGATTCCCACAAGTTCTGTGTCTTTATATGTGGAGGGAGAATGCCCCCCAACACTTATGTTAGTGTTATGAATGACACCAGGTTTTAGGCAGCCTAACCTCATCAAATTCCTAAGAGATATTTCACATTGTTCTAGCGAGACACTTAATACTTGAGACAGTTTTTTCCGATCAAAAAGTGCGGCCTCTTTTTTGTTATCTTGGATCGCTGCATATTCTTTTATTAATTTATCCAAGATTAGAACATCAAGCGGCTCCATGTCTGAAAGTATGCTTATATAGCACCTTTTAATGGTGCCTGCGTGTGCGGGGTTCATTGCGTTTGCCAACATATTTGCCCAAAGAGAATGTAATTCATCATTGTCCTCAATGGTGGCTTGCTCGATCAGTGGGATTCCAATTTTTGGTAAAACAGGGTGTGTAGATGTTATTCCTTGATCCTGTAATTTCTTTTTGGTTTTTTCGTGTAATGCTATGAGCTTTTCGGCACGGTAATACTGTAATTTATCAGCCAGAAGTCCAACGCTATTTTCTATCAACCCGCCGAAAATGCGGTTGATAAATTTCCCCATATCTTGAGAAGCTTCAATCGCTTTGCCCGCCGTTTCGGCGACTGCTTGCACGGCTTTTGCTTCCCCATCTTGTAGTTCCATGTTTGAATCCCCTCAAATTAGTTTGCATGAAGGAAAACTTATCATGATCAAACATTTTAGCCAATACGACCTTGCTTTACGGTGGAAATTTTCGCCAAGAACTTTAGAACGGTGGCGGTGGGAAGGCATCGGACCTGCCCATCTGAAAATCGGCAGGTGTGTGCGATACAGACTGGAGGGTATTGAGGAATACGAACAATCCCGCTTGATTTCGCCTGAACACGTTCAAAAGCTATCCAAAATAGCGGGGTAAAACGAAGCGGAGAGCAAAATCCCGTATATTTTCTAAAGAGAGGGTATTTCCAAGTAAGTGGCGGAACGGGAGGGATTGGCCTCATTTCATTCGGCCGCGTCTGCGCGTTTCTTGGAAAACGCTTGTCGTCGAACCCTCTGGTCGGGTTTGCATCCACCGCATTCGCAACCTTTATAAAAACGGGCGCAAGGCCCATTTTTATAAGGCTGGCGGAGCGGGAGGGATTCGAACCCTCGGTACTAATTACTTAGTACGACGGTTTAGCAAACCGTTGCCTTAAGCCTCTCGGCCACCGCTCCATCATATCAGTTTTGTCTTTTCAGGGCAGGGACTCCATTTTGAGTGCACGCTGTCGCGTGCGGGGCCACCGTTCCATCAAGACAGTCTTTTTACGGATAAAATACCCAAAAATCAACCGCGAAATGCTTAGGAACTTACATTCCAGATAACAGCGCCGGAAAGGGCCATTTTTTCGGCAAATTGCCAGATTTTGGCATCACTGAACGGACAGGCTGGATAGGGGGGCGGGTTTTTGGCCTTGTGGTGAAATTTTTCAGGGGCCAGATGAAGGATGGCGCGGCCAAGGTTTCCTGGGTGCCGTGCGGCAGATACGGCGTGGACAGGCGTTTTGGGAAAGGCGAGGCACGCGGCGCGGGCCAGAACGCCGCTTAAGGCGGGGAGCCATATTTCGGGTGGCGGTTCGGGGAGGGTTTTTGTCATGATTGCTGCCAAATCGGCGATAAAGTCGGGTGTATCAAAGCCCAGTGGCAGGTTATGGATGTCAGGGTAGTTTCGAGTGACCTCCGCATGAAGCGTAGCCACAGGAAGCGGGGGGCACCAGTTGATCCGTGTCCCCAAGCTTTCCACGTTCTCAATCCAAGGCGGGGCGGGGTGGCGCCCTTTCGTGATGAAAAGGGTGCATTCCTTGTTCAATCGGGCGCAGGCTTGCGCCACGGCCCATGCTCCTGATCCGTACACAGTGCCGACATAGCCAATATGGCTGCGGGGATTGCGGGCAAGGGTTTGTAGGAGGGCTGGCGTTTTGGCACCGCCTGAGATGAGGTCTCCCCGTAAAATGTGAAAAGAGCCGTGCTGGATAAGCGGAATCATCATGTGCATATTAATTATTGTGTTCTTGAGAGGTATGGCACTTTAGCATTATCTGATTCACTTGAGTTCGTATGTATGCAAAAAATTATTGCACCGCCATATGGAAAGAGTATATTGTTTGTGTCTAACGTAATTATGTATAACAAATAATGCGTTGTGGGGAAAGTTTATGATTGCTGAGTACGCGATTTCTTATGCTACGGGGTTACCTCAAGCCGAGGTTCATAATCGTTTAGTCCATCTCCCTCAAGGGGATTTTAGCACTGACGCGCCGTGTAAGGCGACGCTCGTGGGGGCCTTCAATACACAGAACGGCAAGCATCTTCCTATTCAAGCTATAGGGGATTGCTGGGTTATGGCCGTGCTCAATTTATCGCGCGAAATTTCGCAGGCTCGTCAGAAGGGCTGCTTATTTGTGGCACAGGCCCCAGCGGCGCCTGAGGCCGTCTAAAACGGGTACCGCTCAGGGTAGGGCGATGGCTCCTGTCCAGAAATACCATCCTAATCCCACGATAAAGAGAATATCCCCATAAAGCCCGTGCTCAAGTGTCACGAGGGCCAGCGATTTATGTTTGGCGTAGCTATAGGCAAAAATCAGACCACCGATAAAGCTCAAAAAGGGCGCGACGGGATTGATATAGAGCATGTGGGCATAGGCAAATACGCCCGCGCTGACAAGGATCATCATGCGGCCATGACCGAAAAGCGCGCTGTAGCGGGCGAAGAAAAATTTGCAAAAAATCAGCTCCTGCGGCAGAGCCGAGAGGATGGGGTAAAGGATGCATAGAACGGGAACGAAGGCAGGATTGCGCCCGAGCATATCGAACATGCGCGTGGGGTCATAGAGAGCCATAAAAACGGTCATGCCCATTCCGGCAATGAGGGTGCGGATCAGGAGATAGGTGAGCGCGGGCTTTGTAAAACGTGAGAGTTCCCAGAATTTGCGCAGTTCTTGCCGGAGGGAGGGCGTGAAACGCATGACGGCGAGGGTATAAAGCGCCATGCCCCAGAGAAAAGCAAACATATAGGGCGCGAGATTTTGCGTGATAATCAGGGTGGGCAGGCCAAGGCAGAGCAGGGTAAACTCAATCCCCAAAAGCAGGCGTTTTTTGGGGGATGGGTTCATCAACGTTTGGTGGGAATGAGGCTCGCGCAGAGTGCGGGCCAGTCGGCCTCGAAGGCGTCAAACTGTTCAATTGGCAGGGCTTTCCAGTTGTCGCCGTCACGGAAGATATGGGCAAATAGATAGCCTGTTTTGAGCGCGGTGTGTTCAGGCGGCATAATATCGAGGGTTAGAAAATTTTTCTCGGTCTTGCTGTCGGCGATGCGGATTTTGAGGCTATCGATTTCGCCGAGGTCAAATTTGCAATCACTCAAGACAATAAAAAAGAAATGCTGGTAGCTATCAGGAACGGATGCCGTTTCGATATGGATTTGTTCATCATCGGCGATACCGCCGCTGCCGGTTGAATTTTCACCGCTGTGGTAAATGGTGGAGAGATCATCAATCAGGATGTCAGGGTCAGGGCCGATGGTGACTTGCAGGTTTTTATCATTGTCAAAGACAAGACAGAGCAGGTCAAGGTCGTAGTGAGGGTAATCTTTTTCGCGGGATGATTTGTCCTCGTCCTTACGCCATTCCCGTTGATGTTTCGCTGCATATCCCGTATATCCCCCGCGGTTTCCGGGCATCAGTTTCCATGTCAGGGCGAGGCGCGCCCACAGGGATTTTTTTTCTTCTGTTGTGAGTTTGGGCTCAAGCAGAGGCTCCCATGACAGGCCGACCAGCAAGCGGCGGGCTCCTTCGGGCGATATGTCCAAGGGAATGGTTTTATCGTGGAGCGAAGGAGGTAACGGATTGGCCATGGATTTTATCCGTTCAGTTTCTGTTTGAGCAACGCGTTGACCATGTCGGGGTTGGCTTTGCCGCCTGATTTTTTGAGGACTTGCCCCACAAAGAAGCCAAAGAGTTTATCTTTGCCGCCTTTATAAGCCGCGACGTTATCGGGATTTTCGGCAATGACTTCATCAACAATTTTTTCAATAGCGCCCGTGTCGGTGACTTGTTTCAATCCTTTTTCGTCAACAATGACGGCGGGGTCTTTGCCTGATGCCATCATTTCGGCGAACACATCTTTGGCAATTTTACCCGAGATGGTGCTGTCCATGATGAGGCCGATCAAGGCGCCGAACTGCCCAGCGGTGACGGGGCACTCGGCGAGGGTTTTACCCTCTTTGTTGAGGGCGCCCAAAAGTTCGTTGATGACCCAGTTAGCGGCGAGTTTGGAGTCGCGGCCTTGCGCTACGGCTTCGTAGAAATCGGCGCGGGTGCGTTCCATGATGAGAACGGAGGCGTCATACGCGCCGAGTCCATAGCTGCCCATAAAGCGGTGCTTTTTCTGGTCGGGGAGTTCGGGCAGCGTTTGTTTGATCCGGTCAACGAAGTTTTGCTCGATGATGAGCGGCAGCAAATCAGGATCAGGGAAGTAGCGGTAATCGTGGGCTTCTTCTTTGGAGCGCATTGAGCGGGTTTCGCCCTTGGCGGGATCCCACAGGCGGGTTTCCTGTTTGATAGTGCCGCCCTTTTCAATGATTTCGACCTGACGGGCTGATTCATAATCAATGGCCATTTGCACGGCTTTGATCGAGTTCACGTTTTTAATCTCGCAGCGTGTGCCGAGTGGTGCGCCGAATTTTCGTACCGAGACGTTGACATCCGCGCGCATCGAACCTTCTTCAAGGTTGCCATCGCAGGTTTCGAGGTAACGCAAGATCATGCGCAGTTTGCTCAGATATGCGCAGGCTTCGTCGGCACCGCGAATATCGGGTTCCGAGACAATTTCCATGAGGGCGCAGCCCGAGCGGTTGAGATCGACGTAACTTTTTGTCGGGTGCTGGTCGTGGATGGATTTTCCGGCATCCTGTTCCATGTGGAGGCGGGTAATGCCGATGATTTTGACTGACCCGTCCGGCATGTCGATTTCGATCTCGCCCTTGCCGACGATGGGGTGGAGGAACTGCGAGATTTGGTAGCCTTGCGGTAGGTCGGGATAGAAATAGTTTTTGCGCTCGAACACCGAATGGAGGTTGATCGCGGCATTGAGGCCCAGACCCGTGCGGACAGCCTGTTCGACGCAGTATTCATTGAGGACAGGCAGCATGCCGGGCATGGCGGCATCGACGAATGATACATGGTCATTGGGTGCGCCGCCAAATGTGCAGGACGATCCCGAGAAGAGTTTGGATTTGGCAATGATCTGGGCATGGACTTCGAGCCCGATGACAATTTCCCAATCGCCTGTTTCACCTTTGATAATTTGAGCCATAACTACTCTTCCTTGTTACTGATTTTATTGAGTGGGGTTGGTTGCGCAGCCAAGTGCGATTTTCTTTTCCATGGCCTGAAATTCGGGGCTATTGACGATCGGGGCTGTCGGGTCATAGATGTTCGGGTTTTTCTGTAGAATAGGGGCCAGTAATGCTTTTGATTGAGTTTCGACATAGGCCGCCATTTTGGTGGACAGGCACGAACAAATTGCCGCGTTGCCGAGGTCGGTCATGCATTTGTTTTGAAGCATGTCATGGATCGGGTAACGCGTGCAGGGGGCATTGACGTCCACAATCACTTTGTTGGTTGCTGTGCGGGCCGTTATGGGGTCTTTGGATCCCAAAGCTTTAAGATCCTCTTGCGACATGGTTCCCATCATGGTTTTAGCGGTACAGGCACAGTAACGCTTTTGTGTTTCCGGCTTCATGTCTGGCGTGGTAATCGGTGCCAGTTTCAGGCAGTTTTCAAAGTAACGCTGCGCCATGTCGTGCGTGATGGGTGTTCCCGCTTGCGCCGATGCGGTTAGCATCAGAAGGCAGAGGAATAAAATATATGCACTGGCGCGCCACATGATTATTTGACGACCTTGTTGACTTCTTTGTCGATATAACTTCCGACGCAGCTTTCTCGTGCTTCCGAGCGTGCGTTCTGGAAGTCGGTGGATTCCCACAGGGCATCCACCGGATCGGCTTTTCGTTTGGCGTAAGTGCCCCATGCGATTACGAGCTCGGTCTCGCCGAGTTTTTTGAAATGGTCGCTCACTTCACTGGAGACGCATTTGCAGTAAGGAACAGGGTAGCGGATGCGCCAGTCGGTGTTACGGTTTTGTGTGCAGGTAGTGTATTCAACCTCAGTCACTGGTTCGTCAAGGCAAGTATAGATTACCTCGCGGATATAGCGTTCGAATATTTTATTGCCGATGATGCGTTTTTTGGGATCCTGCATTTCGGCAAGTTCACCGGCGGTAAAATTGCCCTGCGTTGCGGCAGACGCACAACCGCAGTAATATTTTTGGCTTTCCGCGGTAAAACGGCTTGGGATTTTGCTCATGCAGTGATCGTAAAGGGCGTTGGCCATGTCATTGGTGACGGGGCCTGCCGGAGAGCTGCCGAGAACTTCCCTGGGCACGACAGGAAGAATGGGCGAGGGAATGGCATTATATTTTTGCGGGCTGATAAGGGCTTGCGCAAACGCGGGCGATATTCCGCTAAGGCCAACAGCGACAAGGGCTATCACGATAAGGGCAGATTTCATCATAGGCATGATCAGGCTACCTTTCTGAGAGTGGCAGGTTTGGTTTCAAATTTGATGGCTTGTTCTAGTGCGAACGCTGTGCGGAACATGGTTTCTTCATCCCATGCCTTGCCGATAATCTGGAGGCCGAGAGGCAGGCTCTCGTCATTCAATCCTGCGGGAATTGAAATCCCCGGAAGGCCTGCAAGTGATGCAGGAATGGTAAAGACATCGCCCAGATACATTTTGATTGGGTCATCTTCGTTCTCGCCGATGGCAAAGGCGGCGCTTGGGGCGGTCGGGGTCAAAATCGTGTCGCATTTTTCAAACGCGGCTTTGAAATCATCCGCAATCAGGCGTCGGACTTTTTGCGCTTTGGTGTAATAGGCATCGTAATAGCCGGAGGAGAGACAATAGGTGCCGACCATGATACGGCGTTTGACCTCGGGGCCGAAACCTGCGGCGCGTGAGAGTTCATAGGTCTCCTGAAGGTCTTTGCCCTCAACACGCAGACCGTAACGCACGCCGTCATAACGGGCGAGGTTTGATGATGCCTCGGCTGGCGCAATGATGTAATAGGTCGGCACAGCGTATTGGGTATGGGGGAGAGAAATATCAACGATGGTTGCTCCTGCGTCTTTGAGGAGCGCTGCGCCTTTTTCCCATACTGCGATAATATCTTCGGGCATACCGTCCACACGGTATTCTTTGGGGATACCGATGCGCAGACCCTTCACATCATTTTTAAGAAGGGCGGCAAAGTCGGGCACTTGTTTTTGTGCAGATGTGGAATCTTTCGGATCAAAGCCGGACATCTGGGTGAGCATCAGGGCGGAGTCTTCTACGGAGCGGGTAAAACATCCTGCTTGGTCGAGTGAGGAGGCAAAGGCAATAATGCCCCAGCGTGAGCAACGGCCATAGGTGGGTTTTACACCGACGATACCGCAAAAGCTTCCTGGCTGGCGGGTGGAGCCGCCGGTATCGGTTCCGGTTGCGCCCATCGCGGCGCCTGCGGCCACGGCGGCGGCTGAACCGCCCGATGATCCGCCTGAGACCAGTTTTTTCTCAGGGTATTTGGTGCTGTGCCATGGATTTTCCACGGGGCCATAGGCACTGTTGGTGTTTGATCCGCCCATGGCGAATTCATCAAGGTTGGTTTTGCCGACCGATATTGTTCCTGCATCGAGGAGTTTTTGCGAGACGGTCGATTCATACGGAGGGACAAAGGTATCGAGAATTTTGCTGGCGGCAGTGGTGCGCACATCTTTGGTGCAATAGAGATCCTTCATTGCAATCGGAAGGCCTTCCATCGGGCGCATCTCGCCACGCGCAATACGCGCATCGCTGTCTTTGGCCTGTGCCATTGCTTGTTCTGCCGTTTCGGTGAGGAACGCATTGAGGCTGCGTGTTGCTTCCATCTGGGCGATATGCGCCGATACGAGTTCGGTTGCGGTAAATTCTTTTTTCTTGAGGCTGGTCAGGGCCTCGGTCATGGTCAGGGAAATAAGTTTTTCGGTCATGGCTTTACTCGACAATCTTGGAGACAACAAAAAATCCTTCAACGGATTCCGGCGCATTTTTTAAAATGTCTGCCGTGATACCGCCATCTGTTACAACATCCTCGCGCAGGCGCAGGGCAATTTCCGAGACATTGGCCAGCGGCTCGACATTATCGGTGTTCACCTGCTGGAGCGAGTCCATCCATTTCATGATATTCTGAAGTTGGGGGGCGTAATAGTTCAGGTCGTCTTCCGTGACTTTGATACGGGCAAGGGAGGCAATTTTACTGACAGTTGCTTTATCGATAGACATCTTTATTCTCGGCTTGGTGATTTTAAAAATGATTAACATCCCGAGGCACTGACTGCAAGACTTATGGCGATTTTACCTGAAGAAGAATTTATAACGCATTTGACGCCATCCTCGCGTTTGCTGGGGCTTGATGTGGGCACCAAGACGATTGGCGTGGCTGTGGGGTCGGCGCTGGGCGGTTTTGCCAGTCCGGTGCAGGTTATTGCGCGCCGGAAGATTGCCGATGATGCCCGCGCTCTCGGGGCGATTATTTCGGAATATCAGGCGAGCGCCTTGGTGGTGGGGTGGCCGTTGGCGGCGGATGGGACGCCGGGGCCCAAATGCCAGAGTGTGCGTGATGTGATGCTGGAAATATTGAAATTCCTTCCTGATCTGCCGCTCGTTTTTTATGACGAGCGTTTTTCGACCAAGCGTGCCGAACAATTTATGATCGGGACTGTGGATATGTCGCGTAAAAAGCGGGGAGAAATCGTGGATAAGATGGCGGCGCAAATCATCTTGCAGGATTTTTTGGGTCGCTTGGCGGATTAGCAGTAGCCATAATATTTGTTTGACGAAAAGAGAAAAAACCTTCGACTCCATTTTTCTCACTAAAATAGGAACAAATTCCTTTACATTCTGTTCTGTGTCTGATAGGGTCGTCCCTGATACGTATCCTGCGGCTGGAAAAGTGCCGCGCAAGATCAGCGCCTGCGGGCGCCCGCGCCTGTTTTTGTTTT
>JBAYVC010000002.1:0-381784 GCA_041674725.1 Pseudobdellovibrionaceae bacterium | reverse complement strand
GCGGGCGCCCGCAGGCGCTGATCTTGCGCGGCACTTTTCCAGCCGCAGGATACGTATCAGGGATGACCCTATCAGACACAGAACAGAATGTAAAGGAATTTGTTCCTAATTTGGCAAGAAAAACGCGATGGATTCCCCTAGAATTGGAGTTGCCCACTCGGGGAATGACAAGTGAGGGGAGAGGCAGGTGCCATGAGTTTTGCGAGAGGGGCTATTCAGCTGCCTGCAAAAAACCAAGTTCACCTTGCAAATCCACCGATACAAGTTGCGAGATGCCGCGTTCAGCCATGGTCACACCGTAGAGTCTGTTCATCCGCGCCATGGTCAGGCGATGGTGGGTGATGACAAGGAACCGTGTTTTCGACATCTCCGCCATTTCCTCGAGCAAGGTGCACACGCGATCCACGTTGGCATCATCAAGCGGCGCATCAATCTCGTCAAGGACGCAGATCGGCGCGGGGTTGGTGAGGAACATTGCAAAGACCAGTGCCGTTGAGGCCAGCGTCTTCTCGCCACCCGAAAGCAGCGAAAGAGACTGGAGCGATTTGCCCGGGGGCTGCGCAAAAATTTCAAGAGATGCTTCAAGAGGATCGTCCGAGTCAACAAAAGCCAGATGCGCAGCGCCGCCGCCAAACAGGCGGGTAAAGAGTACCTTGAAGTGATTATTCACCGTATCGAAGGCCTGTTGCAAACGCTCGCGTGCTTCTTTGTTCAGTCTGTTGATGCCACCGCGCAGCTCTTCAATGGCTTGCGTGAGGTCAGCGCGTTCACTGATAATTTTGGTGAGGGTTTGTTCAACTTCTTGCGATTCTATATCAGCACGAAGGTTCACAGCTCCCATGCCGTCACGTTCGCGGATCAAGCGGTCGCGTTTGCTGCGAATTTTTTCGATTGGCTCTTCATAGAGCTTCTCGTTATTCATTTCGGAAGAAGACCACAGCGCTTCAGGGGACATCGCAAACTGGTCTTCAATGGATTGACGGATAATTTCAATCGAACTTGAGGAGGCTTCCATGGTGGCCTGAGCTTTCGCACGGCGTTCGCGTATTTCCATGAGTTCGTTTTCGGCGCTTTTGAGTTTTGCCGTGGTTTCGCCCAAAGATTTTTCCGCGGCAGCCAAGGTATCGGCAGCGTCATTGCGCGCATTTTCAAGTGTCTTGAGATTATCGAGCAATTCAATGCGCAGACGTGTGATCTCGGTAGGACGCTGCTCGATTTCGGCAAGTTTTTGTTTTGTACTCTCCATGCGCTCAGCAAGGCTTTTGAGGCGTTCCTTGGAGCGGATGGTGCGGTTATTCAAGTTAACGCGTTCATCACCGATGGCGCGCAAACGCGCGGCACGGCGCGAGGTGTCCTGCTGGAATATCTCAAGAGCGGCGGAAGCCTCGCTCAAGGCTGCTTGTGCCGCTTGCAAGGCGAGTTTGCGTTGCTCGACTTCCATATTTTGTTGTTGAAGCGCCGCGTCGTCAAACGAACCTAATGACGTGCGGTGCACTGTTACAGCTTCATCAAGACGCGCAATATCATCTTGAGCAAGAGTTACACCTTCTTCAAGTTTGGCAATTTCCGACTCGGTTGCCGAACGTTTTTCAATCGCGCGCTGCAAATCCGTGCGTTTCTGGGCAATAGTGCGGTCGAGGCTGCGTACTTCCTGTTCCATGGACTGTGATTTTTGACGTGATGACGCCAATTCACCTTGGGCCGTTTGCAGCGTCTCGTTTGACGATGCGGCCTTCTCCTGCGCCTGTGGTAGCTGCGCTTGCAATTCTTCCAGGCGGTTTTTGTTTTTGAGGCGAATGGCGTTGCGATCCATTGCCTTAGCACGAATTTGAAGCCCATCCCACCGCCAGTACGCCCCAGAACGCGAGACGATCGATTGTCCGGCTTTAAGCTGCGGCGCGGCGCGGTCACCATCTTCATCATTTTCAACAAAGCCAATATAGGCCAGAGCTGTTTGTAGCGCCGCAGGAGCCTTGATATGCGGGCGCAGACCCACGACGCCATCAGGCAGAGCAGGGGCGTCTGCGCCAGTGGCTTTCCCCGTCCATACAATCGGGGCAGCAGGGTCAACCGACCCCATAATAGTATCGCCAAGCGCCTTGGAAAGTGCGGCCTCAAAACCTTCATCGGCTTTGATTTCTTCAAGCACAGGGCGAAAACCTTGCTGGGATTCAGATTTGAGAACGCTTTCAAGCGCATTCACTTCCGATTGGATTTTGGAGAGAGTCTCGCGCGCCGTTTGCTGAATGGATTTAGCCTCATCAAGGGCGGTCTGCGCCGCGTCAACTGCCTGACGCGCTGATTGCTCGGCCTCGCGTTTGCCCGCAAGAGAGGCTTCAAGCGATTCAATTTCCGCTCCAAGACCTTCGATTGGAGCAGCTTGTTCTTGGGCTGCGCGTTTCTGGATGATCTGGGTCTTCAGACTTTCATAGCGTGCCTTGAGGGAATTCAGGCGGCTTTCGTCTTGCGCCAGCTGCCCCTGAAGCGTATTACGCGTGGCCTTGAGGTTGGCCGCTTTTTCAAGCACAGCCTGATAATTTTCCTGAAGACGCAAGACATCAAGTTCGCGTTCGCCGCGCTCGTCGCTCAAGCGTTTTATTTCTTCTTCGGTATTGGATTGGGCTTGAAGTTCACATTCTTCACCCTCGATTTTAGCGAGGGTCCGGGTGATTTCCTCGACAGTTTGAATTTCGTGTTCGCTATCAAGAGCGGATTGTGCGAGCACGTTTTTATATTCATTTATCTGCGCTTCGAGACGCTCTTCCTCATCATCAAGGCGGCGCAATTCAAAATTATGCGACTGCCATGCCGCCGCTGTTTCTGCCTGTTTTTCACGCAAAGGGGGAAGGGACTCAGATTGTTCGATCTGGATACGGCTCAGTTCAGCAACCGCGGCCATGTGCTGGGCTGCCAGATTTTCGGAAGCGTGGAATTCGGCTTCAGCGTTTGCGCGCGCTTCATTGGTGAGCATCCACTCAGCCAACGCAAGTCTGGTTTCAAGTTCTTTAATATCTGCCGAAATATTTTTATAGCGCGTGGCCTGACGGCTCTGGCGCTTGAGGGCATCAAGCTGGGTTTCAAGACCCGCCACAACATCTTGCAAACGCGCCAAATTGCTGTCAGCGGCTTTAAGGCGGAGTTCCGCTTCATGGCGTCGCACATAAAGACCCGACACACCTGCAGACTCTTCGAGCACCTGACGGCGCTCGGCCGGTTTGGCATTGATCAGCGCAGAAATACGGCCTTGCGAAACAATCGCCGCCGAATGCGCGCCGATTGCCATGTCGGCAAAGAGCATCTGCACATCACGGGCGCGCACCGATTTACCGTTCACGTAGTAGCTGGACCCCATATCGCGCTCGATCCGGCGGATCACCTCAATTTCATCCATGTTGTTGAACAAGGTTGGGGCTTTGCGTTCACGGTTATCAATCACCACCGATACTTCGGCAGCGTTGCGTGAAGGGCGGTTTGACGTGCCGTTGAAAATCACATCATCCATATCGTTGCCGCGCAGACGTTTGGCAGATGTCTCACCCATGACCCAGCTCAAGGCCTCAACAAGGTTGGATTTGCCGCATCCGTTCGGGCCAACAATGCCCGTTAGCCCCGGCCCAATATCGAGGTCACTTTTGTCCACGAAAGATTTAAATCCGTGAAGGCGGAGACGGGAAAAATGGGTCATAAGGTGTTACTCGTTTTTAAATTTACGGTTATTGTTTTTCTTCAGGTGTTGCGGTTGGCGCAGCAGCCTCGGGCACTTTGATCCCTAAGAGAGCATTGAAGGTATCACGGAAAAACTGGACGGGCTGATGGCCGGAAATCACTTTCGCGCCATCGTTAATAACGAAGGTTGGCGTGGCGCCTACTTTATATTTTTCCGAAGCCGCTTTCATGTCACCAATAATCCGGCTCTCCAGCGTTTTATTATCAAGACATGCCTCCACCTGCTCTTCGGAGAGTCCGGCGAGTTTCGCATTTTGTTTCAGAGGTGCCAGATAGTCCTCAACAAAAGCCCATTTTTCCTGTTCGGCAAAAAGCAACGACATGAAGCTGTTAAACCGTTCTTTCGGCAGGCAACGGAGCAATTTGGACGCGTCAATCGCCGGCTTGTTGAGGGGAAATTCCTTGAATATGAATTGCACCTTGCCGGTATCGATATATTCGGCTTTGATGGTGTCCAGATCCATTTTGTGGAATGTCGCGCAGTGGCTGCAGGTGAGAGAAGAATATTCGACAACCTTGATGGGTGCATCATCGCTGCCCAGTGCACGAATCCCCATCATGTCTTCGACAACCGGATCGTTTGACGACTCGGATGCCGGAATATCGACTTTGGCAGCAGGAAGGTTAAGCGTTTTTGTTTCAATAACAGGGTTTACCGCCCCTTGCGTTTCAGGCGTCAGGGTTGCCGCAGGAACAGCCGTTTCAGTTTCGGTTTTTTCAGCCGATGCTGATTTTTCAGCTACAACATCCGAGGTTTTTGCTTTTTCCTGTTGTGGTGACCCAGCAAGTAAAAAATAACCGAGACCAAAGAGAATTACGAGTACCGCTGCCGCAATCAGCAACGAAGATGTTCCGGTAGTTTTTGACATGACGCCGCGCCCTTTACATAATTAATTTTTGATTTTCCGTGTGTTTCAACTTGCCACCCTGCTGGAAAAAATACAACAAAAACTACGGATTACGGGCGTTTATCCACATTCTGCTGAAGCTAAAAGACAATATCAACGCGGTCAACAGGGACAGAATCGGTCTTATTGGCCATGGCGCGCACGTCAATGCGCCCCGAATCGATAGAGGAGGCAATCAGAAAATCCCTGACAGAGAGCGCTCTTGCCAGTGACAAGCGCCGCGCTGAACTCTCTGTTCCATCAGTCGATGCTGCGTACGCTATGATTAAAACACGCTGCACACTGTCTCTGAGGTGCGCGATGATTGTGTTCGCCAGCTTATCCTTCTGCCCTTGTTGTAACTCCGAACCACTGACGCCTGTAAAATCCAACACTATTTTGTTTTCAGTCCGTGAAGAACTCGCAACCGGCGCCGGTAAAACAGGTGAGGAGGGCGCAGCAAGAGCGACCTTTTCAACCTCTCCCGAGGGGACAGCTGGCATACTCTGTGGAGCTTTTGGCCTATAGGCATCTGATTTCGTCAGCTGGGGTTGGGGCTTTTCCATCCCCTTTCGTCGCGCGGGCATTTTGCTTTCGCCTACAAAGTTACTGGCAAAGTTATTGGCATCAGCCCCCTTTGGCGTTGTCTTGCGAAGCGGTATGGGGGGAGGAAGGGCTGTTTCCTTTGCGACATCTTTAACCTCGGCAACAGTGTCAGGAAATGGCAAGAGGGGCGCCGTACTATTCTTTGCGGGAGGTATAGGTTTTGGCGTACTGTCCATCTGGCGCGTGAATACATGAAGATTTTCAACTGGATGGGCCAGCAAGTCCTCGGAGCCAAGGAGCGCGGAAGGCTTTTCGGTGGGGGGGGCGGTGGGCGGGATTTTTTTGTCCGGTAACGGGTTCACTTCAACAGATGAAGCGCCGCCAAACATGGGCGGAGGCTGGTAATTATCCAAGGCACCAAGGGCAGAGTTATCCACTTCCACCTGCGCGCACGCCTCATGCCCTGTCACAAAAAAAATGCAAAGCAGGCTCAGGAGGAGGCTCCCCTTCAAAAAAACGGCTACGCGATCATAGATGCGATGTGCCATCTCTCTTATTCCATTGTTTGTTGCAAAATCTTTTTCAGTTCCGCGTGAATCCCGACGTTACTGGCCAAAATAGAATCGGCATAAACGGGGTTGGAATCACCATACAGGCTGATGACAGTGCCGCCCGCCTCTTTTACAATGAGCGTACCTGCCGCCACATCCCACGGCTTTAGGCCATGTTCCCAGAAACCGTCAAAACGACCAGCGGCTACGTAGCAAAGGTCAAGCGCTGCGGCACCCATACGGCGGAATCCGCTGGTGTAGCCTGTAAGCGCCGTAATGCCTTTGATAAAGCGGCTCTGCTCAGGTTTACCTTTAGAAGCCGCATCACCACCCGCCACGATAGAATGAGCCAGTTCCTTGCGCGCCGATATGCGCAGCCGCCGGTTCTGCATAAAGGCTCCAGTCCCTTTTTCAGCATGGAAAACTTCATTTTTGATGGGGTCCATGATGAGGCCCGCGATGATTTCCCTGCCTGAGTCCGTTATACGTTCAAGGCCGATTGAAATGTTAAAATGCGGGATGCCATGCAGAAAATTGGTTGTTCCGTCCAACGGATCAACGATAAAACGGAACTCTTCTTGTCCTGCGGTTTCGGATTTAACCTCACCGCGTTCTTCCATCAGGAAGCCGAAGGCAGGACGGGATTTTTTCAGATCTTCAAAAATAATCTCTTCGGAGCGCAAATCTGCTGCCGAGACAAAATTTGCAGGGCCCTTACGCGAGACCTGAAGGTTTTCAACTTCGCCAAAATCACGAATGAGCGATTTTGCCGCTTTTTCTGCGGCGCGCAGCATGATTGTGATATTGGGAGAGAGAGCAGCCATAATATGATCCTAACTATCAGAACTTTGTATTTTCAGTTGTTTTGTCCGAGCGTAACTTCCTTAGTACGCTTTGCCCCAGCTTTTCAAGCCGATTTCTTAATTCAAGGTCATCAACGTCTCCCAGAATTTCTGAAACTCGTGTGATCTCTTCCTTATTCGGCGCAGAAATTGCTTTATTTACCGTAACATCTGGCGCATTGACAGCCACGTGAACAAAACGGATACCACTTATCCAGTCATCACCAAACAACTGGTTGATTTTCGCAAGGATTAGCCCTTTCTGGTAGTGGAGAAAGGTCGCATCAGCGCTGGAAGCCGCAATATCAAGCGTTGCCTGCGGTTTATCACCCTTATTCTTCGGTTTCCGGTAATTAATCTTTACCGGTTGGCATTTGGAAGCGAGTTCGGGGCCAACGATGTCGTTCCACTGGTTCAAAATGCGCCCGAGCGCCACAAATTTGCGGGCAAAGGTTTGCGCAGTCAATGCTGAAATGCTACTGGATAGGGGGCGCAGGTCGGACATAAAAAAGGTTTAGCGGAGAGATGGCCAAAAGTCACGTTTTAGAATCTGAGGTATCTGCGATCTTCCATTCACGCACGTTTCAGACTGCCATGCTGGACTGGTATGCCAAAAATCACCGCATTCTGCCGTGGCGCGCAATGCCGGAAGACAAGGCCAATCCCTACCATGTATGGCTCTCAGAAATTATGTTACAGCAAACAACTGTTGCAACGGTTATTCCCTACTTTGAGAAGTTTACAACTCTTTGGCCTGATATTCATGCATTAGCCAGTGCGCCATCCGAGAGGGTCATGGCCGAATGGGCTGGCCTTGGCTATTATGCCCGCGCGCGAAACATGCATGCCTGCGCCAAAGTTGTTTCAACCGAACGAGGGGGGATTTTTCCTCATACGCCAGAAGAATTGGAAAATCTCCCGGGGATTGGCCCCTATACAGCTGCCGCAATAGCCTCCATTGCCTTTGGTATTCCAAGTGTTGTCATTGATGGGAATATCGAACGCATCGCCGCCCGCTGTTTTACGCTGAAAGAACCACTGCCCAAAGCCAAGCTTCAGCTTAAAAAGCTGGCTGCACGACTTTTTGACGGGATGGGGGGTGCTGCGGATTGCCAGCACTTTCCGCAGGCCCTTATGGATCTCGGCTCCATGGTTTGCACCCCGAAATCCCCCAAATGCGGCGTGTGCCCCGTCGCGGGAATGTGCGGTGCCCACAATGATGGCTTCCCTGAAATATATCCGATAAAATTACCCAAAGTCTCAATTCCCTTGCGTAAGGGGAAGGTGTACTGGTTGACATCAGCCGAGGGGGGCTTACTTGTAGAAAAAAGGCCTGAAAACAGAATGCTGGGGGGGATGATGGGCCTACCCACAACAGACTGGGATCGTCACGGCACGTTGATTGACTGGGAGGAACTGGCTGTCGATTTGTCTTTGCGCGGCAAAGTGATGCATGTTTTTTCGCATTTCAAGCTCGAACTTGAGGTTTTCTGCGGCAATATTCGTCCCAATTATCCAGTCGCCGAAAAATCGCATATATATGTTTTGCCAAAATGTGCTAATATGGACGAAGTCGGGTTTCCGTCTCTTTTTCAGAAAGTTGTTTCTCTGGCAAAGTAATCTTTCTGGTTTTATTCGATTTTTCTTTGGTGTTACATCGTGCTCCATCGTCTTGCATTTCATCTCCTCTTTTCGCTTGTCGTGGTGTTTTGGGTACCTTCTTTTTCTTTCGCCGCGGAGGTCAGCAAGGCGGCGCCTTCTGCTCCACCCGCCGCCGAAAATAATCCTGCGGCACATGGGGGAGAGGGTGTTACAACACAAATAGAAGATGTGCAGTATAGCCGCGTTGATGTCTTTTCAATGAATAAGTTGATGTGGGCACTAGGTGTGTACAACCCATCTTCTCCTGATGACATCAACACCTTTATGCGCGTTACAGAATGTCCACTGTTCCAGAAGTTCTACGATGACGATATTACATGGGAAAAAATCAAAAAATCCATGACAAACTATTTGAACGAGAACCGCTCTGATGTGTCATGGAGGTATGAATATACGTTTCCTGCAACGTTGGGGCGCTATGATGAGAATTTAAGCGGTTTTCCCCTGATTGATGGTACGGATATGTTGTCGGTAAAATCAATTGAGATCATTAATTTTTCAGGTAATCTTGACCAACAAATCCCCTGCGTGAAGGGAATCTACGGCCCCTTGCGCTTTCCTGCATCGGTTATTCTCAAAACAAAAAGTCCACTGACCTTATCTTTTATCCGTGTGTCGAAGGCCGTTGCAGGTGCCTACCTTGATAGGCTTCAAGTGGAGGGGATTAACGGACGTCCAGTTTATTTACGACTTAGATTTGTTGTTAGTGATCTTGAGGGTGTCAAGGGTGAAGATGATAGAGATATGATTGTCTCCGTTCGCGGAAGAGTAGAGAGAGTTGATGCCTTTGCCGATCAGGAATTGATGCTGCCTATTTTCGGGCAGGATTTCTAGCTCTACACATTGACTATTTACGCGATCTTGTAATATCTACGCCCACGGCACCTTCCGAGAAGACATCAAGTTTTACCAACGTTATCTTAACGGTTTTGACCCGAACGTCCAAAAGGGCATAGTTTGCGAGCTTATCTGCAAGTGTCTCCACCAGATTGTGGTGCTCCTTCGCCAATTGCCGGATCTGTGCAACGATCCCTTCGTAAGATACTGTATCCTCAATCATGTCATGCTGAATATCAGGATTCCCAAGAACCATATCCACATTCACGCATATGCGCTGTGGAATGGTTATCTCATTGGGATAAATGCCAATTAAGGCTTCAAGCGTGAAGTCCCTGACAATGATAGTGGTCGTGTTTGTGTCCATCATTACTGCAGGGAATTGAGTGTGTTCATTTCATCGCGGACACGCTGGCGAAGGCGATCAAGCGGGAAGGTATTTTTACCTTCCTTGTAATGCCAGTATGTCCAGCCATTGCAGCTAGGCGCGTCCTGAAGGGCGGCGCCGACCTTATGAATGGAACCACGGAATTGGTTGAGACCTGTGTGGGCAATCACCGACCCATCAGCGCCGACTTTGGCTTCAATGCGGTTTTGGCTGTCGGTAAGGGTTGTTCCAGGCTTGATAAGGCCGCGTTCAATCAGCCAGCCAAACGGCACACGCGGCTCTTCGCGTTTGAGGGGTTGGGACAGAAGTTCATTTTCGGCAATCTGTTCCGCCTTGGCGATGCGCGCCTTAGCAAGCTTGATATAATCGTCTTCACGTTCAATGCCGATCCAGTTGCGGCCCAGTTTCTTGGCCACGGCCCCGGTCGTTCCCGACCCAAAGAACGGATCAAGAACCGTATCGCCTGCCTGCGTCGAGGACATCATGACACGGTAGAGGAGGGCCTCCGGCTTTTGAGTGGTGTGTCCTTTGTCACCGTTTTCGTCGCGTAGGCGTTCGCCGCCGCTGCAAATCGGAATTGTCCAATCGCTGCGCATTTGAATATCGTCATTGAGCGTTTTCATCGAGTCATAGTTAAAGCGATATTTGCTCTTTTCGGATTTAGCGGCCCAAATCATAGTTTCGTGCGCGTTGGTAAATCTGCGCCCGCGGAAATTAGGCATCGGGTTGGATTTACGCCAGACAATGTCGTTCAAAATCCAGTAGCCGAGATCCTGCAAAATAGCACCTACGCGATAAATATTATGGTAGGAGCCGATCACCCAGATGGCACCATCATCGGTCAAAAGATCACGCGCGGCAGAGAGCCATTCGCGGGTAAATTTGTCGTAGGCTTCGAAAGAGGAGAACTGATCCCAATGGTCATCGACAGCGTCAACCTTGGAGTTATCAGGGCGGTGCAAATCTCCCTTGAGCTGCATGTTATAGGGAGGATCGGCAAAAATCATGTCAATCGAGCCTTTCGGCAGACTTTTCATCACCTCAATACAATCCCCCTGAAGAATCACATTCTTCTTAATTTCTGTGGATTTCTTTGCTTTTGGTGATTTTTGACTCGACATTTATAAATCCTCTTTTGATTACAAAGAGAATCATGATTCATTTTCGAATCGGCGTCAAGAGAATTAAATAGTGATTCATTTATGTGAATCAATAAGTTATTAACTAATCTTTATGTTGAATCTTGGGTAATTATCCTGCCCTTGAAAGCAAAAGGTTTTTAATCGGCGCGAAACTCTGACGGTGGTGAGCCGTTGCCCCCCATTTTTCAAGGGCATCAAGATGAGAGGGTGTGCCGTAACCTGCGTTATCAGCCCAGCCATAAGCCGGAAACTGTTCGGCAAGGTTACACATGAGGTGGTCGCGGGTCACTTTGGCGAGAATTGAAGCGGCGGCAATCGAGACAGAAAGGGCATCACCCTTAATAAGGGTAACACATTGCCATGGCCAGTCTTTAGGCGTTCTATTGCCATCAATAAGCATCACAGGCGAGACGTGAGGAAGGGGGGGCATATTTGCAATCGCCCGCCGCATCGCCAGAAAAGTTGCCTGAAGGATATTTATTTCATCAATTTCGGCAACACTCGCCGAACCTATACCGTAAGAGCATTGTTGCTGGATCACATCAAAAAGGATGTCGCGCCGCTGCGGTGTCAGCTGCTTGCTGTCCTTGACCGATGACCAGACAGGATGTTTCCGTTTTGCTGTAGGGATATAAACAGCCGCGGCCACGACAGGGCCAGCCAAGGGGCCTCGCCCCACTTCATCAAGACCAATGACCGGAGTAGGGGCATGGTCATCTTCATAACGGAAATTCGGTTTAGTGGCCATTTATGATCTCCGCGACATGCAGTGCCATCATGCGCTCTTCATCGGCAGGGATAACGAGCGTTTCAAAATTTCCAAGGAAGGCCACATGCTCCACGATTTTTGCGCGGATGTTACTAGAATTTTCGCCAATGCCTCCTGTAAAAACAAGCGCGTTCATTCCCCCTAAGGACACGGACATCATGGCGATGTGCTGGGCGGTTTTAAATGCGAAATAATCAAGGGCTATACGGCTTTGCGCCGCGTTTGATTCTTCAAGTGTTTTCACGTCATTGCTAAGCCCAGAGAGTCCTAGCAAGCCTGACTCATTGTACAGAAGATGCTCCACTTGTTCCGGCGACATACCAAGCGTTTTCTCAAGATAAAGAATAACCCCGGGGTCTATGGCTCCGCAGCGTGTCCCCATCGGCAATCCGTCAAGGGCGGTAAAGCCCATGGTCGTATCCACGCTTTTTCCGTTTTCCATTGCACAGGCACTCGCCCCATTGCCAAGGTGCGCCGCGACAATTTTTCCATTACAAAGAGACGGATATTTTTCTTTTAACTGGCGGGCAATCCATGCGTAAGAGAGACCGTGAAAGCCATATTTGCGAATGGATTTATCGCGCAGATTTTGGGGAAGGGCATACATATCATGAAGCGGGTTATGTCCGGTATGAAACGCCGTGTCACAGCAAGCATATTGCGTAGCCTCGGGCAAATTCCGGCCAACTATGTCGATGGCAGCAAGATTATGATGCTGGTGAAGCGGGGCGCAGGGAGCCAATTCCTCCAGCGATTTGATGATAGCAGATGTCACCAAGATGGCGGGAGCAGGCAACAGACCCCCATGCACAATACGGTGCGCCACGTGTGTAATTTTGCGGTCAGGGTACTTTCCCCTTACATTTTGCACAAGGGAAGAGACAGCGTCTTCATGCGCAGAGGCATCACCCTGCTTGATCGCCCCAACTTTTCCACCGTCTATTTTGGTTAACTGACCGTCAAGCTCAAAGAGGGCGTATTTGACACTGGATGATCCGGCATTGATGGTTAAAATCGCGTTCATGGATTTAAATGACTTTACTTGAAAAAACCGCAGCGGCGGGCATGGGCAACCTTGAGCGCGAGCGCACACGACATCAGCCGTGTTGTTTCACTGTCCGCGCGGCTGGTGAGAATGACCGGAACTTTGGCCCCCAAAATAATTCCGGCAGCACGAGCATTGCCAAGGAAAGTAAGCTGCTTGGACATGATGTTACATGACTCCAGATTAGGCGCGAGAAGAATATCAGGGTCGCCTGCAACAACCGAAGTAATGCCCTTGGCGAGTGCCGCTTCCTTGCTGATGGCATTATCAAAGGCGAGGGGGCCATCGACGATCGCATCGGTTAGCTGGCCGCGTTCCATCATTTTGCACAGGGCCGCCGCATCAAGCGTTGCCTGCATTTTAGGGTTGATGGTCTCAACAGCCGCTAAAATGGCGGCTTTTGGCACTTTGTCGCAACCAAAAATGGCGCGCCACATGTTGATGGCGTTTTGCAAAATGTCAGCCTTGACCTCGAGATCCGGTACAATATTTACGGCGGCATCAGTAATGACTATCGGCTTGTGATAGGTGGGAATATCCATGAGGTAGGCATGCGAGATGCGGCGCTCGGTCATCAACGCACGCGTAACAATAATGGCGTGAAGCACTTCATCAGTATGAATGCCACC
The DNA here is from genome assembly GCA_041674725.1 of Pseudobdellovibrionaceae bacterium. GTDB lineage: Bacteria > Pseudomonadota > Alphaproteobacteria > Micavibrionales > Micavibrionaceae > UBA1573. The sequence goes on along the minus strand of JBAYVC010000002.1, from coordinate 368,760 downwards.
CTTCATAATTGCGCCGACTTCGCCTTTGCCCGCAAGTTCAGCGCCTTTTGCCGCACCTGCGTGGCTGTACTCCACATCAATAAACGACCATTGGGAAATATCAATTTCAGCCTCCTGTGCCGCGGCATCAACTCTCGCTTTGGGGCCTATGAATATAGGCTCGATCAACCTCGCCTTGGCTGCTTTTGCAGCCACCTCAATGTCCGTAGCACGCACTGGATGCACGACCGCGGTTAACAGCGGTTCCAGTTCCGCGCAAGATTGAATAAAATTTTCAAAGAAATTCTGATGGGTGGAAATCATGACGGGTTACCAAAATGATGGAGGAAGTATTGGAAACATTATAGTTGAGGAGACCGACAACTCAAACAGGCTTTTTTAGCCTTACGCCTCGTCCGGTCGATACGCTATAGGCATTTTCAGAAATCAGTTCAACGCCTGCCTCATCAAGCGCCTTCACAATTTTGACCAACGTGTCGATATTCCCCCTTACGGGCCCCTTTGATGTTTCCATACGCTGAATTGTCGGGAGAGAAACTCCGGACATCTCCGCGAGTTGGCGTTGGTCAATGTTTAAAAGGGCACGCGCAGCCCTCATTTGTGAACAATTAATCATTGTCGGCTATACCCCTTTATGTATGTGCAAAAAATCAATAATGATAATTTATACATATATTTACATTGCCCAGCAATGATATTAACCTGCATGTCCACTCTTTGAAAAAATGGAATTTGCCATGTCCTATTCAGATATTTTAAAAAACAGAACTGCGTTTGTTGGCGTTGATCAGTCCACAAAAGATGCTATCGATGAATATAGGGACGAGCTTCAGAAGGCGTTACCCGATATTCTGGAACTCTTTTATAAGCATGTCGTAACATGGCCCAACCTTGCTGCGATGTTCAAAGATCAATCGCGGATGGATTATGCCCGCAAGGCCCAACAAGATCACTGGATGCGTTTGTTTAACGCCAAATTCGATGAAGAATATGCACAGTCCGTTCGCCGTATCGGCCTGATTCACAGCCGCATTGGACTTGAGCCAACTTGGTATATCGGGGCCTATGCCTTCACACTCAACCATTTATATGCACATGCGGCTCACCAGTATAAGTCACGGTTCAGCCCCGAAGTTGCCCAAGACAAGACAGCAAAGCTGCTGCGCGCGCTCAACCAGTGCGTCATGATTGATATGGACATGGCCATTTCGATTTATCTGGAAGAAAATAAACGCTCATATGACGAGAAACTCGGCATACTCGCAACAAATTTCGAGAACACCATTGGAGCCATTGTAGAAGGGGTTTCAGCTGCCGCTACGCAGCTTGAGGCGAGTGCTGCCTCGCTCTCATCGATGGCCATTCAAACGGCAGAAGGGGCCAATACCGTGTCAGAAGCATCTGAAGAGGCCTCGCAGAATGTAACAACCGTCTCTTCCGCCACTGAAGAAATGACGGCGTCCATCGCGGAGGTCGCCAGCATGGCGGGAAAATCCTCCCAGTCGTCTCAACAAGCCGCAACTGATGCCGATCATTCTGTAGGCATTATGCTGGAGCTAAAAAGCGCCATTGATAAAGTTAAAACCGTCACAGATTTGATTACCGGCATTTCGGAACAGACCAACTTGCTGGCTCTCAATGCTACAATTGAGGCCGCGCGCGCCGGTGAGGCAGGAAAAGGCTTTGCTGTCGTGGCCTCCGAGGTCAAAGCGCTGGCGAATGAAACAGGGCAAGCCACGGAAGAAATCATGACTCAGGTTAATGAAATTCTTGCCCGAAGCGATGCCGCTGTGCGCTCAATCGAAAAAGTTAAGGAAGTTATCGGTCTTGTCAGGGAGGTTTCGGGTAATACAGCTGAAGCCGCCGAGCAACAGAAGGAAGCCATTCTGGAGATTGCCAGCAATGTCTCGAAAGCCTCGCTGGGTACACACCAGATCTCTCAAAACATTACATCTATTAGTGAGGCCGCAGAAGAAACCGGTTATTCGGCGCAGCAGGTTCTTGGAGCTGTAAAAGAGCTAGCAAGGCAAGGTTCAGATTTGCGCAATGCTGTTAATAAGTTTCTATCCGACATCCGTGAGTGATATAGCCATTGTTTGATTTAGCCCACCCTTACTTCCTTTGCCCCTTAATGTGATAATGTATATTATGGAAACAGAAAGAGATTTTTAAGGAATAGGGGTCTAAGATACCGCTTGATAATACGTCAAGTCTTATGCTTGAAAACACACTCCAACTGGAGTAAGCAGTGTGCATGATAACCCATAAATCCGTGCTGGCTATGTTGGCGCTGGTCTTTTTGATCCGCGCACTCATACCTGTGGGATTTATGCCGGATTTCTCCGGCAAACATACCATCCAGATATGTTCTGGTACCCAGATAAAATCCATTGTTGTGAATGCAGATGGCTCACCAGCTCCTCATGCCCCTAATAAAAGCGATAGCCAAGATACATGCCCTTACTCTTTCCTTTCGGCCACATTTAATCATTCGCCGGAACACTCTCTAGATTATAAGACGCCACTCTTAGTCTCTATAGAATCGTTTACGGTCATCGCGCAAATTGACACGGAAAGATTCCTTCGCTCCCCGCCTTCTCGAGCTCCTCCATCCTCTTCTCTATAGCCTAATACATACACCCACCCCCGTTCTTGTGCCTAAAACAGCGCAAGGATGGTTATCTCCCTTTGAGCGCTATTGTAGGAAGGATTATCCTTTCATGAATTCTGCAGTTTTTGCGATTAATGCCATCAAAAGCCCGTCTCTGGCAGACGAGGATGATGCAACATTCCTCAATTCATCTCTCGGGCCAGCCCCCAGTCAGGCGCAAATAAGTGCCGACGGCTTGCTGAATTTCCACATTTCAGACGACGTCCGTGCTCTCATTGCCTTGCATGACCGCGGCAGATTTAGTGCCTTTGAAGCAAAGGACTCATCCTACAAAGCATTACTAAACCTAGTGAAATATCTTCGAAATACATTAGGTCCTCGCCGCATTGACGGCATCTTGCCTGAAGTCATTGCCCAAGCCGTAAAATTTGTGAAATCCGTTCCAGCTGAACAGGTTTTTTTGCGTTTAGAAGTCACCGATAAAAAACCTGATGTGCCTGACTTTAATCCGGCGCATATGTGCGCCTACGATGCCGAGCGCTCGTATGGAACAGATTACCTGCAAATTGCCCGCCGTCTCACCATTCATGGGTCAACATCAACTGTCATGGCCAATACGGATCTTGGGGCATTTCTCGAAAGAGGCAAAAAAAAATGTGTTGTTTTATGCATGGGGACACAAAAAGATGACAGTATCCAATTCCTAGATCCAGCACACTCCTTAGCACTTGATCTAGTTGTGGGAGGAATTGAGAACTACGAAACACCTGATGTCTTGACTGAGAAAGTAGAAACTCTTATCAGCCACCCCGAACTTATCCAATTACATGAAGAGGCCGCAGAACTTCAAATTCTTCTGACAGAATTCAAGAACAACCTTAATATTGAGGTTGGGAACGATTTGATCAATCGCCTTTCTGACATCAAAGACAAGATTGCGGATTTGTCGCAGAATGATGGGCTTATAGAATTTCTCGCCCCTGTCACGGAAATGACTGATCTTATGCTCGGCGATGATCTTGTACATGAAATGTTGGTACTTCGTGAAACTGCGCATGAAACATCCGCCCCTACTTTTCCTGAAATAGAGGATATTCACATCGCTCTTCAAAGCATCATTAACAATCAGGAATTATCTTCCGAAGATAAAAGTGCAAAGATACTGGCTCTCTTGCAAACGGAAATCCCCTCTATTCTCAATAATTCGGACATCACGGACAATCAGGTTGCAACCTACCTTGAGTATATCCAAACCACACTCGGCGAAAAGGGAATACCCCTAACCGTGCCCTTGGTTGGAATCCCTCAGCCATGGGACAAGGCCCACTCGGAACGTCTGGCTGAATTACTGATATATTTACAAGATCCCGCACAAGCATCTCTTATAAAGTCAGGTCTGGAGAAAACACCTGAAGGCCTAGAAACTCTTAAGTTATTAGAAACTTTGGCTGAAAAACTAGATATCCAAAGCGCTCCTAGCGATACAATCATTACCAGAATTCATAATGCCCTCACTTCGCCAAGTGCAGAAACGGCAGCATTGGCAAGCGATCTTCTACATCTGATGAATTTCACATCATCATCAGATCTTGTGGCCTTACTGCCAGTACCACTGCAATTTACGTTCAACGATTTTGTACGCGATACACTTCCTGCCCAGCTTGGCCTTGCCACTACTAATATTTCTGAAACCATAACAAGACTCAGTGCGGGGAGCATTGTGGTCGATTTTAACCCTCCCCACACTCTCCCAGAACAGAGCGCTCCTGTGGCCCTCCCATTTTTAGCCGCCCCGCCCATCATTGAAGCATTATCCGCCCTCCCAATGGATCAGCTACCGCAACTGGTCGAGGCCCTCGCCAACCCTGCCCTGAAAGAGCAGCTGCAAAGCAACCCCAAGACCGCAGAGCTGATCACAGCCCTTGAAACCCTGCGCACGCAAGATGGCGCTCTGCCCACCGATATATCCCTGCGTCTCGCTGAACTCGCAGCCAGTCCGGACCCTATTCTCAACGCCCAAGCCCAGCAAATTATCGAAACACTCCACACCGCAGCCACATCGCCCGAGGTCCTCGCCGCCCTGCCGCCTGAAGTCCAAACCTTGATGACGCAGGTTGCTGAAACTGCCTTTGCAGCGACCATCCCCGCTGCTCTCGATGCCGCACAAAATACTACCACCTCTCCACTCGCCACCACACTGGATACGGTGCAGCTACCGCAACTGGTCGAGGCCCTCGCCGACCCTGCCCTGAAAGAACAGCTGCAAAGCAACCCCAAGACTGCAGAGCTGATCACAGCCCTTGAAACCCTGCGCACGCAAGATGGCGCTCTGCTGCAAAATACATTGTCTCAACCTTTCGGGGAAAGAGCATTTAAAATATCCTCAACTCCCGATCTAACCGGCTCATTCTCATCCCAAAGCCTCCCAGAGATAGTTTCCGCTCAAAAAATAATCGAGCGCCATCTGGAATCTCTTATAAAAATCAATCCACTTAATACCGAGGCAAATTTCCCTGACTCTCCTCATGCAATGACAATAAAACCACACGATATACTTCTTGGAAAGATGCGCAGCCCTTCTCCAAGCGAGCAAGCCTCATTAAATATTATTGCTCAACACGTAAAGGATCATCCCACGGTTTTAGAGAAACTTATGCCGACAGAGAGAGTGTTTGTTGCGGCTGCGGTTACAAAAAATGTAATTGACGGAATGACAGGAAACATGATTCTGCCGCCTCACCTACAAAAAGAGATTAAGGCGGCTCTCCAATCCCAGAACACAGACCGCATTGCACAGGTTATCAGCAAAGCTATCACTACATTCCCTCCAAACAGACTTCCGCCTGAATTAAGTACACTGGGTATAGTGAGTCCTTACTTAATGCCACGTAATAGTACCAATCCGTCTGAAGATCTCTCGCCAGTAGGAGCATCTCCGAAACAGCACACATCAGCACCGGCCCTTCATCCGCAGGAGGAAAGCCGTGCAGACAGCGGGCATGTTAATCCCCCCTCTCGGCCAAACGATCCCATAACCTCGCAGCTGCCCCGTAATGACAATATCCAACCACCCAGTACTCCAGTCGATCAAAGCCCCGCGACAAAACAAGCTGTATGTCCTGTTACAGGTGCAGAAATATGCCTGTGTGACAAGTTCAATGAAGCCGCGAAGAACATTAAGCGAGGCGAAACACTTGATATGGGGAATGGCGTGACGGCAAAGGTCGCCGAGGTCAAGATCAATGAAAAAGGCGAGGAAGAAAAATCATTCGTCATTTACGATGGTGATCGTGAAATTGTAACTGGAACAGCCGATACTGTTCAGGATTTTTTCAGAAAAAATGACGAAGAAATAAAAAATGATTTTATAAAACGCTTTGGCGAACCAACAAGAAACGAGAATCCCTCTCCACTTCCAGTTACGCCCCCACAGACCCAACCGATCATAGAAATCTTCGAAAATGTTAACAAGCCAGAAGAGAACAAAGACCACACCACGCCAGCCCAACATGATGGAGATATGGATATAGATTTTGGTGAAGACGTTCCACCCTTAAAGACATCTTCATCAACTTTTTCGCCTCGATAAAATTAACAACCCCCAACCACTAGGAGCAATTATGAATTTTTTTGGAAAATTATTTGGATCAAAGGCCGCAATTCCCAATCCTCCCGCACAGCCACAAGGGGAGATTCCGGCGCTATTAACCACCCCAACACCCAACCCCACCACATCAATGAGCGAGTTAGTTGTACAGGCACTAATTCCGATAACAAAGCAAAACTGGCCTCACGCCAAAAACTTAATGAGCAAAAGAGTATGGCTCGCAGGCGATGAAGATTTGTCTGCAATCCTTGATGGCTACAACCCTGATGCTCCTGGTTCCTATGTGCGCAATGACAATCCCACCCAGCCCTTTGTAGTCAACGGAAACCAAACGCGCATCCAATTGTGGACACGAAAAGATATGCCAATTGAAGCTCGTCACATGGTGATGATCCAATCATCGGTCATCGGAAACGCTGAAAAAATAATAAGTTATCGACCACAAATGATTGTTCGCGGAACAGGTGCACCTTTTATTATGATTTACCGGATGTCATGCTGCGCCGCAACCAGCTTTTCTGCTCTGGTTTCTGCCGGAGACAAATCAGGACAAAATATATCAAACGTTATTGATAGCAATCCTACGGGCATTCTCTCCGGCATGGGAAGCGGTATATTTTATGACCCCGTCACCAAAAACTATAAAATCAGAGTAGCCACTACACCAGACGAGTGTCATGTACTGGAAACCATGCACGGCCATATTGTTACAGCAGGTCAAAATATGTCGCCATCTCCCTCTCCTACAGGAAGGGCTCCGCCGTAAGTTTGCAACTGGAAATTTTTATGCGTAAAGGTACATACCATCATGAAAAGTAGCTTTCATACACAACGTAATTTATATCTCAATCGCATCAAAGGCATGTTGAACGAGTCCTACTGCTCTCCTTGGTCAATTGTTATGCAACACGAAACATGTGATGCGGAACATATTCTCAAGCACACAGCCTCCTCCACAAGGGATATGACTAAAGCTTTCAAGATGATGCTTGAATCCCTTGAAGGGGGGCAGCCTCTCGAAGCACTCATCGAGTACAAAAACCTTCCTTACTACGAAGAACATCGTTTTGCGGAGAACGCCGCAGGTGGTGCTGCTTCTGCTCTTAGAGACGCCGCCCTTCTGATTGTATCTTTCGACCCTTCGACATTTGCAAGTCACTCCCCCGGGAGAATACAAAAAGACTTAATTTGTCATCTGAACGGGACATTACACCTCTGGCTCTTGAGTATTAATCACCAATGGCAATTTATCAAAAAAGACGCCACCAGTAACTCTGCCCTTTTGAATGCAACCATTCCCCCTCCAGAGCAAGAAAAAGCAACGCTATCGACAATGTTCAAAGCACTTTGCCACAGTTTGCATATCGGCCCCCTCCAAGAATCCCCGTTTGTAAATGAAGCTGCATTGGCTTTTGGAGACAAGTTCAAAATGAAACTATGGCCTTTTACATCATCCTCCAGTCAAAGTGAAAGCAATGAATGTTCCCTTGAAGAAATCTCCGTTTTATTTCAGCATTGGTATTTTAGTGTAGGAAAAACACAAATCACGCAAGAACATCCCAAATCCTCCCGAGAGGCAGAAGACATTTTCATTGAACTCCGCACCCATATGCATGAATGTCTGCGCACATGTCACAGCACCGCAAAATCAAGTTGTGATGGGAATTGTACAGAGACAGCCTTCTCTAGATATACATTCCATCCATTCGGGCAACAATGCTACAATGCAGCAATCCACATCGCGCGCAACCTAGCTTCTTAAGCCGCATCAAAGTATATAATGGAATTGTTACCGAGCCAGATTGCAGATATAATACCGCAAATCAAGCAGATAAAAGACTGACAAATAATTCTATTAATTAATGATAGAAAAATTCTATCTACTCGACCGCAGTTCTAAACCACTGTGGGAAAGGATCGTTGTAAGCAATATCTTGAGAGCCCAAATTTGATAGAGAATAATTTTTTGCCAACGCCTCATCTAATTTTTCCCTCAGTTGAGCCTCGTTCATTTGGCCAATCAACCCGATAAAAACTATTTCCTGACGCCGGTCACCGTAATCTTTATCCCAGTATTTCCGAATAATACTTTCAAATTCCTCTCCATCCGGCCATTGGCCCTTAGGAATGGCCGCCCACCACCGCCCTATGCCCTGATGTTTGACAAAAGCACCAGCCTGCGCGACCTCGCCAACATAATCGGGACGAGTCGCGATCCAGAAAAATCCTTTTGCCCGAATAACCCCCGGCCATTCCTCATCAAAAAATCTATAAATCTTTTTAGGATCGAATGGTTGTCGTGCGCGATATACAAAACTTGTTATGCCATACTCCTGCGTTTCGGGAACATGGGATGCATGATGGTAAAGTTCCTGCGCCCATAACGGATGCTCTTGGGCTTCCTCAAAATCAAATAGGTCTGTATCCAAAACATCGTCAAGGTCAACCTGACCCAAGGTCGATACGATAATCTTTGCCTTGACATTCAGACCGCGAATGATGGCCTTGACCGTCTCCAATTGTTCCGGCGTTACCAAATCAGCTTTATTGAGAACAATGATATTCGCAAACTCGATTTGCTCTACCAATAAATCTACTAATGTCCTGTTGTCCCCATCACCCAGACTCTCACCTATATCTTTGATGAAATCTGTTGAGCTGTATTGCTTTATAAGATTGGCAGCATCAACAACTGTTACCATCGTATCAAGCCGAGATACATCAGAGAGACAGCGCCCTTCCTCATCTCTAAAATCAAATGTCGTAGCAATTGGCAATGGCTCTGCGATTCCTGTGCTCTCGATCAAGAGATAGTCGTATTTTCCGCTTTCGGCCAGAGCTCTAACCTCTTTCAGCAGGTCGTCGCGCAGAGTGCAACAGATACAGCCATTGCTCATTTCCACGAGCTTCTCTTCGGTGCGTGATAAATTGGCCCCACCATCGTATTTAATCAGTTCGGCATCAATGTTGACCTCGCTCATATCATTGACAATCACCGCAACGCGTTTTCCTTCGCGGTTGTTGAGCACATGATTCAGGAGCGTTGTCTTTCCTGATCCAAGAAACCCTGAAAGAACTGTAACAGGCAGTTTATGAGAAGATGTTTCCATCTTTATAACCTATGATGTTATTATGATGTTATATTGTAACATCATAGGTGTTAATATATAACACTTAGGAGCGCAAGTGGAAAATGTTATACTCGCTTTCACATGCCGAATAAAGCAAACTAACCACAAATGGAGTCTGATGATGAATACAAAACAAATTATTCTTACAAGTGCCTTGCTTGGTTTTACAATTCCATCATTCGCAGCTGTAAGCGCAGTAGCACTCTCCGCCAAGAAATATGATCTAGCAGGACCGGTAACTACTCAAGCCCAACAGGAAACACAGAAAAATAGTTTTCACACAGCGGGTTGCGGTTGTCCATTTTGTCAAAAACCTCCAAAAGAAAATATATCATCGTAATACTCCTTAATGTGATAGACATGACCAGCACCAACTCCCTAGCAGGTACAACTAAACGCGACATCGTATTTCTCTTGCACGGTATTGCGATGAACCGCTGGTGCATGAGCGCGCTTGCCAGACATCTTCGCCGCGAGGCTTATCATGCCGTGGCGGTTTCGTATCCATCAACACGTCATACGCTTGATGAGCTTGCCTTGTGGCTTTACAATCACCATCTTAAGGATAGTTTGGCCCAATTGGGCAGCTCTCACCAAAAAATCCACTTTGTTACCCATTCCTTAGGTGGGCTTTTGGTGAACCGGTTGTTCGAACTTTATGCGGATACATTACCCAATTCGGTGATGGGGCGCACCGTCATGCTTGGCCCGCCACATCTGGGGAGTGAAATCGCCGATTTTCTAGCCGGAACCGAACCCCTCAATCGTGCCTATAAGGCTTTTTACGGCCCAGCCGGAGATGAACTGACCACACATAATCGAGAAAATAGTTCAGGGGTCCCTCATACATGCAGTGAAATTGGCATTATTGCCGGAACATCAGCGTGGAACAACCCCCTGTCATCGCATTTCATTCCGACGCAAAATGATGGCTGCGTTGCCGTTGAGCGCACAAAATTACCTTTTATGAAGGATCATATTTGCATCAAAACCACTCATACTTTTATGTTGTATAGGCCAATTGTTGCCTATCAAACAGCTTATTTCCTGCGCAACGGAATCTTTGACCACACACGCTGAATTGGTGTAGATGTGGAAATCTAATTTATTTTTCCAAAGGCTAAACTTTATGGCGACTCCAAAAACAACACCGGCGATCCGGCATTTTATTAACCTTAACGAATTTGATGCCAAGACACTCGGCCATATTCTGGCGCAGGCGCATCTTCTGAAGCGAGAGAAGTTTTCTCCCCCGCAGCTTTTTTACGGTTTGTCACTCGCGATGATCTTTGACAAACGATCAACGCGCACACGCATTTCATTTGAAGTTGCCATGAAACAACTCGGTGGCCACACTATTGTCATGACCAAGGATGATATGCAGCTCGGCGGTTCGGAAACGATCGAGGATACAGCAAAAGTCCTTTCGCGTTTTGTTGATGCCGTGATGATCCGCATCAGCAATCACGCCATGGTGGAAGAACTTGCGCGCTATTCATCCGTTCCGGTTATCAACGCCCTCACCGATGAATCACATCCCTGTCAGATCATGGCCGACATCATGACGATTCAAGAAAAACTGGGGGACATTAAGGGACTCAAAATCGCGTGGTTTGGCGACTATAATAATGTCGCACGGACTTTCGCGCAGGCAGCGCCCATTCTTGATTTTCAGTTCATTATGGCGGTCCCGCCGGAACTTCACCCCATAGACTTTAAGGATAGTCACCATGTCCATATAACGCACGACCCGAAAGTTGCCGCGCAAGGAGCACATGTTTTTGTTACCGATACATGGGTTTCCATGGGACAAGAGGGAAAATCAATTGCCCTGTTCGAACCCTATAAAGTGACCCGTGTGCTGATGGAACTTGGCAATCCCGAGGCTATTTTCATGCATTGCATGCCCATCCACCGCGGCGAGGAAGTCGAAGATGAAATCCTCGCCTCGCCTGTCAGTGTGATTTATGACGAGGCCGAAAATCGTCTTCATGCGCAAAAAGCCATTCTGGCGTGGTGCCTTGAAAATAGCGGTGTCCAGATCGAAAAGTGAGGGGTAAGCTAGGCTTCTGCTGCGACCGCGGGTTGCAATTTCTTTTTCATTACATCGGCGCGGGTGCGGGTGTAGCGGATACAGGCACGCTCCAGTTCATCCTTGAATGATTCTCCGATCTCCCCGCCATTGCCGCGCACTTCCTCGTCCAGAATATGGCGCATCGTTCTCTGGTGAACAAACACCACTTCCCATGCATCGTCATCCATGAGATTGACGCCATCAAAAAAATTCAAAAGCCCTGTCGCAATGTCACCAAGCAGTTCAAATTTAAAGATACGTGCGTTGGCTTTAATTTGCATGATCGGCAGCGCTATATTCTCGATAATGCGGCGGTTTGAAGCATCCCTGAGCTGCGTGTAGGCCCTATTCACTTCCTGCTCAAATTCCGTGAGGAAGTCGAGCGCCAAAGGAAGAAAATTGAAACGGTTTTCCTCCATGATACGCTGCGACCGCGCCACGGAATCTTCATCTACCGATCCGATACCCAACTTATTTTGCAGCGTGTTGTTGGGTTTAATAATCTGATGCGCCGTCCCTTTCGGTGTGCGGCGTGACTGTTTTTCATCAAACTGGCTTTGCTGGGCATTCATGCGGCGACGATCAGGGCCACAATATGTATCCGCCACCACAAAATCACGCGGGTTGCGAATGGCGTAATGAATCCGCCGTGACATTTCCTTGGCAGAAAACGGTTTAATCAGAAATTCGGTCACGCCGTTATCGCGGGCCTGTGTAATTTTTTGTGCTGAACAAAAACCGGTTGTGAGAATGATGGGTACCGTCCGGTCATGAGAGGATGTGTCCGTGCGGATACGCTTGACCATTTCCAACCCACCGCCTTCCGGCATATTCCAGTCGGTAATAATCACGTCGGGATGTTCCCGCTTAAAACGGTCATATCCCTGCCTGCCATTGGCAGCAAAGGTCACCGTCCCTACTCCTTGTGTTTTCAGAATACTCATCACAAGTTCACGCAGGGGATTTATATCTTCGACAATTAATACGTGCAGAGGGGAAAGGTTTATGGCCATTTTAAACTTCTCTGCCTGCTGAATTTAAGATCATCCTTAAATTATAGCGTGTGCGCAGCAGCAAAATATAGACAGCCTTATGGATTACTTCATAAGTATATGTTTCTATCTATCATGTGAGCGGGCGTTGCGGAAGATCGGCATAGGTCAGCCGCCGGATATGTTCAATCGGATTGATGTCGATGGGATCACCCTTTTCCCCATCATATATCTGGCGAAATTTCCAGTTTTTGCGTTCACCCGCGATCATAAAAATATCGGCATTTCCGGGTGTTTTTACTTCTTTCCATGCTTCAATAGGCAAGTGAAACCAGTTGAAAACAAACCCTTTTATCGCTGCCCCAGAAGATACGATGAGAAAGTCATCCTGCCCCTCCTCTATATCCCGTACAAAGGTGCCATCAATAAATGATTTGGTATTTATGAGCATCTGAAACGGGTTATCACCAAAGGGGGTTCGCGCCACAAAGGGATCACGGCGGTAAAGGGCTTCCGCAAACTCCATGTACAACTTGCCGAACCAGCCCTTAATTCCCTTAAAAGCGCCTGTTTTAATGGCGGCGGTGGCACCAAAATATTGTTCAATCAGGCGCGCATCCTGTTTGATATTTGGTTCACAGCCAAAGTAAGGGGGAAGACTTGATAAGACACCACGCAAGCTTTCCTCATGGCGCACGTAAGGGCCAACATAAATAGTAGGCCATTTGGGAGTTTCTGTTTTCTCGTACAGATCTTTCAGAAATTCGCTTGCACGCTCTGTCTGATCCCAGCCAAGCGACGTGAGTGAAATACTCTCACCTTTATCTACATAAGCCTCAGGATTAATATTTCCCTCGGACTGGCCATGACGCATCAGAATTATTCGCATCACGCATGCTAGCAAAGCACGCAGCCGATGAACAGAAAAATGTCAGTGCGCCCAGCATTTTGCATTCATCACGTGGTACTGCCCCGCAATCACGTTCAGGCAGGTGCCAGAGGTATTGAGTTCGGGACATGCGGCCCCTCCTGCCAATGAGAACGGTTCGGTTGTTCCGGCAGGAAGTGACGGCGTCACCGGACTGGTGCGGCACGACGTACCGCAATCCGGTATTCCCCCGGGATTGGACGAGAATACACTTCCTGTGGCTGATACGGCATCCCACGTGAATGTTTTCCAACTGCACACAGCCGGCGTTTTCACGTAGTCAGGGTTAGCAGGACATGTCATGCCCAATGTATAGTTGGTATGCACCCATACTGCTGGCGTGGTTTGGGTGTCGCAGGTTGTATTACAAATACTGCTATGTGATGAACCGGCCGGATACTCCGTTGTTGTATCACAGGTACAGGCCGAATCGTCATAGGAAGGATTCCACTGACAATGGCCCACGCCTCCGGTATTGGGGGGAGTACCAGTATCGGCAACATAGGACAGAACCGAGAAGTTCGAAGCGCTCCACGCCGCATTTCTCAGGTTACAGGCCACATTGCTATTAGGAGGCTGTGCACCAAGTCCGGCAAGTGTACACGAACAGGTATTGACGGCAGGTGCCGTTACCCAGTTACACACCATATTGTTTGAATCCCACACATGCGTGGTCGTTATATTTCCGTCATTATAACCCGCCCCACATGCCGCGACAGCATCGGCAGGCTTGGGCGTATGCGGTGTATAAGGTTCGCCCGTGAGCGGATCAATCGGGTAATGGCCCAAGCAGTCACACGGCGTGTAGTCAGTTGTTGAACTTGTGCTACAAGTACCCGCATTGAACGTTGTCGTGGTAATGGCGAGCATCAACCCGCTACCTGGACACGCGGTGTTGGTGACCAATGTACCTCCACCCCCAGACCACGGCGGGGCGATGCATGTCGGGGGACATAGCCCTGTGTTTGTTCCCGTTACGAATTCCCACACACTGTTGTTACAGCGAAAATCACCTATCGCAGGGTTGACGGGATAGGAGCCGGGATCTGTCACGGCTTGGGTGGCTCCGTGACTCCCTGCACCGATGGCGATCGGGTTGGTCAGTGCCACGTTACTGTTACGAATATCCCATGTCGAAAAATCGGAACGGCAGAGTTGAACATTACCAGCAGCACAGCCGGTATAAACGGGACTACACACCGGAACACCAGAGGCATTAAGCCCCGTCAATACTTGTCCCGCAGGGCAAGCTACTTTTATCGGCCCGCATTTGGCAGCGCCGTTTTCGATACCGATCATGTACTCACCAGCGTTTGTACATGCCATGCCCTCGCCTGAAAGCGTACTTCCGGTAATCGCCGTTACATCAAAGCAGCGAGTCCCGTCCAACTCACATATCTCATCGGCCTGAAGACTGGTTGTCGTTCCCGTTCCCGCAACCCTGAGCGCCCCATCCCATGTTGCCCCCACACCGCCACCTGCAGAAGTAGCGAGGTTTTGTGTCACGTCAAGTGTTTCAGACGGAGAGGCTTGCCCTGCACCGACTCCGCCATTCATCAGCGCCTCAATATTGTTGTTATTGGCTGTTGTCCGTTTCCAGACTGGGTCTTGCAGCACCGAAAAATAGTCAATTGTATCATCAAAATAGACAGCGGCGCCGCCAAGGGCAGCAAGGTTCGAACGGTAGGATGCGGCAGCAGGAGGTGTTACCAGATCAAGGCAGTTATTCACATCCTGACCTGCCCCCGTGCACGGAACTCCCTGCACGCCGTCCACCGAGAAGGCACCGAGACGATTAGGCCCAGAGCTTACAATAACAAAGGAAGCTGACCCAGATGGATCAACAATAGTATTCCCGCTTTCATCCAGAATTTCTATACCGCCCTCAACATCGCTATAGGTATCTTCAACCCCCTGCCTTTCGGTCACAGCGTAATAAAGACGCGATCCGTAGGCATCAAATGTATTTTTCTCATCGATTTGCAGGATACGAAAAGGGATAGTGCCTATTCTAACGCGCGGGGTAATTGCAGGACATGGTGTCACTTGCGGCGTACATTTTTCGGGAACAAGTGAGCGCGAACCCGCGACGACACAAACACCGCTCGCGCTGCAATCGGCTCCCTGAATATAGGTTACCGTATCAGAGCAGTCACTTTCCGTTCCATACGCCGCACTCCCGCGCGCAGCATTGAGTGAAGATGGGCATGGATAACGGCCATTGACCTGACGGAAGGTTTGAATTTTGTTTACAGCCGTCTGCACACGCTCTTCTGTTGTCTGAATTTTTTTATGTTCGCTATAAATGCTGTATAGACCCGCAATGGCTGAAAAGAGTATGCCAATAATAACCACGGAGATGGCTATTGAAAGCAGGCTGTACCCCGATGAACTTTTTCTTTTCTCAAGAAAATTTACGGACATAGAGTTCCTCCTCCTGTACAGATGATACAGCCATTGGTAAGCACTGCGCTGATATACTCTCCAGCAGGGCAGTTAACAGGCCCCGCAGCCGGTGATGCCGGTGAGGTCGTCATATTGACGCCAAGGGCACATTGAACCTGACCTGAACTGATCCCCGTCATCACATCATAGCTGGTACTGGCACAAATATTTTTGTACGAGGACAAGCCTGATGGTGTTGTTACACCCGTGGGCATTGTCCATGCACTCCCTGCAAAGAAATTCAAAGGCAGGCATTTTGTTCCTGAAGCAATAGCGGTGTCGGCCTTGCATAGCGTGTTGGCCAGAACGGTTGTGGATCTCACATCCCCTTCCACATCAAGTTTGACTTGGGGGTTGGACGTCCCCACCCCAATGTTACCTGAATTGAGGTTATAGATGCTTCCCGTTGAGGCGCTTGTTGACGGGTTGATAATATAGGCCCACAGTTCTCCACTCGGGTTTTTAGTAAGGAGGGCCATGTCATCATAAAAGTTGGCCCCCGCCGCTTCATAATTTGCAATCGAACTCATAAAGACTGCGTCATTGTCACAATTTTCTGAATCACGTGACGTTGCAGAACATGTATCATGAAGCACACCGTTGATCGTGTAGCCCCCTTTGCCATCATCGCCGTGCGAGAGGATAACAAATTGAGCGTCATCGATTATTCCGGCTGTGTCATTGCCAAATTCATCTACCGCCTTGATGACTCCATATTTAAAATCCTGCGATACATCCGTTCTGTTGAGCCCCGCATCGCCAATGGCTGTAAGGTTCTGGCTGACCGCGTAAAGCAGAAAATGATTCCATCCATCAACTCCGATAACCTCCGAGCCTAATGCTTTTCCCCTCGCATTAGAAAGGCTTACAAATGGGACAACCCCAATCAAAATGGGATCATTTCCGGCAACGGTGTCGGCGTCCCTCATTCCTGCAACCTTACAAATTCCGGTTCCCGCCAGACAACTTCCCACAGCCAAAGCCGATAACGCTGCTCTTGTGGCAGGAACCGTGCATGGATCAATCCCATAATTGGCCGTTCCTATGCCTGCCATCGGGTCAGAGGGGCACGGATAACTCGCGCGGGTGGCCGCATAGAGTAACACTTCGTTGCTCGCTTCCGCAATACGCTCGGATGTCAATATACGTAGTCGCTCTTTCTCATAGATGCTGTACTGCCTGATAATCGGGACAAGGACTATTGAAACAATCACGATGACAATAGAGAGCTCAAGCAACGTATATCCCTTGCTCTGCGCGCTCCGTTCCAACGTTCTTTCACTCTTCAATTGCATATCAAGGTTCCATCTGCATTAAGCCCCGTGGCATATGTTCCGGCTGTACATGACGCCCCCAGTGCCGTGGATGAAAAAAACTTTGCTGTGGATGTACATACTTCATCCGAACTATAAATGCCACGCATCGCCATATAGGAGGAACATAGTATCCCGCCGCCAAGATTAGAGTTACGGGGATACCCCGCTACGCTTGATGTGTCGAGCGCCCCTGGTGTTGTGGGAACACCGCCAACAATCTGCGGCACAAATATGCCTGCCGGAGGAACTGCCACTGTAACAGGCGTACAACCTGCCGCATCACGGCATAAACGCGAGGTACTGACCTGCTCGGCACGCACGCTGCCATCCACATCAAGTTTGGTCAAAGGGAGGTCGGCGCAGCCAACCCCACACACAGGGGGACTCGCCAGAGGCCCCACCTTGATGTTCTGCGGATTAGTATTGTAGATGCTCACTTGTCCAGCGGCACTGGCCGACTGCTTTGTCCAAATACCGGCGGCGGTTGAGTTGGCATAGCCCATATAATCGTCATAATGGGTTGCTCCGGCAGGCTCGGCATAGATGGATTTTCCGTAGGTTAAACTTCCAGCCACCAAATCCAGATTGGAATGAAACAGACTATCCAGATCGCAGCTTTCCGTATCCACCCCTGCACCAGCACAATTGCCCATTTTTATACCGCTGAGTGAAAACGCTGCTTTGTTATCGGGGCCGGAACTGACAATGACGTAGTGGGCCTTTGGGGCTCCAGACACAAATATTGTCGCAGCTTGCGTCTGGTCATATATTTCGATGTTACCCGCTGTTTCGCTATAGGTCAGCGGCGAGGTCAAGTCCGCCGTGACGGCGTAGGTCATGCGCCCTCCCCATGAATCAAGAATATTGTCGTAGCGAATGCCTAATGTGGCGAAAGGCACATCACCAATATAGACATCCGAGCCACCACCAATAAATCCGGCTGTAACGCAAACATCCCCTGCAAGAGCGGCAGGATCCGTACATACCGTGGTTATGCCCCCCGTTACTTCGCGGCCAAAGGTCGCGCTTCCTTGTGCGGCATTACGCGGCGCGGGTGCCGGATACCGCCCATAACGGTAAACATATTTATTGAGGGCTGATTGAATAAGCTGAATGTGGCTTCGTACCGTTGATATTTCGCGGTTTTTCTCATAGAGGTTATAAACCTGTAGAGCGGATGCCGCCAAAATACCAAGGACGGTCAAAACAATGGCTACTTCCAGCAAGGAAAACCCGCGCGGCGCGGTTTTCCAGCTTCCGTTCTTAACTGCGCTCCTCAGCATAACCGACACCAAACAGTCCCCCCAGTGTGCATTCTAACAGATTTCGGTTTATCAGGAAGTTAATAACGCCTTTTGGGGGGCCATTGCTGGCGTAATTTTGCATTTAGGCGGCTAATTTGGAGGTGCTGGAGGACTTACATATCAAGATTTGCTAATTTTTCGGCCTGTTCTTCCGCTGTCAAGACATCAACAATCTCGTCAAGCGCCCGCCCTGTCATCACTTCATCAATCTTGTAAAGGGTAATGTTGACGCGGTGGTCGGTCACGCGGCTTTGCGGGAAATTGTAGGTACGGATACGCTCCGAACGATCGCCGCTTCCAACCTGTGACTTCCGATCAGCAGCGCGCGCATTGTCGATTTTCTGGCGCTCAAGGTCATATATACGCGATTTGAGAATTTTCATCGCTTTGGCGCGGTTTTTAATTTGCGAGCGTTCATCTTGCATCGCAACAACGACTCCGGTTGGAATATGGGTAATCCTGACAGCGGAGTCGGTCGTGTTAACGGATTGCCCCCCTGCTCCGCGGGAACGGTACACATCAATGCGTAGGTCATTTTCATTGATGGAAATATCCACATCTTCCGCTTCCGGTAATACGGCGACGGTTGCTGCCGATGTATGGACGCGGCCGCTGGCTTCGGTGGTCGGCACACGCTGGACACGGTGGACACCCGATTCATATTTCATGCGCGAAAAGACATTGCTACCAGAGACCTCAACAACGACTTCCTTGAGGCCGCCAATATCGTTTTCGGCCATCTCGACAATCTCAAAACGCCAGCCATGCTCGGCAGCGTACCCCTTGTACATAGCCAATAAATCTGCCGCAAACAAGGCGGCTTCATCGCCTCCGGTTCCAGCACGGATTTCAAGAATAGCGTTTTTGGAATCATCTGTATCCTTGGGAATAAGAGTCAGTTTGATCTCGTTCTCAAGTTCAGGAATTTTACCATTAATCGCGTAGAGTTCTTCCTTGGCGATGTCCCCCATTTCAGGATCGGCCAGCATGGCTTCCAAATCCGCCTTATCGGAGAGGGCTTTTTTATAAGTACGGATCGTTTCGACTACGGGGCCGAGGTCAGAATATTCTTTTGTCAATTTGACAAATTTATCACCGGTAGCGGTTCCCTCTGCCATGAGCGCCGCCAATTCCTCGTAGCGGGCCTCAATCGGGGCGAGTTTTCTTAGTATATCCATGGGAATGTCGGCTCGGCAAATAAGTTCTATGAAAATATGTGGGGGTTATAAGCTGTTCCGCCATAAATTTCAAGCGTTGCGGTGTTTGCTTTTTGCCTGACTCTCCATCTTGCATTTTATGAGATCACGGCAAGGGAACTCCGCTGTACAGGACATACAGCAAAAGTCCGACAATTGATGTAACGACTTCATCTCGACGGTTGAGCCTTTGATTGTAATTCCCGTCTCTTCCTTGAGTTTGTTTAGCGATCGAGAAAATGTCTCCGGCTGCATCCCAAGGCGCATCGCCAAAAGGGACTTATCATAGGGCAAATTGAGCTGTACTGGGCCTGTTTGGGTAACATCCGTCAGGCGCAATAAAAAACAGCCGATTCGCTGCGGGGCTGTCTGGATGGAGTGATGTTCGAGTTCTTTTGTCTTTTCACAATTTTCTTTTGCCATAATTTTAAGCATGGCATTAGAAAATTTTGTATTTGTTTCAATCTCTTCTGCAAAAAAAGAGAGCGGAACCGTTGCAACCTCCGCATGTTCGGCAACTTCGGCACTGCACGTGTAGCAATTCTCGTTAAATAATGCCCCTTCCCCAAAAATATGCCCCTTGGAGAGAACATCAACTATGGCCTGATTTCCGTCCAATGTTTCGCGATAAAGTTTAATCCACCCCGAAAGAATGACATAAATAGATGACGCTTTCTCTCCGGCAAGATAAAGGGTTTTCCCTTTGGGGTACTCGAATAAATTTGCAACCCTAAGCAGATGTTCGGTTTTTTCCGTTGATAAAGCGGAAAATGGCAAAAGCGTGCTTATATGGCTTATTTTTTCTTTGTTCATGCTTGTGGGCAGCCTTCTCTCGGGGTTACATCCACACGGTTATAAATAAAATTGACATTAGTCAAGGCATGAGTTTAGGCATCAACTAGCATGTGCCCTGATTTATAATGTCGCTTCAAGGATTTATCCAACGTGCTTTTTTCGTGTCTTCACGATTATTCCCTAAGTTACGGACTGCCGCTTGGCATGCTGTTAATGGGTTTGGTTGGCGGATTTTCGCACTGCACACTAATGTGCGGGGCCTTCGCCATAAGCCTATCCTCCTCTGGAAAAACCGAATCAGTTTTATACAAACTAACTGGCATGGAGCTTCTCCCCTATCACGCAGGGAGAACTCTTACCTACGTCGGCATGTCCGCGGTATTTTTCTCTCTGGTCAATATTGCTTTTTTGTTTATGCCCGCGCGCGAGATATTGCTGGTTCCCCTCCTTCTCCTCGCCGGAACAATTTTTTTAACAGCTGCTTTTCCTGATCTTTCCCGTATTTTCCCTTGGGCAAGTAAAATTAAATTCAATTTCATGCCTGCCTTCCTTGATAAGACTCTGCAAAAGGCTCTTTCTCTCAACAGCTTTTCGCAGAAATTTATCGCGGGGCTTATTCTGGGGTTTATGCCCTGCGGGCTTGTTGTCGCAGCATTGATGGCCTCTTCTGCTGCACCGACTTTGCTTGAAGCCACAGGTTCGATGGCGCTGTTTGCTCTCGGAACAGTCCCTGCCCTTACCTGTGTTGCAGCGGGGTCATCATTTTTAGAAAAATATTTTATCGGCAAGTTTTTAACTTTACGCCAATCTGCATTTCTGGTTAGTGCAGTCTGGCTGTTTGCTCTTGCTGGGCTACTGGTTTTGTAACGGAAAGGACGAAAGAATGTCATCACTCACAACAACACCTGTTGATGATGCTCCAAAATATAACTTCGATATCGTTAAGTATTTTACGATTGCGACTGTATTTTGGGGAATTGTCGGCTTCACCGCGGGCATATTTATTGCTCTGCAACTTGCTTTCCCATGGCTCAACGTTGAGCCGTACCTGAACTTCGGACGGCTACGTCCGGTTCATACCTCGGCAGTTATTTTTGCCTTTGGTGGTAACGCTCTGTTCGCGACAAGCTATTATATTGTCCAGCGTACATGCCGTGTGCGCTTGTGGAACGACAAGCTCGCATGGTTTACCTTCTGGGGCTACAATGCCTTTATTGTGATGGCCGCGCTCGGTTACGTGCTGGGGCAGACACAAGGCAAGGAATATGCAGAACCCGAATGGTACGCCGACCTCTGGCTCACCGTTGTCTGGGTGGCTTACTTGCTGGTTTACCTTGTTACCATTATCAAGAGGAAAGAGCCTCACCTGTATGTGGCTAACTGGTTTTATCTAGCTTTCATTATCACAGTTGCGGTTTTGCACCTTGGTAACAATATCCAGATTCCTGTCGATTTAACCTCCGGCAAGAGCTACGAGCTGTTTTCGGGTGTTCAAAGCGCCATGATCCAGTGGTGGTATGGTCACAATGCTGTTGGTTTCTTCCTAACAGCAGGGTTCCTCGGCATGATGTATTACTTCATTCCGAAACGTGCTGACCGTCCGGTTTACTCTTACCGCCTGTCGATTCTGCACTTCTGGTCACTGATATTTATCTATATCTGGGCCGGCCCCCACCATCTTCACTATACATCACTTCCTGACTGGACTCAGACACTGGGTATGACCTTCTCGATCATCCTGTGGATGCCAAGCTGGGGCGGTATGATTAACGGTGTGATGACGCTTTCAGGTGCATGGAACAAGTTCCTTGTTGATCCGGTACTGCGCTTCATGATTATCGCTGTGGCTTTCTATGGTATGAGTACCTTTGAAGGTCCGCTGATGTCGATCCGCGCCGTCAACTCCCTGTCGCACTACACGGACTGGACCGTTGGTCACGTTCACTCGGGTGCTCTCGGATGGGTTGGTTTCATTACGTTCGGAAGCCTGTACTATCTTGTTCCTCAATTGTGGGGCCGCAAGGAATTGTACTCTCTCAAGCTTGTCAACTATCACCTGTATCTTGCTACCGTTGGTATCGTTCTCTACATCTCCGCGATGTGGGTGTCGGGTATCATGCAAGGTATGATGTGGAAGAGCTATGACAGCATGGGCTTCCTTCAATATTCCTTCGTGGAATCGGTGATGGAAATGCACCCCTTCTATGTGATCCGTGCTTTGGGGGGCGTTCTCTACCTCTCGGGTGCCTTGATCATGGTCTATAACTTCTACCGCACCATTAAAGGCGACGTTAACGAGACAGAATTCTCTGAAGACGGCGTCCCACGTGAACATATGTATTTGAAAGGAGCAGCAGCATGAGTTTCCTCAAATTTCACGCTAAGCTAGAGCGCACCTCAATTATCCTGTTGCTGTTGATTATTGTCACAGTTCTGGTTGGAGGTATCATTGAAATCATTCCCCTCTTCCGTATGGAGACAGTGATTGAGCCTGTTAAAGGTGTTCGTCCCTACACTCCATTGGAATTGGCGGGATATAACATCTATATCCGCGAAGGGTGCTATAACTGTCACTCCCAGCAGATTCGCCCTTTGCGCGACGAAGTAGTCCGTTACGGCCACTACTCGCTCGCAGCCGAGAGCATGTATGATCGCCCATTCCAATGGGGATCCAAGCGGACAGGTCCAGACCTCGCCCGTGTTGGAGGCAAGTACTCGGATGGATGGCAAGTGGCCCACTTGATCAATCCTCGTGCCGTAGTGCCTGAGTCCATCATGCCTACTTATTCCTTCCTTGCTAAAAGTGGTGTCAAAACCGACGATCTTTCCAATCATCTGAAAACCCAGCAGTTTATGGGAGTCCCCTATTCGGATGAAATGGTTGAGAGCGCCGAACAAGATGCAATCGCTCAAGCAACAGGCGAAGAGCGGACAGACATCAGCGGTCTTCAAGCCCGCTACGGTGACAAAGTAAAAGCGCGTGACTTCGATGGAAATCCGATGCTTGTCTCCGAAATGGATGCTCTGGTCTCCTATCTTCAGGTTCTTGGGACCATGGTTGACTTTAGTGAAGCCACCAAAGTAGAGGAGACTGCCCCATGATGGACTTTATTGTCTCGAATGCTGGCGTGATAGGGCTTCTCTTCTTTATGACGCTCTTCACTCTGGTTCTTATTAGTGTATTCAGGCCTTCTAAAACAGAAGACTACAAAGATCATGCGGCAATTCCGCTGAAGGAGATTGGAAATGAGTGACGATCACAAAAAAGAAATTGACCATCTGTCTGGTGTTGAAACAACTGGTCATGAATGGGACGGCCTTAGGGAGCTCAACAATCCGGCGCCGCGCTGGTGGGTGTGGGTGTATATTGCCTGCGTGGTTTGGGCAATCTGGTACTTTGTGATTTATCCATCGTGGCCTATCCCCGGCGGACATACAGAAGGCACACAGGGCTACACCCAGTTTAAAGAACTTGAAGCCAGCCAAGCTGAAATCATAGCCCGTCAGGACGCATATTTGGCTAAATTCAAGGAAGCCTCTTTCCAGCAGATCATGCAGGATCCTGAGCTTTATGCTTTTGCCAAAGCTGGTGGATCGGCCGCCTTTAAAGACAATTGCGCACAATGTCACGGTACAGGGGCAGAAGGCGGCAAAGGCTATCCAAACCTCAACGACGATGACTGGCTGTGGGGCGGTAAAATTGATGATATTCATCAAACCATTACCTACGGCATCCGCTCAGGTCATGATGAAGCCCGTATTTCGCAGATGCCGTCCTTTGGCAAAGACGGCTTGCTCAACACGGAAGAAGTTAATGCCGTTGTTGATTATGTTCTGACCTTGTCAGGAGGGGATCATCAATCTACCTTTGATCAAGGGGCTACTGTTTTCCAAGAACAGTGCGCTGCTTGTCATGGTGAGGATGGTAAAGGCGGACAGTCGGTTGGCGCACCTAATCTGACAGATGGTATCTGGCTGTATGGTGGTGACCGCGAGACCGTCTATGAAACTGTCTTTAACGCTCGTGCAGGTGTTATGCCTACATGGAAAGACCGCCTCAGTCCTGATACGATCCGTCAACTTGCTGTGTATGTACATGAGCTGGGTGGCGGTGTGCCTGAAGAAGAAACCGTTGTAGAACCAGCAGCACAGGAAATTACGCCTGCGCCTGCAGCCGAGGAGACATCCGATGTCCAATCCACCACTGAGCAACCAGCCCCAGCAACCGATGCCGGAGAGCAGCCCGCCCAGGAATAGTGAGGACGATACACCAGACATTCAGCTCTTCAAGAGCCAGAAGCGCATCTTCCCAAAGCAGGTGGATGGTTTCTTTAGGAAGCTGAAATGGGTTGTGATGGTTGTCACCCTCGGTATCTACTACTTCGTACCTTTTATCCGATGGGATCGGGGGCTTAATGCCCCCGACCAAGCGGTCTTGATCGATCTCGAAAATAAACGGGCCTACTGGTTCTTTATCGAGATCTGGCCGCAAGAAATTTATCTTCTTACCGGTATTCTTGTTCTTGCCGCGATAGCTCTCTTTTTTGTGACCAGTATGTTTGGACGCGTCTGGTGTGGCTATTTCTGTTTCCAGACTGTGTGGACTGACCTCTTTATCTGGGTTGAACGTCTTGTGCAGGGTGACCGCTATGCTCGGCAAAAGCTGCATGAGCAAAAATGGAACCTTGAAAAATTAGCCAAAATGGTGGCTACCCACTTTTTGTGGCTAGCGATTTCTTTCTGCACCGGCGGTGCATTTGTCCTTTATTTCAATGACGCCCCTACACTTATCCAACATGCTTTGGAATTTGATGTTTCAACATCGATAGCCACTGTTGTTCTGGGACTTACCTTTAGCACATACCTCATGGCAGGCTTTGCGCGCGAGCAGGTTTGTACCTACATGTGTCCCTATGCCCGTTTTCAAGCCGCCATGTTCGATGAAAACACCCTGATTATCGGGTATGACATGCGGCGGGGAGAACCACGCGGCAAACACAAAAAAGGCGATGAATGGAAAGATAAGGGGCATTGCATCGACTGCACCGCCTGTGTACAGGTCTGCCCGATGGGAATTGATATTCGCGATGGGTTGCAGATGGAGTGTATTGCCTGCGGTTTGTGTATCGACGCTTGCGATAATATTATGGATCGCTTGAGTCTGCCGCATGGCCTTATCCGCTATGATACGGCGCGCCATATCAAAGAGGCAAGCGAAGGCGTTAAGGCTGGTTTCCACATTTTACGGGCGCGTACCCTTTATTACGCAGCGATCATGGCCCTTGTCGGCGGCGTTATGCTTTATGCCTTGGTGTCCCGCGCGCCGTTTGAACTCCACGTACTCCATGATCGCAACCCTTTGTTTGTCCAGCTTTCGGATGGCACTGTGCGTAATGGCTATGAGATTAAAATCCTCAACAAAACGCATGATGACAAAGTATTCAAGCTCCAGTTCTCTGGCCTTGAACGTTATGAAATAGCGATTAAAACTGCGGGAGAGGTCTCGGCAGATCGTCTTGAGGTTGGAGCGGATAACGTTGGTTCATATCACGTGTTTGTGTCCTCAAAATTGACACAGGGAGCGCCGCGCGATATTGTTTTCACGTTAACGGACAGCAAAACAGGCGATGTAGATACCTATGAAAGCGTTTTCATGTCCCGACGAGGTGAATAATCATGATCAAGCAAATTTTGCAAAGTATGGCGCCCGATAGCGACAATCAGGGATTTCCTAAATGGGTGATCTTCTATTTTGCGATCTTCTTCGGGGTTATTTTCGTTGTCAATGGAGCCTTTGTCTATTTGGCACTCGAATCCAATACGGGCGTTGTGACTGAACATTCCTACGAGCAAGGGCTGCATTATAATGCGACAATTGCAAAATCCGAAAAACAGGAAGATCTCAACTTAGTTCAACATGCTGTTTATGAAGGCGGCGTTCTGACATGGTCGCTCAAAGCTGCCGATGGTACCGCCATCACGCATGCCTCGGTCACAGGTCGCGTTGTTCGCCCCGTTCAGGATGGTTATGACTTTGATATTTCATTTGAAAATGCTGGAGACGGCACCTATATATCTCGTGTAGCCGCGCCTTTGCCCGGCAAATGGACCGTGAGATTGAAAGCCGAATGGGACACACACTCGTATCAGACACTTCTTCCGATTATAGCCCCGTGAGTGATACGCGGCGTGAGCCTCCTTCTTCCCCAGAATCGGGGGGCTACGAGTCACTTTGCCAAACGCTTGATGACCAGAACTACTCCCTTGATGTGCTTGTCGATGGCGTTAATTGTGCGGGATGTATCCAAAAAATAGAATCTCGTCTTGGGCGAATGCCCAATGTCACTTATGCGCGGCTTAATTTTTCAACGCGGCGCCTGTCTATGACATGGCACGGCCCAGCTGCCTATTCAAATCAACTGGTAGGGGTGATTGAAGATCTTGGCTATAAAGTTCATCCTTTTGATCCTGAGCGTCTCAAAGAGTCCACGCAAGAGGAAGAAAATTTTCTGCTGGTTTGTCTGGGGGTTGCCGGTTTTGTTTCGGGCAATGTGATGATGCTCTCGATAGGACTGTGGGCCACCACGCTTGAGACGATGGGGTCTTCTACACGTGACTTGATGCACTGGATATCGGCCCTCATGGTTATTCCTGCCATTATTTATGCAGGGCGTCCTTTCTTTCGTTCAGCACTCAAAGTTTTGCGGGCAGGCCATACCAATATGGATGTGCCAATTTCGGTTGGATTAATCCTGACAACCGCCATGAGTCTTTTTCAGACTATTACACATCAGGAGCATGCCTACTTCGACTCAGCGGTTATGCTGATGTTCTTTCTACTGATCGGGAGGTACCTCGATTTGCGGGTTCGCCGCAGCGCCCGCTCATCCGCAACAGATTTGCTTTCCTCATTCAGCGGTTTTGCCAATGTGATCGAGGGAAGTTCCCTGAAACGTGTGCCCATCCGCGACGTGAAGGAAGACATGATTATCCGCGTCACGGCGGGCGAAAAATTTCCGGTAGATGGAACCCTCGTTTCTGGCACCAGCCAGATCGACACAAGCCTTGTTACGGGAGAAAGTCTTCCGCGTGATGCCAATATCGGTGATCTGGTTTACGCCGGAACACTTAACCTTGGAAACACCGTAGATGTACGGGTGGCCAAGGCAGCCTCTGACTCGCTGCTTGCCGATATTGTCCGTTTGATGGAAAAAGCAGGTCAAGCACAAGCTAACTATGTACGCTTGGCTGACCGCGTTGCTCGGCTTTATACCCCCGTTGTGCACCTGTTTGCCCTTTTGTCGTTTATTGGCTGGTGGGGTTTTGGGGGCAGCGATTGGCAAAGTGCCTTGATGATTGCCGTGGCGGTGCTCATTATCACCTGCCCTTGTGCGATTGCGCTTGCTGTACCAGTGGCGCAGGTTCTGGCTATCGGACGCCTCATGAAAAATAAAGTATATGTGAAGGCTGGTGATGCGCTTGAACGCCTAGCCTCCGTTGATACCGTGATTGTTGATAAAACAGGAACGCTTACTCTCGGGCAGCCTACTGTCCTGCGCATGTCAGACGATGATGCTTATCTCCAGATAGCGGCTTCCCTTGCAGCGCATAGCCGTCATCCTCTTTCCAAAGCTCTCGTTGCCGCGTGGGGGGATGCCCCGCTCCTTCCGCTCGACGCCGTGAAAGAAGAGTCAGGCCATGGTCTTGAGGCCCTTTATAAAGGCAAAGCTGTGAAACTCGGAAAACGGGATTGGTGCGGCGCGCCACCCCCTTCTACAGAGTCCCCCGCAAGCCATACAGAAGTTATACTCCGCATGAGGGATGATTTTTATACCTTCCATTTTGCCGACCAGTTGCGTGACGATACTCATGAGGTCATTCGGCTTCTTATGAAGGAGGGGTTGTCAGTGATTCTGGTGTCCGGTGATAGGGGGGCAATCGTGGATGATATTGCCGGAAAGCTCGGTATCCAAAAGCGTTATGCTGAAGTAAAGCCTCCCGAGAAATTTAAAATTCTCTCCAATCTCAAGGAGAAAGGGCATAAGGTCCTGATGATTGGTGATGGCCTCAACGATGCCCCTGCCCTTGCAGGTGCTACGATTTCCATGGCCCCTGGCTCGGCGATCGACATGGCGCAAAATGCTGCGGATATTATCTTTATGGGCGATAAATTCCACCCCGTCTATGACACTTACAAGACCGCTGTTTTGTGTCAAAAGCTGGTGAAGCAAAATTTTGTGTTATCCATCCTTTACAATGTCATTGCCATTCCCGCCGCGGTGGCTGGATTTGTCACGCCACTGGTGGCTGCGCTTGCTATGTCAGGATCTTCATTGGTGGTTATCGCCAATTCCTTCCGGCTCCGATTCGAAAGATTTTAAAATGGATGTTTTAATATACCTTATTCCCCTTGCTCTTCTGATTGGCTTTATTTGGTTTATTGCCTTTGTCTGGAGCCTCAAACATGGCCAATTTGAGGATCTGGACGGCGCGGCGCGCCGTATCCTGCTTGACGATGATGACATTAATGACACAGGTGCAAAAAATAAACCGCACAGCAGTAAAGCCCAGACACCGGATTGACATTTATCAATTTATTTTTCAGGGCTTTTGTCAAAATCAGGCCAAGTTTTTTAAAACCCTCGAAAGGAAATAATTATGGGAAAAAAATCTCTTGGTCTGGCTCTACTCTCGACAGTAGCAGCTATTACCCTCGCCCTCCCTGCATCTGCACAAGATGCATCGACTGATTTGCTGGCAAAAGAGCGCTTCCAACTGCGCGTTCGTGCTATCAACGTTTCGCCTGATGAAGAATCAAATGTAAACATCGGTGGTCATGTTGACGCCAAGTCATTTGTTACCCCTGAAGTTGACGTTACCTACTTCCTGACCCCGAAACTGGGCCTCGAACTGATTGCGGCTACATCACGTCACGAACTTGATTACTCTGTGAACGGTGCCAACCTCGGTGAAGCATGGATTCTTCCTCCGACCCTGACCTTGACCTATCACCCATTCCGTGGCGAATCGGCTTTCAGCCCTTATGTTGGTGCTGGCCTCAACTACTCCATGTTCTATGGTGAGTCGAGCGGTACAGGTTTTGATGACCTTGAGCTTGATGGCGGTCTTGGCTATGCCCTGCAAGCCGGTGCTGATTACTGGATTGATGACCATTGGGGTCTGAACGTTGACGTAAAACGCATCTGGCTTGATGTCGATGCTAATCTGCGTACGGGCGCTACCCCTATTCATGCCGATGTTGACCTCGACCCTTGGGTTGTTGGTGCCGGTATTTCTTACAAGTTCTGAGTATCCTCAAAACTATCTATCAAACTCCAAAGCCCTGCGAAAGCAGGGTTTTTTCTTTTGTCTAACCAGTAGATGAGCCTCTTTTTCCCTTGGACAGCGCACGTTTCTGTATCCCGTACGCGCAAAGATGCTGCTCACCTGCCCACGGGATGGCGTCCCAATAATTCTATAATTGGCTACACCGCGCGGGCGTGACGCTGGATTGTTTCTGCCGCAGGGGGAAGATAAGCATCAAAGGCGGAGGCAATAATGCGCACCATGCCCCGCGCCTGCGGGTTAATTGACAGCACGTTTTGTCTGTCAATTTCCAGTACGCCATCATCAACATAGCGCTGTAACTCACGGCATTCTTTTGCAAAATATTCGGGAGACACTCCAAATTTTTTACACACACTCGCAAGATCGCACGTAAAATAGCACATAAGCTGTTCAATAACGGCCCCGCGGATCAGGTCATCTTGTGACACATCCCTGAATTTCAGGACAGGGAGTTCGCCGGCCAGAATTTTCTCGCGGTACTGCGGCATGGCCACGGCATTTTGAGTAAAGCCTTGCGGAAATTTTCCGATCGATGATGCACCAATTCCGAGCAAAGCATCCGCGTTATCGGTTGTGTAGCCTTGAAAATTACGGCGAAGTTGTTTTTTCGTCCGCGCTGCGACCATCGAATCTTCCATGCGTGCAAAATGATCAATACCGATGGGCACGTAGCCCTGCCCCGTAAGTTTCTCATACGCTATTTCATTCAGGTCATAACGCAGCGCGTTATCAGGCAAATCCTTATCATCCAGCAGCCGCATATGCTTTTTGAGCCACGGCACATGCGCGTAGCCAAATACAGCCACACGGTCAGGGTTTATGATCTTGAGCATATCAAGGCTTTTACCAAAGGTTTCGGGTGTTTGATAAGGAAGCCCGTACATAAAATCTACGTTGATCTTGTCGATCCCGTAGCTGCGCAAAAGATTGACGGCGTCATAGGTGACGAAGAAGGGTTGCGGACGGTTGACCGACTCCATCACTTTTTCGTTAAAATCCTGCACACCCAAACTGATGCGGTTTATGCCCGCTTTAGCATAGGTAGCCACGCGTCCTTCGGTCACGCCGCGTGGATCGACTTCCATAGCCAGTTCGGCATCATCGGCAAACGTGAAGACCTTATGGAGCCTGTCCATAAATTTTTCGAAATCAACCGAGCGCAGCATGGTTGGCGACCCGCCACCAAAATGGAGATGCGACACACGTTGCCCCGCCTTGATATGCCCCGCGAGCATATCAATTTCGCGCAGCATTAAATGAAGGTAATCCTCGACAGGGGCATAACGCTCCGTCACCTTGGTGTGGCACCCGCAGTACCAGCACATTCTCTGACAAAAGGGCACATGCACATAGAGCGATAAACGTGCATTCTCATCAAGAGAAGCCAAGCGGTTCTCATAAAAACCTGATTCTGTAATGTCTTTGAATTGCGGCGCGGTCGGGTAACTCGTATAGCGCGGCACCTGACGGTCATAAGACAGGATGAGGGATTTCAGGGTGTGATTCATGGAATTACCTTATATATTTACAGAAAAACGGCCTTGACTTTAATCAATTCTGGCCATGTTCTAAGCCTTTGCGGCCGCCACTTTTATTTTATGGGAATAATCATAACTACTTAATTCCGGCGACTTTGGCCTCGACCATGGACACCAAATGATCGACAATTGACTGATCCCCCTCGAGCAGGCGGTGGGCCGTTTCGCCCCCGATATATATCTGGTGGGTGCCTTTGCCGCCGCCGGTCAATCCAATATCCGTCATGAGGGCCTCACCCGGGCCATTCACCACACACCCGATCACCGAGAGCGTCAGGGGCATGGTGATGTGTTCTAAACGTTTTTCAAGTTCGGCCACCGTATCAACCACATTAAACTGCTGGCGCGCGCATGACGGGCAGGACACAATATTTATGCCACGATGGCGCAAGCCCAGTGATTTCAAGATGTCGAACCCAGCTTTGATCTCCTCAACCGGATCAGCCGAGAGTGACACGCGGATCGTATCCCCTATTCCTGCCCATAGCAGGTTTCCCATCCCGATGGCGGACTTGATGGTGCCGCTGCGCAGGCCTCCGGCTTCGGTAATACCCACGTGCAGGGGATAATCACAACGCTCACCGAGTTGCATATACGCCGCCACGGCCATGAAAACATCGGAGGCTTTGCACGAGATTTTAAAATTGAAGAAATCATGATCTTCCAAAATTCTGATATGGCGCATGGCCGATTCCACCATCGCATCGGGGCAGGGTTCACCATATTGCTCTAGAAGATCACGCTCTAAAGACCCCGCATTGACCCCGATGCGAATGGAGCAATTATGATCTTTAGCCGCTTTGATTACATCGCGCACACGCTCTTCCGATCCTATATTTCCGGGGTTGATCCGCAGACATGCCGCCCCGCTTTCGGCGGCTTCGATTGCGCGTTTGTAATGAAAATGGATGTCGGCCACAATCGGCACACTGACTTCCGTCACAATTTTTTTGAGGGCAAGCGCCGACTCTTCATCGGGGCACGAGACACGCACAATATCGGCACCAACTTTTTCAAGTGCCTTGATCTGCGCAATGGTTGACGCAACATCCCGCGTGTCGGTATTGGTCATTGATTGGACGGTGATCGGCGAATCTCCGCCAACCGGAACATTGCCCACCCAAATTTTGCGGGACTTGCGCCGCTCGATATGCCGCCACGGTCTGTGCAATGTATGGTCCATGTTCTGCCTTTTCGTTTTCGTCTCTCTTACATGGTTCTTTTGGCAGGAATTTTCAATCTTTCTTTTAGAGGAGCGGGATCAAGGCGGATATTTTTAACCACTTGCCCTGTTAGGCCAAGGAAGGGAAGTTCCTGACCTTCCACGATAATTCGCAATCCTCCGGCATTGCCAAGCGTCATGACGAGTCCTTTCTGATCGGCGGGAACCCAGTATTCCTCACCTGATTTTAGAACCCTTGAAAAGAGAGTGCGCCGGTCACTGCTACGGATTTCAAGCCAAACATTACTCACCGCACGCAAAACAACCGGATGCACGGTTTCCTGTTCTGTGACCACCTGTGCAACCGTAGTTTCATCAACCGTTGCTGCCATCGGCGGCGCTGTAGAAATTTCTCCGTTCCCATTTGTCGCTGGAGACACTACAGCAGGAACGGGTGGTGTCACTGGCTTTGAAAGGAGGGTTAACTGCTCTCTCATCTCATGAGGCAGCGCCGGAACCTGTTTACTTTCAAAGGAAACTCTTCCGGTAATGTATGGCGCAATTACTATGATGATTGCCAACATTAAAAAAAGAGAAAAGAGCGTTTTTATCTGCGGGATGGAAATATCCTCAGACACCTGATCCTGAGGCAGCGCCATCGGCTTTGGCTCAATCTTGGGGCCAGATTGCCGCCTAAGAAGTGCCATCATCTTTTCTCCGTCAAGCCCCAGATGCTCGGCGTAGGTTCTAATGAAACCAAGAGTATATATCCGCCCCGGCAAAGCTTCAAAACGCCCCTCTTCTATCGCAAGAAGATGTGCTTTACTGATCCTGATTTCGTATTCAATCTGCTCGAGCGTTAATTCCATGCGCAAGCGCGCCCGCCGCAGAATATCCCCTACGTCAAGATCGGTGTGAAAGTCACGCAAAAGCTCATCTTCAGATTTACTGCTCATTATGTTCCAGATCAAAGGCGGTATGGAGCGCCCTGACAGCCAGCTCCGTGTAATCGGCAGCGATCAGGACACTGATCTTTATCTCGGAGGTACTGATCGCCAAAATATTTATTCCTTTGGCTGCAAGCGTTGAGAACATGGTCTTGGCCACGCCTGTGTGCGAACTCATGCCAATCCCCACAATTGATATTTTTGCGATGTCTTTATCCACGCGGATTTCAACACCGTTGAGCAAGGGTATTTTCTCAAGGAGGCTTACCGCTGGCGCCGAGTCAGCGCAGGGGATGGTAAACGTCATATCTGTACTTTTCCCATCCGGGGAAATATTCTGAACGATCATGTCCACATTGAGACCTGCGTCACTGAGCGGCGAGAAAATCGCCGCCGCAATCCCGGGCTGATCGGGGACAGAGAGCAGCGTAACTTTGGCTTGATTACGGGCATAGGTAACGCCATTGACGATTTGTTTTTCCACGATATCTTCCTCACGTATGACTTGTGTTCCTGCGAGATCGCTTCCGATCTCTGCTTCAAAAGTTGAAAGGACTTGGAGATTGACGTTGAACGCCATCGCCAATTCCACCGAGCGCGGATGCAGAACTTTCGCACCCAGAGCCGCTAGTTCCAGCATTTCTTCGTACGAAACATGGTGCAGTTTCTGCGCCTTCGGCACAATGCGCGGGTCGGTCGTATAGACGCCGTTGACATCTGTATAAATGTCGCAGCGGTCAGCCTTGATGGCAGCTGCAATCGCAACCGCCGTTGTATCTGACCCGCCGCGCCCAAGCGTTGCAATTCGTCCACCTGCTGTTACGCCCTGAAACCCAGCCACGACAGGCACAATATTTTCATCCAGTGCTTTTTCAAGATTTTCGGGCGGAATTTCGCTAATCCTCGCCTTCGCGTGGTGGTCGTCACACATGATGGGCACTTGCCACCCCATATAGGAGCGTGATTTCAGCCCCCGCTTTTGCAGGGCAATGGCCATAAGGCCTGTTGTCACCTGTTCACCACTGGCGACAACAGCGTCATATTCCTCCGCATTATAATCCGGCGTAATGCTTTCAGTGTAGCCCACCAACTGGTTGGTGACGCCCGCCATCGCTGATACAACGACAACAACCTGATTGCCCCGAGCGACTTCTTCCACAACTTTATCGGCGGCCTTTTCTATACGTTCGGGGTCGGCAACCGACGTTCCCCCAAATTTTACGACTATTCGCGCCACATTCGCACCTAGGAATCACTTTAAAAAAACGCTATTCTGCCTCCATGACCCAGAAGCAGATGCGAAAAAATACTATAGATGCCGAGGAAATCAAGCTTTTTGCCGAGTCTTCGGCAAAATGGTGGGATGAATCAGGCCCTTTTGCGCCCTTGCACAAAATGACCCCTGTGCGCATGGCTTTTTTGCGCGAGGAATTGGGAGACGTTAAAGGCCTTTCGGTTCTTGATATTGGTTGCGGCGGCGGGCTGATTGCCGAACCTTTAACACGTCTGGGCGCCCGCGTTACGGGTATTGACGCCGACGAAACAGCTATTGCAGTTGCCGCGCAGCATGCCCAAAACACGGGGCTTTCCATTAATTACATTCACGGGGCGGCCGAAGACCTTGTTGCCAAAGGAAAAAGTTTTGATGTTGTTCTCGCACTTGAGGTTATCGAACATGTCAATGATCCGGTTGATTTCGTATCCTTGTGCGCGGCCCTCGTTAAGCCAGGCGGCAAAATCGTCTTTTCCACCCTCAACCGCACATGGAAATCTTACCTGATCGGCATTTTGATGGCCGAGCGCGTTGTCCAATGGGTGCCCCACGGCACACATGACTGGAAAAAGTTTATAAAACCATCGGAACTCGCAGCACTCTGCGCGCGTGAACATCTCCATGTGTGCAGCGCAAAAGGTCTGGCCTTCAATCCTCTGGGGGGAACATTTTATGTTGCCCCGCATGATTTGGACGTGAACTATTTCCTCGTGACACGCAAGCCCTCCGCAAGGTAAAATGGGATATGAGTACCGTCATCATTCTTCTTATCTTTTTTTCTGTCCTTGCCGTTGTTGCCTCGTTGCTCCTTGGCATCGCCAGTATGATGAAAGGCGGCGAAGAAAATGAAGAACGCAGCAATAAACTGATGATTGCCCGCGTCAGTTTTCAGGCTCTTTCTCTTTTCTTGCTGGCTTTACTCTGGTTTGTCTCACAATAAACATCTCATCAAAAGAGGATTCCCCTCCATGAAAATACTTGTTCCGGTTAAACGTGTTGTCGATTACAACGTTAAAATTCGTATCAAGGCAGATGGCTCCGGCGTTGATCTTACCAACGTCAAAATGTCGATGAACCCTTTTGATGAAATTGCGATTGAAGAGGCAGTCCTCCTCAAGGAAAAAGGTCTTGCAACAGAAGTTGTCGCCGTGACCATTGGCCCCGCCGCAGCTCAAGATGTCCTACGCACCGCGCTTGCCATTGGCGCTGATCGCGCGATTCTGGTGACCACAGAACTGGCAACGGATCTTGGCGGACTTGAGCCTCTGGCTGTTGCGAAGCTGCTCAAAGCTATCGCAACCAATGAAAATCCTGATCTGATTATTATGGGCAAACAATCAATTGATGATGACAGCAACCAAACAGGGCAAATTCTTGCGGCTCTGATGGACTGGCCACAAGCAACTTTTGCATCGAAAATTGACATTGCAGGGCGGGTAGCCACCGTAACACGCGAAATTGACGGGGGCCTTGAGACGCTCGAGGTGCAACTTCCTGCCGTCCTCACCACTGACTTGCGGCTTAACCAGCCGCGCTATGCTTCGCTGCCCAATATCATGAAGGCCAAACAAAAACCGCTGCAAACCATTGCCGCCGATAGCCTTGGCGTGGATATTGCTCCACGGGTTGCCTTGATAGGGCTGGCTGAGCCGCCAAAACGTCAGGGCGGCATAAAAGTGGCATCGGTTGATGAATTACTGAGCAAACTAAAAAACGACGCCAAAGTTATCTAGGGGAAGTCATATGAGCATTCTTGTTATTGCCGAACATCACCAAGGCCACCTGAAACCCGCCACACGCGTGGCTGTAGCCGCAGCGCAAAAAATAGGCGGGGAAATTACCTTGCTTGTTGCCGGACATTCTGTCGCCGACATCATCAAGCAGGGAACTGCGCTTACGGGCGTGGCGCAGGTTATCGGGATCGACCATCAGGCCCTTGCCCATCAGCTCCCCGAAGTTCTGGCCCCCGTCATCGCCGCGCTTGCTCCGGCATACACGCACGTGCTGGCCCCAGCTACGGCATTTGGCAAGAACCTCCTGCCACGTATTGGCGGACTGATGGATGTACAGCCCATTGCCGATGTCATTGATATTCTCTCTTCCGATACATTCAAGCGTCCTGTTTATGCCGGAAATGCCATTGCCACCGTGCAAAGCAAAGATGCCATTAAACTCCTCACTATCCGTACAACTGCCTTTGATCCTGTGGCCATGAATGGCTCTGCTGCAGTTTCCTCTGCTGAGCCTCCCTCTCTTGCAGATAACATCCGCAGCCACTTCAAAAGCGAAGAGATCACACAATCGGCGCGGCCCGAGCTTACCGCCGCAAAGATTGTTGTCTCTGGTGGGCGGGCGCTTGGATCGGCTGAAAATTTTTCTCTTATTGAAAAACTGGCGGATAAACTCGGCGCAGCGGTTGGCGCTTCACGCGCCGCCGTTGATGCCGGATACGCTCCCAACGATTATCAAGTTGGTCAAACCGGAAAAGTTGTTGCCCCCGAACTTTATATCGCCGTTGGCATCTCCGGCGCTATCCAACATTTAGCTGGCATGAAAGATTCAAAAATTATTGTGGCGATCAATAAAGACCCCGACGCGCCCATTTTTCAGGTGGCAGATTACGGGCTGGTGGCGGATTTGTTCGAAGCGGTTCCCGAGCTTATGGGTAAACTCTAGGCTAATTTGCTGTTTCTTCATCAGTAATGGATGAGAGCGAGAAGGCTCGCGTCGCAGGTTGATCGAAAACAGCGCCTTCGGTATTGGCATTTTCCATGAGGGCACCATCAAGAATGGCCCCTGTAAAATCAGCGTCGCGCAGATCGGCCCCCATAAAATTGACGTAGGTCAGGTCAGCACCATGAAAAATAGCATTTTTGAGTTTTGCCCCCGATAGGTTGGCATAGCGCAGTTCGGCGCCAGTCAGGTCACACGGCGCAAAGCGTTGCGCACTACCTGTAGCAAAGAGAAGCGGCATGAAATTGGCTTCTTTCAAATTGGCATGAGCAAATTTCGCATTTTTGAGAATTGCCCCGCGGAAATCAGCCCCTTGTAAATCACAGCGCCGCAGATCCGCCCCCTCAAGCTGGGCGCTTTGCAACTCCACCTGATACATATTTAACCCAAAAAATTTAGCCCATTTGGCTTTGATGGCAGTTAGCTTTTCTTGTTTGAGCGTTCCAATTTCACGGAAATCATACCCTGTCAGGTCGAGTTGCGCCCCCTCTCGCCCACTTGTATCTACCCACCGATGGTGGTCGGCAATCTGTGTGGCCAGCGGTATAATCAGGTTCATCACTGATGGGCCAACATTTTTGTCGGTAATGGCATCGGAGAGGTCAATATTCTTCGTACCAATAGCCTGAACATTACTGCCCGTGAGAATGGCATTACGAATATTGGCTCCCTCAAGATTGACTCCGTTGAGTTCGGCTCCGGTCAGATCGGCACCACACAAACGCGCTCCACGAAAATCAGCCCCCGCAATATTCACCTGCATCATAATCGCATCGGAGAAATCTGCATTGTTGGCAAGGCACCCCAGCATTCGCGCACCACTTAAATTCGCGCCGCGGAAATTAACACAACTCGGCGCAGAATATTGCCCATCTGTTGTGATCGCGCCACGGCGCAAATCAGCATTATCAAGATCGGCGCCGATCAGATTAGCACTTTCAATGCGCGCGCCGCGTAGGTCAGCACGAATAAAATTAACCTCATTGAGGTTGGAAAGACTTAAATCACACGCGTAAAGGGTCGATTCCTGAAAATTGGTGTGGGAAAGATCCATCCCGCGCATGATACACCCTGAGAAATCAGCTTGACGCAAGTTGCGGCCACTCAAAGTTAGTCCGGTTAAATCAGTCCGTTTGAGGATGGCACGACGCCCACCAATTCTCCCTGACAAAAAACGTTCATGAAGGCTTACCAAGCCGTCCAGCTGGCTTTGTGTCAGTTTTTCAAATGTTTCGTTTTGTGACATTTTTTATTATTCAAAATAGGGGTCGATAGTTAGCGGATAGCTTGGCATAAAAAAATTAAATAATCCTGACAATAATGTGATCTTTTACGTTTTTCCCGCCCGTGCTAGCATAGCGTTATGAAACAATTTTTAAATACTTTCCGGTTGATTATTATTCTGGCGACTGCCGGAGGAATCCTGAGTGCTTGCGGAATTAAACCCGACAATCTTGAGGCACCGGACCCTGCTTATAAGCCTGAATTTCCACAAACTTACCCTTCGGCAGACTAAGCCCGCTCAGTGATGTTCTGGAGTTTTTGGGGATTCTTTTTCTGGCCACGAGAATCGAATCTCCATTTTACTGGCGTGTTCAGGGAGATGTTTGGTCAATGGAATATTCAGGTCAAAAGATTCCTCTTGCGACAATGTTTCACGCGGGACACTCAAAACTATTTCATCAAGTAACCGATGCTGATCGTCCATCACAGTCACAGACAGCTGCGGGACAACCACATTCTCTTTGGTCAGGTTAATCATCATGCCGGTTAGAGCGGGCGCGGCACCTTTTTCCGGTGGAATAAGCAAACTCAGATGATCCAGCCCAATCACTTTATCCAGCGGATGTTTTTCAGCTTTTTCTAGGCCGCCTAGAAGGGTATAAACGGGGTTAAGGGCAGGTACTATGTCCACAATTGCCCCTTTTAGCATCATCAGAACAAGCGCAAGTGCAGCAAACAGGGCAACACCTGTCATAATACCTGCCATTCGAGTTGAAAAAGAGAGCTTTTTGAATAAACCTGAAATATCAGGAAAATTCATTACCATTTTGTTTTTGCTTGAATTTTTTGACTTTTGTGTGGATGCAACAGGGGCTTTTGACTCAGGTTTGTTTAGCGCCTTGGCCTGCGCTGCCGCAGCAGCTTTTTGGGCACTTGCGGCCTCAAAACCAATATCGTCGGGTGTCTCCCCCTGAATCTTTTCAATTAGTTCGTCAAGATGCTTGCGTTCGGATTTTTGAAACCAGACATGGCCGCATTTTACACAACGCACATCCCTACCCCGATCTCCCAACGCCTCGTTGGAAACCATATAATTAGCAGAACAAGATGGGCAGGTTAAAATCATGCTTTTAATCGGGGGCAAGTGTCGGTATTCATTCTAGGGAGTAGAGTCGTTCTTATCAAGTCAGGTTTACAGTTTTTATGATTAAATTTGATCACGTAGGTCTGCGTTATGGTATTGGGCCGGAAGTTCTCAGCGACATCAGTTTTACACTGGATGCAGGATCTTTCCATTTCTTGTGTGGGCCAAGTGGCGCAGGCAAATCATCGCTAATGTCTCTCCTTTATGTGGGGAAGCATCCAACACGTGGACAAATCCACATGTTTGGCAAGGACACCCATACACTTGATCGGCACGAACTTTCTTTGCTGCGTCAAAAAATCGGTGTGGTCTTTCAGGACTTTGCGCTGCTTCAGCACTTGAGCGCCTTTGACAACGCCGCCCTGCCCTTGCGTATTCTTGGACTCCCCGAGAAGAAAATCAAAAGCCATGTTGAAGAGCTTCTGGATTGGGTGGGACTGGGTGATTGCCTGCACCGTTACCCGCCAACTTTATCAGGTGGGCAGCAGCAGCGCATTGCCATTGCCCGCGCCGTAATTGGCAATCCCAAACTCCTTCTCGCAGATGAGCCGACAGGCAACCTTGATGACGAGATCGGCATGAAGCTGATGGGGCTTTTCGAACAGCTGAACAAGATGGGGACCACTGTAGTGATTGCCACCCACAGTATCCAGATTCTGGAACGGCTCGGCCATCCGCGCCTGATCCTTGACCACGGCCACTTGAGTGTTTTTAATCCGCTTTCCTCTGTGCAGCATCCACCTTTACAGGCCGACCACCATGCCCCATAAAACGTCTTTCTCCAACCGCTTCATGGGCCATGTTTTCGCGGGCACACATGCAAAATCTGCCCACAAATATGATATTCCCCTTCATAACCGCCTTGGCACTGAATTTCTGGTGATGCTGGTGGCGCTGATGACTTCTCTCTCACTGCTTGCCGCCCTTGGCGGGATTACGCTCGGCCACCTCACCTATAAATGGACATCCGGTCTTGAAAATTCCCTGACGATTGAAATTCCCCATAGCGCGGAAGCCTTGAGCCGTGCCGAGCACCTTAGCGAGACTCTGCGTAAAACCCAGCATGTCAAGAATGCCACAATTATCGGCAAAAAGGATATGTCACGTTTGCTTGAGCCGTGGCTGGGTAATAACGAAGATATGCTGGCGGAAATTCCACTTCCTGTTCTTGTGTCACTTGAAATTGACGAACGCAGCGATGATGTGATGAAAGATATTACGTCACTCACGCGAAAGATTAGCCCCGAGGCCCGCCTTGATACGCATGAAGAATGGCTGAGTTCGCTGGTTAAACTTACCGGAACACTGCGCTATGTATCCTATTTTGTGTTTGCCTTGATCGTCGCCGTGACCGGAGTGGTGGTTGCGGGCGCGGTGCGGGCGCGGATGGCCATTCATCAAAAAGAGTTACAGCTTCTTCATGTTATGGGTGCGTCTGACGGATATATTGCCCATCAATTTGTGCGCTATGTTTTCTGGCAAGCCGGAAAAGGAGCGAGCCTTGGTGTTATTATCGGTGCGGTCTTAATTGTGGCTCTCGCCTATGTTAGCCCGTCATCACTTGAAACGCTGCCGCACCTGAGCATTCAGCCATGGGATTTGGTTTTGCTGGTGTGCGTCCCGATTTTGCTGCTTGGTATTGCTATGTGGGCGGCGCGCCATACATCGCTTCAAGTTCTCAGAGAGATGCCGTAGCATGGCCAAGATCCTGCGCATAATTTTTGTAACGCTCGCGATCAGCATCGGGCTGCCCTTGTGTTTATGGCTAGCAGGCTTTGTTGTTTTTACCGTTACGATTTACACCATGAGCGAACCAACGCCACCGCAGGAAGTTGACGCCGCCATTGTCCTCACAGGTGGCTCGAACCGGATTTCTCAAGGATTTGATCTCCTTGCAAAGAGCAAGACAAAAAACCTTCTGGTCTCCGGCGTGCACAAAGATGTCCGCAAAGCCGATCTTTTACGTGACTATACACCGCAGTTACCCGATTGTTGTATTACACTGGGATATGAGGCGGGTAATACTATCGGCAACGCAATAGAGGCCCGTGAGTGGCTCGACAAAAACAAGGCAAATTCTGTCTATCTGATTACGGCGACGTACCACATGCCGCGCGCCTTGCTGGAATTCCACCACACGCTTACGGGCATCAAGGTTATCCCCTACCCTGTTACACCCGAGGGTTTTTCTCCCGATCAGGAGATATTCTGGAAGACTTCCTTTGTCGAATATCACAAAACCATGATGTCCGTGGTACGCATTCTTGCCTACCCCCGCGAAACCAACCCCTTACCCCCTGAAATTCTCGAATGATTTTTATCCGCCAAATTCTTTTCAACATTGCCTTTTACGGGTTCACGGCGCTCAGCTGCATTGTCCTTTCACCGCTTATTCTTTTGCCGCGCCCGCAGTTTATTTATTTTCTCAATGGTTATTTCAAAACCGTCTATCTGATCGAAAAATATGTGCTTGGCCTTGATTTCGAAGTCCGTGGCCGCGAGCATGTTCCGGAGGGCGGATGTTTTTTAGTGGCGGCCAAGCATTACTCTGCGTATGAAACCATGAAACTTCATCTTCTCTTTAATGACCCTGCTATTATTCTCAAAAAAGAGCTTAAATATATTCCCTTGTGGGGATGGCTTGCAGCTCGCGCCCATATGATCTTTATCGACCGCAGTTCACGCGACCTTGCTGTTAATTCAATTGTGAATGGCGCCTTGCGCGTCAAAAAGGAAGGTCGCCCCATCGTCATTTTTCCGCAAGGAACCCGCGTTTCCCTAAGCGATACTCCTAAAGAAAAAGCGTATAAAGGCGGAGTTATCCGCATGTATGAGGCCGCACAAATTCCGATTATCCCCCTCGCCATGAATAGTGGCCTTTTCTGGGGCCGCAATGCCTTTTTCAAATATCCAGGGAAGGTGATATTCGAATTTCTTCCTCCCATTCCTCCCGGGCAAAACGGGCAGGATGTCTTAAAACAACTTAGCACCTCACTGGAGGATGCCTCACAACGCCTCGTGGCCGAAGGCAAAGGAGTTCCGGAATGAACCAAGTTTTGAAGTCTGTTCTCAAAAAACTTCTGATCCTCTTCGGGGGGATTTTTCTGTTGCTTTTTGCTGCTTACAGCGCGATATGGGTATCTGTTTCCTCATTCTATCAAGATCAAATTGATCTTCTGTGGGATCAACTCCAACAGGATGGGCATTACAGCCTGACTGGCACCAAACCTCAAGTAAGCGGATTTCCTTCAGTTCCAACGGCCATCTATAGCGGTAAGCTCATTTCTCCC
The DNA here is from genome assembly GCA_041674725.1 of Pseudobdellovibrionaceae bacterium. Lineage (GTDB taxonomy): Bacteria > Pseudomonadota > Alphaproteobacteria > Micavibrionales > Micavibrionaceae > UBA1573. Next base: position 325,702 of record JBAYVC010000002.1, on the reverse strand, counting down.
GAAGGTTTGGAAATTGAAATTCCCCACGTCAAAGTTTCGGGATTTCCAACCCCCAATCAGGTTCAACATATAGAGGCCGATCAGGGATTTATCCTTTCGGCTCCTTTTCTAGAACGGGTTGTAACAGCGGATAATGCCAAAATTTTTCTGCGTCTGCCGATGAATCCTCCCTTGTCCGCAAAGGTCGAGGATATTGAGCGCTGGCAAAAACTGGACGACCCTTTCAGGGTGGAATATTTATCGCTGGCGACGCAGGATATTCTTATTGAAGGCGGCGGAAAAATCGGGCTGGATGAAAAACTACAAATAAAAGGCTTTCTCAACCTTCGCGTTGATGGCTTGCCTGCTTTTCTTGACCGTATAGAGCGCGAAAATCCGTCCAGCAAAAAGCAACTGGATGTCGCACGTTCTCTTGTGCAGATCATGAGCCAAACCGACCCGAAGACAGGAAAAGTCTATTTTGTAACTACGGCGCGCCTTGAAAATCAGGGAATTTTTCTAGGGCCGCTTAAAATATTTCCTCTGCCTACCATGACATGGGGGCGCCCTATCGAGGTGCAGCCCCGTCTTAAGCCTGAATAAGTCCGATTAATATCGGGCATAGATGATCGGTGTGGGGTAGCCCCCGATTAAGGTCACATCCGAGCCCCACTCCTGCGCCAATTTTGTCAGGATGAGGGCACCGTTTTCAAAGAAGCCTTCAATATCGGCAAGAAGAATATCCCCACCGTCAAGGGGCATCACGTCCGCCACTTTTAGTCCCTGCGCAGAAATTATTGTCTTTGCTTGCTCAGTTCCTTTTGGCGTTTTGCATTCCATCAAGAGCAGGGAATGATCGTCATCAGAGGGACCAAAACTGCTCAAGGAAATAATGGCCGCCTGTTTGCCGCTGCGTTCCTCCTGATTGCGAAAACCAAATGGCAGCCGCTGAATGACGGAAATGGAATTGGCCTCACTTGTGTTTCCATCATGTAGTAACTTGACCCATTGGGATTCTCCCGCACTGCGCGGGAAGGGTACAACGGAGAAAGTTACCTGCCCCTCACGCGCAAGACGCAGTGCCTCTTCAGCCGAAGAAACGCGGGTCATCGGCAAAACACTACCAAAATAATCGCGAGCCATATCCCAATATTCGGGGTCTTGCGCGGTGAAGTAAACCGCTACGCTCAATCCCGTTTGCAAAAGAGAGACTGAACTCACCAATTCCCGCCAGATATGCGCGATTGTTTCTTGCGGCAAAGGGCCGCGGTGGCGTGCCATGAGGCGGCGAATCATGCGAGCCTCGCGCCCGGGCTGTACAATCTGGATTCCTTGACGCTTCTTTTCCTCACTGATGGCCATGATGAGGTCGGCCCGTTCCATCAGAAGATCGTGGATATTATTATCAAGGCTATCAATCTTTTTGCGGATTTCGTCAAGAATGGGGGATTTGTACATTATCAGCTTCTCACTTTCGCGCTAATTATCATCTCTGATACTCATTTCTGGCACGGGGCGAGCGATGGCAACGCTGCGCCCTCTTACAATCACTTTTGCATCGGCAGTTGCTGTGATACCGGAATAGATTTGTTTGCTGGCTTCAACGATGTGAATTCCTCCAAGCCCCGGGAGAATATAAGGGCCTATTTTTTCAAAGGTCGCCGATGCCTTCTGAATCAAGTTCCAACGCAGGGGGGGCGTAAATAAAATGGTGTTCGCGCGTTCATAAACAAACAGATTTTCACGTAAGACAAAACGCAGTTGTTCTTTGGAAAAAGGCGAGCCATGCCCGAAAGGCGACCATTCTGCGCGCGACCACAGGCCAGAGCGGTTGGGAGCAACGACAATCAGGCGCCCGTTGCTTTTGAGAACGCGCCATATTTCCTGCAAGTTTGAACGTTGCAATTCCGCATATTCAAGTGAATGGACGAGAAGTACACGGTCAACGGAATTTGTCTCGAGCGGCAATTCGGATTCCTCAGCCAGAACCGCCATATTGTACTGTGGATCGGGCCATGGGTAGCATCCCTGAAAAGCCGGTGATACGGATATAACCCGCTCGGCTTCACCTGTAAAAAGCTCAAGATAGGGTTGCGTGTAGCCAATGCCGATTACCCGAAACCCTTTGAGATTATCCCACCATGTCCGAATGCTGTGCGCAAGAACACTGCGCACGATGCCCCCGCTCGGGCTGGCATAAAAATCCTTGAGATCGTAAACCGAACGGAACATTCCTGCCTCCTATACCGAGGCTTCAAGCTGGGGGATCAGCGGCTTGTCGGCTTCCGGCATATCGAGGTTATAGAGAGAGGGTATATCCACCCATTGCAGCGCCTGATGTTCTTTGAGCACTGGATCACCCGACCACACACGCACGACAAAGAGGGGCATCAAGAGGTGGAAATCAGGGTAGGTATGCGAGGCAAATCCAGCCGGAAACATGCAACAAGGTCGTGTTTCTATACCCAACTCTTCCCGCAATTCACGCATGAGGGCGTATTCGGGCAGTTCGCCAGATTCAATCTTGCCGCCCGGAAATTCCCATAGGCCCGCCATGGACTTCCCTTCGGGGCGCTGCGCGATGAGTACTCTTTTTTTGCGGTCAAGAATAGCGGCAGCCGCCACCAGAATAATTTTCCGGTTCGGCATATCAGGCGGCGGGGCCGCCAATGCTTCGGCGCAGCTCATGTGATAGGACATTCGTCACCTTCATTCTTGCCCTTCTGTTATAGGCGGATTAACGCCCATAGACAAGACGCAGTTGCTGCGGCGATGCATCACGCAGCATCATGGGAGTTTCATATTGCCGCTGCATATGCAGCGCTCGTGGCCCCTGAATAATTTCGGGATCAAAGGTGACAATGCGCCCCTCAGGGGTAATCCCGACATTCTGCGGCTCTGCATCCCTGTCAAACATATCTTTGGGATAGGTCAGATTTGTTCCCCATCCCAAATGGTAAACCGCGCGGTGAAATATGTCATAAAAAGGCGACCCTTTTTCGCTCTCTTGTGGCCTGTCAGGAAGTTTGCTCAAGGGCACAACCTCGTCCAGTGCTTCCAGCTTGATATGCATTATGTCCGCACCCTCATGGGTAAAATAACTGGGGAGGACTGTAGCGTGTTGTGGCCGCGCCTGACGCGCCGCGTGGGGGGCTTCGGCGCGGATGACATGGGTTTTTCCACTCTCTTTATGCCGCGCCCGAAAGGCCAAGGCTCGTCCGCCATGATCGAGAAAGCTGAAATCTGCATAGCCTTCTTTTTCAAGAATATCACCGACCTTTTCGATCATGTCGGCCCCCTCGCCTTCAAACATATCCGCCATGCGGTTGTGATGAAGTTTCGGGAAATAATCACGGATGTCCATAAGCCCTTCATAGGCCCGTGCAAAATTTTTATGCACGGGAAATTCTGGTGTGTCCGCACGGCGCTTGACAAAATGCGCGACTGTTTTCCTGTCCCAGTCAAAGGCTCTGGCAGCTTGCCCCCGCAGCCACGCCACACAATTATATTCGATGAACAAACTCATCACTTTGTTCCTGATCTCTACACAGTTTCACTCAGAAAAAACCTCTCCACCACGTTTAAGGAGGAGAGGTTTTGTGTTTCATAGGACTATCCTAGTTTGTTGCTTTGGGCTGCTCGGCTCCGGCCTTTGGAGCTTCCTTGCTTTCAGCTTTCTGGACAGGTTTGCCATCAATATCGAACATTTCGACTTTGGCACTTTCACGTAGGCCTTTTACCAAATCCTCGAGGATCTGACGACGGACCTGTGCTTCCAGTTGAGGCTTCATCTCGTCAAACGCTGGAGCAGGACGAACGCGTTTGTCGTCCAGTTGAATGACGTGGAAACCAAATTGCGTTTTCACGGGCGACTTCGAGTGATCGCCTTTTGACATGGCAAATGCAGCATCACCAAATTCTTTCACCATATCACCTTTAGCAAAGTAACCGAGGTCACCGCCATTGGCGCTGTTGGCTTTATCTTTTGAAAACTCTTTGGCGAGATCAGCAAATTTAGCGCCGGAATCGAGTTTGGCAATAATGTCTTTAGCTTGAGCTTCGCTATCCACCAAAATGTGGCTAGCTTTGGCTTCATCAGTTTTGGGCATTTTTGCGACCATCTCGTCATACATTTTTTTGGCGGCGCTATCGGAGAATTTTTTATTGATTTCATTCTCGACATAAACGGCACGGCCAATCTGGGTTTTGGCTTCGCTCAAACGTTCAGCATATTCCGGAGTTGTAGTAACATTGGCTGCTCCTACTTTTTCATCCACAATCTTGGCATTGACAACTTGTTCCAACGCCATCGGGAATATGTCTTCGAGTTTGGCTTGGCTATATTGTGGCGGCAATGTTTTGAGAAACTCTTTCACATCGCTGCGCAAAATTTCCTGACCATCTACGCGGGCAACAACAGGGTTGTCTTTAGTCGCCATCGGTTTTTTCACATCGATTTTTGCGTCGGCAGCAGCAGGCTCTACGTTGGCAACTTCTTCAGGCGCAACTGCGGCTGCTTGAGTAGCCGCAACTTCCGCTGGCACCTTGGTATCCGACATTGCGGTAAAGACGCCGTAACCGGCTCCGACACCTATAAAGAAGGCGAGTGCCACGCCCAAAATTGCATTATTCATAATGAATCCTCGTTTAGTATTAGGTAAATTCAAGTGAGACGAGTGATATTTGCACATAAAATGCCAGTAAGGGCAAGTCTCAAAATGAGGTTATCTCCACTATTTTCGGGTGCTTGCAACGGTTGACGCGGAAGGTCACAGGGCCTATATGAAAAGGTCACGAAGAAGGATTGATTCACTATGCTCTTAAACTTTGCCACCAAAATTTTTGGCTCCAGCAATGACCGCGTTATTAAAAATATTAGACCCAAAGTCGATGCCATTGCCGCCCTTGAAGAGCGTTACGCAACCCTGAGCGACGACCAACTCAAAGCCAAAACTGGCGAGTTTAAAGAACGTCTCGCCCAAGGGGCTGAGCTTGATGATATTCTCTATGACGCTTTTGCCACTGTGCGCGAAGCGTCCAAGCGCGTATTCGGCATGCGCCCCTTTGATGTGCAAATGCTCGGCGGGATCGTCCTTCACCAAGGCAAAATTGCCGAAATGAAAACGGGGGAAGGAAAAACCCTGACCGCGACGCTCCCCGTTTATCTTAACGCTCTATCAGGCAAAGGGGTTCACGTTGTAACGGTCAATGATTACCTCGCCAAACGCGACTCGGAATGGATGGGAAAACTTTATAACTGGTTGGGGCTCTCGGTTGGCTGCATTGTCTCCAACATCAGCGACAGTGACCGCAAAGCCGCCTATGCCGCCGATATTACCTACGCGACCAACAACGAACTGGGCTTTGACTATCTGCGCGATAACATGAAATATTCGCTCGATGATATGGTGCAGCGTCCGTTCAACTATGCCATTGTCGATGAGGTTGACTCCATTCTGGTTGACGAAGCGCGTACCCCCCTCATTATCTCCGGCCCTGCCGAAAGCGCGACAGAATTTTATGTGCGTACCGATGCACTGATTCCTCAGCTTGCACCTGAGGACTACGACAAGGATGAAAAACACAAAACGGTGATCCTTACCGAAGCAGGCGTCGAGCGTATCGAGCAACTTCTGCGCGATAGTGGCATGCTGACCACAGGCGGTCTTTATGACAGCCACAACATGCCGCTCGTTCACCACGTCAATCAGGCCTTGCGCGCCCACAAACTATTTTCACGTGATACCGATTATATCGTGAAAGACAACAAGGTCATCATCATTGACGAATTTACCGGACGGATGATGGATGGTCGCCGCTATTCCGAAGGTCTCCATCAGGCCCTCGAAGCCAAGGAGCATGTCGAGATCCAGAAAGAAAACCAAACTCTGGCCTCGATCACCTTTCAGAATTATTTCCGCATGTACCCAAAACTTGCCGGTATGACCGGTACGGCCATGACCGAAGCAGCCGAGTTTATGGATATTTACAAGCTCGGCGTGGTTGAAGTCCCCACGAACGTTTCTGTCGCGCGCCTTGACCATAACGATAAAATCTACAAGTCAATTGAGGATAAAGATGTAGCGGTAATTGAACTCATCCGCGAATGCCATGCACGGCAACAACCGGTTCTGGTTGGCACCGTCTCGATTGAAAAATCCGAGCGTCTTTCCGACCGCCTGAAGAAAGCCCACATTCCGCATAACGTTCTGAACGCCCGTTACCACGAGCAGGAGGCCTCGATTATTGCGCAGGCCGGACGGCTCGGGGCGGTCACCATAGCCACCAACATGGCGGGACGCGGTACGGACATTAAACTCGGCGGTAACGTCGAGATGCGCATCAGTTCGGAAATTCCGGCGGATGCAACGCCCGAGGCGCGCGCGGCAATGATTGCCAAGATTGAGGCCGAAGTTGATGCCGCCAAAAAAACGGCACTTGAAGCCGGCGGCCTTTATGTGATCGGAACGGAACGCCATGAATCGCGCCGGATTGACAACCAGCTGCGTGGTCGTTCCGGCCGTCAGGGTGACCCGGGCGCCTCGATCTTCTTCCTGTCAACGCAAGATGATCTGATGCGCATTTTCAGTCCTGAAGCCCTTGAAGCCGTTCTCTCCAGCAAGACAATCGGACTGAAAGATGGTGAGGCCCTTACCCATCCGTGGCTTTCCAAAGCACTGGAGCGTGCGCAAACGCGGGTCGAACAACAGAACTACGAAATTCGGAAGAACCTGCTGAAATTCGACAACGTCATGAATGACCAGCGCCGCGTGATTTACGACCAGCGCCATGAGGTGATGGCAGCGGCAACGGTTACCGAAGATGTGGATGACATGATGGCCGAAACCGTGGCCGAATTTGTCAGCCGCGCCATTCCCGCCCACGCCTATGCCGAACAATGGAATACCGAAGGATTGAAAGCCGACATCAAATCAACCTTTGGGCTTGACCTGTCCATCGAGGATTGGGCCAAAGAAGAAGGTATTGCCGAAGAGGAAATCCGTGAGCGTATCCTCAATGCGGCGCGTCAGAATATGGCAGAAAAACGCAAACGCGCCGGCGAACAGTTCTTCAATCACATTGAGAAATCCTTTGTGCTGCGCCTGATCGACCAGAACTGGAAAGAGCATTTGCTGCATCTTGACCATTTGCGTCAGGGCATTAATTTGCGTGCCTTTGCACAGCGTGATCCGCTCAATGAATATAAATCCGAAGCCTTCAACATGTTCTTTGCCATGATGGATCGGCTGCGGGTGATGATTGTACAGAGCCTCTCGCTGCTTGAAATCAATATCGACGAGAACACCTTCTCCAAAATGGAAGAGCAGCAGCGCGCCGAAGAAGAACGTAAGGCCCGCGCCACACGCTCCGACCCTGCCCTTGAAAACGCCAAGAATGAAGACGCTGAACCCGCCCCTTTCCGCCCGCGCTTCAACCAGCAAGACCCATCAACATGGGAGGGTAATGTGCCGCGCAACGGACAATGCCCTTGCGGTTCGGGTAAAAAATTCAAATATTGCCACGGAAAGATTGATTAATCATGAGCCGAACAGATACAGCGCCCCGCATTACTTATCTCAAGGACTATAAAGCCCCGGATTACAAAGTGGAATCGCTGCATCTGGATTTTCAAATATTTGAAAATCATACGGATGTTATATCAACCTGCCGCTATGCACGCACGCAGGGTAAACCCTGCCCCCTCGTGCTTAATGGCGAACATATGGAGCTTGTGTCGATTGAACTTGATGGCGTCAAGCTCATCCCGTCCGCTTACATTACGACGGAGGACACCTTAACGCTGTCTCAGCCCCCGCAAAATTTTGAACTCAAAATTACCACACGGTTTAATCCGGCGGAAAATACCGCGCTGGAGGGGCTTTACCGCTCGGGCCGCACATTCTGCACCCAGTGCGAGGCGCAGGGGTTCCGGCGCATCACCTATTTCCAAGACCGCCCCGATGTTTTGAGTGTCTTTACCGTACGGATGGAAGCCGATAAAACGTCCTGCCCTGTTTTGCTCTCAAACGGCAATTTGCTGGAGAGCGGCGCAGCGGCGAATGGGCGGCATTATGCACTGTGGCATGACCCCTTCCCCAAGCCTTGTTATCTGTTCGCGCTTGTTGCCGGAAACCTCACCTTCATTCAGGATCGTTTTACAACGCGCTCAGGCCGTACGGTGGATCTGCGTATCTATGTCCGCGAAGGTGACCAGCACCAATGCGATCATGCCATGCTATCCCTCAAAAAATCGATGAAATGGGATGAGGATACCTACGGGCGTGAATATCAGCTTGACCGTTTTAACATTGTCGCGGTAAGCGATTTCAATATGGGGGCGATGGAGAATACCTCGCTCAATATTTTCAACACCGCGCTTGTTCTGGCTCACCCCGAAACAGCAACAGACGCCGATTTCTACCGCGTCGAGGGCGTGATTGCCCATGAATATTTTCACAATTGGACAGGCAACCGCGTCACCTGCCGCGACTGGTTCCAGCTTTCGCTCAAGGAAGGCCTTACCGTTTTCCGCGATCAGGAATTTTCCAGCGATATGAACTCCCGCGCCGTGCAGCGCATTGACGATGTTGAAACCCTGCGCAGCATGCAGTTTCCCGAGGATGGCGGCCCCCTCGCCCATCCGGTGCGACCCGAGAGCTATATCGAGATCAATAATTTCTACACCATGACAGTGTATGAAAAGGGTGCAGAAGTCGTGCGGATGCAGGCTACGCTTCTTGGCAAAGAGAAATATCGCCGCGCCACCGATCTTTATTTTGAGCGCCACGACGGGCAAGCCGTGACGTGTGACGATTTTGTGGGCTGTATGGAAGAGGCTGGCGAGCTTGACCTCGGCCAATTCAAACTCTGGTACTCGCAAGCCGGAACGCCGGAAGTAACAGCGACATCCGCCTATGATGCAGAAGATAAAACTTTTACCCTGACCCTGACCCAATATCTCCCCGAAACATCGGAACAACCCCAGAAAAAGCCCATGCATATTCCGGTGGCCACCGGACTTGTCGATGCGCGCGGGGATGACATGATCGGCACACAGATTCTTCACCTCAAGGACAAAAGCGAAAGATTCATTTTCGAGAATATTCCCGAGCAACCGGTACCGTCAATACTACGCAATTTTTCGGCGCCAGTGCGACTTTCCACTGATCTTTCAGAAGACGATCTGCGCTTTCTGATGGTCCATGACACTGACGGATTTAACCGCTGGGAGTCGGCTCAAACCTTGGCACTGCGCATGATTGGCCGGATGCTGGATGCAGCTGAATCGGGTCACCATCCGGTTACCGAAAAGGGCTATTTGACCAGCGTGCAGGCGTTACTGGAGCAGGCGCTCCATGCCTCCGGCGATAAAGCCCTCATCGCCCGCATGATTACATTGCCGGATCTCTCGATCATCGGGCAGGAACGTCCGGTTGTGTATCCCGAACATATTCATGCCGTTCTCACGCTTATCCGTAAAGATATTTGCGCCCATTCACAAACAGCCCTTGAATCGTTGTTTGAGTCACTCTCATCTTCGCAGCCTTATGAGCCGTCGCCCCGCCAGATGGGCGAGCGGAGCCTCAAAGCTGCTATCATGGATATTCTCTCGGCTGGTGGTGATGCGCGCTTGCCGCAACGCGCCCACGCACTTTATAGCTCCGCCAGCAATATGACTGACCGGATGATTGCGCTCGAGGCTCTGCGCGATACGGCAACCGATGAACGCACCATGGCGCTTGATGATTTTTACACGCGCTTTAGAAGCTATCCACTGGTTATCGATAAATGGTTTGGTGTCCAGGCGCGCGCCATTCGTCCTTCTACAACTGAGGATATTTTGCAGCTCTCCCAGCATCCTGATTTCAATATCAAAAATCCCAATCGTGCGCGCTCACTGTACGGGGCCTTTGCTGTACGCAATCCAGTCATTTTCCACGGGACAGATGGCGCAGGTTACGCACTTTTTTGCGAGGCCATCATGCAGCTTGATCCGGTTAACCCGCAAATTGCCTCACGCCTTCTCACGGCTCTACGCGATTGGCGGCGTTTTGACGAAAACCGTCAAGTGATGATGCGAAATGCTCTCGAGAAAATTCTGGCCCTGCCCGCCCTCTCACCCAATACGTTCGAGATTGCATCAAAAACTTTGGGAAACAGTTAGGCAGGGTTCTGCGCTGCGGTTTTGATGCTGACCGCGCGGGGTTCGCCGCCCAGACGGCGTACCATGTCGATCACTTCATTGGTGGCGACATGAAGGTTTTCTGTTTTTGATGAACGCAGCACCAACGAAAGGGCAATATGGCCCGAACGGAAATGCGGATAGCTGCCGATACTGACATCCTGATAATTATCCTGAATCTTTCCGAGTTCCTCGGCCACTTCGCTTTCAAGGAGATCGCATGTCACCGTGTTGGAGAGAATGGGAGGGCCACCATCAATATCAGGGAGAACCATGTCGAGCATGGCCTGCATAATGCGCGGAATTCCAGCGAGGACATAAACATTTTCGATCTTGAAGCCTGGGGCACCGGATACAGGATTGGGAATCAGTTTAGCTCCTACCGGAATTTGCGCCATTTTGAGGCGTGCGGGTGTTAATTGTTCATCTGTCTCGTAATAAGCACGCAGCATATCCACGGCAGTCTGATTGGTCTCCAGTTCTAAACCAAAAACTTTTGCTAAAGTTGCAGATGTGATGTCATCATGCGTCGGGCCAATCCCTCCCGTGGTAAATAAATAATCCGTACGGGATTTCAGTTCATTGACGGCAAAAATAATATCTTCCTCAACATCCGCAACAATGCGCCCTTCGACCATTTTGATGCCACGCTCGGCAAGCTTGCTGGCGATCCATGAGGTATTGGTATCCTGCGTACGCCCAGAGAGGATTTCATTCCCAATAACGAGCAGACTGGCAGTTAAAGTTTTTGTCATGTGTTGCAAAACCACGTGTATTAAGTTAATCGTTAATAATCAGATAGATCATAAACTCTAAATTATTTTGCTCAACAGGAATTTTCGTGAACGAGAGCGCAGCAAGCAAAAAACAATCCAAATCAGGTATTCTTCTTCATGGGGAAGCCGACTTTGCCAGTATGCGCGCCGCAGGAAGGCTCGCCGCCGAGACCTTGGACATGATTACCCCCCATGTGAAGGTCGGGGTTACGACAGAGGAACTCAACACACTTTGCCACGACTTTATTACGCAAAGAAGCGCTATCCCCGCCCCGCTCAACTACCATGGTTTTCCGAAATCAATCTGCACATCGATTAATCATGTGGTTTGCCACGGTATCCCCGGCCCCAAGAAGTTGATGAATGGTGATATTATCAATATTGATGTAACGGTTATTCTTGACGGCTGGCATGGCGACAGCAGCCGTATGTACGTCGCGGGAGACGCTCCAGTAAAAGCCAAGAGGCTGATTGACATTACCTATGACGCCATGATGGCGGGGATTGAGGCCGTCAGGCCTGGGGAACCTTTGGGCAATATCGGCAAGGCTATCCAAAAGATTGCCGAAGGTGCCCGTTTTTCGGTGGTGCGAGATTTCTGTGGACATGGACTTGGACTCACTTTTCACGCGGAGCCACAAATTTTGCACTATTATGACGCATCGTCGGATAGAATCATTATGGAGCCGGGTATGTTCTTTACCATCGAGCCAATGATTAACACGGGGACGTTCGAGACCAAAGTTCTCGCAGATGGGTGGACGGCTGTGACACGTGACAAAGGTCTTTCTGCCCAGTTTGAACATTCTCTGGCCGTCACCGAAACTGGCTACGAGATTTTTACGCTTTCTCCTTTGGGGTATCATAAACCTCCCTATACGGTGTCATGATGGCTGAACAAAAAATCTACAAACCCCGCCCGATAACCGGATTTCCCGAATGGCTGCCCGAAGTGCGCCGCATTGAGCTGCACTGGATGGATCATATCCGCCGGGTGTTTGAGTCGTACGGATTTTGCTCCGTCGAAACGCCTTCCGTCGAGGAAGTCGAAGTCCTGCGCGCCAAGGGTGAAGTGGATAAGGAAATCTATGTGATCGACCGTTTGCACAAGGACGAAAACGACAAAGGCGAAGGCCGCCTTGCCCTCCACTTTGACCAGACCGTTCCCCTCGCCCGCTATGTTGCGCAGCATTTCAACGCGCTTGATTTCCCTTTCAAACGTTACCAGATGCAAAAAGTCTGGCGGGGCGAGCGTCCGCAAGCCGGACGTTTCCGTGAGTTTTACCAGTGCGATATTGACGTTATCGGCGTCGATCATGTTCCCATCCATTTCGATGCGGAACTTGCGGCCATTATGGTAGACATCCTGCGTGGCCTTGATGTGGGGCCATTCCAGATGCAAATCAGTAACCGTAAAATTCTGATGGGGCTGTGTGCAGGGCTTGGCCTTGAAGACCCGCTTCCCGTCACCCGTGCGATAGATAAGATCGAGAAAATCGGCGCTGATGAGGTTCGCCAGCTTTTGGCCGAAGCGCGTGTTCCGGCGCAGCATATCGAAACGTTGCTCCAGTTTGCCGCAATTAAAACGGAAGACAGTTCTTTCGCCGAGAGAGTCTTCGCCCTTGGCGTTCAAAACGCCCTGATGGCCGAAGGCATTGCAGAACTGGCCAGTGTTATGGATCGCCTGACTCATATCGACCGCGGCTATGTTGTGGCTGATCTCTCAATCGTGCGCGGGCTTGATTACTATACGGGCACAGTTTATGAGACCAAACTGATGAAGAATCGCGATTTCGGTTCGATCTGTTCCGGTGGACGTTATGATGACCTCGCAGGCAGTTATATCAACAAACATCTGCCCGGCGTTGGAATTTCAATCGGGCTTTCGCGCCTGTTTGATTATATGCGCACCAATGATCTTTTGGGTGATCTGACGCGCAAAAGTCCGACCGATATACTGGTATGTTTGCCCTCGGAAGAGCGGGAAGATGTGGCCGCAGAGACCGCGCGGATTTTGCGCACCCGTGGTCTGAATGTCGAACTTTACCATGCCCCACAAAAGGTAAAAAAACAGATCGAATATGCCGCCAAAAAAGGGATTCCTTATGTCTGGTTTCCTCCTTTTGAAGAAGGTGGCACTCATGAGGTCAAGAATATGGCGTCAGGGGAACAATTAACCAGCGATCCTCACCTCTGGACACATCAAGGATAGTAATATGACCCTCTTGCGCTATGCACGCCTTGCTCTGCTTCTTGGCTCGGTCACTTTTCCCTATGCCCCTGCTGTGGCTGCTGAAGATTTTGTCTATGCCCCTCAAGACTGCGAGATGCAGGTGACTTTTCCTGAAAAACCTTTTTTCCAGACGAAGTGCACGCAAGCTGGAGACAAGGAAATCTGTTCGGAAATTGTTAATTTTACCAAGGTTATCGATGCCACGGCCTCTACCAATATCCGCGTTAGCTGTTACAAGGGGGATGCGGATGAGCTAAAAAATTATTCGCCGGAGGTCATGAAGGAGACTCTCAAACAGATGACTCTCCAGTCGCTGAATGTGGAGCCGCAGGACGTCAGGGCCAGCGAAGAAGGGGGCTTTAAAAAGGCTTTATCTCTTGCTATTGCCTCCCGCAACGACATTCCGGTTATTTATACGGCGCAAATCTGGATCGGCAAGACCTCTATTTTCACGATTGAGTCAGAGATGCTGGGGCCCCAGAATGAAGAAGTCGAAAAGGCCTTCGCCACTATCTTGAGAAATACACTTCCCAAGGAAGAAGCTGCCAAAGCTGCGAAGGCCACTTCTCAGCCAGATTTAAAACCCGAAGGGCCCGCAAAAAGCGCGCCCTCCGCAAAACCCTAATTTTATCTTTCTTAGAACCCTAGTGAATCTTCGCGTTGCGACCGGCAATCGCGCACAGCATCAGGTACAGCTTACCAATATCGCTGGTCGAGAAAACCGACGAGAGCAAGTCGGCGTAGTCATTCGCGTGCGATTGCTCCAGTAATTCCTCGAACTGGCGGATAAAGCGCAGCACATAGGTGCGGAACTCACTGTCCTCGATGAATTTCTTTTGGCATTTTTCAGCCGGAATACGCGGGGCAAGCTCGATCAGATGGCGGGTGAAAGCCGCCACATCGCCGCGCTGGTAGGCCTTCATGACACGCGTATCCATATCATCATCAAGGTGACGCGCTACATCAACAGACAGCGAATAGAGACTTTCGATCACAAACTTGGCAGAGGTCAGGAAGTGTTCACGCTCCATCCGCAGTTGAGAATCACGCACTTTCTTGGCTTGCTCGGCCATATCTTCAACCGCCTTATAAAGGTTGGAGGTGTGACGGGCAAAGATATTTCCGGCCTCGTCAGCAGCTTCGATTGTTTTCTTGGCAACCAGAGCAAGACGACCCGACTCTTCAGAAAGTTTGATGCGGGCAACGTCAACGCCTTCGGAAACGACACCACCCAAACTCACTACATTCTGTGCATTGGCGGCAAGGCGTGCGGTGGCATCGGATATTTTCTCGACAGCCTCAGCCGACTGATCCGCGACGTCCATGGCCTGTGCCTTAAGCTCATCGCTGTATGATTTAGCGTTACTGATGGAGGCGCGCATATACTCTTCCACTTCACGAGCCCGCACCGCAATCGTATCGCCTGATTTTTGCAGTTCGCCGAGTGAATGGCGCGTTGCCTGAACAAGTTTTGCACTCTCTTCCTGAACGGCACTAATGATCTCAACGGTACGTACCGCCGCCGTTTCACCGAATTTCTGGAGTGAAGACCCTTCATTGGCGTAAGCTGCGCTGGCATCCAGCAGTCTGGCTGTTGCCTCCCCTGCTTTGCTGTCAAGGAGCGTTGCGCTGTCACCGAACCTGTCCGTTGCCGATTGCAGATTTTCAACGGCATGTTTGACGATGGTATCGAGTTTGGCGATGTAGAGTCCTAGATCTTGCTGCATCACATCAACCTTGACCTTGACCTGATCAGTGACAAGTTGCAGGTCGTCAATACGGCCTTTTACTCCCGACTGGATTTGCGTCATACGTTCCTGCGCATCTTCGGACACTTTGCGGATATCCGTCATCGCGCCGGAAAGGTCTTCGGCGACAGAAAGGAACAGGCGCGATGTATCCATGGTACCGGCGCCCAGTTTTTCGATACGCAAATCAAGGTTGTCACCAACCTGATTGAGGCAGGAAAGCACCGTTTCGGTTGTCATCTCATAACCGTTTTTGAGCTTGTCGTAGCGGCCCGAGAGTTCATCCGCTTTGGCGATCATAGCATCACACGAGGGAACGATTGAACTTGCGAGATCAGTAATCACCGCCACGTTTGCCTTGAGCATCCCTTCCGATACGTCCGTATGCGTCGTCATCTTATCAAGTGAGGTCATGAATCCTTCTTCATGCCGTTTGATATGTTCAGCCATGGCGACGATGCCTTCGAGCATAATCTCACCCTGCCCTGATATTTTATCGCCCAGAGACTCGATTTGAGAATCCACTTCACTGACTGAGGCGAGTAGATGACGGGTTTTTTCCGTGACAAAACCTTCGACAGATTTTGTTTTTCCTTCAAGGTCACCCACAAGAGCCGTCAGTTCGGTGCGATGGTGCTGCACATCTTCATCAATTTGCCGTGTATGCACTGAAACAGACTCAACGGCTTCACGGAAAGAAGAAATGCTCTCCTCCAAACTTTGCTCGATGGTATGGGCGGTCGTTTGCAGTTTGTCAGCCCCTTGGCGGATCTCGGCAGTGCGGACAGCCATACGGTCATCAAGTTGAGTGGCTTTATCCTCGAGGGCCTCAAGTGCATTCTCAAGATGTTCTACAGGTTCGGCGAACTTAGCCGCCATCTGCATAACACCCTCTTGCAGAGTGTCGGTTACGCCGGAAACCGATTTCACAACACTTGTCTTGGTGAGTTCGAGATCGTGGAGAACGCCAGCCAATTCACTGTTTTGCTGCGCGATCGCTTCGACTGTAGCCGCGATAGCTTTCTGGCTGCTGTCCGAGCGCTTGAGTAGGTCGCCAAGTGACTCACCTGCTACGCGGGTTGTCCCCTCGATATGGTGGGAGGCTTCCTGAACCGAGCGGTCGATCATCTCTTTCGAGCGGCGAACAGCACTGGTAATGGCCTCTGCCCCTGAAAGCGCCATCGAAAGCGCCTCACCCAGTTTGTGGGTTGCGGCGTCACCGGAGGCTTGAAGTTTTTCGTGGCTTTCCACAAATTTTTCAGCGGTTTCCTGTAGCGCGCTGGTGCGGTCTTTGATCGTCTCGCCGATATTCTCGGTGCGCTCAAACATTCCCTCAGCGGTTTCTTCTACGTGACGCAGACTTTCCGTCATCAGGTTCAAAACAGACTGCGTTGCGCTGGATACTTTTTCAGCGCCTGCAAGGCTTGATTCAAGCTGATGCGCACCATTGGCAATATCTTCGGAAACCTGCTCGAGGCGCAGCGCCTGATCGTCAAGTTTGGTACGCGAAAGATCAACAGCGCCAGCAACCTGACCAATACGTTCGGACAAGGTATCCGCGGCCTTGAGCATGGTGTCTTCGAGTGATTGAATTTTGGCAGCGGCCGTTTGCGACGCGCTTTCAAGTTTAGATGTTCCTTGCGTAAAAATATGATCAACTTCATCAGTCAATTCTGAGATCTCAGCCGAAACCGTCTCCCATGCGCTTACACCACGCTGCGCTTTGCTGGAGATGGTGTCGGTCTGTTTTTCAATTGTTTCGGTGAGTGAGATCAGTTCCTCGGCGCGCTTGGAGAGTTCATCGGCCAAGCGGTCAATGTGAAATTCCGCCTTTTGCGAAACACCCGAAAAATCGCGGATTTCGGTACGCAATCCGGCGCGGGCGCGCTGGATTGCCTTGATCGATGCCCGCGAGGAAGCCGACATTTCTGCGGCCTGTTTCATCAACATTTTAAGATCGTCGCTAATCAGGCGCGACTGTTCTTCCGTCGGAAACAGGAGACCGCGCAATTCGTCCTTGAGAGCCAGGGCATAAAGATGCGCATCGCTGCGGCGCTGCCATGTAGCGATACACAGCCACAGCATAGCCACGGGGGCCAGAACGCTTGCGAGAATGCCACCCAATGTCAGGGGTGATGAAATAATGGATTTCACGCCACCCGGCAGCGCCAAAATATAAATGGACGCATAACTGATCCATGCGACAGTCAGGAAAACCGCAACGGCCTGCCCCACTTGGAGCCACATGGGACTCACAGGGCGGGCGGTCGCAATGCGGCGCTCGCCCAAAGTTCTTTCACGCCGCGCGATCAGGTCGGCAGGCGACTCCTTTGTGAAGGAGGGAGCGCCCTCTTCGGCTTGAAGTTGGTCTTGGGGGATTTCTCCTCCCATTTTCCAATTGCGCAAGGGAGGATTTTTTCCGATAAAAATTTGTGTTGCTACAGGCGGGGTATCTTCCAGCTTGTTTTCAGTATTATCATTCTTGAGGTTGTCCTCAGGCGCCAAAAAAGAATCCTTTTTTGAGGGGGCAAAAATAGACATGAGCTGTAGCTCCATCGCAATTTAATATCTGTTTCGGAATGCGATGAGCCTTGCATGTTTTAAGTGGCATATCAAGGGACTATATGGCTTTTTTGATGTTTATCCCGAATTTTTTACGAGACCATGATTTTCCAGATATTCCTTAACGTCCTGCTTGATTTCCTTGGCTAGAAGGTAAAGACCAATGATATTAGGGATACTCATGGAGAAAAACATCGCATCAGAGAAGCGAATCACATTTTCCAGTGATACGGCGGAACCAATTATGATAAACAACAAGAAAATAATACGAAAACCTACAATGACAGGCTTGGTATTCCCAAATAAATAGCCTGCGCAGACTTCACCATAGTAGGAGTAAACAATGATCGTCGAATAAGCGAAGAGAAAAACAATGATCGTCAGCACCACATCAAAAAACGGAAAGACGGTTTCAAAGGCTTTGGATGTCAGATCAATGCCTTGCATATCCCCTGCCCCCTGATACACACCCGAGACAATAATCACGAGCGCCGTGACCATACACACACAGAAGGTATCAAGGAATGGCCCCAGCCCCCCCCACTAACCCTTGCCGCACGGGATAATCGGTTTTGGCCGATGACTGAATGATGGCGGCTGTACCAATTCCGGCCTCGTTGGCAAAAAGGGCGCGCTTGAATCCGGCGATCATGGCACCAATAAACCCGCCCCATCCCGCATCAATGCTCCATGCGCCCTCAAAAATACTGCCCAAGGCCGCAGGAATATTCTGGTAGTTGACGGCCAACACAACAAGTCCCGCCGCAATATAGAGAAGCGCCATGCTGGGAGTCAGTTTGGCCGCAACCTTGGCAATAGTCTTTACTCCGCCCAAAGTCACCGCGCCTGCCAGAACGGCAAGCACTACGCCGAAGAGCCAGCCTTTCTCATAGAGGAAGCTGCTTTCGCCTCCCGTGGCATAAAGGATTTGGCCGTACACCTGATTGGCCTGAAACATGTTGCCCCCGCCAATAGCGCCCCCGATGCAGCAGAGCGCAAACATGCCCGCGAGGAATATTCCCAAAGGTCTCATGCCTTTTTTCTCAAATCCGGCCTTGAGGAAATACATGGGGCCGCCCGCCACATCCGTCGGGTCATCTTTGGTCGGGAAGTGGCGGTATTTTACCCCCAGCATGACTTCGGCAAACTTACTGCCCATCCCCAGAATCCCCATAACTCCCATCCAGAAAGCTGCGCCTGGGCCGCCGATGGTGACGGCAACCGCCACACCGGCGATATTGCCAAGCCCGATGGTGGCCGAAAGACACGCAGCAAGAGAGTCAAAATTGCTGATCTGCCCCTTTGCATTGGGTTCATGATACTTGTTGGTCAGACAGTCAAAGGCATGTTTGAAAAAACGTATATTGAGAAAGTTGAGATAGACGGTAAAAAACAGCCCTGCTGCGGCCAGCCACACCACGATCAATGGCAGATTAACGGTCACATCGCCCGCCTCTCCGGCAAAATGCAGCGGCACATTGAAAAAGATAATTGTTTCGAAAAAATCGGCAATCGGTTTGAAAATATCGTCAATGGCTTTATCGAGACTCATATAATTGCTCCGCTGTCATATGTTGTTGCGAAAGACTTGCACATTTTGTAAGGAATGCAGAGCGCCTAAATGATTTTGACCACATTATTTTAGGGGCAGAACTGGCACCCAAATATCCATGTCGCGCAGCGCCATGGTATAAACGTCTTTGACCCGCACTTCGAGAGGCTGCTGCGGCGCTTTAACCGCTCTGACAGCGTCCGCCAAGATAGACATACGCCCTTCAACGGCGCTTTTCAGTTTATCTGGATCATCTCCCGCAACCTCGTCACGCACAAGATAGGCAACGTGATCATTATTCGTGTCAATGGCAGCGTCGATTTCGCCGGAAAACGCTTGGGCAATGGCCTTTCTTATCTGTGGTGCGTTCTCCAGTTTGGGATAATGGTAAAGGCCTTGCTCCACACGCTTCATGTCATTCAATGTGCTGACAATGAAAACCAAGGAGAGCTGCATTACTTGCCTGTCGAGGCGCACATGCCGTGTGATACGGGATGGCCCGCAAAAACGGTTGAGGCCCATTTGCGGATTTTTGCGTCATCCATCTTGGCGGCCTTGGGGATACGCGGCGCGTACATAGCGCAAAACGCATCGGGACGCATGGTGGCCGCATCTTTGGAAATCTGGTTAGCAAAATCCGTGCGCATCTGATGGAGGCGCAGTTCAGGGCTTGTTTCCCCATCAGCACTAAAAAAATCAAGCATGGTGTCTTCATAGCCTGCAAAAACTTTTGCATGCTTCTTGGTAAAATCCTTGTATTGAAGGTAAAGGTTTTTATCGGTCTTGGGCCAGAGATGCTGGCAATTGAGGCCGATGACCATAAGCTCACTATGGATACGAATGCCCTGCTCAGCTTCGACTTCCTTGCTGGTGTAGCATTTTGCGTACGCCGCCGATGACAACAACGTCATCAACATCACTGTAATTATAACTCTCACATTTGCCTCATGCAGCCACAGGGGTTAGGAGGGGTTCACCATTGAAATGCGCCAGAATATTGGCGACGACCAATTGACCCATTGAACTTCGAGTCTCACTCGTTGCGGAGCCAACATGCGGTAAGAGAACCACATTGTCCATCGAAATTAACGCATCCGGCACATGCGGTTCGTTTTCATACACATCAAGCCCCGCCCCTGCAATATCACCGTTCCTCAAGGCGATCAGCAGATCGTCCGTACTTACAACCGAGCCGCGCGCGATGTTAATCAGAAATCCTTTCGGCCCAAGCGCCTTGAGAACTCTACTGTTCACACAATGTTTGGTCATGGCTCCTCCCGGGCAAGCCGCCACCAGAATATCCACATCCTGCGCCATGGAGGATAAATCATTGTAATAAGCGTAAGGCACGCCCTCTTTGCGGCGCGGGCCGTGGTAGGCAATCTCCATATCAAAGGCGCTCATCCGGCGGGCAATAGCCTGACCAATACGCCCCAATCCAATTATACCAACTTTTTTGCCTTTGAGCGATGTTGCGAGCGGAAAAGCCCCATTGGCCCACTTTCCCACCCGCACATACATGTCGGCCTCGACCACGCGGCGCAGCAGTGAGAGGGTTAGGGCCATCGCCGTATCGGCGGTATCGGCGGTCAAAATATCAGGGGTGCTGGTCACCGCAATGCGACGCTCCGCCGCGGCGGCGAGATCAATATTGTCCACACCAACACCAAATTGCGCAATAATTTCAAGGTTTGGCAGGGATTCGATAATCTTGCGTGTCACCGGCATGCCGTTATAGGCTGAAACGATTGCCACAACATTGTTTTTAACGTCCTGTAGCGTTTTTTCCGGATCGCTTTCGCGCCACAGCCTGACCAAGTGATACTGGGCCTCAAGCGCATCCATTTCCGCAGGCAAAAGGGAACCTAAAGCTAAAATCGTTTTTTTCATCTGTCCAAAATAGCAAGCCCTCAGCCAAACGCCAAGGGCTTCCCTGAAATCATACCCAGTTTCCTGATAAAACTAGCGGTAGATCGGTGAAATAATCGCCACAGGCAGCTTGCTGATTTGCCCTTCCTTTTCTTGCGCCTGAGGAGCTCCATCTGTCCACACGTAAGCGCCCATACCCTGACGCAGGTTGCTGTAGTTACCGCTTCCAGCAAATTGGGTCTCAGGAATATCATGCGGCACCGTTAAAACAGATTTTGCGCCCTGTCCCAATTTTACCTCAATTTCCGCCCTTTTTTCCCCGATTTTTACAACCGTTCCGAAGGAACATACCAAGTTTGCATCAAATGCCATTTTTACCTGCTGCTTATCTGTTTTTACGGTTCAAATATGTCTTTTTTATGACATTAGCTATAACACCCTTATCTCTCAAGAAAAAAATGGTTGAATATCGTGAAGGGCCTGTGGTTAATGGGTCAGGAAATTTTCAATCATTTTAAGCTTATGACAACACAAAGCCATTCCAAGAAACTTTATATCAAATCATACGGATGCCAAATGAACACGTATGACGCCAAGCGCATGGAAGACATTCTGCGCCCCCTTGGTTATCAATCAACCGAGCTGCCTGATGATGCCGACATGGTTATTTTAAATACCTGTCACATTCGTGAAAAGGCGACCGATAAGGTATTCTCTGATTTGGGACGGATGCGCGAACATAAGGTCAATCGCGAGCAAAACGGCAAGGAAATGATTATCGCTGTTGCTGGATGCGTTGCGCAAGCCGAAGGCGATGTGATTTTGCAGCGCGCCAAATATGTCGATATGGTTTTCGGCCCGCAGACCTACCACCTCCTCCCCGAGATGGTCACCAAAATCAACAGTTCCTACGGCTACGCGCGCGTTATCAATACCGATTTTCCGGTTGAAGAAAAATTCGACCATTTGCCGCAGGACAACGCCGTGAGCGGCCCTACGGCCCACTTGTCCATTCAGGAAGGCTGCGATAAATTCTGCACATTCTGCGTGGTGCCTTATACGCGCGGTAGCGAGTATTCGCGCAAAGTTTTAGGCATCATGGATGAAGCGCGGCGCCTGATTGACCAAGGCGTCAAGGACATTACCCTTTTGGGCCAAAATGTGAATGCCTATCACGGCGAAGCGCCGGATGGCTCCATCTGGAGTCTGGCACGTTTGATTGAAGAACTGGATAAACTCGAAGGCCTTGCACGTATCCGCTACACCACATCGCACCCGTGTGATGTGCTTGATGATCTTGTTGCCGCGCACCGCGATGTTCCGAAACTCATGCCTTACCTCCATCTGCCCGTGCAGAGCGGGTCGGATAAAATCCTCAAAGCCATGAACCGCAAACATACAGTGCAGAGCTATCTGGAGACGATTGCCAAGTTCCGCGCAGCACGGCCCGATATTGCTCTCTCATCCGATTTTATTGTGGGATTTCCCGGGGAGACCGATGAGGATTTTGAAGCCACTCTGTCCCTCGTGCGCCAACTTCCCTTTGGCTCAGCTTTTACGTTTAAATACAGCGCGCGACCAGGCACGCCCGCCGCCAACATGCAAGGGCTTGTTCCCGAGAAGGTTAAGGATGAGCGGCTGCAGCGGCTTCAAGCCCTTATTACCGCGAGCGCCGAAACCTATAACCAGAGTTTTGTCGGAAAAACACTTGAGGTTCTTTTTGACGGACGCCAAGCCAAAGAGGGCCAGCTCCACGGGCGCACAGCCTATAATCAGGCGGTGCATGCCGACGCTCATGAACGTCTTTACGGCACAGTGGCCGAGGTCGAGATTACCCGCGCAGGCCATATGGCACTGCACGGACATGTCAAAACCGCGAATAACTAAGCCAGTTAACTAAACTAGTTCCAGCGCCTGTTTAATTTCGTGCACCAGCGGGTCACATTCGTGCGGATCTTCGCTGCTGCGTCCCACCATCTGCAACAGCTCTTCCTTGGGGACGCCATCAGCATCTTTGCCAACGGCATTTATAGCCCATGCATCATTTACACAGGCCGACCCTTTGGTTCCACGTATCATGCGCACAACAACATCGGTTGCCGCGAAAGATGGTTTATTAAAAGTTGCAGTTAACATTTTTAAATCTCCGGAAAATTTTTGTACAAGCACGGGCGCAAGCCTAGCAGCGCCCAATAATAAATAGGGTAATTTCAATGGAGAATCATCGAAGTGCGGCGACGAGTGCGGCACCTTCGAAAGAGGTCAAAAACCCTGTGAGGAATCGTTGTGTTAAATTCATAGTTGTATATCGTATAACTAAAATGACATTGGTCAAGTATTATTTTATAATTTTTTTTCACTTCAACTAATTGAAACGATAACATAACAATTTCATCAGATTTTGTGATAAAATGGTCGTAGACCTTAAGGAGAGCTATCATCGCCACGCTTGAATTTAACAACCTTCCCCTACTCCCCCTGCTCTATGGCGAGCATAATTCGAATATTCACTACCTTGAAAAGTTACTGGGCCTACAGATACTGGATCGCGGCAATACCCTGACGCTTTCGGGTGATACTGAAAAAGTTTCATTAGGTGAGCATGTGCTCAACACATTGTGGAACCGCGTTCAAAAGCGTCCCGACACGTTGGTCGGAAAAGCCGATATTGATGCCATTCTCCATTTCTCTTATGCTCAGCCGCAGAAAGGCACCCCTTCTACCATGACATCACCACAACCTGCTGTAACTCCCGATGAGAGCAACGCCATTCAGACCAAGCGGCGTTCGCTGGTGCCGCGCACTCAAAATCAACTGCGTTATGTGGAGGCCCTGCGCCAAAAAGAGATGGTGTTTGGTGTCGGCCCTGCCGGTACAGGAAAAACCTATCTGGCGGTTGCCGTTGGCGTTGAGATGTACGAAAAACAAATGATCGAACGCCTCATTTTTTGCCGCCCCGCGGTTGAGGCAGGTGAAAAACTCGGTTTCCTCCCCGGAGATATGCGCGAGAAAATCGATCCTTATCTGCGCCCGATTTATGATGCCCTTTATGATTTTCTGGGTGCCGAGCGTGTCGAGAAAATGCTTGAGCGCGGCGAGATCGAGATTGCGCCGCTCGCCTTTATGCGCGGGCGCACGCTCTCTCATGCCTACGTGGTGCTGGATGAAGCCCAGAACACCACAACCGGCCAAATGAAAATGTTTTTGAGCCGCATGGGCGAGAACAGCCGCATGGTGGTCACAGGCGACCCCAGCCAGACCGACTTGCTGGGCAGCCAGATGTCGGGCCTACGGGAGTCCATGGAGATTCTTGCAGATATTGACGATATTGCCTTTGTCCAGTTTACCAATGCGGACATCATCCGCCATAAGCTGGTGGGGCGTATTCTCAATGCCTATGATGCGGCGCATGTCACCACATAATTATGCCCGCTCCATCCCCTCTTGATATTGATATATTTTTTACCTCTCCCCTATGGGGACGCTCACGCCTTGGCGCGCGGCGGGTTATCCCATGGGTACTTGAAACAGCATGGGCGCAGGTTCCCAAGCGTCCTCGCGAGGTCTTTCCCGAACTAAGCGTGACCCTATGCGATGATGCCGCCATTACGCTACTCAACCGCGATTACCGCGGCAAGAATAAACCCACCAATGTCCTGTCTTTCCCGATGTGGGAGAATATGAGCGAAATTCCACCCAAGGCTGGCGCAGTACCAATCGGGGATATAATCATTGCCTTTGAAACCATGCGCCGCGAGGCCAGCGAGCAAGACAAAACACTCCATGATCATTTCTCCCATATGCTGACCCATGGCTTTCTGCATCTTTTGGGATATGACCATATCCGCGAAAGCGACGCCGTCATCATGGAACGGCTTGAAGTTAACATATTGAAAAAATTAGGGGTTTCAAACCCCTATGAATAACCCTTACCTCGCTTTTCATTTTTTGCTATAGAAAGTAGCCATGACAACCGAAGAATCTTCACAGCCCCCCAGTAGTCTGCCGTTACGCACCGAACGCCCCGCCGATACAGGCCGCGTAGGGGTATGGCTCAAAAATCTCATCAGCGGCAAACAGCACAGTGAATCTTCTCTGCGCGATGCGATTGAAGATTACATCGAGGAAATGAGCACACAGGGTGATGTGACCGAACCTGCCATCAACCACGAACTCACCATGCTGAGCAAT
Organism: Pseudobdellovibrionaceae bacterium; assembly: GCA_041674725.1. Taxonomy (GTDB): domain Bacteria; phylum Pseudomonadota; class Alphaproteobacteria; order Micavibrionales; family Micavibrionaceae; genus UBA1573. Next base: position 300,609 of record JBAYVC010000002.1, on the reverse strand, counting down.
ATTCTTGAATTGCGTGACCGTACAGCAGAAGATGTTATGGTGCCGCGCGTTGATATTGTCGCACTTGATATTGACACCTCCACAGAGGACTTGCTTACCTTTGTCGCGCAAACAGCGCACCACCGCATTCCTGTTTACCGTGAAACGCTTGATGAACTTGTAGGCGTTTTATATTTGCAAGATGTTCTCAAGGCAATTGCAACCCAGTCACCGCTTATCCTCAAAAATATGATCCGTGAGGCGTGCGTGGTATCGCCCGCTATGCCTGTCTTTGACCTATTGCTGATGATGAACGAAGGGCCTTACCATATGGTCTTTGTTGTTGACGAATATGGCGGGATTGATGGCCTGATCACCAAGAGTGATGTGACGGGCAGCATCATCGGTGAAGTGCAAAGCAAATTTGATAAAGACATCTCGACCGAGATTACCTCCAACAGTGATGGCACCTATTCCGCCGACGCCCGCATTGAAATCGGTGACTTTGAGGAAAAATTCGGCGCTATTTTAAGCGAGGAAGACCGTGACATGGCCGATACGCTGGGCGGATTTATTTTTACGATTACGGGGCGCGTTCCGGCGCGCGGCGAGATTGTGCGGCATGATCCTTCCGGTTTCGAATTTGAAATTCTTGAGGCTGATCCGCGACGCATTCTTAAAATCCGTATTCGCCCCACCACCACCGTTCCCAACACCAGTTCGCAATGAGTTTCCTTTCATTTAAACTGCCGCATCCGCTTTTGTCGGTTTTTACGCTGGGGGTGCTGGGTGCCTACGGTATGGGGCCGTTTTATTTCTGGCCTGCGCTGACGCTTTCTTTAAGCCTATTCTGGCTTGTTCTCACATCCTACGGCGACAAACCATCATGGAAATCGGCCCTGTGCGGTTTTCTGTTCGGGTTTGGTTATTTTACCGGCAGCCTATGGTGGATCGGCAATGCACTCCTCATTGATGGCAGCCCCTATGTCTGGGTGTACCCACTGGCTGTGTGCGGCATTCCTGCGCTACTTTCATTATTTCCGGCTCTTGCCGCTTTTCTAATCCGCCGCTTTTTTGCGGGGCGCAGTCTTTCATCTTTTGCGGCCTATATTGGGTTGATGTTCACCGCTGAATACGCACGCGGCCATCTTTTTACAGGGTTCCCATGGAACCTGTTTGGTATGAGCTGGACATCCACACTCCCGATGCTGCAAATCTTGTCACTGGGCGGTGTCTATCTCCTGTCGTTTCTTACGATTTTTATGTTTTCTGTTCCTGCCTTTGCGTGGAAGGGAACTTCATCCAGAACTATCCGCTACGCTCTGGTGGTGACGGCTCTTATGATTGGTGCGGGTAGTTATGCCTATGGATGGCAACGCCTGACCCAGCATCCCACCATCTACAATTCGGATGTTTTGGTGCAACTCGTGCAGCCCAGTATCCCGCAGGAAGATAAATGGAACTGGGATAAAATGTGGGACAATACGCGCAAAACCATCAGCCTGATGGAGTCCAATCCTTCTCGTAAAGGAAATGATGAGCCTCCTTCAACCCGCGTGGTTATTCTTCCCGAGACAGCGCTTACCTATCACCATCTTTCCAATCTGGCGGCCCTTGATGCCTTGACCGGACGTCTGCGCGGATATCCCGAAGACCATGTGTATCTGGCCACAGGCCTTTTGCAACACGATGGGGAGCACTATCATAATTCACTGGCCGTGATGGATCGCTCGGGGCATATTGTCACCAGCTTTGACAAATTCCATTTGGTGCCGTTCGGCGAATATATCCCCTTGCAAAAGCTTTTTCCCTTCGGGCCAATTGCACGCTTTTCAGGTTTTGAGACAGGGGGCGGGCCACGCACATTATCTGTTGATGGCGTGCCGCCCTTTAGTCCGCTGGTGTGTTATGAAGTTATTTTCCCGAGCGAAGTGACTGCCCGTGATGAAGAGCACCCCTCGTGGATGCTGAATGTTACCAATGACGCATGGTACGGGATCTCGCCCGGCCCCTTTCAACATCTCGCGCAGGCCCAGTACCGCGCGATTGAGGAAGGCTTGCCCATCGTACGGGTAGCCAATACAGGCATTTCAGGAATTTTTGATGCCTATGGCCGTCCGGTTCTGCTCACCGGACTTTTTAGTGAAAGCAATAACGAGAGTTACTTGCCTCTACCTGCCGCAGACGTAACGCCTTACGTCCGCCTGCGTGGCCTTTATTAAGCGATCCTATTTGGACGCATTGGCTGGATCAATGCCGCAATCAATCAGAAAACCGCGCAGCTGCGCCACTTCTTCTTTAGGGAGGCTGTGCTGATGCGGACGGTGGAGAATGACACTCCGGCCATCCATTTCAATGCTAATTCTGTTGCCGGATTTTTCCTCAATGGCCGCGCCAAGGTCGGTCAAAACATGTTCAACATCTTTGAAATCAATATTGGCACTCACCGGATGAGCAAAAATGGATTCGAGAACTTTCTGGGAATGGTGATTCATATGGGGATGCTCCTTTGGCAGTGTTCGTGCTTTACTCTACCTCACGATCAAACACAGCCCATTGATGGAAATCAAGGGGTTTTCATTTTAATCTGCCTGATTTATGCGGCCATACTTGAAGTGCGTTGCGTTATATCTATGTTGTAACGTGGGTATTTTAGGAGAAAAGAATGAATGTAGAATTTTGGAATACACGCTATAGCCAGCACGGATACTCCTATGGCACAGAGCCAAATGATTTTCTTAGTTCATCGCTTCACCTTTTTCCAAAGATTGGTCATGTTTTAACTCTCGGGGAGGGTGAAGGACGAAACGCTCTGTTTCTGGCCAAACAAGGCTACGATGTTCAGGCGGTCGATATGTCGGTGGCCGGAAAAGAGAAGGCCGCACAACTGGCCTCCGATCACGGGGTCAGCTTTAGTTATAACGTTTCAGATGTAAATGATTACGATTTTGGGGAGGATAAATGGGACGTTATTCTCTCCATTTTTGCGCATACCGACCCTGTCACCCGTCAGAACGTATGCCAAAAATCACTTCTTTCTCTGAAACAGGGGGGACTGTTCGTGATGGAGGCCTATCACCCTACCCAACTCAAGTACGGAACAGGCGGCCCAAAAGACATTGAGTGGCTCGTCTCACTTGACGATCTGAACCCTCATTTTCAGGATCAAGAAATTATTCATCAGTTGGAAATGGAGCGGCCTGTCAATGAAGGCCCCTGCCATGTTGGCAACGCCTTTGTCACCCAGTTTATCTGTAGAAAAATATCTTCGTAACTAGGGGAGTTTATCCCATCTAGAATTTTGTGGTCACGTGATAGGCTTTTGCGGTCTATTTATCGCTCTATATTACGCGCCCATTCCTGAGCATCCGATTTCAACAAAATGATTTAGCTATTAAGCCATGACCTTTACGCCTGATTAGTGCTTGCCAGCGGTTGGCTCTTTTTCGAATTGTTGCCACTTAAATCTCCATTCAGTATGACGTGAATGTGACAAGGGCAATTTTGTGGCTTTCTGAGGGAACAACATACAAGATCAAAAACTTTTTTATCTCAATATGTTGGAGAATGGTGCGCGCTGAGAGGATTGAACTCCCGACCCACTCGGTGTAAACGAGTTGCTCTACCGCTGAGCTAAGCGCGCGTTAACGTCTGTTTGCGTTAAGGTGGACATATCTAGCGATATTTTAGCTTCTTTTCAAGCCTAAAAATAAAAAACAGCCCGAAAAATCGGGCTGCTTTGAATTCTTGGCCACAAACAAGTAATTACTTGTTGTTGACAGCGTCTTTCAGCTCTTTACCAGCTTTGAATTTAGGCTGTTTGGAAGCAGGAATCTTGATCGCTTCGCCGGTGCGTGGGTTACGGCCGGTTGATGCAGCACGTTTTGCTACGGTGAAAGTACCGAAGCCAACGAGACGTACTTCGTCGCCTTTTTTCAGGGCTTTGGTTACGCACTCAATGATAGCTTCGAGAGCTTCTTGAGCTGCAACTTTGGTGATGTCCGCTTTTTTAGAGACTGCGTCAACGAGTTCAGATTTATTCATGATGACCCCTTGGGTTCAATATGTTGAGTTGATTTATTTTTTCTCCGCACATCGGGAAGAACCAGCCTAAGCCAGAAAAACCCTTGTTTACAGAAACACGCCCTTCTGGATCCCTTTAAAAGCAAGACTTCCAGAGGCCTGTAGAATCAAGTTTTAATCTGTTTGTTTTTGATTCTCAATGACGAATTACATCATTTTCGCTGTTTTCCGCGCTTTTTGGGGATAAATCGTCGATTTTCCCATCTTTTTCGGCAGAAATAGGCTCTGGCAGTGCAACAAGAGCGTGGGTGAGCACTTCCTCAATCGTGCTGACTGGCACGATCTCGAGGCCTTTTCTGACATTCATCGGAATCTCTTCAAGGTCTTTGGCATTGTCTTTCGGGATCAATACTTTTTTTATTCCGCCACGCAAAGCCGCCAGCAATTTTTCCTTAAGGCCGCCAATTTCGGTGACATAGCCACGCAGGTTCACTTCGCCCGTCATGGCAATATCACGGTGGACTTCAATCCCCGTGAGCGCCGACACAATCGCCGTTACCATCGCTGCGCCTGCTGAAGGGCCATCTTTGGGCGTAGCCCCTTCGGGGACGTGCACGTGAATGTTCATTTCCTTGAGGTCATCATAGGAAATGCCCAGTTGGTTGGAACGTGACTTGATGAGCATCTCCGCAACGGTGATTGACTCTTTCATCACGTCTTTAAGGTTGCCCGTGGTTGATAGTTTTCCATCTTTACCCGGCATGGTCACGGCTTCGATTGACAACAAGTCGCCACCCACTTCGGTATAGGCAAGGCCATTGACCACACCGATGCGGTTTTGTTGTTCGATTTCACCATAGCTAAAGCGGCGAATTCCGGCGTACTTCCCGAGATTACGCGCTGTAATTGCCACAGATGTTTTCTTTTTGGCAAGAATTTCCTTGATGGCTTTGCGGCAGAGATTGGAAATTTCGCGCTCCAAATTCCGTACGCCCGCTTCGCGCGTGTAATAACGCACGAGATCGCGCACAGCATCGTCCGAAAGTTTGAACTCGGCGGACTTCAATCCGGCATTTTTCATCTGCTTTTTGAGGATATATTTTTTGACGATCTGGAGTTTTTCATCTTCGGTATAGCCCGAGATACGGATGATCTCCATCCGGTCGAGCAAGGGCCGCGGCATATTCAGGGAATTGGCCGTGCAGATGAACATCACATCGGAGAGATCATAGTCGGCCTCAAGATAGTGATCATTAAAGGTACCGTTTTGTTCAGGGTCGAGCACCTCAAGCAATGCCGAGGATGGATCACCGCGCCAGTCGGAAGACATCTTATCGATTTCATCAAGCAGGAAGAGTGGGTTGCTGCTCTTGGCTTTTTTCATGCCCTGAATAATTTTACCGGGCATCGCACCAATATAGGTGCGGCGGTGACCACGGATTTCGCTTTCATCCCGCACGCCGCCCAAGGCCATACGTACAAAATTACGGTTGGTTGCGCGTGCAATCGACTGGCCGAGCGAGGTTTTCCCTACACCAGGAGGCCCGACGAGACACAAGATCGGTCCTTTGATTTTGCCCACGCGCTGCTGCACGGCGAGATATTCAAGAATACGGTCTTTAACTTTCTCAAGACCGTAATGGTCATGGTCGAGAATTTTCTCGGCGGCCTGAATATCTTTTTTAACCTTGGTTGGTTTCTTCCATGGCACAGAAAGGAGCCAATCAAGATAATTGCGCACGACAGTCGCTTCCGCCGACATTGGCGACATCATTTTGAGTTTTTTAAGCTCGGCCATCGCCTTTTCTTTAGCTTCCTTAGAGAGCTTAACCGCGTTGATGCGCTTTTCCAGCTCTTCCATCTCGCCGCCAGACCCGCCCTCGCCTTCGCCGAGTTCTTTCTGGATCGCCTTCATCTGTTCGTTGAGATAATACTCGCGCTGCGTTTTTTCCATCTGGCGTTTGACGCGTCCACGGATGCGTTTTTCGACCTGCAACACACCGATCTCGCCTTCCATCAGGCTGTAGATATGCTCCAGTGCTTCGGCCACAGTTTCGATCTCAAGGAGTTTTTGTTTTTCCTCAATCTTAAGGCTTAGGTGCGAAGCAATGGTATCCGCCAGTTTCGACGGGTCATCGATCTGGCCCACCGAGACAATGATCTCGGGTGGAATCTTTTTATTGAGCTTCACATACTCTTCAAACTGAGTCATGACCGCACGAGAGAGAGATTCCAGCTCGGTGGAGTTGGTGGTTTTGTCGTCAAAAATATTGGCTTCTACTTCCAGCACATTCTCGCTGGAGAGAAATTTGTGAACCTTGGCACGCTTGCCTCCTTCGACAAGGACTTTAACCGTCCCATCGGGAAGTTTGAGAAGCTGCAAAATCGTACCCACAGTACCAATCATGTAAAGATCATCGGCTTTCGGATCATCAACCGAAGGATTTTTCTGGGTGAGGAGCAAAATCTGCTTGCCCGAATCCATGACCTTTTCCAGCGCAGCCACCGATTTTTCGCGACCAACAAAAAGCGGCACGATCATATGCGGAAACACCACAATGTCGCGCAGCGGCAAAACGGGAAAAGTTTGTGTGGGTTGGGTAAGGCGGAAACCGAGCATAAAGACCTCAAAAAATCGAAGAAAGCCAATGTAGTGCACTCACTGGGGCATATCAACCCAGATTAGTGCCTACATCTAAGGAAATGGTTAACGTTCGGTAAGAATTCAAGACCCATGCAGAATTTGGATGAGTACATACAAAATGATATAAATTTTATGTCAAGGCCTGTCCGTTTTCTTACTTTTAGCCAAAAAGGGCACCCATGGTGCCCTTTTTAAGTTGTGCCGAGGGCAGATACTTATTCTTTAGGCTTTTCACCAATCTTGATGTCGCTGCGGCTGGCCACCACATGGTCAACAAGGCCGATCTCTTTAGCTTCGTCAGCAGAGAGCCAGCGATCACGGTCCATCATTTCTTCAAGTGTCTTGTATTTCTGTCCGGTGTGTTTCACATAGGTGTCGGTCAGGATTTTTTTCAGGCGAATAATCTCTTGGGCCTGAATTTCAATATCGGAGGCCATACCTTGCGCTCCGCCTGATGGCTGGTGAATCATAATACGTGAATGCGGCAGACAGAAACGTTTGTCTTTTGCACCTGCCATCAGCAGGAACGAACCCATTGAACACGCCTGACCAATACAAACAGTGGCCACATCGGGCTTGATGTACTGCATGGTGTCATACATGGCAAGGCCGGAACTGACAACGCCACCCGGCGAGTTGATGTAGAAATAAATATCCTTGGTCGGATTTTCCGATTCAAGGAAGAGAAGCTGTGCACAAATCAGGGATGACACATTATCGTTTACACCCCCAACGAGAAAAATGATGCGCTCTTTGAGCAAGCGGGAATAAATATCGAATGCCCGTTCCCCTCTGTTGGTCTGTTCAATAACAGTCGGAACGAGGTAGTTGTTATAAACGTCAATCGGGTCACGGTCTCTGATCATGGATAGCTCTTTACGAATCAAGGTGGGTTTTAACTAGGTTTAAATTAGCCCGAACGGCCTAGCCGTTCAAGCCCTTATGATAAAAGCGGTGTTCAATAGAGCGTACGGGGCAGACTGCCATCATAAACCAGCCTACCGTCCTGCGCCTGACTACCCATAATCGGTAGCATTATTTTGCTGATAACGCCTGATAAATCAGGCGAAAGAGCAAGCCCCGCCGACGACATGATTTCATAAAGCATATCCAGCGGACTGCTGATTTCTGGCATATGGATGATTTTGATGTCGCGGCGCGACGTGAGGCCTTTTGCGGTTGCGAGATCGTCCAGCACCTTATCCAACCCTCCGATCTCATCGACAAGGCCTATTTTTTGGGCTTCGCGTCCTGTCCAGACATGCCCCTTGGCAATTTTTTCAACCTCGGCGGCTTTGAGTTTACGGCCTTTGGCAACGTGGTCAATGAACGTGTCATAAACACTATCAAGCGAGGCTTCGAACTGCGCCTGCTCGGACGGACTGAACGGCGTATTGATCGACATCATACCGGAATTTTCACCGTATTTTACGCCGTCCCAAACGACATCGTATTTCTCCCAAAATTTCTGCAAATTGATCTTGCCGCCAACAACGCCGATCGATCCGGTGAGGGTTGTGTTGAGCGCGTAAATTTTAGAGGCCCCCGCCGAAATCCAATAGCCACCCGAGGCCGCCATCGCACCCATTGAGACAATCACTGGCTTTTTGTATTTGGTCTGCGCACGCACAACCGCGCGGTGGATGGTTTCGGAGGCGCTCGGAACACCCCCGGGGCTATTGACTTTCAGGATGATTGCCGCAATGCGCGGATCGTTTGCGGCATCATCAATATCTGCGGCAATGTCATCACCACCCGACACGGCGCTCTCGAGGCCATAGGGTGATTGTTCGGGCGAGCCGCTGACAATCATGCCATCCACATGGATAACAGCGACAGAGAGCGTTCTATCATTTTTGGCAATCCGTTTGCCAGTATCCTTGCGTGAACGCGCAGTCCAGTAAGCGTTCATATCGACAGGCATGCCCAATCCCTTGTCCATTTTATCGATCATCACATCATCATAATCAACATGATCGACAAGCCCCGCTTTCAAGGCTTCCTTATCGGTAATCAGGCCTTTATCAACAAGGGCATCAAATGTAGCGGCCAGCTTGGGGCGATCTTTTTTGATAGGCTCCACCAATTGCGCCGCCAGTTCCCCCACAAGCCCCTCCATCATTTCGCGGCTCTTGTCACTCATTTTTTCATCGGTCAGGTGCTCCATCGCGTTCTTATATTCCTTACGGTGGAAGAACTGCGCTTCAACACCATATTTATCCATGATCTTTTTAAAGAACGGGCTTTCCATGGCCATGCCGCCGATACTCACAATCCCGACAGGCTGGAGCCAGATTTCATCAAAGACTGATGCCAAATAGTATAATCCAAGCCCCGCGCCACCATCACCATAGGACTCGGCATAGATAGCCGTTTTCTTACCGGACGTTTTGAAGTTGGCAACGGCCCTGCGCAATTGTTCGAGCTGGGAAAGGTCAAGCGATGAACTGGCAACTCTCACGGCCAGAGCTTTCACCGATTTGTCTGTTTTGGCACGGTCAAGTGCATCAATAATATCATCAAGGGTCATACCCTGCCCCTCGATATTCAAGAGGGAGAGATACTGCGTGGCGCTGTTTGCTTCATCAAGTCCATAGCGCAGGTCAAGCGTCAAAACCATTTGTTTCGGCAAGGACGGCATCACTGTGTCACTCACTTGCGAGGCCGACCAGATCGTCAAAACGCATAAACTCAGAATGATAAAGCCGATCACCATGCAGGTCTTTTTGAGAGCCGACCACGCCGTGCCGAGAATACGCTCAATCACGCCCACACGCTGCGGGGGCTGCGGCTTGGGGGCGGGGTTATAAACAATCGTACGTCCGCGTAGCCAATTTTGTCCTGACATGGGAAACCTCTTTCACTCTCTTTATAAACATTGCGCCTTGTGGCGCAGCCAATGGTCAGCCAGAACACAGGCCATCATGGCTTCTACGACAGGAGCTCCGCGCAACCCTACGCACGGATCATGGCGCCCCTTGGTCACGACATCCATTTCCTGCCCAAATTTATCAATCGAGGGGACAGGTACCAAAATAGAACTTGTGGGTTTAAAAGCGACCCTGACCACAATATCTTGCCCCGTTGAAATGCCCCCTAGGATTCCGCCTGCATGGTTGGAGAGAAAAACAGGCTCTCCATCCTCATTCACGCGGATGGGGTCGGCGTTTTGCTCGCCGCGCAGCGTTGCTGATTCAAATCCGGCACCGATTTCAACACCTTTCACCGCATTGATCGACATCATGGCCTTGGCAAGGTCAGCATCGAGTTTATCGTACACAGGCGCACCGAGTCCTGGCGGAAATCCGGCAGCGACGCATTCAACAACCGCGCCAATGCTTGATCCGTCTTTGCGAATTCCCGCCAGGTATTCTTCCCATAGCGGAACAACAGCATCATCGGGGCAAAAAAACGGGTTACGGTCAACTTCCGACCAGTCGCGCTCGCCACTCATAATTTTTTGTGTACCGATCTGGATGACGCCCGCCTTGATAAACAGATCTGTTCCCAGTTGCTCGGCGAGCATTTTGCGTGCGATAGCCCCTGCGGCAACACGCGCTGCCGTTTCGCGCGCAGAGGAGCGTCCCCCGCCGCGGTAATCACGGATGCCGTATTTGGCATCATAGGTAAAGTCGGCATGACCCGGGCGGTATTTATCTTTAATATCGCCGTAGTCTTTTGATTTTTGATCGGTGTTTTCAATCATCAGGCTGATCGGCGTTCCGGTGGTCTGGCCTTCGAAAATGCCGGAGAGAATTTTAACCTTGTCTTCTTCCTGACGCTGCGTGGTGAACTTGGATTGACCTGGCTTCCGGCGGTCAAGAAAGACCTGAATATCGTCTTCGTTTAAGGGAATACGCGGCGGCACGCCGTCCACCACCACGCCGAGCGCAGGGCCGTGGCTTTCGCCCCATGTGGTGTACTGGAACAATGTACCAAAACGGTTACCGGACATGAATGGCCTCTTTCTGCGTGGACAACGTACCGTGGTCAATAATGGAAAGGGTCAGGCGCGAGATGGCAACCCGCTTACCTGTGGCATCCTCGGTAATGTCCGTTTGCCAGACCTGCGTGCGCCTTCCGACATGAAGCGAGGTACACATCCCCGTGACAAAGCCTTCTGTGATGGCGCGGATATGGTTGCAGTTAATCTCAAGACCGACAGCGCGGTAGAGGTCAGGATCAATCGTCATCCATGCGGCCACGCTGCCCAGTGTCTCGGAGAGAACGCAGGATGCCCCGCCATGCAGGATACCAAAAGGTTGGGTGGTGCGGTGATCGACTGGCAACCGCCCTTTCAGAAAATCAGGGCCAATCGCGGTAAACTCAAACCCGACATGTTCCCCCATATTGGCCTTGCGTAAGGTCGTCAGGTTTTCAAGAGTGTAGGGTTTAAACCATATCCCCGCCGTCATTGATTACGCCGCCGCATCTGCCGGTTTAGGAGCAATTCCCTCGAGAAGCTGGGCGGTTTCTGCGGCAGAGTCGATCGCCACCATACCAACCGTATGATAGCCCGCATCCACATGCATCACTTCCCCCGTAACACCTGCGCCAAGGTCGCTCAGCAGATAAAGGGCCGAGTTACCGACATCCTCAATCGTGACATTTCGTTTAAGCGGTGAGTTCAGTTCGTTCCATTTGAGGATATAACGGAAATCGCCAATACCCGAGGCCGCCAATGTTTTAATCGGGCCTGCGGAGATAGCATTGACGCGCACATTGTCACGTCCCATGTCGGTGGCGAGGTAGCGCACGGAGGCTTCAAGCGCGGCCTTCGCCACACCCATGACATTGTAATGTGGCATGACGCGCTCTGCCCCGTAATAGGTCAAGGTCAAAAGGCTGCCGCCGTCTTTCATCAGGGGCGCGGCGCGCTGGCACACAGCGGTAAAAGAATAAACCGAAATATCCATCGTCTTGAGGAAGTTCGGGCGGGTGGTGTTGAGATAAAGGCCATCCAATTCGTTTTTATCGGAGAAGGCAATTGCATGTACCACAAAATCCAGCTTACCCCATTTACTCTGAAGTTCGGCGAACACGCTGTCGATGCTCGATTCATCCGTGACATCACATGGCAGGATGATGGTCGAGCCAATTTCTGCGGCTAAGGGACGGACGCGTTTTTCAAGAGCTTCCCCCTGATAGGTAAAAGCCAGTTCGGCACCATGATCATGCAAGGCTTTTGCAATACCCCATGCGATCGAGCGGTCATTGGCTACGCCCATAATCAAGCCTTTTTTGCCAGCCATCAAAGTTGATGTTGTCATTCCTTCATTCCAGTCTTATATTGATTACGAAAACCCATATTAGCGGGTGTTTTTGCATCCTACACATTTTATTGTATTCGTCCAGAGTGCACAGAATTTGTCCCGATGCATTTTAGGGCTTTCTTTGCGGGGATATTCTATTAACATCTTCCTGTTATAACAAGGCTCAGACCTTTCCTTTTGGATATTCAACGCGCCCATGGCTTCCGACCGCAAAAGCAGAATCGCAACCTATTGCACCTCCTTGAGAGGCCAACTCAATAACGGGTTTGCGGGCAGCGATATATATTTTTTAATTTATGAAAAAGGCGAAAAAGGAAAGGCCGTCACGGCTCTTTTGTCCCGCTTCAAAGGACACCCTGCCTCAGATGAAGCAGCAGCTCTCATCAAATTCAAAAGTTCCGCGCAGGAAAAAAACGCCTTTCTCGGCCTTATTTCCAAGGAAGTTAAATCAAACTTTGGTTTTAACAAATCCCTATATCATGTTGGTTTTATTGAAATTTTTATATCAGATAAGCTCTCTGACGAGGAGATGTTTTTAAGCATTTGCCGCAATTGCTATAAATATATAGATTCACTCGTCACCTACCGTCCTGCCAAAGGCCCCAGCCAATCTGCAATCAAGCAGCCAAAACAGAGTAACCTTTCCATCATCAAAGGTAATCTCGGCGCGGATATATTTGCCGTATTGCAGATGGAGAGTTATGGCTTCAAAGATGTAAATACTTTTCTGGCAAAAATACGATGCACAGAACTTTTGTCAGCCTCACTTGAAATTGCACCTGAGGAACATGCCTATACGATTGCCTACGATGTCATCAACCACACGCTTGAAAGTTATGAAAAAATAGAAGGTGTATCCCTTGAGCTTTCAACCGCAATTCGTAACTACTCCCTGTCACAAGACATTCTCTCAAGTTTTGAGGATCAGGATTTTGAAAGCTGGGTACGCTTTGTTATGCCCTGTCAAACAATGATTTGGGGCGGGTATGATCCTGCGCATATTCTTGGTGCCGCCATACATACCTCACCAAATCCCTACGCGAAAGCGATGGCCTATCTGATTGGGGATATTACCGGCATTTCACCAACGCCTGAAGAGCATTTGCCTCAGGGCTATAACGCCTTTCTCGATGATGCAGTCAACGAAATTGGCCATATGAAATATATGGATGAAATTTTCGAGATGTCTATCATGCACGTTCTGGAGGCCGACACCGTTATTCCGCTGCTGCGGATGGCGGATATTCAGAACGACGCTCTTACACAGGGCAAAATATATGGCTGGTGCGCCGATGCCCTTCAGGCCGCAGCCCGTGCCTACGGCAACGCCATTTCTCTCGGCGTTCCCGGACATCAGGCTGCCCGCCTCGAGTTTCATGTCGTTAAAAAATTAGTGACTTTCCAAAGCCTTAAAAAACTTTCCCGCCACATCAATTCTCTGCGCCGCAGCCGTGTCAAGCCGACGCTCGATATACTCAGAGATTGGTGTCAAGGCCAGAATGAGTTTGCGCATACCCAGAAGTCTATTGAAGAAACACTGGAATCTGCCCGAAAGAAATCGTAAGACAAAAGGCGCCACATCATGCGGCGCCTTTGTTATTTCATATGACCACAACAATTAGTTTACGATCTGCCATGTTCCATCTGGATTTTGGCAAGCTTGACCAACACCGGTCTGCTGTTTGCCATCAACATAGATGGTTTGGGAATATTCACGGCAATAACGTCCATTGCTCGAATGTCCTTCATTGGTCGGGGTAATGGTACCCGAGTGCCCGCTGTCAGGGTTGTTCCAGCTGATCGTTTCGCCTACAGGTGCATTATAAGCCTGACGCTGCGCTTGAGAGGCTTTGATTTTATCGGCTTCATCGAGCTGAGCGCCGAGTTCACCACCTAACAGGCTGCCGAGCAGAACACCCGCACCAATAGCGACCAACTGACCATTGCCTTTTCCAAGTTGCGATCCAGCAAGCCCACCAACAACAGCACCTGTTGCTGTACCGATACCTTGATTCGTCCCCATATGTTCCATACAGGCCGTCAAAGTTAGCGACGCCACCACAAGCATGGACAAAAGTTGTATTTTCATATTCAAGTTCCTTTCTCTAAACCGACCGCCACTGCGATCTACCTCAATAACGTTGCAATATAATCTAATTCCCCGCATAAAAATAGCTCCCTCAACTTCTTTTTTAAAGTGTACCTCAATGATGCCTGAAAACCATAACTTTCCCTTGCCACACTTTCTTTCATGGATGGATGATGCACGCGGCAGCGAGCCTTCTGACCCTGATGCCGCTTGTCTCGCCACGGTTGATAAAAACGGTTTCCCCAACGCACGTGTTGTTTTGGTGCGGCGTATCGATGATCGCGGCTTTTGTTTTTTTACCAATTGCGAAAGTCAAAAAGGTGAGGAACTTTTTCATACCCCCAAGGCAGCGCTTAATTTTCACTGGAAAACGCTCAAGCGCCAGATACGTGTGCGCGGGACTGTCGAGCCTGTTAGCCCACAGGAAGCGGATGAGTATTTTGCCACGCGACCTGCGGGGCATAAAATCGGGGCGTGGGCATCCCAACAATCGCGCCCTCTTCCTAATCGTCAACTATTGATCGATCGCGCCAAGGCGATGGAGGAAAAATTCGGGGAGGATGTACCGCGTCCCGATTACTGGTCAGGCTACCGCCTTGTGCCTTTCTCGATTGAATTCTGGCAAGAGGGCGAGTTCCGACTCCATCACCGCACCCGCTACGACCTGAATGATGGCGGCTACTGGACCATCGCCACCCTCTTTCCTTAAACATCCTTAGGAGAACACCGTGATAACCGACAAGAAACCTGCACTCCCTCCTTCCACAGACATTGATGCCATCATCAAGCATATCGAGCATGTTGATGTTCTGGTACATGATGAAAAATGCGATCCGGCACTGCGTAATCGCGCGGTTCTCGATTTTTTTACCAGCTACACACGGCAACTTATAGCCTTACTCTACGAACTTCGCCAGTGGCGCGACCAGAAGGATGGTGGCGGCGCCCTTCATGCGAGCGGGACACACCGCGTGGTAATTGAGGGCTTTTCCGATGAAGGGGCCGAACAAGCCCTCTCCTCCGCACTGGATAAAGCCAAACAATATTTCTCGGAAGACCGCGACATCAGCATTACGCTGCACCAGTTGATCGAATTGCCGCAAGGCGGTCATCGCGCCACGCTGGAACTCCATCTCACCCCGATCTCCCTCAAGCTTAAACCCCATCTGAAGGCTGCCGACATCGAAAATAAACGCAATTTACAGCAAGGCTTTGACGCTTTACGCAAACATGAGGCCGAACTCATTCCACACTTGGTTTATGACCATTTCGCGCGCAGTGTCGGAGGTTTTTCATCGGCGGCTGTTCCTCCCTATTTTTTAATTCATGTCACCGATGCCAATTTGATGAATTTTATGATCGAACGGGAGTTCTTCAATGCGGGCCATGAAAACAAACTGGTCGAGTCATCCCCTGCGCTTGAAGAAAATGCGCCCGAGTTTCCCAAAAAATTTATTGTCCGGCTTACCCCCGAAGAATCAGGCAGCTGATTTTTGTGATTTGCCTTCGTTAACCTTAAAAGTCAGGCCTGCGGCATCGGTATCCACAATGACATGTGATCCATCGGGAACTTCGCCGCGCAGGATCATCTCTGCCAGATGGTTCTGAAGGTATGTCTGGATCGCGCGGCGCAAGGGACGTGCGCCATAGGCAGGATCATAACCCTTATCAGCCAGCCATAATTTGGCCTTATCCTTGAGATCAAGAGAAATGCGGCGCACTTCAAGAAGTTTGCGCAAGTTTCCAAGCTGGATCTCGACAATACCCGCCATATGGACGCGGCCCAAACGACGGAAAAGCAAAATTTCATCAAGGCGGTTGAGAAATTCGGGGCGGAAGAATTTGCGTACCATCTCCATAACCTGCGGACGCACCCCTTCAACATCAGAGCCCTCTTCCTGAGCCGCCAGATATTCCGCGCCAAGGTTCGATGTCATGATAAGAACGGTGTTTGAAAAATCTACAGTGCGCCCTTGCCCATCAGTCAGGCGTCCATCATCGAGCACTTGGAGGAGCACGTTAAACACATCAGGGTGAGCCTTTTCGATTTCATCAAAAAGCACCACCTGATAAGGGCGGCGGCGCACGGCTTCGGTGAGCGAGCCGCCTTCTTCGTAACCCACATAGCCCGGGGGGGCACCAATCAGACGCGCCACCGAATGTTTCTCCATATATTCAGACATATCCATGCGGATGAGCGCCGTGTCATCATCAAAGAGAAATTCGGCCAACGCCTTGGTGAGTTCGGTTTTACCTACGCCTGTGGGTCCCAAAAAGAGGAACGATCCAATCGGTCGGCGCGGGTCTTGAAGCCCCGCGCGAGCTCTGCGAATTGCAGCAGCAACAGCGCGCACGGCTTCATCTTGCCCCACAACACGCTGCGCCAGTTTGTCTTCCATTGCAAGAAGTTTGGCGTTTTCACCTTCCATCATTTTATCAATCGGCACACCTGTCCAACGGCTCACGACACTGGCAATATCATCGGCGGTGACTTCCTCGTTAATCATAGTGCGCGCCGTGGTGGTTGCCGCCTTTTCAAGGGCAGCGGTGAGTTCAGGGATTTTGCCGTATTTAAGCTCACCCGCTTTGGCCCAGTTACCTTCCCGTTCGGCCTGTTCAAGTTCGATACGGGCGCGGTCAAGTTCCTCGGTCAGTTTTTGTCCACGCGTGACAGTTTCTTTTTCGGCTTGCCATTCTGCGGTCAAGGTTGCCGATTTGCCCTCGAGATCTTTGAGTTCGATTTCCAGTTTGACTAACCGGTCTTTGGATGCGGCGTCATTTTCTTTCTTGAGGGCTTCGCGCTCGATCTTGAGCTGGATAATGCGGCGATCCAGTTCATCAATTTCCTCGGGTTTACTATCCACTTCCATACGTAGGCGCGAGGATGCTTCATCGACAAGATCAATCGCCTTGTCAGGCAGAAAACGGTCAGTGATGTATCGGTTGGAAAGCTGCGCTGCCGCGACAATCGCGCCATCCATAATGCGCACCCCATGGTGGGCTTCGTATTTTTCTTTAAGGCCGCGCAAGATCGAGATGGTGTCTTCCACGGTTGGTTCACTTACAAAGACAGGCTGGAAACGACGTGCGAGGGCGGCATCTTTTTCGATATGCTTGCGGTATTCATCCAGTGTTGTGGCACCGACCATATGCAGCTCGCCGCGCGCGAGGGCGGGTTTGAGCATGTTGGAGGCATCCATCGCACCATCGGCTTTGCCTGCGCCCACGAGAGTATGAAGTTCATCGAGGAAAAGAACAATCTCGCCCGAAGCCGCGCGGATTTCGTCCAAAACGGCTTTAAGACGCTCTTCAAATTCGCCTCGGAATTTTGCGCCTGCAACGAGAGCCCCCAAATCAAGAGACATCAGCCGTTTTCCGCGCAGGGATTCCGGCACATCACCATTGACAATACGCTGCGCGAGTCCTTCGATAATAGCCGTCTTACCAACCCCTGGCTCCCCGATTAACACCGGATTATTTTTGGTGCGACGGGCCAGAACCTGAATGGTGCGGCGGATTTCCTCATCACGTCCGATCACGGGGTCGAGTTTTCCTTCGCGGGCCAGTGCTGTCATATCGCGCGAATATTTATTGAGGCTATCGAACGTATCTTCAGCGCTTGCGCTATCGGCGGTACGGCCTTTGCGTAGATTGTTAATCGCGCTATTCATCTCTGCGGCTGTTACCCCCGCATCTTCAAGGTGCCCTGTGACATCACTGGCCTTGGCAAGCGTCATCGCTTGCAGGAGACGTTCACTGGTTAAAAACTTGTCGCCTGATTTTTCGGCAAGCTGTGTTGCCTGATCCATAATTTTGGCAAGATCCGGCGCGAGGCGCAACCCTCCTGCCCCAGGCCCGTCAACCGAAGGAAGTTTTGTCAACGCCATCTCAATATTCTTTTTGAGCCGCCCAGCATCGCCACCCGCTTCCTTGATAAGGCGCAGTGTCAAGCCGTCTTCATCTTCGAGCATGACTTTGAGCAGATGCTCTGGCTCTAATGATTGATGTTTCGAGCGCATAGCCAGCGTTTGCGCTTTTTGCAAGATTGAGCGTAGCTTTTCAGAAAATCGTTCAAAATCCATGATGTACCTCAGCAGGAGAGAATGTGCGTATAATGTATCTCTTTATAGGTGATTTAGAGTTTGCAATCCAGAGTATCCAGACCTGTTTGCGGATTTTTTACAGGGGGCCAGTTTTTTTCGGTTGGCACAAAGTTTGGATCATAAGGTGGATAGTCGCTTTTGGCGGTAATAAATTTTTTGAATGCGCCCCCGCGGAGCACCGCGCAGGTCAGTTCACGGCGATCCCCCTGTTTGTCCTCATAGATTCCCGTATCAATCGAAATTCTTCCGCTGCGCACTTCGCCCGCTTTGACAATGGTGTGCCCATGCACCACGATAATATCCTTGGCACCGTCGCCTTTGACAAAATTGCGGCCTATCTGAATGTCTTCATCCGACCCGTAACCGAGAAGGACGCCCGCATCCTGCTCTGACCAATCCTTTTCTGGATCAACGCCCGCGTGACAAAAGAAGAAGGCTGGATCATGTTTGGAATGGTGCGAATATTTGAGGGAGTTGAGGAGAGCAAGATGCCCAAAAGGCATGACGTCCATCATCTCCTTATGCATCCGCAGAATATCCTCATGCGCAATTGAAAAATTTGCCCCTTTGGGTGTGTGCACGGGGCGGGATGTATTATGATTTTCCTCGGCAAAAACCCCGTAACTGGCAAAGGTCTGCAAGGCCCCGTAGTTAATCAAAGCGCAGCCTTTTTCAATAATTTTTTGAGGATCATTTTCTTTCAAAAATGAGCGGGTCGCATAGTCATGGTTACCAAATAAAGCAATATGGGGAACTCCCATCCCGCGCGATTTCACTTTGGCGTTACTCACAATATCAAGAACGCCTTTTGTATTCGGCCCCCGGCTTTCAAAATCCCCCAGCAAGACAATCTCAAATGTTGCATCAGGCCGGAATCCCTGAATGCGATCTATGTCGCGGTGGATCTTAGTAAGCAGTTTAAGCAGGGCATCGTCGTAACCATGCACATCGCCGATCGCATAAATGGTATGCGGCGGCTTTTTCTCACTAGCGCTGGTATCGAAAGGTTCCTTAATCATATAGCCATATTATAGCGCAACTCTTAAAAAATATGAAAAAGTTAAAGACGGGATAAATCCCGTCTTTTTGCTTAATAATATGTCAATTAACGAGATTAAGCGTCGACCATTTCTTCAGTGGTACGGCGTTCGCCCATGCGCGGGGCCATCAGGCTGGTTGGCAGGCCGAGATCTTCCTCCCCAACAGCAGCTTGATCGTCTTGCGGCACATCAGCCACCTCTGCAGCACGCGTTGCTTCGCGCTGAGCTACACGGATGGCGTACTGTGCGTACACTTCTTCGTAATTAGGATCGAATGGATCGGGCGCGAATTCATCTTCCCAAGAATTGATAACGCGCTGATAATGCTCGGCATATTGCAAATAGCTCTCCGCCAGAACACGATCTCCGGCCGAACTTGAATCCTTGGCCAACGTCAGATATTTCTCGACGATTTGGTACGCCGTACCGCGGATACGTACATCCGGACCATTGCTGTCAAATACTTTGTTTTTATTCGTAAACGTGCGGCGAGGCTGATTTTGCTGATTATTGCCCCCCCGGTTTCCGCCATTATTACTATTGTTACTGCGCGAACGTCGCGCGGCTGACCCGTATCTCATGTGCTCTCCTAATCTCGTTTTTTCCTTGATTCGGTAAAACTCTCTCTCAGCTTACCCCAATGTGGATAAGTTGAAAAGTCCTTTATATAACAAGGACTACTTTATGTAGTTTTCTGAACCAACTCGCTCCGCAACATCTTGTGTTTTTGTTGGTCGGTGCGAACAAGGGCAGAGTGCAACGGCAACGTGATTTGTTCAAGCCACCTGTCAAAAGAAATTTTACTTATCCCCATACGCAATTTCCACAGCCCTTGGCACCCCTCCGAGGTCGGGTACGATTCGAACCAGAGTCGCCCCTGCATCATCCGCGAGTCGTGCAAGGTCCTCCGACTGACCAATTCCGATTTCCATGACAACGCGCCCCCCCGCCTCCAAATAATTTTTGCACCTTGGTAACAAAAATTTATAGGGCTCCAAACCGTCAATCCCTCCATCAAGAGCACGAATCGGATCGTGATTCTGCACCTCTTTTTGCAAATTTCGAATCTCGGGCGCGGGGATATAGGGAGGATTCGACACAATCAGATCGAATTTTCCCTCCACATGTTCAAACCAGTTGCTGCGCACAAAAGTAGCTCGATGCCCAACGCCGCAATTTTGTGCATTGAATTGCGCCGTCTCAACGGCGCCTTGCGCAATATCCACACCGACTCCGGTTGCCTCGGGAAATTCGTGAAGGAGCGAGATTAAAATACAGCCTGTGCCCGTCCCCAGATCAAGGATGCGGCGCGGAGGGGGGGCCTTGAGAACAGTCTCAATGAGGGTTTCGGTATCAGGGCGCGGCTCGAGCGTATCGGGGGAGAGCGCGAAGCGGTGCTTCCAGAAATCGCGGTAGCCCAGAATGCGCCAGAGCGACTCACCTGCGGCGCGCCGCTCGATGGTAGAGTTAATTCGTTGAGTTTGATCAGGCGTGAATGTGACAGGTGCGCCGCCCAGCATATCGGCGCGTGTGAGCCCAGCTATTTCTTCGCAAAGAATACGCGCTTCCAGTTCCGGCAGATCGACACCGACATTGCGTAATTTCTGAATAAGGTCTGTACGGTTCATAAAAAAGCTCCCCTGCTTACATACACTAGGCGGGGGAGCTTTAAAATGTTTTCGTAAACCGACTTAGGCCGATGTTCCCGATTTCAGCGCATCGTTGATCTTATTATCCTTGCCCTGCACCTGATCTTTGACCAGTTGCGAAAGGATCACTTGCATCAAGCCTCCATCAAAACCGCTACCGCCTGCTCCGGTAATCTGGACATCCGGCGTGATTTTGAGGCCTGCGGCCGCAACCGCTTTCATGACTTCAACCGTGGTTACGCCTTGGGCGGTCAGCGCCGAGACTTGTTCACGGTAAGCCTTGGCTTGAGCTTCACCTTTAGAGAGAATAACGCCAGCTTCGGCATCACCCACCTGCGTGGTTTGGGCGGCGTCGGCTTCGGCGAGCATCCGGATACGCGCCGCATCACCACGGGCGCGTTCTTCGGTCTGGCGCGCTTCGTGCTGAGCAACCTTGATTCCGGCCTCGGCGGTAATAATGGACACCTGAGCATCGGCTTCGGCTTTGGTTTTTTCAAACTCGATACGGCGCTGCTCGGCATCTTTCTTCGCGTCGTACATGGATTTCTCCTGCTCGGCGAGGTTTTTCTGCTGCGTCGTCTTCATGAGCTGTTCCGGCAGATGAATATTGGTAATCATCACCGAGACCACTTCGACACGGTATTTAGTGAGATCTGCGCGCACGGCTTCCTCGGCCTTCTTTTGCTCTTCGGCACGGTTTTGTTGGTAAGCAATAGCCGGAGAGCGCGAGACTTCGGCGCGGAAAATACCATCAATCTGCGGATGGATGACGTTGCTTTCCAGCTCGGCAATCGATCCTATTTTTTGCACAACATAAGGCGCATTTTCCGGCAAAACGCGGTACTGGCAACGCACCTCAATCTGCATCGGGAAGCCGTCATGCGAAACCACATTGAAGGGGTCAAAGCCGCGTCCGGCGGCACCACCCTGACTGCCGCGCTCGGCGCTCCAATCCACCGAACGGGTTGTGGTTGGAATAATGATGACAGTGTAAGCAAGGGGGTTAATATTATACGCCCCCGGCCCCATGACTTCACGCTGAATACCGCGGTAGCCGCGCGGCACAACGTGGCGAGTGGTGACTCCTTCTTCCCAAGACTCTCCGGCTTTGGCGGCTCCGGCAGAGGTGTATTCGGACGGGTCTTTCCCGATATTGGAGATCAAAACAGCCACTTCACCTTTATTGACCAAGGTTTGCTCACGCGTTGTCACCGAGAAGAGATACGGGTTGATATAATAAGTCCCCGGGGTGAGGATTTTTTCCTGCGGGCCACGAAAACCACCATTGGTCAAAAAGGTTTGGCCATCCTGAAAGTTATTGTGACCATCAGGGGTAGGCACAACCACATCTGCCGAGTTCATCGACATCCCATCACGGGCTTCGACGATCCCGATCTGGTTTTCACCGATATAGGTCGCATCATAAACTTCGACTTTGAACACTTCGGTGTTGATGTTGTACGTCCCCGGGCGCAGGAAATCGATTTGAGGGCCCTTTTGTCCGCCACTTTTAAGGAACGCATCGGCGCGCTGGAAGTATGCGTGGCCTTCGGCGCTTTTACCGAGCAATTGCCCTGCATCAAGCGGCGCACCATCCATCGCGGTCACAACCCCGATCTGGCCTTCCCGCACAACGGTCTTTTTGATCTTGGTGACCTTGAACAAATAAGGATTGATTTTGAATGTTCCGTTGGTGAGAAAACGCAGTTGCTTCCCGCGGATACCACCACCTTTGAGAAATTCGACAGGGCTTTGGAAATTATTGTGAACCTGCCCCGCGGGATCATCGGCAAAAATACGTCCGGCGGCGAGTGAAGCTCCATCCGTTGCTTCGACAATTCCGAGTTCATCGGCATTAATTGTGAGAAAGGAAGGTTTTGCGACAACATTGATAATTGGCCAGAGAACAAAATGAAGGCCCGGTGCCAAATAATCGGCTTTAAGGCCAATCTGTCCGCCCATGGCAAACACACGTCCCGATTCAAGTGGCGCTCCGAAAAAACGTCTTTCTATGACAGCCAGTTCATCCGACCCCACATAGACAAAGAATCTGGTCAGTATAAAAATAGCGCCGATACCGATGACAGCATATACGAGCAAATCAATTAACATCTTATCCCCTTTTGTAAAAAATATATATAACTACATATTTTATATATAGCAATATATATAACGTAATCTAAATATGTTAAATATATATAAATAACATTCATTGACGGTTAAGAAATATCATGCAGAATTGGGAAAGTATATAGAGTCCCACAAAGATAAAGGTTTCCATGGAAAAGAGTCTCAAGAGTATTTGCCTGATGATCCGTAAAGATCAACATGACCGCCTGCAGGATATGGGCGTGAATGTCAGCGGTTTTGTCCGCGATATGATTGACGACCGCTTGAGCGAAGCGACTGTCATTCTGAATGTCTCGCCAGAAACACGTGCTCTATATGACCAGATCATTTCAACCTCTCCCAATGGCGACATTGACCTAGAGCCTTATTTGCGCGAGGCCCTCAAAAACAAACTCAAAGATCATATTACCGCCATGCAGAAATTGCATGAATCCTTGAGCAAACTCTAATTTTCGATTCGCAAATCTCGCAAAATTGACTATAAAGACCCTGTTACGTCACATCGAACAAGGGTCTTTATCATTCATGTCCAGCTCACTTGCCGCAGCCTCCCCCGCAGCCTCCACCTCGCCTGATTTGCGCACCATGGCCAATGCCATCCGATTTCTGGCGGCCGATGCCGTTGATAAAGCCAATTCCGGCCACCCGGGTATGCCCATGGGCATGGCGGATGTTGCTACGGTACTCTATTCCAAATTCATGAAATTCGACCCGAAAAACCCGACTTGGGCAGATCGTGATCGCTTCATTCTCTCGGGCGGCCATGGCTCGATGCTCCTTTATGCGGTCAATTATCTGACCGGATACGACAAGATGACGATTGATCAAATCAAGAATTTTCGTCAACTCCATTCTCTCACGGCGGGCCACCCCGAGATTATGCATGACGCCGGAATTGAGATGACCACAGGGCCTCTCGGTCAAGGTATTGCAACCGCCGTTGGCTTTGCGCTTGCGGAACGTATTCTCAATGCCCGCTTTGGCAATGATCTCGTTAGCCACAAAACCTATGTGATGTGTGGTGATGGCGACATGATGGAAGGCATTTCGCATGAGGCCTGTTCGCTTGCAGGGCATTTGAAACTCGGCAACCTCGTCGTGATGTATGATGATAATGACATCTCGATTGATGGGCCTACGTCCCTCTCTTTTACCGAAGATGTTTTGAAACGTTTTGACGCGTATGGCTGGGCAACATCGCGCATTGACGGGCATGATTTTGTGGCTATTGAAAAGGCACTGGCTGCGGCGCAAAAATCTGATCGCCCTGTGCTCATCGCGTGCAAAACCAAAATCGGTTTCGGCGCTCCCAATAAACAAGGCACTTCCGGCGTGCATGGTTCACCGCTCGGCAGCGAGGAAACCGCAGCCGCCCGCGCACATCTGGGCTGGACATCTGCGCCGTTTGAAATTCCTGCGGACATTCTTCATGCCTGGCGCAATGTGGGTACACGCGGCCAAACCGAATCCTACGCATGGCAAAAACGCCTTGGTACTTCCGCGCAGAAAGCAGAATTTGAAAAAGCCCTTGATCCGAATGTTACCGATGTTGTCGCGGCGGCTCTGGCTGACGCCAAAGCTGCTTTTGCTGCCGAGAAACCAAAACTTGCGACCCGCGCTTCATCAGGCAAAGTGCTTGAGGCTTTAGTGCCTAAACTTGCACAGCTTGTGGGCGGCTCGGCCGACCTCACCCCCTCCAACAATACCCGCACCAAAGGCCCCGACGTTGTGATGGCGGCAAATGGTTACAAAGGCCAATATATCCATTATGGCGTGCGTGAATTTGCGATGTGCACAGTGATGAACGGGCTTGCCATTCATGGTGGCGTTATTCCTTATGGCGGCACGTTCCTCTCGTTTGCCGATTATTGCCGTCCGGCTATTCGCCTTGCGGCCCTGATGAAACAGCGCGTGATTTACGTGATGACGCATGACTCAATTGGTCTTGGCGAAGACGGCCCGACCCACCAACCAGTAGAGCATGTGGCCTCGCTGCGCGCCATTCCGAACCTTACGGTTTTCCGCCCGTGTGATACGGTGGAAACGGCTGAGGCGTGGGAGCTTGCGCTTGCTAACACAACAGGCCCTTCTATGCTGGTGCTGACCCGCCAAAATCTTCCGGCGCAACGCGTTGATGTGGCAACCAATAAATCGGCACGGGGTGCCTATATACTCTCCCCCGCCTCCACCACTCCAAAAGCCGTTATCGTAGCAACGGGCTCGGAAATTTATCTTGCCATGGAGGCCAAAAAAACACTCGAGGCTAAAGGCATTCCAACGCAGGTTGTCTCAGCGCCCTCATTCGAGCTGTTTGCCAAACAAGACGCCGCTTACCGCGCCTCTGTTCTTGGTGGCGCAGGCGTGATCCGTGTGGGGATTGAGGCCGGCATCCGCCAAGGCTGGGATGCTCTGATCGGCTCCGACGGCGACTTTATCGGCATGTCCTCTTTTGGCGAATCTGCCCCTGCCGAGGTTCTCTACAAACATTTTGGAATAACCGCTGACGCCATAGTTGATGCAGTTTCGAAAAAGGTCTAAAAATACGCCAAAGTTTCAATATTAAGGAGAAATAACATGACAGTAAAAGTAGGTATTAACGGGTTTGGACGCATTGGCCGTCTGGTGGCGCGCGCGCTTTTTGAAGCAGGACGCTCGGATATTGAGCTGGTGGCTATCAATGATCTGACCGATACGAAAACCAACGCCCATCTTTTGAAATACGACTCGGTTCATGGACGTTCTCCGTTCGATGTGAGCTATGAAGGCAATACCCTGATCGTCAACGGCAAAAAAATTACCGTGCACCAGCAACGTGACCCAGCAGCCATTGACTGGAAAGCTTCCGGCGTTGACATCGTCATGGAATGTTCGGGTATATTCACCGACAAGAAAACCGCTTCGGCTCACCTTACGGGCGGGGCAAAGAAAGTTCTGATTTCCGCTCCAGCGACTGATGAGGACATTACGGTTGTGTTTGGTGTTAACTCGGACAAGCTGACCAAAGATCATGTGATCGTGTCGAATGCGTCTTGCACCACCAACTGCCTCGCTCCGGTTGCTTATGCGATCAACAATGCGGTTGGTATCGAGCATGGTTATATGACGACCATTCACTCCTACACAGGCGATCAGAAAATCGTGGACACGGCACATAAAGACCTGCACCGCGCGCGCGCGGCGGCCTTGAGCATGATCCCAACTTCTACCGGAGCCGCGAAAGCCGTGGGTAAAGTTCTGCCCGAGCTGAAAGGCAAACTTGATGGTGTGGCGATCCGTGTACCAACCCCGAACGTGTCTTTGGTCGATTTCAAATTTGTGCCAAAACGCGCCACCACGCCTGAGGAAATTAATGCGGCGATTAAAGCTGCGGCCGATGGCCCGCTCAAAAATATTCTGGCTTATTATGATGAAGAGCTGGTATCGAGCGACTTCAACCATGATGCCCACTCCTCGATCTTCTCGCTGGAAGGCACCAAAGTCATTGACGGTAAAATGGTGCGCGTGATGAGTTGGTACGATAACGAATGGGGCTTTTCCAACCGGATGCTCGACACCGCAGTCGCCATGCATAAAGTCGGGTACTAATCGTTACCTAACCCATTCTAATAGAACCAAAAAGGTCGCATTTAAGCGACCTTTTTTTATTTTTGCACGGAGGGTTTATGCTGTTCTGTGCGTTATGTCTGGGCTAGCATACAGCTCAATATTCCACTTTTTAAAAAGGTATAAAAAATCATGCAACTTTCACTTCGGGACTGGGCCACTCCGCTTGTTGCGGGTGCCTTTCTTTTATCGGGCGTTACAGGTGTTCTTATTTTTTTCCATCTGGATAGCGGACTTAACAAAGAGGCGCACGAATGGCTGGGCTGGGTGCTCCTCATCGGCGCTGCGGCGCATATTGTCTCGAATTTTACCGCTTTCAAAAAGCGTCTGATGCAACCTTTAACGAAAGTCATTATTGGTCTGTTTGCAACAATCCTCATTCTCTCCTTCATTCCAGCTAGCGGCGAAGGCGGCGGCAAGGCAGGCATGAGAAAAGCTGTTGATGCTTTGGCTGATGCGCCTCTCTCGCTTGTTGCTCAGGTCGCGCATAAAGACGTCGCAGTTATTTTAGCCGACATGAAAGCTGCCGGAATTGAGATTCAGAGTCAGGAGCAGTCCATCAAAGCCCTTTCGGCGGGTGATATGGAGAAGCAAATGCAGATCATGGGTATTATTTTCAAGAAATAAAAGTTCACAGAAAGCTATTCACCTGAATGACTTTTGCTTTTATATGGATATCTCCATTCTAATAGGAAGGTATACAAGCGATGACTTTAAAAATTCACCCAGTTCCTTCTTTAACGCTTCCTGTTCATTGGCTGGCAGAGCCTCACCTGATTTTAGAAGATCCGCCACCTCACTTTTATTGATTCCTCCCGCTAAATCTGCACTCTCATTTTCAACATTATAGCTTGCTTTGGGATCAAAAAGGATGCGCCCACATGTTTGGAAAATCAATCTGAGTTTATAATTTTTAAAAAGCAGATCCCATGCCTTATTCAAAGCCTTTGCCGCATAAGGTCTTGGGTTTGACCATTTCTGTATCTGGAAAAAATCTTCACCTACAAGCTTTTCCAAGACAGCCAACTTGCGTGCATCAATATAGGGGCCACGCGACTCTGGCTTTATATTTTCGACCCCCGCCCATCTAAAAAGTATATTTTCAATTTTACTGTTTGTTTTATCGGGGTAGGCAAAAATATCTGTGAGTTTTGATTCCTCAAGCTCCTTCAATTGATTTCTGAGAACTGTATCTTTTGCTGCAACAACCTCCAAGCTGGGGATGTATCCATGCTCCAGAAGGTTGGGGTATCCTTTATTCCGTATTTCAAGCACATTGCTCAAATCCTCTAACGAAGTTTTGTATTTTGTATTAACTTTAACAGTCTTAATACCCAATTGCACCAGCGGATAAGTTGCCTTATAGCCTGACTGTTCCTTGATTGTGTGTTTTTTCAGATCAATCGCCGCGAACCGGATAGAAAAAGGGGCTAGATCCTTCGCCTGAGGCGCAAGAGGATTGCGGACAGACCAAACGGCTAGTTCGTGGTATGCTTTATCCCGCGCGTCAATTCGACCATCATGGTTGCCATCCAAATCATCAAGGACGCCCCACCCTTGATGAACATCCCCATAAAGGAAAGGCGGTTTCAGTGTGGATCCCTTGTATAGCAGGACGTTATCACCTGCTGCGACCCATGATGATGATTCAGCAAAACCATCATTCTCCCAGTCAAAGTACAACCGCTCTGCTCTTGGCTTTTGAAGCGATTTCTGAGATGGATTAACTAGAAAGATATTTGGCTTATACGGAGGTTTATAGGGTTTCGTCTCAAGGTACATCGCCTCGTAGATACTCATGTGCAGCAATAACCATCTAACATATATGTCGGAACCAATGCCCCTCACTAAATAGTACATCCTTTGATTTCCTGGCATATCCTCAGGAAGCCTCATATTCACGTACTGTGTTTTGATATGATATGGCGCAAATGAAAATCCTGTTATCGCACCGACACCAAGAAAAAGGACAAACCCAATCAAGCAATAAATCGCTATTTTTTTAGCCTTCATACTCCCCCACACATACAACAGATGACGTGTAGGAAGTATTATTTAATCTAGCTTTGCCGTCAATGAAATATGATCCGGCAAAGTTGTTTCGCGGGGGTCTTGTGTGCGCAAAATATCCTGCATCTCTGGCGTCGATAGTCCGGTCGCAATTGGCTCGGGATTGGCGCTGTATGAAAACGGCAAGGTCAGGGGGGCCGCGTATTTATAAGGCTCGTCTTTATCCTCGATAAAAAGTGACCATGTCTCGCCCGTTCTGTGGGCGCACAAACGATGCTGCGGCATCCCCGGCTCATCTTGCTGTCCGTCAAGGGATGCCCAGAGCGTTTTGTAGCTTTCGGGTTTCGTTTTTATGCCCAGTAATTCCTGAACCGTGCGCACCAGAACCATGTTTGACACCTCTTCGTTTTTTTATCATTAACATAACTTTAAGGCTTTTGCCCTATTTTTCTATCAAATTGCTTGCCGGATGGGCTAAAAGCCTCTAAAATAATGCTATTACCATAAAATAGGATTTCTATGACGCAGCGTGCTCTCAAGTCAGCGCATAATCAGGCGAGTGCCAACCGCATTCAGCAAATGTCTTTTATTATTGACCATCTGGTGGATGCCTTGGCAGGCGACCCGTCTTCGCCGCTACGCCGCGCCCAAATTCTGGTGGATATTGACGAGCATCCGAACACAACTCAAAGCGAAGTGGCCGAGCGTCTTGATATTGGTAAATCGGCGCTCAACCGCGAAATCGACTGGCTTTATGACCATGGCTGCCTCCTGCGTCAGGCGGGACAGCAGGACGGGCGCGTTATCCACATGCTAACATGCGGATATTCCAAGAAAAATCTTGATCTCGCTTTAGATTATTTCAATTTATCACATAAGAACTTGCAAAAATTCCTGGAAAGTCTTATAAACATTTTCACCGAAGGGCGACCCACCTTTCGCGACGCTAAGTTGCTAACGGCATCCGCAGATGTGGGGCCAACGGGTCGTCAGGAACTCTTCAGTAGAGCTTACGGTGGTGCGCAAACCACAAATGTAAGATCACTGGATAGCTTGATTGAACAAGGACTAATGTCTGAAGTGGACGAATAAGAATGGTTAAGAAAGTCGTTTTGACAGCTGAAGCAACCAAACTTTTATCCATGGCAGCCGCCCAGATTGGTGCAGCGCCAGATGCGCAATCGCCTTTCTCTGTTGCTACAGCCACAGCTCCGACTCAGGATGTTGCTCCCGGCCTTAACCGCAGCTAAAAATCATTTTCATCTCCCGTTGAAATTTGTCTGTGCTTTCCTTATGGTGTGCACTCATTTGTGTTGAGCCTCAACCTATAAGGAAAGAATGACCATGACTGTTTCACTCAAGGCCGGTGTTGTCACCGGACAAGATTACCTGAAACTTGTAAAAGCCTGTAAAGAAGGCCGCTATGCCCTGCCCGCCGTGAATGTCGTCGGTACCAATTCTCTCAACGCTGTTCTTGAAGCAGCAGCCGTCAATAAATCCGATGTTGTTATCCAGCTCTCGAACGGCGGCGCCGAATTTTATGCTGGCAAAGGTTTTCCTGATAATTTTCAAGCCAAGGTTTTGGGCGCTGTATCTGCCGCGCATCACGTGCACTTGCTTGCACAACATTACGGCGTGTGCGTGATCCTGCACACGGATCACGCCAACAAAAAACTTGTTCCATGGGTTGAGGGCATGCTCGATCATGGCGAGGCTTATTACAAACAATATGGCCGCCCACTTTTCTCCTCCCACATGATTGATCTTTCCGAAGAGCCTCTGGATGAAAATATTCACGAATGCGCCCGCCTTTTGAAACGTATGGCAGCCATTGATATGAGCATCGAGATTGAACTAGGCTGCACTGGTGGCGAAGAAGATGGCGTCGGATCGGATGATGTTGATAACGCGCGTCTTTATACCCAGCCGGAAGATGTTCTTAAAGCTTATGACGTGCTTGCGCCCATCGGGCATTTCTCAGTCGCGGCCTCTTTTGGAAATGTCCATGGTGTTTATGCACCAGGCAATGTTCAGCTTCGTCCTGAAATTTTGAAAAATTCGCAGGCCCTTGTAACGAAGGTCAAAGGCCTCGGTGAGAATCCGCTTGATCTCGTATTCCATGGCGGATCGGGTTCGGATAAAGGGCAGATTGCCGAAACGCTCGATTACGGCGTGTTCAAAATGAACATTGATACCGATACGCAATTTGCCTTTGCCAAACCGATTGGTGACTACGTCAAGGCCAACGCGAATGCCTTCAGCTATCAGGTCGATCCGTCAACGGAAAAACCTTACAAAAAGGAATATGATCCGCGTACGTGGCTGCGCGTAGGCGAAAAAGGGATCGTGGCGCGTCTGGGTGAGGCCTTTACCGACCTCCGCTCAGCTGGAAAATCGGTTGCTTCCAAATACTAACCCATTGATAAATAAAGTATTTTTTTTTAAACAAAGAGCTTGATTTTTGGCGGTGAGGACTGATATAACTCCTCACCACTAGATATTAAAGAGATTCAGGAGTTACGGTTATGAAAGCCGACATTCACCCCAATTATCATGAGATTACCGTTGTGATGACCGACGGTAGCGAATACAAGACACGCACCACATGGGGCAAAGCTGGCGATACCATGCGCCTTGATATTGATTGCCTCTCCCACCCAGCGTGGAAGGGCGGCGTTACGAAGATTACCGAAAAAGGACAATTGTCCAAGTTCGAGAAAAAATTTGGCAGCTTCCTGTCCGCAGGAGTGCAAACCGCAGGCCGTCAAGAAGAAAAAGAAGACAAGAAATAGCCTGCTGGTTCCATACAAGTTCAGGATATCTCCTGATGAGGTAGAACTTAATCCCCCGGAGCAATCTGGGGGTTTTTTTTTGCCTTTCCTTTGGCACTTCTTATATTTTGTTTTTTAATATAAATACAAAAACCCCGTGTAAAAACAATTTTCTTCCATTTTTCTGGAAAATTTGCTATCTAGTAATAGATCTGGGGTATACATAATGAAATCAGCACGCGCAATTTTGTTTTTATCAGGTATATTTTTCCTCGCCCCCATGGGGCTTAACCAATCCGCATATGCCGATGATTCCACAAATTACGAATCTGAAGTTTCAAGCAAAAATGTGCAGCATCTATTCGATCTCGCTTTCAAATACGACAACGGTCTTGGCGTCCCAGCAAATCGGGCCAAAGCGGCTGAGTACTATCGGCAAGCTGCAGAAGGAGGGCACGTTCAAAGCATGTTCTACTTGGCCCTGCTCTACCGAAGAGGCGATGGGGTTCAGCAAGATTTGACAAAAGCCTGTAAATGGCTCCGCCGCGCTGAAGAAAGATATTCCCCCGCGAAGTTGGTTCGCGAGGAGATTGAATTAGCTCTCTCAACTGAAGAGGCAAACAAAGGGCAGAAAAAACTGATTGCATGGAAGCAATAGCAAAGCCCCCGAATTACAGCCATCCTCGTTTGCGAAAATAAAGATAGGACGACAAGGCGCACATGCC
Organism: Pseudobdellovibrionaceae bacterium; assembly: GCA_041674725.1. Lineage (GTDB taxonomy): Bacteria > Pseudomonadota > Alphaproteobacteria > Micavibrionales > Micavibrionaceae > UBA1573. Next base: position 268,570 of record JBAYVC010000002.1, on the reverse strand, counting down.
CATGATGACCAGCGCCAGAGGATAACCAACCAGCCATTCAAGTTCCGGCATAAAATTAAAGTTCATACCGTAAATACCCGCCACCAACGTCGGCGGTAAAAAGAAGACGGTAAAAACCGAGAACATTTTGCTAATCATGTTCTGCTCGACCTGAACCATCCCCAGTGTTGCATCAAGCTGGAATGTGATTTTATCCGAAAGAAAGTTGGTCTGGGTTGTCAGGGCCTGAACGTCCGACACTAATACCCCGAAAGGCGAGTCGCTGTCTTTATCATGCAATACAGCCTGTTTATAAAACATGAGCAGACGCGATACGCTATGCAGACTTTCAGAAATCTTCGAGTTAAGATCCGCCGTTTCACCGAGTTGGCGAAGAACTTCTTTCATGACCTTGGTGGTGTTTTTCTTACGGCGGCCATCGAGCACATTGGTGCCAAAGATGGTGTGTGAAAGATCATCAAGCGAGTCAACCACGATTTCCGAGTTGTGCGCGACCCGCGTGATAACCTCCTCCATCAATCCTTCAAGCAAGGAAGATGGGCTATCAAAAAGATGCCCCCCTTTTGTCAGACGTTCGCAAAAATTTTTGAATGAGGTGGGGTTAATATCCCGTACCGTGAGTAGATATGTGGGGGTCACGATAAAGGTAATAGCGCCTGTTTCGGGGTAAGGCTTATCCATCTTGTTGATGATGGCCGCGGTCATGAAAGCGCAGCCATCCTCAATATACTGACGGTTAAGCACATGGTTTTTCCACAGCTCTTTCTTGGTTGGAATATCGATCTTCAAATGATCCTCAAGCGTTTTGGTCGCCTCATCCGTAGGATTTTTTAGATCAATCCAAAAGGGAGCCTTGATGCCGCTCACATCAAAATCCTCGATGCGCATTTCCTCTTGCAGGGTTTTCCCCTCTTCGCGCCAGTAAAGTGTAATCATGCCCCTCCCCCTTTGCTGCCTATGCGGCCTCAAGCTGTTTGAGTGCCTGCGTGAGTTTATGCAGCACGGTTTCATTGTCGGCGCGGCGGCTGCGTTGCTCGGCAATAATCTCGGCAGGCGCATTGCTCACGAATTTTTCATCCGAGAGTTTGAGATCAATCTTGCCAATATTGACCTGCAATTTTTCGATTTCTTTACGCAGGCGTTCGCGTTCCTTATCGAGATCAATGATCTCGGCAATCGGCAAAATGATGGTGGCTTCATCAACAATGGTCTGGATCGATCCTTTGGGAACGCTGACCGCTTTTTCTATTTTCTCAAGACGGGCCATACGGCAGATAATCTCGCCGAATGTCTCCAGTTGTTTATCTGTCTGTGCGGCGGTATCCTTGATCAGCATCGAAATTTTAGCCGAGGCCGGAACATTCATGTCCGCGCGCACCGAGCGGATTTCCGAGATCATTTTGATGACCCATTCAATCTGTGTTTTGGCCTCGGGCGCATACAGGGCCGCGTCATAGCTCGGCCATTTCTGCCCCATGAGCAAAGCGTCTTTAGGCCGCACCGCGATGCTTTCATAAAGTTCTTCGGTAATGTAGGGCATGAAAGGATTGAGCAACACGAGAATTTGATCAAGCACCCAGCCAATGGTGTCGCGCGTTTCCTGTTTGAGAGCTGCGTTGGAATTTCCCTCGCCCAGCAAAGGCTTGGTAAACTCGAGGTACCAGTCGCAGAATGTTCCCCAGACAAATTGATAGATGGCGCCCGCCGCGTCATTAAAACGGAACTCGGCCATATTTTTATCAATTTCTTTTTGCGCGTCCATCACGGCGGAGATAATCCAGCGGTTGACGGTTTGGGTCGCTTTATCGGGCGTAAAATCAGGGTTCGGGTTGCAGCCATTCATTTCGCAGTAACGCGCAGCGTTCCAGAGTTTGGTGGCAAAGTTGCGGTAGCCCTCAATCCGATCTTCGGAGAGGCGCACATCACGGCCCTGCGCCGCCATAGCGGTCAAGCAGAAACGAAGGGCATCGGTGCCATATTTCTCGATAATCTCGAGCGGATCAATGACGTTGCCTTTGGATTTGGACATTTTCTGTCCTTTGGCATCACGCACGAGGGCGTGCATATACACGGTCTTGAATGGTACCTCCCCCATAAAATGGATGCCCATCATCATCATGCGCGCGACCCAGAAAAAGAGAATATCAAAGCCAGTTATGAGCACATCGCCCGGGTAATATTTGGCAAGGTCGTCGGTTTTCTCGGGCCAACCGAGAGTGGAGAACGGCCACAAGGCAGATGAAAACCATGTATCAAGCACGTCTTCGTCGCGGCGGAGTTTCACCCCTGCTCCGGCTTGAGTCTGCGCTTCTTCTGCGGTTTCGGCAACATAGACTTTGCCGTCCTCATCATACCATGCAGGAATCTGGTGGCCCCACCAGAGCTGGCGGGAAATACACCAAGGCTGGATATTGCGCATCCATTCGTAATAGGTATTCTCCCATTGTTTGGGCACGAACACCGTCTTGCCCGTTTCAACAGCTTCCAAAGCGGGTTTGGCAAGGGTTGGCGCGTCGCAATACCATTGCTCGGTCAGCAAAGGCTCGACCACCGTGTCGGAGCGGTCGCCATACGGCACCATGTGGGTGATATTATCCACGCGCTCAAGCAAATCTTGTTCCTCGAGTTCGGCGAGAATTTTCTTGCGGGCATCGTAACGGTCAAGGCCGCGATATTCTTCGGGCACGTTGCCGTTGATCTTGGCATAAATATCAAGGATCGAAATCATCTCGAGTTTGTGGCGGCGGCCAATTTCAAAATCGTTGAAATCGTGGGCTGGCGTCACCTTCATGGCCCCCGTTCCAAATTCAGGGTCAACATAGCTGTCCGCGATAATTTTGAGAGGGCGGCCAACGAGCGGCAGAATGGCAAACTTGCCGATCAGGTCGGCATAGCGTTCATCATCGGGATTCACGATAATCGCGGTGTCACCGAGCATGGTTTCAGGGCGGGTGGTCGCAATCGTGATAAAGCGCTCTTCCTGACCTTCAATCGGGTATTTGATATAGTACATATGCCCCTTGATCTCTTTCTGGTTGACTTCCAAATCAGAAATCGAGGTCAGGAGTTTGGGGTCCCAGTTCACAAGGCGTTTGTCTTTATAGATAAGTCCTTGTTTGTGGAGTTCCACGAAGACTTTGCGTACGGCCTTGTTGAGGCCTTCATCCATGGTGAAGCGTTCACGGCTCCAGTCGGGCGTGGCGCCCAAGCGGCGCAGTTGATTGGTAATCGTGCCGCCCGAATATTCTTTCCATTCCCACACTTTTTCGAGGAAGGCTTCGCGGCCCATAGCACGGCGTGATTGACCTTCGGCCTCGAGTTTGCGCTCGACCACCATTTGCGTGGCGATCCCCGCGTGGTCGGTGCCGGGCATCCACAGAGCGTCCTTGCCCTTCATGCGGTGATAGCGCGTGAGGATATCTTGCAGCGTCATGGTGAAGGCATGACCCATGTGCAGCGTGCCCGTCACGTTGGGCGGGGGCATCATGATGCAAAAACTTTGCTGCGGTGATTTCGGATCACATTCAAAGAGTCCTGAATCTTCCCATTTCTGGTAGCGGTGTTTTTCGATCTGGGTGTGGTCAAAAATTTTATCGAGCATTGTGGTTTTCTCTTTGAAGTAAAATAACGAAGTGACAGGGACTAGTATTAGCCTGTTAGCCCTTATTTTTCAACCTCTTGCGTTTATTTTTCAGGCGATTTGAGCGTGACAACCGCAATTTCCGGCGGGCGCAGGAAACGTGCGGGAATGCCAGTCATACCAAGGCCGCTGGTTACCACCAGATATTTCCCCTCCTCCTGAATATGCCCGTACACATAGCGCAAGCCAAATTTGGAGGGGATAACAAAAGGTACTGGCCCATAAAACGGGATCAGAATTTGTCCGCCATGGGTGTGACCGGCAACCGTCAATGCAACACGAGCCGACATATAAGCAAAAGCATCGGGGTCATGGGTCATCATGATAACAGGGTCTTGATCCGTTATTTTTTGTAATGTTTTACTCATGTCAGGATGACCCATGCGCCATTCATCCATGCCCGCAATCCAAAAAGTCTTTCCCTCGCAGGTAAGGCGGCGGGTGTCATTGCGCAGGACAGGAATCCCTGTTGCCGCGAGAGCATCCACCCACCCTATTTCTTGCTCTTCAGGGTGCAAATCATGGTTGCCGACAATGGCAAAAACACCGCAGGGAGCCTTGAGTTTCTTGTAAGGACTCGTGCCTTCTTCGGGCGTCAGCGCCAGCCCGAAGGGGTGTGTGGCCACATAATCGCCAAGGAGTAAAATCAGATCGGGATTCTGGGCATTGGCCCGCTCAACAATCGACTCGATATGCGCCTCGGTCATGGAGGGAAATTTGGCATGCGTATCGGCAATCAAAACTATTTTAAGCGGCGGGTTATCTTGCCATTTCGGCGTTTCAACCGTCCAATTTGTAATTACAAGGCGGAACGGTTCGATGCAGACAGCATAAATACCCACCGCAAAAAGGATGAGGAATAATCCTATCACAATTTTTTTGAAATATTTTTGCACATCACCCCGCCCTAATCACGGATTTGGCGAGTGATCCGTTCGATCTCTTTTTGTACAAGGCGCTCAACCAGTTTGGGCACATTGTCATCGACCCATTGACGCAGCATAGGGCGCAGCAAATCCTTGGTAATGTCTTCCAAGGTGATACGGCCATCCGCGTACATGCGGCTGTTTTCCTCGCGTTCAACAGGGAGGTTGCCGAGCAGACGCTCAAACGCTTGCGTTGTTGCGCTTGCGGCTGGCGCGGTAAAAATCGCATCAATATCATTTTGACCTGCGGAGATATCTAAATCCGATTTGCGGGCAGGCTCTTCTCCGAAGGAGAGATCAAGATCGCTTTCGCGCGATGGAGGCTCTTGCATTGCAGCAGGACGTGACAGCGGAATATCCACTTTCGGTTCTGAATAATCCATGACCTTTTCATCAATGCCCACTTCGTTGGTCAGATCAAGAACATCGGCGAACGACTTGACTGGCTCTTCGGGTTCTTCCGAAGGCTGATAAACAGGGATTTCAAATTTCTCTTCCTGTGGAACTTCAATGGTGCCCGCTTCGCGTGGCTCTTCATCATCGGAAATAATCTGCCGAATGGAGGCGAGTATTTCCTCAATTGATGGTTCCTGCTCTGGTTTTGTTCCGGCCATACGGGTTATTTCCTTAAACGTCTTCAGATGCGATATACTGTCTTAATGCTAACATATTGTCAAAGCTGGATTTAACGGGCGCGCCCAGACTATCCACATCTGATTTCATTGTCTATACATTTATGTAAACAAAAGCATTTTTATAGGGTGAATTTGGTAACAGGTTCAAAACCAGGGACGTAGCGCGTCGTTGCATTCCCCAGAACACGCGTTCCCCAGACATCCTGCGCGGTTTTGTGCACAACCGTGATAACCCCTACAGATTCGGGGTCGGGCTGAACCACGCAATAAAGTTTGCCCTCCGGTGCCAGCTGGTTACGTACCAACGCTTCAGGAACTTGTTCCACCGCGCCATTCATGACGATAATCCGGTACGGGCCTTCCTTGGCGTAACCGTCTGTGGGGGCGCCCACCACCGCCGTAATATTGCCAAGACCTTCAGCGCGCCATTGTTTCTGGGCGCGCTCAAGCATGAGGTCACTGGGGTCAAGAGCGATAACGCGGCCTGCAAGTTTGGCCAAAATCGCTGCCGCATATCCCGTAGCGCCACCAATATCAAGGACTTTGTCCTCTTTAGTAAGCGCAGCATCTTGCAGCATTTTAGCATGAATAACGGGTTCCATTAAGAAGCGCCCACCTTCAAGGGCGACATCGTCGTCAAGGTAGCACACACCGCGGATAGCTTCAGGGACGTAGTTTTCTCGCGGGGTTGTCCGGTAAGCCTCCATCACGGCTTCGGCGACAACGCCCGAGGGCTGCAATTGCGAAACAACCATGGATTCGCGGGCGCGCACAAAATTTTGCAGTGTCATGGGAATGTACCTTGTTGATGAGTTAAGAATTCCTGCTTCTGTGAGTATTACAGGAAATTTGACTGGATTTCCATGGTGAAAAATGCTAATACCCCCACACTTGAGATGGCGCGATGGCCGAGTGGTTAGGCAGAGCTCTGCAAAAGCTTGCACGCCGGTTCGATTCCGGCTCGTGCCTCCAATTTTCGTTAGTTTCTATCATTTAAAGAGCCGGAACGAACCTGTTTTTTAAAAGATAGTGTCCAACGGAGTTGGACACGGGTCGATTTTGGTTTGCACGCCTGCGCGTGCGGGTCCGGCTCGTGCCTCCAATAGCTTATCCGGTTAATTTTCTTAAATTTGAATATTGACAAATCAGTCGATTGAAAATAGAAAAGCGGCCTGACTATTTATATTGTTCCTCGATAGCTCAGCGGTAGAGCAATCGACTGTTAATCGATTGGTCGCAGGTTCGAATCCTGCTCGGGGAGCCATTTACTTTTCCACCCTTGAATTTGCCTTGTTTTCTCCCCTTTACCACCCCCACCAGATTTAATTCCTTGTTAAGGACGTTTGTGGTACTTTTACTTCTTCTGCGTGAATAACTTAAATTGGCGCAGGCGCACATTCTATGACATTCTGGAAAACATCACTGTCACTTACAATTCTTATGAGCACCACATCGCTGGCGGCTCTGCCGGTTTATGCCGCCGATTTCACGGTTTTGAACGGGCAAACTATTGCCTCGGCGACACTCGGCAATAATGAGACTGGTTTAATTGAAAATGGCGGCACGGTGACGGGCGATGTTGATCCCAGCGGCTCCACCAGTCCAACCCTCACCAATAATGGAACGATCGGCGGCAGCGTCACCGACTTTTTTTCCACCAACTTTATGTTCACAAATAATGGCATCGTGACTGGCGCTGTTGACTCCAATGTCACCAGTTACGCCACCATTATAAACACAGGTACAATTAATTCTTTTGTAACCGCTGACACCTCTGACCACTACGTCCTCATTAATACGGGTTCCATCAACAGCTTGATTAACCTCAGCAGCGCTACCAATGCAAGCGCCACAAATAGCGGCACTATCACAGGAAATATTGCCGGCGACAATTCGCAGAACACGACGTTTACCAACGCGGGCACGTTGAATGGCGGCGTTTACGTGACCGGTTCACAGAATTTTTCGCTTGTCCTTCAAGGTGGATCAACCATCACCGGCAACGTTGACTTTACTGGCGCCACCAATGGCCTAATCCGCCTTGAATCGGGGGTATCCTACCCATCCGAGGGCGGCGGCTTTGGCTCCGGTAGCAGTGGTTCTGTCACGGCCCCAACTGTTTCAGGCGGGGTTCTTGGCGTTAATTACAACATTCTTGAAGTTGATATTTCAAGTGGCCTTGCTAGTGGCGCGCATGTTGTCACCAGCGGCTCGACGTCCTATGCTGTGACGCCTGATGTGTTTGCCAGCGCTGAAAATACCATCACCCAGCAAAGCCTCAATCACGCCAGCACTCTCGTGGTCAGTCACCAGCTTTCAGGCAGCCGCAACACCGCGGCAACGCAGGAACAAAACAGTCTTAACCTCGAACCTGCTGCGGGTGACACTGTCACCGATTCAAATAATAATATCTGGATTGAAGGGTTTGGCCTTTATCAGGAACGCCCGAAGGATGGCGATTCCGCCTATACACGCACACAAGGCGGCGGCCTTTTGATCGGCATTGATTTCCCCGAGAATGATGATGGCTATACGCACGGCCTTTACGTGGGAAGTTACAAGGGACAAGTCCGCATGGGCAAAACGGGTTTTCGCACCATTGACTCTCAAGGCTTTATGGTCGGCGGCTATATGGGCACTTATGTGGAGAGCACCTATGTGAGCGTTCAATTGACGGGCGGCTATTCCGGCAATGACAGTGACCGCACTGTGAGCAATACGACAGCCCACGCCCAGTATAACAGCTATTACATCAGCCCCTCCCTCACCATTGCGCACCCCCTTGAATTTGATGAATCAGGATTCAAACTTACCCCTTCTTTGAGTGTGTTTTATACGGGGCAATATTCCGGCTCTTATGATGAAAGCGGCTCCAGCGCGAATGAAAGTGTCCAATCGCGTTTTTACCACACCGCTGGCGCGCGCGCCGTGGCGGAGGGTGAACTTGCCCCCTCCTTGGTCGGATCAAGTGTCATTACCCCCTCGTTTCGCGTCGGCGTCTCGTACGAGACCGCCCTTGGTGATCGCGATGTCGATCTCACCGTACTTGGCAGCGATGTGTCGCTGCATACCGAAGGGGGATCGCCGCATGTGGATGGGCTGCTTGGCGCGCATATTGACATCAAGCCCGATGAAGATGTGACACTCTATGTCGATATTGAAGGATCCCTCGGCCTTAACAAAGGCAACTATGGCGATGATTATGGCGGCACCGCCCGTGTCGGCGCCAAATGGGCGTTTTAGTTACCTCTCCGCTTTCTTGTCCTCTTATCAAATCAGGAGCCTTTCATCATGGTCACCATCACATCCAAACACAGCGGACATCTTCAATACACCTCCGTGCACGATCCATCCAGCACAGAACTTCTAACCGATGCCCCGCTGGATAACGGCGGAACAGCATCCTCGTTCTCGCCGACAGATCTCGTGGCCACCGCTCTCCTCACCTGCATCATGACGACGATTGAACTTTACGCCGCGCGCCATGATCTTAAACTCGACGGAATGCACGGCGCGGTGCAAAAGAAAATGCGCACAGAATCCCCGCGCCGGATCGCAGAGCTTATCCTTGATATTCACATGCCACTTCCTGCCGACCACCCGATGCGCGCGCGCCTTGAGGAAATGGCCAGCAAGTGCCCCGTGCATTTGAGTCTGCACCCTGATGTTAAGGAAAGCATCACATGGCACTGGGGCGCTGCTTAGGCTCCCGCCATCGGTGCACTGCAATAATTTTATTTCAAAGAATTATTTGCCCCGTAAACCCTTCCTTAAGAATTCACTGGCAGCATTGTGGCATTTCCGCGGCGGGTATTTATCCGAAAGCGAAACAAGTTTTATTTTACTAAGTAATACTAAGTAAATAAATTTATTACTACTTGGACTTACTGCAGACATCCATATATTATTTATTTAATACACCCTCGCTTTACTATTAATGGAGCGGTGTTTATTTTTTAAATACTTGGTTGAATATTTGTTTATTCAATGTCGTTCCGAAATCGGAAAAATATTTTTTGAAAATGGCGAATTTCTATTGCAACGAAAATACGATTCGCGTATAAAGAAGTTACACACCCTCTATTACCGCCGTTTGTCCGGAGCACCCTAAAGGTCTCCGGACCTTTTTTTACCCTGAATTTCAGGCATAACTAATATGCAGGCTGCGCAGAGGTGGCGGGGGAAGCTGCGGGCGCATTTCCTGATTTAGACGTGGCCCCGCTGAATACATCTGTCAACTTATCAAGCAAAGCACTTGCCCCGATACGGAAGTTTTCTGGTGAAATGCTATCCTCTCCCGCATACAGGCGTTTGAGCGCAATGTAGTTGCGGCAATCATCAACGGTACGTACACCGCCCGTGACCTTGATCCCCGCGTCAAACCCCGAGCGCTCAATGGCATCGAGCATCACGGCAACAGCCTCTATCGTTGCGCCGCCATTCGGGTGACGACTTGTTGATGTTTTTAAGCAATCAACACCGTAATCAAGCGCTATTGCAGCAGCACGGGAGAGAGCCTCAGCATCGCTAAATGCCGCCGTTTCAAGAATTGTTTTCAAAGTAACGTTTTCAGGACAAGCCATGTGTGCGGTATGGAGTATTTCACGCGCGTAGTCTTCATCCTTCTGGTAGGGATAAACTATATCAACTTGCGCGGCGCCATCCATAAGCGCTCGGGCAATATCCCTTACAACCGTGTTCACCGTGGCCGGCTCTTCGGTACCGGTGCGTTTTTCTCCGCTTGGAAAATTGATGACGGTGGCAACATTCACGCCAGTTCCTTTCAGGTGCTCCGCCGCCTGTTTCACATGCTGAGGCAGAATACACACCGAGGCCAAACCATACAGAGCTGCCTTGTCACACAGAGCGCGAATATCGTCCTGAGTTTCGTTTCCTACCACTGATGTCAAATCCATGCAGTTCATGGTCAAGCGCGCGGCCTCACGGTCACTGATATTCTTCGCGTTGACACGAGCTATTTCAATTTTTTGTTGGAGATGTGCAGGCAGCACTAATGGCGATGTACTCATAATTTTTCCTTCCCAGATATTATTTGTTATAACGCATAGCAGGCGGGTTTGTTTCTGTAAATACAAGCTGGAATAAAACTCTCAAAAATGTGAAAAAGCGCAAAACGAAGTGAGTTTTGCCTCCTTTTCAGGCTAAAATCATAAGAGAAACTTGCGTTGATTATATTTTCCGTATTTATTGATCGCCATGTTTGACCTCCACGCCGCCCTCGCCCGCACTCCGGTTTTGCTCTCGCCCATGGCAGGGGTAACCGATGCGCCGTTTCGTAAGATGGTGCGGCGTTTTGGATGCGGCGTCCTCTTTTCCGAGATGGTGGCATCACGTCCGATGCTCGAGAGTTTGAAAAACGATCCGCGCAACAGCGAATTTTATGGTGATGAATATCCTTTGGGTGTCCAGATTGCCGGATGCGACCCTGTCATTATGAGCGAAGCCGCCCGCATGGTGGAGCAACGCGGCGCAGCGCATATCGACATTAATTTCGGATGCCCGATGAAGAAAGTTGTGAATGGCGGCTCTGGCGGGTCGGCACTGATGCGCGATCTACCGCTCGCTGCCTCCATCATTGAACATGTTGTGGCGTCTGTCACTCTTCCGGTGAGCATCAAGATGCGGCTCGGCTGGGATCATGAGAGTATCAACGCGCCAGAGCTGGCACAGATTGCCCAAGCCGCAGGCGTGCAGATGATCACCGTGCATGGCCGTACGCGCCAGCAGCTTTATAATGGGAGCGCCGACTGGCAAGCGGTACGCCGCGTGAAAGAATCCGTGACCATTCCCGTGATTGTGAATGGTGATATTCGCACAGAAGATGATGCGCGGGAGGCCATCATCCAGTCGGGCGCCGATGGCGTGATGATCGGCCGCGCGGCGCAAGGAACGCCGTGGGTGATCATCAACATCACCGATGGGCTTTTGGGAAAGCCAACGAACCCGCCCCCGTGCGGCGTGGAGCTTCGGGATATTATTCTTGATCATTATGAGGGCTTGCTCACGTTATACGGCACTGAAAAGGGCGTTCGTGTCGCCCGCAAACATATCGGGTGGTATCTCGCACATGTGCCTTCGAGTGATGCGGCGCGTGGAGCTATTAATCAGCTTGGCAACCCCGAAGACGTCAAACAAACCATTGCGACTTTATTTTTGTAGTTGCAGGGCTTAGCTAGCACAAATCTTTCCATAGTTAAAATAGAAAATCAGCCATAGGCTCGGTTAAGAGGGTTTTCACCCAAATGTTTGCTGACAAGGAAGCTTAGTCGCATGTCTATAGGGTATAGGGCGCTGAGCTGATTCGCCAAATCAATGACCTCCTGTGACGTTACAGGCCGCCTGGTGCCGTCCCGACCAACCAGATAGGCATTCCCGCCTGAACCTTCCGAAAACAACGGACGGTGGCCGAGCATGTTACGAGATAGCAGAAAATCATGGGATGAGACGGCTTTGAGGCAGGCGTTCAGTAGCTGTTGAAAGTTATTGTAATCCCAATCAATGTCATTTGTTGACGAATCGAATTTGGGAAAGCAGTACTTGCGGATTATATCGACCTTATCGCTGAATCTCTTGCTCTCGAATCTTTCCTGGCTGATCTCGTGCCCTCCCGATTTAACGGTGCCAAGCCGGGCTAAATGCGGATAGCAGCCATCGAGTGAATATTCCAGATTGGCGGCATAGATGAATACATAGCCGTATGCCTTGATAATATCCTTAGGATCGCTCATTGCCATTAATTAACGCCTCATTGGTTAGTCGGTTTCATATTTGTGAAACTGCAATTAGAAATGCCAAACCTTTGGTTTATAAATGGTCGGAATGACAGGATTCGAACCTGCGACCCCTTGCTCCCGAAGCAAGTGCGCTACCGGACTGCGCCACATTCCGCCATAAAAAAGGCCTAATGCCAGTCTAATACAAACTTGTGTGTCAGACCACTTTCATCAATCAACGCCCGCATGGCCACTGTTTTTTCCAGCAATTCGGGCGCTTTGCGTTCGTGCAGCTCTACCAGACATAAATCGATCACGTCAATGGCTTTCGTGTTAATCAGGTGGGGGATCACCTCCACCTCGAACCCTTCAATATCCATTTTGAGGAGATTCACACGCGTGCCCAGACCCAAAATGAAAGCCGCCAGATCAACCGATTCAACTTCGCAATAGGTGTCAGGGTTTACATTAAGTTTTGTACTGAGCAAGGAAGAGCCTTGCGAATAGGCGACCTGATCTTTGTCGGCTTCTTCGTGCAGAAAAAGTTTTACCGTATCGGCTTTGGTGCCCACCGCTTTGGGAAAAAGCGTGACCGATTTATACATCCGGCATTTTTGTTCACACACTTTAAAAGCGTAAGGGTTCGGTTCAAAGGCATAGACGGCAGCACCGCGCGAGGCCATGGCACGCGCAACAACACCCACATTTGCGCCGCAATCAATGGCGACTTGATCTTTTTTTAAACCGAAGATGATGGAACGGTGTTCGGCTGTCATGTGCCGCAGAAGTTTTAGACGTTCAATTACATTTATGTTCAACATCTCTAAAACTTCCCCCGAAGTTATACTTTGAATTAATGGTCGGAGTGACAGGATTTGAACCTGCGACCCCTTGCACCCCATGCAAGTGCGCTACCGGGCTGCGCCACACTCCGACTTTTCAAGGTTTTTCCTCTTACACGCTCGAGCTTGATTTAGCAAGCTGTAAAATGGCGTTCCGTTGAAGAAGGCAGGCTTGTGCAGAGTCCCAGCCCCTTCGGTGCGCGTTCATCCGCGTCATTTGCGTCCTCAAAAGCAGTTTGTAGCCCTAGCCCACCGCTTTGGGCACGCTGTTTGAGTGAGACAACATATCCCTCGCTTACTGGTGAATACCACGTACCAAACTCATCCTTGTAACTCATAACACACCTTTTTTATGCAAATTTTGTAATTTGCGGGAAAATCGCATAGATTTTCGGCAATTTCAATAAAAATTCATGCTGCACAGGCTCTGGGACGGGGCCGGAAGTCGGCGCTTGGGTTTTTGCCGCGCCCTTGCTAGTCTCATTTTTTTAGGAGCCACCTTATGACCGCACCCGTCCGCACATCCCCCTCTACCGTGAGCCTCACCGACCTGCTTGATGTGATGGCACGGCTGCGGGACAAAGAAGCGGGATGCCCGTGGGATATCGAGCAAAATTTTGCCTCAATTGCCCCCTACACGTTAGAAGAAGCCTATGAAGTAGCCGATGCCATTGCGCGCAGCGATATGGAGAATTTAAAAGAGGAGCTCGGCGATCTTTTGCTACAAGTGGTCTTTCATGCGCAGATGGCGCGCGAGGAAAATCTGTTTGATTTCCATGATGTGGTGTCCGTCCTTCATACAAAGCTCGTTGCGCGGCATCCGCATGTGTTTGGCGATGAGACGGCGCGTTCAGCCGATGACGTTCTGGGCATCTGGCAAAATGCCAAAGACAAAGAAAAAGCGGCGCGGCAGGTGTCTGAACCCATCTCCATTCTCGATGATATTCCGGTGAATTTTCCATCCCTTTTGCGGGCACAGAAAATCTCCAAACGCGCGGCCAAAGCTGGTTTCGAGTGGGAACAAACAGAAGACGTAATTGATAAAGTGATTGAAGAACTTGAGGAACTGCGCGCTGAAATCAAGTCAGGTGATAAAGACAAACAGCAAGAGGAACTGGGCGATGTGTTCTTCACGCTGGTCAATCTCGGGCGGAGGCTTGATCTTGATTGCGAAGAGACATTGCGGCTCTGCGTGCATAAATTCTATCGCCGTTTTTCAGGGATGGAACGCGATGCACGCGCGCAAAATCAGGATTTGAAAGGACTTACGTCTGCGCAGTGGGAGGAATTGTGGCAGGCGCAAAAGAGCCGCGAAAAATAAACGGGTCTATTTAAACTGCGCGAGGAATTTCTGGTATTCCCCTTCGTCAATGGCCACGACCATATAAATATCCTCGCCATCATCGCGCCGTTCGAGCACTGACCCATGACGGTGAAGCCACGCCAAGGCCTTTCCTTCCGACGTTTTCAGGCGGATATGTTCACGCCGCTGACTTTTTCCCATGGTGCGTTCAATCGCGTGGCGCAGCTCATCCAGTCCCTGCCCTGTCAAGGCCGAGACAGCAATCTGCCGCCCCATGAGGCGAGGTTCCCGCAAATAAGGGGGAGAAGATTCATCCAGCCTGTCGATTTTATTGAGCACCTCAATCACACGCGGGTCATGAAAATAATCAATGCCCATATCTCCCAGAATCGTGACTACATCGGTCTGCTGCGCGTCCGTATCGAGCGATGAAATATCGCGCACATGGAGAATAATATCGGCATACTCGACCTGTTCGAGCGTGGCGCGAAAAGCGGCGACCAGATGTGTTGGAAGATCGGAAATAAAGCCCACCGTATCGGAGAGAATAATATCACGTCCCCCGGGAAGTTTTGTTTTACGCATGGTAGGATCGAGTGTCGCAAACAAGAAATCCTTGGCAAACACATCCGCGCCAGTGAGAGTATTAAACAGCGTTGATTTTCCGGCGTTGGTATAGCCCACCAGTGCCACCACAGGAAAGGGAACGCGTTCGCGGCTCTTGCGTTGCAGATCACGGTTTTTGCGTACCTGTTCAAGCTGTTCTTTGAGGAGGACAATTTTATCGTCAATGATCCGGCGATCCATCTCAAGCTGCGTCTCGCCAGGGCCTCCGATAAAGCCGCTGCCCCCGCGCTGGCGTTCAAGGTGGGACCATGACTTGACGAGGCGTGATCGTTGATAGGTGAGGATAGCAAGTTCCACCTGCATCTTACCTTCACGGGTCTGGGCGCGCGCGCCAAAAATTTCGAGAATAAGGCCGGTGCGATCAATGACCTTTACCGCCCATTCTTTCTCCAAGTTACGCTGTTGAACCGGCGAGAGCGTGGCATTGACAACGACCAACGTCGCGCCACTCTCTTCAATCATCTGTTTGACGGTATCACGGGCACCCGAACCAATAAGGTAACCTGCCGTGATTTTATAGACGCGGGCGACATGCGTTCCCACAACCTCGAGATGAATAGCCTGCGCAAGGCCTACGGCCTCTTCCATTATACTGTCAATGGCGCGCGCGGCGTTCGATGTCCCGCGCAGAAATTCCTGCGGCAGGACAGGGTGAACGATCAGGCATTGCGCCATCGCTTCATGTGTTGCGATGTCTTCTGCTGTAACTATTGGGATGCGCCGTTTTCGGTAGGTGTTGGTTCGTCCTGATCGTCGCCTTCATACAAGGTGAGCGGGCCTGACGGCATGATCGTCGAGATCGCGTGCTTATAAACCAACTGGATGTGGGAATCGCGTTTCAGTAACAAGCTGAAATTATCAAACCACGTTACAATACCTTGAAGTTTTACGCCGTTGACCAGAAATACCGTGACGGAGTTTTTTTCTTTACGGATGCGGTTCAGGAACACATCCTGGATGTTTTGATTTTTTTCAGCCATAGCAAACCTTGTTATTTTTTCATCTATCTTTTATGTCCGCAACATAGTCGAGCCATGACCTCTCGGCAAGAGGGTATATGGTATTTTAGAAAAAATTTTCAACCATACGTATAAGACATTGAAAATCTTCAACAAAATAAGGCTCTATATTTGCATTCGCGCAATCATCTTTGGTTCCCAAACCATGCAAAATGAAGACAGGGCTAAATTTTGCAGCACTTGCTGACATCATATCCGTTTCGGTATCGCCCACATACCAGTAGGTACCATCATCACACGGCGGAAGATTCGCTTTACGGGTGGCTAGCAAAAGCGGATCTGGCGCAGGTTTATCGCGCGCGGCTTCGCCCGCCCCCAGAATCACATCAAACAGATCAGCCCATCCCAGATGACCAACCTCCTCCTGCAAGAAGAGATGGCGCTTGTTACTGACAAGTCCGGTTGTAATGCCGCGTGCGCGGATCGCGCGCAGCAACGCATCGCCGCCATCAAAAGCGCTCAGGTGATCAAGATGGGTGGCCCCGACCACATCGTAATACATGGCAAAGGCTTCATCGCTTTGGGGGCCAAAAATTTCAGGAAAAACTTCGCGGGCGGAGCGACGAATGCGGCGCTTGGCTTCAGCATGAGTCATCAAGGGTTTGCCAAACGCCCCCAGTACATGATTATAGGCATGATGAATGGTGGGCAGCGTATCGACGAAGGTGCCGTCCCAATCAAAAAAGACCGCCGCAGGCTTCAAGATGGACGGCTTATCAGGCACGTTATCAGGCACGGGCCTTCACCGGCGTTTCATACGTATCGGGAGAGTCATCACGTTCGGATGAATGGATGCCGAGCGATTTGAGTTTGCGGTGGAGCGCCGAGCGTTCCATGCCAACAAACTGGGCGGTGCGTGAAATATTGCCGCCAAAGCGCACGATCTGCGCGAGCAGATATTCTCGCTCGAACACTTCCCGTGCATCCCGCAAAGGCAGTGCTATAAGGTCGGTTTGCCAATCACCTTTGAGGGCAGCGTGAACCGTTCCCGAAATTTCAGGCGGCAGGTCAGCAGCCTGAATCATGGCAGCTATAGCTGCCCCCTCTTCGGCTGCATCCGCCCCCTCTAGCGGTTTTTGCCCTAGGGAAGAAACAACTATCCATTCCATGAGGTTGGCAAGTTGGCGAATATTGCCAGGCCACGGGTAGCGCAGAAAAGCGGCGATAGCGCCTTCCGAAAATTTCGGTGCGGCAATCCCGTTCTTGCGCGCGGCCTTACCGATAAAATAATCGCACAAAAGAGGAATATCGTCGGTGCGATCCCGCAACGGCGGAATAGCCACAGGTACCACATTCAGGCGGTAATAAAGATCTTCACGGAAACGTCCTTCCTCAATTTGTTCTTCAAGATCAAGCGAGGTCGAAGCCAGAATACGCACATCGGTTTGCACAACATTGTGGCCGCCTGCACGCGTGAAGGATTGTTCTTGCAATACTTTAAGAATTTTAGCTTGTGTGGGAAGCGGCATATCTGCCACTTCATCAAGCAAAAGCGTGCCGCCATGGGCGCGCTCCAATACGCCGGTAACGATTTTCCCACCTTGCTCGGAGCCGAACAGCTCCGTGTCAATCGTATCCGGCTGCAAGCCTGCGCAACCAAGAGCGATAAAGGGGCCGCTGGCACGGGCAGATTTGGTATGGATATAACGCGCTACGATTTCCTTGCCTGCTCCTGCAGCGCCCGAGATCAGGACGCGGCTGCCAGTTTGGGCCACACGGTCAAGAATTTGCATGAGGTTGGCATAGGCATGTGATTTGCCGATCAGTTCAACCGAGACCTCGGTATTTTTTTTGAGAGCTGCATTTTCGCGGCGCAGGCTCGCAGCCTCGAGGGCGCGCGTGACCATCAGCAAAAGACGGTCGGTTTTAAAGGGTTTTTCGATGAAGTCATAAGCACCCATTTTGATCGCTTTGACTGCGGTCTCAATTGTGCCATGACCAGAGATCATAATCACCGGAAGGTCAGGATGGGTGAGTTTTAACGACTCCAGAATTTTAAGGCCGTCATGCTCGCTAGTCTGAAGCCAAATATCGAGAATGACCAGCGCAAAACTTTGCTGGCCCATCTGGGAGTTCACCTGAGCAGCGTTTTCAGCCTGCTGCACGCTGTAACCTTCATCCTCGAGGATTCCCTGAATGAGGTTGCGGATATCGGATTCATCATCGACTATGAGAATATTGATGGGCATTGCACGTCTGTTTCCGGTTAATTTAAACTCTGTCTATTCTCGTCTATGGGCACAACCAAACTGACATAGGCACCGCCTAAATCCTGCCAGTCCTTACATAGCATCATATCATGTGTTATGCCAAACGCAATCTGGCCGCCGTGGTCTTCCATAATTTTTTTGACGATGGCCAGCCCCAATCCTGTTCCCTTGGCCTTATAGGTCACATAGGGTTCAGTTAGGCTATCATGGTTGCCCTCTTTTGGAAGCCCCAAACCATTATCACCCACAGAAATTATAAGGTTTCCGACATTATCCTGCGTCAGCCAAAGCCCAACCCGAGGGGTGCGCGGTTCGATTTTCTGAGCTTCGTCAACCGAATCAAGGGCATTCTGGACGATATTGGTCAGGGCTTGGCGCAACTGCGCTTCATCCGCCCATAGTTTTGTTTCTTCAAAATCCATCCAACTTTTGCTGCCCAAAATCTCGAGTTCAGGGTGCGCCGTCCGGTAAAATTCACGCACTTCCCTGACCATACCCACCACGCGACACGAGGTGAATTTTGGCTCGGGCATCCGCGCAAAACTTGAAAATTCAGCCACCATTCGCCCGATATTATCCACATGGCGAATGATCGTATCAATGCACTGGCCGAAGACTTCACGGTCTTTGCCTTCAAAATTGTCCATGTAACGACGTTTGAGGCGCTCGGCAGAAAGCTGGATCGGCGTCAAGGGGTTCTTGATTTCATGGGCAATACGGCGCGCGACATCCGCCCATGCCGATTTACGCTGCGCGGCCTGCAAGGTTGTAATGTCATCAAATGTGACGACAGCGCCGAAGTCACGTTCACCCAGCAATTCAATCGCGACGCGCACCAAAAGGGTTCTGCGGCCCATATTTTCAACCAGCACCGTGATTTCCGACTGATGGAGTTTATGGGGCTTCTCATAGGCCTGCGCCATCATTTCTTGCGTGCCGGGTAGAATTTCCTCGAGCGTTTTTCCCATCAGGACGTCAACTTTGCGGCCCAGAATATTTCCCGCCGAGGCATTGGCCAGCGTGATGCGGTTAGCGGTATCAATGCTGAGTACGCCGGAACTGACTCCGGCCAAAATGGTTTCGGTGAACTGACGGCGTTCATTCACGCGGCGGTTGGCTTCGATCAATTCGCTACGTTGATCCTCGATCTGGCGCGTCATGCGGTTGAAAGATTTATTGAGAACGGCAAATTCTTCCAAATCGCCTTTTTCGGGCAAAATGGCGGTGAGATCACCCTGACGCACGCGCTCCGATGCCTCAATCAAACTGGTAATAGGCTGGGCAAGTCGTCGCGCCAAAACAAGCGCAAACCAGATCGCCGACATAAGGAGAATCAGCGCTACCACCACGTAAATAAGAGTTACCGAGGTTCTCAGGCCCAAATAATGCGTGGCCATTTCATCGTATTTTTGGGCTG
The DNA here is from genome assembly GCA_041674725.1 of Pseudobdellovibrionaceae bacterium. Classification (GTDB taxonomy): domain Bacteria; phylum Pseudomonadota; class Alphaproteobacteria; order Micavibrionales; family Micavibrionaceae; genus UBA1573. The sequence continues at coordinate 249,217 of JBAYVC010000002.1, read as the reverse complement.
CCTCACGGGTTGTTTGCAGGTGCATGAGCACGTTACTTTCAACATTGCGGCCCACATACAGATAGGTATCCGCAAAGTTATTGAGCCGAACCAGTGCCTTGACCTGATCGTCTTCCACATCGGTGAGAAGGACGACTTCGCCTTCGTTGGCGCGATCCATGGCAAAATCGGAAATATCTTCATCACGGAATGCTGTAATACCCGCTTCATTGAGGATACGCCCGTCTTTATTGAAGACCACAACATCAGTAAGGCCACGCACTGCCGATTGCGTTTGCACATATTTTTGAAATCCGCTGGGATTGAGGATTGCCTGTGTTGACTCGCGGTCAAGGTCATTGGCCATCGCCAGAATATCGGAGCGGATCACCTGATGATGTTCGCGCAAATAGGCTTCGGCCACTTCCTGTGATTCCGTGACGGCCGATTTGACGCGATCACTAAACCATGTTTGCACGCCGTAATGAAAAAAGAAGAGCGAGAAAATGGTCATGACAATGGCGGGTGCCATCGCCAGAAGACCAAAAATATACACCAAGCGAATATGAAGGCGCGCCCCCGGAATGCCCTTGCGCCACACGGTATAAAGCAGCACCACACGGCGGGCGATCAGGATGCCGAGTACACCGAGCACCACCAGATCGGTATTAAGCAGCCAGATCACCACATCGGGATTATTCCCGAAGGGCGGCGCCGAGCGCAGCGCTGCATAAGTTGCTCCACCCAGAATAACCGACAACCCAATGAGCAGTGTCGCAAGCCGTCCATCCCATGATGTTTTAAGGCGCGAACGCAGCCAGAGCAGCCGCAAGGAGAGCTTTTTAAGGCCGCTGGGGAGCGAGGGGGACGCCAAAGGGGATGAAAATGTCTTCATAGCAGAGCGAAATATCCCTGTTCAGGAGCCAAAAAGCAAGCTAAACCATGAGGATGACAGAGCAAAACCCCTCTCCGGCGACCGTGATTGTGGTGGCGGCAGGCCGCTCGACCCGTTTTGGCGGCGAATTCCCCAAGCAATACCTATCCCTGCATGGGCAACCCGTCTTGCGGCACACGCTTTCGGCTTTTCTTGCCTGCCCCGATGTCGGGCAAATTTGTGTGGTGATTCATCCAGAGCACCGCGCCTTATATGAGACTGCCGTGGCGGGTCTGCCGCGCCTCCTCCCTCCCGTTTACGGCGGTGCGGTGCGGCAAGAGAGCGTTTTAAACGCCCTTTTATCCCTGCCCCCCTTACCCGATGCCACCCCCATTCTTATTCATGACGCTGCCCGCCCCTGTGTTTCAGGTGAGGATATTGCGGGTGTACTTCATGCCCTTGGTACCTATGAGGCCGCTACTCTTACCTGCCCCGTCCAAGACACGTTGCGCCGCACAGAGGACGGTGTTCTGGGCGAGGCGGTTGACCGTGACGGATTGATGAGCCTGCAAACCCCGCAAGGGTTTCATTACAAAACCATTCTTGAAGCCCACCGCGATTTCGCAGGGCGCGGCATGACCGATGACACCTCTTTGGTCACTCTCCAAGGAACGCGCGTTCACGCTGTAACGGGGTCACCATCCAATATTAAAATTACGCGCCCCGAGGATTTTCGCATGGCCGAACATTACCTTTCATCCCGCCTTATCCCGCGTACAGGCCTTGGCTTTGATGTCCATGCCTTTGGCCCCTCTTCATCCGTTATTCGGCTGGGCGGGATCGACATTCCCCATACACATAAAATGGAAGGACATTCGGACGCCGATGTTGTTCTCCATGCCATTACCGACGCGCTTTATGGGGCGATGTCCGATGGCGATATTGGCAGTCATTTTCCGCCAAGCAATCCTGACTTTAAAGGGATGGATAGCGCCGTCTTTTTGCAAGATGCACGGGACGCCCTCACAAAGCGCGGGGGACGTATTACCCATATCGATACCATGATTATGTGCGAAGCTCCCAAAATCGGCCCGCACCGCGAAGCCATGCGTAGCCGCATTGCCGAAATTCTAGGGATTGCGCTCTCCCGCGTCAGTGTGAAGGCCACCACCACCGAAGGCCTTGGGTTTACAGGGCGGCGTGAAGGCATTGCTGTTCAGGCGCTTGCCAGTGTTATCCTTCCCGAGGATGATCTCACATGAACTGGCGCAAAAAATTTGTAAAGCTCCGTGAAGAGCGGCGCACCTTTATTGATAAGGGCAATCCGCGCAGTGTTTCTTTTCTGGTGGCTACATGGTTCGGGTCGGGCCTGCTTATTCCGGCCCCTGGTACGTGGGGAACCTTGTCCGGCCTTTTCAGCGGGATGTTTCTGCATCTGATCGCACCGGAACTGGTGCCCTTGAGCGCGGGGGCGCTTTACTGCCTCTCGCTGTGGGCGATTAACCAGATTGAGAAACGCACGGGGGAACACGACTCGTCTTTTATCGTGATTGATGAAGTTGTCGCCATTTTCTTTGTGCTGGCGATGCTGCCCGTTTATACGCTCCCTTATATCGTGGGGGGCTTTGTGATCTTCCGTATTCTGGATGCCGCCAAACCTTTTCCGATTTCATGGTTTGACGAACATATCGAAGGAGCGCTTGGCGTGATGCTTGATGATGTGATTGCCGCGGCTTTTACCATTATGATTTTGTGGGGGGTCTATCTTGTCTAGCCTTGTCGCCGATGTCAGTACCGCTTTACGCGAAAAGCACTTTACCCTCGTGAGCGCGGAATCCTGCACAGGCGGGATGATTGCCGCAGCTCTCACCGATCTGGCCGGATCATCCGATATTTTTGACCGCGGCCTTGTGACCTATTCCAATCAAGCCAAAATGGATTTGCTGGGCGTTCCGGCGGATATACTTAGCGTCTTTGGCGCGGTGAGTGCGCAAACCTGCGGCGCGATGGTCGCAGGCGCTCTCAGCCATACCAAAGCGGATGTTGCGGTTGCCGTTACCGGCATTGCTGGCCCAAGTGGGGGCAGCCCCGATAAACCCGTGGGACTTGTTTATATTGGTGCGGGCCAGCGGGGCCACGCGCCCGTCATTAACAGCCATATTTTTGTGGGAAGCCGCGCCGATGTCCGCCTGCAAGCGCGCAATCACGCCCTGCAACTTGTTCTTGACCTCTTATCCTTACCTGCTGCAATGGAGTAAGCTATGACCAGCATTGTTATTGTTTCCGGTTCCGACCATAATTATTTTCCGCTCCTGCGCGAGATGATCCAGTCGATCAAACGTTTCCCGCAGGCTCGGGATTTCAAATTTGCCGTGATGGATACAGGCCTTACCGAAGAGGATCTTGTGTGGCTGCGCGCCAATGTCGATTATATCCACGCCCCCGATTGGCCGACTGCTATTCCCGCCTATAAAATCCGCGGACGCAATTACCTCAAGTCTTGTGTGTGCCGTCCGTGGATCAACACCTATTTTCCGGGGCATGATGTGTATGTGTGGATGGACGCCGACACATGGGTGCAGGACTGGGAAGGGTTCGCGCTATTTTTAGAAGGTGCGGATCGCGGTAAACTCGCCATTGCCGGACAGGTTGACCGCGCCTATCCGCGCGCGGTGCGCATCAAATGGCTCGGACCCCTCCCCCTTAAACTGCGCGGGTTTTACTTCTCGAACGCCAAACAGGCTTTTGGCTTGAAACTGGCCAAAAAACTTTATCCGCACCACGTGCTGCAAGCCGGTGTGTTTGCGCTACGCGGGGACGCCCCGCACTGGGCGCGCTGGCAGGAACTTGTGTTACAGTCGATCAAGCGCGGCAAAATCTTTACCGCCGAACAGCTCTGCCTTGGGGTGCTGTGTTACCTTGAAGGATTTTCATTTGAAAGCCTACCTGCATGGGCACAGTGGCTGTGCGAAGTTGTGCCGCCCTTTGATGAATCCAAGGGCTGTTTTGTCGAGCCGTTTCTGCCCAATAAAACGATCAGTATCCTGCATATCTCGGGCTTTGACGCGATGCGCCGTGACCGTTCGGTTTTGACGACTCTCACAACAACGAGCGGACGTTCCTATGAGGGAACTTTGCGCAATCCGCATTATAACGGTGAAACAGATATAACCATTCTGGATACTTCACCCGAACGCACACATATCGGTTAGAGGAGACTCAAGATTCTTTTGTCTTGGCTTGTGGCGGCTTGGCAGCAGGACGCTTAACTTTTTTGGGGCCGTAGAGTGCATGAGCGCGGGCTTCAAATGAAGCCACCATACGGCGAACGATTTCGTTGAAAAACATGCCCATCATCTTTTGAAAAAGCGCGTTCTTGAATTCGAAATCCACATAAAAATCAACCGTGCAGCCCCCCTTCTCATCGGGGGAAAAATCCCACGTGTTGGAAAGATAACGCAAGGGGCCATTGACGTATTCAACACGGATCGAAGAAGGGCGATTAAGAAACACTTTGGAGCCAAACCATTCACGAAAGAGTTTGTAGCCAATCACCAGATTAGCCAGAACCACCTCATCGTCTTTTTTATAAATTTTGCATCCGAGGCACCATGGCAGAAATTCTGGATAGCGCTCAACATCGGCAACCAGATCAAACATTTGTTCAGCGGTGTAAGGAAACGATTTCTTCTCGGCGTGCGTGGGCATGGTGTCCTGATATAATGCATTCTTCTAGTATTTCGCTGCTAACCGTCGGGAGGTTCAAATGAATTCCCGTCCCATCGTCGGCAGAGTCCTTTTTAGCAAGATTCACAATTCTTTCAAAGTCTTCTTCGCTACATAGCCCCTCAGCAAGCGCAAAATCACGAATGGGGATGCCTTTAGCCTGTTCCGGGTTGCAGAGTTTGAATTTGAGGTAGGCCGCGGCCAAAGGATAGACAAAACGTTGTTTGGCGCTAGGTTTTCCGCCCGCATCACTGCTATTATGGACAATGTCGCAGAGTTTCACGAAAGCCGCCAGCGGGTTTTCTGCTATATGCTCAATATATCCAAAGTAGCTCTGATCATCCGCTTTATGGAGGGCGATAACCGTATCGGCTATCGGATCGGAGAGTAACCCTTTCAGGTCGCGGGTAACATCAAAGTTCGATTTTTCGCCAATATCATGGAGGAGCGCCGCGATCGTGGCTTGCCAAATCCTTTTCTCATCCTTGAGTATGGTTGGTCCGAATTTTTGTACCAACCCCGCCACAGACATGGGGTGATCGACGTAAAAATCCCCTGTCAATTTGCGACGTTCCAGTGAATGGAGGGTAAAACACAGAAATAGACCGCATTGCGATTCCGTCATGTCGCCGCGGGCGCGCTGGTTGCGCAAAATGGGCAGATACTTGGCCAGATCAATGGCCGAGTATGTTTTTTGTACTGATCCATCGGGATTTAGCTCTTCACGTTTACCACCGGGGTGCGCGGGATTATACTGCCCCAATAATTCATTTACATCACCTTGCGAGATCGTCTGGTGACGGCCCAGCCAACGGCCAATGGCATAACCTTCAGAGCCTTTTTCAATATCGCGCAGATAACAGTAACGCCGCACATTTTTGATTCTTTCCTGACGTGTTCCATGCGTTTCATGGTACACCCGCCAAAGGTCTTTGCTTTCCGAAGAACCGTCTGCGGCATTTTCAGCAAAATGGATGTCCTCCATGTCTTTGGCGTTGTACAAGGCAATGGCACGCGGAAGATAATCAAGCTCGTTAAAGCCCGAGTCCTCGTGTTGCAGGATGTTGGCGGATAAAAAAGCCAATGCTTGGTCAGGCACCATGTAGCCATAGCCCAACGCATCCCCGATCATTTCGAACATCTGCTCTTTCGGGATAGCCAGATTGGGGGCAATACCAGATACCGCCCCAAAAGTTTTGCGAAGGCTTCTCAATCGCGACTGCGCGCGAAAGCCTACTGCTCCTTCGAAACTTTTGTAGAGTATATTTGCCATAAAAACAACCAACCTTTACGTTGTGTATATATGGTGGTGCGTACTGAAATGCAACAAAATTATGGTGCGAAATTAAGCTTTTTGGAGCTTTTCCTGACGCGCTGCTTTAAGCGCATCGAAATCTTCACCCGCATGGTGGCTAGAACGGGTCAGCGGCGAGCTTGAAACCATTAGAAATCCCTTGGCTCGCGCCATTCTTTCAAGTTCTTTGAACTCATCCGGCGTCCAGAAATGCTCAACCGGAGCGTGTTTTGGTGTGGGCTGGAGGTATTGGCCAATCGTAATAAAATCGACATCAGCCGCCCGTAAATCGTCCATAACCTGTCCGATTTCAGAAAGTGATTCGCCAAGACCGACCATCAGGCCGGATTTGGTGAAAATCGAGGGATCGACTTCTTTGGCCCGCTCCAGCACGCGCAGCGAGGTAAAATAACGTGCCCCCGGGCGCACGGCGGGGTAGAGGCGCGGAACGGTCTCTAAATTGTGATTGAATACATCAGGACGCGCTTTTGCAACAATATCAACGGCGCCTTCCTTGTTTTTAAAGTCAGGTGTGAGGATTTCAATTGTCGTTTCAGGTGATTTAAAGCGGATGGCCTCAATGGTTTTGACAAAATGTTCGGCACCGCCATCGGCCAGATCGTCCCGATCAACCGAGGTAATCACGACATGTTTCAGACCCATTTTTTCGGTGGCGACAGCTACGCGTAGCGGTTCCATCTTGTCGAGGGCATCCGGTTTACCCGTTGCCACATTACAAAACGCACAGGCCCGCGTGCAAACTTCGCCCATCACCATAAAGGTGGCATGTTTTTTATTCCAGCATTCGCCGATATTGGGGCATCCTGCCTCCTCACATACAGTTGTGAGTTTGAACCCCTTAACTATATCTTTGGTTTCCGCGTAGGTTACACCTTGGGGTGCTTTAACCCTGATCCAGTCGGGTTTTTTGCCCATTGGCTGATCCGGATTTTTCTGCTTTTCCGGGTGGCGCTTGGCGCGGTCAAGAAGGTCGGGGTTATAGGTCATGGCTCTTTATCTAGACCTCTAGGACGGACTTGTCAAACGTGACATCAAGGCCCGAAAAACAGGGTCTTTTAGGTTAGGCGCGGGTCGATTATCCGCTTTCTGTTTGGCTTTTGCCTCTTCTTCCACGGCCACTTGGCTTGTCGTCACATACAGCTCGGCCTCGTTGCCCAGCCAATCTTTAACGGCCAGCAAGTCTGCATACGGAAATTCACGGCAAAAACCAATATCCGCATCCCGCTTCAGGCCAAAACGTGTCACCTGATCAAAGACAAAGGTGACATGTGCAATCGCCATGGCGCACGGATCATCCGTGTGGGCATAAAGCGGCTTATAACGCCCTTGAAGCAACTCTGTTTCGTAATAACTGAGTGTTTCGCTCTCATGTTTATAGAAATACTCACCCATGGTGACAGCTAGCGGATTGCCATCGTCCGCCAGATCGTCTTCTGTCCATTCTTCATAAAGATCAAAGAATGCCGAAACGGGGTTAGCAGAAATTTTGAGGCTTACAATGACTTGCTGGAGGCTGCGTGCTACCTCATCATGTTCAGGATTACCGGTGATGACCACGCGCCCGACATCGGGAAAAGTTTCGATTTGCTTCTCTTCCTCGGGCAACCCATCCCAATAGTGATGCAGCCCTTTGCCAATGAGGGCGAGTGTATCATCGTACCGCGTCCAGAAGGTATCATCCTTTGCACGCAAATCAATCTGGCCATAGCTCATGCCCAGTTCGTGATCGTCCACAAAGTGAAGATCGGGAAACGCCTTTTGCTCGGCGGTGAAATGCTGCTTGATGGAGGTTTGAATGCTTGACAGGCCAAGCGTCTTTTTGGAGCTGTCGATGCTATAAAAGGGAATAACTAACAAACGGGGCGGGCAGACTTCGTCGCGGGTTTGTCCGTTAAAGATAGATTCGAGTACACTCATAATGCCTAATCACTCAGGGCGGCCACAGGTTATTTTTCCGGTCGCATTAATTTCTATAATTATTCAGCCGGAGAATAACAGGGAGAGCTTATAGAAATCAAGATAATCCTGCACGGCCTTGATTCACAACGCGCGCCGCCAGATCGGTGAGGTCATGGGCGCGCTCGGCCAATATCTGACAACGCTCCAGATAGATTTTTTGTAGCTCGCTTTCGAAATTCAGATCATCGTGCGGCATGAAGACTTTTCCCATCGGACTTTGCTCGATGTCCCGCAAGGACAGGCGCCAGTAGTAAATTGCCCGCGCCTGATTTTCGAAAAGCCGCAACGTGGCTTCACACAGCTCCAGATTGGCCATGGCCACATCCAGCGTGACCAATTGATAGTTACGCAAAAACTCTTCCCTTTCCGTGGCCGAAAAATTTTGCCTCTCGCCCAGCACAGGCGTCAGAAACGGGTCGCCAAGTTGTCCGCCTTTGAAATCGAGCAATGTCTTTTCTTGCGCGGCCACCATGCGTTCATATTTCGCAATTTTTTCGGGGCCATCACGCGCGTAGGCTTTGGCAAATTTGAGCTGCGAGTCCGAAAGAACAAACATCAAAGAAACATCAAATTCCTGCTGCCAAATATCAAGATTGGCGGCGACAATCTGGCCTTCCAGCACATCCTGAACATAAAAATCATACATACCGCGCAGCATGTGCGCCCGTAATATACCTACATCGGCGAGCGCATTCTGGCGAACGATGAGTTCGCAGCAACACTCCACTCTCTCATCCACAATTTCACGGATGATGGCATCAACCGTTCTCTTCCCAAATCCCTTGTAAGGAATGAGAATTTTCTGTGATTTTATCCTGATGTCCTTATGGAGTTTTCCCTGACTGAGCGCATCATGCAGGGATGTCAAATCGGGTAACTTTGACCTGATAAGCTCCACACGATCCGAAACACTCTCCACGCCTCCACCTTTGTAATATTGTTACCTCATTTTATCACAAAAGAGGCGGAGAATGCGAATATAATGCCCGCTTCATCTAGGCAAGCGCGACAACGCGGTCAGATAGTTCTCTGATTTTTAGTCCGCGGGTCGCCAGAATACCGCAGCGCTGGAGATATATTTCCTGCAAATCGCTTTCGAACTGATAATCGCCGGTGCGATGAAACCCTCCGGGGAAGGCATCACTATGCGCCGATGTCTCCATAGCGCGTTGCCAGTGATAAAGGGCGCGGCACTGGTTTTTGAAAAGTTCCAGCGTAGCTGCGCATAGGTTCTCGTTGCTATCTGCCACATCACGCGTTGCAATGTCGTATTGCTGTTTGAACATTTCTATTTCTTCTTGCGCGGCAGGTGGTTTTTCCGGTGTCGCCAATTCCTTGTAACTGACCTTGTACCCTTTTTGCAGTTCCTCCCGTACGCGGGCTTGCGCTTGAACAACCATTTTGCAAGACGCCAGATGATCGGGGCGGTCTACCGCGTACTGGAAGGCAAACTGAAGCTGGGAATGCGAGAGAACATACATGATCGAGACATCGAGTTCTTGCTGATACACATCAGCATTGGCGGCATCAACATGCCCATCCAAGATATAGTGGGCGTAGTGGTTGAAATGTTGGCGCAGGAAGCGCACGCGCGCGGCACCCGTATCCGCCAGTTCAAACTGACGTTCAATCAGATCAAACGACAAGGTGCCACGCTCATGGGCGATCTCGCGCAGCGTGTCTTGAACAGTTTGCTTTCGGTAACGCTCATGTGGGAAAAAAACATCCTGCACCTTGGGGCTATCCGCCACCGACATATCACCTTCGCGCAGACGCTTATGTATGTCCTGCCAAAAGGGTAATTCTTCCTGAATTGTTTCCAGTGATTTGCTCATCTTATACGTCCCTGTTTTTATTATTATTTTTACAGTTACGCCGAAGAAGGAGACATGTCAAACGTCTCGAAATACTCTTTTTTTACAATAGGTTATTTTTATTGCAGCCGCTCACGGCGGCGCGTCATCCTAAAAATGGATGGCGCGGTTATAGGCCGAAAGGACGGACTCGTGCATCATCTCAGACAGGGTCGGATGCGGGAAGACCGTGTGCATGAGTTCGGCTTCGGTTGTCTCAAGAGTCATGCCAATCGCAAAGCCTTGGATCATTTCTGTGACTTCCGCCCCGATCATATGCGCGCCGAGGAGCTGTCCGGTTTTGGCATCGAAAATCGTTTTGACGAGGCCTTCCGGTTCGCCCAAAGCAATCGCCTTACCATTGCCCATGAACGGGAAACGCCCGACTTTGATCTCATGACCTGCGGCTTTTGCTTTGGCTTCGGTCAGGCCAATTGAGGCCACTTGCGGGTGAGCATAGGTACAGCCCGGAATGGCGCCTTTGTCCATCGGATGGACATCTTTAAGGCCTGCAAATTTTTCAACGCAGATAATGCCCTCGTGCGAGGCCTTGTGCGCAAGCCATGGAGCGCCGGCAACATCACCAATCGCATAAACGCCTGCCTCATCTGTTTCGGAATATTTGCCCGTGACGATTTGGCCTTTTTCAGTTTTGGCTTTGGTATTCTCAAGACCAATGTTTTCGATATTGGCCACAATCCCGACGGCGGCAATCACACGATCAACGGTAATTTTTTCAACTTTGCCGCCCACATCAACATGACATGTCACGTTGTCCTTGCCCTTTTCGAGTTTGACAACTTTGGCAGAGGTCATAATTTTCATGCCCTGTTTTTCAAAGGATTTGCGGGCCAGACCCGAAATTTCCTCGTCTTCAACCGGCATGACGCGGTCCATGACTTCGACAACTGTAACGTCTGCGCCTAGGGTGCGGTAGAAGGATGCAAATTCGATTCCGATAGCTCCCGACCCGATGACAAGCAATGATTTCGGCATCATGTCAGGAAGCATCGCTTCGCGGTAAGTCCAGACCAGTTTCCCGTCAGGCTCGAGCCCCGGCAGAACGCGGGCACGCGCGCCCGTGGCGATAATGATATGTTTGCCGCTGATGGTTTCTTTCGATTTGTCTTTTTTCTCGACTTCGACAGTACCTTTGCCTTTGAGGCGTCCGTAGCCGTCAAACACCGTTACTTTATTTTTTTTGAGGAGGTGTCCGATGCCGCCCGAAAGCTGTTTGGACACGGCGCGGGAACGCTCAACAATTTTTTGCAGATCAAAAGACACTTTTTCAGCCTTGAGGCCGTATGATTCTGCATGATTCATCAGGTGGAAAACTTCTGCCGAGCGCAAAAGCGCTTTGGTCGGAATGCAGCCCCAGTTGAGACAAATGCCGCCCAGATGATTGGCCTCGATCACCGCGGTTTTAAGTCCCAGTTGCGCGGCGCGAATAGCCGCCACATAACCACCAGGTCCCGCGCCAATGACAACGACGTCGAAATTTTGTTCAGCCATTTTTATTATTCCTTATGCCAGCATCAAGACAGGGTTTTCAATAAAACGTTTGAAGTGCTGGAGGAATTCGGCTCCTACAGCGCCATCCACCGAGCGGTGATCGGTCGAGAGCGTTACCGTCATCACGGTGCGCACAACCATTTGACCGTTTTCAACGACCACACGTTCTTCACCCGCGCCCACCGCCATAATGCAGCTTTGCGGCGGGTTGACGATCGCTTGGAAGTTCTTCACGCCAAACATCCCGAGATTCGAGATCGAGAATGTTCCGCCTTGGAATTCCACAGGCTTGAGTTTTCCTTCTTTGGCGCGTTTAGCAAGGTCTTTCATCTCGTTTGAGATTTCGCTGAGTGTCTTGGTTTCTGCCTTCTTGATGATCGGTGTAATAAGGCCATTAGGCGTTGCCACAGCCACCGAAATATCGGCGTGGGCGTATTGAATAACGGCATCATCCGTCCACGAGGTGTTGGCAGGCGGATAAGCCTTGAGCGCCATCGCGTTGGCTTTGATGATAAAATCATTGACGGAGAGTTTATATGCCCCGTCCGCCGCGTCATTCATCTGGGCACGCGCTGCAAGCAATTTATCCAAAACACAATCCACCGACAAATAGAAATGCGGAATGGTTTGTTTGGCTTCGGTCAAGCGCCGCGCTGTGACTTTCTTGATATTGTTGTTTGGAAGTTCAGTGTATTCCATGCCCAACATATCGGCGAGTTGTTTAGCATCAGGGCCGGACGATGCCGATGCTGCTTTGGCGGCTTGCGGCGCAGGCGCAGCGCTTCCCGCTTTGGTGTTTTCAACATCACCTTTGACGATGCGCCCATGAGGGCCGGAGCCTTTTACGGCTTTGAGATCAATGTTTTTCTCGGCAGCCATGCGGCGCGCTAGAGGTGTTGCAAATACACGCTCGCCTGTTGCCGGTGTTGGCGCAGATGGACTTGGCGTGGCAGCAAGGGCTGCTGGCGGCGCTGCTGTTGGCGCGGCGACGGGAGCTGGATTAGCATTGGCGGCGCTTGGTGTTTTAATGCTGCTTGCATCTTCACCATCTTCGAGAAGTACGGCAATCGGCGTGTTCACGGCAACATTCGAGGTTCCAGCCTGAATGAGGATTTTTCCCATCTTGCCTTCATCCACGGCTTCGACTTCCATCGTCGCCTTGTCGGTTTCAATTTCAGCGATGACGTCGCCCGCCTTCACATTATCACCTTCTTTTTTGAGCCATTTGGCAAGTGTTCCCTCGGTCATGGTTGGCGAGAGAGCGGGCATCAAGATATTGACTGGCATTTTCTATCCTCTTAACGGTAGCAAACTTTTTTGGCGGCGTGGACAATCTCATCGACTTGGGGGATCGAGAGTTTTTCAAGGTTCGACGCATAAGGCGTTGGAACGTCGGCAGCATGCACGCGAGTTACAGGCGCATCGAGGTAATCAAACGCATGTTCGTTCACCATCGCAGCAATTTCCGCGCCGATACCGGCAAACGGCCATCCCTCTTCCACACTCACAATGCGGTTGGTTTTCTTGACTGACTCGATAATTGTCCAGCGGTCAATCGGGCGAATGGTGCGCAGGTTAATGACTTCGGCACTGATGCCCATCTCGGCCAGTTTCTCGGCTGCTTCCAAACATTTGCCGACCATGATCGAGAAAGACACAAGCGTTACATCCGTTCCGGCGCGTTCGATTTTCGCGCGCCCCAAAGGAATGACAAATTCATCATCAAGGGGCGTTTCAAAAATCTGGCCGTACATGAGCTCATGCTCCAGAATCATAACCGGATTCGGGTCACGGATCGCGGCTTTCATGAGGCCTTTCGCGTCTGCTCCCGACCAAGGCGCAACCACTTTCATGCCCGGGACATGGGCAAACCATGAGGCATAACATCCCGAGTGCTGGGCCCCTACTTTGCCAGGCGCACCGTTTTGACCACGGAAGACAATCGGACAACCGAGTTTCCCTCCTGCCATATAGAGCGTTTTGGCCGCAGAGTTGATAATCTGGTCCATGGCCTGCATCGCAAAGTCCATCGACATAAATTCGATGATGGGTTTGAGTCCCGACATCGCGGCACCAACGCCAAGACCGGTAAAGGCATGTTCTGTGATCGGGCTGTCCACAATGCGCTCTGGCCCGAACTCATCAAGCATCCCTTGGGAGACTTTGTACGCGCCGTTATATTCGGCAACTTCTTCACCCATGAGAAATACGTTTTTATCGCGGCGCATTTCCTCAGACATCCCCATACGCAGCGCTTCACGCACCTGCACGGCTTTGGTATTTTCCATGAATTTGGCTTCATTGAAGGGCGGCGGTTCAACCACAGCGCCTTGGGCATAAAGCACATCGCGGTTTTCAATCACTTTACCTGCGGGCTGTTCGATAACACTGGTTTGCGTTGTGGATGTCGCAACGGGCGCGTTGTTTGGCACACATGGAATGTCGGCAACGGCGCAGCTTGCGGCGGGCGCTGCTGCTTTAACTTCGGTTTCGCCATCTTCAAGAAGAACCGCAATCGGGGTATTGACGGCCACGCCTTGCGCGCCTTCGGCAATCAGGATTTTACCGAGGACGCCTTCATCCACGGCTTCAACTTCCATGGTAGCTTTGTCGGTTTCAATCTCGGCGATCACATCACCGGCTTTGACTTTATCGCCTTCTTTTTTGAGCCAACGCGCGAGGTTTCCTTCGGTCATCGTCGGGGAGAGAGCAGGCATTAAAACTTGTACAGACATTTAGTTTGATCCTTTCGGTTCTGAAGAATTGTTTTCATCATGTGCACGGATGAATGATTCCGCGTCTTCGGGGAGTTCTTTCTTGAAGGGGATAACCTCTGATGCTGCCAGTCCTTGAGCCGACATTTGGTTATCTTGATGTTTCGACTCGGGCTTATCCCACAGTCTTTCCAAATTATAAACGTTGGAATAGCCGAGTTCCTTGAGTGTGGAGGCTACGGTATGTGTCGCCGCCACCATCCGCGTGGGGTAAAATGTTTCACGGCAATAAAGAACAACGCGCGAGTCTTTGGCGGGAATAAGCTGCGAGAGTATCTTGTTCAATCTTTCTTGCGACATTCCCGCTTGATGTCCGTCTGCCTCATCCGTCTCTTTTAAACGGGTTACATGAAACAACGGTTCCAGTTCAAAGGCATCGAGCACAACAGTGCCGGGTTGATCCCGCCAAGTTAGAAATGTGCTGTAGGATATTTCACCCGCACTATCAACCGATTGCCCTTTGATCCGCGCCCACGCATCACCCTGCCCAAACAGCATGGCAATTACAGCAGCCAAGATAAAGAGTGATCTTATCTTATGGGCGTTCATACACTTATTCTTTCACTTCTTTGAGAACGTCCGTCCACAGTTCCGATTCATCAGGAAGCGGCGAGTCTTGGGCGAATTGCGCGGCGGCACCCACAATATCTTTGATCTCTTTGTCAATCGGTTTCAAATCATCTTCGGATACGCCGTGATCTGCAAGCAGCATGGCCTTCACGCGCTCGATCGGGTCGCTCTCGGTTTTGAATTTCTCGACTTCTTCCTTGGTGCGGTATTTTTGCGGGTCGGACATCGAGTGACCACGGTAACGGTAGGTCATCATCTCAAGGATATAGGGGCCATGACCTGCGCGAATGTCGTCCATCGCGCGGTTTGCCGCCTCGCGTACCGCCACAATGTCCATGCCGTCCACGCGCTCACCCTTGATGCCAAAGCCTTCACCGCGACGATAAAATTCACCGGCCGCGTGACGTTTGGTCGATGTGCCCATGCTGTACTGGTTATTCTCAACCACATAGAGAACCGGCAAGTTCCACAGGGCTGCCATGTTGTAGCTTTCCGCAACCTGACCTTGGTCAGCAGCGCCATCGCCCATATAGGCAATCGCCACGCCGCCATCATTTTTGTATTTGTGGGCAAAGCCAAGGCCTGTGCCAATCGACACTTGCGCCCCGACGATACCATGACCGCCATAAAATCCGTTTTCAATTGAGAACATGTGCATCGAGCCGCCTTTACCGTGCGAGCATCCGCCCTTGCGGCCCGTCAGTTCAGCCATCACTTCATTGGCCGAGATACCGCACACGAGCATATGTCCATGGTTACGGTACGCGGTGATCACATCATCTTGCGGTTTTTGCACCGATTGAATACCGGTCACAACGGCTTCTTGGCCGATATAAAGGTGGCAGAACCCGCCGATCAACCCCATCCCGTAAAGCTGGCCTGCTTTTTCTTCAAAGCGGCGGATCAGGAGCATGTCGCGGTAGAATTTTTTGAGTTCGTCT
Source organism: Pseudobdellovibrionaceae bacterium (assembly GCA_041674725.1). Classification (GTDB taxonomy): domain Bacteria; phylum Pseudomonadota; class Alphaproteobacteria; order Micavibrionales; family Micavibrionaceae; genus UBA1573. The sequence continues at coordinate 233,714 of JBAYVC010000002.1, read as the reverse complement.
AAGGTTGGTTTTTGGAGACTATTCGAGATAGGAACTGATTTGAGATTCGATTTTTTCATGTCGTCCTTCTTGGATTCTGCTTTAGGGGGTTTCGCCACAACATTCCTCGCTTTTTGAAAACAGGTCACAGCTACACGATTTTAATATTCTGCGCCAGCTAAAATCGCACCATTGTGCGCTGCAACATGTTGTTTCTGTTAGGATATTTCGTTTTAGGGCTGAGAAATAATATCTTTCTCACCCGAAAAGCGGTAACCGAGAACAAAACGGGCACGCTCTTCCAGCAAGTCCTTGTCGATGGAGCCCGGGCGGAGCATAGCCACGCGGGTTTCGAGTGTCTCACGCTTGTTCTTTAATCCATCCACTTCACCTTCGAGGTGCGTGATGCTGGTTTTGAGCCCCAGATAGCGGATATAGCTGCGTTCCCCCTGAATGAGATGGTACGAAAAGTACATGCAAAGCCCCATCCCGATTAAAGTCAGGAGGTTCTTGCGCACCAGTTCGTTATGCTCAAGCAGCTTTTTCATTCTTATAGAGAATCACAGGCGACTCGTGGTCGTCAAGTGAAATTCCTGTGGAGAGTCTGGGGGTTAGATCATTTTGATAAATTCAGTGTGCCGTGATTCATGTGATTTGGAAACGGCTTTTTCAGAATTTTTTATCCAAGCCGAGCTATAGCCTGCCCCACAGCGTATACATTACCGAGGAACACTTGAGCCGCTTCATTTTGAGTGTCCTTGCGCCGTGAAAGCCTCAGCGCCGTTTGGCGGTCTTTTGTAAAGATGGCCTGCCAGATTTTCCCGAGTGTCTCATCGACCTCAAACTCCGATTTTCCGGCCAACAGGTAGTTTTCGCCCTCTGGCGTGAGACACACAACATCGGTACAGGCCTTCAAATACGCCTTGTCGGCTTTGCGCTCGCGTGATGTCAGGTGGAGTGGCTCCAATTTTTGGTCAGCGTGACGCAAAAGATACGTATCATATAAACGCTCTCCTGTCTGAAGCAGGTCTTTGATCTTACCTTCCTTGGCGCCCGCAAAAACAGATTTGACACTGAAATCGCGCGCCGCCACATCAGCCAGCCAATGGTCGATATGCGTACTTAGGAAAACGCGGAAATAACGTTCAGGGTCAAGTTTCCGTTCCTCCCCGTCTATCTCGTGATAAACGGTTTCCTGATAAAAGCAGGCGTCTGTTTCCATGATCGCCACCGCCATAAAGGCGCGGCGCAAATCGGGGTGGCGGGCGTCTTTTATCATCTCGGGCGCATGAACATCCATGGCATCCATCTGCTGCGGATGACGGAATTCATGAAAAAGATTTACAGCAGGTTTAAGATGCGAATATTCAATCACGCGGTGCTCATGATTATAAGACCCTCCCCATCCGCGCGCTTCAAGATCACGAGTCCGGTCAACCATGGTGATGTCGTTGGCTGCTGCGTAATCAATCAGATACTGCGCGGTGGGCGATGCTTTGAACTGGTGTTTAAGCTCTTTGAATCGGCGCGGATCGCCAAAAGGCCGCTTGAAATGGATGTGTGCAAGAGCTTTGTTCATGGTGACGCAGTGTATATCTTGTGATGATGGTGCTACTAAAGCATCCCCACCATATTCTGTCAAATGTTACATGACCAGCGGGGATTGCGGCTTGCGCTTTTCTTCAGATGATCCGATTACCCGTTTCCACATTTCCTCAGGGGTCAGATCGCTGCGGCGTAGAAAATTTTGTTTAAGGTCTGAAACCTCCCACGCATGGCGCATATCTTCGAAATTATACTGCAAGACACCCCATCCGGCATAACCGATATATATCCGGTAATTTTCAGGAGATTTGGCAATCACTTCCAGAATATCCGGCGTGTCTTTCTGCCATGTTGCGAGAGGCGCCATCTTGACCGAGTCATCTTCTTGAATAGAGAGCACGAAAACCGTTTCGTTATCACGCACCGGCCCGCCCCAATAGAGCGGCAGTTTAACGGGTGCATCTTTAAGGGATTCCGGCAAGCGTGGATATGTGGCTGCATCAAGTGGACGGTTAATGACAAAAGCCTGTGCTTCGTACCATTTATGATTAAACATGTAGAGGGCTGCATGCTGAAACTGCCCGCCTGTCGTGGGCGCCGCCGCAAAAATCTTGCCGGTAATGCCGGTATAGTTATTAAGAAAGGTTGGCGTCAGGATAAAAAAGGCCGCCAGCATCATCTGCCAGTTGAAAATTGCGCGTATCCAGATTGATATTTCTTTCATGCCCTATTCAACCATATATTGAGCCAAAGAAAAACCCCCGTATCAGGCGATGCGGGGGTTTTCAGAAAAATCTATATTAATTGCTTAGGCTGCGTTTTTTTTTGCCATTCCCATGGATGGCATGGCGCGCAGGATGTTGGATCCGGCGTAGCGGGCTTGTGGACCTAGCTCTTCTTCGATACGGATCAATTGGTTGTATTTTGCGATCCGGTCAGAGCGCGAAAGCGATCCGGTTTTGATCTGGCCTGCGTTGGTGGCCACCGCGAGGTCGGCAATCGTGCAGTCTTCGGTTTCGCCCGAGCGGTGGGAGAGAATAACGCCCATACCGGCACGCTGGGCCATTTGCACGGCTTCCATCGTTTCGGTCAAGGTGCCGATTTGATTCACTTTAACCAAAATGGCATTGGCGGCTTTTTTCTCGATACCCATGGCAAGGCGTTTCGGGTTGGTGACAAAGAGATCATCGCCTACCAGCTGCGTGGTTGAACCCAAAGATTTGGTCAGTTCAACCCAACCATTCCAGTCATCTTCGGCAAGGCCATCTTCGATCGAGATGATCGGGTACTTGCTGCACAAATCTTCGTAGTAACGGATCATCTGTTCGGTCGAGAGGGTTTTGCCTTCGCCTTCCAGAACATATTTGCCATCCTTGAAGAATTCGGTCGAAGCTACATCAAGAGCGAGCATGATGTCTTCACCAGGTTTGTAACCAGCCGATTCAATGGCTTTCATGATAAAATCAAGTGCTTCGTAGGATGATTTTACAGCTGGTGCAAATCCACCTTCATCGCCCACGTTGGTGTTCATACCCGCTGCCGAGAGGTTTTTCTTGAGGGCATGGAACACTTCAGCGCCATAACGGATCGCTTCTGCTTCATCAGGTGCACCGACCGGCACAATCATGAACTCTTGGAAATCAACAGGGTTGTCCGCATGTTTGCCGCCGTTGATGATGTTCATCAAAGGAACCGGAAGTGTGTTGGCGTGAATGCCGCCGACGTAGCGGTAGAGCGGTTGGGAGAGCTCTTCAGCCATCGCATGCGCGCACGCGAGCGATACACCGAGAATAGCATTGGCGCCGAGGCGACCTTTGTTTTCGGTGCCGTCGAGTTCAATCATCGCGTTGTCGATATAGCCTTGGGCTTCGGCGTCCATACCGCAAATATTTTCGGCGATTTCACCGTTTACGTTATCAACGGCTTGCTGAACGCTTTTGCCGCCATAAATGTTTTTATCATTATCACGCAGTTCAACGGCTTCGTGGGCTCCGGTTGATGCTCCCGATGGAACGGCGGCACGGCCCGTGGCCCCGCTCTCCAAAATCACATCAACTTCAACCGTTGGGTTACCACGGCTATCCAGAATCTGGCGGGCGTAAATATCAATAATTGCTGTCATTTAAGTTCTCCTTTGAGTGTTTAATTTCAATGTTATGACACAGTCATCTTCTCGTCAGGTGGTTTCTGTGCGCACCCGAGGCGCAAACCATCACTGCCTAATATATGCCGCAAAACCCCGAATCTCTCTCTGGCCCACGGCGACAGCAGCAGCACACTACGCCATCTGTATAATCTGCACAAGATTTCTTTGATTTCCACACCGTTAAAGACCTCACCTCGGTCATTTCTGCGGTGGCGCGTTTAGGCAGACAGGCTTTGACCCATCGCTACATTGATAACTGGGAATTCCTTGTTGTCCCTCGCCCGTTTCACAGCGGCAATAGCTACAGACCGTTTCGTCACCTAAATATGAGCAAGTCTTAGCGTAACCGTCCGCCGCCATACGCCAATCTGTTTTTCGCTCCGCATACACATACCCGAAGGAAAATATTATAAGCCCGAAGATACAGATGAAGATTTTCTTATTCTTCGCCACTATTGTATCACGCCACATTCACCAACGTCATGGATTTGACGAGGTCGTCAATCGCCTTCGCTTGTGCGATAAACTCTTCGAGTTTGGCAAAGGGCAAAGCCGAGGGGCCATCGCATTTGGCTTTGTCGGGGTCGTCGTAAGCTTCGATAAAAATCCCTGCAATACCAATTGCCAACACCGCACGCGTGAGATCCGGCACCAGAGCGCGGCGACCACCCGAAGCTTCACTCCCCGGCAGGCGCATTTGCGAGGCATGTACGGTGTCGCAAATAATGGGCGCGCCGCCCGACATTTCTTTCATCACGCCAAAAGCCATCGGATCAACCACAAGGTTATCATAGCCGAAACAGTGACCGCGTTCACACAAGATCACTTTATCGTTACCGCATTCGGCGAATTTATCAATGATATTGCCAACCTGATAGGGTGACATGAATTGGGGCTTTTTGACATTGATAACCGCGCCGGTTTTGGCCATGGCTTCGACAAGGTCGGTCTGGCGCGCGAGAAACGCCGGAAGCTGTATCACATCGACGACATCCGCCACAGGCTCGCACTGATAAATTTCGTGGACGTCCGTAATGATCGGCACGTTATCAAACGCTTCTTTCACCTTGCGGAAGATTTTCATCCCCTCTTCAAGGCCAGCGCCGCGGTAACTGTTGACCGAGGAACGGTTAGCCTTATCAAAGCTCGCTTTGAACACAAACGGTACGTTCAATTTGTCGGTGATGGTTTTATAAACCTCGACCGCGCGCAGCGTAATGTCGAGATTTTCAAGAACATTCAGCCCCCCGAACAGCGTAAAGGGCTTATCATTGGCAACAGGGATATTCTGGATGGATACGGTTTTCATGGCCTATATTTAGCGCAGCCCTTACGGAGGAGCAAGGGCGAGAGTATAAAAAATCCCCTCATACAAGGGGATTTTGGGGCCACTATCTGGTTTGCTTATTTACAAGCGGGGGAACGGCTCGCCGTATAGATTACGCAACCTTGCGCATCACGTTGAAGCTGGGGGGCAATTGCCTGAGTCGGCGCCGCCACGGCGGCCTTCACGAAAGAGGGCTTAGTCGTTGGGGACGCTTTGTCAGTACCCATATGGCTCAAGAGAGCCACACCAATCATCAGCGCAACGGGCAGTGGAATACTTTGATCTCCGCCATCATCATAAAAGGGTTCATTATCGTCAGAAATATCTGTGTGATTATGTGACATACGCAAAACTCCCTTTAACCTAATTTTTGAGCAATTAATGGAACTTCAAGATCAGGCACATGCTGAAAGCCTGCCCCTTGAATGGAGTCGATAATCTCGCTCTCACGTCGCGCAATGAACACGTTATGCGCAATCCCTTCTTGAATTTGAGCAATCACTACAGCATCTGCTGTGGTGTTATAGGAGGCGCCGTCAGCTGTAAACAAGGCTTTTTTACCGTCGAAAGGTTCGCCTGCCGCCGACTTGAACCGAAAAGAAACATCACCTGGAACTCGTACTTTTTTTGTCATTACACCCTCATATTGACCTGTTTGTAGGTCTGTTATGAGATATGCGCATAACTTCCTTATGTGAATTTGTCAAATTTAGCGGGGGCAGCGAGATACCTCCCTGCCCTCCGCCTTCCTATTTTTCTTTACTTTTTGGGATCAAACCCAGCTTGCGGCTGGTCGTGCAGTGCAGCAGATTGTGGGGCCTCCGCATAATGCTGCGACAACTCATCGAGAAACGCCAGTCCCCGTTCCCGCGACCCGCGCGCGGCACGAAGGCGAAAGCGCGTTTCAGCGTCGAATTCGGCAATGGCAAACGTGGCAAGTTCCTCCATGAGCTTGTTCACACTTACACCACGCTGCTGGGCGAGTGTTTTCAACCGTTCAGCTTTGCCTTCAGGTATGCGAATAGTCAATGTTGCCATGTTCCTCTCCTTATGTTTTCAAGGAGGATATGCGGATGCAAAATTTCAATATCCGGCATCTGCAAATCCCCGCGCCTGAAATCTTTCAGGTTTTGCGTGATAATGGCCCCCGCACCGCCCGCAACCGCCAGTTCCCACACATGGTTGTCGGCTTCATCGCGCAAATTCGGACGCCAGAGGTAATGGATTTCAACCCACGAACACACGCTGAGGACGTCATCCAAAAACAAGTTTCTTTTGGCATCGTCAAACGGGCATCCCCGAAATAAATAGTCCCGCGCCAGCACCGATTCGTATTCTGCAAACAAGGCATTGCCGATAACAGGTTTGATCCGCCCCTCAAAGGCCATACGGATCACGTCCCGGCACGCATTGTCCGCACTCATCAGAGCTGATACGAGAATATTTGTATCCAGTACCACTTTCATTTCATGCTACCATATACAAATTCATCTTGCAAGCATATTTGCTATCATTACACCAAGCGGCTTTTTTCAATGGCCGCGCGGATGAACGACACGAACAGTGGGTGAGGATCAAACGGTTTGGATTTGAGTTCGGGGTGATACTGCACGCCGATAAACCACGGGTGATCCGGAATTTCAACGATTTCAGGCAATTTTCCATCCGGCGACATGCCGCTGAAAATAATACCCTTGCTTTGCAGACGGTCAACATAGGCCGTATTGACCTCATAGCGGTGGCGATGGCGCTCAGAAATGCTAGTTTTGCCGTAAATATCTGCCACGCGCGACCCTTTAGCCAGCGCTGCGGTATAGGCGCCCAAGCGCATGGTGCCGCCCATATCGCCATCATGCGCGCGGGCCACAGTTTCATTGCCTTTTATCCACTCGGTCATCAGTCCAACAACCGGCTCATCGGTTGCCCCAAATTCGGTCGAGCTGGCTTTGGTAAGGCCCAGCAGAGAGCGGCAGGCCTCAATTACAGCCATTTGCATCCCGAAACAAATCCCGAAATACGGGACTTTATGCTCGCGGGCGAATTGCACCGCCTTGATTTTTCCTTCTGTTCCGCGGTGGCCAAAGCCCCCCGGGACAAGGATTGCGTCCACGTCTTCAAGTTCAAAGAGTGTGCCTTCTTGTTCAAAAACTTCGGACTCGATAAATTTCAGTTTGACCTTCACACGATTGGCGATACCCCCATGAATGAGGGCTTCGTTGAGTGATTTATAGCTGTCGGAAAGCTCGGTATATTTACCAACGATGGCGATTTTGACTTCGCTTTCGGGGTTGTGAATACGAAAGGCAATATCTTCCCAGATTGAAAGATCCTGCTTACCATCTGTGGGTAAGCCAAAACATTTGAGCACCTGCGTGTCCAGCCCTTCCGCATGATAGGTCAACGGCACTTCATAGATGGATTTAACATCAAGCGCCGGAATGACACATTCAAAGGGAATATTACAAAACAGGCTGATCTTGCGGCGCTCGCCCTCGTCAATCGTACGGTCAGCGCGACACAGGAGGATATTGGGGCGGATACCCGATGCCATCAATTCCTTGACCGAGTGCTGGGTTGGCTTGGTTTTAAGTTCGCCTGCTGCCGGAATGTAAGGCAGCCATGTCGCGTGAATGAGGATCGCGCGCTGTTGTCCCACTTCGTTACTGAATTGGCGGATGGCTTCCAGAAACGGATGTGCTTCAATATCCCCGACCGTTCCGCCCGTTTCGACCAGAATAAAATCGGCGCTGTCTTCTTTCTGACGAATGAAATTTTTAATCTCGTCCGTGATATGCGGAATCACCTGAATGGTGGCTCCCAGATATTCGCCGCGGCGTTCCCGCTGCAAGACGTTCATATAAATACGGCCTGTGGTGATGTTGTCGGACTGGGCCGCAGGCCTCCCCGTAAAACGTTCATAATGACCGAGGTCAAGGTCGGTTTCCGCGCCATCATCGGTCACGAACACTTCGCCATGCTGGAACGGACTCATGGTCCCGGGATCAATATTGAGGTAAGGGTCCATTTTGCACAGGCGCACCGTGTAGCCACGGGCCTGCAATAACGCACCAAGAGCGGCGGAGGCGAGACCTTTTCCTAAAGAGGAAACCACGCCACCGGTAATGAAGATATATCGTGTCATGTTTTACTTTGCGATTGGAACAGTTGGGGGCTCGGCAACTTTGGGCGCTTCGCCTGTTTTTTCTTTTTCAGCTGCAGGTTTGTCGTCTGCCGGAGCAGCACTCTCTTTTTCGACGGCTTTTTCGGCGGAATCATTGGCAGGTTCGCCAACAGGGACTGCCACTTCTTTCTCAGCCGCAAGATTATCAAGGATACTGGCTTTTGTCGCCCCATGATTCGAGGCCAAAATCGCTAGAACTATGCTGGTGCAGAAAAACGCAATAGCAACATAGGTCGTGATTTTAGTCAGGGCGCTGGCTGTCGATTGTACCGACGCGAAGTTTCCAAGGCCACCGCCGCCGCTCCCGAGGCCCAGACCGCCGCCTTCGGAACGTTGCAACATGACCAGAATAATCATGACGAACGCAACAATCAAATGTACAACCAAAACAACGTGTTCCATAAATTTTCTCTTCTAACTTTTTATGTTCAAGCTGCCTGAATAATGCTCAGAAACTGGTCAGCCTTCAGGCTCGCGCCGCCGACCAGTGCACCGTCAACATTTTCGACCGCCAGAATGTCTGGTGCATTGTCAGCTTTCACCGAGCCGCCGTACAAAATACGGATTGAGGCAGAATTGTCCAGCTTTTCGTTGAGATATTTACGAATTACCCCGTGCATGGCTTTAATATCCTCAATAGTAGCGGTTTTTCCAGTGCCTATTGCCCAGATCGGCTCATACGCCACAACCAAACGTGCATAATCAACGTCTTTCGGAATCGACTCAATTAATTGCGTGATAACAACAGAATTCTGGACACCTGCATCGCGTTCTGCTTCGGTTTCCCCTACACAAAGGATGGGGATTAACCCGTTTGCCACAGCTTTGCGAATTTTATTTGCTATAATTGCATTTGTTTCGCGGTGGTTCTGGCGGCGCTCCGAATGACCCAAAATCACGAATTTGGCGCCAACATCCCCCAGCATTGTTGCCGAAATATCGCCGGTGAAGGCACCATTATCCTCAACCGCGCAATCCTGCGCACCCAAAAGGATGGAAGGCGGCAACATCTGGGCAACCTGCGTCAAATAAAGGTAAGGCGGGCACACGCAGACCTCGACCCCTTTTGGCTGCATGGATGAAAGCCCTCCCACCAGATCCCTGATGCTGGCTTGCGAGCCATTCATTTTCCAATTTCCTGCGATGAGTTTCGGGCGGCTTTGCGTCATAATTTTCTCTCTCTTTTGCACTTACATATAATCATCAAGGCTTGGCATGGCAACACAGGATGTTTATAGTCCCATACTTTAAAATATCAATGCGGCTTCGCTGTGAGGTTTTTTCATGCTGCTTCGTTCCATGCGTAACGGATTTTTGTCGGCCATTTTCCTTGGTCTTCTGGTGATGGGGGCTATGGGCCTTATACTTTCGGACTGGAACGGGATGTTTCGGGGTGGCGTAACAGCGACTGACGTTGCCGTTGTGGATGGTGACCCCATCAAAATTCAGGATTTCCACAACCGCCTGTCAAATGCACTGCGCAGCCGCAATATTGATCCCAAGGACGCTTACCAGCTGGGGCTGGTTGATGCCTTTTTGCGTCAGGATATTTTCGAACGCCTGTTCAAAAAATTTGCGCAAGACACGGGACTTGCCATTGACGATAATTTCGTTGCCAAGCGCATTCAGGCGCTGGTTGCCCCCCTCAAAAAAGAAGGCATGAGCGATAAAGAAGCCCTAGCCCTGTATCTCAAAACCGCACAGACCACGGAAGCCAAACTTGTGGAAAGCCTGCGCGATGATACGGCAGCCGCCATCTTGCAAAATATTTTTGCCTCGGCATCCTATGTCCCCGAAGCCCTGATCGCCGATTTGAACGCCTATTCGGGAGAGACCCGCGAAGCAGATGTCTTTTTTATCCCTCGCGATTCCATCAAGCTCGACAACGACCCAAGCGATGATGATTTGCGCAGTTCCTACGCCCAGACAACGAACTCCTATATGCTCCCCGAGTCCCGCGATATTACGCTTGCTCTTTTGAATACTGCGGCCCTTACCAAGGACGTCACTATTGCCGATGCAGATATTTCCGCGGCGTATGAAGAGAACAAGGCTGATTACGACTTGCCGGAAACACGTAGCCTTGAACAAGCCATTTTTCCCTCGGAAGACGTAGCTGATAAAACGCTGGCTCTCGTCAAATCAGGCCTTCCTCTTAAAGAAGCTGTAAAAAAAGTTACGGGCAAAACAGACGACTATACCAACGCCAAAACCTATAAGAACGGTGATTTTCCCGAAGAGATTTCAGAACCTTTATTTGCTGGAGCCACCAAAGAGGCTTTGGGGCCTTATAAGACAGGCCTTGGCTACCACCTGTTTGTCATTCAAGAAATCATTCCGGCACATACGCAAAGCCTTGATGATGTGCGTGATAACATCCGCGCGGCTCTGCTGGCGGACAAACAAGCTGACCGTATTTTCGAAGTGAGCGGCGCGATTGAAGAGCGTCTTGATGCGGGCGAGCGTTATGAAGATCTTGCCAAGGCATATCCGCTGGATGTTAAAAGCGTCAAAAATCTTCAGCGCGATTCCAAGGATGAGGCTCTTGCTGCTACTGGAGCTGGGAAAGCTGCGCACATGATTCTGGAGCAGGCCTTTGCTGCGGAGGCCTCCCACGCTTCAACCTTTAAGGAGTTGGGTGATGGAAAAATCTATTCGCTGCGGGTTGACACCATTTCCAAATCGATGCCAAAGCCTTTTGATACGGTTAAAAATGATGTCAAAAAAGCGTGGATGGCCGATCAAAAACGTCAGAAAAATCTGGCGGCAGCAAGCGCCCTCTCTACCAAACTCAATGACGGCGCGATAACTCTCGCCAAAGTTTCGCAAAAAGTGGCGCACTATACCCAGATCAAAAGAACCGATGCACCTGAAGGCCTTCCCCTTTCCGCGGCTGAACGTCTGATGTCTGCCGAACAGGGCAAATTTATTGTCATTGAAGTCCCCGAGAAAGACGGCGTCTATGTTGGCCGCGTGAGTAAAATTGACCTCGGTAAGATGACCGCTGACCAGAAAAACGACCCTCAAGCTGCGCTCATGATCCGCCAGAACGTATCCAAAGGCACCGTCGATATGTTCGCTAACTGGCTCACCTCGCAGTATGAGGTGACGATCAACAAGGAACTCCTCGAACGCGCCTATGGGAGACAAGAAGAGTAATGCCCGCGGTCTTGAAAAGTGAATTTGCCGATTTTGCGACGCGCTTTGCCGCGCAGAAAAATCAGGTTGTTTACGAATGGATTTCCGCTGACCTTGACACGCCGGTTTCGGCGTTTTTGAAACTGACGCAGGATGAGCCTTATGCTTTTCTTCTCGAGTCAGTTGAAGGCGGGGCCAATCTCGGGCGTTATACAATCATCGGCTTTGCCCCCGATCTCATCTGGAGCGCCGAGGGTGATGACACTCCCCTCGCCTCGCTGCGGCATATTCTTGACCTCTCGCGCATTAACGACCTCGACGATGGCCTGCCGCCGATGGCGGGATCGGGACTGTTCGGCTATATGGGTTATGACATGGTGCGCCATATCGAGCAAATCCCCGACAAAAATCCCGATACACTCGGTATTTCGGATTCTATTTTTTTCCGCCCTTCGTTGCTGGTGATTTTTGACAATATCACCCACAAAATATGTTTGCTGGCTCCTGTCTATGCGCATCGCGGCAGCACACAGGAGCCTGCGCCTATTTTCTTTGATGCGGCGTGTGCAAAGATCGACAGCCTCAAACAAAAGTTGGCGGCTCCTCTGGTTTATTCACCACGTGCTTCAAAAATTTCGCTGCCCTTGGATGTCACCTCCAATTTTACGCGCGCGGGTTATCATCAGGCGGTTGAGAAGGCCAAGGAATATATTCGCGCCGGTGATATTTTTCAGGTGGTCCCCTCGCAGCGTTTTGAAGCTGAATTTGATTGCCCGCCGTTCGAGCTTTACCGGACGCTCCGTCGCCTTAATCCTTCCCCTTTCCTGTTCTTTTTCAAATTTCCCGATTTTGCACTGGTCGGCTCCAGTCCCGAAATTCTGGTGCGTGTCCGTGATGGCCTTGTGACCGTGCGCCCGATTGCGGGAACGCGCCCGCGCGGGGGCACCCTTGACGAAGATAAAGCGCTTGAGGCGGATTTGCTCGCTGACCCCAAAGAACTTGCTGAGCATCTGATGCTCATTGACCTCGGGCGTAATGATGTGGGGCGGGTGTGCGCGATTGGATCAGTCAAGGTCACCGAGAAATTCGTGATCGAGCGTTATTCCCATGTCATGCATATTGTCTCCAATGTCGAGGGAAAACTGGCTGCGGGCAACGACTCGCTTGATGCCTTTATGTCGGGTTTCCCTGTGGGGACTGTGAGCGGCGCTCCGAAAATACGGGCCATGGAAATTATTGATGAGCTTGAAAACGTCAAACGCAAATTTTATGCGGGCGGTGTTGGGTACCTCGGCGGGAACGGCAATATTGATACCTGCATTGCTCTGCGCACCTGCCTTGTTAAAGACGGTAAACTCTATATGCAGGCGGGCGGCGGCGTTGTTGCCGACAGTGATCCTGAATCCGAATATCAGGAGTGCCTCAACAAACGAAAAGCCATCTTGACGGCTGCGGAAGAGACTATTGCGCGTCTCTCGGCAACCACGACATAGACGGGGGGCGAACATGATTACCTTTATCGATAATTACGACAGCTTTACCTATAACCTTGTTCAATATTTCGGGAATCTGGGGCAGTCCTGCAACGTTATGCGGAATGACCAGAAAACTGTTGCGGATATTCTGGCGGAAAAACCTGCGGCAATTGTCATCTCCCCAGGCCCCAGCGACCCTGACCACGCGGGTGTCTGTCTTGAACTAATCGCAGCCTGTGCGGAGCGCCAGATTCCCCTGCTGGGCGTGTGCCTTGGGCATCAGGCCATTGGTCAGGTGTTTGGCGGGAAAGTCGTGCGGGCGCCGGTTCCCATGCATGGCAAACTCTCAAGCATCACGCATAACGGCACAGGAATTTTTGAGGGTATTCCCTCACCTTTTACAGTGACACGTTATCACTCGCTGATTGTTGAGCGCGCAACCTTTCCCGATGTTCTGGAGATTACCGCGCAGACAGATGATAATCTCATCATGGGCCTTGCACATAAAACCACGCCTATTCACGGCGTCCAGTTTCACCCCGAAAGTATCGCCACCGACCATGGCATGGACATTCTCGCAAACTTTGTGCGGGAGTATTTATGATCAAGGATATTCTTCATCATCTGGCAGAGCGCGGTGATCTCTCGGCACCACAGCTTCATGATTTTACCTGCGCCATTCTTGATGGCCTGTGCTCGCCTGCCCAAACGGGGGCGTTTTTGATGGCTCTCGCGCAGCGCCCCATCACGTCGGATTATATTGTTGCGGCTGTTACGGCCATCCGCGCGCGGGCGATTAAACTTACTCTCTTTCCCGAGGCTATCGATTGCTGCGGCACAGGGGGAGATCATTCCCAGTCCCTCAATATTTCAACGGCGACAGGTTTTGTGGCGGCTGCGTGCGGCGTTAAGATTGCCAAACACGGCAACCGCGCCGCAACGTCACGCTCGGGCGCGGCGGATGTTCTGGAAGCCCTCGGAGTGAATCTTGACCTTTCCCTCTTTCAGGAAGAACAGGCGCTCGATCATATCGGGTTTTCGTTCCTGATGGCCCCCAACCATCACCCTGCCCTTAAAAACCTTGCGCCCATTCGCCGTGAACTGGGGTTCCGTACTCTTTTTAATCTGCTGGGGCCGCTGGCCAACCCTGCGGGGACGCAGCGGCAACTCATTGGCGTATATGACCGCGCTTTATGTGACCCCGTTGCGCAGGCCCTGCGTGACCTCGGAAGCTCTGCTGCGATTATCGTTCACGGGGCAGATGGTCTTGATGAAATCTCGCTGTGCGGCGAGACCTACTATTCAATGCTACAGAACGGCACAATTACCTCGGGTGTATGGAGCCCTGCCGATTTTGGTCTTGGCCTGATTGCACCTGACTCAATCACGGGAGGAGACGCCTCCTTCAATGCGCGGGCCCTCATGGGCTTACTGGAAGGCACGCCTTCCGCTTATAGCGATATTGTTCTGGCAAATACAGCTGCGACCTTGCTGCTGGCAGGCATCGCTCCTACTTTGCCAGAGGGTGTGGCCATGGGGCGTGATGCTCTATCAAGTGGAAAAGCGCTTCGAGTCTTTACCGACTACCGAGACTATACTACAACTATTCTATGAATATTCTTGAGACCATCTGTAATGACAAACGTGCCCATGTCGCGCGCTGCGAACACCTTATCCCGCAAATCGTCCATGAGACGCGGGCGCGCCTTGCGCCTGCCCCGCTTGGCTTTGTACGTCATATCCGCACCAAAAAAGATTTGGGCCTTCCCGCGCTGATTGCCGAAGTTAAGAAAGCCTCGCCTAGCAAAGGGATTATCCGCAGTGATTTTGATCCGGTCAAAATCGCCATGACTTATCAAAGTGCGGGGGCCACCTGTCTTTCGGTGTTGACGGACGAGCCTTATTTCAAAGGCGCTGATGAAGACCTTGAAGCCGTCAAGGCGGTGGTGCAGATTCCCGTGATCCGCAAGGATTTTATGATCGCGCCCTACCAGATAGTTGAGAGCCGTGCGTTAGGCGCGGACTGCATCCTCATTATCATGGCAGCGGTTGATGATCTTCTGGCGCGACGACTTTACGATACCGCCGTCGGGCTTGGCATGGATGTGTTGGTCGAAGTCCACGACGAAGCGGAACTTGATCGGGCGTTGGCTCTTTCGCCCATGATGGTGGGCGTGAATGCGCGTGATCTTAAAACGCTCGCCGTCAATCTCGACACAGCTTACAAATTGCTTGAAAAAATTCCCCCTGCGGTGGTGCGGGTTGCCGAGAGCGGCATTGCCACGCATCTGGAACTTCGCCAATTGTTTGAAAGCGGGTTTGATGCGTTTCTGGTCGGGGAAAGCCTCATGCGGGAGCATGATATTGGGTTGGCTGTTAAAAATCTTCTTGGCAAATACGCCGAAGTGGCGTAAAACAAAAGAAGAACGAAACAAGAAACATACTGGAACAATCATGTTAACGCAAAAACAGCGCGAGCTGCTGGTTTTTATTCGTGATCGCCTGATTCATTCGGGTGTTGCCCCGTCTTTTGACGAGATGAAAGATGCCCTCGACCTTAAATCCAAATCGGGCATTCACCGCCTTGTAACCAGTCTTGTGGAACGCGGCTATTTGCAGCGCCTCCCCAACCGCGCCCGCGCCGTTGAAGTGTTGCGCCTTCCTGAAGATCTGGCCCATGACGCTCTTAACGCCAAAAATTCTGCCTCCTCCAAGCCCAGCCTTGCCGCGCGCGTTGTGGCAACCGTGTCCGAGATGACCAGTTTACCGTTGGTGGGAAAAATTGCTGCCGGAACCCCCATTGAAGCCATTCAAAATGATGGCGATTTTCTCGATGTCCCCCCTTCCCTTGTCACACAAGGAGAGCATTACGCGCTGCGTGTCGAAGGTGACTCCATGATTAAAGCCGGCAT
The DNA here is from genome assembly GCA_041674725.1 of Pseudobdellovibrionaceae bacterium. GTDB lineage: Bacteria > Pseudomonadota > Alphaproteobacteria > Micavibrionales > Micavibrionaceae > UBA1573. Next base: position 218,011 of record JBAYVC010000002.1, on the reverse strand, counting down.
CAATGACGGCGACCTTGTGATTATCCGCAAGACCGATCAGGCGCGCGATGGCGCGATTGTTGTGGCACTGGTTGATGGTCAGGAAGCCACGCTCAAACGACTCTACCGCAAAGATGGTAAAGTTATTCTCGAGGCCGAGAATGACGCCTATCTGCCGCGTATTCTCTCGCCGGATCGTGTTCAAATTCAAGGGCAGCTTGCCTCGTTGATGCGAACATATCATTAGATTTAGCAGTCATTCCGGCCCCCGCTTTCGCGGGGGGTAAACTCCAGCCGGAATCCAGTCTTAAAAAAACGCGAAGACACGAAGAACACCAAGAATTTAACACCCCCGTCATTCCCCTCATCCCTCACTTGTCATTCCCCGAATTTCTGAAAGAAATTCTAGGGGAATCCATGAAAATCAACACGTATGGATCGCCTTAGAATACCTCACGGCATTCAGGCGATGACGAAAAAAACTCTGTGCCCCTCTGTGTTCTCTGTGGTGAAAAACAAAAAAACGCAAAACGAACTAAGAGACCCCTTAAAAATAAAGTCAAATCAATTTCTTATTTATAAGTCCATAACACTAAACTTTCAGCGTTAATGCGTTTTGACCCACGGGCGATTGCCCCGCGCCGCGCGCACCGTGACCATCTCTCCTGTTTGTGTGTCGAGGGAGAGACCTTGCGCGTCTTCCAACTGCCACTTGCCGAAAACTTTGACGCTGCGCCCCTTACATAAATCTTTCGGAACGACCTGCGTACTGATCATCATATCCGCCCAACTACATTCCTGCGCAAGGGCGTAAAGGGAGTGCCCATAGGCAATCTTCATGACCCCTTTTTCGATACGACACGCGGAGAGATCGCATCTTAGGGTGCCGCCGCTCGTAAGCTCTATCTCTCCTTCTTTGGGCGGAGTCTTTTTGGCATCCGCTGCAACACCCCATGATTTGCGCCACTCTTCGGCGGCGAATTTGTCCCGTCTTTTGTTTGAGACGATCATCGTTTCCTGATCGTGGATTGCGAGCGTTCCCTTTCTCGAGACGATCATGTCTGGCGCTTTAAAATCCATGATGACAAAAACCGCAAGAATGAGCGGGACAAACGCCAAGGCCCTAAACCTTCCGGCAAACAACACACCGGCGATCATGGCCGCAACAATGCACAGCAAAAAAGTCTGCGGCATTTGCGGTACGATAAACTGCGCATAGGGAAGCGATTCCACATAGCGGGCAATGGCAAGGAGCCATTCGACACCATAGCCCATCGCCCCGAGACTATAGCCTCCAAGGCCGATGGGCATCAGCGCAAACGAGATCATCAGCATCGGCATGATCAGAAGGCTGGTAACAGGGATGGACAATGTGTTGGCCAGCACGCTGTAGCTGGCAAACTGGTGAAAATTGATCATGGCAAAAGGCGCTGTCGCAAGAGAGGCTACAAAACTGGTGAGCATGGAGCCCACGAGGAAGAGAATAAATTTTTTGAGGACGCTTGCCTCTTGCATCTGCGCGATCCAGAAGCCGCGCGTGGCTTCTGCCATTGCCACCAAAAGAGTCACGGCAGCAAAGGACATCTGAAAGCTTACACTCCAGATACTTTCCGGCGTAAAGACCAGCACCAGAATGGCCGATACCGCCACAATCCGCAGCGAGAATGGCGAGCGGTCAAGCATGATGGCAATCAAGCCAATGGCCGTCATAATCAAGGCACGGGTTGAGGGCACACTCGGCACGACCAGCCCGACATAAAGACTGCACGCCACAAGCGCTGCAACGGCTGCAAATTTCTTGATGGGATAACGAAGTGCAATAAAGGGAATGGCCGCGAGCAAGAGCCTCACGAGAAAGAAGACTGGCACCGCCATCAAGGTTACATGAAGCCCCGAGATCGAGATGATATGCGCGAGGCCCGAGACCCGCAAGGATTGCCAGTCGTCATCGCTAATCGCCGCGCGTTCCCCCGTCATCAAGGCCTTCACAATTCCGGCCTGCTCGGGCGGGACATTTTGATCGACTTGCTGCGCGATGTTCTTGCGTATTTTATCAATGAGGTCTGCTTCTTTATCTTTTCCTTCAAGCTGTTTTACAGGAGAAAGGCCAATACCCGTTGCGCCAATCTCCTCGAAATAATAGTGGCGTGCAAAATCATAGCCATAGGGCATAACGGGCGATGAGAGCGGCATCAATTTGGCCAGCAGCGTGATCTGATCTCCTGCCGCTGCATCGACAAAGGTTTTGGTGCTGATTTTTACTTTGCGGGGTGTTTCATCTGCGGCCCAATCTTCTATGGCCAGATGTGATAAAATCAAAACTGTCCCCGCGCGCCCTTCGAGTTTTTCGGCGCTTTCAACCGTCCCCGAAATTGTAAGAGGACGTGTTTCCTTGGTAATCATCGGGGCATCAACCAAAACAGTGCGCAGCTGCGCAAGGGCAAAGCCGCTCAGTGTCACCACTACAGCCGCCATAATCCAAAAAGAGGCGGCCAGACTTTCGCGCTCGGGGTGGTTGCGGCTCCAGCGCCACAGCCCCAGTAGAAGACCCAGCGCCCCTGCCCATAGAGAGCCTGTTCGGGCAAAAGGCGGCTCAAAACCCATACCAAAATATAATCCGGCCCCCAGCCCCAGAAAAACAGGAGCCCAGAGCAAAAAATCATCCCGAAACCGTGCCAGAGCAGCTTCCGCTGTTTCTTTCAATACCCCGACGATGTGAATAGCTGATAAAAACACGCAATTCCCCTTGAAAGGTGCACTGGAATTCAATACCAATTCTCTATGACAGTCGTAACACGTTTTCCACCTTCGCCCACTGGTTTTATGCATATCGGGACCGCCCGCACCGGCCTGTTCAACTGGCTTTATGCCAAACGACATAAAGGCAAGATGCTCTTCCGGATTGAGGACACTGACCGTGCCCGTTATACGAAGGAAGCTGTGGATGCCATTATTAATGGCCTCAAATGGCTGGGGATTGACTGGGACGGGGATATTCTCTCGCAGTTCGAGCGCGCCCCACGTCACGCCGAAATTGCCCATGAACTCGTGAAAATGGGCAAGGCCTATTACTGTTACTGCTCACCGGAAGAACTCGAGGAAATGCGCGAAACGGCAAAAGCCGAAGGCCGCATTACCTTTTATGACCGCCGCTGGCGGGACAGCGCCCAAACGCCGCCTGAAGGGGTAAAGCCTGTCATTCGTATCAAGGCTCCCCTTCATGGCGAGCGTATTGTCTATGACCGCGTACAAGGCGAGGTTAAAGTGGCCGCCGAGCAGCTGGATGATTTTATTATCCTGCGCAGTGATGGCGTCCCCACCTATATGCTGGCCGTCGTGGTTGATGACCATGATATGGGGGTCACACATGTGATCCGCGGCGATGACCATTTGAACAATACCTTCCGCCAGAATGTTATTTATGAAGCGATGGGCTGGGATATTCCCATTTACGCCCACTTGCCCCTTATTCTGGGGCCGGACGGGGCAAAACTCTCTAAGCGCCACGGCGCGACAAGCGTCGAGGAATACCGTGATATGGGTTACCTCCCCGAAGCGATGCGCAATTACCTGATGCGGCTCGGCTGGTCGCATGGCGATGACGAGATCATGGAGCTTGATCAGGCCATTGCGTGGTTTGACCTCGAGGGTATCGGCCAAAGCCCAGCGCGATTTGATTTTGAAAAACTCAATTTTGTGAATGCCCATTATCTCAAACTTGCAGACAATGAGCGGCTGGTGAACCTCACCCTTGATATTATGGCCAAACAAGGCGCGGCGCTTGACCCGCATACCCCAGCGCGGCTGCTTGCCCGTATGGATGAATTGAAATCCCGCGCCAAAACCTTGGTCGGACTTGCCGAAGATGCCCGTATTTTCTGGGTGACAGGTGATTACGACTGGGATGATAAAGCCAAAGCCCAGCTTGATGAGACAGGCAAACTGGTGCTTCAAGTCCTTCACGATAATCTCAAGACCCTTGAGACATTCACGGCGGAAGAAGTTGAAAAACTTTGCAAGGCTACGGCGGATTATCACACAAGCGGCAAACTCGGTAAAGTGATGATGCCTCTGCGGGCGGCGCTATGCGGGCGGACAACCTCCCCGTCCCTGATCCATGCAGTGGAACTTCTGGGGCGGGATGAAGTTCTGAGCCGCTTGCGTAAGGTTATTGCTTAGCACCCGCAACACTTGTTAAATTCTTTCTTTTATATTACACTGCTTGCGGTTTCATGAGTTCATGTCACAGGGGTGTGTATGAAAAATATCGTGTTAAAATACGCTTTGTTACTGGCTGTCGGTTTTTGCCTGTCGGGCGGCAGTCCGGCGCGTGCAGCTGATTCTCCCAAACGTCTGACAAACACCATGATTGAGGACTTCTATAGTCTTTCGGCGCGTATGTATAAGGCCGACTTTGACAGTTTTCTTCTGTTTATGGATCAGAGCATGCATCCCGATGTGAAAGGGTACAGCAATGTATCTATTTATTTACCCGGGCAACCACCGCTTCAGTCTTCCGAAATTTCTAGCAAAGATAAAATCATGGCCGCCGCGCGCGAGAATTACGATGCCATGAACAAGGCGACGGTACAAAACGTTATCTCCGGCATCACGATTTCTCCGGATGGAATGAAGGCCACCGTTCATGACAAAAACATCTTCACCGGTATGATACTCCCCGGATCGCAGGGACAACTCAGCGCCAACGGTCAAGGTGACTGTATAGATATTGTTGTACTTGACACCATAAAAGGTTACCCTCAAATTCTTGAAACAAACTGCAAAGTTATTATGAAAGTCGGCGGATTTTAAGATGATGGGCGAAACCAAAAATGCGGGGGGTATCACCCCCTCTTCCGTTTCGCTTAATGTTCTTTCACTCTTTGGTATGGCTCTTCTCGCGGCAGGCGCCGTGATGCTTCTTTTTTGCTGCGTGACCGTGTACCAGATTTTTACCGCACCGCAGGATGTTGCCCTGATGAAGGTTATTCTGGATTATACCAAGGATGCGGCCACCGTTATTTCGGGCCACCTTGACGGCAAAGAATTCAAAATCGAGTTTTCGAACGGCTTCGGCTGGATAGCCTTTGTGGTCTTTATGATTATCGGCGTCGGGACTGTGATCGGTGCCCTATCAGCCGTTATTACAGCGGGCGGGATTATTATGAAGCTGGCCTACGGACAGCCTTTGTACGCGCGCAGGAGTGATAATAACTAAGGGTTATCTCCACCCAGTAAAAAGCCCCTGATCTCTCAGGGGCTTTGTTGTTTCTGCAAATGGCTTAAGCCGATTTCTTTTTAACGGCTGCCTTTTTCTTGGGCTTGGCCTCTGCTTCGCTGGCATCGTCCTCTTCCTTGGTCAGATCCTCAATCGAAATTGATGTTTCGGTGACGCTAGCCTTGGTCAGGATGAAGTCGATGACTTTATCTTCGTAAATCGGGGCGCGGAAGGATTCAATGACCTGCGGGTTCTTGCGGTAGAAATCAAGAACCTGTTGTTCTTGACCAGGGAATTTGCGCGCTTCGGCGTAAATAGCCTTGAACAACTCGTCCTGTTTTACTTCCACGTTTCCGGCACGACCAACTTCTGCCAGAACCAAGCCCAAACGCACGCGGCGCTCGGCAATTGGTTTGAGTTCGTCTTTGTTGTCTTGGGTCAGCTCTTCGCCAGCTTGTTTCTTCTCTTGCTCCATCTGGCGCAGAATTGATTCAAACTCAAGATCGACCATGCCTTGCGGCAGGTCAAAGCTGTGGTTTTCATCCAGAACATCAAGCAACGCGCGTTTGAGGCGCAGGCGCGAAAGCTGATCATAATCAGCAGAAATTTCCTTGACGATGGCGTCTTTGAGCGTGTCAAGATTTTCAAAACGCAGGCGCTTGGCCAGTTCATCATCAATTTGGGTCTCTGACGCGGTGCGGATTTCCTTAATATCAACATGGAAAATAGCTGGCTTGCCTGCAAGTTCTTTCGAACCGTAATCTTCAGGGAAGGTCACATCCACGTGAACATGGCTACCCACTTTTTGTCCGGCAAGCTGATCTTCAAAACCTGGGATCAACTGGCCAGAGCCGAGCTCAACCTGCATATCATGGCCTGACATACCGGGAAGCTCAAGACCGTCCTTGGTTTGTCCGTGGAAATCGACCACAACGACATCACCTTTGGCTGCGGCACGGTCTTCTTCAACTTTGGTGAAACTGCGGTTGTTGCTAGCGATACGCTCGAGCGTTTCATTCACAACTTTATCCTCAACTTTAGCCACAGGCTTTTCCACACTGATTTTGCTCAGATCCATCACGTCGAAGGTCGGGAGAACTTCAACCGTCATCGTGTAGGTCAGGTCGGCGTTTTCATCGAAGGCTTCACCGTCCTTGAGGGCGATTTTAGGCTGAAGCGCAGGACGAATATTCTGTTCTTTCATGGCTTTATCGGCTGTTTCTTGAACTGTTTTATCAAGAACTTCGCCCAAAATCATACGGCCATATTGTTTTTTGAGGATTGGCATTGGGATTTTGCCAGGGCGGAAGCCATCAATCTTTGCACGTTTGCCATAAGCTACAAGTTCGCGCTCAACAGTTTTCTGGAGTGTCGCCGCAGGAACGGTCACCTCGATTTCGCGGGTGAGGCCTTCTTGCTTGATGATGGATACTTTCATAATCTCTTCGCTTTCTTACGTATCTAAATGGTGCGGATGAAGGGATTTGAACCCCCACGCCGTAAGGCGCCAGATCCTAAGTCTGGTGCGTCTACCAGTTTCGCCACATCCGCAAAAACTTAAGCCTGACCTTCTAGCGCAGAAAATTCCAAACGCCAAGGGAAAAAGTAAGGCGCTTAAGCTTCTTCCAAAACGCTACCCCTGAACTAGTATCGGCTTACGTTTGCCAATAGCTTTCCCTAGCCATGCTCCCCCAAAAAAACTGCCCCGCTTTATACTTCAATAAGGACTCAAGTTAGTCTATTTGCATAATAAAATTAGTTGTGCTAGGGTGCTCCTAGCTGACGTTATACTTTAGTGGAGGTGTTAAATGAAGTTATCAAATATGGTATTCGCCGTGGCAGTTGGTGCTTTTTCAACAAACACCTTAGGTCAATCTTACACATCCACTGCAGGTGGAATGGCTCAGATGGCTACGGCAGCACAATCTTCAGACAATGGTAGAAAAAGTAGAGGGATTGGCTATGAACTAGCATCGCTTGTTGATAAACAATATGCTGACAAAAGCCCTTGCGACAATTTGGGGATAGCATTAGGCCCATTCAGAATTGCTGATAGATTAGAAGTGAAGTTTTGTGAGATGCGGGCCACACAATTAGCAGGAGAAAAAGTTGTTGATGTTGCCTTTTTGCAGGCCAAAAAACGAAATGGGACAGATGATCAGTTGAAATCAACTTTGCGTGAAATGCACCTGAAAGAGCAGTTTGTTTCAAAGTCACCCTCGTGTTTAAAGGAAGCAAAAGCTCAAAAACTCAAAGATAGTGGAACCAATGGGCTAACCTCTCAACAAGAAAATTTTGTTCTCTGCTTGGTAAGATAATAAAATTTTTATGAGTTAGCTACTCTGTCGCAGGAAGTTCCTCAGGTTCCCCATCCTGCGGTGCCCTCGGCATGATCCTCCAAATTACAGGCAAAACTTCCGGCAAATCAGCAGAAATCATGCCCGCCCCTAATTTTTCTGCCGCTTTGCCATGCATCCAGACGGCGGCGCAGGCGGCATCAAAAGGAGACATAATATTCCGTGCCGCAAGGCCTGCAATCATACCCGCGAGCACATCCCCGCTTCCGGCGGTGGCCAGCCACCCTGACCCTGTGGCATTAATGACAAGGCGGTCATGCGGCGCTGCAATTACCGTGTCCGGCCCCTTGAGGACGATCACCGCCCCCGTCCGGCGGGCGGCTTCATAGGCCCGTTCGATCTTGCTGCCGGTAATATCTGGAAAAATACGGGCAAATTCGCCTTCATGTGGGGTCAGAACGCAATTTTCACCTAAAACTTTATGCAAAATTTTGGGGTCATCGGCAAAAACCGTGAGGGCATCCGCATCCAGCACACAGGTTTTATCATCTTCACTTTGCACCGAATCAAATACAGCCTTTTTGAGCGCTGCCGGATGCTCAAACCCTGCCCCCGGCCCCAGCACCACGACATTGCGGCGCGGGTCTTTAATATGCTCTTTAAAACGCGCCATATCGGGGTAGGTTTCAACAATAACACTCGGGCATAAAGCGCGGTACACATTGGCGACCTCGGCGCTTGTAACAATTGTGGAGAGTCCCGCACCCATCCGCAGCGCTGCAACCGACACCAGACTTGCCGCGCCCGTCATGGCTTTGCCCCCCAGAATAACCACGTGACCGTGATCGTATTTATGGGCATAGGCCGGTTTGTCCTCGCATAACGCGCCCCACTCCAGCGATGGATCATTTTCATGGATAAACGGGCCGAGATCGTCAAGCACGTCTTCCTCAATCCCTATATCCGCGACAATTACCTCGCCACACGCCATCTTGCCCGGATAGAGGATATGTGCGGGTTTTTTGCGGAAGAAGGTCACGGTGAGTTCGGCCTGCGGCGTGCAGGGCTGGCACTCTCCCGTATCGGCATAAAGGCCCGATGGCACGTCAACCGCAATCACCGGACATTCACTCTCGCGTAGGCTCATCAGCAGATCACCAATTGCCCCCGTCACCGGACGCGCAAGCCCCGTTCCGAATACGGCATCAATAATCAATCCCTCTTCGGGAAGTTCAACCTCATCAAAGGGGATCACCTCCCCGCTCCATCCCCCCGCTGCCCGTGAGGCGTCACCCTGCAGGTCATGGGGATCAACCGCGCATGCCACCGTAACCGGCCATTTTTTCTTGGAAAGTGCGGCAGCAGCAATAAACCCGTCCCCGCCGTTATTGCCGGAGCCGCATAAAACCAAAACAGGCTGCTTGGCATAGCGCGCGGTGAGCGCATCAGCGATGGCTTTTCCGGCCCGCTGCATGAGTAAAAATGAGGTCGTTTTTCCTGTACAGACCTTATTTTCGGCCAGTTTCATTTGATGGGACGAGAGAATCGCTGTCTTCATAATACAGAATGTTATGACCCAGAATCACCGCTCCAGCAATGGGGCTATTAGGTTTTTGCCCATTAGCCCCATATCATCCCCTGCCCGCGCAGGCAGATGCATGGGCGATTTCATATCCGTACTAAATCAGTTCTGGTTTTCCTGTTTTTTAGATGCTATAAATTTTCCCGTTAAAATTGTTTGATAACCATCCGAGACGATTGTGAACAATGCTCTCCAGACCTCCGATGTAGATACACCCCAATTCGGTTTCAAAGTTACCCTTTTGGCCTGCACGGTCGCTCTTTTGACGGCCATTCTGGTTGGCGGCCTTTATTATGCCCGCATAACTGAATTGGCTCTCAATCAGGGAATCGAGACGTTACTCGGCCGCACCTTGCAAATTGCACCACGCTTTGAGGCAAGTTTTACGCAGATGAAAAATGATGCCTTTCTGATTGCCAACACTCCCGCTGTCAATGAGTTTGTTAAATTCAAACGCAATCCCGCTCTTGAAAAAATCGGCGCATTGGGCCTCAGTGACTCACGGGAACGTGTAACCACCATTTTTACGACCACCCTCAAGCTGCGCCCCGCCTATACGAAGCTGCGCTTCATCGGTTTGACCGATGGTGACCGCGAACTCGTCCGTGTCAACAAAACATCTGATGATTATGAAATCGTTCCGCCGCAAAAACTCCAGCGCACAGGAGAAGAGCCTTATATCGTTGATTCGATCAATCTAAAGCCGAGTGAGTCTTATTTCTCGGCTGTTACTTTAAATCGGGAGTATGGCAAAGTAGATAAAACACACACCATCACCATCCGTCATGTTTCTCCTGTGTTTGACGAACGCGGCAAATTATTTAGTTTTATTGTTATCAATGCCGACTACGAAAAACTCATTCAAGAAACGCTCAAAGATTTCAGGCTGGAAAACCATCTTGTGTTGATTAATGAAGCCGGTGACTATATCGAAGCCGACAAAGGGAACCCTTTTTCCCGCATCAAGTTTCATGAAGACTCCGATTATGCCCTCTCCCCCCTGATAAAAGCCATTCAGCCCGTGGCCAATAAACTTGGCAACACCCTCACCTGTGAGGATGATAATGATTTTATCGTCTGTCATCCCGCCACGTCAAATGGAGCAAACGCCACATCTGTTTTTTCCGATGACAAATCCGACTACGTTATTGCCTATACTCACGTCCCCTTTTCTGCCTTTTCTGAGAATGCGGGGGAGCGTTTTTTAGGGGTAGCCTTGGTCGAACCTAAAAGCATGCTTCTTGAAGCTGCCTATAAAACACAAGGGCAGAGTTTTATTATCGCCCTATTTGCAATTTTTCTTTCTCCTCTACTGGCGTGGCCGATTGCCAATGCCTTCAATCTTCATATCAAGCGCCTGACATCCCAGCTTAGCCAATCGCGCTACGCCGAAAGCCGCGCGCTGACCGAGCTTAAGGCCATCATTGAAAATGCGGTGGATGGCCTCATAACCATTAACGGGCGTGGTTTGATTCAATCCTTTAATCCGGCTTGCGAAAGAATATTCGGCTACATGACCCACGAAGTGATCGGGCAGAACATTAAGATGCTGATGCCGGATAAATACTCCCAACACCATGACGAATATCTGAGCAATTATCAAAGAACCCGCGAAGCCAAAATTATCGGTATCGGGCGTGAGGTTGAAGGTCGGCGGAAAAATGGCGAAATTTTTCCCCTCGATCTGTCTGTCAGCGAAATTACAGTCTTGGATAATATCATGTATAGCGGTATTATCAGAGACATCTCCGAACGTAAAAAGGCCGAAAAAACGCTTCTCGCCAGTAATGCTGCGTTACTGCGCAGTAACGCTGAACTTGACGATTTCGCCTATATCGCCTCGCATGATCTCAAAGAGCCCTTGAGGGCCATTCACAACCATTCCCGCTTTTTGCTAGAGGATCATGGCGAACTTCTCCCCGACGATGCCAAAATACGCATCAACAAACTTCTCACCTCCACCGTACGGATGGACAAGCTGATTGACGATCTGCTGTCCTTTTCCCGCCTGAGCCGCGGCGAGATAGCCAAAGAAATGCATGATATGAATGCGCTTGTTCAGGACGTCATTAAAAACATCGAACCGTTTCTGGAAGAAAAGAAGGCACAAATTATCATCCCTGAACCGCTACCTTCGGTTATGTGCGACCGTGTGAAAGTTGTGTCAATTTTGCAAAATTTGGCTGTTAATGGTATAAAATATAATGACAATTTTGAAAAGATTATTGAAATAGGATTTAAGGCCACCCAACCCCGTGATCAGCATGTAGAGACAGACGTTTTTTATGTGAAGGACAACGGGATCGGCATTCGGAGTGAGTTCAAGAATGACGTATTTCGTATTTTCAAGCGTCTTCATAGTCCGAAGCTTTACGGCGAAGGCAGTGGGTCAGGGCTAACCTTTACAAAAAAGAACGTTGAGCGACATGGCGGCATCATCTGGTTTGAGTCCGTCATCGGTCAGGGAACCGTGTTTTACTTTACGCTTAAGGAGTCACCCGATGTTTGATCTTAGAGCCTCGCAACCCATCATGATTATTGAAGATAACGATGATGACTATGAAGCAACACAGCGTGCCTTTAAATCCGAAGGAATCTCCATCCGGAACAGAATTATCCGGTTTGATAATGGTACGGACGCCTTGCGCTATCTCCGGCGTGATGATGAGTTTTCCGACCCTGTAGAATCCCCCCGCCCAGGGGTCGTGCTGCTTGACCTCAATATGCCCGGGATAAGCGGTCATGAAGTTCTGATTGCCATCAAAAACAGTGAGCTTTTACGCGATATTCCGGTTGTTATCCTTACAACCTCGGAAAACGCACGGGATGTGGATAGCTGCTATGCTGCGGGAGCCAATACCTACATTAAAAAACCTGTAGATCTCGATAACTTCTTTGCCGCCATCCGCAAACTGCGTGAATACTGGTTTGAACTGGCAATTTTGCCTAAGGATGGTTAGACCCTGCGAACGAAGGATGCTGCCCGCGCCCCGCACACTTTATTAAAAGTGCATTTTTAAAACAAACCGTGGGTGCAACTTTGGGAAGATGGGGCGACCGATGGGGCTCGAACCCACGACCACTCGGACCACAACCGAGGGCTCTACCAGCTGAGCTACGGCCGCCATGACTGTAGGTCAAGTAGAGTGTCTATATGCTGAAAACTATCGCTTTTGTCCAGTGAAAATTTACGATTTTATACTGGACGCCTTTGGTCAAACCTGATATTTACCCTCTCATTATGTACATATCTGTTTTGCATATTTTGCATGACTCATACCAAACCTGCCAATTATACGGGAGAAACGCATGGCACACCAGTTCAAAACCCCCGCGGAATTCGTCAAATTCCTGAAGGAGAACAATATCCAGTATGTTGATTTTGTTTTTGCCGATTTGCGCGGCAAACAACAGCATACCACCCAACATGTTTCGACTGTTGACGTTGATCTGCTGACAGATGGCATTTATTTCGATGGATCGTCGATCGCCGGATGGAAAGCCATTAATGAATCCGACATGCTTCTCTTTCCTGACCTCTCAAAAGTAGCGGTTGACCCGTTTGCCGCCCAGCCTACAGTTAAGGTCTATTGTGATGTGCTCGAGCCATCCACGCGCAAACCCTATTCGCGCTGCCCACGTTCAGTTGCAAAGGCTGCCGAAGGTTATCTGCAAACTGCCGGTATCGGCGACAAGGCTTTCTTCGGGCCTGAAGCCGAATTTTTTGTGTTCGACGATGTGAAATACTCGGTCAAGATGAACAAAGTCTCTTTTGAGGTTGATTCACTTGAAAGCCCCCACAACACTGACCGCGCCTATGAAGAGGGCAACCTCGCTCACCGTGCACGCGTCAAAGGTGGCTATTTCCCTGATGCTCCGGTTGATACTGGCAATGACCTGCGCGGCGAAATGCTCTCAGTTATTCACGGCATGGGTGTTGAGGTTGAAAAACACCACCATGAGGTAGCCACTGCCCAGCACGAGCTCGGGATCAAATTCTCGACGCTCGTCGATTGCGGCGACAACATGCAGATTTACAAATACGTCGTGCATAACGTAGCAGCCGCTTACGGTAAAACCGCCACCTTTATGCCCAAGCCGATGTTTGGCGATAATGGTTCGGGCATGCACGTCCACCAATCCATCTGGAAAGGCTCTACTCCTCTGTTTGCCGGCGATGGTTATGCAGGATTGTCGGAAACCGCTCTTTTCTACATCGGCGGGATCATTAAGCATGCCAAAGCGCTCAATGCCTTCACCAACCCGACAACCAACAGTTATAAACGCCTTGTTCCCGGGTATGAAGCGCCCGTCTTGCTGGCGTATTCATCGCGCAACCGCTCGGCCTCCTGCCGCATTCCACACTGCGGATCGCCCAAAGGAAAACGCGTGGAAGTCCGTTTCCCTGACCCGTGCGCAAACCCCTACCTCGCTTACGCAGCGATGCTAATGGCTGGACTTGATGGTATTAAAAATAAAATCCATCCTGGCGCAGCCATGGACAAAAACCTGTACGACCTTCCTGCAGATGAACTGGCCAAAGTGCCAACCGTTTGCGGATCGCTCCGTCAGGCGCTTGAGTCACTTAAAGCCGATCATAGCTTTCTCTTGGAAGGCGGCGTATTCAGCCTCGATCTGATCGAAGCTTACGTTGACCTCAAGATGGAAGAGGTTATGGCGTTTGAAACCATGCCTCATCCAATTGAATATGATCTGTACTATGCCTCATAAGGAACGGCGTTCCAAATAACCAAAACCCCCGCATCTGCGGGGGTTTTTATTGGCGTGAATACCCGATAGCCTGCGCCATTGCAAATCCCTTCCGCGCCATTTTTACTCCTCCATAAAGGCACCGTCATCATACCGGATCCAAACCTGACGGGCGTGGTTCTTATGGTATAGATCACGCAATCTGAGGAAGATTCTTTTCGCAATTTAAAAAGCCTCTCTCGTCAGGATTTAGTCAGAACAGCAATGTAGAATTAAACTTATTGCAAAATAAAATCCACACCAGCGGAGTCAGAATAACATGAACATCCCGTCCTCAATATCAGGCAATATACAGATGCCCCAATCCACAAAAATGGCAACCTCGCCAAACACACCTGCACCTACCCCAACAAAAGATAGTGATGGGGATACAGATGGAAGCGGCGCAAGTATCTCAAGCAGCAGACTTCTGGATATGTCTGCGTAGCATTAAAATTAGGGATATTTTGCTGTTAGAGATACATTGATGTGTGTCTCTAATTTTTGTTTAGGAAAATAATATGGCCAATATAAAAGAAGTTGTTGCCCTTAACTCCATTTATGCAAGCGGTGCAATGACCGTGGCCAAATTTACTGTCGGTCTCCTCACGGGAAGTCTTGGCTTACTATCAGAGGGGTTACACAGTCTTCTTGATCTGGGCGCAACTGTGATGACCTATATGGCCGTGCGCGTTAGTGACAAGCCTGCTGATGATAAACATCACTATGGTCACGGTAAGATAGAGAGCGTTGCCGCTCTAGCCGAGACAGGACTATTGTTTTTAACCAGCATATGGGTTGCCTACGAAGCCATTCACCGCTTGATTACAAAAGACACGTCCGTCGAAGTCACATGGTGGGCGATCGCCGTTATCGTTGTCTCTATTATCATAGACTTCTATAGAGCCAGAGCATTAACAAAAGTTGCAAAAGAAACAAAAAGCCAAGCTCTCGAAGCCGATGCCCTACACTTTTCATCCGACATTTTAAGCTCGAGCGTCGTTCTGGTTGGTTTAATTTTTGTGTATCTGGGATGGCCTCAAGGGGACTCAATAGCCTCCCTCGGAGTTGCAATTTTTGTATGCAAAGCAGGTTGGGATTTGGGAAAACGTACCGTAGAAACATTGATTGATTCTGCACCTGAGGGGATCAGCGAACGAATTGAGTCTATCGCCTCTCAAGTTCCCTCTGTCATCAGAACAAATCGTGTGCGCGCAAGACCAGCGGGAAGCGTTTTGTTCATCGATCTTGATATTTCGGTAAGCCGCACTCTCTCCCATGAGCGCATATCACAGACGAAGGATATGATTTTAGAATTGATTAAATCTGATATGCCAGAAGCAGAAGTAACACTCAGCATTTCTGCTATTGCTCTGGATAACGAAACAATCCACGAAAAAGTCAATATTATTGCAAGGAATATGCATCTTCCTGTACACCATATTACCGTTCATCAAATTGAGGATACTATTGCCGTAGGATTTGATCTTGAGGTTGATGGCGAAAAATCTCTCAAAGAGGCTCATGATATAGCCACTCAACTTGAAGCATCTATTCGTAAAGAAATTGGGGAAGTCGTCGAGGTTGAGACACATATAGAACCTCTCCAAAACAAAGAATTGAAAGGTTTTGATGTCAATCAGGATGAGTATGAGGACGTTGCAAAGATTATTGCAGGATCAGCCAAGCTGTTTCCCATCATTCAAAATGTTCATGATATTAGAATCAGAAGGACAGAATTCGGCCTAATTGTCATTTTCCATTGTGTTATTGATGAGGATATGAGCGTCGAAAGTGCTCATGAGGCCATAGACAGCCTCGAACGCCATATTCGGAAACATTGCCCTGCCGCCTATCGGGTTATAGGCCACGCAGAACCACAAACACACTAAGTTGATATACCATTTGATAAATCTAACGTGACAAGAGCCCCTCCATCAGGGGATTCTCCTAGAACGATTTTTCCACCATGGGATTCCGCAATACGTCTTGCAATGGCAAGCCCTAACCCTGCTCCATTGGTTTTTTTGCGGTCTCCCCTCCAAAATCTGTTGAGACTCTCCTCCCTTTTATCTACGGGAATTCCTGCGCCGAAATCACGCACCGATATAACACCGCTTGATAGAACGGACACCTCAACATTCGAGTTTTCAGGTGTATGGGCAAGAGCGTTTTCGATGATATTTCTTAATGCACGGCCCAACGCTTCAGCATGCCCATTAATTTCAACAACACCCTCCGCCTGAAGTATAATCCCTTTATTCGATTTAATAGCCAAGGGAGTTATTTGCGAAATGACTCCTGAAGCCACCTCAACAAGATTAGCTTGAGAGCTATCGGGAATTATTAAAGCATCTGCATAAGCCATATCCAGCATCTGCGTGACAAGTCGTGTCATTCCGTCCAAATCTTTCTTTAACTTAACGCGACTTATTTCGTCAGGCAGTTTATCAACTTCCATTGTCATGATTGCAAGGGGAGTACGCAACTCATGCGCTGTATCCGCTGTAAATTCTCGCAAAGAACGAATAGCACTCTCAATGCGCCCCAAAGCCCCATTCATAGCAGTGACCAAATCCTTTACTTCAGTGGGGGAGGCAGGGACTTCCAAACGATAATCAATTTCTTTTGGATTGATGGAGTTGATCTGCTCTAGAGCATTTGCCAAGGGACGAAGCGTTCTCCTTACAGCAACAATGTTAAAGAAGAGAAGTAAAGAAGATAATGGGATGAGAGGGATTGCCACATGGTCAATAACTTCATTCAGAAGAACGGGAAAGAACGGTTTAAATCCTTCCCCCTCAATAACTAAACTAACCCAAATTGACTGCCCATCCACATCCAGTTTTCTTACACCCCTTAACCGAAATCCAGTAGAAAAATCATCTCTGCGTGTTTCCTGACTGACCGAGGTTATCGGAGGCATGAGAGTTGGCCTCATGTCATAAGGGCCATTTATGAGTATCTCTTGACCGTTTTTATCATAAACAGCAAAAGCAAGCTTTGCATTGTGGGCATGCTCGCGGATAATCTTGGATTTATCGTAAATAAGTTGAGATTGTTGGTAACGAATGGCGTGACTTATTTCCTGAGCTTGGCGCGATAAAAGACGCTGATCCAAATCGGCTACATTATTGATATACATACCAAGTACAAAAACAACCTCAACCAAGGTAAACAAGATGACAGCCACCAAAAGTCGCCGGAATATTTGTGAAAATAAACCATCTTTCTGAAAAGAAAACTTATTCACTACATAGCATCCTTTGTTGGAATTAACGCATATCCTATTCCATGCGATGTATGAAGAACAAGATTCGCACCTTCTTTTTTCAGGGCACGCCGAAGCCGTGAAACAGAAGCCTCAATAGCATTGGATGTTACATCCTTATCCATAGCATAAAGGCTATTCTCCAGATGTTCTCTTGAAACAACCTGTCCAATATGGCGCATCAGATGTTCTAAAAGAGCCATTTCCCGAGGTGAAACATTACATTTCCTTCCATCAACAGCCACTTCCCGACTACTTGAATTAAATGAAAGATTACCAGCAAATAAAACCGTTCCTAAAACAGAACCCGGCCGCCTAAGTAAAGCGCGGCACCTTGCAATCAATTCTTCTGTCGCAAAGGGCTTCACGAGGTAATCATCCGCGCCAAGGTTAAGACCTGTAATACGATCATCCAGACCTGCACGAGCTGTCACAACCAGAATAGGCGTTTGGATTTTTTTGTCAGATATATCCTTTATAAGTGAAAATCCATCCCCATCGGGGAGAGAGAGATCAAGAAGAATTAAATCATATGAAACAACTTTTAGAAAATCTCGGGCTTCTGATAAAGAAAAAGCCGAATCTACTGCAAAACCATCAACAGTAAGGGCCTGAGCAACAAGTTCAGAGAGTCTTTCGTTATCTTCTATCAGAAGTATCCGCATAGTCTATATCTCTCCCCTTTGCCGCCCTTTTATACCCTGTAATCATTGACAAGATTAGATTCTCTTTATGCCTGAAACTTTCGACAATCGCGCCTAAAACATGAATGCCAGCCAGAACTAAAATACTATTGGCAAGCACCTCATGCGTCTCTTGGATCCACTCTTCGCCCCAAAATCTATCCAAGCCCTGCATCCAACCAGTTATACCGCATGCCGTCATAGCAAGTATAAGCGCAATCATCATCACTGCACCCGCAGGGTTATGGCCAATATAGCGCGGTTCATTTCCCTTTAACAGAGAAGAAATATATATATAAAGCTTCTTCGGTGTAGGAAACCAATCAGCATAGCGAGCATGGGTAGTTCCCCCAAAACCCCATAATATTCGAATAAGTATCGCAGATAAAATAACGTACCCAACCCAACGATGTTGCCATTTTCCTTCATCAAGAACGAACATCTCGAGGGCAAACCCCGCGACGACTGTCCAATGAAAAATGCGCACCAGAATATCCCACACAAGAACTCTAGGGGATTTTTCTAAGTGGGTTTGCTCCGGTTGTGGGAAGGATACGTTATCTATCATTTTTTAATCGTCTTTTTCTTTTGATTCATCTTCTTTAGATTCATTTTCTTTTGATTCTGCCCCCTCTTCTTCGCCATCAATATTTTTTTCAAAAACAGTTCCATCTACGGGATTAAAGTAAACCTCGGCCTTTTTCCCGTCAGCTGTAAATCCATAGATCTCATAGCAGCCACTCATTGTCTTTTTAAAAACCTTAATATCTTTATAACCCATTTCCGAAATTTTCTGCTTCATGACCTCTTCACTCAGCCACTTTTCCTGTGGCTCAGATGTGCATTTCGGGCTGGCTAGTGCCGCGCCGGTAATTGCAAATGATGCAACAACAGCAAGGGATGCGGTGACAAATTTATTCATAATTTTTCCTTTCAGATGTTTTGGGAACATGGCATTTTGCCATAAATTAATTTACCTACCTATTTTGAGCATCCAACCTGACAGAGTCCTGACGATAAGACTTATTGCACCGTCAGGACTCTGTCAGGTTGGGAACATAAAAATGTCAGCGACAGTTAGAAGACTGCATCAACATTCATACTAAATATTACGAGGAGAATTATAGCTATGTACAATAAAAAAAGCCTTGCCCTAACTGCTGCCGTCATTGCCCTAACAGGCATTTCCTCCAACAGCGCTTTTGCTAAAGACCTTAATCCTCAGACAAAAGCGAATCTTGAAGCCGCGATGCATGGCGAAGCCTATGCGAACCTGAAATATCAAACATATGCTGCAAAAGCTCGTGCGGATGGTAACGAAGAACTGGCTAAACTTTTCGAAGAAAGTGCAAATGTTGAAGCAAACGAGCATTTCGCGCGCGAAGCAGATGCATTGGGCCTCGCAAAAGGAAGCGAAAAAGATTTGGCAGACGCTATGGAAGGTGAGCACTACGAAAATATCAAAATGTACAAAGAATTTTCCGAACAAGCCGCAAAGGTCGGTGATACAGCAGCGGCAAAGCTCTTTGAACAAATTCGCGTAGATGAAGGCGATCACTACGAAGCCTACAAAGCTGCGCTAGCAAAAACCAAGACCTCTAATAAATAGATTTCTAAAAACGCCCCATCAGCCTCAGTTAATTTTGAGGCTGATGGCATTTTGATGCTGATATTAAAACAGTGGAGAGACCTATGAACATCATTAAAACCCTAAGAGCATATCATGCCGCACTAGCAATTGGTGCATTATTGGCTTATCTGACTGGTGAATTTGGCCTTCTCCACGCATGGCTTGGCTATGGCGTAGCACTTATTATTATTTTTAGATTATTGCTCGCTTTAGGCGGAGCACCTCAACTTGGCCTATCAAAATTCTACCCTTCTTTTGAAGGACTAAATGTCCAGAATGCCTTTACACACCCGGCGATCAGTAAAATTTTGCTTTTTGGGATTGCTCTTTCCATTGTCTTTGTAACCATTACTGGCATTATGATTGACCAAGGAAAGGCCATCGGCCTTGCCAATGTGGATATTGTTACCCCCGCCTTAGCAGATGATGACGGAGAGTATGAAGGGGAGAGTGAGGAAGAAGGTGGTTCTATTGGCGAGGCACATGAATTGTTCGCCAATATCATGCTTCTCTTTGTTGGAATGCACGTTACTTACCTGTTCCTTTTCAAACGTCCTTTGGCCTTGTATATGCTTTTTATACAAAAGAAAAAGTAACCATCTAATTAAAAGCTCTATTCCTGAATATACCCGCCCTGCTCTCAGGTGTTTTTAAGCACCCTTACTCTAGGTTCTGTGGACAAAAGATTTGATCCAAATTTTTTGTCCACAGAACCTAGAACACCTAGTAAGTAGCACCAAGGTAGCACCGAAGAAAAATAGCATTTTTAGCCCCGAAGGACTTAACGATTAACTTATTGATTTAATTGTAAAAAATTGGTTGCGGGAGCCAGATTTGAACTGACGACCTTCAGGTTATGAGATGGACGGTACGATCTTTAACATGCTGTAAAATATCATTAATTTAACTTTTGTCATAATATTGTGCGAAATTATGAGAGACTCGCACCCCGAAATCTGCTATATTTTACAAATACTTAGGCACATCAGACCCGAATCAGTGTTTTACAGGCCAGAGGGCCGCCATAAGTCGTATCAGAGGATACGCAAAATTAGTCAGAGGACTTAAAACCGAGCAGAGGCTCACAAACCAAAGCATTGCAACGGGTACATAGAATTTTACTAAAGAGACCGCAGCATATGCAGCGGCCTGAGTTTTTCCATTCGGAAGATGGTACCTAGCGATTTATACCCCTTTTGTACCCTTAAAAAATTTCTCTATGATTTGAATCTATGGGATTGTTGGATTCGAATTTTCAGCGGCTTTTGAAGTTACAACTTTGGATTTTTCATTCATACTTATGGCTGTAGAAGTTAGAGGTTTTCTGAATGTTGAAAGATGCTCAATATTGTTATGACGAAGAAGGATTGCTTCATCGTGAAGATGGCCCCGCTGCAATTCTCACAAATGGTACTCAGAAATGGTATCGACATGGGAAATTGCATCGTGAGGATGGCCCCGCAAAAATTACGCCTGATATGCCCCAACGAGGCGAATATTGGGGTACGCAAAGATGGTTCCAGAACGGGATTATGCATCGCGAAGATGGGCCTGCCTGCATACTAAGAGATGGCACCAAGAAATGGTTTCACCGTGGGCGTCTTCATCGTGAAGATGGGCCTGCTATAGAGTACCCAGATGGGGGTAAAGAACATTGGGAGAATGGTCAGCTTCATTGTGAGGACGGCCCAGCTGTTGATATACCAGAAATGGAGGTATGGATAAAGCAAGGCAAAATTCATCGAGATGGCGACTTACCAGCGTTAACCTGTCGTGTCACAAATTCGGATACTTTTTATCGATACAGTATCTACAGCTATTTCAAACGCATATCTGCCCATTCCAAAAGCGCTTTCAAACCTACTCCTAGAGCAGGCGATCTGCAATGGTGGAAAGAAGGTGTTCTTACCAGAGAAAATGCCCCTGCATGGATATTGAATGATGGCACATCAAAATGGTTCAAGAATGGCCGCCTTCATAGAGAGGATGGCCCTGCTGTAGAGTATCCGAATGGTTCTCGCGAATGGTGGGAAAAAGGTAAGCTTCACAGAGAAAATAGCCCCGCAATTGAAGTAAAAGAAGGGTTCTTTTTATTCAGCGAATTCGGAATTCCATCAGAAGAGCTGGGCAACACATACCTTGAAAGACGAGGACGTGTCGAAGCAATCGAACTTCCAAATTCTATGAAAAATTTCACGAGATCAAATCTTGATAACTTTGATAAGAATGCTAAAGGTGTTATTCGCACCTCAGATGGATACAGGATCAAGCGCATAACCAGAGAGCGCCTTAAAGGAAAGTATTCAAAAAATTTCCTTATTTTGTGCGATATATATGATTATTTTTTTCCTAGTTATATACACATTGAATCTCGAGGATACTACCCCTACGCGAATAAAAAAAATCATATTACGAAACAACAATTCTGGAGAAAAGGTAAGCTTATGAGAGAATCATGGCACTAACAACTGGACTATAGAATTCAATAACGCTCATGCCCTTCTCATTCTCAAAGTCAAAGTGATATTTTTATGAACTCCAAGATACAAATTGAAGCAGATGATTTCTTAAAAGCTTATCAGGTATTGGCGGATAACTACGACTCTGCAACACTAGCAATTATGGGGCCAAGCGTTGTTTGCTTGGCATTTGCGGTTGAGCTTTATATTAAAGACCTTCATTTCGTACTTACTTCTAAGCCTGCTCGAGGTCATAATATTTTGAATCTCTTTGAGGCATTGCCATTAGAAATCAGGCAAGAAATTTTTTCTCAGAATTCAATTAACCAAAATCCCTTCACTACACGCGGTGATATTTTTTCTCCAAAGCGATTTAGTGAGACATACACACCTTATGAAAGATTTATTGATCAAATCCAGACCATAAGTAAAGGATTTGAAAAGTGGCGGTATTCATATGAAAGTACAACTTTGCGATACGATTCGTCATTTGCTTTGGCTCTTATAGAGGCCATAAGATCAGTAGCAAATACACATCGAAAGTAAGCCCTCTAAATATCTTTGTCCGCCATAGAATACAGATTAAAAGAAGATCGACTGTCTATTTGAAATTCCAAATTCAAAGCAGCCAATATGCCCAAGACCGTCTCCAACTTGGCCGCTGGATGACCTTTTTCGATTTGTGAAATTGTTGCTTGGCGCAGCCCTGTGCGTTCCCCTAATTCAGATTGGCTTATGCCCATCTTCTTGCGAGCGCGACGAATAGCATTTCCTATTTGCTCGGGACTGCGGGCTAAATGTGCCACTTGAACCTCTTCCTTTATTTATACGCTATTCCGTATAAAATTACAATATACAGATTGGCGTATAAAATTTGCGGCGAATATTTCCGCGTTTGCAGTATGGGTTAATCAACCCCCATTAAATTTTCCTTGAATATAACATAACAATGTCGTATATTTGTATATGTGATATGTCGTATTTTTGTTACAATAAGTTATTGGTATAAAATGAATAAATATAATTCACTAGCATACAAAGTTTCCGCAAGAATAGCGAGGAAGAATGAGGCTATTTTTGTCCGTGAAGACTTTGAAGATTTAGGAGGATATGACCAGATTGGGCGTATCCTGCGCCAACTTGCTGACGCCGGAAAGCTCGTGCGGATTGGCTATGGCCTCTATGCCAAGGCTAAACGCTCCACTCTCACGGGTGACATTGTCCCTACTCTGCCTCTGCCAAGTTTAGCCAAGGAAGCATTGGAACGCTTGGGGATTAAAATAGGAACATCCCAACTTGAAAAAGATTATAATGCGGGCTTAACGACTCAGGTTCCCACTGGGCGAAAAATTGCTATTAAAGGGCGCGTGAGCCGAAAAATTGGATATAACGGAGCCTATATAAGTTATGAACGCGCGGCCTAATAAAGACCTCCTGATAGAAGTTGCTACCCTCAAAGGTATGAAGGAATCTTTCGTTGAGAAAGACTGGCTGGTCGTGCAGGTTATTCGCACCATCAAAGACATTAATATGGATGGCTTTGAAGTCGTCTTTTCTGGAGGAACTGCGCTTTCCAAAGCACATAACCTGCTTTTCCGGTTTTCTGAACATATTGATTTCAGGGTGTTGGTTAGGCCAGAATTTCACAACCGAAAAAGTCTCTCCAGTTTCAAAAACGCTGTCATAGATTCCCTTCGTGCAGATGGTTTCTCAATAGAAACCCATCATGTAAGGGCCAGAGATGAAAACCGCTTTTTCTCTATTGATCTGGAATATGAGACAGTGTTCCCAAGGCAAGACTCTTTGCGGCCACATATTCAAATAGAAATGACAGCCCGCGATATACAGCTTTCCTCTCTTCCACTGCCAGTTTCATCTTTTTTGAATGAGTTAGCCAAAAATCCACCAGAGGTTCCCTCGATTTCTTGTATTGATCCGGTAGAGAGTGCCGCCGACAAGCTCAGTGCCCTTGCGTGGCGTATTTCTGACAGGATACGCGGCAGCAAATATGATGACCCCTCGATTGTCCGGCATATCCATGATCTGGCTATGCTCAAAGATCGCGCTTTGGCATTCAAGGACTTCTCCGCTCTCGTTATACAATCCATGCAGGAAGATGACAGCCGCGCCAAAAACGATCAGACATTAGAGGGGATGTCCGTTGTAGAAAAATTCCAGAAAATGATGAATATTCTTGCAACGGATACATCTTACCCCGATGAGTATAAAAGATTTGTTGAGGATGTCTCGTATGCAAAAACCGGACAAGCCCCAACCTTTGAGAGTGCCGTTAATGCCGTTCGTGAGCTTATAGACGCGCAGCATTAAGATAGTTAGATATTAATTAACACCAAAACTTCGTTATCTATTCTCTTTTCCTAGCTGCCATAAAAAACGGTCTATTTCTTTTAATGTATATTTCTCTAAACCATAGAACTTACGAAATTGTCTAATTACCTCACAGAAAAACTTATAGTCCTTCAAATCGTCACCTTTAAAAGGCGCCGAATGAAAATTGTCCTTCTTTTGATATGAGATAAGCATTCCCCTCACTAAATTGTCATAAATTGGAAATTTTTCTGGGTTGTAACGGCTACAGTATTTTGAAGCGAAAGAACGAAAAGCCCTCCCTTCAATTCCAGGAACTTTAGACAAATCATCAACAAGATTTAAATCACCTTTCCTAACACGAAATCCAAATTCTTTAATAGAATGTACATGATCTGCAACCGCGCGCGTATTAATGATGTTTGTACTGTAGAATTTATTTAATGTAGAGACTTTTAGAAAAATACTGTCCCAACACTCGTTGCTTCTACAAGCATTCTTGAAAATAAAATCTAATATCTCTTCTTGTAATTTGTACTTACGCATCTCAGGCGATTTTTCCCATTTTTTGACATAGTTTTTAATCTCTTTTGGTGTTGGGTTTGGCCTATTTTCCATTCACAATTTCCTATTCTTAGTACTAATAATTTGATCTGTCGCTTTATAGTAGGCTGTTGGCATTATAGCTCACACTAGGTTATTTTCTATTATATTTCTGGCTTTCTCTCAGACTCTGGTGATGAGTTCATTTCCTTTGGTTTTTCTGCCGCCTGATTGAAAGACGAGGCCATGGGCCTGCGGGGCATGGCCTGTTTTGGTTGATCTGAATTTGACTGTGGTTTTGCTGCTTCCTGTTTCCACATTTTTCTGAATTTATTCAGAACGCTTTCACCTTGCGGTGAATCTGTGGCCTTGGGTTCTGATTGTGGTCTAGGATTAAGCTCTTCCTTGGTGTAAGGCGGCGCGCGATATTCTGGCGGGATGTCCTGCCGCTTTTTCTCGGCCTCGACTTTTGTTTTTCGGATAACATCTTCTTGTTTGACAGGTGGTGGCTCCGGTTTGCGGAATTGGCCTTTTAAGCCTTCCTCTTTTTCAGCAGTCTTTGGTTGCTCTTGTTTCTGTGCCGCTTCCTGCTCCTTCTGATGTTTTAATTCTGTCTGGATTTTATCCAGCATCTTCTGTGTTTGCGGATTGGCCTCAATCTTATAATCCTTTGGATCGGCTTGCCCCGTGGCAGTTTGAGGCTTGGAATCTGGCAATGCCTTTGTTGTTTCCTGTTTTGTATCTGTATATGCGGCGGTATTAACAGGTGAAGGTTTGGCTTGAGCGTCTTTATCTGGCTTCGTGTTGGTGGCAGTTGGTTGTAGTTCTTTCTGGGCCTTACCAAAAGCTTCTTGTAGTTTTTCCGTCTTCGGCGATGGTTTGTATTCATCCAGTATTTTGCCTTTGGCCTCTTGATGCGGCCCATCTCCCTTACTCGGTGGCTTTGCCTGTTCCGGCGCTTTTGCCGTTGATGTTACCAGTGGGCTGCTTATATCAGGTTTTTGCGGTGTGTTCATGGCATGAATTGGCGTTGCCCTTACCTTCATCACCTCTGTCTCAATCATGGTCACAAAAGAGCGGTATTTATTATATTCTATTCCTCTCGATTGAAGAGTTTCGATTCTGTCCTTCATCTCCGCGATTTGAGAATGAATGCTCTCGCGATAGGTTTTGCCGTAGCGGGCAATCTGGCGTTCATGCCGCTCGGCTTTCTCTGCCTGACTTAATTCTCGTTTAATCTGGCCTTCTGCTCGTATAGTCAGGAACTCCTTGGCCTTGGCCGCGATGTCACCAATCAGCTTTTGGAGTTTCTGGGGAAGAGATGTTTTATCAAGCAAGGTTTCAAGCCGTTCCACACGGTGGTCAAGAATATCAATCTCCCGCTCAATGTCATCAATCTGCTGGACAAGAGGCTTATCGGGATATTCAGCCCGAAGCTCATTCAGAGTTTTGATTTCAGAATTAAATTCCGAACGGGATTTTTCGCGCTCTGGAGTTCCTTTCTTGGCCTCCGTCTTGTTTTCCGAAGTGGGTTTTTCTGTTACTGTTTCTTCTCTCAAAGATATATCCGGTGACAGTCGGCCCGTGTCGCCTGAACCGGACTTTTTGGTTGTGTCAGTGTCCCCGCCGTCCTTCTCTCCCTCATCGTCCTCATCGTCCTCTTCATTGCCTCGGTTGGCTCTGCCCAGCTCTTCGGCATAAGTTGACGCCTTGCCCTCATGGATTTGAGGGATACGCTCGATGCCCTGCGCCTCGAGTGTCCGCCTGTCTATGCTCACGTCTGTTTGCCCTGCGCGGTGGAGAGCGTCATTGGCCAATGTCTCCCAGACTTCCCGAATGATCTCGATTTGCTGGGGGCCTGTTATTTTGTCATCCAAAATACGGGTTTTAGCTCCCAAACCCTCAAGGGTCAGCTCCCGCGTGGTAAAAAGAAGATGTGCATGGTGGTTTCTGGGGTCGTGCCCGTCTCCCTCACAAGGGCTATGGATGGCGACATCCACCGCAACGCGGTATTTCTCGACCAGATAAGCTGCCATGTCCCGTGTGAGGCTCTCCCGTTGCTCAGTTGTGAGTTCATAAGGGAGAGCTATAATGACTTCCCTTGCCACACGGGAATTCTTGCGTGTTTCTGCCTCCTCAGAAGCGTTCCAGAGCGTCAAACGGTCCCCGAACCGCTCGGGGGCACTTGCGGGCATCAGGATAAAGACATTCACCACGCCCTGGCGTTTCTCATAGCGGTGAATAGTGCCTGTGCGCTCATCGACAAGTTTCTGCCCCGAACGGTAAGCCGCAGCCGCCACAGCAGAATGATTTTCTGCTCGCGAGAACACACGCAATGAACAATGATAAATCGCCAACGATCACACACCCTGTTTTGTGATCTAGTACCCGATTTATGGCGCTGATTCGTCCAATTCTATTTGGGGACAGCGCTTCTAATGAGCCTTAAAAAGCACTGCAAACGGAGTTTGCGTAAGTGCGCTATTAAGCTCTTTCTTTAATGATACCACAGGGGGAACGGACTTTACCAATTTCAAGTGCCGCAGCACCCTACATAGCAGAGTTGGATAAAAAGAAAAGGCGCTATTTATTCTGTCAGCCCATTCCTTTAAGCATCGCTATGCTTGCTCAATAACGATTTGGGATAACCACATCCTGCGAATTCAGAAAGCAAGCAATAAAGCTAATCCTCTTCAATCTGTCCCATAAGGCCTTTGCCACGAAATTTGAAATAGTAAATATCCGCTTCACCACGATTAATTTCTTGCCCTACAACCTCAACAACTCCAGTCCCCTTATATGATAAGTAAGACCTTATGTTCTCGTATGATTTTATCGGAAGACTAACTTTTACAAGAAGAGTTCTGTCTTTTGTATGTTCGTCCTCGGGCAATTTCGTCAATTTTATTTCCCCGATAACCTCCGCCCCTTCTACAATTTGGTTACGGTGATACCAGTGGTCTGATGGAAAAAGTAGCACTTTTACTTTTTGTTGTCCCTTTTTAAGCTTCTTTGTTGAGCAATAAGAAATGACCCCTGTCATCTCAAGTCGAATAGTTTCCTCAAACTGCTCGCGATCAAAAATATTTATGTATGCAAAATCATTGAACGAAGCATCAATCTGCCAGTTATTAACTGCAATCTCATATAAAAATTGACGCGCAGGATCGCGCTTTAGCCTTTTTGCCATAGCGCCTCCTAAGAAGTTAGCTACTTAATTAAATCATTAGCAATTAATTCAGCCTGTCTAAGCACCGTTTCCGTTGCTAAAAGTTGCATATCGGGCGGGTACCCAAATTGGCGCAATGTCCTTTTAACAATAACTTTGAGCTTAGCCCTGACACTTTCCTTGATTGTCCAATCAATTGAAGCATTTTGCCTAATCTTCTCTGTTAGAATAACCGCAAGTTCACGCAATTGGTCTTTTCCCATTAAATCACGAGCACTTTCATTATTGGCAACAGCCGTATAGAAAGCATACTCATAATCTGAAAGCCCAAGATTTTTAGGCTCCTCATCCATCTTCTGAATATCTTTAGCAAGCTTGATCAATTCATCAATAACTTCAGCCGCCGTGATAATCTTATTGTGGTAACGCTTGATAGAATCTTCTAACATTTCCATCAAGCCTTTGCTCTGAACAAAGTTTTTTTGAATTCTTGACTTAATTTCGTCATTTAGAAGCTTTTTAAGTGTCTCAAGGGCAATGTTCTTATGCTCCATTCCCTTTATTTCTAATAGAAACTCTTCAGACAAAATAGATATGTCTGGCTTTTTAATCCCAGCAGCATCAAATACATCAACAACCTGATTTGAAACTAACGCACTATCAATCACCTGACGGATAGCAGTTTCAATGTCTTCATCACTTCGACCAAACCCAGTATTACTGAATTTAGAGAGACGTGCTTTAACCGCCTGAAAGAAAGCAATTTCATCCTTTGCATCCATTGCCTGTTCATGAGGAATGGACAGAGCAAAAGCTTTAGATAAAGCCATCACTTCATCAACAAAACGCTTTTTTCCATTTTCCAATCCTAAAATATGCTCTTCAGCCTCAAGAATTAATGAAAGCTTCCTAGAAGTATTGGCATCGAAATATTCCTCATAGGTAAAACCAGAGAACATTTGTAATACGACTTCCAGCTTTTCAAGCATAACTGCAACCGCTTTATCTTGAGCCTCTGTAGGATCCCCCTTTCCACCACTATCTGCATAGAATGAGAGAGCCTTCTTAAGATCCGAGGCAATGCCAAGATAATCAACGACAAGCCCTCCGGGTTTATCCTTGTAAACACGATTTACTCTTGCAATAGCCTGCATAAGATTATGCCCTTGCATAGGTTTATCTATATAGATTGTATGAAGGCAAGGAGCATCAAATCCCGTAAGCCACATATCACGGACGATCACCAATTTAAGCTCATCATCTGCATTTTTCATTCGGTCAGCTAAATTTCTTCGCTGTTCTTTTGTTGTGTGATGCCTTGCCATTTCTGGGCCATCGCTTGAGGTTGCCGTCATCACAACTTTGATCACACCTTTAGACGGATCATCGCTGTGCCATTCTGGGCGGAGATTTATAATCTCCTTATAAAGCTCAACAGCGATACGTCGCGACATGGATACAATCATGCCCTTACCTTCGAAAGCGGTTTGACGCGCTTCAAAATGCGTTACAATATCTTTTGCGATATTACGGATACGACTTTCGCTACCCACCAAAGCTTCAAGCTGCGTCCATTTAGCCACCGCCCTTTGAGTTTCCGGTAAATCCTCTTTAGCAAGCTCTGCATCTAGATCTTCTACTAGTTTCCTACCTTCCGATCCCAACTCAACCTTAGCCAAACGGCTTTCGTAGTAAATCCTTACCGTCGCCCCATCCTCAACTGCCTGCGCAATATCGTAAACATCAACATATCCACCAAAAACAGCAGGCGTATTAACATCAGATCCTTCAATGGGCGTTCCAGTGAAGCCTAAATATGTTGCATTTGGCAATGCGTCCCGCATATATTTAGCAAACCCGTATACGACTTTTTGCCCAACGACATTTCCATCTTCATCTTTATCGTCAATAGTTTTCGCCTTGAAACCATATTGTGTGCGGTGAGCCTCATCTGCAATAACTACAATATTTGTACGATCTGAGAGCTCTTCATATACATTCCCCTCATCTGGCTGAAACTTTTGTATAGTCGTAAAGACAACTCCACCAGAAGCTACACGTAGAAGCTCTTTTAAGTGTTGACGATTTTCTGCTTGTACAGGCTCTTGACGCAAAAGCTGTTTTGAGGCCGCGAAAGTATCAAAAAGCTGATCGTCTAAGTCATTTCTATCAGTGATAACCAAAATAGTTGGATTTTCAAGAGCACGAACAATTTTACCAGTCGCAAAAACCATAGAGAGCGACTTACCAGATCCTTGCGTATGCCATACTACCCCACCCTTACGATCCCCTCGCTCCCCACTCGCACGAAGAACCGATTGCATTGCCTTATTTACCGCATAATATTGGTGATAAGCTCCAAGCTTTTTAACTGTTTCAATAGTTGCAATTCCAGTTTTAGAATCTTCTTTCTTGCTTTTCTCAAACACTACAAAGTTTTGAACTAAATCAAGAATTGTCCTTTTATTCAGCATTCCTTTAATCAAAGTTTCAAGCTGACTTATCAGATGTGAAGCCTCCTTCTCTCCATCAACCGATTTCCATGTCATGAAACGGCTTAATCCTGATGAAACAGTTCCTGCTTTTGCTTCCAAACCATCAGAGACTACAAGCATGGCGTTATAGGCAAAGAGCGAAGGAATAACATCCTTATAAGTGCGCAGCTGATCAAATGCAGATTTGATCGTGGCATTCTCATCAATAGGATTTTTTAGTTCAATAACAACAAGCGGCAGTCCATTCACAAATAAAATAACATCAGGACGTTTATTTTGATTATTCTCAACAATGGTAAACTGATTAACAACATGGAATTGGTTATTGTCGATATTATCAAAGTCAATAAGCCAGACATAATCCCCACGTTCTTCTGATCCATGACGAACTGTGACATTAACCCCCTCGGTTAACATTCTGTGGAATGTTTCGTTGCCTGTAATTAATTGGGGGGAGTGAATGCGCCTAACCTGACGCAATGCGTCTTCGCGTGCAGAGATCGAAATGGAGGGGTTAATACGGTCAATTGCCGCCTTTAAATGCCCTTCCAACAAAACATCATCAAAACCTGCGCGTAAGGGGATTTCACTATCAGGGGCAATACTCACCCCGTATAGATATGAAAAACCTTGCCGCTCTAATAGGTCAATTACAAGTTCTTCAATTTCAGATTCGGTGATTTTGGTCATGCCGCCAAAGCCTCCCCTTCCTCTGGTTCAGCAAGATCTTTTGCAACGCTATCATAATGATATTTTGTAAGCTCTGAAGTTAAGAAATCATCCATTAGAAGCTTGATAAATAGGTCTTTTGATACCTTCGTATCCAAAAGAATTTTATCTCCAGCGGGATTAAATCTAATTTTTCCTGCTAGCCTTGGAAAATTTTTACAAAAACTAATTATGTTTTCGTTTGAGACGCCTGCACGCATAACAGGAGATGCCTTTGCAACTTTTGTAAACCGCCTTGCATATTTTACCTCAGCCAATAGCTCATGTAAAACATCTGGATTCTCAACTAATTCCATTCGCTCAATTGCAGAAATACCTAAGGCCGCTTCTCTCACAATTATTTCATGGAAACCAAAACTTTTCTCAATAGCTTCAAGCTCAAATACAAACAAATTTCCAGCAATTCTTGCCAATTGAAATCCCGCACTTACTCTCAGGAATTCATCATCTATTTTTTCCATTCTGGTTCTATCTTTTTTTAGAAAGAAGCTAGCTCTCCCAAAAATATTTATTGGAGCAATTGTCTTATAAAGAACAATCTGCCTTTCATTATCCCCAATTTCTATCAATAACGCTTTTATATCCGACAAATCATGACTTTCTAAATCCAAAAGAGCCACCCCATCATTGCGAGTTACACCTTCAATAGCAAGGAGCTCCTCTGGCAGGTCAATGTCGTATAAATAGATAGCATCCAATCTCTCATCAGACGTGGAGAGGTTCAGAACAGACAAATTATCCTTTTCAGATATTTGTTTACGAAGGCTATCAATAAAGAGGCCTTTTATGCCCGCCAAAGCATCAGCTGAAATATCCACCTTCTTTGGACCCATATCATTTTGATCCTTTAGTATGGCATATACAGAGACATTAATTTGGTCGTATTTATTATAAAATGCTTGCAGTTCGGCCTTTAGTTCTTCCGCTGTCATGCCTTATTCTCCCTAACAAAATAAATTCTTTCATCTAGTTTTATATATGCAACTTTCTGCCCTACACTTAACTTACCTCTGCATATCAACACGATCCCATCCCTATCCCCCATTTTAAAATTTCCATCAGCGCGGTATATATGAAATCCCAAAAGTGCGAGAGAAGGATTAGCATAAAACAAATCAGTCTTAATATAAATAACCCCCATAACCACTAGAAGCAGGAAAAGCACAATGACCTGCCTTCCAATATCAAAATCAAAGCTTATGAGAGGAACAACATAGGTTGCAAGGAAGGTAAGATGTTCGTAATTAATACTCTCGATTTTCTTTATCTCGAATGGGATGTCTGTTGTCCCTTGCAGATCGAAATTAAACTTCTTATAAGCAAAAAAGCTATACCCCAGTAAAATCAGTGAAATGATTGTTACAACATTATCTTGCACCAATTTCCACCATGAAAGAAAACTAGATATACAAAATTCATCTACTGGCAGTTTAGTTGTGATAATAATAAAGAATACGAATAGGACGGCCAACGACAGTATATATAAATCAATCTTGCGACGCGTATTACTCATGCTGCCTCCTTAATTTCAGGAGAACTATTATCCTGAATACTGACTGGAGCATCTAACTCATTAATCTTCATCATCATCTTGTAATGCGCTGAATGATCATATTTCTCGAAGATTTCCTTGAATACTCTTAAATAAACTTCCCCTGAAACGCCAACGTCGGAAACAAAAGTGTCATCTAATACACTATGAGATCCAGCATTAACCCATGACAGAAGAGATTTACAAACTATCTTGTCGCTTCCTTCAAATTTGTCCTGCAGTGCGTCCAGCTTGAAACCGCCTAAAATTTTAAAATAATGTTCCAATATGCGACGCATGGCATTAGGCAAGAAAGCGGCCTTTGCAGGGTCAGCAGCTCTGATTTCATCCCAGAGCAGTTCATAGGACGTGCTTATAGGATTTTTAGGAAAGCTATCTATTTTCGACACTTTATCCGATTTTTTTACAATCCAATAACTTGGCTTCCAACCTTCTTCAGCATCAGCTTGGAATGAAACTTCCTTATGAAAGAATACATTATGGGTTAAAATAAACACTTGCTTGATATAACCCGAACCCTCTTTTACATTCTTACATACTCGCCTGATTAGACTGCTAACAATAAATAGAACATCACTATCCAGACTGGATACAGGGTCATCAAATACAACGATGCGATCAGACGTAATATTACCGCTGGCATTACTCCCTTGCAAAAGGTGATAAAAATAAAGGAAGGTTACAAATGATTTTTCGCCCTCACTAAGGGAATCCTTTGCACATTCTCCATTTTCCCTTAACAACCTATAGGAACGCTGATCATCTCCCATTTGCAAACTGAAACTAGTGAATCCAAACGACTTTAATATCCTGTTCATCCCATCAAGCGTAGGTTGGATACTGGTGCAGGTCTTCTCAAGATCTGCTATTGCCTTCTGGTTCTCAACCAGATCCTTCTCCGCCTGATCAAGAGCAGATTTTACAGAAGAAATAGTTGTTGCCAATCCTTTAGACTTGGTCAAATATTCCTGCAACGTACCACCAAATTCATTTAGAATAAACTTCCAGACCTGCCCCGTAAGTTTAGTTCTTTCTAGGCCTATATTATCAATCAGCGCATTATGCTCTTCTGTCTTTGTATTTGCCGCTTTAATAAGCTCTGCCATTACAGTTAAGACATTTGAAACAGAATCTAAATCAACTATGCCGCTAGGCTCTTTTTTCTTTTCTTCTAACTTTTTATAATTGAGCAAAACTTTTGAGTTAAAAAGATCATATTCTGCCTTTATCTTTTCAATATCCAAGAACTTTGACTGAACAATAACAATAGAATCCATTTGAGCCTGCAAGCGTTCACAATCCGTCTTATAGTTTGTGTACAGATCATCTATGGATTTTGTGTCAGCCTCAAAAGTTTCATCGAAATACTCATCTAAAGCTTTAGCAAATGCTTCTTCTGTCTGTTGCTGACAGAATGGACAAGCCCCATCATTTGCATCATAGAAACTACGCCCTTGACGTACCCAATCGCTATTCCCGAGCTTTTTTATCATAGCAGCAATACTGACATCATCCTTACCAATCACCCGCTTTTTTAATATCGGATTAGTTTCATGACCCAGAATTTTAGTGGTATCAAATGCAGGTATTAGATCTATTCTTAAAGGCGTTTCTCCAAAAACAGTCTGCGCCTTCCCTTTTAAAACCTCTAGATCAATTAATTCAGCTTGATTATTCTTGCTTTCGTGTAAGACCCTGTCCCTAAATTTGTCCTTACTATTGCGAAGCCCCTCAAAAGCCCCCTGAAAGTCAGCATCAAATTTTACTTTTAGCTTCCAACAATCTTCCTTGAATTTATTTTCAAGATTCAAAACATCAATCTCTTTGCCAGATGCCCCGTCCTCACTTCTTAATTGTCGCTGTAGGTTTGTTATTCTAGACTTAAACTCACCTTCTTTTTTCTTGAGAGTCTCTATTTGCTTTAATGTCTCAATACCATCTTCGCCAAGAGTAAATACGCCCTTGAGGTCAGAATCCGCCCGAAAGTTTCTATCAACAAAATCTCTATTATAAACCATCGGCAGAAGGGAAATCCCTGATTTCCATCCCAGAGGGCAAGTTGGAAATTTTTCAGGTTCAGCAATGATGCGGCTGATTGTTGTTTTACCTGTACCGTTACAGCCAAACACAAAATTAACCTTCCGCAGGTCATTCATATGCTGATCTGCACCTTGATAAGTAGCCACTTTGGAAATCTGAATGGACTGGAGCATCTATAGCTTCTCCACATCTATGATTTCTTTGGAATAGAAATCAACAATAACAGAAAATTTTGATTTTTCGACCTTAAGAGCGAGTTCCCATTCATCATCTTCATTGATACGCACGTCTTCTATATTTTCAGCCGCCAAAGTAGCGTCTGCATCAAAGCCCTTAATGTCCCCAGACGCTATGCGTTCATTGAAATCAGTATTCAGTGTTTCAAGGAAATAGCCCTCTTTGAAATAGGAAGAGCGATTGTCAAAATACTGATCTGGCTCAGTTAAGACAGTCACAAGCTCATGACCGTGGAATGCTTCTTTCAACTTCCCATCATTCGTGAACAGGAAAATATGGCTGGCGTTTTCAGCAAGGAATTGTTTGATCGTCAGATAGATATAAGCGTCCTTAAATCCCTTATCACTTTTAGTTTCGAAGGGAGCAAGTTTTTGGACTGCCAAATCCTTTAGATGATCAATATGCCCTAATTCTTGCCTCAACGATATTTCAGTAAAAGCAAACTCTGACTGTGCATTGTCATACAATTCGGCTATTTTTTCAGGAATATGTCCAGATAAATGTTCGGCATCACAACCAATCAAAGAACAGAAATAGTTATCTTTAAAAGAATCCAAGGAAATTCTTAATTTTTCCCACTTCTGCCATTTTATTTCCTCAATAACAATCTTAGGAATGTAGATTTGCACCAACCTTGATATTTGCTGAAACTTAGAAGCGTTGCCAAAAAAAGAATTGGCATCGGCATTCCGAATAATATTCGTATCAAGGAAAACGGCATCCGTCATACGGCCTCCTGATACTGAACACGAACTTCACCGCTCATCAGTTTTGGAAGCAAATTGTCATGCAACCTTTCTAACTTCAATGTTTGCAAAAGATTATTCTCAATTTTTTCAAAGAGCGGTGCCACCAAATTAGAAAATTCAATTATTTTTGGGCAAGCCTCTGGTATATCTAACTGCTTAATTAGAATTTGACTTACGTTCTGCTGCGCTGATCCTACCGCCATGCTCATAATTTTATCTTTCATGCTTTTTATGAACATAAAAAGAAAGGTGTATGGGTATCTTTCATTTGGCAAGACTGCGCAGATAGCTTGATTGCATGTCATAGGCTTTGAAATTAGAGCGTACTCCCCAACAGTAGCACCATACATTGCAATCAAGACAGAATATGCTGGAAGAATCTTTGCAGATGATTTTTTTACTGCCTCATCAGTTATCTTTTCTTCTGTATCCAATATAAATTTTCCATTTAATTCCTTTGATTTCACCCAATAATGCGTACCATCTTCATAAAATCCCATGTTACTTCGTGAGGGAGTTCCCCCAGACGTTGTTTCAATAACAAGTCCCAATTTGGTGTATTTTTGCTCTTCTTCAATGAACCATTGACGGAAGAGCGTTTCGGCGATGGACTCGAGGGTTTTGTTCTGGCGATGAAGTAAATCAATTTTATCATCCAAACTGCATAATACTTCTGCAATCGCCGCTTGCTCTTTGGTGGATTTTGGAATCTCTATATCTAAAGCCTCAATATCTGCTGGACGCAAAGAGGGATAAGCTGATGTTGAGGCCTCAGCAATAACATCAAGCTCTTCAACTCGTTCATCAGAAGTTAGAAGATAATACAAATATAATGGCTCAGCTTCTTCTTTCTTCGCTGTAATGACAGAAAATCCAGTTGAGACCACTAAGTTCTTAGGTGGCGTCCTAATAAATCCATAATGTCTCTGAATAGGCCTAACAGTGGAGTATATTATATCCTGATCTTGAACCAATCGTTTTGCTCGACTAGGGGCGTCTACTAACGAGAACTCCTGAACCTCTTCAATACGCCCGCGTGTTATAGATCCAGTATCGAGGTACAAAATATCCTTGTACTGATAATCTTTTCCAACAGACCTAACGTTAGAAAACGCAACATCTCCTATTTTGCATTTTCTCCACTTACCCATGACTTGAGACCCTTTCAATATTGATTAGAACCACTTTGTCAGGGTTTCTCTCATTCCAAAGAGTTAAAACCTTTTCTCTTCCATTATTAGAAAAATACCAATTTCTTAAATTTCTCATTTGACGCATTGATAGACCAGAGCCAGAAATTTGAGTTAGCGTCTCTAATTCAATTTTAGCATTTATTTTCTCTGTCACTATATGAAAGTGCGGAGGATTATGGTCTGTATAAACCTCAATATTTCCAATTTTAGGAAGATGTCCTACCTGAGCACGCCGTTGTAGCGTAATACCGAATTCACCTTCATTAACATAGTTAACTAGTAAATCCAACAGTTCCCAAACAATTATTTCTTCCAATGCCTTTTCACGATTAAACATCCACAACCACCTTTGCAAGATTAGCCATGATACGTTCGTTGAGTTTTGCCTCTTCATCTATTTGAGCTTGTAACTCTGCTTGAAGTGTTGTGAACCGTTCGGCAAAATCAAAATCATCTTCTGCATCTTCAAGCCCGACATACCGCCCAGGGGTGAGGACATAGTCTAGTTCCGTCACTCGTGACACAGGCGCAGAAATACAGAACCCTTTTATATCTTCATACCCATCATCGGATGAACGCCATTTATGATAGGTTGATGTGATTTTGCTTATATCTTCTGGCTGCAACTCTTTCGTACGCCTGTTAATCAACACACCCAGATTTCTGGCATCGATAAATAATATCTCTTCCCGACGATAGGTTTTTCCACGACGTAAAAACCAGAGGGAAGCTGGAATTTGTGTATTCAAAAACAATTTTGCGGGAAGATTGACAATACAGTCCACCAATCTTGCCTCTATCAACGCTTTCCGAATATCTCCCTCACCCGATGATTTGGAAGTCAATGCTCCTTTCGCCATAACAAAGCCCGCCTGCCCGCCTGTTGGCGAGAGGTGATAAAGAAAATGTTGAATCCATGCGTAGTTGGCATTACCAGATGGCGGCGTACCGAATTGCCAGCGTCCATCCGTTTTTAAAAGCTCACCGCTCCAGTCGCTATCATTAAACGGTGGGTTGGCGATGATATAATCTGCCTTCAAATCTTTATGAGCATCATTGAGGAATGAGCCTTCGTTATTCCATTTAACTTGGGAGCTATCAATTCCGCGAATAGCAAGGTTCATCTTTGCCAATCGCCATGTGGTCTGGTTGCTTTCCTGACCATAAATAGAAATATCATCAATTCGCCCTTGATGTTCCTCCACGAATTTTTCAGACTGAACAAACATCCCACCTGAACCGCAGCACGGGTCAAATACGCGGCCTTTGTATGGCTCTAGCATTTCAACAAGTAATTGGACAACTGAGCGCGGGGTATAGAACTGTCCACCCTTTTTTCCCTCAGCCAAGGCAAATTCGCCAAGAAAATATTCAAAAACGTGCCCCAGAATATCGGCACTCCGCGCCTTGGTCTCGCCCAGATCAACTTTACCGAATTCATCAATTAATGAGCCAAGAGTGGTCGGATCAATATTTCCGCGAGCATAAACTTTTGGCAATACGCCCTTAAGAGACGGGTTGTCACGCTCAATCGCGTCCATTGCCAAATCAATATCTTTTCCAATTTCTGGAAGCTTTGCACGCGTCATCAGATATGACCACCGCGCAGATGGTGGCACAAAGAACACATTCTCTGCACTGTATTCATCGCGGTCTTCTGGGTCTGCACCAGAGAATTCCCCTTCGCCATTCTTCAGTTTCTCATAAACCTCTTCAAAAGCGTCCGAAATGTATTTCAGGAAAATAAGCCCCAAAACAACGTGTTTATATTCCGCAGCGTCAATATTTTTCCGCAACTTATCGGCAGCATCCCAGAGTTTTTTCTCAATAGGTTCTAATTTGCTCTCTGCTACTTTGGCCACGCTGTACCCCATAATTTTTGATGTGGTGTAATAATGCCAAATTATATTGATATTTCAAAGCGATATTGCATAATTTTGCACAAATAAACTTTCTATTGCGCTCAATCAAGGAACACAACCCAGAAACCTTGTGGGTAACTTTTCTACAACCGAGAAATGGCCGCTGGCAAAATGGTATTATAAGCCAAACATTTACTTCAATAACTTAAAAAACAGGGATTATTATGGGTAAAAATCAACATGTTGTACCTCATGCAGATGGATGGGCGGTAAAAGGTGCGGGCAATACTCGTGCGACTTCAGTTCACGAAACACAGTCTCAAGCAATTCAGGAAGCGAGAAGTATTGCCAAGAACAATCATAGCGAACTTTTTGTTCATGGGCGCAATGGACAAATCCGTGAGCGCGATAGCTTTGGAAACGATCAATGCCCACCGAAGGGCTAATTCATGAAAGCATTTATCTCTTACTCTCATAATGATTCAAAATATCTTGACAGGTTGCACATACACTTATCCAACCTCAAACGAGAAGGAAAAATAACCACTTGGTATGATAGGGACATTCTAGCTGGTGGTGAAATTAACTCTGATATTTCTGCATCGTTAGAGGAATGCGATCTTTTCATAGCCCTTGTCAGTCCAGATTTTATAGCATCTAACTACTGCTTCGAAAAAGAAATGCTAAAAGCAATTGAGTTGCATAACTCTGAAAAGTGCCGATTAATTCCTATCATTATCGAACCCTGCGATTGGAAACAAACCCCTCTTCAAAAATATAAAGCTCTTCCAAAGGACGGAAAACCTATTTCGGAGTGGCAAAATGAAAACACAGCCTTCCTTGATGTAGTGACAGAGTTGCGCCGCATCACAGATACTCCAAACACAGATATTAAATTACAACCAAGCACGCCAGAGAGCGCTCACATTTATTCAAATGAGAGAGGGCAACCCAAGTATCGTATAAAAAGAGATTTTGATGAGATTGATAAAGCTGACTTTAGAGAGAATTCATTTCAAGAAATTAAGAAATATATGGAGTCGTCAATCGTAGAAATAAATGGCATAGAAAATGTTAAGGCTCGCTTTTCAAGCATTAGCCCTAATAGCTTTTCCTGCACTATATTGAATACAGCAAAAAATAGGGGATTAGGGGCCCTAACTGTGCATATGAAGTCCGGAACAATAGGATTTGGGGACATTTATTATTCTAATTCTGAGAATGCCCCAGCGAATACCTCGAATGGAGGCTTCAAAATAGAGTCAGACGAGTACGATTTATATCTAACTCATGGTTTTTCTTTCTCTTCAAACCAAAACGAGAAACTTACGTCCAAGCAAGCTGCGGAGATTTTGTGGAAAACACTGCTTGAGCAATCGGGGGTCTGTTATGCCTGATACTAAAAAGTACAGATGCCTTAACTGCGGCCATAGATTTGAAGTTGATGTCCTTACTCGTGATGAACGGCGCGAATTGGAAGAGAAGAATGAACCTATCTACGCTATATCTTGCCCCGAATGCAGCCATACCAACTATAGGGAAGGCTGGGAATAAAATAATGGGGATGCTGGGTTGGGGCGGGGTGGAACCCCAAGAAGTGGGCATAGTGCAAAGCCGCCTGTTCGGGCGGCTTTGGTTTTAAGGCTACGGGGTTAATCGCAGCGATAAATGTAGTTTGTTCCATCAACTCTTATTTCGTTGTAATCCATGTCTAAATCACAAGCGATTGCGTCATAATCGAGATAGGATTTTATATTTTCTGGGATTTCTCCTAATAAACCCTCTTCCACAAATTGTTCGGCTAATTCCTTGAGTGAGTCAATCTGATATAGGTCAACATCGAACTGGTTGGGCGTGTCTTTCTTTAGGTCAAAGTTATATCCGCTCTCGCCTACGGCTATAATGACTTTTATTTTATCGTCTTCATCCCATTCATTCACGATGTCCAGAAATTTTTCACAGGTGCCTTGGCTGATAGAAAGTGCAGTGAATAACTGGCAGTCTATCCCCTCCCCGTCGATAAACTGAATTTCAAATTCTTCAACAGGTACGCCATAATCATTTATGAGCTGACTACTTTTCGTCAAATAATCTGCCACAGTTTCAAAATAAAATCCATTGGCTGAGATGTCGTATGGTTGTGCAAATAATCTTGTCATTTCTAAATATCCTTATCTATGGGGTTCACATCTGAACCCTTGCCTTTCGGCGAGAATGGGGAGAGCAAGCGCATAGGGCGTGTTTGACCGAGGGGAACACCCTGTCTGCACAAAATGAATATGAAGGAAGATGGGGGATACGGTTAAACTCGTTTATTGAAAACCCTTGCGGGCGCTAGGGGCAAAGCCCATACAGGAATAAATTTTCTTTGAAAGTATTTTCCACCACCCAGAAGCCCAACGGGCAGTGGTGAACGGATGCGCGGCTGCCCTTGCATCCTTTTGAGAGTTTATCCGTCTAGGTCTGAAGTTGCCCCACGGGCCAGACCTATCGGCGCTTCAAGCTGTCTTTTGCGCCTGACGGGTTTTGTAGCAGGAGCAGCTAATTTTTCCGCTTATTTGTACTCTGAGAATCTATTTTATTATCTATACTTCTATATTATATAAATTTTTAGAGACTAAAATTATTATCTTTCATTAATAGGTGAAGAGCTCTCATCTTTCTGAATTCAGTTGCATAACTCTCTTTCATACCAACCGCATTGCAAAAATATTTAGGGTCTTCATGAATAAAATCATGAGCATACTTTAAGGTAATATAATGAAACATAGCAATTTTACTCTTTTTATCCTGAGCACTATCTAATGCCTCACGAATTTCTTGATAATTCATAGCTGTACACTCCTAAAAGAATATTTATTATCTTCTATTATATATCGTCATCGTCATCTTCATCTAACTCATCATCTTCTTCTGCATCGACGGACATATTATCGATATAGCTGCGTCGAATATTTCTCAGAGATGTCTTCGATGATTGATCGGTTAGAAAAAACCACCAACCATTTGTAACCTTGCCAGTAATATTGTAGGCAGCCGATGAGGGGCTATCGAAAACTGTTCCATTAATCTCGATTTGCCCTTCAGGCAGTAAAGTCGCAACTTTGTCGCTATACTTTCCTATTCTTGGAAAGAGTGGCATACCAGGGACTAATAACCCTCCATTTATAAGATCAGGTAATTGGATTTTCTTGCGCTTGATAGGCTTATCAGTAGTGAAACCAGATTTGTGGTTAGGCGGCACTGGCCAAATTTGAGTAATGGTATTTGCTAATTCAAGAGTTCTTTCGCGAATAGCTTGATCCGTCCATTCATTATCTGCTCCCTTCAACAGTTCACGGTTGAGCATAAGTACATCATGAGCCTCAAGGCCGCTTCTTTTTCCTTCGCGTCCCAGCCACGGGCCGTTCGAAACTTTGGAATTTAATTTACCTGTAAGAAGAGTCAAATTTCCTAAGGTATGAATGGTTCTATCTCTCTCACCATCTTCAATGTTTGATGGCAAGGGCCAATGAGCCAGCCATTTTCTAGGCATAATATGCTCGATTGCATATTTTCCTCTAGCTACCCGCTCACCACCAAGTCCATGATTAATACCTCGCCATCCACGCTTGTGATCTTCTATAGACTCTAAAACCATACGAAGTCGCCCACGACCTAGACGACGGTAAGCAAGTAATGATGATAATTCCTCTCTAATCTCAATATCATCGGGCCAGTAACGACTACTGCTAGACTGGCTGGCCAGAAATTTTTCAATAACAGTCCCCGCCTCGTCTCTACTTGATTTCAATAAAAGAGATACTAATTCAGCAACGACTTGATTATAGTTTTTCGTTGTAGCCCTTACCAGCATTCTACGAACCATCCAGCTCTCAATAGCTTCAAACGCCTTAACAAGCTGATCTTCTGGCACAATGGATTTTTCTGGGTCGAGGAGACAAAGGACCAAGGGTTTAATGACCTCACTCTCAAGGACTCCGGTACGATAGCCGAACAAACCTAATCTATTAATTGGTCCAGTGAGTGTAGAGGCTGCAGTAATAAATTGGCGATATACACGAGAAGCCTCATATACTTGAATTATAATATTACTCATAGGTAAACCAATGTCATGACTGGAAAATCTTTTGAACCTATCAAATACTTCGCGGGCCACGACTTCCTCGCCAGTCCGCGCTATCAGCCAATGATTCAAGAAGATAGAGGATCTTGGATAACGAAGGCGTCCGACACTTATCTCGGATTCCCAAAAGCCTGTTTCAAATTCTTTCCAATAACGCTGGTATGTCTCCTCAACATTCGCACCGCTCTCAAGTAATTTTTGGAAGATGAAGTTTTTAATCAGGTCCGCAGCAGTCAACTGCGCGCCACGAGCATTCAAGGTTTCAAATATCTCTTGAGCGTTCTCATCAACCGTAAGGTCTATCACCACCATCTGAAGAAGTTCACGCACTACAGTCTCGATAGTGGCGGCTCGTACAGCTATTCCTTCTGAGCCTTTAAGAGCGAGCCATTCTCGCGCACGTTCACTAAAATAACGATGAGCTTCAACCATACGATCTCCCTTATAGCCAAGGGCATCGTAGTCAACAGGCGGTTCTGCTCCCATAACAGCATTAAAGGCTGGTCTGTCGCGGTTTGTAGGCCATACTTTAAAGCGATCTTCAGGCTTAGTGCAAAATGCAGGGGCATTTATAATTAAAGGCTCTATCCGCATGGCAGGGGCTTCGGCCTCCACAGAACGCAGTTCGGCGTGTAGAGCATCGAGTAAGATCTGTAGTGTTGTTAGCCTCTGTTGACCATCAATAATTGTTCTTTCTTGCATCTGCCCTGTTTTTTGTTGTGCTTGCTGCAAAACAACAGCCCCTAGAAAATGAGGGGTGTGCTTATCATTAGGCTTATCAAGTACTCTATCTGCTACTCTAACAATATCGTTCCATAGTGGTTCCCACTGATTTTCTTCATTCCAGACATAAGGACGCTGAAACAACGGAACCACAAGGCGTTGCGGCTGCATAAACACCGTTTGTGGTGTACGAACTTGTGTTTCCATTAATTTACTCCCCGCACAATCACAATGCTTTAGCTATTTTTGTAGCCTATCTGATGAAATATAATCTTATATGATCATGAGTTACCTCACAAGCGGGTAGCTCAGATTTTACTCTTGGATAGCTGAATATATAGCTCACATTTTCTAATACTACTCGCCATCCTCCCTCCCTATTTGCATCTGTGGAGTTTGCTTGCTACGACGGACATTGATGAGGGATGTGTCGAGCATATCTTTCAAATGCGCAGCGTAGTGTTTTTCGATCATCTCGACCGATGTTCTACAGTTCTTTGCCACTTGATAAATATCTGCGCCTTCGAGCAGACGAAAACAGATATAGCTGTGCCGCAAGGAATAGGCTGTACGCGCTTTTCCGCTGCGGTCATATTTCAAATTATTTTCAGTAAGCACCCCATTGAACATTTTTTTAAATTCATTGGGGAATAATTTATCCGTCGGCTTGGGAAGCGAGAGCGCCAAGCCCTCGTTATCTTTGCCCAAATCATCTTCAGAGAGTTTACCCTTGGGGCGCGGGCGATCACGCAATCGCTCAAACGGGCGCACTGCTCCTAGCATGGATTTGCAATATCCCACGCCGCGTTTGCCGCGCACTTCGATTTCTAAGATATTTTCGCCTGACCATTCCT
This sequence comes from Pseudobdellovibrionaceae bacterium, assembly GCA_041674725.1. Taxonomy (GTDB): domain Bacteria; phylum Pseudomonadota; class Alphaproteobacteria; order Micavibrionales; family Micavibrionaceae; genus UBA1573. Next base: position 173,543 of record JBAYVC010000002.1, on the reverse strand, counting down.
CTTTGACAATTTCAATATCGCGGAATTCAAGATGTTTGATTTCATCAGGCCTCAGACCTGTGTTTGCCATGAACAACACAAAGTCATGTAGTTGTTCGGCATACCATTTGAAACGTGGATGTTTAGGGTTATTCGCATTTCGGCGGGTCGCTTCGTAAAGCTGTTTATATTCCTTGGGCGTAAACCATGGGCGGTGAGATACCTTGCTTTGCCGCCTGTAGGGATCAGACAAGTCAGGCACATAGTCGATCATATTGTGACGGAGTGCGGTTTTAAGAACCATATTGAGAGTGACGATTTCATTATGAATGGTGTTTCGTGCAGGGCACTTCCACGGCTTTTTATTTTGCTGGGTTTCTTCCTGCCCTTCATAAACCTTTGGCTCTACCATTGGCTCTGTCATTCGGTGCATACGGTATTCCTGCGCCGTGCCCGATGTGATGCCCGCCACAGGTATTTCGCCAAAGAAGGGCATGAGATGAAGACGGATGCGATCTTTATGCCCCTTGACCCATTTGGGGCTACGGTGGCCGCGTGTAACGGCTTCGTATTCTTCTACGAACATTTTGGCGACTTGGGCAAAACTTTTGCCGCTATACAGTTCGCCATGACGATCCTTGGCGCAAAGTTCCAAATACCAGTCGGTTGCGACCTCTTTGGCCAGAGCGAGGCTCTTTTCCTTGGTACTTTTTCGCCATTCTTTGCCCTGCAAGAAGGTGTAACAGTGCCAAGCTCCGTCTTCGGAGCGGCGGTACACCGCGACTTTTTCACCGAGAATCTTATGCCGTTCCATGATGTCTCCCCTTAGTGTGCGAAAACGCCTTATTTGCGCGAGTTCTGTGCGACACTGTTTAGGGTATCATAAGTTGATTTTGGGGTGCAAATTAGGAGAAACTAATAAGAATTTAATTGTTTAAAATCAGATACTTATTAGGAATTTTATTGGTTGCGGGAGCCAGATTTGAACTGACGACCTTCAGGTTATGAGCGCGGACTTATTTTTTATAAACCATTGAAATTACAACATAATTTTACACAAAAATACTATACGTGTAAGTAACCGTGTAAGTCAAGGATGATAGGGCATCAGGTTCAAAACCTGACGGGCGTGGTTTTTGGGGCATGAAAGCACAATACTTGAAGGTCGCCTCTTGATGCCGTCACAATGCCCTTTGCGGCGAATAACGCCCTTATTCACCGCATAACTTGCGGTGAATACTATTGCTTTTGCGGTGAAACTGGACTATATTCACCGCAGAAAGTGCGGTGAATATCATGTGGATACACGAACAAAAAAACTGGCCTGATTTTATCTGGGATGCCAAGGCACTGGCTGGGAAACTTGCGGATGTACGCCACAGGCAAGGTCGCCTGCTCGGACGCATGGAGGGACTGGGCTTTGACTTGCGCCGCGAAGCTAGCCTCAACACCCTCACCAGTGATGTCGTGAAATCCTCCGCCATTGAAGGCGAAACACTGAACCCTGAAGAGGTGCGTTCTTCCATCGCGCGGCGTTTGGGATTGGATATTGCAGGACTCATCCCCGCCAGCCGTCACGTTGAAGGCATTGTTGAAATGATGCTTGATGCCACGCAAAAATTTTCTAAGCCCCTGACCAAAGACAGGCTTTTTGGCTGGCACACCGCCCTATTCCCTACAGGACGCAGCGGGATGCACAAGATTACGGTAGGCGACTGGCGCACCGTCGAATCTGGCCCGATGCAAGTTGTTTCTGGTTATGCAGGACGCGAGAGAATTCATTTTGAAGCACCCAGTGCCGAACGTCTTGAAAAGGAAATGAAAACCTTTTTGACATGGTTTGAAAAAAATTTAGACCTCGATGCTGTTTTGAAAGCAGGTATCGCGCATTTGTGGTTCGTGACCATCCACCCGTTTGAAGATGGTAACGGACGTATTGCTCGTGCGATTGGTGATATGGCTATGGCGCGGGCAGACGGCACGACAGAGCGTTTCTACAGCCTCTCCGCGCAAATCGAACATGAACGCAAAGCCTATTACGACCATTTGGAGCGTCAGCAAAGAAGTGATACAGATATAACAAGCTGGCTTTCATGGTTTTTGGATTGTCTTGGGCATTCTATTACCAATGCAGAAACAACATTGGGAACAGTTTTGTTCAAGGCAGATCTTTGGAAGAAAATCAATCAAGCGCCCGTTAATGACCGCCAACGGGTTGTCATTAACCGTATGTTAGATGATGGCTTCACAGGCTTCATGAACACTTCCAAATACGCTAAGCTCACGAAATGTTCCAACGACACGGCTCTGCGTGATATTCAGGATTTGGTGTCACGTGGGATATTCCTGCAAAATGAAGGTGGTGGGCGCAATACCAGCTACCGTCTTCCAGATCGTGAAACATAAGCTCAAGAAATATTCCCGCACAGTAACATTTTGAGACCTTTTACTCTCAAAAACGCCAAATGATCCCGAGAGGGAACATAACGGAACGTATACCCTACTTTAACCAAGACCGCGGAATTAAAAAGTCGGTGTCTTCTCCATGCCAGTTTTGAACTTCAATAACATTTTCGAAGCCGCTATAAACCTCATTATCCGCATGTTCTAGAACAATAATTTGTAACTTGCCCTCTGTGTCTTTAATGCTTTTTGTAAGTATATCAAATATTCTACGAGCAGCCTGGAGGTCTTTGTTAATCTTCTCTATTCTTTTGCTCTCCTTATTCTCATCTGCGGGCTTATCCTTATCGGATAGCCTTTCTTCATAAGTATCGGCTGGAAAGTAAACTTGGCTCGGCTGATCAATCACTAGAAAAGATGGCACGGGAGAGTTTTTGTTTGAGAGGTATTGATGGATTCCTAAATAAGCACTCAGGTGGTAGCCCATCCAATTCTCACCACTCCCTATTTCCCAAAGCATGTCTTTTTGTTCGCCTTCAGTGAAAGCTATCGAAAGATCCTTCTTCATATCAAGAGAGATGATTTTATCATGAGCCCCCTTTAATCCCATATGTTGCGCATACATCTCAATATTAAAATCTATTGCTTTATTAGCTAACTTCAAATTTATATTTGAATCTCGCATACCAATTTTTTTATCAAGCTCTTCAATATTCTCATCAAGGCTCTCTATTCTTGATTGTAAATCCCCCCCCTCTTGCGCGGCATTAATGCCTTTCAGTTCTTGCTCGATCATTCCAATAAATTTATATATATCTTCAGTAGAAAATTTTAATCGTTTATCCTCAAGAGCGGAACGCAAGTTCCTGATATTTTTTATTTTGGTTTCAAGATCTAATATTTCAGCTTTTGTTTTCAAAATTTCTTTATCTGTTTTTCCATTATAAAGCTGTAATTTAGCAACTTTATCTTCCACCTCTTTTGAGGCAATAACCAATTGATCTAGCTCTTTGATAGCATCCTTATGAATGCTGTTACAAAGTGGACAAATATTCTCATCTTGCAATTGATTTCTAAACCAGCCCATATTTGGGACTCTACTCTTATAATCATTTAGATCATTGGAATAAAAGGCCACTGAAGAATTAAGGTTCATCAAGTTGGCTAGTTTTATTTTTTCTATGTATTGCTCATTTGCTAAACTGTCCTCTTCCAAAGAAAGTTCGTTTATACGAGCAGAAGATGCTGCCGACACCCCCTCGAGGGATTCACCTTGGATAGCATTCATTATTTTACTAGGTATTTCTGACACAAGCTTGTGCTGCTCGGTTAATTCAATCGGAGTAGGTGTTTCTGGATGTAATATCCCCAAACTTTTTGCTTTCTCAATAAAAAACAGAAAGTTCTGTTCCCAGGATAAAAGAGCATTTTTCTTATCAGCCAATATTTTGGATAGTCGATTTTTTTCCTGTAACAGCTGGTCTCTTTCCGCTCGCAGGATCAAATAATCCCCACCATATATGCCCAAAGCAACTGGATAAATTTGTTTTAATCTATCTCTACTTTCTGAGGTGTCTGCCTTATAAAATAGGGTATGTGGATTAGCCACAATATGCTGGGGTAAAAAGTTAAATGTTATTAGATCTCTAAAACCTGCGCGGTTTGCCTTATAACCAGTTGTATGATTTTCAATTATGGCTATATCAGACAGCCCTGCCATCTGGTCTAGCTGTTCTTTAAAGGTTGTCAGAGTGTAGTTCTTTATGGGCGGTGCAAGCGTATTAGGATCTTTATCCCCTGTTAGGGGGCCAAGATAGCACTCTGTACTAATGCTTTTTCCTTCTGGGGCTTTTCTTGCGCATTTAAATAGCCCTCTATCAGTTTCAAAAACCAAACCAAACCATGCAGAGGTATCTCGAATTTCGTCAATTGGAATTGTGCATTTTGAACTACCAAGACAATAATCCATAATTGCGAGTACAGCTGATTTACCGGTTCCGCTCATACCTGTAATGACATTGACTTTTCCTCCATGGAAAGGAATATGCCTCACCGTTTTAGTACTGTCCTTGGGCCATATAATCAGTTCTTTGATAATAAATTTCAAATCTGGACTCTCAATATTGATAGTGTTGAAGGAATATCTTGTTTTGAAAACCATGCACCAAGTCTTTTTGCGGCTTTAAGCATATCTGCCGAGCTAGTTCCGCTAAGAGGTTGGATATCTTTAGGTAAGTCTTTGATTGCATCAAACGACAGAAAGTTTTCATTCTTTTCTTGAGCTTTATTTATGAATTTAGCACTCAATGCAATATTTATAGACTCCCAAGTAATACCTGAATAATCTATACATCTTTCCTCAAGACCCAAAAGAATATCAAGACCTTTTATAGACTTTCCATCAACGGCTTTTGTTGGATGTTGAGTTACTTGAGGCAAAACAGTTGTTGTTTTCATGTTTTTAATTAGAGCCTCAGTATCCTCATGAAACACTAATGGTAGAATAAGGAATAGTATAGGAAGAGGGATCCCCTTTTTTTGCATGTGAGTCTCCTGATAAGCTTTAGTGCTTTGCCAAATTAGCTGAGATCCTAGTAAGGAATTTAGGATTAGTCGTTCTTCCGGAAACATGAATTATTTCTCACTAGCAGGAATATTAGGATAATCAGGATGCCACCAAACTTTGTCGACATTTGCTAAATCATGATAAAGACCCGGCACCACGTGAGGAACAAGATCTTTATTTAATATTTTGGAGTCACGAGCAACTGTTTTAAAATATACTTTTTTACCCATGCCTTGACGATTTTCAGCATCATTGAGGGAAGCTAAATTTTCTATTTCTTGGCGAGCATTATCCCAGTCATCACGCAGCAAAGTTTCTGCTTGTTCCCAGAATTTATAGCTAATTTTTCCACTTTTAACGGAGTTACTACGTGTGCGTTGGTATTTTAGACGGTTAATTATAGCCAATTTAATTGCAGACGCATTTATATCTATCCATTTTAAATGCTGCACAAATTTTTCTTCTTCAAATACACTAATATCTGTAGGAGGAGGCATATCGATTTCATCGGTACCGATAACTATGTTAGCCCCCACTCTTTGTTCTAGACACGCCGCAACTTGATTATTGAGTTGGGCTCTTGTAACCCAAGCCTCTTTTTTGTCACGCCAACTATTATAAATGAGCCTTGTGAACCAACCCAATATTTCATTGTAAATACTAGATCTATCACAATCATCAGGGAGAGCTAAACAGGAAGCGCTTTGCTGTTGAATATTTTCTTCCAAAGACTGATCTACGCGCACTAATTTAATGGCTTTAATTAAAACTTCCAATTGATCATCTGTGCAATCAGTGATTTCCTTAATTAAAGCTTGAACTTTATTATCTTTAGATGATGCGGATCTTATTTCCAAAATTACTGCGGCGATTTCGTTATCATTTTGGGCATTAGAAATTTGCTCTGCAAGTGTGCTCTCCCCGACTTTTCCATTAGTATACAAGAACAAAGAGAATGTATCAGGGACAGGAGTTTGATCTTTGATATAACTGAGCCATATGGCTAGTGTTTTCCATAGATTTTTATTTAAATCATTTAAAGGATTTTCGTTACTATTAACGGTGTGCTTGGATTGGCCTAGAGTTATGTGCCCTTGATCATCTATAGTTACATCATCAAGAACTTCGACCCCAATTCTGGCACTAAAATGTGTCAATTTAACAATTAGGATATTAAGGGCAAGTATAGGTTGATATATACTCCCTGCTTGCGATCCTGATGCGTTACTATTTTGATAGTCCATGAATTCCTATATTATCGCTCCTACCAGTACTATAACTTCCTTTCAAATAAGGTCAAAAGCTTATTAGTTTTATTCTGTTAAAAAATAGCATTAGAAAGATCTCATTCTTAATATACCACCTATTTGAACATCAACTTTTTGAACAAAACAACAAATGATATGTCAATTTTACTGAATTGTACCCCGTCAGGACAAGTTGGACAAATAATGGGGTATTGTTAAGGTAGTGTTTTTGTCTCATCGTAGTCTATCAAAAGGAACGAAGATGAGACAAAAACAAACACCTTATTCCTCTGGTCAACGAGGAGAAAAGCCAGATTTGAAAGCCGAAGCGGATCAAGTTGTTCGCAATATTAAACGGCAAACAAGGCGTAAATTCAATGCTGAAGAGAAAATCAGGATTGTGCTGGCTGGCCTGAGGGGCGAGGACAGCATTGCGGAGATTTGCCGCAAAGAAGGCCTTCACCAGAACCTCTATTACCGGTGGAGTAAAGAATTTCTGGAAGCTGGTAAAAAGCGGCTGCAGGGAGCAGCGCGATGATAGAAATAGCAATGACAGCTATAATTAAACGGACTTTTTTAGGGTTCATAATTCTATTTCTATATTGAATGAATGCAGTCCATGCCTGAGAACTTAATCCATCAGAGGCCATAAGCTACTGTACCGCTAGAGAGAACTTTGGCAAAGAATTTCTTTGCTCTCACCCCACCACACTCCTGAACAGCTTTCAAAAGCTGCGATTGGCTGAGAGTCTCAGCTTTCTTAGCCACATTCTCCAAGAGTAATTCTTTATCCTCTGCCAACAAATGTAGATTATTAAGCAGGTCAACCAACAAAAACTCCTCAGTTGGTTTGGTCGGGAAAAACGGCCTTTTTATAAAGAAAAATGACCTGCCGTTCAAAACATGATGCCCGTCACGTTTTGAATTATAAACAAGAACCTCATTATAAAGTTGGGTCGTACCTACCCCCAAGCCGTTATAGGCATTAAGGGAGGCCATATAAAAACGGTCATCCTTTAAAAAGACGCGAACCAAATCCTCATCTTCTGGAGGAACAGCACCAAAGACCGTTTGTTTTGGATAATAATAAACACCACCAGAAAGCTTTTGAACCTCTCCCTGTTTAACAAGGTCCTGCAAGTGGCGATCCACCGCATTTGACCATTGAGCCAATTCGCCACGACGATATACCCGCCCAGCTTTAAGATGTTTTTTAAGAGCCATTAGTCCAGACATATTGTGCCTCCTTCTTCTTAGTATAGATCAAATGCTAGTAATGTGCAAATTTTAGTCTAAATTTCATGCAAATAGGGGCGAAAATTGGCTTATTTTTATACACAAACATCAACTAACAGTTGATGTTTGGCCTAATATTTAAACTTAGAGGCATGAAAAATGATGATTTCCCATGAAAAGTAATGATTTTTGGCCGTTTTCATGAAAAGCGATGATACGTATTCGCCGTTACATCAATCTCGCGCAAAACTTCCTCAATCGTGCATCCACGCCCAACCATCACCTCGGCCTGCCGCAAATATCCGATAATCTGCTCTGTCGTAAGTCTCTTCCGAGCCATTTCTACTCCTCCTTAAAGTTGTCCATAATATATCCAGATTCACTCTGGATCCGGACTCATTTATAGGGGGCGGCTCAATAAATGCTAAAAGTAATTCTTATTATATTTTAGATGAGTTAAGAGTCAAAGTGCTACCATCATACGTTACAAATCGGTAATCGGGGGACATCCATGAAATTACTCAGCATCCTTATAATCGTTATGTCTGGCGCGCTGTTTTTAGCACCTTTCATTTATGGACATGGACCTAATTTATCAAGCCCAAAGCAAGTATCTGCCCCTAGGCATTTACAAGAGCAAGCAACTCCGAGGCCAATTAAACCAAAATTGCCGCCATTCAAATTTGAGAATTACACTGACCAACATTCTCTGGAAGATGCTTTAAAGACTTATCTGTACAACGAAGACCCTATTGAAGAGATTGACAGAGTTCTCGTGAAAGAAGGAGGCGCTTTCCGTGGGGATAATCTCACTTGGTACAAAACAAACGAGGGCGATTATCATGCAGGCACTTCTAGTGCTGAAAACTATGTATTTTATTTTAAGCCAAGTGTTCTAAATGGAGAGCATGGATGGGAAAAGGCAGATGATGGTTGGGTCTTAAAAGTCACTCACATGGGTAGCGGTAGAGGATTTTTAGGAGGAAATTTAGATATGGCTCCGGCAGGGCTGCTAAAAGTTGAAGTATTATCTATTCCTTCTAATACCGATGCAAAATCTGTAACTATAGCTAAAGGATTTTTGCAGGATAAATTAGATAGAACGCCTATCAATAAGTTTTCGGAGCAAAATTGGGATACGTTACAGAGCAAATTTGCTGAATCTTCCTGCAGATCGAACCCATCGTTTCAATGCTTGGTTGAAAATTCTATTGCTTCGCTCGAATTGGAGAATAACCCTCTCGATGTTTTATATTATCCACCCATTGCAAACCTAATCATTTCCGAGGGTAATACTTCCTTGGCAAACACATTGCTAAGCACTTGGCCCGATCAAAATAAGATCACAAAATTTGAGGAAAGTCTACCGCGTACAAAAGGATACAGCGCGGAGAATATAAAATCTGAATTAAATCATTTTTCTGATCTTAAAATGCAGCTTCTTTATGTGGCTGGGGATTATCAACAGGCGGATGAAATTTTAGCCCAAAGTCACACATCGAGAAGCAAGGGAGAGGACTTTGGAGCTATCGCAGCTTTAGTCAAAAAAGGGGATTTAGATAAAGCCCTGACAATTGCAAAGGATACTTTAACTTGGCCACTGGAAGGAAAGGATGGAAGAGAAGGTTCTAGCGCAATAATGCATTGTAACACGTACGAAGAGCCAACTCCGAGAGCCAAAGCTATGGGGTCATTAGGCTTAGAGTTTATAGAAAAGAAAGAATACGATAAGGCGCGTGAAGTATCGGAGCTGTTAAAAACATATATTGAAAATAAAGCTTACGGTCAAAAAAGCTTCTGTCATGTCGGGTTCGCTAGTGCCAGCTATAAGCGGATTATGAATGCCCTAATATTAAATTATGCAGAACAAAAAGATTTCGAGACAGCCAAAAAACTTTTAATAGAGCAAATAGACTTATTGATCGCACAAAATCCAACCATAACGAACTATAATTATGGCGCTTATGAAAGCATGGCAAAACTTAGCGCCGCCATTGGTCAAAAGGATCAGGTTCTTCGTTTGAAGGATCACATGCTATCAAATCTACAAATTAAATATACCGATTTGGGGTATAAGCCACATGACCCTATCGTAGTTACTCTTGCTTTGGCTAAGGATTACAATTCCGCTTTTGCGCGTATGAGCGATATCGACTACAAGGAAAATGCTGTCCCATTGGATAAATTGGAACAAATAATAAATACACAGCCGATTCCAAACAATGAAATTAATATGAATAGTTTAATGGCAGCGGCGGAATCTCTTAAAGATGTAGGAGATAAAGAAGGCACTATCACACTCTTAGATAAGGCACATTCGATTATGGGGCATCGCACTCCTAAATATGATCCCGCTATTGAAAATCTCACAGACTATATTGCTCGCGCTAATACGTTCTACGATTTAGGTTTGAAGGATAAGAGCAAAGAGGCAACAGACGAATTGTTACGTTTATTCGATGCGACCTCGCCGCAAGATTATAGAGGCGGACAGGTAACACAGCGTTTCTACGGAGAAATGGCTGAACTAATTGCAAAGAATAATACGGTGCAGACATTGCAAGAGTGGGAAAAGAAACTGTCTCATTTTTACGATGGCCCTTCTTACGCTTCAATTGGAAAATTGCTCATTGAGGAAAAACGATGGGCGGAACTTGATACCTATATGCCAGAAATGGCTCGTGTTTTGTCGGTAGATGATGGGGTTCCCAACAATTGGGCTCGCTTCACAGAAGCGCTGGTGAATGCAAAAGAGTTTGATCGCTATTCAAAATTCGTTTCAATGGTAAGCAAAGGATCGCCCGAGGACAAACAACATTTGGGAAGCAATCGTCAGCAGATACAGCCAGCGGACTATGTAGAACCTAAATACACCCGCAATCAGCAATGGCTAATGACAGATTTGATTAATGCGAAAATGTCCGGCAATGAGATTTCTACAGATATGGTGGCTCCTATAATGTCTAGATATGTTGAGGGTTGCCCTAGAAATTACTTTATCCTTCCAAAGCGTGGGCAGGATAAAGCAAACACAGCCGATACTATGGCGTCCTGCCTCTTGCAGCTTGCTATGTCGTATCAATACAAAAAAGAAAGCTTGAAGCGGACAAAAGACTTTCTTGATCCATTATTAAAATAACGAATCTATAGTTTATTTTTGGGTTCTTCTGGGTGGATTGGCCTAGAATTTTATTGTTTGATGCGCTCTTAAAAGCAGAACTCATTTATAGGGGTGGCTCATTATGCTAATGGGTCATATGGTAATCTCCCCTAAATTAATAGGGGGTGGCTCATCCTCCAGCATTATTTTTTAGCTTTTTTGTCTTTTTTATTCATATTAATCTGTACCCCGTCAGGACAAGTTGGACAAATGCGGGGTACATCAGTAAAACTCTTAAAGCCTATCATAGAATAGTGTTAGCTCGCCTACTTCACTTCTAGTTTTTGCTCTGAATTAGGGGCCGCATCCATACCCTTTGGCTTTTGGGCCGCCTGATTGAAGGAAGAGGACATAGGTCTGCGCGGCTTGGGTTGGTCAGTTGATTTTGGAGGCTCTGATTGTTTTGCCCGCTGCGACGCAGCTTCCTGTTTCCACATTTTTTTGAATTTATCCAGAACACTTTCACCTTGCGGTGAATCTGTGGCCTTGGATTCTGATTGTGGTCTAGGATTAAGCTCCTCTGCTGTGTATGGGCGCGCACGATATTCTGGCGGGATCTCCTGCCGCTTTTTCTCGGCCTCGGCTTTTGTTTTTCGGATAACATCTTCCTGCCTAACAGGTGGTGGTTCCGGTTTGCGGAATTGGCCTTTTAAGCCCTCCTCTTTTTCAGCCGCCTTTGGTCGCTCTTGTTTCTCTGCCACCTCCTGCGCCTTTTGATGTTTTAATTCTGTCTGGATTTTATCCAGCATTTTCTTGGTTTGCTCATTGGCCTCAATCTTATAATCCTTGAGGTTTGTATGTGATTGTGTCGTCGTGGCCTTAGTCTCTGTTCGCTTGGCTGTGTCCTGTTTTGTGTCTGCCTGCGCTGTGGTGGTTGGCGTAGACTTAATGGGCATTTCTGGTTTCACGTTGATAACAGTCGGCTGTTGTTCCTTTTGAGCATTTCCAAAGGAAACTTGTAGTTTTTCTGTCTTCGGGGATGGTTTGTATTCCTCAGGTATTTTGCCTTTGGTCTCCAGAACTTGACCTTCCGCCTTGCTCGAGTGCTTTGCCTGTTCCGCCGCTTTTGCCGTTGATGTCGCTTGTGGGGTACTTATGTCCGGCTTTTGCGGTGTATTGAGAGCAACAGTCTGTGATGCCCTAAGTTTCATCACCTCTGTCTCAATCATGGTAACAAAAGAGCGGTATTTATTATATTCTATTCCTCTCGATTGAAGAGTTTCGATCTTGTCCTTCATCTCCACTATTTGAGAATGGATGCTTTCGCGATAAATTTTGCCGTAGCGGGCAATCTGGCGTTCGTGCCTCTCGGCTTTTTCAGTCTGACTTAATTCTCGTTTAATCTGGCCTTCTGTTCGTATAGTCAGGAACTCCTTGGCCTTGGCCGCAATGTCGCCAATCAGTTTTTGGAGTTTCTGGGGAAGAGATGTTTTATCAAGCAAGGTTTCAAGGCGTTCCACACGGTGGTCGAGAATATCAATCTCGCGCTCGATATCTTCAATCTGCCTGACAAGAGGCTTATCAGGATATTCCGCCCGAAGCTCATTCAGAGTTTTGATTTCAGAATTAAATTCTGAACGGGATTTTTCTCGCTCTGGCGTTTGTTTTTTGGATTCTGCCCTGTCTTCAGAAGTTGGTTTTTCTGCTACCGTTTCTTCTTTCGGGGACAAATCCGGTGACAAGCGGCCTTGCTCTCCTGAACCGGACTTTTTGGTTGTATCGGTGTCGCCGTCTTCTCCATCTCCCTCATCATCCTCATCCTTTTCATTGCCTCGGTTGGATTTACCGAGGTCTTCGGCATAAGTTGACGCCTTTCCCTCATGGATTTGAGGGATACGCTCGATGCCCTGTGCCTCAAGCGTCCGCCTGTCTATACTCACATCTGTTTGCCCTGCGCGGTGGAGAGCGTCATTCGCCAAAGTCTCCCAGACTTCCCGAATGATCTCGATTTGCTGGGGACCCGTTATTTTGTCATCCAAAATACGGGTTTTGGCTCCCAAACCCTCAGGGGTCAACTCCCGCGTGGTAAAAAGAAGATGTGCATGGTGGTTTCTGGGGTCGTGCCCGTCTCCCTCACAAGGGCTATGGATGGCGACATCCACCGCAACGCGGTATTTCTCGACCAAGTAAGCCGCCATATCCCGTGTGAGGCTCTCCCGTTGCTCGGTCGTCAGTTCATAAGGGAGAGCTATAATGACCTCTCTGGCCACACGGGAATTCTTGCGTGTCTCTGCTTCCTCTGCTGCGTTCCAAAGCGTCAAACGGTCTTGGAATTTTTCGGGGCTACTTGCGGGCATCAGGATAAAAGCATTCACCACGCCAGAGCGTTTCTCATAGCGGTGAATAGTTCCTGTGCGCTCATCGACAAGTTTCTGCCCTGAACGGTAGGCAGCAGCAGCCACAGCAGAATGATTTTCTGCTCGCGAGAAAACACGCAATGAACAATGATAAATCGCCAACGATCACACACCCTGTTTTGTGATCTAGTACCCGATTTATGGCGCTGATTCGGCCCATTTTAGTTTGGGGACAGCGCTTCTATTGAGCCTTAAAAAGCACTACAAACGGAGTTTGCGTAAGTGCGCTATTAAGCTCTTTCTTTCAGTTTATCACAGGAGATACGGTTTTTACCAACTTCAGGGACCGCCCTCTCTAATTACCAGAAAAGAACAAAAAGAAAAGAAGATCAATTTGCCAAGTCATTGGCATCCCCCTTCGAATACTGTTGTATTCACAAAATTAGCAGGTTTCCTGTCGAATTGTGGAGAACCCCCAAAATAAATATGAATAAACAAGAAGATAGGTACAATCGTTAGTTGCTCGGAATGATGATTTCCTATAATTTCTTCACAAATCCATTTTGAAGAAGAATATTTGCCTTTTATGTCAGAGTTGAACCAGACCCCAGAGCAAAAAGCTCGAGACAAAATTGATGACTTGCTCAGAGAGTCAGGTTGGGTTGTTCAGCACGCCAAAAAATTTGATTTCAGTGCAGGAATAGGCATTGCCCTTCGGGAATACCAAACTGATGTAGGCCCAGTAGACTATGCCCTGTTTGTTAATCAGAAGGCTGTCGGCGTTATTGAAGCCAAGCCCGAAGACTGGGGCTATAAAATTACGACTGTAGAAGAGCAGTCAGGCGGATATGCCACAGCTAAGTTAAAGTGGGTAAATAACAATCAACCTCTCCCATTTGTCTACGAAAGCACGGGGGCGATTACTAGGTTTACGGATGGACGTGATCCGAAACCCCGTTCCAGAGAAGTATTCTCATTCCACCGCCCTGAAACTTTAGGAGAATGGTTTAATCAAGCTCAATCGCTCCGTGCTCGCTTACTGAGCTTGCCTCCCCTGAATCCTGAGGGGCTACGGGAATGTCAGATTACGGCGATTACCAATCTTGAGCAGTCCTTCAAGGAAGGAAAACCTCGTGCCTTGATTCAAATGGCAACGGGGGCAGGAAAAACTTTTACAGCGATATCGTCAATCTATCGTTTGATTAAGTATGCGGATGCAAAGCGTATTTTATTCCTTGTTGATACCAAAAACCTTGGAACTCAAGCGGATGGGGAATTCCAGACCTATTTCTCAAGTGACGATAACCGCAAATTTACAGAGCTATATAATGTTCAGCTTTTATCCTCCAAAAGTCCAAGACCCGTGGCGGGCAATCAGGTTATTATCACGACAATTCAGCGCCTTTATTCTTTGCTTAAAGACGAGGAATTAGACGAGTCTCTTGAGGAAACCAACCCCGCCGAACAATATACAAAGCCCAAGGAGCCTTTGCCTGTTGTCTACAACCCGAAAATTTCACCAGAATTTTTTGACTTCATCTTTATCGATGAATGTCACCGCTCGATTTATAATCTGTGGCAACAAGTTATAGATTATTTCGATGCAAGCCTGATTGGGTTAACGGCAACGCCTGATAATCGGACATATGGTTTCTTTCATAAAAACATCGTGAGTGAATATACACATGAAAAGGCTGTCGCGGATGGCGTGAACGTAGGAAATGAAATCTATGTGATTGAGACGGAACGCACCACGAGGGGCGGTGTCATTGCAGCAGAAACACAAGTTGAGCGCCGCGAGCGTCTGACTAGAAAAAAACGTTGGGAAAGGCTGGACGAAGATGAGGCCTATACCGCGACCCAACTTGATCGCGATATTGTAAACCCAGACCAAATCCGCACGGTTATCCGAACATTCAAGGAAAAACTGCCAGACATATTCCCAAACCGCAAAGAAGTGCCTAAAACCCTGATTTTTGCCAAAACCGATAGTCATGCCGATGATATTATCCAGACTGTCCGTCAGGAATTTGGCGAGGGAAATGATTTCTGCCGCAAAATTACCCACCAAGCCAAAGACCCCAAAGAGGAGTTGAGCGATTTCCGCAACAGCTATAATCCCCGTATTGCCGTGACGGTGGATATGATTGCAACGGGAACGGATGTTAAGCCGCTTGAATGTTTGCTCTTTATGCGGGATGTCAAAAGCCGCAATTATTTTGAACAAATGAAAGGCCGTGGGACGCGCACCTTGGATATGGATGATCTTAAAAAGGTTACGCCATCCGCGACCAGTGCCAAAACCCACTATGTGATTGTTGATGCAATCGGGGTTACAAAGTCTTTGAAAACTGCCAGTCAGCCATTGATTACCAAGCCCAGTGTGCCACTCAAAGACTTGGCAATGGGTGTAATGATGGGAGCAAGGGATGAAGATACGGTTAGTTCCTTGGCTGGTCGTCTAGCGCGGTTAAATAAACAACTCGATGAAAAAGACCATAAACGCATACAGGAAAAATCGGGTGGAATACATCTCTCCGATATTGTTAGCGGCCTAATTTCTGCAATTGATCCTGATAAGGTTGAGGCAAAGGCGCGGGAAGTTGCAAAACTGCCTGAGTCAGTTGAACCAAGCGAGCAGGATTTAAAATCGGCTCAAGATGAATTGGTGAAACAAGCATCCCATATGTTAAATGGCGAATTGATTGAGCTAATTGATACAATCCGCCGTGATAAAGAACAGATTATCGACCATGAAAATCTGGATAGTGTCACTCGTGCCGAATGGGACGGGGATGCGAAGGAAAATGCCCTCGCCCTAACCCAAGATTTTCAGACCTATCTGGAAGAAAACAGGGATGAGATAGAGGCTCTTCATATTTTCTATTCCCAACCTGCCCGCCGCCGCGAAATCACTTTTAATATGATTAAACAGGTTATGGAGAAATTGCGCGATGATAAACCAAAATTAGCCCCTCTTCGTGTCTGGCAGGCTTATGCGTTGCTAGATGATGTGAAGGTAAATAGTCCTGCAAACGATCTGATGGCACTTATCGCGCTTATTCGCCGTGCCTGTGGTATTGATAATTCAATTAATGACTATGAAGCCCAAGTGCGCCGCAACTTCCAGAATTGGATTATGAAACGGCACAGCGGAAGCGGTGATAAATTCAATGAATCCCAAATGGCGTGGCTCCATATGATCCGTGACCATATCATCAGTTCATTCCATGTGGAAAAAGATGATCTTGAAACCGCGCCATTTGATGCCCAAGGCGGCCTCGGCAAAATGTACCAACTCTTCGGGGATAAAATGGATACCATCCTCGATGAACTCAATGAGGCGTTGGCTGCATGACAAAAACAAATAAAATTAATTTCTATCTGATAAAGGATGAAGTAACTCTTGATAGAATATTCAAGGAGGACCCAACTGAGCTTGATAAAATTACCGTAAAAGATGGTTTTGACCTTTATTATAATAAGAAAGCGATTATTACTGCCCCGTGGGTGAAGGATTTTTTCAATACTGAAATAGTGGATGCTAATGGCCGTCCTGTTTTTAATGCGGCCTCATCTCAGGCCGTACTTCTTAGAAAAATTACCATCAGGCAAAAAGAAGTCACTTTTGCAATATGCTTTGGAACAGGCTTCCATATGCTCAAAAGAGATTCTTATGAACCAAGATTTGGACTGCTTACTGTTTTAAATGTGCTAGGAGAGAATAGTCTTAGAAAAATTGATAAGCATGACATTTCTGGAACGCCTAAATTTACAGCTGAGCAACTTTCCAAAAAGGGTAGTCAGGTAGACTTTGGCTTAGATTTTGAATTGGACATCTTGCTTGGAGTAACTGGGGCTCTGGATAAAGACCTAAAAAGAGAGAGATTATTACAAAGTATATTTGGCACTACAATTACGGGTAAATCAAACCTGAATGTCAGTACAAAATTCGACATAGATAACATTGATCGATTACTCAAAATTTCATATGCCGCATCAAATGCGAAACGTTATGAGAAAAAAGGTTTTGGATGGATTGACAAGATTGAGTTGGTCAAAAAGAAAACTAACAAACACACAGAGTTGCTTACAAAGCTTGATGAGAAATTGCTCGATAATAGTCAAGCAGCAAAGATATGGCTCGCTGTTCCCGAGCTTGTAGAGTGGCAGGATATTAAAGGATTTTACTTCGGTAAAAATCAACAAAAAGTCTTTGGCGATATTTCTTTTTCAGCTTTAAGGCAGGTTATTACTGATGATTTAAATGTCCAAAAATTACATTCAATAAAAGTTAATGCCCTCCATTCAAGTGGTTCAAAAAATGCACATGAATGGACTGCCTATGAATGCTTGTATGCGGAAATAGAATTAGGAACTGACTCATACATTCTAATCAATTCTGAGTGGTATAAATTAAGAGGCGATTTCGTTGCCGATACCAACAGCAAGTATCAGGATATTATAACTAACTTTTCATCACAAATTCCTTTTAAGAACTACGAAGGAATTGACTTGAATGAGAATGTCTATAATACAAATATGTCGGCACTAATTGCCAACGCTGTTTGCATGGATGCTAAAAATATCTCTCATGGGGGAGGATATAGTAAAATTGAGTTTTGTGATATTTTTGACAGAGATAATAAAAACATCATTCATATTAAAAAATATTCTGGTTCAAGCGTCTTAAGTCATCTGTTTGCGCAGGGATTTGTCTCGGCACAGCTGCTGTTGAATGATGGTGGATTCAAATTGAAAGTTGAAAATAAGATTAATGAAATTAGCGGCTCAAATTACTCTTTTGGTAATATAGAGGATTATAAAATTGTGTTCGGTATTATAGCCAAGCCAAATTCTACGGATATTCCATTATTCAGCAAGGTAAACTTAAACAATATTTTCATGCGCATTAGAAATATGAAGGGCTACACTCCTTCGATTGCCTTCATTCCTAATCAGGCTCCACTAGCGATAGTTGCAGAGGAGAATGTGGCATGAATGAATCGGCGATGAAGATTGAGTTACCGAACTCTTGGAAACTCGTTCCCTTAGGAGAATTTGTCTTAAATGAGAAAGGCAAAAAGCCTAAAAGAGAAAGCAAAGAGAGAGTTACTGATTTTAATATTCCCTATATTGATATCGCAGCTTTTGAAAAAGGAATAATTAAGAGTTGGACAAATGGAGAGGGATGCAGATTTTGCCATGAAGATGATTTTCTTATGGTTTGGGACGGCTCACGTTCAGGTCTGGTGGGAAAAGGTATGTCGGGTGCTTTAGGTAGCACCCTAGTAAGAATAAACTTTCCTGAAATTGTGAATAATTACGCATTCTATTTTCTACGGTCTAAATTTTCTGAGATTAATACAAGAGCCAAAGGCGTTGGAATTCCGCATGTGGATCCCAATCTTTTATGGAACTATAGATTTCCTATTCCACCAATAAACGAACAAAAGCGAATTGTAGCGAAGATTGAGGAATTTTTTTCCGAGTTGGATAAGGGCATCGAAAGCCTCAAAACCGCCAGAGAGCAATTAAAGGTCTATCGCCAAGCCGTCCTCAAACACGCCTTCGAAGGTAAACTCACCGCTGACTGGCGTGAGAAGAACAAAGATAAACTTGAATCCGCTGAGCAACTCCTCATTAGGATTAAGCGCGAGCGCGAAGAGCACTATCAACAGCAATTAAAAGAATATGCTGCGGCGATTAAGGCATGGGAAAAGAATGGTGAAAAAGGAAAAAAGCCTTCTAAACCCTCAAAGCCTAAAAACTTTACCACTGAACGCTCTACATTTTCTGACGTTCCAAATAGTTGGGTGTGGGAATGTATTGGCAATCTCAATACAGAAATTTTTGATGGGCCATTTGGATCGAACCTTAAGACTAGCGATTATATTGACGAAGGCGTGCGCGTTATTAGGCTTGAGAACATTGGACAGATGGAATTTATCGAAGATAAATATTCCTATATTTCTGAGGAAAAATATGAGTCCATAAAAAAACATACAGTTCATCCTGGTGACATTATTTTCTCTTCTTTTATTATTGAGAATATTCGACTCGTAATTCTTCCTGAGAATATAGAAAGAGCTATTAACAAGGCTGATTGTTTCTGTGTGCGCGTGAATGGGACGTTACTTAGAAAAGATTATCTGGCAACGTTTCTTTTAACCAGACATGCATATAAACAGATTGAGTCAGAAATCCACGGTATAGGCCGCCCACGAATCAACACAACTCAGCTCAAAAGCTTTTTGGTGCCAGTATGCTCATCTGCCGAACAAGATGAAATTATGGCGGAGTTAAGCAAGACGCTTTCTTTAATTTTGAATGCTGAAAATACCATTGATGGAGAACTCCAAAAATCGGAAGCCCTGCGCCAATCGATCCTGAAAAAAGCATTCTCCGGTCAGCTCGTCGCCCAAGACCCGAATGATGAACCTGCGAGCGTTCTCCTCAAACGTATCCGCGCCGAAAAAGAATCCCAATCACCTCAACGAAAAACAAAATCAAAACGGGGGGCTGCGTGAAGGAAAATCTCGATAGCCATCTAGGTTTAATCTCTCTACATTTTGATGTGCCTGAACACCATATCCCGCTCAGTCAATTCATCGACTCCGCGAAAAGCGCACAGGAGATTATCGATAATTTCAATCAAGAATTCTTTGAAAATTGTATCAAGTATGAAGTCCGCGTCATTACACCACAAAAAGGCGGTGTAATCGAACTTCTTGGGATCGGTGTCGCAGGATACATACTAGAAAAGTGCTGGAATTTTTTAGAATCCGATATAGGTAAGGCCTATATAAAAGGTCTTACTAGTCACGAGCCAACGTACTGGGCAGAGCAACTTGGTAAAAAGACAAAAGAATTAGCCGAGATTGATAAGAAAAAACTGCTTACAGCAGTTCTTGCCCTTATGGTGATGGGTTTTCTTCAAAAAGACACTGCTGACCTTCAAAAAACAGGATTAAGCAAAGAGAAATTTCGTGCCGCTTATTCTGCAAGAAATAGAGTGTATGAAGCCTGTATTAAAAATCCTGAAGTACAGGGACTAGGCTTCGATACTTCCCATGATTTCCCAATAAAACGCACGGATTTTCCACGGTTTATCGTGGACATTCCAGCGCAGCTAGAGCCGCCAGAAATTGAAGATAATAAAATTTGGACGGTTGATACCGTTGATCTGATTGTGCATTCACCAAACTGGAAGCGTGATAACAAACGTAAGTGGCAGGGTAGCACGACAGACACACAAGATATTGCTTTCATAGTTGAGGATGATAACTTTTGGCATCATGTCAAAATCAAAGATATTGACCCTGATATTAACGATAGTATGCGTGTGCAGTGGGCATACCCGGCAGGTGCTGGAAAGCCAGCGAATGTAAGAGTCATGCGCGTTATAAGTTATAATGGTAAGGAAATTTCAGATAAGCTCAGCGAAACTGAGCTTTTTGTCCAACTAACTGATTTTAAAATTGAGCAGAAAGAGCAAGTTGATTTGTTCTCATACAATCAAGAGGACAAGAAATGAACACTCCAAGATTTTCCTTAAATTGCATCCACGCAAGAAATGAATCGCAATCAGACAAGAAAAATTACAAAAAGAAGTGGGGAGCGGCATGAGTCTTTGGGAAGAAAGAAAGGAATCTCACTCACAACAGAGAGAGGATGCTCGTTCTGCATACGATGCTGATTATGCTAGGATAATTCATTCGGCCTCATTTCGTAGGCTCCAGGGGAAGACCCAAATTCTTAATATTGGCGATAGCGACTTTTATAGAACGCGCCTTACTCATACTCTTGAGGTATCGCAGATCGCAACGGGTATTGTGAGGCAACTTAGTAAGGATTTGGGTGAGCATCCAGCAAAAGGTATTCTTCCTGATGACACTTTAATACAAGCAATATGCCTTACACATGATTTAGGCCATCCTCCCTTTGGTCACGGAGGAGAAGTGGCTCTTAACTATTGTGTTAAAGATCATGGCGGATTTGAAGGTAATGGCCAAACTCTCAGAATACTAACAAAACTTGAACACTATTCGGCGAACGCGGGGGCAAATCTTACAAGAAGAACGCTTCTGGGCGGGCTAAAATATCCTGCATCATATTCGAGTACGAAGAATAAAAAAATTATACCCACGCTCAATAATGACGATGCAATAACCAAGACAATTAACCGTGGGTCCTGCAAGCCACCTAAATGTTATCTAGATTGTGAGCAAGCTGAGGTTGATTGGATTTTTCAGGAGATAGATGATCATGAAAAGGCGACTTTCTTTGAAATAGAAGAAAACGAGGGTAAGCATTCCAAAGCAAAACATAAAAGTTTTGATTGTACGATCATGGACGTGGCCGATGATATTGCTTATGGCGTCCACGACTTAGAAGATTCTATATCATTAAAACTGGTAACAGAAGATCAGTTTAGAGCAGATGTTTTGGAATCGCACTGCCCAAAATTTTTAGATAAACTTAAAGAAAAATATCCGGATGAGTTTGGCAATAATGTGTATGACGTTTTTGTTAAAAAACTATTTTCTGATAGTGCTACTAGGAAGCGTCAGATTAGTAGGATGGTTCATCATTTTATAACAAACATAGAAATTTATGAGTTAGCTGACTTTTCTACGCCCTTGTTAAAGTATCGAGTACGAATTAAGCCTGAAAATAGGGGGTATCTTGATGCTCTACAAAAATTTGTTGCGAACCGCGTGATAAAGAGTCCTAGTGTACAGCATCTAGAATTCAAAGGGCAATGTATGGTCATCGCCGTATTTGAGGTTTTGGCTTCAGAGCCTAAAAGTTTCTTGCCCCTAGATAGCCATGAGCGTTACAAAGAATCCGGTGAAGACAAAAGAGTTATCTGTGATTATATCGCGGGTATGACCGATCACTTTTTGTTGAAAACGTATGATCGGCTTTTTAGCCCTAGAATGGGTTCCGTTTTTGATAAGTTATAAGTAAGGAAAGACTATGAATACTGCCTCTATTATTTCCAAAGTTTGGAGCTTTTGTACAACCCTGCGTGATGATGGCGTGGGATATGGGGATTATCTGGAGCAGCTCACTTATCTCATCTTCCTGAAAATGGCAGATGAATATTCTAAGCCGCCTTATAACCGTGATGTTGGTATTCCAAAGCAATATAACTGGCAAAGCTTGAAATCCAAGAAAGGGGTAGAGCTTGAAGTTCATTATGTGTCCATTCTTCGCGAATTGGGCAAAGGATCAGGGATGCTTGGTCAAATTTTTACCAAGGCACAGAATAAAATCCAAGACCCTGCCAAGCTCTATCGCTTGATTGACATGGTTGATGGCACCGAATGGGTGACAATGGGCGCAGATACCAAGGGCGATATTTACGAAGGCCTTTTGGAAAAGAATGCCGAAGACACAAAGTCTGGAGCTGGGCAATATTTTACCCCGCGTGCGCTCATTAAGACCATGGTTGATTGCATCCGCCCAGAACCCAATAAGAGTATTGCTGACCCTGCATGTGGCACAGGCGGATTTTTCTTGGCCGCTTATGATTTTATGGTGAATAATCATAAACTTAATAAAGGCCAAAAAGAATTTCTGAAACATGAAACATTCTTTGGGAATGAAATCGTTGCTAATACACGTCGCCTTTGCCTGATGAATATGTTTCTCCACAATATCGGAGAAATAGATGGGGAGTCTGCTGTGTCCCCGAATGATGCCCTTGTCGCTCCAAGTCCACGTACCTTTGACTATGTTCTTGCAAACCCTCCGTTTGGTAAGAAAAGCAGTATGAGCTTTACAAACGATGAAGGCGAGCAAGAGACAGATGATCTGACTTATAATCGTCAGGACTTCTGGGCTACAACGTCAAACAAACAGCTTAATTTTGTTATGCATATACGATCTATGCTCAAAACCACTGGTCGTGCTGCTGTTGTTGTTCCTGATAACGTATTGTTTGAAGGAGGTGCGGGTGAAATAGTACGTAAGAAACTTCTTGAAAATACAGAGCTTCATACAATCTTGCGCCTTCCAACGGGCATATTTTACGCCAACGGTGTGAAAGCAAATGTACTTTTCTTTGATAACCGTGAGGCAAGCCCTAACCCTTGGACAAAAGAAGTCTGGTACTATGATTATCGGACAAACATTCATCACACGCTCAAAAAGAAAACCATGCGTGCAGACGATTTGTCAGATTTTATTGCCTGCTACAACCCAGAGAATCGTCATGCGCGAAAAGAGACATGGGATGCAGGGAAAAGTCCAGAAGGGCGCTGGCGGAAATTCAGCTATGATGAGTTGATTGCTCGCGACAAGACAAGTCTGGATATTTTTTGGCTGAAAGATAAAAGTCTGAGTGACCTTGATAACCTTCCTGAGCCTGATGAATTGGCACAAGACATCATCGAGAACCTCGAAGCAGGCCTAAACAGCTTCCGTGAAATTCTTGGCACTTTGAACAAGGTGGCTTAATTTGAGAGGGATAAAAAATGAATGAGGTCCAGCTAAAAAGGTCAATCCAATCAATCGGAATGAAGTGCTTTGTTAAATATTTTAAGTATTTTTTAGACCCTTCAATTAAAAATGAAGAGTTGATTGAGCTACTGATGAAGAACGAAGGTTGGGTTGAAAGTGGATGTAAAACACGTGTAACACAAGCCAAGCGTATAATAAGCCATGGAAAGTCCATAGAAGCCTTAAAAAGAATTACTAACTCTAGCAAGATTGATACTGAAATAAGTTCTCAGGCAAAAAAATTGTTAGCCAATAATAATGCTGTGCAAAGTAGAGGATAGGCCAGCAATAGCTAGCCTCCCTACTTCTCCTGCGAATGCGAAGTTATTAAAAGCTCTACTCAAATCCAGAAATAATGGTGTTATAGAAACGGCAAGGCGAATATTTACTTGCTTTCAAGCAAATCACTTCTTGCAAGTGAATACCCCGTTTTTTTGACGTTGATGGCTGCTGCATCCAGTGTGTTTTTGAGGTGAGCCGCATAGTGTTTCTCAATCATCTCAACGGATGTACGGCAATTTTTGGCTATCTGATAAATATCAGCGCCTTCAAGCAATCTCATACAGATATAAGTATGACGTAAGCTATATGACGTTCTAGCTTTTCCATCACGGTCAAGCTTCAGCCCTTCCCGTTCAAGTAAATTGTCAAACATTTTGACATGACTGCCTGGGAATACATGATCCGACAACTGCGGATATTCGTCATTCCCCTGCCCGTCTTTTTTAGGTTTGGCTCTTGTTAAAAGTCGCTCATACGGGCGCACCGCCCCCGCTGTACTTTTACAATAGCCAACTCCGCGTTTACCTCGCACTTCGATAACGAGAATACGCTCTCCAGTTGCTGCATCTTCGACTATCTCTATATCTCGATGCTGCAAATTCTTCGCCTCATCTGGGCGAAGTCCAGTATTTCCCATTAAGAGTACATAGTCATGGAGCTGCTCTGCAGCCCATTTGAACTTAGTCAACGCAGTCTTTGCATGCTGACGCGTTGCTTTATAAAGCTGGCTATATTCCGCCGGAGAGAACCATGGGCGGTGAGAGACTTTCCCTGAAAGCCTGTAAGGCATCGATAGGTCAGGCACTGCAGTTATCCATCCATGGCGAACGGCAGTCTTTAAAACCTGCCTAAGAGTTACAATTTCATTGTGCAGAGTTTTAGGCGCGGGAATCGTATTCTTAAAAGGACGATTATCTTTTGCATTTGGATTTTTCTCTTCCTTGGGAGTCATTCGGAAGACACGATACTCTTGCACTTTGGCGCCCGTGACTTCCGAAACTGGAAGGTTACCCAGGAAAGGTAAGAGATGAACACGAAGGCGACCCACATGGCCTTCAACCCATCGTGGACTACGTTGGCCTTCGGTAATAACAGAATATTCTTTGATAAATTGATCGGCCACTTCCTGAAAAGTGATTTCCTTTTTTGAGGGAGGGAGTAATTTTCCGACGCTAGATTGACCACGTAGATCAAAGTACCAGTCTTCTGCAACCCTTACGGCTTCATGCAGAAACATCTCTTTAGTCGATGTTCGGTAATTATATCCTTTGTGGTAAGCGGCACATTGCCAATACTGGCTATCTGGCCGCTTATAGATGTAGGCCTTGCCGCCTAAAACAGGATGAGTTTGTTCCATATCCATCATAACACTCCTACAGGCTAAAACGTGTAAGTACCGTGTAAGTCAATTATGGAGTAATATGGTTAATAAGAGGTCAATAAATCGGCGCTAAGTGCTTGATTTTATTGGTTGCGGGAGCCAGATTTGAACTGACGACCTTCAGGTTATGAGCCTGACGAGCTACCGGGCTGCTCCATCCCGCGATCAATATAAAGAAACATCGCTGTATGCTTGGTAACTCTGAGGTAACTGGAGCGTGGGTGGGGTATAACGCACCTTTCCCCCTGCCGTCAACTGTTAAAATCTCGTGCGCAGCCCCTCTGGTGGGAAATGAGGCTAAAAACCCTGTTATGGGGAGTGTATATAAGGCTGGACAGCCTCCTCTTCTGCTGTGTCACACGGAATGTGATGGCAAGGGCTTAAAGCGTCTAATCGCTATTAGGCCATGTCAGAACGGCTGACTTCGCGTCAATCCCAGAAAATGTCGGATTTTTGCTTTCCGGATAGTACAAATCCACATAGATCCACGCTTCCTTGGATTCAGATAACATTTTCCTGTTTACACGCAGATATTTTGTCTGTTCGTATTTTTGAAAAAGCGTATCTAAAAACTCAGCCGTTTCTTCATCTATTCCTCTGTAACAGCGCCCTTTCCATTTTGGCCCGTAGAAAAAAACTCGAGTAGCTCCAGCGAGATTGGACACGCATTACTGGTATTTTGTGCAGTTCCTCCCGTTGTCACTGGGATCAATATTCCTTCCATTTCAGGATGGTCGACTGCATACCCGCCGACTTGATTGGTATAAAAGACACCCGTTTCACAGGGAATAATCAAAGCAGCCCCGCACATCTGCCAAAGAGTAATTTTTATCTTTCCTGTCTTGGTCGAGGGCGGGATGAAGGGGTGTTGTGGGGTAGGTTTGCGCAGCTCTTCAGGGGAAATATCCTTATAGATTTCACGCAATTTCACAATCGTCTCCTGCCTCTGTTTTTCTATCTCCACCACTTTCAATCTTTTGCAAAACAAAAACCTAATCACGCTTTTCACGAAGTTGGGCCAAGCCTCTCTCATTTCACTGTTTTTCTTTCAACAACCCGAAATGATTTAAAGCTTCGGTTTGTCGCGCTTCAAGGGTGTTCTTATCAAAACCTTCGATCATGCTTTCAAATAGGCGGTGCCAGTTGATTTTGGCCTGAAGGTGAATAAACACCGACCCCAACCCCAGCGCCGCGCGATCCATAAAGACAAATTCACGCGGTACGGTGACTCCCCCTACTTCACGCAGGCGTTTATGTACTTCATGCGCGGTCTGGCGGCCATAAATTCCCTGACTGGTTTCGCCGATTACACGTTTTTTATCGTCAAGGAGCGGCCCATACAAAAAGCGCGCCCAAACCAGCAGGGTTTCAATCTGGTCATTGCTGAGTTTTTTAAACCCCCATGTTTCAAAGGCATGAACCGCAAGCGGCGTATCGTCATTTTGCAAAGCACGGTAGAGATTGATCACACCTTCGACAAAGGAGGCCCCAAAAATACGGACACAGCCAAAGTCAAGCAAGTTGACCGAGAGGTCTTTGCGGATCGAATAATTACCGAGGTGCGGGTCGCCATGAATGACTCCGTAATAATAAAGTGGGACATACCACGCACGAAACATATTAAGCGCAATGGTGTTGCGATCTTCAATTTTGGCATCTTTATACGAGAGGATTTTTTCACCTTCCATCCACGTCCCCGTCAAAAGCCGTTTGGTCGAGAGGCTATTGATGACTTTAGGCACATGTATTTCTTTTTCATCACGCAGCATATAGCCGTACAGGCGCGTATGCGCGGCTTCGCGTTCGTAATCAAGTTCCTCGTACAAACGGTCATGCAGTTCATCATGAATGGAGGCAGTCTTGATGGCCTTGTCGTATTTCTCATAGAGAGTAAACATGATCTTGAGCTGGGCAAGGTCGGCTGAAATGGCCGATTCCATATCGGGGTACTGAAGTTTGCAGGCGACATCTACCCCATCGGCTGTGGTGGCGCGGTGCACCTGCCCGAGGCTTGCCGCGGCGGCGGCTTCTTTGCCGAAAGATTTAAATCTCGTTTCCCAGTCGGGGCCAAGTTCCGAGCGCATCCGGCGGCGCACGAAAGGCCAACCCATCGGCGGGGCGTTGGATTGGAGCTGTTTAAAGGCTTCGGCATATTCGGGGGGCAAAGCCTCAGGGATAGTTGCCAGAATTTGACCGACCTTCATCAAGGGGCCTTTGAGATTGCCGAGGGCAGCCATCAGTTCCCCCGCATGTTGGCCCTTCTCGATTTTGAGACCTAAGAATTTTTCGCCAGCAAGCCGCGCGGCAAGGCCGGCGACTGTCGTGCCGACTTGCCCGTAACGCTGCATTTTGCGGGACATCTTGGCGCCGTCATTATAGACGGGTTCGTCGGCATCCGGTTGTGGGGGTTTGCGGGACATAACAAATCCTTTGGCGAATCCTCGAAATGTATTTGCGCTGCAGTATATACAATGCTTCCCAACCTGTCCCCTTTTTTGGTACATTATCTCCACAGACAACATTACCATGAGGAGAGACCCGTGACGGATACCATCACAGCATTACGCGATCGTGTTTTGGATGCCCTGACAGCCGATCAAGATTTTGCGGGGTGGTCATGGGCAAAAACAACTGAAGTTTGTCAAAATCTTGGCTTTCAGGATGACTTCGCCGCCAGTATTTTCCCGAATGGGGTTGTTGATGTAGCCGCTCATTTTTCTGACAAATATGACCGCCTGATGCTCATGGCACTTGAGGACGTTCCGGTGTCTTCACTACGTACACGTGACCGTATCCGCGCGGCAGTGCTTACGCGCTTTGACACGCTTGAAGATCTGCGCCCCGCCGTCCGTGCAGCGCTGGCTTTCTGGGCACTCCCTAATCACACTTTGCAGGGCCAGCGCGTGCTCTGGCGCACGGCTGACCGCATCTGGTCATGGGCGGGTGATAATGCAACAGATTACAACCGCCAGACAAAACGCGCCCTGCTTTCCTCTATTTTGGTGGGGACGACTTTGGTATGGATTGATGACCAAAGCCCGCAGAAAATGATCACTCAAGCTTTTTTAGACCGCCGCATCGAAAATGTCATGGAAATTGGGCGTACAATTGGTACAATGAAGAAAGTTATTCCTAACCTCTTCAGATACACCAAGTTTAGCTCATGATTTCGCGCCGCTCATCCCTTCTGCTCTGCACTCTTTCTCTGATAAGTCTTACCGTGCAGTCCCCTGCGGCACAGGCGCGTTCGATTCTTGATATTCTCTTTGGTGAGAAACAGGAGGAACCCACGGGGCCTCCTCCCGAAAAAACCCTTCAAGCCCCCTTTTCGGATCCGAAGGCTGAAGCAGAACTCGGCAAGAGCAGCAAGTATATGGAAATGTATTCCTCTCGCGATGAGTCGCTTGGCGATCAGGATGGTCTCTCCCTTGGCAGTCCGCACCGCAGCCCTGAGCTTATCGCTGAATGGGCCACGGAAACAGCTTCTTTAGCAATGTCGGTTAATCCCGACACCATGGATGCTGACATCAAAACCCTTTCTACCGATTTTACTCCTTACGCTCTGCAGGAATATAGGAACTATTTGAGTTCAACTGGAACCCTGTCCAGCCTACAAAATAACGGTATGAAGATGCAAAGCATTACCGAGGGTGTTGGCGCCGTTATCAAAGAAGGCAAGATCGGCGATAATTACCACTGGCTGGTCCAAATTCCTGTCATGGCAACCTACTACGACAAAAGCATCAAGACCCTTGACGCTGCCAGCGCCGCCCAAGTCCCCAGCCAGAAACTCATCCTACGCCTTCAAATCGGCCGTGTACGCCCACCCGAGGGTGAAGATATGGGGATTGCGATTGAACGCTGGATTGTTACAAAAGGCAAATAATTCTTTCCAAAATACGCCTTGCACGCCTGCATGACATTCGCTATGTTTGCGCCTCATTTCACCCCCTATCTTTTCTTATGAGGCACAGTTATGGCTCAATCTGCAGCACGCGATTCACATGATGAGGATACCGCCGATGTGGGCGGTGTGGCCGGAAAACGCCTCAAATCCTTTCTTGACCGGATTGAGCGCCTTGAGGAAGAGAAAAAAGGCCTCGCCGATGACATTAAAGACATTTACGCCGAAGCCAAAGGTGTCGGGTTTGACGTTAAAACCATGCGCAAGCTGATCCGCCTGCGCAAGATGGAAACCGAGAAACGCCGCGAAGAAGAAGAACTGCTCGAACTTTACAAATCTGCGATCGGCCTTGAGTAATTTTCGCCATTTTCCTTGAGTTACGGCTGGATTTCCCGTTATATATTCTCACTTAATACAAGTGAGAAAAGAGAAGTTGCGGTTATGGCTGGTCAAACATTGTTTGAAAAAATCTGGAAGGCGCATGTGGTTCATACTTCGGGTGATGGCACGTGTCTGCTTTATATTGATCGCCATCTTGTCCATGAAGTGACCTCACCCCAAGCGTTCGAGGGGCTGCGTATGGCGGGTCGCCGTGTGCGTCGTGTGGACGCCACCCTTGCCGTTGCCGACCACAACGTGCCCACCACAGGCCGCTCCTTTGGTATCCGCGATCCCGAAAGCCGCCTGCAAATCGAAACTCTTGAGGAAAACGTCAAAGAATTCGGCATTACCTATTTCGGGATGAATGATAACCGTCAGGGGATCGTGCATGTGATCGGCCCCGAGCAAGGCTTTACCCAGCCTGGCATGACGATTGTTTGCGGCGACTCCCACACCTCGACCCATGGAGCGTTTGGCGCACTCGCCTTTGGTATTGGCACGTCAGAGGTCGAACATGTTCTCGCCACACAAACCCTTATTCAAAAACCTGCCAAGACAATGCGCATCAATGTTAATGGGACTCTTGGCGCGGGCGTTGGTGCCAAAGACATCGTTCTGCATATTATCGGTGTGATCGGCACAGCGGGCGGCACGGGCTATGTGATCGAATATGCGGGAGACGCTATCCGCACCCTGTCGATGGAAGGCCGCATGACAATTTGCAACATGTCGATTGAAGCGGGAGCCCGCGCCGGAGTAATTGCGCCCGATGATACCACTTTTGCCTATCTCAAAGGCCGCCCGATGGCCCCCAAAGGTGCCGACTGGGACAAAGCCGTTGCATGGTGGCGCACGCTGCCTTCAGACAGTGACGCCCTATTCGATAAAGAACTCGTGATCAAAGCGGAAGATATTGCCCCCACTGTGACATGGGGGACATCTCCGCAAGATGTTTTGCCCATTACCGGCGTTGTTCCCCATCCTGATGACGAGAGTGATCCGCATAAAAAAGCAGCCATGATCCGCGCGCTTGAGTATATGGGACTTACTGCCGGAACGAAACTGACTGACATTGCCATTGATAAAGTCTTTATCGGCTCGTGCACCAATGCACGGATTGAAGATTTACGCGCGGCGGCTCATGTCGTTCAGGGCAAGAAAGTTGCAGCCCGCGTACAGGCGATGATTGTCCCTGGTTCCGGCCTTGTGAAGGCTCAAGCCGAAGCCGAAGGTCTTGATAAAATTTTTCTGGAGGCCGGATTTGAATGGCGCGACGCCGGATGTTCGCTGTGCCTTGGGATGAATGAAGACCGCCTACAAGAGGGTGAACGCTGCGCCTCCACCTCCAACCGCAATTTCGAAGGACGTCAGGGACGCGGCAGCCGTACGCACCTTCTTTCACCTGTCATGGCGGCGGCAGCGGCTATTACTGGAAAACTAACCGACATACGGGAGTTTTCATGTTAGTCACAAAAATGCATACCGTCTTTAAACTGGATGGAGCAAGCCGCAACCACGCACTCAAGATACGTGATTTTCTTGACGCTCGCCAAACAGGGAACAACCTTCCTTCACCCGATATTCAAGAATCCTACCGTGCCTTAGGCGCGGCCTCGCCTGTCGTCCGCATCAAGCATTATGATGAAGGAATCCCGCGTGCCTATGCCGCATTGCCAATGGTCTGTCTACATCCATTCCATGACGATCAATTTTATATGTATGCTCCCGTTGGCTATAACGGCACCGTGTTTCATCCTGAAGGGGCTATTGAACTTTCTGAACAAGAGGCTGAAACGGTTGGGCAAGGTTTGTTTGCGGGAGGATGGAGTGACCCTGCATATCTGATGGCACCTCAAGATTGGGGCGTTGTACTGCCTGCCGATTATAACACCGCAACATCCTTTCACTACACGATCAATTCCGGCATCCAGACCCCTGACAGACGCTATGTGTTTTTAAAGCCTGCTGCCGATGAAAAAATTATCAGCCTTTATGATGACAAAAGCCAATTGATAGGGCTTTTTAATAAGGCTGGCGGAAAAGTTGATCTGACATTTTCTACGTACTGGATTGACGGTAGCCTCAAAACTGATCTCGAAAGACCCATCATCCGCGATTTTCCCATCGGTGCGGTTCTTGTTTACCGTAGCGATAAACCGGAAGATTTCACGTTCTGCCCTGCGGGATTTGAACGTATGTCTGCGGCCGACTTCCAATGGATGGACGCCGACATGGGCGACATCAATCTTGGCATCCGTCCACCTCCACGCCCCTCAATTTTTAACCCTCGGCAAGATCAATTATGCAGCCCTTCACAACTCTAACATCTATCCCTGCGCCGCTTCCCCTTATCAATGTGGACACGGACATGATTATCCCGAAGCAATTTCTGCGCACCATCAAACGCACGGGCCTTGCGGCGGGTTTGTTTTACGAGATGCGCTTTGACAAGAACGGGAACAAGAATCCGGATTTTATTTTGAACCGTGAACCTTATACGGCGTCTTCCATTCTGGTGGCAGGGGCAAATTTCGGGTGCGGATCAAGCCGTGAACATGCGCCATGGGCGCTGCTTGATTTCGGAATACGCTGTGTTATTGCCCCGAGTTACAGCGATATTTTCTTCAATAACTGTTTTAAAAACGGCATTTTGCCGATTGCGTTGCCGCAAGAACAGGTCGATGCCTTGATGGCGCGCGCCGATGAAAAAAACGCCATTACCATTGACCTTAAAAACCAGAAAATCATTGCCGGAAATACGGTGTATGATTTCGAAGTTGATCCATTCCGCAAACACTGTTTGCTAAACGGCCTTGATGATATCGGTCTTACACTTGAAAAAGAGAATTTTATCGCATCCTATGAAGATCAGCGATCAAAAGAGCGTCCGTGGCTATAATATTAAGGAGTAACCTGAGATGAAATCCCACCATATTTTAATTACACCCGGCGACGGGATTGGCCCTGAAGTCATGGGCGAGGTCAAAAAGATCATTGCCTTTCTCAATCACAGTGGCGCAGCGCAGATTACGACACTCGAACGCCCGATTGGCGGCGCATCCATTGACGCCTACGGCGTTCCCGTGACGGATGAAACCATTGAACTTGGTAAAAAAGCCGACTGCGTTTTGCTGGGCGCGGTGGGTGGGCCCACATGGGATAAGGTCGAGTATAACCTACGTCCTGAAGCGGGCCTCCTTAAAATCCGCAAGGAACTCGAGCTGTTTGCGAATCTGCGTCCTGCCCTTGTGTTTGATGCTCTTATTGATGCCTCGAGCCTCAAGCCCGAAATCGTCAAAGGCCTTGATATCCTCATCGTGCGCGAACTCACGGGCGGTGTTTATTTCGGGCAGCCGCGCGGCATTTTTGACCTGCCCAATGGCGAGCGTCAGGGCGTGAATACCCAAGTTTATACGACATCAGAAATTGTGCGCGTGGCGCGCGTCGCGTTCGAGCTGGCGCGCAAACGTCAGGGGCGCGTGTGTTCATGCGAGAAAGCCAACGTCATGGAATCGGGAAAACTCTGGCGCGAGGAAGTCACCAAACTTCATGCGGCTGATTATGCAGATGTTGCCCTCTCGCATATGTACGCCGATAACTGCGCGATGCAGCTCCTGAAAAATCCGCGCCAGTTTGACGTGATTGTCACTGATAATTTATTTGGTGATATTTTGTCCGATGAAGCCGCGATGCTGACCGGATCGCTCGGTATGCTTCCGTCGGCTTCCCTTGGAGCGCGGGATGCCTCCGGTCACCAGAACGCCCTTTATGAGCCGGTTCACGGCTCGGCCCCTGATATTGCGGGTCAGGGCAAGGCTAATCCTTTGGCGGCAATCCTGAGTTTTGCCATGGCGCTTCGTTTTTCGCTTGACCTGCCTCATCTTGCCGATCATATAGATGCTGCAGTGCAGGACATCTTGGGGCGCGGCATTCGTACCGGCGACATTATGGCTCAAGGCTGCACCTTGGTATCCACCACTCAAATGGGGGATGCACTTATTCAAAATTTGCAAACACGTATGAAAGAAGCTGCCTAACATGGACTATTTGAAAATCTCCACCGGACAAAACCCTCCCCTTGATGTGAATGTCATCATTGAAAACCCGATGGGCGGCGAACCTGTGAAGTATGAAATCGACAAAGAATCCGGCGCGATGTTTGTTGACCGTTTCCTGCACACTGCCATGTACTATCCGGGTAACTATGGTTTTATTCCGCACACGCTTTCGGGTGATGGCGATCCGGTTGATGTTCTGGTGATTACGCGTCAAGCCGTGATGCCCGGCTCGGTGATGCGCGTGCGCCCTGTTGGCGTTTTGCTCATGGAAGATGACGCCGGCGTTGATGAGAAAATTATCGCCGTGCCTCATGCCAAACTTTATCCGTATCATGACAATGTCGATGACATCGAACAGATCCGCCCGATCCTGCGTGATAAAATTGCGCACTTCTTCACCCACTATAAAGATCTTGAACCAGGCAAATGGTCAAAAGTTCTCGGCTGGGGGGATGCTGCCAAAGCCGGACAACTGATCCAAGAAGGCATAGAACGCCACAATAAGTCGAAATAAGAAAAGGCCCCGGCAACGGGGCCTTTTATATATTAAATTCATTTTTAATATATGCGTATGTATAATTTAAGTATATAACCTCGTCTAGGTTGTGTAATTTACGCAGTGGGGTAAGATGACATCATGACTGGATTAATTCTCGTACTTCTTGCTTTTGTTCTTATTATTGCCGAAACGCATTTGCCAACATTCGGCTTGCTCGGTGTGCTTGCTCTTGTGTCCCTGCTTGCTGGCGGACAGATGATCGTCGAGCAAGGCGGCCTCTTCGGTATTCCCATTGGCTGGGATGTATTTATCGGCATTGCAGCTGGCATGGTGATCTTCACAATCTGGGTTGGACGCATTTCGTACAAGGCCCTCACGATGAAAGCCCTCGCTGGCAACGAAGGCCTGATTGGCCGTGAAGCCCGCATCATCGAATGGGACGGCGCATATAAAGGCCGCGTGCAGATTCAAGGTGAAATTTGGCAGGCGCTGAGCGAGCATCCTCATGATTTCAAGCCGGACACAAAAGTCATTATATCGGCTATCGAAGATCTTGTTCTTAAAGTCCACGTTAAAGACTAATTTTAAAAAGGAGTTACACTATGGGTTTTCTTGTTTTCCTCGTTGTTCTGGTTGTTATAGTTTTTGCCAGCATCAAGATTATCAAGGAATATGAACGTGGCGTTATCTATACGCTCGGGAAATATTCCGGTCTCAAAGAACCCGGCGTCCGCCTTGTGGTGCCTGTGTTTCAGGAAATGCTCATTGTCGATATCCGTGTGCGCACCGATGATATTCCGGCGCAGGATTTGATTTCAAAAGACAACATCTCGGTGCGGGTGAGCGGTGTGCTTAACTACCGTGTGGTTGACCCGGGCCTTGCTATTAACCGCAACGAGGACTTTTTGTTCCGTACCAACCAGATGGCGCAAACAACACTTCGCTCTGTCTTGGGGCAGCACGACCTTGATGACATGCTGCAAAAGCGTGCCGAGCTTAACAAAGCCATTCAGAACGAGCTTGACCAGCAAACCGAAGGTTCAGGTATTAAAGTCATCAGCATCGAGATCAAGCATGTGGATATTGACCCGAGTATGATTAAGGCAATTGGTCGGCAAGCTGAAGCAGAACGCGAACGCCGCGCCAAAGTGATTAACGCCGAGGGTGAACTTCAGGCAGCAAAGATGCTCGATGAAGCCGCCACCATTCTCGCCGGACGCCCCGAGACCATGCAATTGCGTTACCTCGGCACACTGAGTGAATTTGCAACATCCAAAGGGGCCAGCACGATTGTGCTCCCGCTGCCGATGGAAGTTCTCAGGGGCGTTGCTGACATGCTCGGCAAAAAATAGTTGATTGATCCGCTTTAACCAAGGGGGCTTATTGCCCCCTTTTTATTTTTATATTAGTCTGAACTTTTCGTGTGAACGGCGTAGCCATGGGTTTTTGCTTGAAAATAATCGTCCTGTTTTCTCTGGTGGTATGCGCACTCCTCATACCCCACGCCTCTTGTTTTGCCGCAACCTCAATTCCTTTTACAGTGACGATGTCCGAGGCAGTTAATATTACGGGGTCACCACGCCTTGTTTTGGATGTGGATGGCACTACGCGTTATGCCCCCTATACGTCTGGCTCCGGTTCATCATCCCTTACATTTACCTACGATGCCACCATTGGCGATATTGACCTTGATGGTATCGGCATTGCGTCAACCTCGCTTGACCTCAATGGCGGGACAGTTACCGATTTGAATGGCAACGCCATGTCAAACCTGACCTTTACTGCTCCTGCCAATATGGCCAGCGTAAAGGTCAATTACCCTTCTCTCTCCATGAATTTTGTTTATGACAGTGATGGGCGTTATACGCTTAACGGCACGGCCTACAATGATCTTACATCGCTCCTCACAGCAGCGGGAGGAAGCTTTACGCGTGCATCAACCGCCACCTATTATAATTCATCGGGTGTTTTATCGATCGCAGCCTCGGGGGCGCCGCGCTTTGATTACGATCCGTCAACTCTCGTTTTCAAAGGGTTGCTTATTGAAGAAAACAGTAGCAACAAACTGCAATATTCGGATGATTTCAGTAATGCCCTGTGGCAAAAAATTAATGTGACGGTTAGCACAGATGTCACAACATCGCCGGATGGTGCAGCCAATGCCGATAAGGCAGTATCGGCGGCAACAACAGGATCTTTCTTTGTTCTACAAGACAGCGCTGTTGTTTCGGGAGTTACCTATACGCAAAGTTTCTATGTGAAGGCCGCCGGATGGAACTATGTTCAGTTAGGTTCCTCGACCGGTTTTGATACCACATCTACTTGGGTCAATTTTAATCTCTCCACCGGAACTATTGGCAATCACGGAACTGGTGGTACCTATGGCATTCAAGCCATAAATAATGGTTGGTACCGCATTTATCTGACAGCCACATCCACAGCAACCTCTGCCGCGGGACGTTTTTACTTGGCCTTGATGCCGACTGATATCAATGGTCGTAACCCTCCTTCTGCGACCGGCGATGGGACATCTGGTGTTTACGTGTATGGAGGTCAGTTTGAATCTTATCAAATTCCAACCACTTATATTCCAACGGCAAGTTCTAACGTCACCCGTAACGCTGAAACGCTGATCATTCCTACGGGCACATGGTATAACCAGAACGCCGGAACATTCATGAATAATATATCGTGGCTCACCCATAACGGCTCCAACTCTCCTATGTTCTTTCGTGTGGATGACACAACCAACAACAACCGCTGGAACCTGTTTTACAATCAAGCCAATACCCGCCTGCAGATCGGTGCACTGACCGCTGCTGCTTCGCAAGGAGGAGGTATTCATACTCCTTATGCACTTTCAGGTAGTGCCACTGTGTCTGGCGCTCAGTCTCTGAATAATACGAATGGCGCGTTTGATGGCTCCATTAGTTCTCTTGATACAGGCTGGCTCCCTCCGCCAGTCACACGCCTTAACATTTATGGTAACGATGCAACAAAGTGGAATAAGGAACTGCGCTATTATCCGGTACGCGCCTCGGACACGCAGCTTCAGCTGTTGACACAATAAACTCACGACCCTCATTCCCCTTGCACGCTGCAAGAATCATTCTTAGGATGATTTGTTGTGAGATACTCAGCAATTACCACGTTTCTTCTGCGCTTTTTTATTATGTCCGTCCTTGTGCTCGTCACATCTTCTGCAGGAGCGGCAACGACTATCCCCTTTACCGTGACAATGTCCGAAGCGGTTAACATTACTGGTGTGCCGCAGATTGTTCTGGATGTCGATGGCACTACGCGTTATGCCACTTATACTTCCGGTTCCGGCAGTTCATCACTCACTTTTACCTATAATGCCACCATCGGGGATATTGACCTCAATGGCATTAGTATCGCGTCAACCTCGCTTGACCTCAATGGTGGCGCGGTTACAGATTTGAATGGCAACACCATGTCAAACCTGACCTTTACCGCCCCTGCCAATATGGCGAATGTCAACATCAATTATCCATCGCTTTCGATGGATTTTACGGCGGACAATGATGGCCGTTTTGTGTTGAGTGGTACAGTTTACAATGATTTTACCAGTTTTCTTTCTGCCAGCGGTGGTTCGTTTACGCGCTCATCCACCGCCACCTATTTTGACTCATCAGGCACCCTGCAAACCGCAGCTTCGAATATTCCTCGTTTTGATTATGATCCTGCAACTCTTGCTCCCAAAGGGTTATTGCTGGAAGAGCCGCGTATCAACCGCTTTTATGACTCGGAAGATCTAACAACTACCAATTACATCACCGAGCGGGCTAGTGTTGTCTCAAACGCGACTTCAGCTCCCACGGGACTTATGACCGCCGATAAATTGGTTGATGATACAAATAATGGCCGCCACATTATTTACGGTGTGAATATCTCGGTAACGGCAGGGGATGTTTTTACAGGCTCTGTTTTTGTAAAACCGGCCGAGCAGGAATATGTTCAGCTTATTTTTTCGTCGGGAGCCTTTACGGGATCAACGTTCAGTAACTTTCATTTGACGGGAGCTGGCACCGTAACTTACAACGCAGCAGATGTCATTGATTCTTCGATTACCTATGTTGGTAATGGGTGGTACCGCTGCACCCTTACAACCACAGCCGTCAATACCACCAATGATACGACTGTTTTCGTGGCCCTGCTCAACAACTCAGACATCCAGTCCCGTACACCAGGTTATGTAGGAACGGGCACAGGTCTTTATGTCTGGGGATTCCAATCTGAGATTGGCGGTCATGTGACCTCTTATATCCCGACTGCTGGCGCGTTCGTCACCCGCAATGCGGATCAACTTACCGTACCCGTCGGGACATGGTATAATCAAAGCGCGGGAACAATGATGAATGATTTTTCGTGGCTGACCGAAGACATAGGTAATAGCCCGACCTTTGCCCGCTTTGACGACACTACGGCCAATAATCGGTGGAATATCACCTATATCCAGGGTTCATCGGTGATGCGCACGATCGGTACTAACGGGGGAGCATCACAAGGATCGTGGAGTGTGGCCTATCCCTCAACGGGAAGCGCCAAAATTGCGTTTGCGCAGGCCGCAAACAACGCCAATTCCGCCTTTGACGGCGCCTTACAGACGGCAGATTCATCGTGGAGTCCGCCGACAGTTACACGCCTCAATCTTCTGGGACTTCAAGCCAACAAATGGCATAAAAAGATCAAATATTACCCATCGCGAGTTTCCGATACTCAATTACAACTTCTCTCGCAGTAGTTATTCGCCCTCTTCTCTGCGGCGGAATGTTTCGATACCCACTTCATCAAGGGTTGCACTTTCTTTTTTATCCTCTTTTTGCGCTTCTTCCTCGTCACGGCGGCGCTGGATAATTTCAATTTTCTTTTGTTCGGAGAAGGCCTCGCGAATGTCGTCCTGCGCTTTTTCGATACGCGCGGTCATCCGTGCGATTTGTACGTCAATTTTCTCAATTTCCTTTTTAAGGCGCGCGGCATAAGAGAGATAGGCTACAAAGCCATCAAGCTGGTCAGACTCTTCGGCAATTTTGCGTTCGCGCTCCATATCACCCAAAAGAATGCGCTTACGGCCCTCAAGCAAGTCGGCCTGACGAAAAAGTTCCGCCAGAGCTTTCTGTTTTTCTTCGGTGCGGTATTTGCGCAGCCGGATCAGGGGTTGGAGGTTGGCCATAGAGCCATTCTAGCATAAATTCATGGCGATTTGATTTTTTCTACGCGCATCTTCATGGAAATAGGCCAGTTTGACTTCGGGTGGAAAGTAACGCGCCATATCTTTTACCATATAGGCCAGCATGTTTTGGTAGCCCCCCTCTGTGAGAGGAAAATTTTCAATTTCGATAGGGTCACCCTCACCTCGCCGGATCGCCACCTCAAACTGCTCTTCTGCGGTCAGATGAACTGTCCAGTTGGCTGTTCGTACGATGTCGTCCATATCGAGTTCTTCGGCTTTATTCGGATCATAATCTTCATCACGGATCAATTCCTTGCAGTACACGAGATAGGTCGATTCCGGATTTTTATAAGCAGCAATATGAACATCTGGATCAAGCGACGCATAAACGGTTTTGAGAATATCCGCAATCTCTTCAAGCTCACGCGCCAATGGATCCAGATAATCACGAGCCACTGCCGTGTCACGCTGCATAGCAACATCAAAACATGTTTTGGCGGATATTCGGCTCATACAGTTAGGTGCGGCCCAGCGCGCGGCGGGCGGGAGAGAAACTTGTCTGACGCGGCACGTCTGATCGGCGCATGGGGATTATATTTCCAAGGCCTTCTTCTTCCGCACGGCGAACGGCCCACGCCTTGACGGCCCCCTCATCCGAGGGGTCAGGCATCTCTTCCGGTACGCGTTCGAACAACTCTTCGCGCACAGCATCAGGCAATGCCTCGATCAACTGCGCCATCACGCAGTCAACCGCCTCCATTTGTTTTTTTGGTAAGAAAAATTCACGCGCCAAAAATTCTTTGCCTTTGCGTTTAATCTCCACGGTATCAGGTACAGAGGACGTAATTCCGATCTGGATCAGGTCGTCTTTATACTCTCTGAGCTTTACACTCAAGCCGCCGGCCTTCCATTTTTCTGCAAGCACCAATCCGGTCTGGCGTATATCACGCCCCAGATGCGCGATTTCGTTGCTGAGTTCCGCATAAAAATCGGTAACAGGATGATTTCCCTTTTCGGCACGCATAAATTCAAGCAGAAGTTTGATTTGTGGATCTATCGCGCCGCTATCGAGCACGTCGTCATTCAATTTACGCATTCTTCCCCGTCCATTTTCTGTAACGAGAGAAATCTGGCATAGTTCAGGCCCCCAAAACAACAAAAATCTGATAATTTTCAGAGTGTTTCTGTGTATTTCAACCCGAGGATGTTTCCCAATATTTTGAACCCCTCCTCAATGGTTGAATGCTCCCCCTTGTTTTGGGTGAGAAATTCTTCAATCTCAGGATAAAGGACAATGGCTTCATCCACTTGCGGATCAGCGCCTTTGCGGTAAGCGCCGAGCTTAATAAGCTCAGCCATGTTCTCATAGGCCGAGATAACCTGCTTGCCTTTGCGGAAGATAGCATTCTGTTCATCGGTAAACGCCCGTGGGAGCGAACGCGAAACGGATTTGAGAATATTGATTGCAGGGTAACGCCCACGGTCGGCAATCGCCCGCTCCATCACAATGTGACCATCGACAATCCCGCGCACAGCGTCCGAGACAGGTTCGTTGTGGTCATCCCCCTCGACAAGTACTGTAAAGAGTCCAGTAATTGATCCCTCCCCTTTGGGGCCGGGGCCTGCCCTCTCTAAAAGCCGTGCGAGTTCACCAAAGGTCGTGGGCGGATAGCCTTTGGATGTTGGCGGCTCTCCGGCAGAGAGTCCTATTTCCCGCTGCGCCATCGCAAAACGGGTGACGGAGTCAATGAGGCAAAGGACTTGCTTGCCTTGCTGGCGGAAATATTCAGCCACCGAAAGAGTCATATAGGCCGCTTGGCGGCGCATCAATGCAGGTTCATCACCTGTGGCCACCACGACCACCGAGCGTGCGAGCCCCTCAGGCCCCAGATCGTCTTCGAGAAATTCCTGAACTTCGCGGCCACGTTCCCCCACCAGACCGATGACAATGATTTCAGCTTCGGTGTAACGCGCCATCATCGAAAGGAGCACCGATTTACCAACGCCCGATCCTGCGAATATCCCCATACGCTGCCCTTTGCACACAGCCGCGAAACTATTGACCGCTCGCACACCAAGATCAAGTTTAGCCCCTACCCGCTGGCGAGTGTGTGCAAGCGGCGCGGCATTTTTAAGCGGAATAGGCACAGCGCCTGAGTGGAGCGGCCCGAGGCCATCAATGGCTTTGCCGCGCGCATTGATAACGCGGCCCAGCCATTTTTCAGACGGGAAGACAACTTGCTTGGTATCCTGAATAACGGCGATGCAGCCCAGCCCTATTCCTTCGAGCGTGCCAAAAGGCATCAGCAGCGCATGATTATCACGAAACCCCACCACCTCGCACGGGACATCGCGGTCAAGACTGGGGCGTAAATGGACAACGCTGCCCACCGATAAATCGTTCCCGAAACCCGTAATTTCAACCAAAAGACCCAGAACTTTGGTCACGCGGCCATAAATTTCGTGGGTGGGAATAGTTTGCAAACGGGCTGCTGCTTTTTCCGAAAGACGTTCCATAAGGGTGATTCTAGCTGATTCTGGGTAAATTTACAGGGAATAAGCGCGTGATGCCTTTCCCCAAAACGAAAAGATTTGTTAAGATTTTTAATCTTTGTTAATATAGTTGAGTATAAGGTTAATAACCGTTGCACTGCAATCTGATTCACAGCGACCTTACAAGGGGAGAAATATAATGCGAGTCCTTCTCGTTGAAGACGATAGTTCCACCGCCAGAAGTATTGAAATGATCCTGAAATCCGAGGGCTACATGGTTGAAGCCACGGATCTTGGTGAGGATGCGTATGAACTTGGTAAATTCTATGAGTATGACATTGTCATTCTTGATCTGATGCTCCCCGATATGCATGGCTATGATGTTTTGAAAAAACTGCGCGCCGACCGCGTGAATGTCCCTATTCTTATTCTCTCGGGTCTTGCCGAGCTTGATAGCAAGATTAAGGGTCTGGGCTTTGGCGCGGATGACTATCTGACCAAGCCTTTTGAAAAAGCCGAACTTCTCGCTCGTATCAAGGCCATTGTCCGCCGTTCACAAGGTCATGCCCAAAGCAAAATCCAAGTGGGCCGCGTTTGTATCAACCTTGATTCACGTACCGTGGAAGTGGACGGCAAGCCTGTTCACCTGACGGGCAAAGAATACGGCATCATGGAACTGCTCGCACTACGTAAAGGCACAACCCTGACCAAGGAAATGTTCCTCAACCATCTTTATGGCGGAATGGACGAGCCGGAGGTCAAAATCATCGACGTGTTTATCTGTAAGCTGCGCAAGAAGATCGAGCAAGCAGCTGGCGGCGAAAACTATATCGAAACTGTCTGGGGCCGCGGCTATGTCCTGCGCGAACCTGCCGAAGCCGATAAAGTTCGCGCGGCGAATGCCTGATTTTAAATAAAATACTTTTTCGAAAGGCCGGCTTTTCCGGCCTTTTTCGTTGACTATCCCCTGATGCCATGCAGAATCTTCTGCTATGAGTCTCGCCTCCACAAAAAATACTTTTGCCGCTATTAAGACCTTACAAAAAGTTTTTGTGGAGCTTGTTGTTTTGTGCCTGCTTTGTACGTCCACTGCTTTCGCCGCTGTACCGACCATCCCTTTTACGGTAACGATGTCAGAAAGCGTCAATGTCACAGGAACACCGCGCATTGTTCTGAATGTTGGGGGAGCAACACGCTACGCAACTTATACGGCGGGAACAGGGACAGCCTCCCTCACCTTTACCTATACCGCCACAGCCGGAGATGTTGATCTGGATGGGATCGGGATTTCCTCAACTACTCTCGATCTCAATGGTGGAACCCTCACCGACCTCAATGGTAACCCCGAAACCAATCTGACCTTTGTGGCTCCCGCGAACATGGGCAGCGTGAATGTTAACTACCCATCCCTGTCCATGGATTTTATCTACGACAGCGATGGTCGCTACACTCTCGACGGTACAGCCTATAATGATCTATCTTCATTTTTGGGCGCAGCGGGCGGGTCATTTACACGTGCAAGTGTTGGAACTTATTTTGACAGCGCCGGAACTTTGCAGACCGCAGTAAGCGGCACACCACGCTTTGACTACGACCCAATCACTCATGTTGCGAGGGGGATTTTGATTGAGGAAGCAAGGGCAAATCTTTTTACTTATAGCGACCAATTTGACGATGTTACGTGGCCAAGACTAAATTCGGTTATATCCGCAAATACTGTGACTGCACCTGATGGGTCAATATCTGCAGATACTTGGACAAGAAGTTCGACGGCAAGTAGCTATTTCGGGAAGGGGATTTCTAAATCGGCCAGCGCTTTGACATACACGGGAGCAATCTATGTAAAAATGAATATTGGTAATTATTTTGCATTGCGCATGCAGGGGGCATATCCAGCCCGTGCAGACATTGTTTTTAACCTAAACACAGGTGCGATTTCAACATCAGCTTCCGCAACCTCATCTTTTACAGCCGCTTCAGGAAGTATACAGAGCGTTGGCAACGGTTGGTATAGAGCCACATTGAGCGCCACATCAGATACGCATAATACTATTAGATTATATGGGTCGTTTAACAGCAACGGATCATTCCTTGATGGAACAGATTCTGTTTCAAATTCGTCAGGTTATATTTGGGGAGCGCAGCTTGAGACAGGCTCATTCCCAACCTCATACATACCCACCACCACTGCGGCAGTTACAAGAGTGGCAGACGATCTCTCTCTCGGCAGCAATACATTATTAAAACAAAATACATGGAGCGCCGTAGCTAAGACATACGGAATGCCAAGCGGCCAGGCAGGTACTTTTTTGGGAAGGAATGATAACATAGGATTTGGAGCTCTCAACGGCGCATTTGGGACATATAAAGCTTGGAGCACAAATGGCTCTACCAACCTAGCCAGCAATACTGTGAACTCAGCCTATTACGGCGGTATAGCCAGAACTTCAATCGGCGTTGATACGACGGGGAGGAGCATAACTGCGAATGGCCTAATCCCTACCTCTGACTCAGTTAATATAACTGCTGCGTCTTCCTCATGGGGACGCATAGGGTCGGCTCTGGATATAATATACCTAAATGCCCATATGCAGAACCTGAAGATTTATAACAAGAGGTTATCCGACACCCAGCTTCAACTCCTCACGCAATAAAAAGGTCGGATATTCCGGCCTTTTTCTTAGTGAACCACTCATTTGGCTATCATGGAATTATTGGTTAAGCTCTTTATAGGTTTTTTCTTTTTGTTAATAGGATCATTGTTTGCACAATGCCTTTTGCAAACTTTGCTCTTTTGCCTCTTCCTCACAGCAATTATCGCCAGCCCCAAAATTTTAAGTGCCGTCTTCAAAACAGTCACTGTGAATAAACCTCACACTTTAAAAGCAAAAACCACAGATTATGTGTTCCCAAGACACATCCTGATCATTGCCCTTTTGAGCTTATGCTTCTCTCTCTATAAT
This sequence comes from Pseudobdellovibrionaceae bacterium, assembly GCA_041674725.1. Lineage (GTDB taxonomy): Bacteria > Pseudomonadota > Alphaproteobacteria > Micavibrionales > Micavibrionaceae > UBA1573. Next base: position 128,991 of record JBAYVC010000002.1, on the reverse strand, counting down.
GGTTATTCCGTCTATCAATTTGAAACCTATGGCGTAAAAGCCAATGCTCAGGTTGTCAAATATGAGTATGGCCTGCAACTGCCCTCCAAACACACGGGGCCCCGTAAAAACATTGTCCGTTTATGGGTATATATGCCGCCTGTAAAATTTGAATTCACAGATAAAAATGGAATATTTTCTACACATGCCACCCTTGGAACAACAGTACCCGTACTTGTTCTTGATCCCAAGAAGGCAAAGGCCATTGTTGACCATGGAATCTGGAATTGGGCATCATCGTTTTTATGGGGTGTCCTTTTTTTCACTGCTTTCATATCATGGCTCGCTATTTTTTTAGTATTATCACGTGCCCAGCAAGGCCTCCCCGTGCCACGGCAAGATGCTCCTTAGATTGATCAAAACTAATAAAGTCGTTCAAGAACTCGGGCAACCCATACTTAAGTTATGTCAATATTTGGGTAAATCTGCACTGATTTACTCCTCTTTTTCAATTGAATATTTTATGAATTGAGTATAATGTGATCTATATTTCACCCCGTAGCAGGATGCGTTTTATGCCGATGACCGCCACAGAAATCGAGGATTTGATCCGCCAGCATCTGCCCGATGCTGAGGTGGTGGTTCGAGACCTTGCGGGGGACGGGGATCATTACGAGGCGGAAGTGCGATCTGCTGCGTTTAAGGGAAAAAGCCGTGTGCAGCAACACCAGATGGTTTTTGCGGCATTGGGGGCGAAGATGGGGGGCGAACTCCATGCTCTCTCGGTAAAAACATTTGACATATTGCACTGCAAGGTGTAGAAATATATTCTCTTTTGCTTATACTAACATCTGCTAACATGCGCATGCGTAACTATTAAAGGACAGCCAATGACAAACTCTTCAATTTTTGACCGTATCCGCGCTGATATTGAAAACAATGATGTTGTGCTGTACATGAAGGGAACATCGGCTTTTCCGCAGTGCGGTTTCTCTGCCGTGGTCGTCACCGTCCTCAACAATCTGGGCGTTGCGTTCAAAAGTGTGAATGTTCTCGAGGATGAGGATATCCGTCAAGGCATCAAGGACTTTGCCAACTGGCCGACCATTCCCCAACTCTATGTGAAGGGTGAATTTATTGGCGGCTGCGACATTGTCAAAGAAATGTACACCAGCGGCGAACTGCAAGACCTTTTGTCCGAAAAAGGCATCGCCTCTCAGGCGGCCGCTTGAACTCCGACATTGTTATTATTGGCGCAGGTGCCGCAGGCCTGATGGCTGCGGCGCGCGCAGGGCTGTCGGGCAAATCGGTACTCCTGATTGATCACGCCCCCAGTATCGGCGAGAAAATCCGCATCTCGGGCGGCGGGCGTTGTAACTTTACCAATATCCACACCGCTCCATCCCATTTTATCTCGGCCAATGCGCATTTTTGTAAATCGGCCCTGTCGCGTTATACGCCACAAGATTTTATCAAACTGGTGACCAGTTACGGCATTGCCTATCACGACAAAGGCCACGGGCAACTCTTTTGCAACGAGAAGGCTACACAGATTGTCGAGATGCTCGTGAGTGAAACGACGAAAGCCAAGGCGCTTTTGTGGAGCGGCACCGAAATTCATGATGTGTCCAAAGAAAATGATCTCTTCTACATTGAAACGGATAAAGGCCTTGTCACGTCCCCTGCCCTTGTGGTGGCAACAGGAGGCCTCTCGATCCCGAAAATCGGTGCGAGCAGTTTTGGTTATAGGCTCGCCGAAAAATTTGGGCACCCTATTATCCCGACACGCTCGGGACTTGTGCCCCTGACCTTTACCGATGAGGTGTCACAGCTGTGCGCTGATCTTACCGGACTTTCGGTTGATCCGGTGCGGGCTACGGCGGGGAAAAAACATTTCGATGAAGCTCTGCTCTTCACGCATCGGGGTCTGAGCGGCCCTGCGATTTTGCAAATTTCATCCTACTGGCGCGAGGGAGAGTCCCTCTCGATCAACCTGATGCCGGAACGCAATGCGCTGACGTGGCTCAAAGACGCGCGCAAAGCCCACCCAAAACGGATGCTCCACACGATGGTGGATGATCTGTTGCCGCAACGCCTCGCCCTTGCCCTCGTCAATCTATCGGGGCAATCGGGACAGATGGCAAATTTATCGGACAAACAACTCGCGGCAGTAGCGCAGCTTCTCAATAACTGGACACTTAAGCCCAATGGCACCGAAGGATACCGCACCGCCGAGGTGACCTTGGGCGGCGTTGATACGTCGGATATTTCGTCCAAGACGTTTGAATCACGCCTTGTTTCCGGCCTCTATTTTATCGGTGAAGTTCTGGATGTCACAGGACATCTGGGCGGTTTTAACTTCCAATGGGCATGGAGTTCGGGCTATTGCTGCGGTGAAGCTCTAGCCCAATAATCCTTTTGAAATTCGAATATCACGGTGAACACTGCAGGACTGGATGATGCCGAACGCCGCCATGACGGTAAGCATTGCCGTGCCACCATAGGACATGAGCGGAAGCGGAATCCCGACCACGGGAAGCAATCCCATCACCATCCCAATATTGACAATCACGTAAACCGAAAAGTTGAAGGTCAGCCCGAAGGCCACGAGCCGCGCAAACTGGTTGCGGCAACGGAAGGCAATCCAGTACCCATAGAGAATGATAAAGCCCAGAATAGTGAGAAGCGCGAGGCCGCCCATCAGCCCCCATTCTTCGGCAAAGAGGGTGAAGATAAAATCAGTGTGTTTTTCCGGCAAGAAGTTGAGGTGCGATTGTGTTCCCTGCATAAAGCCTTTACCAGACACCCCGCCTGACCCGAGGGCTATTTTTGACTGGGTGATGTGAAATCCTGCGCCCAAGGGATCTGATTCTGGATCCATAAAAATTAGGACGCGCTTTTGTTGGTAATCATGCATAAATTGCCACGCAATCGGAATAAGTGCCGCCACCCCTACAGCTCCGGCAATAAAAATCCAGATAGAAACTCCCGCCACAAAGAGCATGGCAATTCCTGCAAATGAAATCGCCATGGCGGTTCCAAGGTCAGGTTGCGCTACAACCAACACGAAGGGAACGGCAATGATAGCGCATGAAAAAAGAATGTTTTTGAGGCGCCGGACTTCAACCAGATCACGGGTGTGGTAGAAGCGTGCCAGCGCCAGCACTGTGGCGATTTTGGCAAGCTCTGATGGCTGTATCTTGATAATCCCAAGATTGAGCCAGCGCTGCGCGCCCATGCCAATATGACCAAAAACATCCACGAAGATGAGTAAAATAATGGTCATCCCGTAAAATGGCCACGCGAGACGGTATATCCAGCGCAAGTTGGTCATGGCGATCGCAATCATCATCCCAAGCGCAAACAGAAAGCGCATAATTTGCGGGGAGGCCCATTTATCGAGATCGCCGCCTGCCGCCGAGTAGAGACAGGTAAAACCAGTGCAGGCCAGCATACAAACCAGCAAAACCTGTCCCCAGCTGATCTGGCGCAGCTTGCCCCAGAAATTCATATCGTCCGGCGTCAGGCCCCATTGAAAACTGCTCATCCCTCATCCCCCCCGTTTTCTTTTTTCTGCCCTGCCGGATTGCGCTTCTGGATTTCCAGCAAAATGTCGTGGGCAATCGGTGCCGCAGCTCCCGAGCCGCTACCGCCATGTTCGACGATTACACTGGCCACATAGCGCGGATTATCTGTCGGGGCGTACCCCACAAACAAGGCATGGTGGCGCAAGTGCCACGGCATATCTTCCTGCCTCCTGATACCTTGGGCGCGCTCGGCCTTGGTGATGCGTTTAACCTGCGATGTACCGGTCTTACCTCCCATCGCCATGCCTTCTTCGGTAATACGCGACCCATAAGCTGTACCGCCCTGACTGGTCACCGCTACAAGCCCCCGCTTGACCATCTCGAGATGCGCTTGTGAAAGCCCCACCGAAGAGCTGCTTTGCTCGCCCAGTTTTTGTTCACCGATCTTCTGCCCCAGAACAGGCGTCACGGCCTTGCCGCCATTAACAACACGGGAGAGCATGACTGCCAGTTGCAAAGGCGAGGCCAGCATATAGCCCTGCCCGATGGCAGCATTGATGGTTTCTCCCGGGTGCCAGATGGGATCTTCCTGAGTCTTTTTCCAGCTTTGATCGGGGACAAGCCCCGCTTTGACGTCTTCAAGATCAACATCAAGTTTCTCGCCAAGTCCCAAACGGCGCGCCATAGCAGCAATCTTATCTATTCCGATATTTTGCGCGAGCTTATAGAAATACGTATCACATGATTGTTGAAGCGCCTTGTTAAGATCAACCGTGCCATGCCCTCCAGCCTTCCAGCAGTGAAAGCGTGTATTGCCTAAATCAAAATGGCCCGGACAGGTGATAGTGGAATGCTCGTTAACGGCCCCTGCTTCGAGCCCTGCGAGAGCGGTAACAATTTTAAAGGTCGAGCCGGGTGGATAGACACCGCTTGTCACTTTGTTACTTAAGGGGTGCGCCGGATCATCGCGGAGCTGTTCCCAGTCCAGAACCGAAATTCCAGCGGCAAAGACGTTGGGGTCATAACTCGGGTAAGACGCCATCGCATAAATCTCGCCGGTTACGCAATCCATGACCGCGGCAGCGGCGCTGCGTTCAGAAGAAAGGCGCTGATGGACAAAACGCTGATACTCGGCATCAATAGTCAGGGTCAGGCGGTCGCCCGTTTGTGGGGCGCTGCGGCCCAGTTCACGAACGGCACGTCCATGCACGTTGACCTCAACTTCGGATTGGCCTGTTTTACCTCGCAGGTTCATCTCGTAGGTTTTTTCGATTCCGGTTTTTCCTATCTGAAATCCGGGGAGAGAGAGCAGAGGATCTTCGGTCATCTCGTTTTCGCTCACGCGTCCAACATAACCAACAATATGCGCAGTTGAGTCTTTGTAAGGGTAATTGCGTAGCTCCCCCGCTTGAATGGAGACCCCGGGAAGATGAGGCAGCGCCAGTTCAATCCGAGAGACTTCCTCCCATTCGAGATGATCGCGTACTTCAACCGGCACGTAAGAGGGATTGCGTTTTTTCTGGCGCAAGGCCTTTTTTAGGTCAGAGTCATCAAGCGTGATGTAAGTCCTGATATCTGCAATGGCTTTTTCGAAATCCTCAACCTGTTCGGGCGTAACCAATACCTGAAAGTTTTGCAGGTTGGTGGCAAGAGGCACACCGTAACGATCCACAATCTGTCCGCGCGAGGGAGGAAGGATTTGCACGTTGATCCGGTTATTTTCCGAGAGGGTTTTGTATTTATCGCCCTCAACCACTTGTAGCCACGACAGGCGCATCCCGAGGATGCCGAGCGCGATCCCTTGCAGTCCGCCGATCATCAGCGCTCTGCGGGAAAAGGAATCTATCCGTTCCTGATCGCGATCCATCGTGTTGTCCTGTTAGTGTGATAACTGACGGTTTATTAACATTAAAACCGGCAAGAACAAAGGATATAACAGGCAGGATACCCCGATATTGATCCCGACCGCCCATAGCTCGGGGATTGTCCATGACTGAAGGGCAAAGACAAGCCCCTGAAAACCAACAACCCCGATCACAGCCACACAATATCCGGCCCAAACCACTTGCCATGACTGTCCAAGAAGGAAGCGGCGCTGGCCGCGCACGACAATAGCCATGACCAGAAAGCATAGTGTGTTCAATCCAACCATACCGCCAGCAGTCAGATCATAGAGAAGCCCCACTGCAAACACCAGAATGTAGGGAAAAAGCGAGGGGCGGAATACCTGCCAGAAATAGAGAGCAACCAGAACAAAACCCTGTTGTCCGGTTTGTGCGCTTATCAAGGGGATTTTGGCCAGACTTAGAATAAACAAGAAGGCAAAGAGAATATAAATAATTATATTTTTGAGCACCCGCGGCGCCTCAAATCCCGAGGGGAACATGTTACATCGTCCCGCCCGTCAGAGAATTGATGCTTTTGCGCACGCCCTCGTTCTGTGGCTTTTCAACCACCTGCACATAGCCCCCCGTGTAGGGATCGGAAAATAAACGCACAATGGGGATACCTTTATTAACATCCACCACCTCGCCGATCGGCAGTCCCGTCGGGAACATGCCGCCTGTGCCAGAGGTCACAATACGCGCCCCCTTTTTGATCAGGACATCTTCGGGCAAGTGCGTGAGGATGAGGTGGTCGCCGTTCGTTCCGGCAAGGATGGCGCGCTGGTTTACGCCTTCGACCACAACAGGCACATGGGAGTTGATGTCGCTGAGCAACAGGACGCGGGACGCTTTTTCCCCCGGTTCGATGACACGGCCAATCATGCCTTGCGAGCCGAGAACGGCCTGCCCCTCTTCAACACCATTAATTGTTCCAGCCTCGATTAAAATCGTTTTGACAAAACCACTACCCGAATCCGCAATCACGCGCGAGGTGATATAACTTTGGTCGGGTTCGGGGATCACGTTGAGGAGGTCGCGCAGGGACTGATTTTCCGCCTGAAGCAATAGCGCGGTCTGGTACCATTCCTTGAGTTGCGCATTCTCGGCTTTAAGCTGAGCATTTTCCGCGCGGATCTGGGTGAGACCCGTCATTTCACCAACGGCATCCGAGAGAATCTGGAAAGGCTCGCCAACCACCCCGAGAACGGGCGCCATCTGGTCAGAAGTGGATTGGCGGGCACCACTCCAGAGTGCGGGATTAACAAGGGAGCTGATAAGTAGAAGCGAGGCTATACCCGAAAGCGCCATCGGCGAATAACGACCAACGCGCACAACCCATGTTGCCGCACGAATTGCAGAACGCCGTCCTCGATGCGATCCGAATTGCACTCACCACTCCGCCGAAAAAGTTAACTCTTATATGAATGTAACAATGCAAGACCGGAAAGGCAACGCTCTTTCATGAAAATCTTCCCTCATCAAAGAGATAGCAGACCCTCTTGAGGGGCTGCTTTATCCACAACCTATTCTTTGATATGAATATTGGAAAGTTCGCGGGCAATCGCGTCAAACGCATCCAGCAAATCGCTTTGGGAAGGGGCATCGTAGTATTTGCTCTCCTCGCTTGCGCAATTACGGAAATATGACTTAGTTTCATCATTAATGCCGGAGGTGAAGGTTACGGTGTAAACTGTGACTCCTTCGGCTTTCATATTCTCGCAGGTGGCGGCCAGCTTCACGTCAAGATCATGGTCAGTGAGTTTGAGTGCTGACCATGTCCCGTAGGCGCTGTAAGAGCCCGACCCACCAATATTATTGTCACCATCCGTCATCAGGAGTGCCACCTTTTTGACAGTCTTGTCTTCCCATGACGTCCCTTCACGGAACGGGAATTCAGGCGAGAGGACGCGGTAACCCCAGACCATCCCAACGTTACTCAAGGTATTGCCTGAGGCGTAGAGACTGCTAATTTTGCTCTTGATCGTTCCATAGGTATTGGTGAGCGGCAAGATATAGGATTTATTACACCCGCTGTTCGGGGTACTATTGCTGTACCAGTACATGCCCCACATATAGCCCGTATCACCGTCTTCCTGATCCTGTGGTGCGGTGCGTTCCAGAACACAGCCCCACCATTGTTTGCTGTTGGATTGGTTGAAGGAAACACCTTTGGTGTTGGTTACAAACGCCGTGTCATACAAGCCACCACTTGGCGTTTTGCCAAGGCCGTACGGCCCAACATTCACGGTGTTGGCAAAAGGCACGATCCCGATCTTGACGAGATCAGAGCACACACCATCTTTGCATAACGTATCCAGAAAATTCTGCGCCGCAGTTTTTAGCGTGCCAATATTGTTGTTGGTTGCCATTGACCCTGTGACGTCCAGAACCATCGCCACTTCCAGTCCCAGAATTTCGCGGGTGACCGTAGTTGATGCATTTACTGTCATTTCATCAACACCCATAACACGGGCAAATGTGGTGCCGTAATCGGCCTTGGCGCTAACCTTGATGTCATCACCTTCGACTGTTACAGTCAGATCATATGTCGCTCCAATGCTGCTTTCGGGGTAGTTTTTATAAAAGAAATCTGACACTTTTGCCGCAACATCACCTTCGGAACTGGCCGATGCCGCAGCGGCGAGTGCTGCCGAGTCCACCGCGTGAGATAATCTTTTCTGCACCATATGGGCCATCGAGAGATCAACTGCAAATCCTGCGGAACCGACAACCACCGGAATAATCAATGCGAAGGCAACGGCTGTCGCCCCTGCGTTTTGCCGGATATAGTCTTTAAGTACGGGCATCATTCTTTTGACTGCACACATATTTTATTCCTCCCACGTCACTGTAGCGCTTCGCCGTCCCCGCGTAAAAGCAACCTCGGTAAAATCAATATCCCCCATAAAAAACTTCGCGAATTGCGGTGCATAGGTATATTTCACCGTTACAACAATCATCCCTTCGCCTTCTTCGGCAAAGCCAGCAAGCGATGCCACGGCTTCGGTATTTGGCTCCATATCCTGCGTTTCACGCCAGAGGACTTCAGGATTTTGTGATGCATCAAAGCGCACACTTACAACATCAATTCCGTAGCCACTCAAAGCGTAAGGTTCAAAAGCCAGCTTCGCACCACTGATAATGTCCGTTATGCTGGCACTGTCCATGGTGCGGTTGCGCGCCACCAGATCAGCCGCTACCTGCGATGAAGTAATCGTTTTTTCCGAGAGCACAATTGCGTTGCCCATGTCGAATGTTCCCATCAATAAGGTAAGCATTGGCGGGAACAGAATGGCGGCTTCCATTACAGCAACACCGCTTTCATCTTCCCACCATTGGCGGGCCTTATGGGAGATATAGAACCAGTCCATCATCATAGATTCCCCTGCGCCGCTTCAAGTGTGACATCGTACGGTTCGGTTTCCAGCACGATGGTTGAAATCATCAATTTTGTGTTATCTGATGCATCCGCGAGCGCATCACCAATAAGGGGCGTAAGCAGCGGGTAACGGTATGCCGTACGAATCAGAATGACATCATCCACAGATCCAGCGTCAAACCCTGCCGAAAGCAGATTACCATCCTCATCGAAAGAAGCAGGAACCGTGTCGAAATCGGAAAAATTTTCAAGGCGTACAACTTCATACTGTATGCTATCGCAATTGAGGAAAATTTCTGCTTTGGCGCACAGCAGGTCTTCAAACATCTGCTGTGGATCGCCTGTCGTTTGCTGCACTTGTCCGGTGCGGATCAGGCGCGCAGCATCATTAGTTGCCGAATCCAGCGTACTCATGGCAGCAAACATCAGGGAAACTTCAATGATACCGATAAGAAGGTAGGTGAACGGCATAGCGACAAGCGCAAATTCAACTGCGGTTGAAGCCTCCTCGCCTTTTATCCATCGTTTAACAAGACAATCCCTTATCACCTGTGTCTCCCCTGATAATATGAACGGAACTCGCCGCAAGTGCGGATACACTCCTTCATCTCAAAGTGTAGTCTGAGGGGGAAAACAGGCAGTTAAGAATGGGTAAAATTAAGGATAAATTCAGCTCTCTTTTTCGTTTTCGATCGGAAAACCAAAGCGGTCAAGGGGCAGATCACCCGTCACTTCGGGGCCCCATTTTGCAATCAACTCACTTTGCAATTCCTTGATGGTTTCAAGGCGTTTGTAGCCTTTTTGTACCATCATGCTGGAGACAATACCTGATAAGCCCCACTCAATCGCCCAACCGATCAATGCGCCCGAATACATGATAATGATGTGAATAGGGTCCATCACCAGATCAAGGGCCACATCGAATTTATGCCCTCCCTGCATCAGCTTGTACCAGAAGGGAAAGCAGGCTGCGAAATTCATAAAACCAACGGTCAGCACACGTGTTTTTTGTTTGCTGTTATCCCCCAAACGCGCAGCCATCGTCGGCAACATCCCGATAAAGAGAAGAACTGTCGTCGGCAACGCCACGATCGAGGTGAGAAGCATCGATACAACCAGGATGCGTCCCTTGAACGAGCCGCCTTGAGCACTGGACTTCTTCTTTGTCTTTGCTTTTGCCATCGCGCCGCCCCTCACCCCATCGCCAGATTAAAGAACAGATAAACCATCACAACCAAGGCTGCGATCCCTGCTGAAACCAAAGCGGCGGTTTGCCGACCTGCGCCAACGCCAAACTGCTTGTTGTTTTCAAGTTCGAATTCAAGTGCAAAATACTCTTTGCGCAACATCTGAAACTGGTGCAGCGCCGCATTGAAGGCGCGCATGTCATGCTGCAGAACTTCAAAACTGTCAAACAGAGCCAGAATAGGTTCAAAGCTTCCCTTATCCTTGAATTTTTCAAGCTGCGCCTTGATTTTCTTGCGCAACTCACGATCATGGTGGCGATCCACCAAAACACCAAGCTGCCCCACCACCCACTCGGTAAGACCCGGCATAGGTGCCATTTTGTCACGGCGCTGGATAGCGGTAAATAATTTAAGCACCCCCATTTTCTGGCGAAAATTTTCCGCGGCATTTATATCAGGAAGATAAGGTTCGATAATATTCTTGTCACTGACCAACAGGAAGGCAATGATGTGGCGGTCCAAGAAACTATCGGGACGATTTCTTGTTTTGGATATTTTCTCGAGGGCATGGAGGTAATCTTCAGCACTGCGCACATGATACGCTGCGAGTTTTTCGCTCAAACAGGCAGAAGATGGCGAGAGGTAATAAATACAGCGTTCGATTCCATACCCGGGCATATTCTGTTTCATAAACATCCGGCAGTTTTCGATGCGTGTAATCATATCTTCGGACGTACGCCCCAATATTCCCGCATGTGTTATCCAGAATGTAGCAAGACCGGACTGAATAAAATCAACAAACGGTGTCAAATCACGGTGCGAATGTATGGCTTCAACCAAAAGCGCCCCCAACCCCGCAGGAACGATTTTGAGTCCTCTGTAAAAGAGAGGGTAGCCGGGAGCCATCGCAACCCCCATACACGCCGCCAATCGTTCGGCAAGAAAACTCTGCTTGTCCGCTTTTTTAGCTTCTTCAATCGCCAACTCATATCGGCCTTCTGTTTCCTTGTTCTGGAGCGAGCGATTCAGCCAAAGAAAGAGCTCTCCCTTTTCAACAAATTCGATAACACTTGCAGGATCTTTGTGAAAGTTAAGGCCCAGAATAATCGGGCGCAAATATTTTTTCTTGGAGAAGTCCACAGGACGTGATGCTTTCAGCAACGCAATAACGCCCTGTTTTGCCGATACGCGGCGGCCTTCAAACCAAATGCTCAAGTCCTCGAGCGTCCAGCGCATAGCCGGATCATCATTAAGAAGCCCCCGCAAAAGTTCGAGTACCGGCCCGGGAAAACGGTCTTTGGCAGTCAGGAGGTTGAACGTCCCCTGTTCAATTTTCTGGGTAACAATTTCCTCATCCGACATACCTTCGGTGGTATCGTGATGACGGATCATCAGAGTCAATGCTACACCGAGCGCGTACATATCGTCGGCGGCTTCAACCGGCCCTTTTCCAAGCGGGTGGGCTGCTGCCCGCTGCAAGGATTCATACAAAGCTGGCTGCGCATATCCCGGTGGAGTGGAAATGCATTCACCGATCATGGCATTTTCCATGGTGGTCTTGCCACCATCAAAGATGTTGGTGACGCGAATACCTCCGTGATTGACTCCCTTATCGGACATTGCTTCAAGAGCCGTCACAATATTGCGAAAGACCGTGGCGAGAACAATGTCAGGCTTCATGCCCAGAGCATTCGGGTTACCGTTCTTCCAGATCGGATTGCCCAGAATATTTTCAAAAACGAAAGCATATTTTTCGGTATGGTCAGGAGTCCATTCAACAACGCCACTGGCAATAAGTTTAGGGATAACAACCGAGGACACACCAGCATAGCGCGTTACCATGTCGAGTTGCGGGACAATGGCTTTTTCACACACCACAGCAAAAGCAGGATCATTCCCTTTTGTCAGCGCCGCGTAAGCTCTGACAATCCCGCGATCAAGATAGTCGAGACGCTTGGAGGGAAAAATACTGATTTCCCCTTTGAACATGACGGCCGCAGAATTTTTACCGGAAGAAGCCTTGGCCTCAACCTCCTCCACGTCAACCGTTTCTTTTACATCAGTCATCAGACTACCATAGACATAACAATGCGCTATTCCAGCATGCCGCCAGAATGGGGGGATATGAACTCCGAATCATACCCTTATATCAGGGAAATGTAAATTCGTGGCGTCTGTGTTACGCGAAGAACGGGTCTTGCACTAAAATTGTGTCGTCACGTTCAGGACTGGTCGAGAGAAGCGTTACATTTGCCCCCACCAGCTCCTCAAGCCTTTTCACATATTTGATAGCTTCTGCTGGAAGCTCGACCCAACTGCGGGCACCACGCGTGGATTGTTTCCACCCAGACATGGTTTCGTAAATGGGTGTGGCTTTGGCTTGCAGCACTTGGGAGGCGGGATAGTAATCATAGCGCGTGCCGTCAATATCATAGCCGGTGCAGATTTTGATTTCATCAAACCCATCGAGGACATCGAGCTTAGTGAGGGCAAGCCCATCAATGCCGCCCACTTTAATGGCTTGGCGTACCATCACGGCATCAAACCAGCCGCAGCGGCGTTTGCGCCCTGTGGTGGTGCCAAATTCATGACCGCGCCGCCCGAGTGTCTCCCCGACCTCATCAAAGAGTTCCGTCGGAAACGGGCCGGTGCCCACACGCGTGGTATAGGCTTTGGTGATCCCGAGCACGTAACCAATAGCTTTGGGGCCAAGGCCCGATCCGCTTGCGGCTTGGCCGACAACGGTATTGGAAGATGTTACATAGGGGTATGTGCCGTGATCAACATCAAGCATCAATCCTTGTGCCCCTTCGAACAAAATTGTTTTGCTCTGATGACGCGCTTCATCAAGAACTTTCCACACGGGCGCGGCGTAAGGCAGTATATCTCCCGCGATTTTCATGAGTTCTTCATAGGCACCTTCGGAACTTGCAGGCTCGACACCCAATCCTTTGAGAAGCGCGTTGTGATGGATGAAGAGTTGTTCCAGTTTGCTTTTGACTACATCGCCATGGGTCAAGTCACACAGGCGTATGCCGCGGCGGGCAACTTTATCTTCGTAAGCAGGCCCAATACCGCGTCCGGTGGTGCCGAGCATTGCTTTGCCGCGGGCTTGTTCGAGCGCTTTATCCAGCATCTGGTGAATGGGTAAAATCAGATTGACGTTTTCGGCCACGACAAGATTGTCAGGCGAAATGGTTACACCTTGGGCGCGGACAGTTTCGATCTCGCTCATCAAGGCCCATGGATCAACCACAACGCCGTTGCCAATCACCGAGAGCTTACCGCCACGGACAATACCCGAGGGCAGCAAATGGAGTTTATATTCGGTGCCGTCAATAACGAGCGTGTGCCCTGCGTTATGACCGCCTTGGAAACGCACCACCACATCGGCGCGGTTCGAAAGCCAATCGACGATTTTTCCTTTGCCTTCGTCTCCCCATTGCGAGCCGATGACCGCCACATTTCCCATGATATTTCTCCGTTATTTATCGTCCGATTACACTACAAATTTTCTCGACCATCTGCTCGACCATCTCTGGATCATCCCCTTCGGCCATCACGCGGATGACAGGTTCGGTTCCCGAGGGGCGTACGAGCAAGCGTCCGCTTTGGGCCAAGGTCATTTCAGCCTCGCGCAGGGCTTCCTGCACATCGGCGCGTTCAAGCGGTTTGCCGCCCTTTTCAAAGCGCACATTTTTAAGGAGCTGCGGCACTGGTTTAAAAATATTGAGCAGCTGCGATGCTTTCTGACCCCGTTCCTTAAGAATAGCGAGCACCTGAAGCGCGGCGAGAAGTCCATCACCTGTGGTGCCGAATTCGGTCAACACAATATGACCGGATTGTTCACCACCGAGTGTGTAACCGCCCTCTTTCATTTTCTCGACCACATAGCGGTCGCCCACGGCGGCGCGTAGCAGCGTGATACCTTCTTTGGCGAGATAACGTTCCAAGCCTAAATTCGACATGACGGTGGAGACCACCGTCTTTCCGGCAAGACGCCCTTCGTTTTTAAGGTGAACGCCAAGGAGCGCCAGAATTTGATCACCATCAATGCGCACACCCTTTTCATCCACCAAAATCAGGCGATCCGCATCGCCATCAAGGGCTATCCCGATATCAGTTCCCTCTTCCACGACTTTCTTCTGAAGCGCTTCGGTGTGGGTTGCGCCGCAGTGATCATTGATGTTTTTACCGTTCGGAGAGACACCAAGTGTAATCACTTCGGCTTCAAGTTCCCACAAGGCCTGCGGGGCAACTTTATAGGCCGCACCATTGGCACAATCGAGAACGATTTTTATACCTTCGAGGGTATGCTTACGCGGGAAGCTCGCCTTGGCGTATTCTACCATGCGACCAATAGCATCTTCCATGCGGCTGGCGCGGCCCATCTGGTCAGAGGGTGCCAACTCACTGCTCATCAGATCGTCGCGGTCAATCCAGCCTTCAATGTCGTGCTCAATGCTATCGGGAAGTTTGAATCCGTCCGCGCCAAAGAGTTTGATGCCATTATCTTCGAACGGGTTATGTGAGGCGGAAATCATCACGCCAATGTCGGCACGCATCGAGCGCGTGAGAACTGCAATAGCGGGGGTCGGGATCGGGCCGGTTAAAACCACATCCATGCCCATTGCCAAAAATCCGGCGGACATGGCCTGTTCGAGCATATAGCAAGACAGGCGCGTATCTTTGCCGATGACCACACGCGAATGGGCGAGAACCCCATCGGTGCGTTTGAGCACACGCGCCGTGGCCATAGCCACACGCAGCGCGACATCTGCTGTCATGGGGTGGGCGTTCGCGCGCCCCCGTATCCCGTCCGTTCCAAAATATTTTCGTGTCATATGATGGGTTTTAGAGGGATTGGTGGTAGAAGTAAAAAAGAAAGAGAGAGTCCTCCCCATCTTTTTTATATTATGACTATTATAGACCCCAAAGGAGAATTCAGTGGACACACATATCAACCACCTGATTGATAAGATCCGCACGCTGGAAGACCAACTCGAAGTTGAGCTTGCAGCAAAGAGGGCCGATCTTGCCTACCGGATCGAGGGGCAAAGGATCATCTTTGAAGAGACTGTTGTCCGCGAACATGCACGGGTAAAAACAAAATTACTTAAATATATCCTTGGCGCTCGTCTGTTTATGATCCTGACCGCACCGTTCATCTATGCGGTGCTTATTCCGATTGTCCTCCTTGATGCCTTGGTAAGTCTTTATCAATGCGTGTGTTTTCCGGTGTACGGTATTCCCAAAGTTACGCGCGGCAACTATATGATTTTTGACCGCGCGAACCTCAACTATCTCAACGCAATCGAGAAAATCAACTGCGCCTATTGTTCCTATGGCAACGGGGTTATTTCCTATGCGCGCGAGGTAGCTTCACGCACCGAGCAATATTGGTGCCCGATCAAACATGCGCGGCGCGTGCTCGGGGCACATGCCCGTTACAGCTCCTTTATCGATTTCGGGGATGCAACCGCCTACCATGACCGTTTAGAACCCTTGCGCTCTGATCTCCAGAAAGAGACGCCTCCGGCCACACAAAACGGAGATGCTCCCCCTACCTCGTCAACATAAGTGTGGTAATTTTATCGGTGACAGAGTCGCGTTTCTTAATCACGTGATTGTTGGTGTCCACGATATAAACAGCATTTTCGTCCGCCAGAATATCCCCAGGCTCAGCGAAGGGTTCACCACGGCCTTTGAGTGTTGACAGCTCCTGCGCCACAAGGTCATAGACACGCATTGCGTTGTTATAGGTATCGGCGATGTAGATTTTATTTTCTCTCACCGCAAGACCTTGCGCGTGCTGAAGTAGCGCCGTGGGATATTTTCCATCCACAAGACCAAAATCAAAGAGGCCCGTGCCGATCAAGGTTGTAACCTCCTCACCTTTAAGGGCGCGGATGGCCGAACTTTCAGCATCGGCAAAGTATAAAGTGCCATCCTTGCCAAAGGATAAGGCACTGGGCTGGGCCAGCTTCGCGTCATTTGCTACACCATCAGAGAGGCCTTCATAACCGCTTCCAGCGATCACGCTGAGCGTATTCTTTACAAGGTCATAGCTCCAGAGCTGATGCAATCCCGCCATGGCAATAACCGCGCGGTGATGGGCCGGATCAGGGTCAAACTTCACATCCCATGGCGAGGCCAATTGAACATCTCCCGCCTTTTTATCCTGCACAGTATAATCACTCCCGCGTGTCCCATCACCCGCAAGCGTTGTTACCTGCCCTGTTTTCAAATTTACTTCACGCAGGGCGTGATTGCCGGTATCGGCCACCAGCATGATGTCTCCCTGCACATCCATCCCGCGCGGGGCATTAAACTGCGCCGTTTTGAAATCTCCGTCTTTAAGACCACGTACGCCCGCCCCGATCACAGCCGTGATTTTACCATCTGCCGTGATACCGATAATGCGGTCATGGCCACTATCGGCGATATAGAACATCCCACCCGCCTTCACGATCCGCGCCGGAAACCACAGGGGAGAGGTTTCTTTCGCATTTTTGGCAAGGACGGGCGCAGGTGTCGTTGTCTTTACACTGCCGATATTTTTATCAATAGCTGCCGCGATTTCGGCGCGGTGGCCTTCACCTGTATAGCGGGCAATTTCCTGTCCATCCGCCCCCAATAAAACTTGGGTGGGCCACGCGTTCACAGCCATACTTTTCCAGATCGCAAAATCGGAGTCATTGATGACGGGGTGCTTCAGGCCGAAACGTTGCGCGGCAGCAAGGATGCGGCGGCTTCCTTGTTCGCCTTTGAATTTGGCGGAATGAACCCCGATAATCAGGAGCTTGTCACCGAACTGATGCTCAAGCGCTTCCAGATCGGGAATAATCTGCATGCAGTTGACACAGCCATAGGTCCAAAAATCGAGGAGGATCAGGCGGCCTTCCATCTGCGCGCGCGTCACAGGCTGTTCAGTATTGAGCCACCCTCCAGCCCCGCCTGCGGCGAGAGTATCAAGCGTATCAGCTTTGGCTGCACCTGCTGTAGCGATAATCACGATCAGTATGGCAAGCAGGTTACGGATGCGGCGCATGTGTTTTCTCTCTTTTCAGGCAACGTGGTCAGGCAAGATGGATATGTGTTGTATTCGCGTAAACGGCGGTAAAGTTACATAGCAAACTTAAACGAGTAACTTTACTGCGCCACTTTACTGCGCTACTGGCCCTGCGCCTGCTACGGGTGAGCATGTATGCTCCGTACATTGGCACGCACTGATGCTGGGGAAACCGCAGATAGATGCTATCCCTTGATCGGCACAGGCTTTTTTGACCCGTTCAGGATCAACGGTAGCCTTTACATTGACGCATTCAGGATAATAGCCGCAGCAATTATGCACGTCCTTGATGGCGCAATCAGAATCGTTTTCGCAAGACCGATCGATTTCCAAAAGGTACGTATTATATTCGTTGAACATTTTTTTAGCATTTGCAGACTGGGGAAAAAATACCCCGATTAGAAGAAACGCAGCAAAGGATAGAATAACCACGTTTCTTCTTTTCATGCTCAAACTCCTTGCGGGATTTCGCCAATGCTGCCACCGCGCGGGACAGAGGAACGCGGCTCTTGCGGTGCTTCATCGTCATGATCGCGGATGATTGGCTCGCCGCGCAACAACGCCTTGATCTCCTCACCTGAAAGCAGTTCATATTCAAGCAACGCCTTGGCGAGAGTATGAAGATCAAGCAGTTTATCGGTCAATATCTGACGGGCGCGGACATAGGCTTCATCAACGATGCGGCGGATTTCATTATCAACCAGTGAGGCGGTGTTATCCGACATGTTTTTGGTTTGCGATACGGAATGGCCAAGGAAAACTTCTTCCTGATCTCCGCTATAGCGCAGGAAGCCCAGTTTATCGCTCATGCCCCATTCGGTGACCATCCGGCGAGCGATTTCAGTTGCCATGCGAATATCGCTTGAGGCTCCAGTTGTGACTTTCTCTTCACCGAAAATAATCTCTTCGGCAAGACGTCCTCCCATGGCCACAGCAAGGTCAGCCTCCAATTTGGCTTTGGACATCGAGATGCGGTCACCCTCGGGCAGGCGCATCACCATACCGAGCGCACGGCCCCGCGGCACGATGGTGGCTTTGTGGATCGGATCGGACTCAGGGATATTGAGCGCAATGATCGCGTGGCCTGCTTCGTGATAGGCGGTGAGTTTTTTCTCGTCATCCGTCATGACCATTGAGCGGCGCTCAGGGCCCATCATGACCTTATCCTTGGCGGATTCAAATTCTTCCATACCAACCACACGCTTGTTGCGGCGTGCAGCCATCAAAGCGGCTTCGTTCACAAGGTTGGCAAGATCAGCTCCCGAGAACCCGGGCGTGCCACGCGCGATAATCATCGGATCAACATTTGAAGAGAGAGGTACTTTTTTCATGTGAACTTTGAGGATTTTCTCGCGGCCTTTCACATCAGGGTTCGGGATGGTGACTTGACGGTCAAAACGGCCAGGACGCAAAAGCGCCGGATCAAGCACGTCAGGGCGGTTGGTAGCGGCCAAAATAATCACACCTTCATTGGCCTCAAACCCATCCATCTCGACCAGCAACTGGTTGAGGGTTTGTTCGCGTTCGTCATTCCCGCCGCCAAGGCCTGCACCACGGTGACGGCCCACTGCATCGATCTCATCGATAAAGATAATGCAGGGCGCATTTTTCTTGCCCTGTTCGAACATATCACGGACGCGGCTTGCGCCCACGCCCACGAACATCTCCACAAAGTCAGAGCCTGAAATGGTAAAGAAAGGCACGTTAGCCTCGCCCGCGACAGCGCGTGCTACTAGAGTTTTACCAGTACCGGGCGGGCCGACCAGCAGCGCTCCTTTGGGAATTTTTCCGCCTAAACGCTGGAATTTCTGCGGATCCTTTAGGAACTCCACCACTTCCTTAAGCTCTTCTTTGGCTTCATCAATGCCAGCCACATCGTCAAATGTCACGCGACCTTGTTTTTCAGTGAGCATGCGCGCTCGCGACTTGCCAAAGCCCATGGCGCCGCCGCCACCCTTGCCCTGCATCTGGCGCATGAAGAAAATCCACACCCCGATCAAAAGCAGCATCGGAAACCACGACAAGAGAACACCCAAAATCGACACACGTTCGCTGTCCTCCGGTTCTACCGTGATTTTAACGCCTGTGCCTTCAAGACGGTTAACGACATTGTCACCCTGCGGGATCATGGTCTTGAATTGCGCCGCCGAATTGCTGTAGTGGCCCGAGAGGTCTTGTCCACGGATTGTCACATCGGTGATGGTGCCGTTTTTAGCCGCAATCATAAAATCGCTATAGGCAACATTTTCGAATTTGCCTGCTTTTTGTGCGTTTGTATTCTGGAAAATATTAAACAGGAAGGCCAGCGTCAGCACTATCCCGATCCAGAAGAGGATATTTCGATTCATTCCTTGCACGATCAACGTCCTTTGTAAAAATTCATATTATGGCGGCTTTTAGAAGTTCTCGGGGGCACACGCCTATTATAAGGCAAAATAGACTATTTGTCGTGTTTTCCAAGGGGAAAATGGTCTTCCCGTCAAACAAGTCTGTGATTTTGCGCAAAAAAATCAACGCCTATCCCGCGCACGCAGCATTTTTATGTTTGACACGCCTTTCGGATATATGTTTACATTTTTGTATGTCACGTAACGCGCAAAAATTTGAGCTTTCAAGTTTAGCGGGCCAAGCAGGGTCTGCCGCGATTTCTATGGCGTCCACCACCACCATTATTATGCGCTAACGCGCATACACACACATCTACCCATCCCACATTGTTAGTTTTTTTCCGTCTGCATCAGCAGGCATAATCTGTATGTATTTTTTATTGAGGGTGTTTTTATGAGTTCTGCATTACCTGTTTTTCCAACACAACAATTCGGCACTGTCGTTTATCCTGAGAAACAGCAAGGCGCAGGTGTCGCCTCGCCCAATCTTGACATTGCGTGTGGACGCGGCGAGGTGTTTATCCCGAAAGGCACCAGCCGCGCTGCACTTGAATTATTTTTAAGCCAGAGCTTTTTCGATAGCTGTGACGGCGTCGTTGGCAGCCGCGATGTTCGTGCCTCCGGCCTGCGCCATGTCGGGGCGCCCGCCCCCGCCTGATCCGCCAAGGGCTGCCGCGCCGACCTTGACCAGATCGACCGCACTGATCCTTCCGGTGAGGTCATCGGTTACGGCGACCACAATCGAGGCTTTTCCGTCAGAAGTGGCGATAAGCGCGATTACGCCCGAGCCGATTTTGCCCTTGAGGTCATCCGCCATGGGTTTCAAATCCTTGGCCGGAACATCATCGAGCACGCGGGAGATAAATTTGACCCCGCCAATATCTTTGGCGGCAGGCCCCGCATCACTTGTCCCACCGACAGCCATTTTACGGCGCAGGTTGGTAAGCTCTGCTTCAAGTTTTTTCTTCTCATCAATCAGGGATTTGACGCGGTCAACCACTTCACCAGTACCCGCTTTCAGAAGATCAGCGGTCTGGACGAGTTTTTGTTCTTGGTCTTCAAGGTAGGCGAGCGCCGCCGCGCCGGCAACAGCTTCAACGCGGCGAATGCCCGATCCCACAGCCCCTTCGCTCACGATTTTAAACAGGCCAATTTCGCCTGTTTGTTTCACATGTGTTCCTCCGCACAGCTCTACCGAGAACGGGATTTTACCATCCGCGTTTTTGCGGCCCATGGAGACAACCCGTACTTCCGCGTCGTATTTCTCGCCGAACAAAGCGCGTGCGCCTGATGTTTTGGCTTGTTCCAAATCCATGAGACGCGTGACCACTTCCGTGTTGGCCCAGATCTCCTCGTTCACTTTTTTCTCGACCACACGCAATTGCTCGGGCGTCATGCTGGCATGGTGCGAGACATCAAAACGGGTGCGGTCATGGGTCTGGAGCGACCCTTTTTGCGCGATATGATCGCCCAAGGTTTGGCGGAGAGCCTCATGCAGCAAGTGCGTAACCGAGTGGTGCGCCTTGATTTTGGCGCGGCGCGCCGTGTCCACTTTGGCCTCAACGCCACTTCCGGTTTTAAGCGACCCTTGCGTCACCTTGCCCACATGGACATAGAGTTTGCCCAATTTCTTGGCGGTGTCCGTTACAACAAAATGACCATTTGACGCAACCAGTTCGCCATGATCGCCAACCTGTCCGCCCGATTCCGCATAGAACGGGGTTTGGTTGAGGAGTATTTGAGCCTCATCTCCTGCGTTGACTTCCGTCACCACTTTGCCATCTTTGACAATGGCAATAATTTGGCCTTCGGCAGCGTCTTTGGCGTAGCCCAGAAATTCACTCGCGCCTTTTTCTTCCGTCAAATCGTACCAGATTTTTTCGGTAGCGGTATCGCCTGATCCGGCCCATGCTTTGCGGGCTTCGGCGCGTTGACGCTCCATCGCTGCATTAAAGCCTTCTGTATCCACCCCAAGGCCACGGGCTTTGAGTGCATCTTGCGTCAGATCAAGCGGGAAGCCATACGTATCATAAAGTTT
The DNA here is from genome assembly GCA_041674725.1 of Pseudobdellovibrionaceae bacterium. Classification (GTDB taxonomy): domain Bacteria; phylum Pseudomonadota; class Alphaproteobacteria; order Micavibrionales; family Micavibrionaceae; genus UBA1573. The sequence continues at coordinate 107,536 of JBAYVC010000002.1, read as the reverse complement.
GAAGGCAACATCACCTGCGAGTTTTTGCCCATCACCAAGATTGGCAGTTTCTTCATCAAGAAGTTTAAGGCCGCGATCAAGCATCTGTTTAAATTTGGTTTCCTCCATCCGCAGCGTCTCGGTAATCAGGGCGCTGGCCTGATAAAGCTCGGGGTAAGCCTCGCCCATCATTTTTTGCAAGGTCGGGAAAAGTTTGACGAGCAGCGGGTCTTTCGCGCCCAGCATATGCGCATGACGCATCCCACGGCGCATAATCCGGCGCAGCACGTAGCCGCGCCCTTCGTTCGACGGCATCACGCCATCGGCAATCAGGAACGCCGCCGAGCGCAAATGGTCGGCAATCACGCGGTGCGAGGCGACTTGGTCGCCTGTTGCCGACACGCCCGTGAGGTCGGCACAATGCCCGATAATTTCGGCAAAAATATCGATGTCATAGTTATTGTGCTTACCTTGCAAAATGGCGGCAACACGTTCAAGCCCCATCCCCGTATCAATGGACGGTTTAGGCAGAGGCACGCGTTGACCTCCTGCCAATTGCTCATACTGCATGAAAACAAGGTTCCAGATTTCAACGAAACGATCACCATCAGCCTCGGCACTGCCCGGAGGGCCTCCCCAGATTTTATCGCCATGGTCAAAGAAAATCTCCGAGCACGGGCCGCACGGGCCGGTGTCTCCCATCATCCAGAAATTATCCATGGTGTTGATGCGGATGATTTTGCTGTCAGAAAAGCCTGTGACTTTTTTCCAGATATTGGCGGCGTCATCATCATCATGATAAACGGTCACACAAAGTTTATCGGCGGGAAGACCCAGCACTTTGGTGACAACTTCCCATGCATAGGGAATGGCATCCGATTTGAAATAGTCGCCAAAAGAAAAGTTCCCCATCATTTCAAAAAACGTATGGTGACGCGCTGTATATCCAACGTTATCAAGATCGTTATGTTTGCCGCCAGCACGCACAGATTTTTGCGCGGTGGTCGCCCGTTTATAGGGGCGGGTTTCTTTACCCGTGAAAATATCCTTGAACTGCACCATGCCCGAGTTCACAAACATCAGGGTCGGGTCGTTATGCGGCACCAGCGAACTCGAGGGAACAATTTCATGCCCCTGTTTTGCGAAATAGCCCAAAAAATCGGAACGGATATCCTTAACGGTTTTCATCTCTGTAACACTCTCATCGAAATTTGAAGTGATTGAGGTTAGCCGAAATTCACCTTTTTTCAAAGGGATAAACCAAAAAAATTGGCAATTAGCCCCTATTTTACGACAAAATCAACGGGCTCCAGCGCCGTGACCTGCCCTTGATCGTCCTCAACGCGAATATGGAGCACATGGCGGCCCTTGCTGACCCCCCACAGATAATGTCCATCCGTAGTTGATCCCAGAGTTTCCCCGTCCAGAATCCATTCGGTCTGCTCCGCTGCGCTTAGGCCCGCCACTTCAAAACGGAATTTTTGGTGATCTGCCGGAATGCGTGGATCATAGGCAATCTGAAGGCCGCTGGTCGGGCGAATGACTTCGATTTGGCGCACAGGCACTGCGGGAGACTTCTCCAGCCCCGCGAGTTGCTCCGGCGTAAACAGTTCCGAGCGTTTGGGGCATGACCCATCGGCCGTGACAGGGCGAACGCAAACATCTTGCCAGACAAGCTGCGACGGGAGCGGTAATTTCAGTGTCTCGCGATTTTTATTGAGGATCGTCATGATACTGCGCAGCGCAAGGGCAGGCCCCGTTGATCCTGTCACCTCTTCCATCGGGGTGCGGTCCATATTTCCCATCCAGATACCCACCACATAGCGGTCATTATAGCCAAAGACCCACGCGTCCTTGTAATCGGTGGAGGTTCCGGTTTTCACCGCGGTTTGCTGGCGGAAATTAAGGATGCTGTCTTTCCCGAACTCCAAGCGGCGTGCCCACGGATCAGAGAGAATATTGCCCATGATCGCAGAGGTTTCTGGCGTGAAAGCCGCAAAATATGTTTGCGGCCCTTCGTCATAGCGCAAAAAATGCGGGCTCTTGAATTCGCCGTTATTTGCCAAAGCGGCGTACCCCTTGACCATTTCAAGGAGGCTGACTTCGCCGTTTCCAAGCGCAAGACCTTCATCATAAATATCGGCGCTGCGGGTGAGCGAGGTAAATTCCATGCGCCGCAAGTGGCTTAAAAAATCATCGACCCCAACATGGCGGATGGTGAGGAGTGCCGGAATATTAAGTGAATTGCCGAGAGCTTCGCGCAGAGTGATTGGCCCGTAATACGTGCCGGAATAATTGCGAAAGCGGTGCAGACCTGTCCCGACAGCTTCGGCAAGCGCCGAGTCATCAAGCAGAGTTGCGGCGCTCCAGCCTTTATCCAGTGCCCGCGCATAAAGAAAAGGTTTCATCGCCGATCCGGGCTGGCGCGGGGTCGTCACTGCGTCAATGTCGCCTGCGGGGGTTGCCCCCAAAGGGTTTGCCGCTCCCGCCACCACCCACGCCAAAACATCTCCGCTCTTGTAATCCATAACGAGGGCGGCGCCATTATGGACATTCCGTTTTTCAAGATCACGCACGCGGCGGTCAAGAACAGCCTGCACCTGATTTTGTAGCGCCGCATCAAGGGTGGTCGTCACCCGCGCGGCGTTCGGGTCAATGCGCCCTGTGCTGCGGATATACCTGACCAGATGCTGGGCATAAACACTTATAGGGGGTTGCTGCGCCACGTGGAGCGTTCCCTCCCCAATTTGAGCCTCTTCCGGCGCGGTGAGAAGATGGCGGCTGTCAAGATCACTGGCTAATCTTTCGAGGGGCTTGTCAATTTTACCGGGCGCGTGGAATAAATCATAGGCCGAGGGCGCGCGGGCGAGCACGACAAGGGCAAGCATTTCACGCGGGGTAAGTGTATCAAGGTCACGGGCAAAATAATAATGCGCGGCCTGCGCAACACCACGGCGGCCTGCGGCATAGGGAACTTGATTGAGATAAAATTCGAGAATATCGGCTTTGGCTACTTTACTCTCTAAAATGGTGGCCTCAATCCCCTCCACCCATTTTGACCAGAGTGTACGCGGACGCGGATTTATCATGCGCACCACTTGCTCGGTGATGGTGCTGCTGCCGCGCAAACGCTCACCCGTTTTAATATTGAGCCAAAGGCCCGCCGCACGGGCGCGCCAATCCACACCCTGATGCTGATAAAATTTTCGGTCTTCGGAGATAATAAACGCCTGTTTGAGGAGAGCTGGGTAATCATAAAGGGGGATTTTATCCGCCGTATTCCAGCGGCTCTGGTATGAGGTGGAAAGCGGAACACCATTGCGGTCGATGAGCTGCACCACATCGGCGCGGGCCTGCGCTTCGCGAAACGGTTTTTCAACTGGCTTAAGCGCAGCGAGTGTTGTCACCACAAAGATAAGCGCGACCAACACGAACGCATCGCGCACAAGAACCAGAGGTTTTCGTGCCCGCAAGCTGCCCCAGATGGCTTTACTGCTGCGCCTCAACATGAAGTTTTCCCGGCGTTCCAAGGCCATAGACATCCGCGTCATACATTTCTTCGACCCTCACAGGTGGCATGTCAAACGTACCATCGGCAATGGCTTGGGCCGTATAGGCCACATGGTAATTTCCGGACGGTAGGTAATCCGCGTAGAAGCGCACCGAGTCATGGCGCAGTTCGCGGTGATAAAAACTCCAGAACGAGGCGTTATATTCACTCCAGTCATCATATTTGAACCAGAGCGATCCGCCTTCGCGATCGAATTCCCCCTCCTTCGCATCGACATGCGAGGCAGTGGCGAGGTCGCTGTTGATGGTCTCCAATCCACCCGGCAGCGGGTCATTGATGACCACAAAATTACGCGCTGCAGGGATAGAAAGGAAAATATCCATCCGCACCACATCGCCGCGCTTGATCGTGACCGGATCTTTGATGATCGTCCAGATACCATCTTTCTTGATGCTGACCTCTTTATGGATGTCAAATCCGGCATTCACATCACCCGGAACTTTTTTCGGCGCATAGCGGAGCACAGTTTGATAATAAACCCGCCCCGCACCCTCTTTGGTAAGGTTCATGGTGGTACTTTGCCCTATATCACTTTCGGTGATGGGTTTGCTCAGTGTTTGGGGTTTATCGCGCACATCGTGGAATTCGACTTGCCCCATGTCATTCGCGCCTAGAGTCGCCTTGACCGTCATGGCGGGTTTGACCGATTCATAGATACGGGCATAGGCGGTGAGCGCATTCATACAGAATACGTTTTCTTGCGTATTTTCCCAATGATCGCGGCTGCCGCGGCTTTGCGTGATATAGCGCACAAGCTTGAACGGTTTATCCCCGATCAGGGTTTTTCCTTCCGGTGTTTTAGCGTAGTCGGCAAAGGACTCCATGATCGCGCAATTATCGCGGATGGGGCTGGCCAGAATGCGACCATAGCCGTCATCATAGGTTTCACTGAAGACAAATTTCCCGCCCGTTTCCGAAGAACTGGCAAAGATTTTGGTTGCCGCGTCTTTGGCTTCTTTTTCGGAACCTTTGGTGCGCAAAGCGGCCCCCAGAAAGCTTGCTTTGCCAAACAGACTCATTTCGTCCACATGCGGGACATAACGCACAATATCGTCATGCGTGACTTTACCCGCTTTGGCCAGAGCATGGAGCGCCACGGCCCGCACACTCGAGGTCATCCCCACGCCGTAATAATCAGGCGCAATGTCACTGCGAAGCAGATTTTCAAGATAGGTGTGGAGTTTTTCTTCAACCTCTTGCGGCACGTTATAACCACTATCCTTCAACCACGTAAAAGCGAGCGCAGTATAGGCGCTGAGGTACGGATCAACACGATCATCGGTGGCCACAAAATAGGCCATACCGCCATTGGGCGCCTGGAAAGAGGAAGCACTATCAAGCGCCGCCTGCGGGAGAGTCTCGCTGCCGTTCCACGTGGTTTTATCCAGCATCCACGGTTTGAGGTTTTTGAAATGGGCCGCCATAACGCCTTTGGTCAAGCGCTGTTCCCAGCACAGGAACGGGTAATCGCGGATATAGTCAAATGCGCCGTCGAGGTTCCCGATAACAGACGGGGAAAGCGTAACGCTCACATCACCGGCATCACTATAAATGTCCTTGGGGTAAGCAATCGCCTCTTTGGCTGTACTGTCAGTAGTGGTTGCGTAATTGGCACCCACCTCGATCACGCGCGATTTGAGAATGGGGAGTTTATAGACCATACCGTCACTATCCGCTTCATCGGCGGCGGTAACTTTAAAAGTGATCTCACCATCCGGCTGGGTACGATCAACCGACAAAAGCGCGGCGTCCACATCGACAAAAACACTCTGGCGTTTATAAGGTGCCAAGGTGATCGTTTGCGCGACGGGCTTGAAATCACCTTCTTTTACCGCGCCTTCCGCCATGATTTCCACACGCAAGGTGCGCTCGGTGTCGGTGCGGTTCATGACACTAAAGCCGGCCTTGAACTGATCGCCTTCATGCACCTGATTGGGCATGACGGGGCGCACTTCGGTCGGACGGTTGACTTTAAACGTCCCCTCGCCCAGTCCCATCCGGTCATTCGGCGTCACGGCAAAAGCCAGCACCCGCCATCCGGTCAAATTGTCCGGAACCGTGAATTCGACTTCGGCCTCGCCTTTTTTATCCGGCATAATGGACGGGTTCCAGTAGCTTACGAATTTAAACTGGTCACGCATGCCAGTGTCCGAGCCTCCATCACCGCCGGGATTGGCGCCTTTTTTCTCGAATTTCTGACGTCCAACCAAGGCCGAGAGAAGATTATAGTTGCGCACATCAAGGTTATCAAAACTGTAGAATCCGTTATAGGGATCAAATGTATTCCGCCCGTCGGCAAGCAAATCAAACACCGAGTCATCAAGCACAGCGACAGCCAGCTCCATCGGCTCTTGCGTTTCGCTTTGCGGGGTGGCTTTCAGCTTGACCTTGACGGTATCGCGCGGGCGGTAAACGTCCTTATCAGCGCTCGCTGTAATCTCGATTTTTTTATCAGTATCGATCACAGGTACTTTCACATAGCCGATTTTGAGCGCAGGCTTGCCCATATCAATCTGGCCTTTTTCCGGCGGCGGCGACGCGACGCGCGGCGAAAGTACCGTAACCGAGACATAAAAACCCGGCACATAATCGGATTTCACCGGAATCTCGATAATGGGCATGCTGCCCTCGAGCACCGTGACAAAGGAGTCCATCACACCAAAACGTTCGACGGTGACCAGTGCTTTGGCCCCAGGATACGGGTTCTTAATCAGGAATTTTGCCGTATCGCCCAGTTTATAATCAGGTTTTTCGGGAATCATGGTGAGGCGGTAATCACCATCGCGGTCATTCCATTGCACATAGTCATTGCCCGTAACCCACATAGAGCGCTGACTGCTGTGCGCTACTTTCTTAGTGTCCTCAATCGTTGCCGTGACGCGGTAGGTTCCGTTTGATTGGGGTGTGAAGGTGCAGTTGTGGGCATCCAAACCAGATGTAAAGCTGCACTCGCCTTCTTTTTCCCACGTTGTCGTGGTATCGGAAAGATAAGCGTTTCCGGCGCCTTTGACTTTGGCCGTGACGACATGTTCACGTTCCAAAACGGCATTTACGGTTGTTCCGGCTGCCGGATTGCCGTTATCATCCACCACAAGCAGCGAAATATCCATGGGCTTACTTTTTTCGTAAATCCACTGCGGCACTTTGATGCCGACAAGGCGGTCAACACCACTAAAGCTTGCCTGCGCGATTCCTGCCACTGATTTACCGCGTTCATCGCGCACAGCGCTTTCAACCTCGATCGTGCCATATACCAAATTTTGCGCGGGAAGGATCAGGGTGTCTTCCCATGTCCCTTTATCCGAAAGCTGGCCATTTTTCTGGTAGAGTTGAACCGAGGACTCACCATAGCGGAAACTGTCAAAGGTAAACCCTTGGGCCAACGGATTTTTGGTTTCAAAAGGTTTGGCTTCAAGTGTCGCCGTAACGCGCAGCGCCGCGTCATTATATGGCCCGCCCGCATGGAGCGTGGCGAGGGCGTCCATGCCCAGCGTATCACCTACTTTGAAATGACTGCCTTTGATCGTGGTGGTCACGTGGAACGGAGCCGGCGTGAAATCACTCACCAGTACGCGCAGCGGGTACAGGGTACGAGTGGTTACTTTATCGTCAGTAAAAGTTGCGGTCAGGTTGAAATGGTACCAGCCAACAGGGGCCGTTTCCGGCACAGCATATTCGCCGCTATAGGTGCCGAAGGCCGAGAGGCTTTCAATGGCTTGCGTATCAACAACATTATCCATCGGGTCGGTGATTTCGAGCGTGTAGATGGCATCGGGCGGCGCCACAAAGCGTTTGTTATCCTGATCGCGCACGAAAATTTTGTACTGGATTTTATCGCCCACATGGTAGATGCCTTGCGCTGTCGTACCCCACGCTTTCATGTGACCGTAGCGCATTTCATTATCAGCATAAACGTCATCGGATACGGCGTAGGTGCTCACCTCATATTTATAAGTGAGCGGCAACAATGCTATTTTATCCTCTTTAGTGGCTTCGACAAACAATCGCGGTTCGCCATCGTTATATGAACTGCGGTATTCGAGGGCTGGATCAAGTTTGCTGCTCCCCGGCAAAATGGCCAACCCATTCGCATTCGTGGTAGCGGTAGCCAGAACATCGCGGCTACCCAAATCTGTAAAGTTGCCCACATAAACCTTGGTACTTACTCCCGCAACGGGCTGACCTGTGGCCAGATTGCTGACCCAGACCAGCGATTGATAATGACCATATTTAAAGGTAAGCTGGTAGGGTGAAACTTGCGCAAACAGGCGCCCTGCCCCTTCATATTTCGTGGGAATGTTAGGTACAGTATCAATATAGCCAAACAGGACTCCGGATTTTCCTTTGAGAATGTCACGCACGCCCACAGGCACGGCGAACTGGACATCATCAACCTTGGGGACATTGGTGCTGGCATCCGTTTTTCCCTGATAGCCGGATGATTTGAGCATCTGACCATTTAAACGGAAAGATTCGATATTGTTGACGTAAAGCGGGACTTCACTATCCACACCATCTTCGAGCAAGGCATCGTTATAGGTGAGTTCATAGTTCGGTTTTCTGTGGTCAGTCTGGAAATTCATCGCGCCCGCTACGGCGATAGGACGCCCGAAACTATCCTGAAATTCCGATGCAGGCGTACCGGTAAAAAACTGGATGATCTTATCCCACCAGCTTGTTTTGAGCTGAGGCATTGTAAGCGTGTAATCCTGCGCAGCCTTAAGTCCTACAGGGAGCCAGACCATATAGGGCGCGTCTTTTTTATAGGGCCGATCCGTGCGGGCATAGTCGTAACTATCTTCACCCCATGGGTTATAATCTTTGAGGTTGCCATTCAGTGGCGGATTAAAAATTACCTGATCTCTCACCATCACCCGCGCAACCGGCGATGAAAAAACAAGAGCTGCCGAACCCAGCGGGTCACATTTGATGGTGGCTTTGCCGGGCGGCAAAATAATTTGATCTCCCTTCATATCGAGGCAGCGTACACCCAAAAATTCGGGTTTCGGATAGGTGCTGAAGCGTTCAATTTCGCGCTCTGTTGATCCCTCTTCAGGCCCTAAAGCCGAGACCAGTCCTTGGGTGAGCATCAACTGAACTTCAGTATTCTCGGATAGATCTTGTTCGGGTTCAACTATCCAGACACGGCGGGCCTGTTCGCCTTTAATTTCTGTCGGCTGATCATCGCTTTTGCGCTTGCCGCCGCCGAGCAGCACCCACTTTCCTTCGTGGGGTATCTCCAGCACATACGGTATTTCCCGTTCGGTCTCGTCAGGTTTTGCTACAAGTTTGTAGCGTCTGCTATATTTATTTTCTGCCGCTTCATCTGTGATATAGAGTGCCTTTTCAACCGAACTTTTGGAGACTGGCTGGTTAAAGACCACGCGCATAACGGGGTGCGCCGCGCCGCTCCAGTTGCTAAAATCCATATAGCGGACATCGGGGCGTTCGGTGATAAACTGGTGGTGATACGGCTCCTCGAGCTTTGCACCATCAAGCGCCGTAATTTTAGGTTCGATATCAATTTTATAGGTTGTCGCCGGAGCAAGAGCATCTTTTTCATCAAGGTTGCAGGCGAGTGTCTGCACATTAATCCAGCGCCAGTTACACTTCACGTTCGGGGTAATGGTGACGCCGATTTCCTCTGCTGTACGCTCCATGTTGCTGATTGCCACCACAGAACGGTTGAATTCGATTACAATCTGGCGCGTGGAGGAAACATCTTCGCCTTGCGGCGTGATCCGCGTGATGACAAGCGGCGCTGTGACTGTAGATTGAGCTTGCGCCTCACCCAAATTGCCTACAGCCCAAAAGGCAAGACAGCATAAACCCAGCAGAACGCGGCGCGCGGACAAGATCATCATAAGACCCCAGAATGAAAATGAAACTGCCCTATTCTAGACCACAGGGGGGAGGCCACTTCCAGTTGTTTCGGAATGTTTTCCCCGTCAATTCGCGCCTACTGCGTCCATGCCTGATAATAGCCGTAACCGAGCATGAGGACGGTGACGAAACTCAAAGGTAGTGCGTAGCGTAAACGAAGACCGAGCATATTGTTCTCCTTTTTGTGTTCTTATTTTGTTCTTATAGAACATAAAGAGAACATATGCAACAGAAAAATATCAAAACTATTTACTTGAAATATTATGGGAATAAATATATAACCCTTCCCCATTGGGGAGCCGCAATGTCCGCTACAAAATTCGTCACCGCCCGAAACGCCGCCACAGGGGAACTTGTAACCCTGCCCGAGGTTCGCGCCCAGTTTTTCAAGGCCGCAGCTCAAGGTCCAAAAGCTGTCAAAGCGCTGCGCAAAGCCTTCAAGATGGCGTGCCCGCACTGTGATCCGCACCAGAATCCTGCCGCCATTCATTTTAATTTTGCCTCGGAAAAACCTGATGGAACGCTTAAAACCATTGCGGGACAAGACATAGAAGGCAACTGCTCCAACCTGCGCACCAACCCAAAGGCACTTCACACCAAGGGCTGCACGGCCGTGGTTCTGTCCGGCAGCAATGGCAAGGTTGACGAAAGCAAAGGCTACCGTATTCACGTGAATATCGGCGAAATTCCCGAGCGTAGCCCGCGCAATCGCCGGCTTATTATCCGCAACGGCGAAGGCCGGATCATTATCCTTGATCCTGATCTTAAAACTCGCGAGCCGTGGGAGTTGTCAAAGCCCGATAAAATCATTCCCCTTTTGAAATCGGGGCAGTTTGCGCGCATTCATGACTCCGTTGCGGTTTATGGCAGCCAGAAAATTGCGTGGGATGATTTCTTTGTTCATCGCCAAACCAAAGATGACCCTGATCTTCGCATGCGGGGATTTATGGGACGCCTTCTGGCCGGAGATCACGTCCCTGCCCTCATTGATCTCGAGTTTGATGCGCGCGTAAGTGTTTGCGAAAAAAGTAACAAAAACGGTAAATGCCGCGAATATAAATTCCCCAAAGTCACGGGCGTTATCCATCCTGAATCGGGCCGTAAGGTCACCGTCATTCCACGCATCTGTGTAAATAATGAATATCTGTTTGGTGAATTTACCGATATTCACCGCGCGCGCGGCGAGATGTTTTTGCTCACCCGTGATGCCACTATTTTTAAATCGAGTTTTGCACGCGATACTTATATTATGTATATCGATGTGGCCGATCCCGCCATGATTACCCGCGCCAACTTACGCGGCATCACCTGTGAAGGCCGTAAGAATGAGGCTAAACGCGCTGAAATTCTGGCCGCCAGCCCCTCTGCCCCAGCAGCCAAATAGTCCTTTCTTTTTGTCGTTCACCCCCTTGACCTTTGGGGCGAAAGCGTCAATCTTCAGGGGAACGTTTATTCTAGATTCAGGACATCCATTATGACCCAAATTCTCGTGCCCACCCTTGGCGAATCCGTGACCGAAGCCACTGTTGCCAAATGGCTCAAAAAAGAAGGCGATCCTGTCGCCGTGGACGAGCCCATCATTGAACTTGAAACCGACAAGGTCACATTGGAAGTCAATGCCCCCACTGCTGGTGTCATTGTTAAAATCTCTGTTCCTGCAGGCGGAACCGTTGGCGTTGGCGCTATTTTGGGCGAGATTGCCGCAGGCACTGCCGCCAATACATCGACCCCGCCTAAAGCTGCGTCTCCCGCTGCCCCTGCCCCCGTTGCGGCAGCCGCTCCGGCCCCTGAAAAATTCTCGCCCGCTGTTACCAAAATTGCGGGGGATAATAACATCAATCCGGCAGATGTTTCGGGGACGGGCAAAGATGGCCGCGTAACCAAGGGCGATGTGATTGCCCATCTTGAAACACCTAAAACCGCTCCTGCTCCGGCTGTCGTCGGCCCTGCCCGCGCTGCTGGCCCGCGCGAGGAAAAAGTCAAAATGACCCGCCTGCGCCAGCGCATTGCGCAGCGCCTTAAAGAAGCCCAGAATACTGCTGCGATGCTCACGACTTTTAACGAAGTTGATATGAGCGCCGTCATGGAACTGCGCAATGCCTACAAAGACGTGTTCGAGAAAAAACACGGTGTCAAACTCGGCTTTATGTCGTTCTTTGTCAAAGCTGCGGTTAACGCTCTGCGCGAACTTCCAGCGGTTAATGCCGAAATTTCGGGCGATGAGATCATCTACAAAAACTACTATGACATTTCAGTGGCAGTCAGCACCCCGCAAGGGCTTGTGGTTCCTGTTGTAAAAGACTGCGATGTTAAATCCATGGCTCAAATTGAAAAAGATATCGGCAGCCTTGGTGTTCGTGCCAAAGACGGCAAACTCACGCTTGAGGAGATGACCGGCGGCACGTTCACCATTACCAATGGCGGCACGTTCGGCTCGCTCATGTCTACCCCGATCATCAACCCGCCACAAGTGGCGATTATGGGCATGCATAAAATCCAGCAACGCCCAATGGTGATGCCCAATGGCGACATCAAAGCCCGCCCGATGATGTACCTCGCCCTCTCGTATGACCACCGCATTATCGATGGCCGCGAAGCTGTGACTTTTCTCGTCCGTATCAAGGAAGCGCTTGAAGACCCACAGCGGTTGATTTTGGATATTTAGCTCTGATGTCTTTTTATATTGTCTTGAAGAACCCAGCACGTCTGGGTTCTTCTCTTTTAGAGATAGACACCACAAAATATTTACATAAAACATGAGATGTGTTAAATTGAGCTCCATGATAGATTTCATGGCAGAACAACCTTCTTCCCCGCTGTCTCTCGCCCAAATTCCGCGGCGTATTGTCACCCCGCGTCTTGACATCACTTTGCTACGTCTTGAAGATGCACCAGATATTTCTCGTGGGCTGCAGGAATCATGGCCCGAAATGCATCACTGGGTGGCTTGGGCCGACACGCCTGAAAGCATTGGCCTTCCCAAACAACACGAAGCAGTTTCACGCAATATCTTACAATTTAACAAAGGTGAAGCCTATTTCGGCGTTTCGCGGCTGCGCACAACCGGAGAACTTGGACCACAAGTCACGCTTTACAATATGGATCTGGATAACCAATGTGGCGAGTGCGGTTACTGGAATCCCACAAAACTTACAGGTTCCGGTCTTACCACCGAAGGTATGGCTGCGGTCTTGAAGCTGGGGACATCATGTTATGGCCTTAAAGAGATATTTGCCCGTCATGGTGCCGGAAATACTGCCAGTCAGCGTGTCCTGAATAAGCTTGGTTTTGTTTTTGATCATGTGGTGAAGGACGGCAGCCAACGCGGATCGGGGGAACATCTTGATGCCTATGTTTACCGCCTGACCGCATCACAAACCTTCCCCAGTGACGCTCTTTTTTATTCATGAAATTCAGCAATATCAGGGATACGGCTAAAGGCGATTTTTGTGCCCACATAACCTGCCTGCGTCTTGGGTGACACACCAAGGCGAATGGATTCTGCTCCGTATTTTCGGTTAATCGCATCCATAGCACTGGAGAGTTTTTCATTCTTCTGCTGGTGCTCCCTAATCTCCGGTACAGCCTCGTCAAACAGGTCGCGCGTGACCCGCCCTATTTCATGTAAATTATAAAGAGATACTGATACTTTTTTGATTCTCCATGGCTTTATCTCTAACATCATTTCTTGCCAGAGCTGATCCAACGCCGCAAGAAATGTAAAATTATCCTGCGCGGGTGTGGCGCGCAGAGCACTTGCAAAACGTTCGCCGTCTTCACCTGCCTCCCGCACCGCGAGAGCAAAATCAGCGGCATACATATCCATTCTCCGGAGCCTCCCTGCAGCCTTGATCGTCAAGCGGCGCGCCACCAACCTTGCCTTGTCGGGTGCGCGCAGTTCAGGGTCAAGAATACGCGAATGCCCGACCATGCTGCTATGCGTCTCCACATCCGGCAGATCAGCTCCACGCAGGCGATACCAAAAACGCTCCCCTTCCACAGACCCCCACACAGCCCGCGCTTGTTTGGGGGCAAGGTTATAAAATTGCCGTACACTAAAAACACCAGCGCGCGCCAAACGCAGCTTCATCGCCGTGTTGATACCCGTTAAATCTTTGAGATCCAGATCAAACAGACGCTGCGGCAAACATGATTCATCCAGCACCACCAAGCCATCTGGCTTTTGCATGTTGGTTGCAACCTTGGCAAGGTAACCATTGGGCGCAATGCCAATCGAACAGGTGATGGTGCTGCCGATATTCCGCCGCAACCCTTCCTTGATCCGCAGGGCTACGGCACGCGCCTTTTCTTCACTTCGCTGCGCGGGAGGCAGGCGGCTCGAACATTCATCAATCGACCATATTTTGTTGATCGGCACATGGCGGATAATTTCAGCCATAATTTTATGATGGTAGGTTACATAGAGATCATGCTGCGCAGGCACGCACACCAGATCGGGACAGAGTTTTTTCGCATCATAAATCCGTGTGCCGGTTCGAATGCCGTATCTTTTGGCTTCCTGGGATGCCGCGATGGCGCAGGTTGAATCGCTCCCCAGCGGTACAATTGCCACAGGCCGCCCAAGCAGGCGTGGATTTTCCTGCTGCTCAACGCTTGCAAAAAAGCTGTTAAGGTCAAGAAAGAGCCATTTATAGGGCTCGAAAGGCACCAAACAATCCATGCCCCCTTATAAAGAACAAAACAAGAACATTCAAGGTGTAAAAAACCCCGCATAAAGCGGGGTTTTTCGAGAAATTTGAAAGACTATTGAACTTTGGCGTAAATGCCACAAGGAGTTGTTCCCAAGGCTTCGTTGTAAACACCAGCCGCAGTATTCGTACTTGCGCAGTTTGACGTTGTGTTACCACCCGTGCCAGTTGCGCGCACAATACCTGTGTTCGGCTGACCATCGTCAACTTTGCGGTCAATGTTGGCCGCTGCAGATGGGTTAATAGTACCTGAGGCATCAGCAGTAGGGACAGCAGCGGTAAGCAATGGACTTAGCGCTACATAGACACCGTTTGGCAATCCCGTGGTTAGAATCATGCCTGTTGCGGTACCTGCCGACGACCCCATAACCCAAGCTCCACCGATAGGAAGTGATGGATTAGTGCCTGCAACAGCAACTGCTGTTGCACTAGGGTTTACGCCGCCAACAAAGCCCGCAGCTGCGAGTTGAACAAATGCCTGAGCTGCTTCAACGGTGTTACCCCCCACTGCAAGTCCTGGGTTTTGCACGGCACCCGTATTTTCAATTACACCATTACCGGGCGTACCCACAGCGATTGCCGTACCACAGAAGCCTGCCGTACAGTTAGGGATTTTGGTGGATGCGAGAGTCAAGTCACCTGGGTAGCCTGCGTATTTATCTCGGAAACCGCTGATACCAGATTCAATCGCTTTAATCTGCGAAGCTGTCGAGGAAACACGGGCGTTGTTGATCAGTTCTTGACCTTTGAGGATACCACCGATCAGCAGACCGATAATGATCATAACAATCGCCAATTCGACGAGGGTAAAACCCTTTTCGGTCTGGCGGGATTGCAGGTTGGATTGTGTCATTGCAAATCTCCATATAAATGACTTAATTGAAACATCCCCCCGGACGGAAGGCACCCACAGTATAGCCGATTTTTAAAATATAGCTATGCCGCAATTATCAAGATTGCCTTTTTTCGATTAACAAACGCTTACTTTTTGAAGCCCTTTCGATCACACTGACAGAATGATAAGTGCAGTTTGTCAGAACAAGCGAGGTATTGTTCGTTTTTCGATCGATGACCTACTTTCAAACGCGAAAAATCGAATAATACGAAGTTTCTTCCCCTGCCTTTGCAATTTTTGGTGGCGCAAAAGAATGGATTGCCTCGTTACGTTGCTCCTCGCGATAACAAAGAAAAATTATCCGATTTTTTTATTTTTGGCGCGGTACTCGGATGGCGATTGCCCTGTCACATCCTTGAACACACGGTTGAAGGTCGGGAGTGAATTAAACCCCACTTCCTCGGCTACAATTGAAACGGCAACATCAGTTTGCTCTAACAGCTGGAGCGAATCACGCACGCGCAATTCATTGACCACTTGAGGCAGTGATTTGCCAAAATGAATACTCACCAAACGCGACACTTTAGCTTCGGATGTATCCAGTTCCCTCGCCAGCCCCGCGCGCGAAAAATTTGGCTCTTGATAGACCTTATCAAGGTCAATTAATTTCTGAATATTATTGATTAATTCTTTGTCTTCATTTGATAATTTTTCATTCTTTTCTGCCCTGAGAATCAGTTTGACGGCCTGCGGATAAATGCGCAGCAAGCTGGTTGAGGCCAGATAGACCATGCCAATTCCGAGCACGTCGCGGATCATTACAAAAGCAGCAGACTGCACTTCCTCCGAGAGATAGAGGAGTGTCAACATCATCATCAGCATGTTCATAATGACGCAGGATAATATGAGCCAGTACCTCTCGCCTTTAGTTGCTTTATCGTCTCGCAGGTCGGCAAAAGATTTGCGTCCGATCCAGAGCATCAGAAAACAGGCCGCGCCGGAAATTTCTCCGGCGATATGGAGAATATTCTGGTCCCACTTGGTAAAAAAACTAACCAGCGTTGCCGCAAGTGGGAAGAGTAGTGCCGTCCAGTATATTTTTCGCGGCAGCGCTCCTAAATCCGCCACTTGCCCTATCAGGAGAACTGAAAAGGCCGGAATAAATATCCAGATGATATTCTGGATCAGATCAACATGATCGACATCTTCAAAGCGCGGCGCCGCCATATCGACAGCGAAAGCGAGAGAGAGCACCAGAAAGCATAATGCTGGTACGATCACGTGCCGGATATGTCCGGCACGAAAAAGAATATAAACAAGGAGATAGAGAGATTGCGCAAGCCCTAGTAATGACAGCATATCAGCAAGGTTGAATGTGGGCATCGTTATTTTACTTCATGGCAAATAGGGTCAAGCCTTTTTTCCTGAGGCGTAAGAATTCTGTTACAGATATAGTCGAGCATGTAGTTAACTTCAATAGGATCAAGTGTGTCTTGCTCGGCTTTGAGTGTCTCAAGCATGAGGCTATAGGCCATTTCTTTTTGGCCCATATCTGACCGGATAATCGACTTCATCTGCAATATCCAGCCTGGCATCCCGGGTTTATAAACTGCCGCCAATTCGTCGGCAAGTTGGGCGGCCAGTTCCATATTTTCCATACGGTGACGCGCCAAATAAACAGCCTGCCCCAAAAACCGCCATTTATCTTCTTCGGGGTAGGTTCCCACTTGCCGCAGATAAGTAATAACGGGCATTAATTTTGACGGATCCTGTGACCCCCCAAAATAATATGCGGCCAATGTCGGGACATAGTTCGATTTTTTATTGAGGCCATCCGCCATAAAAAACCATCCGCCTAAATTCTCGTAATTATAGTCTTTCAGCGCTTGCACCTGTCCGGTTTGGTTACCGAAAGCCTGCATGGTAATGGCCGCCCCGCGGTAAGCAAGTTCTCTATCCCCCAAAAACGATCCCATCACAGCCGTGACGGATGGGGCGGGCGGAACATTCGCCCATACCGGTAGTTTATCCCGCGTGTACATCCACACCGCGATGTTGAGGATTATCCCAATCCCCAGTGCGATGTAGCCCCCAATTTCGCGCTGATTGCCCTGCATCAGAACTGCCGTCTTTTAAGATCAAGGTAAGTCGCAGCAACAACCAAAGCAGTAAAAACAACGCCCTGAACGGGAACAAAAATCCAGTCTTCAATCTTTTCTCCCCCGTAAATCAGCCATGATGTTTGAGCTAGCAAATCAAGACGGGGAGTTGCCAGAGAAATCAGCTTAACGGCGCCTTCCATCACATTGTGCAGAGGACCCCCGCTGCCCGCGACACCCATAATTGCAAGAAACTGGCCCATCAATCGGCACAGCACATAAAATCCAAAAGTTGCCAGACCCGCCGTTACAGGACTGGTCAATATCATGGCAAAAAAGAAAGCCGTGTTTACAACAATGATATATTCGAAAGTTATACCAAGACTCCAGAGCATAATGCCTCCGGTCATTCCTTTGTGCAGCGCTGCCGCCCCCACAATGACGGTGAGCAAAACCCCAGCCCCAAGCGCCAAAATTGAAAATGCGGCGGCATGCGCGATAACAAATGAGGCGCGTGATAAAGGCCGTGTGAGCAAAAATTCGACATCACGCGAATCAAATGATCGTCTTACAAAAAAGATCGTAAAAAGGGAAAGCGCTACGAGTGCCAAAATGCGCAGACCCCCGGCCATATAGGCGATAACAAACTGATCTTGCTCAATTATCGCGAACGAACTGGAAAGGACGGAGAGGCACGCCCCGAGAATTGTCGCTACAGCGAGTCCCAGCATCAGGCGGTCACGCAGCGCAGCTTTCAGCACATAAGCGATGATGGTCAAATACATCCCAAAACCTTTCGAATTAATTTCCGAAAACCTACCTGAAAACCGGTTCAGGCTACATTTTTTCAGGGCGGCGGTCTTGTCCAAAAACCTTATAGAGTTCGCGGTCGGTCTGGTGGAGACTATCACCCGGATTTTCAAGAATTGTCGCCTTCATGAAGACAACCAACTCAGTTTTTGAAATTTTATCGCCTTGATTGCGGAACAATCCACCGAACACGGGCACTTCACTCGCCCCCGGCAAGGCCTCCTGCGTGGAGGATGATTTATCCTGCAAGAGCCCACCCATCACCATGATTTTTCCGGTGTCCATGTTTATGACAGATTCCATTTCCTGCACATTGAGCACAGGGATTTGGGAGTTCAAGACATCAGCATCCAGATCATTCACTGCAACGATATAGGTTACCCCGGGATCATCAACACGATCGACAATATTGGTCACTGTCGGGCGTACCGACATTGAAATCTGATTGGTATCAAGGTTGATGGATGGCATCACGTTAATCAGCACCCCTTCTGGCACTGTCTTAATTGTAGAATCAACTGTTGTCTGCGGCGGCGTATCTGCCGTCCCTGCGGTGTATGTCACATCCAGTTCGAAATAAACCTGACGGCGTGAGACGTTCAGAATAGCCGACTGGTTATTAATCACAGTCAGGCGCGGGCTGGCTAAAGCGTGCACTGTCCCAAAACGGGATAAAGCAGTTACAACCGAGGATATATCTTTTGTTACTACCCCAAAAGTACCCCCCAACCCAGTGGCCGAAAGCGCCTCCATGCCGGGCGCCCCAAACCCTCCCGAAAGCTGGAAGACCCCCCCATCAAGCAGACTCCAATTAATACCTTGAGAAAATTCATCCGTTAGGTCCACTTCAAGCACTTTGGCCTCGATTAGGACTTGAGATGTTGCTGCCTTTTTTACGATTTCAAGATAGGAGGATATCTGCTTTTGCAGCCGCTCGTTTCCGTACACGGAAATAACGCCCGCGGATTTATTAATCGAATAGGCTGGAGTAAAGGTTACCTCATTGGAACTTCCAGCAGAAGCAGGTAGCGACTCAACACGAAGAACAGGTTGTTGTGGTGCCGGAGCCGCCGCACTTCCCGATCCGCCGATAGCCTGCACGCCGCTTACGGCAGGTTGCACCGCCTGATCCTGTACACCACCTTGCGCAGACGCAGGCACTTCTGTTTGGGCCGTTGCCGAAGTATCAATATTTACCTGGGCGCTTTGACCTTCCAAAGCGCCTGCCCCGGCCATAGCCGCACCGGTATCAACCAATTGCGGCGCCGAAATAAAATCGCTTTCCATCCCTGCATTCGGGGCCACCTCCCCCAAAGCAGATGCGTTGACTGGCGGTGCGGGCGGGGTTACAGGGTTGGCCGCCGTCAGAGAGATTTGAGGGTCCGAATTGGTTTTGAGGTAACCGCTTGATGTGTTAGAGGCCAAAATTTGCTTGAGGTTGGCATCAAGATCCGCCCAGAAGTTAACTTCCGATTGTGTTTCAACGCTAAAAGAGGACCCACCACTTGCCGCGCCGCTATCGCCCGAATCAACAGAAACATCTGTTTTCATTGAACTTGTATTTTTACGCACGAAAGTCAGATAGTCGATTTTGTAATTTTTGGTGTAAGGCGTATCAAGCTCAATGCGCAGCGTATCGTCTTGCACCTTATAACGCAGCCCAGATATTTCACAAATACGATCAATAACATCGTCCAACGGTTTGTTTCTGGCTGTAAAAATAATGGATCCGGCAATGCGTGGATCCAGTTCAATGTCATAGTCCGACTGTTTTGCAAGTTCAAAAAGAGCTTCGCGCAACGGGATGCTCTGATTGATCGAGAGGGACACAAGCGGCATCGGCTTGGCATTTTGCGACTCATCCAGCACATAGGATTCAAGCTCGGGTATTGATGCGGATACATCTTTGTCACTCAACCCTGCTTCGCGAGGCGCCATCGCATCGCGGAAATCCTGAAATTCGCTGTTGGTGGAGCGATCAATTTTCGTGTAATTATTTGCCAAATCGCATGCAGATACTGGCAACAAAGCCGTCAGGGCAACTAAACTTGTCAGGGAGTTTTTAAGGCCGATTTTCTTTGCAGTCATTGTTTTTCTCGTGGGATGTACACTTAGTGGAAGGAAAACACACTTATCGCATGCAACGCAGATTATATGTCATTTTTTGATAGTTTACCAGTCACCATTATTCAGAAATCTTGATAAGTGACGTATCCAAAACATCAAGCCCCTCACCCTCGCGTGAGAGCTTGATTTTTTGCAGTTTGATCTTCATATCACTTTGCATATCACTCTGATTAAGCGCCACACTTTCTGCGATCACGCCCTGCTTGACCAAGGAAATTAAAGACTGGTCGAATGAGGTCATGCCATTGGAGTGGTTAGCTTCAATGACATCAAATATCTTGGAAATTTTCCCCTCAAGAATCAGTTCTTTGACCAAGCCCTGATTGAGCAAAATTTCAAGTGCGACTGTCAATTTACCATTCACAGCCTGCACAAGGCGCTGCGAGATAATCGCTCTAAGATTCGTGGCCAGATTGAGCCGCACCTGCGAATGCGAATCTTCAGGGAAAAAATTAACAATACGTTCAATGGCTTGCGCGGAATTGTTCGTGTGAAGGGTTGCCAAACACAAATGCCCCGTCTCTGCGGCAGTCAGCGCTTGCTCCATCACTTCGCGATCCCTGACCTCCCCCACCAAAATAACATCGGGGCGTTGGCGGAGAGCGTTTTTTAACGCGATCGCATAAGTCTCTGTATCAACACCGATTTCACGCTGCGAAACCACACAGTTTTTATGTTCATGATAATACTCGATAGGGTCTTCAATGGTGATGATATGCCCTTGTGAATTCTTATTGCGATAATCAATCATTGAGGCGAGCGTGGTAGATTTCCCCGATCCAGTCATTCCCGTCACCAGAATAAGGCCACGTTTGGTCATAGCCAGATCGCTGAGCACTGGGGGAAGCCGCAAGTCGTCAAAGGATGGAATTTTGGAGACAATCCTGCGGATCACCAGAGCTGGCTGCTGGCGCTGCTGCAAAATGTTTACGCGGAAGCGCCCATGCACTCCCATATCAATTGCGGTATTAAGCTCCATACGCAGTTCAAAATCGCGGCGCTGCCGCGTCGTTAGAACACTGGCCAGCAGATCATTCATCTGGCCAAGATCCATAACAGTGGAACCAATCTGTTCCAAACGGTCATCCACCCGCAGAGCGGGGGGAAAACCTACGGTCAAATACAGATCTGTCGCATTACGACGTGTCATTTCCGTAAGGTACTTAAAAATAATTGGTTCCATTAAAATGAATACCCTTCTTCACTCAGTTGATCTTCATCGTCCGGCATACCTGCTGTCGGCGTTTTACCTATATCCTTACGGCTTCCACCGCCCATGGCAGCCGAAACGGACGTGTTTTCACCCGATTCATCATCCGTTGATTTCATCAACGCTGTGCGTGCCTCTTCCTCATCAATAATTCCCTGCTGCAACAAACTCTTCACATAATCTTCCATGGTCACCATCCCATAGCGCGAGCCGGTCTGGATCATGGAGTACATTTGAGGAATCTGGTTTTCACGAATAAGGTTACGCACGGCATTTGTTCCAACCAGAATTTCAAACGCGGCCACACGCCCTTTTCCTCCTGCCTTGCGCAAAAGGGTCTGGGCAATAATCCCCTGTAGAGAGCTTGAAAGCATCGAGCGGATCATATCCTTATCCCCCGTCGGGAACACGTCGATAATACGGTCAATGGTTTTGGCTGCCGAGTTCGAGTGCAATGTTCCAAATACCAAGTGACCTGTTTCAGCTGCGGTCAGCGCCAGAGAAATTGTTTCATGGTCACGCATCTCCCCCACCAGAATGACATCAGGATCTTCACGGAGTGCGCTTTTTAAGGCTCTTGAGAAACTTTGCGTATCGTTGCCGAGTTCGCGGTGGTTGATCAATGCTTTTTTAGACGTATGGAAAAATTCGACTGGGTCTTCAACTGTCAGAATATGCTTCGCCATGTTCTCGTTGATGTGGTTAATCATAGCCGAGAGTGTTGTTGATTTACCCGAACCTGTCGGGCCAGTGACAAGAACGATGCCCTTTTCAAGCTCCGCAAGGCGGCGCATCACAGGAGGAAGAGAGAGTTCTTCCATTGTCGGAATGACCGAAGGAATAGTACGGAAAACCGCAGCGGCACCGTGACGATTGGTAAAAGCGTTTACACGGAAACGGGCCTTTTCACCAAAGGCAATCGCGAAGTCAAGTTCCAGATTTTTTTCATATTCCGCACGCTGATCATCGGTCATGATCGAATAAAGCATGCCGCGAATATTTTCGTTGGTCAGGTTATCAGCCTTCAAGCGCTTAAGCGTCCCATGAACCCTGACAATGGGAGGGTTGGTTGAGCTCAAATGCAAGTCGGATGCGCTGTTTTGCATCACAAACGCCAAAAGCTGTGTAATATCCATTATTTTCCTCCAGAAGACACGTGCGCAACCATCATAATGGTTTGTTACCTATTTTTACAGAGCAATTGCAAAAGCTTCGTAAACATCTGCATTAAATTTTTCCCATAGCATCCAAATCAAAATAAAATCGAACGAAACTAGAGCTGCCATTGTTAAAATTCTTCGGGTAATCTCACTTTTTGAGGTCTTATTAACCCCTTCTTTAAGTCTCCATAATCTAAAACCCGCCCCCAAGGCAATGCTCAACGCTCCTGCATATATAAGTTCATTGCCCCCTGCCACATGACACAAAAAAAGAGTCCCCACTGTTGCCCACACCCCTGAACGTGACAAAGACAGCGGGCCTATTTTCTCCGGCTCTTGTTTTGCTTGGCGCCAAGCCAGCATTTCAAAGATGACAAGGGGGGCCGTGGAGACAGCAAGAACTAAGATTAGACTTTCTTCCTGTTGCCCCTGAATCATACCGCCCAGCAGGAACAACCCACATCCGACCCCGCACGCATAGCGCGCGGGGATTGTGGCGGCGCGTACAGCCATTTGTATATTAGACAGCCAAAACGGTAACAAAACAAAAAAAACGGCGCTTTCCATAGAAATCCCCTGCGCCATCACCATCAAGGGCAGTGTGATCGCTCCCAACATTTCGGTTACCGGATAAAGTTTACAGATTGGCGCCGCGCAGTAGCGGCATTTGCCCTTCTGCACCAACCATGAAAAAACCGGAATCAAATCGCGCCAACCAAGCCTATGTCCGCAGGCAGGGCACATCGAACGCGCGGCCTCCCCCTTGTCAAGAATCCAGCTTTTATGGTTGGCCACGCGGTAAGCAATGGCGGTTGAAAAGCTCCCAAGACAGGCCCCCATAAAAGCAATGATGCAGACAATGAAGATTGTCAGGGCAGAAAAGGCAACATCAGGCATAGAGCAGCCTTCCTGAAAAAATTATTCCCCGCGCAAGCGCGTCAGGCGATCATAGATAACATCGCGTGAAAGCGAACGTCCGGCGCCATAAATCGCATCCACTTCAAGCGCTTTCTCGTAATAATTGATCGCAGCTTTTCTATCATTCATTCTCTCGGCAACAATCGCCATATTGAAGTAATGCTTGGCATTCCGCGGATCAAAACGGACAGCCTGCCGCAAGCTATCAATCGCTGATTCATAATTTTGGCTATCAGCATAAGCAACACCAAGCTGCGCGAGCACAGCCGGATTTTCAGGAAATTTCTGCTTCAAATCGAGAAGTTTATTAAGTGCCACAGCCGGATATTGTTTACGAATAAGCCCAGTGAGGTTAACGATGGCTTCGGTATTTTCAGGATTGACGTTAAGAATTTCTTCGTAGGTGGCAATCGCTTTATCATTATTGCCAATTTTCTGGAAGAGAACGGCACGACCCATCAGGATGCGACCGTCCTTGGGATTCAGCCTATAAAGATCGTCATACATTTCCTTGGCAGCATCATAACGCTCGAGCTTAAGCGCCCGTCCCGCCGCAATAATTTTACTTTCAAGGTCGGTTGTCTCAACCGCAGACTTGGAAGAGGTAACCTTACCGCCATTGGAATTCACGACGATCATACTTTCTTTTGCATTCTTGGGCAGGTTTAGACTTGGCGCTGGCAGATCACCCAAAATGCGCCCTGAAGGGGCATCATAATAAACGGTTTTGGGAACATTTTCTTCCGCTGGATTGTCATCGAGCACAATGTCATCTTTTTCAGCTTTTTTTGCAGGAGTCGGCACCGCCGCTTTTTTATCTCCCGTTTTTGCGGTGTCAGCCTTAGCCAACTCGGTAACGGGCGGCACATCCACCTCGGCGTTTGGCACATCAATAACACTTGCCTTCACACCCGAATCCGGAACTGCTGTCGGCGTGATCCTTGCTTCCGTGATATCTGAGGAGGGAACAGAGCCATTGGTTACATCAATAACCGCGTTATCCGCAGCCACCACCGGAGGTACACCAATATCCTTATTAGCGTCCCCTGTTGCCGAATCTTTTTCTGCAACTGTTACTTCAGGGGAAAGGGTAGCTTTATTTGTCTCTGAAACTGATACCGCAGGGACATCCATCGCTTTTGTTGCTTCTTCTGTTGCTGACGTGGCTGGCACCGCGTCAGGAGCAATAGGCTCTGCGAGTTTAATTTCCGCTTGCCCTTGAGGCGGAAGAGTTGGCACCGTCTCGGTAGCGGGAATTTCGGCAGGAGCCGTCCCCGAAGGCGGAACTGTAGCCTCAGATGCCGGAACGGTTGGCTTATCAGTGGCAGGTGATGGTGGAACTGTATCAGGCGCAACTTGTTCAGGGGGAATTATCGCTACCATTTCTTGTTGCACAGGCTCGACAGGAACTTCTTTCTCAGAGGTATTCTCCGCAAGCCCTGTATCCATCGGGGGCATTTCGGCTGGAACTTCTTGCTCCGCATTCACAACTGCAGCAGATTCAACTGGAGCCGCCGGTTCCTCCGGAGTCTCTACTTGATCCCCTGTGGGCAGATCACTTGCTGGAGCCGTTTCGGGAGCTTCTGCAGGGGCAGGTATCGGCGTATCCGCCTGCGCTAATACTTTCTCAGTCACCGGTAGCGCGACAACGGGGACTTCGGGTGCAACCGCCTCTGATCCGGAAAGTGCAAAATAAGCCCCCACACCCCCAAAGGCCAACGTAGCAACCGACAGCAGCACGATAGCTGACGATATGCCACCTTTTTTACGTGATGCGCTGGCTTCATTGGCAAATATACCAGCATCCTCATCGCCATCATCTATATCTTCGTAGTCGTCGATACGCGATTCAACCGTCTCGGCATCAATCACCTCTGCTTCCGCTTCATCGGAACCAAAAATAGCATCGTAATCATCTGGCTTTTCAGAGTGCTGGTCGGACATAACAATTCACCTGATTAAAAATGGCGGGGTCTGTAGATTTTTGTTTACCGAGGGCGATTCTACAACATCTGGAGGAGTTTGCATAGGATCATGCCGCGCGGTTAATCACTTTAAGGAAAGCTTTCTCAAGATAAACTTCGTTTGCCCTGTTCTTGAGTTCTTCTGGTGTACCGATAAAGGGAGTCCCCCCACTATCAATCACCGTCACACAATCACAAATTTCGTCCATATCTGCCAGAATGTGGCTGCTCAGAATAACAGTGCGTCCTTCGCGCTTGACAGCGCCAAGCATGTTTTTGACCAGTGCACGGGCCAAGGGGTCAAGACCGCTCATCGGCTCATCAAGTATCAGCATTGGACATCCGCTTAGAACAGTGGCGATCAAACCAAGCTTCTGGCGCATGCCTTTGGAATAGGTTTGCACTTTGTTTTTCAGCACGGACGGATCGAGAGCCAACAGCCCACAGGCCTTTTCCATATCTTCAGTTGGGGCCGCGCGCCCATAAAGTTTGGCCACGAACTGGACAAACTCGCCCCCTTTGAGAAACCATGGCGGATCAAACCTTTCAGGAAGATAGGCTATCTTTGCTTTGGCTTCGGGGATGCCCGCTGCATCGCCAAAAATTGTGATCCCTCCAGCTTCAGGCTCCTTAAGACCCAGTGCGATTTTAATCAGCGTTGTTTTACCTACGCCGTTAAGACCGATAAGACCATAAGTCTGCCCTGCCTTTACCGTGAAATTGATGTTTTCAAGAATGCGTCTGCCGAAATATTCAGCATTCATGCTTGTAACACACAGCGCCTCTTGATGGGTCATGCCGTTCGTCATCTTGCGACCTTCCTGATTATCCGGGGAGGAAAATGCGTGTATCCAAATTAAATTTCTGATTCGTCCGCAGGCGGATCGGGAAGACCTGATTGGTGGCCGAATCAAACCATTTCAGCTCGATAAATTCCCTGTACACGCGAATATCAAGCGCCTCGGCTGGTAAGGCATCTGGCGTTACACGCGCATTATTGAGCCAGATCGTCCATTCATCCGGAGAAGAAAAAGCTATTCCGCCCAACTTGATTTCACGCAGCGCCACGGGCGGGCGATAATTAGGGTCGTTAGGATCTCCCGGATCTCGGAGTTCCTGAAGGGTTGGCAGACGTGTATTGAACCCGATACGGGCTTCGCGCAAAAGCGCATGCTGAGAGGGCGTAAATATCAAAGAGGGAATCGTGCTGCGCTCATAAACTTCCTTTTTGTTTTTTTCGCGCATCTCTTTTTCAATGCTCTTGAGAATTTTAACCTCAGGCGCTTCTTTGTTTTCGTCGAGAACCCCAGCAGCCTCCGTTAAACCTAGTACTTTATTCTCGGTTTCAGCAGCAGGCGCTGCCATTTGATCTTGAGCCCTGGCTGATGAAGCCCCCCAAAAACCACATATCAGAACAATCAGGGCGGATAACGCCATGCCCCTGACGACTCTCGTTCCATGTGCAGCGATTTTATCCATTATTGCGTCCCTGTTTGTGCAGGTTGAAGTTTATCTTTGGACGGCATCGTCAACCAATCAAAGGACAAATCGGAGTGTACTAGTTCGGTAGGATCACCACCGCCAATTTTTCTGTACATTGCCGCATTAAGCGTCTCTTTGCGTTCAAGTTTAAACGATTTAACAGCTACTTTGCCCGGGAATTTTTCCTGAAGAAATTTGATAAAACTATATATATCAACATCGTCAATTGATTTGATTTCAACAGTTACCGGACTATTGAGGATAATAGATCCAGAGTTGCTTACTAGAGGATCATCAACCTGCTCACCTTGACCAAACTTGACTGAGGCGTTCAAAAGCCCCGCATAGCCGCTAAGTTTATCCATCTTTTCACCGGCATAATAGCGATCTTGGTCATTAAAAAACCCGTCATGTTCGATCTGTTTGAAGGTTTTAAGTTGAGCTTGCAGCAATACAAACTCTTCTTTCATTTTAGCAACTTCCAACCGCTTCGATTCAACCTCACTTTTCGTGGCTTGCAACTGGCGCCCAATGTCTTCCTCATAGGGAGTGAGCAGGTAATACCACGCAGCGACAATCCCCGCATTGGAGATCACCAAAAACGCCAGAAAGGCGACAATTTTAACTCCCAGTACCTTGAGCATTTTGATCCCTTGTAATTGTGATTTGCGCATCGTAACGCTCAGACGCAGCTCTCTTGGATGCCGTTACGCCCACTTCGACTTCGACAGCCCCCTTATAGGTCTGATCTTCCGGCTTTTTTGTAACTTCTGCCGTATATCCTTTTTCTTTAAGAGAAACCAACAATCTATCATTCAATCCATTAATTTCTTCATTGGCCTGCTTGGAATCAACTGTTCCGGCAAAGCTGAATTTGAGAAGCAGTGATACGGGATTACCAGCATCGGGTGTAGCGGCTGCCGTATTATTTCCAACAAGCTGTGCATCATTTTTAAATTCGAACCCATCAACGCGCAAATCCTTGAGTTCGCGCGATACTGACCGCAAAAGCTCAAGAGGATCAACCCTGCGCTCATCAATTTTTTTGGTAATATCAAGCGCTCCTTTGATAAGATTGACATCAATCCCCATATCTTCCTTGCGCTTGACCTCTTTTTGATAAATTTCCTCAATCTTTGACTTTTGGATTTGGGCCACTTCAAGGTTTTGCGTCGTCTGATAAATTGTCTGCAGGGAATCAGATGCAAAATAGAGAGCCCCCCCTGTTCCCAACGCCAAAAGGATCATGGCCGCAGCCGCAACCTTCCGCGGCTCAGAGACAGCCTTGAATTCCTTGGAAACCATTGGCAGATCAAGGGCAAGCTTTCGCGACACCCATCCGGCGTGGAGAGCATCTGCATAATGATCCCCATCATCAGCTTGAATTTTCATGCCAAGAAGTTTGCCCGCCTCACTAGCGGTGACCGCCTCGAAATTGCACGGAATCGAGATCAAATTCTCAATTGGGGCTGTGAAATTGCGATCACCAATAACAACAATATTCAAACCATCTTCCGGTGCGTAGCCAAAACGCGAAAGGTAACTGAGCGTCGCCTGCATTTCCTGCGACACATCCCCTGCCCAAACCTCAGGAGTATCGGGATTTGGCTCGACAATGGGCGTGACGCGCGTAAGGGCAAGCTCGCTGCCACGCACAACAATCTGACGCAACCCACCGCCGCGATGTTGCCCAATCACCAATGACCACGCCGCACCGGAAACACCACCCCAGCGCGCTGCAAGTTTTGTTGTGATTTCTTTAACCAGTCCTACCGATTCAATGGGAAGGAGACCATAGCCGGAAAGACCCATTTCGGTTTGCGCCGCCACCTTAATCAGGCGCGAAAAAACCTCCGTTGAAGGAGATGCCGCAAAGAGATAGACAAATGTCTTATTCGCGACAGACTTATCAAGTGACGCACGCGCCTGATCTGTCCCTCCCTTGAGAAACATGGCCGAGCGAATGGGAAAATTGGGAAAAGCCACATTCAAGCGCCGCATCACAATATTCTGCTTATCCATGGCCGAGGCCACGATAACTTTTTCTTTGCGATAGTGCTGCTCGACAGCATCATTGAGGATAAGAACCGATGCCGCGCCCGACTTCTTTAAAAAGCCAAGGAATTTCTCCTCAAAGGCAGCTTCTTTCCACGGCAACGTGCCCATCAGCCCCACTTTCGAGCCGGACGCCGCATGAACAGTAACCCCTTCGTCCGTCATGATAACGACGCAGCGGGAAACCGGTAGAAAAGGAAGCATTAAACCAGACATCAAAACACCAAACTAGAAATCCATATTTTCAAAACTTGAGTAAATCGGACCAAACACCGCGACCGCAATCCACGCAATCATCAGACCAAGGAACGACGTCAGCATAGGTTCTACCATAGCAATCAACCCTTCAACAGCTTCATTGACGTCTTTTGTGTAGAAATCAGAAACCTGCGTCAGAACCGGCGTTAGGTTACCTGATTCTTCACCAATTTTCACCATACGAACAACCATTGTTGGAAATTCTCCGGATGCATTGAACGCCTGCGAGAGCGGCGCCCCAATTTGCACTTGTGCATTCACCGTCTCTAGCGCTTCATACAGCGCTAAGTTAGAAACCGTTTTTTGCGCTGATTTCAGACAGTTAATGACATCAATTCCACTTGAAAACAAAGCTGCAAATGTCTGCGCATACCGTGCGATTGTAATCTTACGGATAATTGGACCCGCGATGGGCAATACGATAAAAATCGCATCCATCTGATACGCGAAGCCTTCCGAGTTTTTCCGTAAAAATTTATAAATAATAAAGAGAATGATCGGCGCAATGACCAACGTCCACCAAAACTCCGCAAAAAAATCGGAGGTGGCAATCAGTGCGGTGGTGTACCACGGCAATTCCTGTCCAATATTTTTAATAAATCCGGCAATATCTGGAACAACAAAGCCCATCATTACAATCATCACACCAAATACGGCAATGAGGAGAATGATCGGGTAGCGCGTCGCCTTCTTAATCTTGGAGTTCATCTCATCAATCCATTTCAGGTATTTGATGAGCTGTGAGTATGATTTTTCCAAATCACCTGTATCTTCACCCGCTTTGATGAGCGAAATATAGAGATTGGTAAACACCTTCGGGTAATTGGCAAGAGCCTCCGAAAGACTTGCTCCGTCCGATACGTTGCGGTGGACATCCGTCATGATGTCCTTCATGGTCTGGTTATCGGCTGAATCACGAATATCGGACAATGCGTCCAAAAGCGGTACACCCGCAGACTGAAGTTGCTCAAGGTGCATACAGAATTGGATCAAATCTCGGGTTTTGACCTTGGGCTTCAAAATTGACAAGCCCCCCATCCCTGATTCGCTAGAAACTGGCGAACACGTGACAAGTTCCATCCCAGCGCTTTGGAGCTGATTATATAAATCAACTTCATTCGCCGCATTAATCACACCCCGCACGGGCCGCCCACGCGAATTATACGCTCTGTATTTATAAGGTTGAATGATAGCCCCCTTTTAGACACTCAGACCGGAACAAAGGCGCCTCAAACGCCCTAATCCTTATAGACGTGAACAGCTGACGCGAGCTCGTCCAAACTGGTAAGCCCGTCCAGCACTTTGAGGATACCATCATCCCGCATACTTTTGAATCCCTTTTCTACAGCTTTGCGGCGAACCTCTGTTTTTGTGCCCCCACGCGCCACAATTTCGTCAAGATCCTCATCCATCAGCAGAATTTCAGCGATTGCCACACGACCTTTATATCCCTGCCCCGCGCAAAGCTGGCACCCCCCCTGATGCGCCCTGAAAATTTTAGGCGGATTAGCGGGGTCCACCCCCAGAATTTTGCACTCAGCCGCATCCGCCACGTGTTCTTCCTTGCAGTTAACACAGAGCCTGCGCACCAAGCGCTGTGCAAATATGGCAATAATAGCCCCAGCGATCATCCCAGGCTTTAACCCCAGATCAATCAGACGCGGCAGAGCACCAAACGAATCATTGGTATGAAGCGTGGTATAAACTTGGTGGCCGGTCATCGCCGCCTTGAGAGCCATCTCGCCCGTCACCCCGTCCCTGATCTCGCCAATAAAAATAATGTCAGGGTCTTGACGAAGAAGCGCCTTGATCCCGTCGGCAAACTCCAGCACCCCTTCGCGCACGTAGGTCTGACGAATCATCGGGAGCGAATATTCCACCGGATCTTCAAGGGTCTGGATATTCACCTCAACGCGGTTAATCGCATTAATCATCGAATAGAGGGACGTACTTTTTCCCGAGCCTGTCGGCCCCGTGACAATGATAATCCCTTCAGGCCGCGCTTGGGATCGGTGAATTAGCTCAAGATTATGGGGGCTAAAACCCAATTTATCCAATGGCTTAATGCTTGCACTTTTATCCAAAACACGAAGAACAATATTCTCGCCCCAGACAGTAGGCAGTGAGGACACGCGGAAATCAGCCTCGCGATCACCAATATTGAGGTTAAACCGCCCATCCTGAGCCGTCAGTTTGTCCGCAATATTCATTTTTGACATAATTTTGATACGCTGCGAAACCCCGTTCCACAATTTTTTGTGCAAAATCTGGGCAGTAAACAAAACACCGTCTAAACGGTAACGGAGACGCACGAAGTTTTCTTCGGGTTCAAAGTGCAAGTCTGATACACCTGTTTTCACAGCTTCGGTCATTAACGCATTGACAAGCCTTACAATTGGGTGGGTATAGGCCTGATCGTCGGTGAGTTTAGTCACGTCATCTGGGTTGGCGCTATCACTGTCGAGTTCTTTGAGAATATCCTCAATGACACTCGAATAACCATAAGCCGCATCAATGGCGTCCGAAAGGATCGAAGGGGTGGACAAGAGGCATTTGACCTCTGTCCCCTTGGGCAAAACACGGCGCAGCGAGTCCATAGCCACAATATCATAAGGATCCACCAGCGCCACCACCGCCACGTTATCACGCATGGAAATGGGGAGGACCCTGCTCTTTTTAGCCTCATTTTTACTAAGCAATGCGAGCGCATCCGCATCAAAAATAGTTGTCTTAGGGTCAAAAACCTCATTTCCCGATTGTTCGGCCAAAAACTGCACCAGCGTCAGTTCATCAATAAAGCCAAGATCAACAAGAACCTGCCCCAGCAGCTTGCCGCTGATCTTCTTTTCCTGCAGGGCCACATTCAATTGTTCTATTGTAATCAGGCCTTTAGCCACCATCCGGTCACCAATACGCCCGCCTCCTGTGGCGCCACCTGCCTCACCTCCTGAATACTCGTATCCGCTCCAATGACGTACAACGCCGCCGGTTCGTGCCAGTGCGTTGCCAGCGCCCCCTTGGGCTGGGCTGCCCTTACCAGCTTTACCCGCAACCTGATCGGGACGCGCGGGGAGGTTCGACGCCCCCTCGTTGTCTTTTTTTACTGTTAAATCAATGAATTCCAACTGAAACCGAATCCTTTCAAGCGGTAACCCGTATTCATCAGGGTCAAAGAAGAAATGTCAAAACGTCGGGTTATCCCACACCCGAAGTCCTCACTTCATCAGATTAAGGCGCAAATCTTAAAAAAAACTTATGAAACGACACTTTGCAAAACTCTTTTGGTGTAATATCCTGAGGCACTGTCCCTGTATGGGCAACAAAGCACCCAGCTAGGGAATTATATAGTACACTATCATGGCCACGGAAATCAGACGTCTTATTTTTACGCACAGCGAGTCCACCTCAGCAATCAGGACCTTTGGGGAGACTCATGGCATTACTTTTCCGGACGGCCGAATTGTCCGCGCCCGTTACGCGGGGAGCGCCGAATATGAATTTCACTCAATGAAAACCTTCAAACCCACGACCCAGAATTCCTATAATATTAAGGAAAACCCTCGCGCCGTGACCCTCGCCTTTTTCGACGAATCAACCTTCGAGCAGAAATTTTATAACCTGACCGCCGATTTCGTGACTGCAGCCCTCATCGAATATTGCATTGCCAACAAGATCATGATGCCCAAACAGGCTGAGAAGAAGCTTGATTTCACTGAATTTAATATATGTCTTGATATCAGTCTTGAGAACAAGACTGCCTCATCCCCCAATGACACCCTTCTCTCTCTTGAGGACTAATCTGGGTTTTTCCGTAGAATATATTGCGCTTACCTGTTAACTCCCCTAAAACTCTGGATATGAACAATATTCCCAATATCCTGACGGTCGGGCGTTTGCTGACGCTTCCCCTTCTTGTCCTTTTTATGATGATTGATACAGCATGGGCGGCATGGGCAGCCCTTGGCCTTTATACACTGGGCTGCATCACCGACTGGCTGGACGGGTTTCTAGCCCGTAAACTCAAGGTCGAAAGTCCTTTTGGACGTTTTCTCGATCCGATTGCTGATAAAATCTTTATCGCAACGGTTCTTATCACGTTGATTGCGAATCATCACCTATCGGGTATCTGGATTGTCCCTGTCTTGCTCATTCTTTCGCGTGAGTTTCTGATTGCAGGCCTGCGGGAGTATTTCGGGCCAAAAAATATTACCTTTCCGGTGAGTAACCTTGCTAAATGGAAAACAGGAAGCCAGATGGTTTCGCTCGGGTTCCTGATTGTAGGTGAATACGGCGTTCCCGTTCTGCCGATTACAATTGAGGTTGGTTATGTGCTGCTGATTGCCGCTACCGTGACCACGGCAATTACCGGCTGGCAATATATGAAAGAAGGATTGAAGCATTTATAAGATGTATGCGCTCCTTAGGCCCTTTCTCTTTAATATGGATCCCGAAGATGCCCACCGTGCTGTGCTTCGGCTCCTGAGGGTTGCTCCACGTTTTTGCATCAACGCAAAACTTCCTACCTCTACGGCTCTCAAACAAACACTCTGGGGCAAGGTTTTTCACAATCCAGTGGGTCTTGCGGCAGGCTTTGATAAAAATGCCGAAGCGCTTTCGCCGCTTTTTTGTCTGGGTTTTGGTTTTGTAGAGGCCGGAACAGTGACGCTCAAACCGCAAGACGGCAATCCGCGCCCCCGTATTTTTCGGGACATCTCGAATAAAGCTGTTATTAACCGCATGGGCTTTCCCAATGTCGGACTTGCCCAATTCAAGGAAAATGTAACGGTGTTCCTTGGCATCCGGCCCCGCACCCACGGGTTGCTCGGGATCAATATCGGCATGAACAAAGATCAAACCGATCCGGCTCATGATTATAAAGCTCTTATCCGCTCTCTAGGCGGCATGGCGGACTACCTCACCATCAATATTTCCTCACCCAATACGCCGGGCCTACGGAATTTGCAGGAAAAAGAGCCTTTGCGCGAGTTACTCAAGGCGGTGATGGCCGAGCGCGCGGCCTCATGCGGGCATTACCCACCACCGATTCTGGTCAAATTGGCACCTGACCTTGATGAAACACAGATGCGGGACATTGCGCAGGTGCTACTTGAAGAAAAAGTTGACGGGTTGATTCTTACCAACACCACCCTCTCCCGCCCCGATTTCCTACCAGAGGGTTTCAAGGGTGAGCGCGGGGGATTGAGCGGCGCGCCGCTGACCGATCTCTCCACCCGTATCATTGCTCTGTTTTATACCCTAACCAAGGGACAAATCCCGATTATTGGCGCGGGCGGAATTTTGACAGCACAGGACGCCTATGACAAAATCCGTGCGGGAGCGACACTCATTCAGGTTTATAGCGGTCTCGTGTATGAAGGGCCTGAGCTTGTCCAGCGTATTCAATCAGGCCTGCTTGAGCTTATGAAACGCGATGGCTTTGCGCATATTTCACAAGCTGTCGGGACACTCAGCAGGGATTATGCCCACCCTGACACTAAAAACGCAGGTGAGGAAAAACATGTCCATATCGCTTGATTCACTAACGAAATATCCGGCTATCTGGCTCGGGGTTTATGCATGTGGCAGCGTGATGGTGGTCGCCGCCATCGCCCATGTCGCGGGCGGCACCGCCGCAGGATCGGCGGCTGGCCTTCTGGCGCTGGCCGGAACA
This sequence comes from Pseudobdellovibrionaceae bacterium, assembly GCA_041674725.1. Taxonomy (GTDB): domain Bacteria; phylum Pseudomonadota; class Alphaproteobacteria; order Micavibrionales; family Micavibrionaceae; genus UBA1573. Next base: position 72,805 of record JBAYVC010000002.1, on the reverse strand, counting down.
TTCGGCTATGATTCTCTCACGCGCCGCTCGGTCGAGAGCCGCTTTGCACGACGCGTCAAAAGTCTTGAAGCCACGCAGGAGCAGCTCCTGTCCGAGGTAAGCGCTACCGTTGAAGAGCTGGAGATTATCAAAGAAGATCTCGAGCGCGGGACATCCTCCCGCACCAGCAAGAAACAGATGGCGCCGCGCGCGCCCTTTATGCCGCAGCAAAAACCTGCCAATATCTCAGCCTCCGCCCCTGAAGACACCGATGACCTCCTTGGCGTTTCTGATACTACCGCCGTTCCCGATCTGGTTGCTCCCCGAAAACCCCTCTCACTCACCCCGCGCGCGCAGAAATACAAAGATATTCTTAAAAACTGGAGCGGGTCACCCAAGGCGGGGCAGGATAATCGGCAAACAGCAGGTGGTTCTGCCAAGGTGGCGGTCTCTTCGCCGCAAGATTACAGCGAATCTGTTGTTGCCGAGCTTCTTCACCGCGCGCTCGAGAATGACCGGATCGAAATTTTTGCCCAGCCGATTGTCCGCCTTCCTTCACGCAAGCTCGCTTTTGTCGAGCTGTTCGCCCGCATCCGTGCCAAGGCGGGCGTGTATCTGGGGGGGGATAAATATCGCCGCGTGGCCGAGCGTGAAGGTATTATCGAGAATATCGATATGCTGATCCTGCGCCATGCCACGCACACGGTGCTACATGATGCCTATAGCGGTGTGAATGTCGGTTACTTTATCAATATTGCCGCGAACACTCTCTCCAACCGAGTCTATGTGTCCGAGCTGGTTGATTTTTTAAAGAGCAACCGCGATCTTTCCGACCGCTTTATTTTCGAGCTGCGTTATGATGATTTTTGCAAACTCTCAGCCATTCATGCCCGCGTGCTGCGTGGATTGTGTTCTCTCGGGTGCCGCCTCTCGCTCGATAACATGGAAACAGATGCCAATTTTGATCCTACCGATCTCGATGGACAGAATATTTCCTTTGTCAAATACAGCTCACAGCGCCTCGTTGATATGTGCGCCATCGGTCAAGGCCCGATGGATGTGGCGCGGCTTAAATCCGCTTTTGACAGCTGCGATATTACATTGATTGTTGAAAAATTCGAAGACGAACATGATGTGCTTGAACTTCTCGATTTCGAGATTGATTATGGCGAAGGTTATCTGTTCGGAAAACCTGACCTTGAAATTGCTTACCGCTCGCGGCAACGCGCCTGATCCTTCACTCTCTCTGACGAGGTTTATATGAAGACTTTTCTGATTGCTCTCCTGATGATGTTCATGGGCGCTCTGCCTTCGGCCTATGCCGCAGCCCCCAGCCATGCGCTCTCTCTTTATGGAGATATTAAATATCCGGCGGACTTTAGCCATTTTGACTATGTGAATCCGGACGCCCCGCGCGGCGGAGAACTCAAGCTTCCGGCCCTTGGCACATTTGACAGCCTCAATCCCTATATTGTCAAAGGTTCGTCCGCCGACGGGATTGATGCCCTGACAGGCGTCACCTTGATGACGCAATCCTATGACGAACCCTTTACCATGTATGGCTATGTGGCCGAAACTGCCGAGCGCGCCGACGATAACGGCGCCATCACCTTCAACCTACGCTCCATTGCAGTGTGGGACGATGGTACACCTATTACCGCCGATGATGTGGTGTGGACATTCAAGACCCTCACTAAGGAAGGTGCACCTTTTTACCGCGCCTACTACGCGGACATCAAGGAGGTTAAAGCCGAGAACTCTTCGCGGGTAACTTTTACTTTCAAGACCAATAAAAACCGCGAGTTGCCTTTGATCGTCGCGCAGATGCCGATCCTCCCCAAACATTTCTGGGAAGGCCGCGACTTTAATCAAACATCCACATCTCCACCACCTCCTGTCGCAGCTGGGCCTTATAAAATTATTGGCCTTTCGCCCGGACGTTATATCCAGTACCAGCGCAACGCGAGTTGGTGGGGAGATAGCCTTGTAATCAACAAGGGCCGCTATAATTTCGAACACGTCATGTACACTTATTACCGTGACCAGAATGTGATGCTCGAAGCCTTTTTCGCAGGTGAGTTCGACATCCAACAAGAGAGCGTCGCCAAACTTTGGCAGAGCGGGTACAATGCTCCCCCCGTTCTGGACGGCCGGATCATCAAGCAGGAAATTGAAAATTCTCGTCCTGCCGGAATGCAAGGGTTTCTCTATAATACGCGGCGCCCTGTGTTTCAGGACGTGGAGGTGCGCAAAGCCTTAGCTTATGCTTTTGATTTTGACTGGGAGAATAAGCAATTCGCCTACGGCTCTTATACCCGCACGCGCAGCTTCTTCCAGAATTCAGATCTCGCCGCAGTCGGTCTTCCCTCACCTGAGGAAGTCAAAGTTCTGGAAGGCTATAAAGATAAAATTACGGCGGAAGTTTTGACTGCCGAATATAACCCTCCAGCAACAGACGGGACAGGCAATAACCGCATCAACCTGAAGACGGCAGCAGATATTCTTGATAAGGCCGGTTATAAAGTCGGCAAAGATGGTATTCGCGTCAATGAGAAAACAGGCGTGCGGCTTGCGTTTGAATTCACCGATGCCAACCCCGCATTTGAACGCTGGATTTTGCCCTTTACCCAGAACCTCAAGAAAGTTGGAGTTGAAGCCAATTTCCGCGTGCTTGACCCCGCGCAATATGAGAACCGCATGAAGGATTTCGATTTTGACATGACCGTGGGTGTCATTCCGCAGTCCGACAGCCCCGGCAACGAGCAACGCGAATATTGGATGTCCGATAAGGTGGATGTCAAAGGCTCGCGCAATTATATCGGCGTGAATGATTCGGTAGTTGATGCTTTGGTGAATAACCTGATTGCATCCGATACGCGCGCGGAGCTTATCACCAATTCCCGCGCACTTGACCGCGTGCTCCAGTGGAATTACTACGTAATCCCAAACTGGCATTACAATAAATGGCGCCTCGCATGGTGGAGTAAGCTCGAACATCCCGAGAAACTTTCAGGCCAGACTCCGGCCATTGTTGACACGTGGTGGGCCAAGGTTTCTCCGTAATGAAAACGGCCATTCTCATTCCTGCACGTTATGGCTCGACCCGCTTTCCGGGCAAACCCCTTGCTCTTCTTAAAGGCAAAGCTGTTCTGCACCATGTATATGATGTGGCCTGCGCTGCTGCGAGTGAAGATGCCTCTATTGCCATCGCGGTGGCCACCGACGATGAACGCATTGCCTCTTACTGCCGCACACATGATATCCCCTGCCTTGTGACAGCAAGTGAGTTTCCAACCGGCACTGATCGCGTGATGGCCGCAGTTCGTATGCTGCCTGCCCCTGTTGATTTTGTAGTTAATCTGCAAGGGGATGCGCCGCTCACACCACCCGATTTTGTGAGTAGTCTAATTGCGGCCTCCCAAGCCCATCCCGATGCAGATATAGTTACGCCTGTAGTTCGCCTGAGTTGGACTGACCTTGACCATCTACGGGAGAGTAAAGAAACAACCCCTTTCAGCGGTACAACCGCCGTTCTCTCACCCAAGGGACGCGCGCTCTGGTTCTCTAAAAATATCATTCCCGCCATCCGCAAGGAGAGTGATTTACGCGTTACCTCACCTCTTTCACCGGTTTACCGTCATATCGGTCTTTATGGCTACAAACGCACGGCGCTGGAACGTTATATCACCTTGACCCCATCCTTTTATGAGGAGATGGAAGGCCTTGAGCAATTGCGTGCACTGGAAAACGGCATGGCTATTCAAGCGGTGCTCTGCGATTACCAAGGCCGCCCCGCTATGACGGGGATTGACAGCCCCGAAGACCTTGCACGGGCCGAGGCGCTCCTGTCATGACGACACGCCTCATTATCGCCCGTCACGGGAACACTTTTTCAGAGGGACAAACCCCAACCCGTGTGGGCGCACGCACTGACCTTCCTTTGGTAGAGAGCGGCGAAAACCAAGCCCTCAAGCTCGGGCATCATCTGCTGGCTGCGCGGCTTGTTCCCCACCATATTTTCACCTCGACCCTCAAACGCACAATTGACACAGCAAGGCTCGCCTCTCTTGCCATGGGATACGAAGGCACACGCGAGCCTTCGCCCATTTTCGATGAGGTTGATTATGGTGCACAGGAAAACTTGCCCGAACCTGATGTTATTGCGCAGCTTGGAACTGACGTTCTTGCTCAGTGGGATAAAAAAGGCGTCATGCCTGAGGGCTGGTTGCCGCGCCCCGCAACAATCATCACGCAGTGGCAGGAATTTCTGACGCGATGCGTGTCTGACCATGCAAATCAGACTGTTTTGGTGGTCACCAGTAACGGGATTGCGCGCTTTGCTCTCGCCCTAATCCCCCATGGCGAAGATTATTCGCTTAAGCTGGCAACAGGGGCTTACGGGATTTTAGAATATGATGGCGAGTGGTCGATCGCCGGATGGAATATTAGGCCTTAGCTTATGACAGGCTCCGGCACTTTAATGTGACGTGTCGGGGCAACATTTGTAAAACAATGAACCCCACCTTGACCAATCTGCCTGACGGCACTGAAATCTCCGGCGAGTGTAAAGCACGTCCCTTCCAAATCTTTCTGGCGCGGCGCATTGACTGTTACCCCTGAATCCTCAAGTGCTCTGCGCATCTCATCAGTGCACCCCGTCATAAAGGCGACTTCCCCCTGAATTTCAAGATTGGGCGCCATCATGCGGGGCTGCGTTTCATTGGCAGGCGTTAGTCTCCCCTTGCCGAGCAACCGCTCCAGCTCCTTATACCCTTCTCCATTTAATTCCGGCCCGAGATTATGCGCGACCACAAACCTCCCATCCGGTAAAACGCGCGACTGACCCAAATCAAGGTGCGGATAGACCCAGCTATCTGTCGGGATATAGGCTGGCTGCCATATTTTCCCTGTTTTGCGCTCAATGGCTTTGCACAAAGGCGTAATATTTTCCTGTTTTACCAACTGGTCATTGCCGCATAAAAGAAAATCTTCAACGGGGTCATGTACCAGATTGCCCCCTTCAAAGAAACAACCTTCAACCTCAATGACTGTTAAACCCAGCCATTGCATTTTTATTTTGGCCACTTCCAGAGATTTCTTTCTATCCTCCAGTTTTTTGATATCCCTTGGCTTATAGCACTCAATCATTTTGGGATCAGGGAAGAAGGCATATTGATCGACAATAAAGCACGGGTCACGCATCCATAAAAGTAAGTAAGGATCATCATCTTGACTGGGAACCTCTATAACAGGAGCGCCGCTTTGCTTAAAACTTTCCCGCAAGGCGATCCAGCGTACTTTACTGGCAATGACACTGAGCGGTGATGGGGATTCGCTAGAGGGAAAACTCATGATAACCGTTTCATCCCCCATCGTGCGCGCAGGTGTGCTAATTATGGGGGCCTTGATATGGGAGAGTCTTGTAAAGAAGACCTGCAGATCGCATTTATCTATATGATTTCCGGCCACCTTTAAGAGTGGCTCGAGTGCTTCCTGCACGCACCCAATATCTACCGCCACGCTCTCTGGCGTGATCGCAAGTGGCGGATTGTCGCGCACAACATTTGCCAGCAATGTTTCCGCAGGTGAGCTAAATACATACATGCGGTACGCTACCCTATTTATAAAAATTATGTCAATAAATTATTCTCCGCCTCAGGGCTTTCTGTTCCCGTTCAAATATGTTCCAATAGGGCTATGTTGACTTATATCCTGCGGCGTCTCGCCTTTATGATCCCCACTATTTTCGGCATACTTCTCGTGAGTTTTGCCGTCATCCAGTTTGTCCCCGGCGGGCCGGTTGACCGGATGATTGCGCAGCTCCAAGGTCATGGAGCTGATGCAACGTCACGCTTTGCAGGCGGCAGCGGTGATATGGCCTCTCAAGCCCAGCAACAGGCTCTGACCACAGGTGCACAATCAGGTTACCGCGGTGCACAAGGCCTTGATCCCGAATTTGTTAAAGAACTTGAAAAAATGTACGGATTCGACAAACCCGCGCATGAACGCTTTATCCAGATGATCGGCAATTATCTGCGTTTTGACCTCGGGGAGAGTTACTACCGCGATGTCGGCGTCATGGATCTGATTTTGGAGAAAATGCCTGTCTCCATTTCTCTGGGGCTGTGGTCAACACTTCTTATCTATTTGATTTCCATCCCGCTTGGCATTCGCAAGGCGGTGAAAGATGGGCAGAGTTTTGACATCTGGACAAGCGCCGTAATTTTCGTGGGCTATGCTATTCCCTCTTTCCTCTTTGCGATTTTGCTTATCATTTTGTTTGCGGGAGGACGCTATTTTGACATCTTTCCCTTGCGCGGGATTGTCTCGGACAACTGGACAGATCTTCCGTGGTGGCAGCAAGGGCTTGACTATCTCTGGCATATGGCGCTGCCCACTGCGGCCATGGTGATTTCGGGTTTTGCAGGGCTCACGATGCTCACCAAAAATTCGTTTCTGGACGAGATTAACAAACAATATGTGCAGACGGCCCGCGCCAAAGGGCTGTCCGAGCAGCGGGTGCTGTATGGCCATGTGTTCCGCAACGCGATGCTGATTGTGATTGCCGGATTTCCGGCGGCCTTTATGCATATCTTTTTTACCGGATCACTGCTCATTGAGATTACCTTCTCGCTCGATGGGCTGGGGCTTTTAGGATATGAGTCGATTATCAACCGCGATTATCCGGTGGTACTCGGGACACTCTATTTCTATGCGCTGATCGGCCTTGTCATGACACTGATCCGCGATATTGTTTATGTTCTGGTTGACCCCCGTATCAATTTCGAGGCCACCCCCCATGCTTAATTTATCCCCCATCACCCGCCGCCGCTGGGCACAGTTTAAAGCCAACAAACGCGGTTATTATGCACTTTGCATTTTTATGGTGCTGCTCGTCGGGGCACTCTTTGCCGGATTTATCGCCAATGATAAACCTATTGTGCTCTCTTATAAGGGCGGAATTTACAGCCCTGTGCTTCATCCCTATTCCGAAAAGGAATTTGGCGGGGATTTCGATACCGAAGCCGATTACCGTGACCCGTATGTGCGTGATCTGATTACCAAAGACGGGTGGATGATCTGGCCACCTATTAAGTACAGTTTTGACACGATCAACTATGATCTACCCTCTCCAGCCCCGTCTGCGCCGACATCCGACAATCTCTTGGGGACGGACGATCAGGGGCGCGATGTGTTGGCGCGAGTGATTTACGGGTTTCGCATTTCCGTTTTGTTCGGGCTGGCGCTCACGGTCATGTCTTCGGTAATCGGGGTCATGGTAGGCGCGGTGCAGGGTTTTTACGGCGGGCGGATTGATCTGATTGGTCAGCGCCTGATCGAAATTTGGTCGTCGCTCCCCAGCCTGTATATCCTGATTATTTTCTCGGCGCTGTTTGTCCCTGGATTCTGGACTCTGCTCCTTATCCTGCTGCTCTTTTCATGGACGCATCTGGTTGATGTGGTACGAGCTGAATTTTTGCGGGCGCGCAGCCTTGATTATGTGCGTGCAGCACGGGCGCTTGGCGTTAATAATTTTACCTTGATGTACCGCCATATTCTCCCCAATGCCATGGTGGCAACGCTCACCATGATGCCCTTTATCCTCACGGGATCGATTACCGCCCTCACATCCCTTGATTTCCTTGGGCTGGGGCTTCCCCCCGGTTCACCGTCTCTGGGGGAGCTCCTTGCACAAGGAAAGAATAATATTCAAGCCCCGTGGCTCGGGATTACCGCCTTCTTTTCGCTCGGTTTTATGCTCATTTTATTAACTTTTATCGGCGAAGCTATTAGAGACGCATTTGACCCGCGTAAGACCCAGATCTAGATAAACAGGTAGAAGAGGCTTTCCCATGAGCATAGACCGTAACAACCTGCTGCGTGATATTACCGAAGAAGTGACCTCCTGCCGCCATGAACTCCACCAGAATCCGGCAACATCGTTTGAGGAATTTTATGCGAGCGACCTGATCGCGAAAAAACTCACCGAATGGGAAATCCCGTTTGAACGTGGCTGGGCGCAAACGGGGATTGTCGCCACGATTGAAGGGCAAAGTACCTCAAGCGGGAAACGCGTTGGGTTTCGCGGCGATATTGATGCTCTCGACATTGTGGAAGAAAGCGGTGTCTCCCACAGTTCCAAGGTCAAGGGTAAAATGCATGCCTGTGGCCATGATGGCCATACTTCGGTGCTGCTCGGAACAGCGCGGTACCTCAAAGAAACCCGTGATTTCAACGGTATCGTTCACCTCTTCTTCCAGCCTGCCGAGGAAGGCGGAGGAGGTGCATATAAGATGATTGAGGAAGGCTTGTTTGACAGCTATCCGATCGAGAGTGTTTATGCGATACACAACTGGCCCTATGCCCCACGCGGCATGGTGGGAATCAAAGGCGGGCCGATCATGGCGAGTTCCGACGAGATTGTTATCACCGTGACGGGTAAAGGCGGACATGCCGCCATGCCGCATGAATGCGTTGACCCTATCGTGATTGCGTCTGAAATTATCTTGGCGCTGCAGACCATCACGTCACGCCTGATCGATCCGGCAGAATCGGTGGTGGTGAGTATCACCAATTTCAATGGCGGGACGGGTGCCAATAATATTATCCCAACCGAGGTCAAACTCGAGGGAACGGTGCGTACCTTTAACAACGGGGTACGCGATCAAGCTGAAGGCCGCATCCGTGCGCTGGTCGATGGGATTTCCGCTGCCCATGGGGCCAAAGGTATCCTCTCCTATCACCGCAATTACGAACCAACAATCAATGATCCGGCGCAGGCCTCTTTTTGCGCGGGAATTGCCAAGGAGTTGTTCGGTGAGGCCATGGTGCTGACCGATTTCCCCGCCAGCATGGGCGCGGAGGATTTCGGCGCCATGCTCATGAAAAAGCCGGGCTGCTACGCCATCTTCGGGCAGGGAGAGCCTCAAAACCCCGATAGCCCCCACAATTTCGGTCTGCATCACCCCAAATATGATTTCAATGATGCTATTATTCCGAGCATTATTCGTTATTTCGGGACGATTGCCGAACGGGCGCTGCCGCTATGACACCTGATTCCCTTGATAAGCGCCTTGCCCTTATTGAAGAGAGGCTTTCCGCGCTTGAAAGTCGTGCGCGAGAAACCCCAAATAGCCCCCACGCTCTCCCCGATAGCGAAGAGATATGGGATGAGGAAGATACGATTCCTGCACCCTTGGGTGAACAAACCCCGTCTGCGTCCTTGGGCGAAAAGTCGCTAGGCAACTGGCTGGGCATTGTTGCCATTATTTGTTTTATTTTAGCCGCCGGATTTATTGTCAAACTCTCGATTGACACAGGATGGCTTACACCATTACGCCAACTTGGCCTCGCGGCTCTTCTTGGGTTTAGCCTGATTGGCACGGGCTTCAAGCTGATGTCTTCCGAACGTGAATATGCGGCCCTGCTGCCAGCTTCCGGAATTATCGTCTTTCACCTCACCAACTTTGCCGCTTATCAAATTCATTCTCTTATCTCGCTCGAAGTGGCCTTGGGGCTGGTGTCTGCCATCTCCGGTTTTTGTATTTTCCTTTATACACGGATCAGGCATGATATTTATCCTATCGTCGCTTCTGCAGGGGCCTACTTGTCACCTTTTATTCTGGATCTTCATCCCAACACTGATTTTTCTCTCTACTATTATCTCTTGTGTTCGGTTGCTTTCGCTTCCATTTCAGTGTTTGTGAAATCACGCACCCTCACACTGGTGTCGTCCTACCTGTCCTTGATGATGACGGCTCTGGCTGGGTTTAGTCTGCATCATGACAGCCTTGTCGCGCTCATTCTGGGTCTCCATTTTCTGGTCTTTACCACAGGCGTTTATTGTTACTCGCGCGAACATGGTACGGCTTTGCGCGAAGATGAATCTTACAGCTTCATGCCGGTGCTCTTGATATTTTATGCCGTTGAATATTACTTTGTTGACCGGATATCGCCCCAGATCGCCCCTTATATTTCACTTTGTTTCTCTGCCCTTCTGACGGGCCTCTATATTTCTAGCCGTGCCTACTTTAACGAGCGCTTGGGCAGCCGGACACTTATTGTGGCGTTTGTTACCCTCTCAGCCTTCCATGCTGTGTATCTTGAGTTATCCTCACCGGAACTCAAACCTTGGCTGTTTGTGGCGCTGATGTTGGGTGTTGCCTTTTTCCCCACGGCGCATGCGTCTCCCTCTACGGCGCGCCTTTATGCCATTCCCCTGCTGGCTCTAACCGTCCTTGCTATCAATGAATACGCCACCATGCTCTATCATTTGCGCATGGGATCGTCCTTATCTTGGGTAACAGTCTCGCTCGCGGCGCTCGCCAGTCTCTGGGCGGTCATTGTTCGGCACAGGACACGGTTTGGCAGCGATCAGGAGGGGTATTATTATCTTCTGCTCGGGGCTGCGCATTTGCTCGCTGTGGTTGGTTTCTACCGCCTGACGGAAGATACAGGCTCTCTTGCCGTCTCAGCGTCATGGTTGTTTTATAGCGTCGGCGTCATGGGCTTTTCGTTCGTACGCAAAGATGCGGTTATGGCCAAGTCTGCACTCTTTGTTCTGGCCTTTGCAGCGGGCAAAGCACTGCTCTATGACGCTGCTTCGGCTCCGACCATTGTCCGCATTCTGTGTCTGCTGCTAACCGGTGCGGCCCTGTACGGCTGTGGCTTCCTGATGAAGAAAATCGGGCGATGGGAGAAGGTTCCTGCTCCCTCTGGCATGGCAGCAGACTCTAATTCCTAAAAAATTTGTGCCTTGCCGAAATTATTTATTGACAAGGGTGGCCATAATACTTTTTACTATTCGCATGATTGCTGTGAACCACAATGTAATTAATTCTCTGCGACGACCGACCCGCTCTTTACTGTAGCGGTGGCGTGATCTTCGAGCGTCCTCAATATCTCCCTCCGCAAAGCCTACCCCACTCCCCCGGATCAGAGATATTTTGGAATGACACACGACCTTAGCCTTGAGTTGGCTTCAGCCTCAACCTCCCTTCGCAATCATTTTCACGGCGCGCAGCGTTCTCCTGTCCAATATTTGGGTGAAGGCCATATACCGATGGCTCTCCATTTCATTGAGGCAGCACGAGAACAACTTCCCGACCACCAGAAACATTTCCTCAAACCAAAATCAGAGGAAGCGTTGGAGCAGCACCTTGATAACGGAGCACCGCTACTGGGGATTCTCTCAGAAAATGATGGCATGATGGCGTTTGGCATGGTCAGCGGCGCCCCTACCCCGCAACTGCCTGAAGGACACGCGGTCATTCAATCCGTCTGTTCGGGCGGGAAAGGGCTTGGCCGCGTGATCGTGTCGGCAGCGGAAGAGTGGGCAAGGGCCAATTATTTTCCCGCCATCTCCGCCAAAGTATCTCAGGAAAACGCGCCCAGCCTTGCCATGTTTAATGCTTGCGGCTTCCACGAGATGTCTGAAGGCTATGACCAGCAGGGCGACTATACCTACTACGTCATGACAAAACAGCTGGGTTGTCAGTAAAGGCCTGTCATTTTTCCGGCTGCGGGTGATTAAAGCAGAAATCCTTGTTACAGAACTCACACGTCATGGTGATTTTTCCGTCTTGGGCGGCGTGGTCAAGGTCGTCCTTGGTGAGCATATTGAGAACACCTTGGAGTTTTTCCTGCGTGCAACGACAGCCCTTTTTTACAGGAATGGGATCGAATACCCTAACACCCTCTTCATGGAAGAGGCGGTAGAGCAGCGTGTTGTCGTGGAGTTTTTCATCCAGTAATTCGTCCTCGGTACAGGTCTGGAGCAAAATCTGTGTCCGGTTCCACCCGTCCGAGACAGGTTTGGCATCCTGCGGGATGTTGGAGTGATCGGGTACATGCTGGAGCATAACCGCTCCAGAGCGCCACTCGCCTGATTCATTCTTGCGCGCCGCCATTTTGATGGAGGTACCAATCTGTTCGGACTGGGCGAAATAATGGTGGATACTATCTTCAAGGCTGTTTCCGGCCAGCTCGACGAGTCCCTGATACCTCTCCATATATTCGCCCTGATCGACGGTAAAAGCCATATAGCCGATACCGAATAATTCGCGGATGGTAGGATCGAGGTTTTCGCGCAATAACGCCTGCAGTTTTTCCTCATCAAAACCGGCCGTGGCGCGAACTTCCATACCAGATGTTACATCCGCCACCAAACGACGTACAGCGCCATCGCCCTGAGCCTGCAGGATAAATATCCCTTCATATTTGAGCATTGAGGAGAGCAACAACGCCAGAGTGACTGTCTCCGCCACCATGCGTTCGATAATGTCCGGATAATTGTGAGGCCGCAAAACATTATCGAGAACTTTCCCCACACGAACAATCCGGCCACGGACACTGGCGCGTTCCAGATCGAAGGTCAGGACATGGGAGTCATCGGGGAGAGGAAATGCCACTACTTCACCGGCAGCATCGTTATTTGTAATCTCAGTCATTCGTCCTCATCCCCTCTTATGCGGGGCCTTAGAATTTCGTTTTATAGCCGGTGCGCAGCATAACCCACGCCGCCAGCAGCAAGATCAGATCCAGCCCGCCCAGAATTATCGCCCCGTAACCAGCGTGGACATCTGCAATTCCGGTAAATCCAGACCTGAACCCGTCTATCATATAGAAAAACGGGTTAAAAAGTGCAACCCCCTGCCAAAAAGGCGGCAAAGCATCAAGACTATAGAAGGTTCCCGAAAGGAAGGTGAGCGGGGTAATAACAAAATTGGTGATGCTGGCCATATGGTCGAATTTATCGGCCCACAGGCCCGCCAGAATGCCGATCAAGGCCAGCATGGTGTTACCCAGCACCATATAGGCGAGGACATGCCCCCAAACAAGAATTTGCAGCGGAATAACCAATTTGAGGCAAAAAAAACCCAGAATGCCGATCATAAAACTCCGCAGCAATGCACCGGTCATCATTCCGGTCAGTATTTCCCACGGTGCGAGAGGTGGCATCAAAATATCGACGATGTTGCCCTGCACTTTGGCAATAATCAGCGATGAGGACGGGTTGGCAAAGGCGTTCTGGATCATTGTCATCATCAAGAGGCCGGGAGCCAGAAACGCGACTCCGGCATGTCCCTGCGCAGCCGTATCCACGCCATGAGACTGAAGTGACACACTAAAGACAGTGAAGAACATCATCAAGGTCAGAACTGGTGCGATGATGGTCTGAAGATACACATTCATGAACCGCCCGACCTCTTTCTGGATCAAAGTCATTACGCCGATCCAGTTGCACCGTCCGATCCGGCGGGGGGCAAGATGGGAGGCCGAATGGGCTGCATCGGGCAATATATGGGGTGTGGGCATGGACATTTGTGATTTTTCCTTTTAAAGTCTCAGGTATGAGAAAAGCACTCCCACGTCAAAAATCAACCCCTGCCCTCGCTTTTGTCCTCCCCAAAAGCAAAATGATCTCCCTTTCTTACCTTGAAAACGCCGGAGCTTATTATCTGGAGCGGTTTCCAGCGACAACAGCCCAGTTCCGCTCCGTTATGAAGCGTAAGATTACGCGCTCGATCCATGACCATCCCAGTCAGGATGTCGTCAAATGCCAGCAGATGCTGGAAAAAGTTATCGCCAAATTTACCGAGCTTGGCTACCTTAACGACCTTGCGTACGGAGAGTCCCTTGTCACATCACTCAGGGAACGTGGACATTCCTATATCAAAATTCTAGCTAAACTGCACAACAAAGGCTTCGATGAAGAATTAATCGCACAGATTCTTCCTGCACAGGAGAAGGATGACGATCTTGTCTCCGCCCTGATCTGGATTAGAAAGAAACGCATGGGTGCTTTTTCTCCATGGGAGGACGAGACCCACCGGAACAAAGAGCTGGCTGCCTTGTCGCGCGCTGGTTTTTCGTTCGAACATGCGCGGGCGGCACTCGCACTTCCAGTTGAAGAGGCCGAAGAACTTCTTGTACAGCACAACCCGCGCATGAAATTGCTTTAACACGTACTCCGTCATCCCGTGGCATTTCGTGTTGATCGGTGTTCATCTGTGGTTTTAAAGAATTCCCTGTCATTCTACTGAATACGGGATTTGGGGAATACCATTGTCACGGTCGTGCCAATGCCTTTTTGCGAAATAATCTCAAGACGGCCCCCGTGGAGGTGCATCAAGGATTGTACAAGAGAAAGACCTAAACCGATACCTGACGTCGATTTGCTCAAGCGACCATCCAGCACGCCGAATTTCGAGGTCATGCGCGAGAGTTCGTGTTCATCAAGACCAATTCCCGTATCCGTAATCGAGAACAGGAAGTCTCCGGCGTCATCATAATCGGTATGAATGCTGATACGCCCCCCCTCTTCGGTGAATTTGATCGCATTAGAGAGAATGTTGGTCACCATCTGGCGGATAGCAAGCTCTTCGCCCCATATTTTGGGAAATTTGTTGTAATTAATATCGACAAGAAGCAGCTTTGAATCCTTGATCTTGGGAAGAGAAAGTTCTACGATGGCTTGTATCACCTTCGCCATATCAACGATACCCTCGCGCAAATCGCGGTTACCGGTTTCGATTTTTGAAATATCAAGAATCTGGTTGATGATCGAGAGGAGATGGCGACCACTCTCGTGAATGTCCCGTGCATATTCCCAGTAAGATGCTGGCTCAATCGGCCCCAGCACTTGATTGCGGATAATTTCTGAGAAGCCGATGATTGAGTTGAGTGGTGTGCGAAGCTCGTGGCTCATGTTCGAGAGAAACTCAGACTTAGCACGGTTGGCCATATCTGATTCCCGTTTAGCCTCCTGCAATTGCATTTCAGCATTCTTACGGTTAGTGACATCCTCAAGGCTGCCTTCGTAATACATCAGGTTACCATGCTCGTCTTCTGCACGGCGGATCATTTCTTGCACCCAAATTTTCTGGCCATCCTGCCGGTAGGCCTGAAATTCAAACATTTCATGAGCATCTTCTGGAGTCAGGCTTTTGAGAATACGCAGGCGCTCGGATGGCTGCACATAAAGATCGTGATGCGCATTCTTGATGTCACGCATCATAGCATCCGCGTTAACAAACCCGAAGATGCGGGCTATGGCCGGATTGGCCGAAATCAGTTTCCCTTCGGTTGTCATCTGATAAATACCCGCAGCGGCATTTTCCCAGATGGTGCGGTATTTGCGCTCGGCCTCCATCAAGGCCCACTCGGCCTTCTGGCGGTCTTCCATGCTGGAAAAACTTCCTACCACGCGCATATTTTTGTTGTCATCCTGCCGGATCATGGAGACCGACATCTCCACCGCGATCAGTTTTCCCTCCATTGATTTAATTGAGGTCATAACACTGTAGCTGCTGCGCAGGCCCTTAATAAGCTGGGAGACGGCCTTACGCTGCTCGTCCTGATCTTTGGGATGAATGAGGTCGAAGATATTCTTGCCGATCATATCCTCGACATTCATGCCGGTAAGTTTTTTCCACGGCTCGCTTAAAAAAAGTATTTCACCCGAGAGTGCTATTTCAAAAATAGTCTCGGAAATAGCGTTCATAATGGCGCGGTTTTCCCTCTCCGACTTTTTGAGTGTCTGGTTTAACCGTTCACGTTCCGTGAGTCCCTGACTCATCTCAACATTCTTTCGCTCCAGCGCAATGTTGGCCAGCGCTAGAGACTGCGCTGCGGCGCGAGATCGGCGGATAAAGATCAAACTGACCAGCGTGATGGTGTAACCAAAAAGCAGGGAAATCCATGGCAAAGACCGTACCAGAGATTTCTCCGATGACTGGTCAAATACACCGATCAGATCGGCATTAATCCCCGCAAAGCTGACGGTGAAGGCAAAATCGGGAACACTGCTGACCTCGCGGTCATTAATCCGCGATGCGCGGTAAATATAGTTTTTATTGGTGTTTTCAACTAGGTCGGCTCTAATCACATTGTGCAGGCGACTTATATCTAGAAACAATGTTGATTGGTTGAGAGCAACTATCCCGATCAAATAACCAGAACGATCAAGACGTCCGCCACGTTCGATCGGCACAACAACCATAATGTCCCGCCCTACGCCTGCCCCATCGGAGCGGCGGTACAGCGGAAAAAGAGCGTCATCAAGTATGATCTTGAGCCTCTGATCCTGCCGCGGGAAATTAGCTTCTTTTTTCTTTAATACACTATAGAGCATTTTGTCAGTGATCTGGTCGGTGGAGCCGTTCTGGCCGGATGACACCCTGACCATGGAGGCTTCGGAGAAATCTTTCTCTATAAAGGCTAAAAGAGCAAACCTGACTTCGGAATCCTCAAGCAGGTTCACATGCTCTTTTTTAATATTGTCTATGCCATCCATTTTGATAATCGAGGCAGCACGGCCTAACGCTCCTTCGATTTTTCCGGCGGCGTGAGTCAGTTCACTCTGACCATAAAGCTGGAATTGTTTTTTTTCGTTGCCAAGCAGTTCATTGACGAACATATTGATGACAAGACATACGGCAGTTGTCAGAATCAACCCATTCAGTCCAATCAACGTCAGCACCACTGAATCCCTCGAGGAGAAGTCAAGCAGACCAAACAATTTTGTGCTTTTAATTTTCCGGATACGGTTCATGATTCTGACTGCGTCAATGGATTACTACCCCCTATTCATCGCAAAACTACTTTAAATAAATCCTAATTTTTTGCCGTTAATTTTCATATTAACTTTTTTATTTGACTATCGCCTGATTTATTAAAAAAGTCCGTGATTCTTTGACTCATCAGTTAAAAAATCCTATAAGTGTGCCTTAGCACTCTGCTAACTTGGGAGAAAATATAATGAGCAAGTCTAATTTTTTTGATGCCTGGATGAAACCAGAACTGAGTAAATCGTTTCCCACCGCTTTTTCCGCTTCCCCCTTCGATATGAAGGATTTTATGGAGTCGGGACGCAAGTCCGTTCAGGCTTTTGCCGATGCGCAGCAGCTTGCGATTGAAAGCGCT
Organism: Pseudobdellovibrionaceae bacterium; assembly: GCA_041674725.1. Taxonomy (GTDB): domain Bacteria; phylum Pseudomonadota; class Alphaproteobacteria; order Micavibrionales; family Micavibrionaceae; genus UBA1573. Next base: position 55,900 of record JBAYVC010000002.1, on the reverse strand, counting down.
CAGACTATCATGCAGCGCCAGACCGAGATTATTTCCCAGCTTGTTCAGGATCAGACACAGATCACACGCCAAATTTTGGCTGAAGGAACTCCTGAAGAGAAAATTGCACGTGGTGCAAATCTTGCACGTGAAGCGTATGAAAAGACCGTATGCGGCGTGATGGAAGTGGGTGATATTGCCAGCAAGTCCGCGCGTGAGGCTTGTGATATTCTCAATGGGCGCGTTGCAGCTTGCCTTGAGGAAATCAAAAGCTCGGCCGAAGATTCGATTGAGCAAAAATCAAAAAAATCCGGCAAAAAAGCAGCCTAGTGTCTCTTGGTTCTTTTGTCACCGTCCTTAAAAAACACCCCTTCATGGGGTGTTTTTATTTTCTGTCGTCTCATAAACGAACAAACTACGCAGGCAAATTCATAACAATTTGCAAACCACCCTTGAGACTTTTCTCGATATGCACTTCGCCACCATGTGCGTGAACGATGTCACGCACGATGGGCAAGCCAAGGCCAACTCCACCGGTCTCACTATTGCGCGACGGGTCTGCGCGGAAGAACGGCTTAAAAACCTCTTCGTAAAGAGAGGGATCAAGCCCTTGCCCATCATCATCAATAGTGATGCGGATAGTTTCTCCCTCGCGCACGGCTTTTACAACTACATGCTGGCCATATTTAAGGGCGTTTCCAATAACATTTTGAATTGCCCGCATAAACGCCATAGGTTTTACTCTCAATTCAAGTGCTTCCGGACAATCAACATCGATGTTTTTTCCAGCACTTATATTCTGGCTCACTACTTTGCACAGGACACTTTCAAGTCCTACCATCACACTTTCTTCGGCACCTTCCCCTTTGACAAAATCGAGATAGCTCCCGATCATTTTCTCCATATCGGCGATGTCATGTTTTAGGGCGTCTATATCTTCATTTTCACCAAGGAGGGATAACCCGAGTTTCAGGCGTGTAAGCGGTGTTCTGAGATCATGAGAAATTCCAGCCAGCATCGCTGTGCGCTGTTCGATCTGACGCGAGATACGTTCATGCATGGTGATGAAAGCTGAAGCAGCCTGACGCACTTCGCGCGCCCCTTCGGGTTTGAAGGGTGGAATTTCCTGCCCGCGCCCCATGCGTTCAGCAATGATACCGAGTTTGCGGATCGGCCTGATTTGCCCCCGCATAAAGAGAATGGCCGTCGCAAAGAGTAATATCGAAGACCCCACCATCCACAGTAGGAAAATATAGGCCGAAGACGAGAAAAGGCGGCGTTCAAGCACCAACACACGAAGCACACCCTTGTTGAGCTGCACCCCGATATTGACCCAGTTATCCTGCGGCGAGAAAGACAGACTGTAGGGCCTGCGCACCTTGGCATCGAGAGCTTTAGAGAGGGCATCGACCGTAAAAGGCTCCCACGTTCCGGTACTTACAATTTCAGGGGTCAACTGCTTATCCGGCTCGTAAGAGATAAGCAGGTCAAGCTTTTGCGAAGCAACATCGCTCATTTCCCCAAATCTTTGTTCGCTGACTCCACCGTCCACCTCGTCAGAAATGATGGCGACTTCTCCCGCCACCGAGAAAGCGAGTTTTGATGAAATTTTGCGCCAGTGGTTATCCAGAAAAACGGCAGTTGTTACCACCTGCACCAGAAGCGCCGGAATCACGATGATAAGCAGCGAGCGCGCAAAAAGAGAGCGCGGCACAAATTCTTTTATTGTCTTGAAAAATTTCACCTTACGCGCCCTCACTGCCCCGTGAAGGCCCTATTTTAAGAACATAGCCTTGCCCGCGGATGGTCTGGATAATTTTCGGGAAGCTGCTATCCTCTTCGATTTTTTTACGCAGGCGCGTGATCTGAACATCGACTGTCCGGTCATTGCCCTCAACGCCGCACAGTCGTGCCAACTCTTCGCGGCTTAAAATATGTCCGGCGTGGCGCGCGAGCGCCTCAAGCAATTTAATTTCAACGGCTGTCAGGCGGAGTTCTTCGCCCGTCTGCGCCGTCAATATACCTTCTTGTGGCTCGAATATCCATTTGCCAAAGGTAACTTTTTCAAGTCTGCGGTTTACAACTTGACGGCGGCGCAGAAGCGCCTGAAGACGCAAAAGAAGTTCCTTGGGTTCAAATGGCTTGGGCAGATAATCATCCGCTCCAGTCTCAAGTCCTTTGATCCGGTCTTCGGTCTCACCCAAAGCGGTGAGCATCAAGATCGGTATGTCATAGCGTTCCCGCATAAATTTTGTGAGGGTAAGCCCATCGCAACGTGGCATCATCACATCCACCACCAGCGCATCAAAAAACGCCTTGGCCACACAATCTTGCGCATCAATGCCATCTCCGGCGGTAGCCACCACAAACCCCTGATCCCGCAAATAGCGCGACAGCAGCGCCCTGATCCGATCATCGTCATCAACGACCAGAATATGAGGCTTGTCACTTTCCGAAAAGAGGGTTTTTCCGTTCACAACTTGTCCTTAAATGTTGCAGCTTACGATTTACACGGGTAAATATACAGTTATAATAACGTTCTGAAAATACTAGAAAATGAGGCTCATATGTCCCTAATCCCTTTTGATGATCGCGATGGAACAATCTGGTTTGACGGTAAGATGGTACCGTGGCGGGAAGCAAAAATCCACGTGATTTGTCATGGCCTTCATTATGGCAGTGCCGTTTTCGAGGGCGAACGCGCCTATGAGGGTAAAATCTTCAAAAGCGCCCAACATACACAGCGCCTGTTCACGTCAGCGGAATTGCTCGGGATGACCATCCCCTTTTCGAACGATGAAATTAATGCGGCCAAGGATGCTGTTCTCTCTGCCAACAACCTGAAAGATGCCTATCTGCGTCCGGTTGCGTGGCGCGGGAGCGAACAGATGGGCATTGCCGCCCGTCAAACCAAAACCCACGTGGCAATTGCCTGTTGGGAATGGCCCAGCTATTTCTCGCCGGAGCTGCGCGAGCACGGTATTTCCCTGATGAGCGCGCCGTGGAAAAAACCTGCGCCTGATACCGCGCCGGTTCATGCCAAAGCGGCAGGTCTTTATATGATTAACACATTGTCCAAACATGCTGCCGAGGAGGCTGGCTTTACCGATGCGCTGATGCTGGATTACCGCGGCTATCCAGTTGAAGCAACGGGCGCCAATCTGTTCCGCATCAAGAATGGTGTTGTGCGTACACCCAAGCCAGATTGCTTCCTCAATGGCATCACGCGCCTCACCGTCATTGAGTTGTGCCATGCGCTCTCCATTCCTTTGGAGGAAGATCATATTACCATGGATGATTTAAAAACCGCTGATGAAGTCTTTATCACCGGCACAGCGGCCGAAGTGATGGCCGTAGGAAAAATTGACGATCAAACCTACAGCATCGGGCCTGTGACGCGCCGCCTGCGTGAAGCCTATGAGAATTTGGTGCGCGGGCGTCCTTATGCATCGGCTGCAGCTTGATTGAAACTGGGAAAAAATGAAAACGACGTGGTGCAACTGCCGTAACCTATTTTTATTGGGCTTTTGCGCTCTTGTTGTCTCTGCTCCCGCTGTTGCTGCAACCGCTATCCCGTTCACCGTAACGATGTCGGAAAGCGTCACTGTCACAGGGACACCGCGTATCGTTCTTGATGTTGGCGGGAATGCGCGCTATGCCACATATAGCAGTGGCAGCGGAACATCCTCCCTCACCTTTACCTATAGCGCCACAGCAGGCGATGTTGATCTTGACGGGATTGGTGTTTCATCAACGACACTTGACCTCAATGGCGGTACCGTCAGCGACCTGAATGGCAACGCGATCAGTAATCTGACGTTTACCCCGCCCGCCAATATGGGCAGCGTGTTTATTAATTACCCATCACTCTCGCTTGATTTTGTTGCCGACAGCGACGGACGTTATACGCTCAATGGCACAGCCTATAATGATCTTACGTCCTTCCTTACCGCCACAAGCGGTACCTTTACCCGTGCCTCTACCGCCACCTATTATGATAGCAGCGGCACTCTGCAAACTGCCGCCAGCGGCGCGGCACGTTTTGACTATGATCCGGTGACCCATGTCGCCAAAGGGATTTTGATTGAGGAAAGCCGCATAAACTACCTGCGCGCATCCGCGGCAATTGATGATGCCGCCTACTGGAACAAGACGGGCACCGTAGCGCCAATTATCACTGCCAACGCGGCGCTTGCACCAGATGGCACCATGAGTGCCGAAGAGATAGACTTGACGCCTGCAACAGATACACGTCCCAATCAAGTCAACAGCATGAGCGGCGCACTCAATCAGAATGCTACTTACTTTTCGGTGTGGCTGAAAGCCAAAACAGCGCCGGGAACAATATCTCTCGCCGGACGCAGAGCTGATGGCGTAATTATCTCTTCAACGGTTAATGTCACCATGGATTGGCAACGCTTCACCATGACCATACCAGCCTCCACCGGAGCAAGCTCCAGTCTTGTTTATGTGGGCCATCGTGGTTTTGGCGGGACCTGCCTCAATTACTACGCATGGGGTGCCCAGCTTGAAATTGGCACTTTCATCACCTCCTATATCCCGACGACAACAGCAACCGTGACGCGCGCGTTAGATAACCTGACTATACCGGTCGGAGCATGGTATAATGCCTCAACCACCACAATTTCCGGAAATTATTCAAGTTTTGCGGTGAATGGTTACTCCACCCGCATCGCGAGCCTCAATGACGGAACATCGTCAAACGTCTTCCAAATAGCTGATTCCAGTGGTGGAATTATTCTGGCACAAAAGGCGATTGGCGGTTCGATCCTCAACTCCTCAGGCCCGACCTATGTTCCGAACATCTCCTATAAGATTGCGGGGGCGATGGATAGCTCCTCGGGTCCCTTGGCAGTCAATAATACGCTTTACAGCAACACCAATGCGGGCCTCCCACCCGGTATTACACGCATTCAAATAGGAAACCAAAACGGGGGCAGTCTCTTGAACGGCTGGATTTCGCAGCTTAAATATTACCCCACCCGTGTTTCTGACATCCAACTTCAACTTTTGACCCAGTAAATTTTTAATGTCCGCACCCCTGATCCTTGCCTCTGCCTCGCCTCGCCGTCTTGATCTTCTTGCGCAGATCGGCATTGTTCCGGCCTCTGTTATTCCTACCGATATTGATGAAACGCCGCGCAAAGGTGAACTTCCAGCAGCCCTCGCTCTCCGCCTTGCGCGTGAGAAAGCCTTGGCTCTTGCCGGGCATGAAGAATCCTATGTGCTGGCCGCCGATACAGTGGTGGCAGTAGGACGTCGCATTTTGCCCAAGGCTGAAACACCCACTGATGCCGCGCATTGCCTTGACCTCCTTTCGGGGCGCTCGCATGCTGTTTTTGGTGGAATTGCCCTGCGCTGCCCCAATGGCAAGCTTCTGTCACGGCTTGTGACCACCAAGGTGAAATTCAAACGGCTCTCGGCGCGCGAAAAGGAAGCCTACATCCAATCAGGCGAATGGAATGGGAAGGCCGGAGGCTACGCTATTCAAGGGATTGCGGGGGCTTACGTGATCGCGGTGCAGGGGTCGTATTCCAACATTGTGGGCTTGTCGCTCTATGATATTGCGCTTATGCTGGAAGGTGCCGGATTCGTGCATAAAACCGAAGCTGCGGCAGAAGCGGGTTGATTGTGGACATTATTATTGAAGAACAGGACGGATGTTTATGGGTGGCCGCGACCGAGCGTCACCGCATTGACGGGCTTGAAGTTGATCCGCCGCACGAACTTGTCCGCTGGGGTTCGATTTACTGGGCGCGGGTTGACCGGATTGACTCAAAACTTGATGCCGCCTTTCTTGATCTTGACGGTGACGTCACAGGCATTCTCTATAACAAAGACACACGCGTGCGCCTGAAAAACGGCACGTGGGAAAAAGGCGGACAAAAAGCCATCGGTAAAGTTTTGAAAGCGGGCGATCATATTCTGGTGCAAGCCAAACAAGGTTATCTTGATTCCGATTTTGAAGATGCACGCGCTTATGAAGATAAATGCCCTGTCATGAGTATGGATATTGCCATTCAGGGGCGCTATATGATCCACACGCCGCTTGACGATACCAACCGTATTTCCTCGCGCATTCGGGACAAAAAACTACGCAAGCAGATTGAAGACATGATGACCTCGCTCAGTGATGTCAAAGGCTGTATCCTGCGCGCGGCGGCCGCCAACACCCAGACCGACATTCTGGTGCGCGAGTCCAAAATTCTGCGCGCGATCTGGGAAGGCCTCTCGGAGCACGCCAAAGGCGATGAAGCCATTTTAATTATGGAGGGGCCGGACGCTCTGCAGCGTTCGCTGTCTGATAATTCGCTGCGCCCCATTCGCCGGATTGAGGTGGTCACTCTCGATCATTTTCAAACGGCGGAAGATTGGTGTGAACTTTTTGCCCCCGACCTTGTGACAAAAATCAAGCCGATTGAAATTAAAAACGCGACCAATGACCTCGCCCTTCTCGACCATTACGATCTTATCAAACCTATTGAATCCCTCTTCCAGCCCTACGCAATACTTGAGGGCGGTGGCAATTTGATTATTCAAGGGACATCCGCCTTGATCGCCATTGACGTCAATCGTGGCGCGGATAAAAATTCGCATCTGACCGTGAATATCGAAGCTGCCACTGAAATTATCCGCCAGATCCGCATCCGCAATCTGGGGGGAATTATCATCATCGACTTTTTGAAGATGAAAGATGAAGGGGAACGCAAACAGCTCCTCACCCAGATTGAGCGGCTGATCAATGATGATCCATGCACGGTGCAAATCCACGGCTTTACCGCTCTGGGACTACTTGAAATTTCACGCCAGCGCCGCACCCCGACATTGTTTGAGCGCGTTGGATACATGTTTGAAGAGGTTTAGGCGTAGCGCCGTGCGGCGCTGATACCAAGGCCTGTTGCAACACTTGAGAACCGATCCCCTTGCATAATCTGCGCCTCGGGAAAAGCCTTTATCACTGCATCTTGAAATCCGGGAAGTGCGGTTGATCCTCCCGTCATAAAAATGGTGTGGATCGCCTTACGGTTAAGTCCAGCACCCTGCTCAACCGTTTCGGTCGCCGTCGTGACAATTTTTGCAACATCGTTTTGCGTGGCTTTTGTCAATTCGGCTTGCCCCGATTCAATTGCCCATCCAGCCTCAATAAAACCCAGATCAATGGCGGTTGTGGCGGCATCCGCCAATTTGATTTTAGCGGCTTCCACTTGCGCCGCAATATCATGCCCACGCTGGTGTTCAAGCACCTCGACAAAACGCCCTACCAAATCACGGCGCAGAGAGTCGCTGTAAATCGCTTTGACCGCCACCATATTCTTGCGCGTATAAAGAAAATTAATCATGTGCCATGTGGCCAGCATATGATACTCGGCACGCGGGGCATCAAGATTATTTTTAAGCGGCGAGCCATAGCCCAAATGCGGCATTACGGTTTCAAGCGAGAAGCGTTTATCAAAATCAGTGCCGCCAATATGAACGCCGCTATTGGCCAGAATATCTCCGGCCCTCTCCGCGCTTACCCGCGCCTCAGGCGAGAGACGGATCACCGAAAAGTCGGACGTGCCGCCACCAATATCGACAACCAGCACCAATTCCTCGCTGGCCAGCCCTGATTCATAGTCACGCGCTGCGGCAATCGGTTCAAATTCAAATGTGATGTTTTTAAAACCTTGCGCGGCGGCTATTGCCCGCAATTCCTCTTCGGCACGTTTGTCCGCCGCTTCATTGTCATCAACAAAATGGACAGGGCGGCCCATCACGACATCGGTCAATTCCTGCCCGATATGATTTTCTGCTCTGCTTTTAATTTCACCGATAAACTGGCCGATAATTTCGGGAAAGCTCAAGCGCCTGACACCGACTTGCGTGGTCTCGCGCATCAAGTCGGAGCCCAGAATGGATTTGAGAGCACGCATAAAACGTCCACTATATTGTTCGAGATATTCGTCAATCGCCTGACGCCCATATGCCGTATGATGCTCATCCGTGTTGAAAAATATCGCACTGGGAATGGTGGTTTTGCCTTTCTCCAGTTCAGCCAGCATGACTTGCCCATCTTTTGCAATGGCAAGGGCAGAATTGGACGTTCCAAAATCGATACCGCATGCAATGTGCGACATGCTGTTTTCCGTTTCAGTTAATGGGATGTGCGCGACGGTTTAACGGGCCCACGGGTTGCGCGGTTGGTTTAGCACACCCTCGTCCGGCATGAAAGTTTTTCCAGCCATTTCCATGAGCGCCGCAACACGGTTTTTCGTGCTCGGGTGGGTCGCAAACAAATTATCCATACTGCGTCCATGGAGAGGGTTGATGATAAACATATGGGCGGTGGCAGGGTTTTCTTCGGCAACCTCGTTATCAATATGCTGCGCGCCGCTTTCGAGTTTGAGGAGAGCACTCGCCAAGGCTTCGGGGTCGCCGCAAATCTCGGCCCCGCTCCGGTCGGCACTGTATTCACGGGTACGCGAGATAGCCATCTGCACGAGACCCGCGGCGAGCGGCGCAAGAAACATAATCAGAATGCCCACAATCGGGTTTACGCCTGTACGATTACCGTTTTCATCGGTATGGCTGCCGCCAAAAAACATGGCAAAGTTGGCGAGCATCCCGATAGCCCCCGCAATGGTCGCAGTAATGGTCATCGTGAGCGTATCGCGGTTTTTAATGTGGGAGAGTTCGTGCGCGATCACCCCCGCCATTTCGCGTGCGCTGAGAATCTTCATAAGACCCGTATGCACCGCGACTGCGGCGTGGGCAGGGCTGCGTCCCGTCGCAAAAGCGTTGGGCTGGGGGTTCTCAATAATATAGACGCGCGGCATGGGAAGCTGCGCCCGCTGCGCAAGCTCACGCACCATGTCATAAATTTCGCCGCTCTCAATTTCCTTGGCGCCGTACATTTTGAGAACAATTTTATCCGAGAACCAGTAGGAGCCAACATTCATTGCTGCCGCGACAATCAGGGCGATTATCATCCCTGACTCTCCGCCTATCATCAGCCCGACCCAACCAAAAAGCGCCGTCATCGCGGCGATCAGAAGTGCTGTTTTAAAAATGTTCATTTTTGTCTCCAGATTATATATACATATATATAATAAATTAGGCCCAAAACAAGTAGAAACGAAGCTTTTTTCTAATTCTGCTCCGTCTTCTCTTGATAAATACGCAAGAAACTTTGAAGCGCCTTTGTGCTAGTCGTATCAAAGATTGGCCTGAGGGTTTTTATATTGATAGCCATCCCATTGTTGAATTCCGGTTGATACAGCAGATAAATCATAAACAGATCAAGACTGGTTAAAGACGGGGGAGATAAATTTTGAAGTTTATGCCATCCTTATATCTCTGATTCCCTTACGCATCGCTTCCTGATACAATATCCGCCATGGTCGCTCCTTAGAAAACAAAAAAGGAACGCACCATGAAAAACGCGATTAAAACAAAAACACTGTTGTTCTGTACAGTTGCCTTGTGCTTCGGCGGGTATTCTGCCCATGCCCAAGACCCAACATCTGGGCCACGCTATGTCCCTAGAGCCAGCATCTCCAACCAGAATTATACACCAACCGAACATACCCAAGACCGCATGGACAAATCCTCGTACACCCAGTATGAGCAAAGGGAGCCATGTCAGAATTACCGGAAACTTCCGCGGCAAGAAAGTGATCGTTGCGTCGTTGCTGAAGAAGATGTCACGTTGAACACAGTCGAACTGTCACCTGCAAAAGGCCTATTGCCGATTGTGAATTCGTACACAATTCTATTTGACTTCGATAAATCAAAGGTTCGCGCCAATGAAGCGCCCATGATTGATAGGATTATAAGCGAAATCAGCCAATACAACCCCACACAGATTACAGTAACAGGCTATACCGACAGCTCGGGCGCTGCTGACTATAATCAGCAATTGTCACATTTACGTGAACAAGCTGTGTCCAAAGCTTTGCTTAATCGCGGGATAAAAAATCAAGCCATTGACCGGGATGCCCGCGGTGAATTCGATCAGGCCGTCGAAACACCTGACAATACCAGAAATCAGGAAAACCGCCGTGTTGTGGTAGATTTCCGCCGCTAGAAACCCATCAATGACCAGAGGATAAGACCATGAACATCAGAACAATTATGAGCAAGAACGTACAAATTGTTGCCCCCGATACACTACTTCACGAGGTCGCAAAAAAAATGCAGCAAAATGATTGCGGAAGCATTCTTGTGGCAAAAGATGACCGCTTGTTGGGCATTATTACAGACCGCGATATGGCCCTGCGCTGCGTGGCGAAATCCCACTATCCGGCGGAAACAAAGGCGGAGTCAATCATGACCAAGGAGATTTTGTATTGCTTTGACACAGATACATTTGAGGACGTGGCCATCAACATGACTAAAAACAAAGTACGCCGCATGCCCGTTCTGGACAAGGATAAGAGGCTGGTCGGTATTGTTTCTCTGGGCGATCTGGCGGCAAACTCCACGGACCAACATTATTTGATTTGCGGCAGAGCTTTGGGATTTATTTGCGCGGATCCGCTCCATACCGTTCCGACGGGAGTTCAGGAGGCACGACATGCTTAGATGGGCCATTGTTTTTCTGGTGATTGCGCTTGTGTCAGGCATCCTTGGCTTTGGCAATATTGCCGGCCTTTCGACTGAGATCGCTCGAATCCTGTTTGTTGTCTTCCTCGTACTTTTTATTATCGCCGCCGCAGCCAATGCCCTGCGCGGTAAACCCCCAACCGCCTAATCATGGAGATATTATGATGACCCATATGAAACTTTTTACACTTCTCTCCCTCACCGTTCTGAGTCTTGGGCTTTGTGCCTGCGAGACCATGGGCGGAGCCGGACGTGACATCGAAAAAGCCGGTGAATCTGTTCAAGATGCTGCACACTAGAAAAGGACAATAAAAGATGGATAACAAAAAAGTTCTCGCAATTATAGCCGCTGCACTGATCGGCATTCTTGGCCTTCTTGCTTTGCTGGTTTATGAGAACGATAAATCCCCCCAGACTCTCGGCAAGAGCGTTGATGAAATTATCGACAGTGCGCATGAGGGTGCCACAGAATTCAAAGAAGAAGTCAAAGACGAGATTGATGACCACACAACCGATAAAAAATAATCCGCATTACTAAAAATTATAAACATCAACCTCATACATGAAAGAAAAAACCATGAAAACACACGTCAAAAATACTCTTCTGATGGCATTACTTCTAACATCCACATCCGGATACATACACACAGCTTTCGCGCAAGATAGCGAAACAAAAACACATATCTATTCGTACGACAGCAATAAAGATGGCTACATCCAGCCTGATGAATTTACGAGCTATCTTTATACGCGCTCCGATCTGAATGGCGATGGCTATTTGGGTGATGAAGAATGGACACTGACAACATCCCAGCTCTATCGTCCTTACAAGAATGTGGATGTTAACAAATACACATACTGGGATCAGGACAAGGATAATCGCCTTGATAATAACGAGGTAAAAACATTAATTGAAAAAACAGGACTCTATTCAAAATGGGACACCAACACCGATGGAAAAATCAGTAATGATGAATTCGAAAAAGGTACATTTACGGCCTATGACGATGACGGCAATGGTGAGCTTAGTCTGAAGGAATGGAAAAGCGTTTTAAGATAATATTTCCCATCCACATATCTAGGAAAGCCGCTTTCACAGCGGCTTTTTCCATTGCTAGCTGAGCCTTATGATTTCCTTACATCAGGAGGCTCAATGCGTATCGTATTTTTATCTCGAACCTGTCACTTATACGTCCTGCACAATGCAGTTTATAACCAAAGGAAACATATCATGTCGAACCCAGATCAAAATACAAGTAAACCAGTAAATGCTGAGAGCGCAGCTAAGCTTTCTGCGAAAATCAAAGAAACTTACAGCAAACTGAACGATGATGACATCAAGCTTTATGATGGAAAACGCGATCAGTTTTTTGCAAAACTGAAAGAAAAGCATTCAGTTTCAAGAGAAGAAGGTGAAAAGAAAATGCAGGAAGTTGAAAAATCCTGTGGTTGCTCTCCATCTGCTGGCACAATAAAGGCCGCGTAATTTTTAAGTTCTGGTATGGCCCCACGAGAGAGATTTCGTTGGGCCATTTTTATGAAGATAATATACATCCACATCCTTACCACATCGCTTCTAAATAAAATTTTCGATACCCTGCCCTTATACAGACAATCTTAAAGGAGATTCATATGAATAAAGAGCAAATCCAAGGCCAGTTCGAGCAGTATAAAGCCGCTATTAAAAAGACGTGGGGGAAGTTAACGGATAATGAGATCATGCTGTACGATGGTCAGCAAGACGAATTTTTTGGTAAACTGAAAGAGCACTACGGAATCATAAGGGAAGACGCTGAAAAACAAATTGAAGGTTTCCGTGATCTCTTTGATTCCAAAAATGTGAAAAGCTAGAGAGCGCTCTCTACGCTTTGCGTACCTTCATTATTTTGGTGGATTGAAGATCCATTGCATCCATGCGGTAGCCGATGCCGGATTCTGTGACAATGAGTTTGGGATCGGCTGCATTAGCCTCAATCTTTTCCCGCAACTGGCTAATAAAGACCCGCAGATACTGCGTGTCGTCGCTGTGCGCCGGACCCCAGACTTCATGAAGGATTTGTCTGTGCGTCAGCATCTTGCCGCGATGAACCATAAAATATCGCAAAAGGTTGTATTCCTTGGGCGTAAACCCCAGCAATTCATCGTGAAGGAAAACTTCATGGCGTACCAGATCCATACGCAGCGGCCCGTTGTAAAGTTCCGGCTCTCCTGTTTCATGCACTGCAGATTTTCGCAGAGACGCATGAATGCGGGCATTGAGAACATCAACATTAAACGGTTTTACAACATAATCATCCGCCCCCAAATCCAAAGCCACAATAACATTCTCATCTGCCGAATTTTCAGAGAGAACTATAATGGGAGTTTGTGACCATTCACGAATATCGGTGATAACGCTCTTTCCCTCCATATCCGGAAGATTGAGTGCCAAGAGAACCAGATCGGGTTTTGAGGACACGCAGAACTGAAGACCTTCCCGCGCAGTCTTACAACCTACAACCTTAAAATAAGGCGTATCCAAAATCAGGCTCAACATTTTCTGGGTCTGCGGATCCGTATCAATAACGAGAATAGTGTTTTTCTTTGTGTTCATAGTTTGTGAGCCAATCTTTGAGCGGATATAAAATACCTACGCGATTACGATATAAAGCTCTGGACATGCAATTTTTGGTACATGTGGTTAGCAGCATGGCACGATAGGCGATTATTTGATAGTACAATCCACATTTGACAAAAATCAATAAAAGTAGAAAATGACGGAATAGACATAACTTAGGTCAAGTTAAACATGGTTTATTGGCCCACTAGGATGCCCCACCTATGAAACCACACCACAACCTATTGATTTTAAAGGAATGGTGCGCCCGAAGAGGTTCGAACTCCTAGCCTCCTGATCCGTAGTCAGGTGCTCTATCCAGTTGAGCTACGGGCGCGCCTTGTTGCGAGGGCAGAACATAGACGAGGCTCCCGCATATTGCAAGCATAAATATGGGGGGTTTGGGCGGGATTTTTTACAACAACCCGATCAAAAGCGTATAAATCGCACGAAGAGAACTTGACATTTTTACCATACAATTCCATAAGTTACATGGTATTTGAGGGCTTTTTGATTCGCCCTCCGAGTGAGTTTTGCGCAATCTTTTACAGAGAATATCCCGTCACATGAAACCGTCATTCCTGTCCCGTACTGTTTTAGGCCTGCTGGCAACCGTTTCCATTTTCGCTGTGCCTGCTGCTGGTGCACATGCCCAAGGCGGCGCGAAGACTCCGGCCTTGGTTATCACCAACCAGCCTTTGCCCGCAGCCCTCGCCGGCAAAGTTTATACCAAGCCCAGCCAAACCGAGTCGATTGAACCGCAAACGTTGCTCCGTTCCTATTACGGTACATCGGATACTTTGGTGTCGGGTAAAATCGGCCAGATCCACAAAGATCTCGGCACGCTCCAGTCCGACCTTGCCAAACTCTCCGAGCGTCTTGCCTCGCTTGAAACCGTCAATCAAGAACGCGCCGCTGATTATTATGCGAGCACCGCTACCATCAGCACGCAATTGCAATCAGGCACAACCCCGGGCAACCCGCGCCTCCTTCAAAAGCTGGCCAACGCGCAGGATAATCTTGATCGCCTTGAGGGGAATGTGAACGACCTTAATAACCTCTCCATCGAGATTACCAAGTCCGGCTCAGTGGCCTCCTACTTGCTTGAAAGCGCGCGCGCGGCTTACGGCCTGACCGGCGCAGTCGAAGAAGACCATGTGCAACTCGCTCAACTTGAGGACAGCATCAACAACACGGTGATTATCATTGACCGTTTGCAAAACAACGTGAATGACGACATTACCCGCACCGGTGCGTACCTCACGACCGAGCGTAATAACCTGCGCGCCATGTCACTCGCCATTGCCGATGGCGACCTGATGGGCAAAGCGCTCTCTAACCGCCCGTTTACCTCGGCCGCAAAATCAACCGAAGTTGTGGCACTGGCCCCACATTCCGATGCGGCGCAACCACCCTCCGCGTCCAATCCGCGTCCCTTGGTTAAAATCCGTTTTGACCGTCCTGATGTGAATTACGAACAGCCTGTTTATATGGCGCTTAATGACGCGATGGATAAATATCCCGAGGCTCATTTTGAACTGGTGGCGGTGTATCCTGCCGAAGGAAACTCCGCGCAGGTTGCGATTGAAAGCACCAAGGCCCGCCGTAATGCCGAACGCGTTTTGCGTTCACTTACGCAAATGGGTATGCCGATGGATCGTCTTGAGATTTCGCATGCTTCCAGCGCCGATGTTGCGGATAACGAAGTTCACATCTACGTTCGCTAAACTTCTCTCAGCACGTCTCCGTAGCTCAGCAGGATAGAGCACAAGTTTCCTAAACTTGGGGCCACAGGTTCAATTCCTGTCGGAGACGCCATTGTTGTTTTCAATTCCTGAGTATGGCACATAAAAAGTATGTTCATGAATCAGGAAACCTTGAAGTCCGTGATAACAGATGTGCTAGCAGTGATGCCTGTTAAGCCTTTTTTATGCTTGCAGATGTCAGCTTTACTCTATGCTAATCTTACAGACAGCCACGGCGTTAAATGCTCTCTCGTAACTGGAGATCTATCATTTAAAGGCACTGTTATTTTCAAACAAGATCGTTCTATTTCTGGAATCAACAATGAGTTGCTTAACCTTTGGTCTGGACATGCTTGGGTAAATCTTGATGGACTAATCATAGATTTGTCTTTTTTTAGAACAATATACTCCGATATTTTTACAAAGCCTTGTAAGCCAGAATTAATTTCTTTCTTTGGAACAAACCGTGGCATCATCATAGCTCCTCCAGAAGGAATGCTTGAAATTAATTTATTATACACACCTAAAGAAACACTATCAGATGAAGTAGCCACAGCTATCATAAAAGGTATTCCACCGCTCCTTCAACAGATTGGGGGGTAATTACTCTTGCCCAATACTAAAAACTCCATCCTTAGCTTTACCCATATTCTGGACGATTATGCCGTAAGGTCTTGCTCATCACCATTAATCACAGTGTATTTCACCACAGAGAACACAGAGTTTATGGCTTCTCAAACTCCGCGTTCTCTGTATCCCCTCTCCAGTCATTGCCTGACCACCGAAGGCTGTCTAAGGCAATCTATGGATTCCCCTAGAATTTTTCCAGAAATTCGGGGAATGGCAGTGCAGAATTGCCCCGTGGGTGAATACAAAAACTTGACGCGCACATAATCCCTTCGCTATAAAAACCCCTATGAAAAAACTGCGTGAGATTGAGTTCGGGTGCTGGGACGTTGACGGGGTCACATATGATTTTGACGCGTATGAAGGCTTTCACGATATTTGCAACGATGCCTGCGCGGCGGTTGGCCATCTGGTTTTGCCTGAACTTGATTTGGAAGAATCCCGCGACCTCGGCATTCGCAGCTATAAAGAACATGGCAATTGTGTAGGAGCGTTTGTGGAGTGGGCCGCGCAAAATGGCCGCGACCCGATTGCCCTGCGTGACCGCGTTTTTGAAAATTACCACCGCGAATTACTGACCCGCGTTTTTGAAGCCCATCCGCATTTCTGCGCCCCCGACCCTGAAACAGTGGCGGTATTTTCCCGCTGCGCGGATTTTATGTCCCATGGCACCGCCACTCACGCCTCGGTCGAGCATTGGGCCAAGCCCGTGGCCCGCACGCTGCGTCTTCTCCCCTATTTCAACGAGGCGGCGATGATCGGGCTGAAAGAGGCCAATTTCGATCTTAAATCCGACGTGGATACGGCCGTGCGGATGAGCATTAAGGCGGCAAGCGCCGATCCGCATCGTACCCTCTTTGCCGAAGACAGCCTCAAAAATCTTGCGCGGCAAAAGGAACTTATCGCGGGACTCACCACACTGTTTATTCATCACGGACGACCGCTTGAAAGCCGCCTCCCCGCCTATGTGGATTTCCAGTTTGCCACGCCACGCGACGCGATGCTCGCTCTTGAGACCGCACGCATCACAGAGCGCCGCCTCATCGTGGCGCCACGGTAAAAATCATCACTGAATATAGGAAAAAACTAAGCCGACTGGGACAGACGGTTGATACGCGAGCGCAGAACGAGTTCGAGTTTGCGGGCGTCATCATCGTTGGAATCGGGCCAGATCACTTTCATATTGTTACGGTAGGCATTGATGCGACCACACATAATCAGGTCAAACAGCGCCATTTTGCGGCCCGTATCGAGGCCGGAAAAAGCCGCAATCACATCAAACTCGTGGTGGGGCACATGAGGTTGCAACGATGTATAATCAATATCCACAGCTGGCATGGCGCAAATCCTTAACAATTTCTAAACGGGTTGTATCGTTAATATATCGTTAATTTTTACCCCTGTCAATATTGTTATGTTAAATTGCTAATATGTTGAAATTTACGGGTTTTTCGCTATGGTGCCGCCCATGACTGGAACCGACCGTACATCTTTTGGCGAATCACCCCTGCAAGCCGCCCAGCCTGTGGTCATTCTCGTCAACCCGCAGATGGGCGAGAATATCGGAGCGGCGGCGCGCGCCATGCTCAATTGCGGGCTTTGCCACTTGCGCCTTGTGAACCCACGGGATGGCTGGCCCAACGCCCGCGCCGATGCCATGTCTTCAGGCGCGCTTGGGCTCATGCCTCCCGTAGAAGTTTTTGCAACACTTGAAGAAGCGCTTGCCGATTGCCAGAGCATTTATGCGACCACCGCCCGCGCCCGCGACCTTGTCAAACCTGTGATGACCGCGCGCAGCGCTGCCAGCGCGATGACACAAGATATTCAGGATGGGCAAAAAGTCGCCATTCTGTTTGGGGCCGAGCGCGCGGGTCTCTCCAACGACGAAGTAGCCCATGCACATACGCTCATCACCATTCCGCTTAACCCGGGGTTTTCCTCGCTCAATCTCGGGCAATCGGTGCTGCTCGTGACCTATGAGTGGTCACACCATGTCTTTTCAGCTCCCGAAAAAATCATGCCTACGGGCAAAAGCGAGATTGCCACTGCCGCGCAGTTCGAGAATTTTTTCGGGCGGCTTGAGGGCGAGCTTGAAAAAGCGCGGTTTTTTCGTGTGGCTGAGATGAAAGATATAATAGCGCGTAATATCAGATCGATATTTATGCGCGCTCAACCAACCGATCAGGAAATCAACACTCTGCACGGGATAATCACCGCCCTTACTGGTGTACGGGACAAAGAATAATATCTTGCGCCGCAGCAGAATCCCTGACATGTTTTAAAAAACAAAACATATAAAACAGGGACTATTCATGAAATTTACAGGTTCGTTTACAGGCTCCTTTGAAATGGAGCCGGAAGAGTTTGGCCGTTTTCTTGCCGCCATTCCGCCCGATGTCCGCCAACAATTTATTGATTCCGCCATAAAGGCTTATCCAGTGATGCTGACCGAATTTATGAAGACATCAGGAGCTTCTCTTCCGGCACTCCCTGCCCCTGTCTTTAATGTGTTTGATCCGTTTGGCCTATCGCAGCTTCTTCTTGGCTCCACGCAGAGTAAGCGCGCGCCATAATCGCAAGAGTCAAAATGTTCGAGATTAAAAATCCGTACTGGTGGGAGATAAGCGCCAGCGCAAAAGAGGATGAACAGGCAATGATGTTGCACATGATGCCGCGCTTGTCTTTTTGTGTGAGGAGGTACCCGCCCAGTACCCCAAAGAACATGGTGATCCAGTCCAGCCCGTAACTGCTGGCAAAGCCTTGCACTATACTTACTATGATCGTGTTGATGAAATCCATTATCATTGCCCTCGTTTTTCCATCACTCTACAGAGCGGAGTTTGATGGAGATTTAAGAATGGCTAAAATTCGAAATAAAAAACCGCCGGATGTCCGGCGGTTTTGAAAGCTTTGGGGTTTGCCGATTAACGGCTGTAGAATTCGACCACGAGGTGCGGTTCCATGTGCACAGGGTACGGCACATCTTCGAGTTTCGGAACGCGGACGAAGGTCGCTTTGAAGCCAGTTTCGTCCATGGTGATAAATTCAGGAACATCACGTTCTGCAAGGTCACGTGCACCGAGGATCAATGCTACGCCGCGTGATTTTTGGCGCACTTCAACAACGTCACCTTCTTTAAGTTGGTAAGACGGGATGTTGACAGGTTTGCCATTCACGAGGAAGTGACCGTGGCTGACGAGCTGACGGGTTGCGAAAACGGTCGGCGCGAATTTGGCGCGATAAACCACAGCGTCCAAGCGACGCTCAAGCAGACCAATCAGGTGCTGGGAGCTGTCACCGGTCAAACGGATGGCTTCGTGGTAATATTTGCGGAATTGTTTTTCGCCGATACCGCCATAATAGCCTTTCAGCTTTTGTTTGGCGCGCAGCTGCAGACCATAGTCTGTTGGTTTACCGCGGTTGGCACCATGCATACCAGGGCCGGTTTGGCGGTCATTGTAAGGGGATTTTGCACGACCCCAGAGGTTACAGCCCAAACGGCGGTCGATTTTATGTTTACTCTCAAGACGCTTTCCAGCCATCTTTTACTCCATTTTTCTTGTTGTTGTCCCGATCGCCCCAGTCTTACTTTCCAGTCTTACTTTGCGGGGGATGGAGGCGCATCTAAAGACGCGTCAGCATCGTTTTCACCATGAAAACTTCTCAGGAATGGCGGCACTATAGGGATTTGGGACGTTTTGTCAAATAATTATTTGGCGACCACAGGTGGCACATATTGGCGTACCGTGTCCCATGGAAAGCGCACCCATGTAGATTGGGGCACTTCCTCGGCATAGTAATCCACGAAAGGTGCCCCTTCCGGTTTGACAAACAGCGTAACGACAACAGGTTTTATCAGCTTTTGTTTGAGCATTTTCAAGGTGTTACCCGTATCAGCAAGATCATCAACCACCAAAACATCTTCCAGATAGGCGCTTTGCGCGTCTTTGAGAATTTGCGGAAGGCCGCGATCCTGTTCGTCATAAGAACCAATGCCGATGGTCTCGATCGTCCTGATCCCCAGCTCCCTTGCCAGAATACCAGCGGGGAAAAGCCCGCCGCGCGTAATAGCCAGCATTTTAGTCAGATCCGGCCTTTCGGCGTGGATCTTGTGGGCAAGGCCACGACAGAGCATCTGAATATCATCCCAAGAGACATATTTTTCGCGGTTATAATTCATGATGGCCGACCTTGTTCTTTGATTTTGAAAGGCATTTCTTTTATAGAATAGAGCGAGATGTAGCGCCACGGAAATTATGATGATTATGCTTGATGACACCCAGCTCTTTAAGCTCCGCCAGTTTCTGGCGCAGGCGGATCATTTTGCCATGGAGAACGTCAAGGCCGGACGCGGAGGGCCGTTCGGGGCCGCACTCCATGTTTACTGCCCCGCGCAAAAACTCTGGATTCAGGTGGGAGATTTTGCCGCCAATGCGGTACTGGAGAAAGGGATTGCGAGCGCCCATGCCGAGAATGAAATTCTAAGCCCTACCAATATTGCCCAGCTCAAGGACATATTGCGCAATACTAGCCCTGATGCCCTTGTCGTTCTTACCTCAAGCGGCGAGAGCTGCCCCGCCTGCCACGCCAAGGAAGAGATTGTCGCACGACATTTGCTGGCCGAGGGACTTCTTGAAACCTCGTTCAATTTTATTGTGACGTACGGCGCGACCTATGCCGATACGCTGACCGTTGCCGGCTTTAACGATGCCCCTTATCTGGTCGATATGCAGCGCCCTGCACAGGAGCAAACCATCCGGCGTTTGAGTTTTTCGCTGGATGATCTTCCTTCTCCTGTCGCCCATCTGTTCCGCACCGCACCCGAACCTCTGGCGGTGGTCGCGCACGGCGATACGGTAATGGCAAGCGGCCTTGACCAACGCGGTCATGACCTGATTGCTACGCCGGAAGTCAGCGCCATCCGTACCGCCTGCCGCCTCCGTAAAGAGCAACAGCATGACCGCCCCTTCGACCTTGGGGCCGCAACGCTTTATACCTCGACGCTTATGCTCGGGCCACTCGCCTATGCCGAATGTCTGTGGGCCAATATCACGACCTGCATCAGTGTAAATGATAGCGCCGGAAGCGCCTTTGCGTGGACTGAAGCGCCAACGCTCTCTAATACAGAGTTTTTCAAGGTGGTGGCACGGCACGATCCGCAAGCCTCCGCTCTCACCCTCCTCCATCTACCAGAAGGCTTTAAAAATATGGCCCAGCAGGCGTGGCGCGCGCGAATCACGGACGAGATTGCCACGACCGGACACGCCCCCTCGCTCTATAACGGCGCGACTATTTATAGTGATCAAAAATAAGAATTCAGCTCGCACCTCGCAATGATGGGGAGAGTTAAAGGGGCATAAAAAAGCGCCGGACATCAACGTGGGGTGATGATATCCGGCACCTGTTTCTTCTGGGGGAAGATCGTTTAAAGAGCGTCGCCAAACGTACCGATCAGCGGCTCTTTGTAAGGGGTAAGATTTTCTTTGAGTTTTTGGATGGCGCGCGCCTCAAGCTGGCGTACACGCTCTTTGCTCACGCCCAGCTTTTTGCCGAGGTCTTCCAACGTCACTGTTTCATAACCCAAATGGCGGTCATAAATGATGCTGCGTTCGCGCTCACTCAAGGACTGGAGAGCATCCTTCAGCCACTTGGAACGCGCCTGCGCATCCTTCATGCCGATTACGACATCTTCAGGATTGGGGCGCGTATCCGCGAGGAAACTTTGATGCTCGTCCTCGCCATCTTCGCCAATCGTAGCATTAAGCGACTGATCGCCGCCGGACATCCGGCCCTCCATATCTTCAACATCTTGAACGCGCACGCCCAGCGTTTCCGCCATCTTGACGCGACCATCGGGGGTGAGGCCATGCTCGCTGGCGGCCCCGTCAATCTTGGCGCGCAGACGGCGAAAGTTAAAGAACAAGGACTTCTGTGCAGCTGTTGTTCCCGTGCGGACAATCGACCAGTTGCGCAGGATATAATCCTGAATCGAGGCTTTGATCCACCATGTGGCATACGTCGAAAACCGGACATCGCGGTCAGGCTCGAAGCGGTTAGCAGCCTGCATGAGGCCTATATTTCCTTCCTGAATGAGATCGCCCATCGGCAGGCCGTAATTGCGGAATTTGGACGCCGCTGCGACCACAAGGCGGGTGTAGGAACGCACCAACTCGTGGAGAGCCTTCTCATCGCCCTTTTCTCTCCAGCGGCGGGCAAGGTCAAACTCGTGCTCGCGCTCCAGCAGCGGCTCGTTCATCGCGCTGCGGATATAACCGAGATTGGCCCGTTGGGTGATCTGGTCGTCAATATAAGCCATCTAAATCCTCCGTGACACATACGAAACAGTATGTAAATGGTTCCATTTCAAAAGGGATCAAGGCTTCTATAAGCAGGTAAAGCGGCCTCATTACATCCCTCATGCTAGGTATTCGCGGACAAAGTTAAAAAGTTACAGGACTATTAATTTTTTTTGCTTTTTTAAGGTACACTATATATAAGAGCAGCCTGACATATAATATGGAATATAAACTATGAGCCTCACCTCCCACGCTGACAAATTTTCTGCCCCGCGCAAAGACGCTGCGGGACGCGTCCAGTTGGTGGGGCTTGATCTCGCCGAAATGCAGGATGCTTTGAGTGAACACAAGCTGCCCGCTTTTCGTTCCAAACAAATTTGGAACTGGATTTATCAGCGCGGCGTGACCGACTTCAACGCCATGGCCAATTTACCCAAAGACCTCCGCGCCCTGTTAACCGAGAAATATGCAATTGACCGCCCCGCAGTGATAACCGAACAAAAATCAGATGACGGTACTATTAAGTGGCTGCTCGGCATGTCTGATGGACAACAGGTGGAAATGGTGTTTATCCCCACGCCCAAGCGCGGCACCTTGTGTGTGTCCTCGCAAGTAGGCTGCACGCTCACCTGCAAATTCTGCCACACGGGGACGCAGCCTCTCGTGCGCAATCTCGGCCCTCATGAAATTTTGCAGCAGGTGATGTTTGCCAAAGATGTCCTCAAAGAATGGCCCTCGGACGGTGAAAAGCAGGGACGTGATTTGACCAACATCGTGATGATGGGCATGGGCGAACCGCTCTATAACTACGATAATGTGGCCAAGGCGCTCAAAATCTGTATGCATCCTGATGGACTCGGAATTTCCAAACGCCACATCACCCTTTCGACCTCGGGCGTGGTGCCGCAGATTGTCCAGTGCGGAGAAGAACTGGGCGTCAATCTTGCAATTTCCTTGCACGCGGCCAACGATGAAAAAAGATCAGGCATCATGCCGATCAATAATAAATATCCACTCAAAGATTTGCTGGAGGCCTGCCGTAGCTACCCGGGCGTCTCGCCATCGCGCCGCATTACCTTTGAATATGTGATGCTGGATGTCATCAATGATTCGGACGCCGATGCGCGCGAACTCACGCGCCTGCTGGTGGGTATTCCCTGCAAAATCAACCTCATTCCCTTTAACGCATGGGAAGGCAGTGGCTATAATTGCTCGCCCATGACGCGCATTGAATCTTTTGCTGAAATTTTAGAGAAAGCAGGCTATGATGCTCCTATACGTCGTCCACGCGGACGCGATATTTTAGCAGCCTGCGGCCAACTTAAATCCGCAAGCCAGCGTACAGGGAGAAAAACAGAATAATGGGTAACGACTATAAAAAGCAGACGTCGGCGATTTCGGCCAGCGTTGCATTGGAAACCCTCCTGAGTAAAGGGTTCGAAGCTGCACGGGTGGATGAAATCACCTCCCCCAAAAAAGCCTATGCCAAAGATGTGAATGCCGCCCGTCGCCGCTTTGGTGATGATGCCGCTATCAGCATTACGGGGCGTAGCATCACCTTGGTCGGTGAACACGCTACGGCCAAACATCGTGTGACGGTTGATGTGCCTTTGTTTGAAATGCTGGGCCACGGCGCCCGTCAAGCTATTGAATCCAAGACAGGAATTACTCTCGCCAATTCCTGATATTAAGGCTGGGCAGGCACACTCGCATCATGATCGGCGCGCAGACGCTCAAGCGCGTGCGTTCCTTCCTCGCAGCACGCCCCGCGACCATCAGCGCAGACAGGCTCTTGCCCCGAGATGGCGCAACTCACTTCCGCCCAGCTTTTGCCCAGCATATGCGGGTTGTTCATGACGTAGATATCCAGTGCGGATGTACTGATTTTTCGGCAGATACAAATGAACATAGAATGCACCCCTCGCTTTTCTTTCAACTGTAACGAAGGGAAATAGTTTCTGCAATGTTTTTGCGAATGATTATCAACACAAAGATCAAAAGGTACGAAGTTTTTTTACCCAAGGTGAACGCCGAGGCAGGCCATTGAATTTCTACCCCTCTCTCTTATTCCACGACCTTGTATTTCTGACCGGAAATAATTTGCTCTGACGGCGTGAGGCCGTTGATCGCGCGTAACCACAAAAGCGGATTGTCACGCATCTCCATTTTACGGGCAAGGCTTTCCTGTGTGTCGCCTGTCATGGCAGTCACCACGCGCAAACGGTAAGGACGGATACGCTTGCGTTCATCGGCGCTCATGCCCCGCAGGCTGTAGGTCATGCGTTTCAAATCATCCACCACCTGCGCCGAAGACCGCTGGGGGATAACAATTTGCAGCCGGATCATTTTTCCGCCCCACTCCATGGCCACAAGGCGCAGTTCGACCGGACGGTTATCGAGCGCGCCTTTGAGCTGCGCGGTGGCTGCCGGATGGCCATGAATGGCAATCATTTCTACTGGTGCCGGATTGGATCCCTCCAGCCATTGATCCCGCATGTACCGATCAACGCCGCCAAAAGTTTTATTGTCGTCCATATCAAGCAAAACAAGTGTGTTTTGCGGCCCTTCAAAAATCAGCGCTTCGGGCGCGTTCTTGACGTTGAATCCACGCGGAATATCAAGCACGAAACCAATATCGGGATGATAGAAATGCCCGTCCCGCGCAAACCCTTGCGCGGCGCCGTCACCAAAGGTCATGCCGGAGATAGCGCGCAGGTAACGATCAGGTGCGACGACATTTGCGCCCTTCTGGTTCCCTGCCTGCCAGACTTGCGCTTCCTGCGCCGCTTGCGCGATACGTTCACCAGTGTTGGGGTGCGAGGAGAAATAACTCATATCCGGTTTTTCCTCACCCAACGCCTGCGCTTCATCATTCAGGTAAATATCCATCCCGCGCAAAAAACCGGACATGGCCGCCGGATCATAACCGGCTCGGCCAAGATAGCGCACACCCAGTGTGTCGGCCTGACGTTCCTGATCGCGTGAATAGGAACTCATATACAAGTTGGTGCCGACGCTCAGTGCATCACTTACAGCGGGCGAGCCAACAGCGGCGGCGAGAATGGCAGCGCCCAGCGATGTTACGACGCCGCTTGAATAACGCGACGCCTGATGGCGCGCCGCAACGTGGCCGATTTCATGACCCAGCACAGCGGCAAGCTGCGCCTCGCTGTCCGCCACCGCCAGCGTGCCGCGTGTCACATACACATATCCCCCCGGCAGGGCAAAAGCATTCACCATCGGCGAATCCAGCAATGTGAACGTGTAATGGGTATCCGGCCGCTCGGAAAACGGCGCAACCTTGCTGCCCACCTCACGGACATAAGCCTGTAGCGCCCTGTCCTGATACACGCCGCCATATTCCTTGATGATTTCGGGATGCTGCTGGGCCCCGATCTGCGCCTCCTGCTGGGGGGACATCAGGCCTGTGAACTCGCTGCCGCCCGTAACCGGATTTGTGCTGCATCCGGCAAGTAATCCCAGAGCGACGAGTAACGGCAAAAATCGTATCTTGTATTTCTTCGTATTTTCCATGACTGTAGAGCCTATGCGGTTCATAACTTTTATCCTTGTTGCGGCGTTTCTTCAGATTGTCACAGCTTCTTCCTTTGCAAAAGAGGGAGATCGCGGCCCGTCCCCGACTATTTTCCGCATTAAACTCAGCGGCCTTGTTCCCGATCCTGTCCCTGTAACGATTAAAAGCGTGGCCGACCCCCTCACCCTGATTGACGAACAAGGCACCGTCTATTCCCTCACGGGACTTGATGTCCCCGGTCTGATCAAGGGCGATCCCGCTCCGGCCCGAGCGGCGCAGGAGCGACTCGCACAGCTTACACTAGGCCAAAGCTGTATTGCCCATAAAACACGTAGCGAGGATATGGGGCGCGTCAACCGTCTCGGGCAATACGTGATCCACCTGACCTGTGGGCCGCAGCATGTGTGGATACAGGGGGAGCTTCTGGCCGAAGGCCTCGCCCGTGTGCGGACGGTGCCGGGGAATGTGGAAAGTGCCGCCGCCCTTCTGGAACTTGAAAAACAAGCGCGCACCGAAAAACTTGGGCTATGGAAAGACCCCGCCTATGCGGTGCGCAGTGCTACGAGTCTGATTAAAGAATCTGATGATTTTTTTGTGGTCGAAGGGGTTGTTGCTACCGCCTCCCAAAAGAGCAATATGATTTACCTCAATTTTGGCCACGACTGGCACAGTGATTTCAGTGTCGGTATTCCAGCCTCTTTGCGGCAGGATTTTTCCCGCGAGCATGTGAATCTGCTTTCGTTAGCAAGATCACGGGTGCGGGTACGCGGATGGATGCGTGATTATAACGGCCCGTTTATTGAGCTTGATAATAGCGCCCAGCTTGAGCTTCTGGATGAAAAACCGCGCGGATTCGACAATGCCCCGTCCTCGGGGATGCAAAGCATCAAGACTCCCGAAGCGCCGCAGATCGATAAGCCAAAAGCTCTCGAACCGCGCCCCTCCTCCTCACCTGAGACAAAAAAAGAAACGAGCGAAGAGAAAATTCTGCGCTCGCTGTTTAATCAATGATCTTTGGGTGTTTTCAGCATTTCGGCTGATAGATTTCAAGACCTGATTGCGGGTCACTTTTTTTAGCGCATTGGCTCTGGGTATTTTCGGGCGTAGAGCGGCCTTCCAGCGCATCAGCAGCCTTCAAAGTCTCCGGCACTTGAACATTTGTCAGCATTGTGGACGTTACCGCCGCAGCGAACGCTCCGATAATTGCAACACCTTTCCAACCGACTATTCTTCACTCCTTATGCATTGAGTTGTGCGGAGAAAATAGCAAAAAATACCGCCAAAGTCAATTACGTAAAATATAAATCAAATTTTATGTATTTTTAATAAATTAGGAAGCTCCCTCACCTAAACTTTTCTAAAACAAGGAGTTTTTGATATATGGCTCAGGATTATAGCGATACAAGTGCCCTCAAACTTGCCAAGGAAACCGTGGGGCGGCTTGAAGCCCAGTATAAGGGTAATTCCCAAGGCATGATGGGCGAGTTGATAAAAATGCGCGGGAATAACTCCTTGAGCAAAGTTCCGACAGCCGATGAAATTTTTAAGCAACGCGTCGGGGAACTGGCCGATGCCTATATGAGGGTGAGTGACGGCAAGGGTGGAGTTGCCCGCGATCTTAGCAAGGCTGAACGTGCGGCCTATGACAATGTTCTGGAGGGTAAATACCCGAACGGCAACGGTTATCTGGTGTCACAGCGCCTTGCTCTGGCTACTGGCAAAGAAGATATGCTGGCCTCCGGCGTCAAAGTTCCCACCAGACGGCTTGAATCCGTTGCAATAGAGGTCGGTGAAGAGGTTTCCAAAAAGGCTGGCAAATTCGGCATTGCCGGCAAGTTTGTCGGGGCGGCAGCGGGCGTTACTGTGGCCATGGCCAGTGGTCACGCCAGCGCCAGTGAACTGACCGAGGCAGGTCTCAATGGCGTGTCAGATGGGCTGGGTACCTTAACTGTCGGTGAAGGCTCGGGGCGCAATCGCCTCTGTCAGGTGTTTGGCGATGTCGTTGTCCCGGGCGCCGCAGGGGTTGGTGCTGGTTTAGTTACAGCTAACCCAGTTGTAGGGGTTGGTGCTGGCATCGCTGCATCGGCCGCCCTCTCGGAGCCCGCGACAAATGCGTGCAACTCGATTGCCCAAAAACTCGGGTTTTAGCTTGTTTTTTGTGAGGCAGCGCGGTACCCCTTAAGGTATGCCGGATCTTTTTTCAACGATCTTGAAATCGGGCCCCAAAGCCCTCAGCTACGCATCCGCGCTGCATCCACGGCCTATGCGGGATCTCTTTCCGCCTCTTGCGCCCTACTCGCAAGGATTTTTGTCCGTCTCGCCTGTTCATACGCTCTATTGGGAGCAAAGCGGCAATCCTGACGGGGTGCCTATCGTTGTTCTTCATGGTGGGCCGGGTGCGGGCGCAACCAGTATTCACCGCCGCTTTTTTGACCCTCTTCATTACCGCATCATTATTTTTGATCAACGCGGTGCGGGACGCTCCACACCGCTTGGCAATCTCCATGATAATACTCTTACCCATCTGACCCATGATATGGAGATGCTGCGCGCACATTTGCGTGTGCCACGCTGGCATTTGTTCGGCGGATCATGGGGCAGTACGCTGGCTCTCGCCTATGCCCAGAAATATCCATCCTCTTGCATCAGTTTGATTTTGCGCTCGATTTTTCTTATGGAGCAAAGCGAAATTGACTGGTACATCGCTGGCATGCGGTCGATTTTCCCTGAGGCCTGGGATGATTTTGCCCGCGGGATGGATACGCGCAATTTGCTGGCCTCCTATTACGAGCGTTTGACCAGTTCGGACGATCGTATTTCCATCGAAGCCGCGATGCAGTGGAATGCCTATGAAAGTGCGTGTTCGTCCTTCTTTCCGCAGAAAGAAACCCTAACATCAGACGACCAGCGCTACTACGCTCTCGCCATGGCGAAGATCGAGGCGCATTATTTTTACACACAGGTGATTGACGAACGGCACAGTCTTTTGCAAGGAATTGATACTATCCGCGCGATTCCTGCCACGATCATTCAAGGGCGCTATGACATGATCTGTCCGATGGTCAGCGCTGACCGCCTGCACAAGGCGTGGCCCGAGGCCGACTATGTGATTGTACCCGATGCGGGGCACTCGTTTCTTGATCCGACTCTCCGCACCCGCCTGATTGAAGCGACAGATGCGGCAAAATCGCTGAGATAGCCATTACGGCGCAAGAGCTTCCGCTTCGCAAGCCATAACCGCTTCATCAACGCCAGCACAGCCCGCCCCGTCGACGCCGAAGCCTTGAACATCATCAAAAACACGGTCGATATGCGCCGATAGATCAAATGTCTGTGTTAATTTTGCGCGGGCACCGCTGACCGCTCCCACAAATGCATTTCCCAAAGTTGATAGCCATGTTGTCATCGTCTTTACCCTTTGCCACCGCTTCACTCAAAACGCGGTGATTATCTTTATTTTAAAAATTATGTCAATGTTTCTTTTCTTGCTCCCCTGCCCTTTAATGCGGTAAAAGTTGAGCCACTTCTGTGACCCCTAAATGTGAGGAAAACCATGAACTTCCAGTCTCTGAAAGATATCGACGTCAAAGGCAAAATTGTTTTGCTGCGCGCTGACCTGAACGTCCCTGCCGAAAACGGCGTGATCTCTGATACGACCCGTATTGATCGCCTGAAACCCACCCTCGACTACTTAACCAAAAATGGTGCAAAAACACTGGTTCTGTCTCACTTTGGCCGCCCAAAGGGGGTTACACCAGAGTTCTCGCTCAAATTCATGTTGCCTGCTTTGGAGAAAAGCTGGGGCGTAAAGGTCGGTTTTGCAGATGATTGTATCGGCGCGCCTGCTGAGGCAGCCAAAGCTGCTTTGCAGAATGGTCAGGTGACCCTGCTTGAAAATGTGCGCTTCCATGCGGAAGAAGAAAAAAATGATATGGGTTTTGCCAAACAAATGGCGGCGCTCGGTCAAGTTTACTGCAACGATGCTTTCTCTGCCGCGCACCGCGCTCATGCCTCAACCGAAGGACTCGCGCACTTCCTGCCAGCCTGCGCGGGTTTTCTGATGGAAGCCGAACTTAATGCGCTCTCCGCCGCTTTGGAAGCGCCCGAGCGTCCGGTGATGGCGATTGTCGGTGGATCGAAAGTTTCCACCAAAATTTCAGTGCTCGAAAATCTTGTGAAAAAAGTCGATTACCTGTTCCTCGGGGGCGGGATGGCTAATACCTTCCTCTTTGCCGACGGGATCGAGGTTGGCAAATCTCTGTGCGAACGCAACATGGTCGATGAAGCACGCCGTATTCAGGCCGCTGCTAAAGCTGCCAACTGTCAAATCCTTTTGCCGGTTGACCGCGTGATTGTCGATAAATTCGGCGAAAACGCACCGTTCGAAATTGTTTTGACCAACGCTATGCCCGCCGATCGAGAGGCTGTGGATGCGGGGCCTGCAACCATCGCCATGCTGCGCGAGAAACTGGCATCATGCAAAACTGTTTTGTGGAACGGCCCTTTGGGTGTGTTTGAAGTGCGCCCCTTTGATGCTGGCACCAACGCCGCCGCGCAAGCTGTGGCTGATGCAACGTCCAAGGGTGGGCTCGTGAGTGTGGCAGGCGGTGGCGATACCGTGTCGGCCCTTGAACATGCCGGATGCATTGACGGGTTTACCTATGTCTCGAGCGCTGGCGGTGCTTTCCTTGAATGGATGGAAGGCAAACCCCTGCCCGGCGTTGAAGCTCTTACAAAGCAGAAAAAAGCTGCGTAAGGCTGTCTTTATTTTAGTTCGGATAAAAATCAAAAGGGACGGCTTAGACCGTCCCTTTCGTATCTCCCCCAGAGATTTCTGAATTCTACATTTCGGCGCGGTCAAACCAGCCAAGCGCTTCATCAACATCCGAAGCGGCTGTGGCTCCAGCGCTTTTTTGCCCCTGACGGGTCATCATATAGATCGAGAGGAAATCATGGCGCTCAAACCCTGCGTTGCGAGCCATGCGGGCAAAGGCGCGGCCTCCCGGCTGCTCGAGCATATCCACAACGTCACCCACGGCGTAATTGATGAACTTACTAAACTGCGCAACAAAGGATGAAATCTGTCCACGTTTAGCAGTCTCCACCATCAGGTGGACGGTGAGTTTCCCTTGCTGGGCAAAAGCGTCAGCTGCACGCAGCATGGTCGGCGTAGGCAAAAATCTTTTTTCGGACATCACCGAGAACTCGGAGACCACATCATCCACATCGTCGATAATATCCAGAAATTCCTTATTGAATCTTTCTTCGATCTGTTTTTTAAGTTCCTGCCCGACATAGAGATAAAGTTTGCGCACGGCATCTTCAGGGAGATCAGCGCGCGCAAGAAGCGGACGGGAGAACCCTTCATCGGTGAGCGCCATATCCGTCAAGATGCTCATTGTAAGAGGCGGGATCGTAATTTTATCATTCTCTGCGAGCACATGCAGTGTCGGTATATCGCGCTTTTCGCCCAGCGTATCTATGATCGTTTCATTGAGATCAGAGCGCGCGGCAATCGATTGCCAGTGAGATGGCCCGAAAGACTGGATGATATACATGAGGTCAAGATCATTGAGGACTTTGCTATGACGCAGGACAGGCTCCGCCACTTCAATATCGTCATGGACAAAGCGCAGGACGAGGCGCAGCGGTATTGTTTCGATTACCGACATGCGATCAGCCAAAGCCATTTTCAGATCACGCTGGGCCTGACGCATCAGTACCAGAAGAATATCAGCTGCCATCTCGCGCTCGGCATCACTGTGGGTTTCTTCCAAAATGCCGGACATCTGGTCACAAAGCTGCACGCGTGCCGATGCACTTAAATCTTCACTATGTTTAAGAGTATCTTGTCTACGATGAAGGTCAACGAGAGCAGGATCGACATCATCGATCTCACCCGGCGAGGCATGGTCTCTGTATATATAAGCAGTCATAATATCTGTACGGCCCTAAACGTTGTTTATTTTTATGTTTTTTATTTTCTTATTTTATATTTATTGCTCTGGTACCGCCAACCAAACTACTTTATTCACACACCCCCATGCTCACATAAATTTCTTGATAATGTGTAAATAGGGAAAATATTATTTTGAAGGGGTTTTCCTTCTTAATCTTGCGCTTTACGATTAATGCGTTTTTAATCTCTGTGGGGTAATCTTTTATAATCAGGGATTGTGTGGGGTTTGAACCAGAAGGGTTAAAAAGGGTCAGCCATGGAAATGTCAGCAACGGGTACCAACCAGATTGCCAGTGTTATTCCGAAGGCGGTATCTTCAGATGCCAAAGCCGAGTTTGGCCTTCAGGATCGCAACACGACTCGCGAGCGGACTGCCCTTATTCAAAAAGTTCAGCAAAAAGTGACGGAAAATCACGGATTTGAGGCCAAAGAAGCCACCAAAGAGGCCCTAACCAACAATACGCAGATCCGCAATAGCCCGCCGCAACGGGGCAGTCTGATTGATATTGCCGCTTAACCCCCCTAAAATATATATAAATGACTTGCAAAAAAGGCGTGGATTCCTTATAAACCGCGTTAATTCACATACGGGGATGGCTTTTGATTGAAAAATCTCGGCCAACCGGTGTGACGGTATGTTCCGTCATCACACCCCCGTAGAGGCACAACCGGATAAAGGAGATTACACTATGGCTATGCCCGAATACTCAATGCGCCAACTTTTAGAAGCAGGCGTTCACTTTGGTCACCGCACCCGTCGCTGGAACCCTAAAATGCGCCCGTTTATTTTCGGTGTGCGTAATGATGTTCACATTCTTGACTTGCAACAAACCGTTCCGATGCTCGACTCTGCTTTGCGCACCCTGCGTGACATCGTTGCGGGTGGCGGTCGTGTTCTGTTCGTTGGAACCAAACGTCAAGCTCAAGCTCAAGTCGCTGATGCAGCCAAACGCTGCGGCCAGTACTACGTGAATCACCGCTGGCTCGGCGGTATGCTAACCAACTGGAAAACAGTAACCAACTCCATCTCGCGCCTGAAAGAACTTGATCATGTTCTCTCGCTCGAGAAAACCGGTTTCACGAAAAAAGAAGAGCTGATGCTCAAGCGTGAACGCGCCAAGCTCGAACAATCCATCGGCGGGATCAAGGATATGCCCGGTCAGCCGGATGCGATTTTCGTGATCGACACCAATAAAGAAGACATTGCGATTAAAGAAGCCAATAAACTCGGCATTCCGGTTATCGCGATCATTGACAGCAACTCCTCCCCTGTTGGCGTTGACTTCCCTATTCCGGGCAACGATGATGCGATCCGCGCGATTGAGCTTTATTGCGAACTCGTGTCTTCCGCGATCCTTGACGGCATTCAAGCTGAAATGGGGCGCTCGGGCAAGGACGCTGGCGAAGCGCTTCATGTTGAAGTGAACCTGCCTCCTGCTGCGAACGAAGCCGCAGCCCCTGCAGGCGATGCGAAAGCTGCCAACGCTTAATGAATTCAGGCAAGGGGACGGAAACGGCCCCTTCCTTTTAAGCAGTAGTTATATTTATCTAACCCCACATCACTAAAAGGACGATTAATCATGGCTGATATTACAGCAGGAATGGTAAAAGAACTGCGCGAGAAAACTGGCGCCGGTATGATGGACGCCAAAGGCGCTCTCGTAGAATGCAAAGGCGATATGGAAGCTGCCGTTGACTGGCTGCGTAAAAAAGGTTTGGCAAAGGCTGCCAAGAAATCCGGACGCACCGCGGCTGAGGGCCTTGTGGCTGTGTCGGCTGCAGCTGACGGCAGATCAGCCTCGATCGTTGAAATCAACGCCGAGACCGACTTTGTGGCCCGTAACCAGCAATTCCAAGACTACTCGCTTAAAGCAGCTCAAATCTCCCTCACCACTAATGGTTCAGTTGAAGCTCTTGCTGCTGCGCCTTTTGCAGATGGTAAAAATGCTCAAGAAACCCTCACCAGCCTCATCGCTACAATCGGCGAGAATATGAGCCTGCGCCGTGCGCAAAAACTCAGCGTTGGTCAAGGTCTTGTGGCCACTTACGTTCACAATGCGATTGCGCCAAATCTTGGCAAAATCGGTGTGTTGGTTGCGCTTGAGTCCGCGGCTCCTGCCGACAAACTTGCTGGTCTTGGCAAACAACTGGCGATGCATGTCGCTGCGGCTGGCCCTGAATATCTCGATTCGTCCAGCGTTGATCCAGCGGCGTTCGAGCGCGAGAAAAATGTTCAGCGTGAAACTGCGCTTGCCTCCGGCAAGCCTGCCGAGATCGTTGAAAAAATGCTTGAAGGCCGTATGCGCAAATATTGCGAAGAGGTCTGCCTGATGGATCAAGCGTTCATTATGGATCCTGACAGCAAGATTGCGACGGTTATCGAGAAAGCAGCGAAAGACGCCGGTTCCCCGATTAAACTGACCGCGTTCGTGCGTTACGTTCTGGGTGAAGGCATTGAGAAAGAAGTGGTCGATTTCGCGGCGGAAGTCGCGTCTGTCGTCAACGGCTAATACACTTTCCCCTATCTCCACAATTCAAAAGCCGGACAATTTGTCCGGCTTTTTCTTTAGTAGTCCAGCGTGACCATCGGGATGGCGTAGGCTTCGGGACCACGGCCACGGGAGAGCTTGCCCCCCGTACCGGAGCGGATTACGCCAAAAGCGGCGAATTGGAAGACTTCACCAATCGCATAAATCGGAGCGCTGCGCGCCTGTTCAGGCGCATTTTTAATCGGGACGATGGCAAGGCAAGGCAATTCAAGCTCAGGATCGGCGGTGAGTTCAAAGGATGTGGCAATACCCGCCTTCAGGCAATTAAGGTAATAGTCCTTATGCGCATCAAAATCCTCAATCGGCAGAGTCCACAGACCCGTGGCATGGTCCTGCATACAGTTAACGCCCGAAGGTGGGGAGAGTTCGCGGTGTGTGTGTGACTTCATATTGACCCTCTTATTGTTGTTCTTTGTTTGTTATAAAACTTTGTAAGGGGGGTCTTATACGCTCATCGTTTTTTGATGTATAGTTTTTTTTGACCTCACCCCGATTTTTTTCAGAAGGACACCGCCATGCACGATAATGCGTTTCTCAGCCTCGCCCTCACACTGGCTGATGAGGCCGGAGCCATTACCCGCCGCTACTTTGGCACGCCTCTTGATATTGTGACCAAAGCAGATGACTCGCCCGTGACTCTTGCCGACCGGACGATTGAAGAGCGGCTGCGCGCGCTCATCACAGCCCAAAGGCCCGATGACGGGATTTTGGGCGAGGAGTTCGATACGCAGGAGGGCACAAGCGGCTATACATGGGTGCTTGATCCGATTGATGGCACAAAATCTTTCACCATCGGGCGCCCGACTTTCGGTACGCTGATCGGCCTGTGCCATGGGAACACGCCCATTCTGGGGATTATCGACCAGCCTATTTTAGGTCAACGCTGGATCGGGCAAGCGGGACAGCCTACGACGTTTAATGGCAAGCCTGTCGCCTGTCGCCCCTGCCCAACAATGAAAGATGCCATTTTCGGGACGGGATCGGCCACACAAATTTCCCATGATGACCCGAAGCGGCTTGAACGCATTTCTGCGGCCACCCGCTATACCGTATTTCAGGGGGATTGTTATTTCTATGGTTTGATGGCCAACGGTTTTATTGATGCGATTGCCGAAGATCAACTCGGTATTTATGATTTTATCGCGCTGGTGCCGGTGATTGAAGGCGCTGGTGGTGTGATTACCGACTGGTCGGGACAACCCAAACGACTCGATGGCGACCCCACCCTTCTGGCCGCAGGATCAGCCCATATTCACAACCAGATACGCAAATTAATCTGATTGCCTCTCGCTAGCGAGCAGCAAGATGCTGTTGAGCGCAGCGGTACACACCTAGATCATAGCGGCGGGGGGAGAGAGGCTGCGCCATGGTGTCCGTGCTGATCTCCTGCTCCAGCGCAGCTGCTGCGGCCTCGATTTCTTCTCCGCTCATGGGAATTTCTTTTTTGATGCCCGTATTGCAACTGTTGAAAATGACAATTCCATCGCCGCGCACATGAGAGAATTCAATTGTGGGTGAAAACCCTGCCGGAGCATTACCGCGTTTGTCATACATGAATGGTTTGCCTTTCTCGTCTGGAGATTATATATCGCATATGTAAACCCTCATGCGCCTTTGGGCAATATTAAAAATGCAAGGCGATGGGACTTTTCCTCCATTTTTACGTGGGTGGGCGCGATTATTTATCCAGATTTGTGGCGCGTGTATCCAGTTGCGCGGTTTCAAGCGGGCGCGGCGAAGATGATGCTACGCGGATAGCGTCTGGCTTATCAAGGGCGACTACGGCATCAAGGGAGGGATTATCCGCCCCTTGCTGGGCACGGTAAATCCAGTAATTCACAACGACACGCTCAACAAAGGCGCGTGTTTCGCCCGAGGGGATGCTTTCGATAAAGAGCAGAGGATCATCCATTTGGCCAAGCTGAGTGCTCCAGCGGGCCAAATTGCCCGGGCCGGCATTATAGGCTACCGCCATTTTGAAAATATCGTTATTCACAACCGGATCTTTGAGCAGGTAGGCCACGTATTTCTGGCCGACTTCCATATTCACGTGGGGATCGGAGAGGTCTCCCGTGACGCGGGCAGCAATAAACTGGGCGGTCGAGGGCAAAATCTGCATGAGGCCTCTGGCGCCCTGCCCGCTCTGGGCATAGGGGTTAAAACGCGATTCCTGGCGGATCAGGGCATGGATCAAGGCTTTATCGACGCTATAACCCGATTTAGGCGCCCACGGGCTTTCGGGATAGAGGGCAGAGTCATAAAACGCGCCATCCTCATTTACCGTCTTGCGGGCTAGAAACAAGGTCAGGGCCGGCACTTTCTGAGCCGAGACAAACGCCAACAGCGCTTCCCGTTTGGACTGATCACGGAACCATTTACTTGAAGCAATAGCCGAAATAGCAGCGGCAAGCTTCCCGCTTTTACCAAGACCCAGCGCGTTTCGGATATTATTATCGGCAGCAATGGCCTCTTCATCGCCCGAGTCCATTTCGGGAGCGTCCCAGTTGAATTCATATGCATCGCCCGAGGCTTGGCGCGCCATAAAGCCATAAAAGGTTCGCGGGTATTTCCCCGCGATGGCGTAAAGATCTTCTGTAATGTCACTATCGCGCCCCGCACGGATATTCGCGCGCGCCGCCCAGTAAGCTCCTGCTGCCACCAGCCATGAGGATGCCTGCGGTGCATGGGCGGTTAAGGCAAACATATCGGCAGCACGGCCAAAATCACCGGTGCGCCATGCAGCTTGTCCGGCCACCCATCCGGCGAGGGGAACGGCTTTGCCGGAACGCTTGACAGCCTCTTCGGCCACTTGCGCCGCGCGAGCGATCTTTCCCTCAATCAGGTAGGACTGGGCGATCTGCGCCTTGATCCGGTCAAATTCGGAATGTTTGAGTTTTGCGGCCAGCGCGTCAGCCCCTAAAAGCTTGAGTGCATAGGTGGGGCGCCCGCGTTTGAGTTCATTCCGAACCGCAGAAAGGACAATCTTGTAACCGGCCGAAGACTTCACCTCTCCTGAAACATCGTCCAGAAGGAGGGGTTCTTTCTCCGAAGTGGGTCTCGTTTGGACTGCGTCTATCCGATCGGCTTTTGCCAAGATCGTCTGGTTCTTTTTCAACGGCACCGGAGCTTGCTCCACAAATGCCGCACCTATATGCGCAGTCCCACACACCACACCGATCAACAGGCCCGCAACTAACGCTACCAGCTTTAGCTGCAACCCTCGTTTTTTAAACTCGTTGTGCATAGCGGGATGTTTCTAGCAACGCCCCAAGTCCTTGTCCAGAAAAAAAAGGTTAATACCCCCTTTCGGCAAGTAAACTGTTACTTAACCCTCTGATTCGTATAGTTAAGTAGAATGTAAAATAAGAAACAACGCGCCCCTTTCCGCTCAATATTTACTTTTTTATTTTTTGGTTACTTATTATTGCAGATCAATGAATAGAATTACTCTAATGATTATTTTATCAAATAATGAATACTTTGTTTCAAATATAAGTTTTTCTTGCGGCAAGAAAAAGCCCCTGCAAGGCAAGGGCTTCCACAAAAAACATATGGACACGAGTCGTGCCTAATAACCCGCCCAAAAGGCGTTATAAGTTTCGGTGATCGCCATCATCGCAAGGGGCTTGGCAATCACGGGAGCAATCTCGGGGTTATCCCCTGTAGCCAGAACAGCAAGCATGCGTCCCGCCGCTTTGGCGCAGGCCACAGCTTGATCTTTCATATCGCGCATAGGGACAGCCGAGAAGAAAAGCTGCGCGTAAGGTTCCACCCCGTTCAAAAGTTCAATCGGCGGGTTGGCGGGGCAATCATTGGCCGCCATGCCAAAACGCCAGTCTGCTCCAGCAGGCACGCCCATGCGGGCGGCTTCTGTAGTCATGGTGGTCACAAGGTAATCAAGATCAATCCCCGAAGGCTTGAAGGCCTGTTCCTTGGGAAGTTTCTTCTGGAGAAGATTGAGTTTGGCCAGGCGCCATCCGGCAGCGCCCGAAAGGCCGCCGAGGCAATCGCCCAGCGTCCAGCCATCGCGGCCCATCTTCTTTTCGATCAGCACATCACAAAGTTCTTGGGCGGCGATTTCAAAGCACATGCAGCGCGTGGCATATTCAATGAGCAGCCGGAAAGTTTCCGAACGCGGAATCCCCTCTTCTTCCCATGCCACCATAATATGATGCGCCATCATCACGATCATATCGACAAAGGCAAATTCGCAATCGGCCCAGTCTTCCATGGCCATGCGCGCGAGCTCGCGGCCCCGTTCGGTGTAAAGATCAATCTGGACAGGGTCGAGTTCGAGCCAAATGGGCATTTCGCCCTCATACGCATCACAACCCAGCACGGCGCTAATTTTGGTAAAGCAAGCCTGCAAGGTTTCATCCGGCTCTTCAAAAAAGAAAGCGGTTTCGGTTAAAAGCCCGCCCATGACCTGAAGCATCAGGCGAATGTCGGTGCCGCGGCCATCCATATTGGCCATTTTGGACAGACTCTCCTGCAGGAGCTGAGCAACCTCAACTTTTTCAACACTAAGCATGAATCATGATTCCGATGCGCAAAAAGGCTGTGGATAAGGATGTGGGTAAGAAAAACGACTAAATTAGGCGGGACGAGGGCTGCAAATAACCCCCTGATTCGTTTAGATTAATTAAAAATCTCGGAGCCGTAAACACCCCAAAGCGATTTTTTCTCGATCCATCCGCTGTATGGCGGAAATGTCACATGGCAAAAAAGCTTGCGGCATTCATCAACATCGACCACCACGCCCTGCTCGAATTTGACGAGGGGATGAACCATTTCAGCCTCACGGTACACAGTGACAGGGCCATCTGTGGCGCTGACTTTGGCGCGACGGCCACTCGAGAGCAGGATTTTATGCACCCAGCCACCTTCGCCCTCGGGATCGACAATCTTGCGCCATGCGTCAAATTCCTGCGTAATTTCAACGGGCAACCCCTCGCGCTTATAAACCCAGCGGATCGGGTAATCCATGGAGGGGCCCGCCCGCACATAAACATTGTCCGATTTGAGGCTGGCAAAACGCGGGAGCGGCAGTCCTGACGTTTCCGGCGCTTCCGCCTGTGCTGCGCCTTGCACTGCAATGCACATAACCAGAATAAGAAAGAGAATGAGAGATTTCATAAGCGATTGAACTGGACGCGGCTGCGGGTTTTGGCGTAAAAGACGTGCCATTATGAGAAAAGATGGCCAAATTTCAAGACCCAATATTATGAATTGTGCGGAAGTTCCTCCTGCGCATCGGTTTTGTGTGGCCCCGATGATTGACTGGACGGACCGGCATTGCCGGTATTTTCACCGCTTGCTCAGCCCCCACGCTCTTCTATATACCGAGATGATTACCACGGGAGCTCTTTTAAAGGGGAAGAGAACTGACCTTCTCAACCATTCGCCGGAAGAACATCCCATCGCTTTGCAGCTTGGCGGCGCCTCACCAGCCGACCTTGCCGAAAGCGCGGCGATGGGTGAAGATTATGGCTATAGCGAAATTAATCTTAACTGCGGCTGTCCGAGCGACCGCGTCCAGCAAGGGGCGTTTGGCGCGTGCCTGATGAATACGCCCGAACTTGTTGCTGAAACTGTGGCAGCTATGTCTGCCCGCGTGACTATTCCCGTTACCATTAAGTGCCGAATCGGCGTGGATGAGAGCGAAGATTATGTGTTTTTAGAGGAGTTTATTCGCAAAACTTCATCTGCTGGATGCAGCAAATTTATTATTCATGCCCGCAAAGCATGGCTTCAAGGGCTCTCACCCAAGGAAAACCGAGAAATTCCGCCGCTTGATTACAATTCCCCCGCGCGGATCAAACAGGATTTTCCACACCTCACCGTAATTCTTAACGGCGGAATTCAAACTCTTGAGCAGATTCAGGAACTTTCCCCTTCATTTGACGGATTTATGATCGGGCGTGAAGCCTACCAGAATCCATGGTTTCTGACCGAGGGCGAAACCCATTTCTGGGGCACACCGCCGCCCGAGCGCCACGCCATCGCTCACGCGATGATTCCGTACATCGAACAGATGCAGCGTGATTATGGCAGCTCCATCCACAGCACCACGCGTCATATTCTCGGCCTTTTTGGCGGGCTGCGCGGGGCAAAGGGATGGCGACGGGAGCTGAGTGAAAATGCCCATGACGCAGCTTGCGCAAAAGACTTGATTGAAAGCGCACTTTCGCATATCTCTCTGGAGCTGATTTCTCATTAATACTTTTCGTTTTTTCAATTCCTGCTATAGTCCCTTTACATGATCTGGCATCGACTCGACCGCGATAAAACTCTCGATATGATCTCCCGCGTCAAAAGCACGGGCGAAGCTGTTTTGTTTTCCCCTGTTACAAGTGAAGCTAAATGCTCGCGCTTGCCCTTTTTCAAAACCTACATGCTCTATCGCCTGACCAATTTTTCCTCGTTGCCGGTTTTTACGCTTGATTACATCAGCAATGGCGAATCCTTTTCCTACATGGATGGCTCGGATAGCCCTATTCGCCATATGGTTGATGCAGGCGAATTGACACTTACCGAAGAGAACATCATCGCCTATATCAATTTTTACTTTTGTTATGTGCGCCAACCCGAGGGCGAGATGATTATTCTTAAAAATCTTGCCGAAGCGGCGACAATCGACTTGTACGATGAAGATCGCCGTGAAGAGTTTGACGCGCAGCCTGAAAATATTTCACTTGAACACAACATCGAGACAGGAAATTTCTGCGTTGTCACTGAAATCCTGTATGACAGCAGCCCAATGGAAGCCATTATCGATGTCAGCTTTGACGGGCGGATCAAAGTCACCCCGCGCAAGATGTTAACGCTGGATTTGATACAATAAAGATAAGCCGCCCATGCGGCTCTAGTAGAGGATTATGAGTATGAATGATGTAAAACGCGAATTCGGAAATCTGGGAACCCAGAATACAGCCAACCCTTATGCTCACCCTCAAGCTGCCGCGATTATGGAGGAGTGCCGCACGATGCTTTTGATGATTCCCGAAGGGCGGCGCCTGCTTGCTTTTGCGGAAAACAATCATGTGGCACTTCATATTATTACGGGGCGCGAGCCTGCCTTCCGCGTCGGGGATGACAATACTGCTTTCCTGATTTGCCCTGCCACAACTGCGGCTGTTGACCTCCATGTGGCCGCCTGCAATCTGGCCTGTGCCATTCGAGCGGCCGAGCATGCCTCAATTGGAATTGCCCGTCCGGATTACGCCAATCCGACGGCCGATTTACCCAAAATAACTTTCGAACATTTTCTTGACATAATATACGAAACATGTATAATTGCTCATGAGTTCGAAGTTGAACATAAGTCCACTAAATTAGTTGACTTCGTCGAAAAACTTGGGCACTCTAAAATGTATAGGGAAGTCAGCTCCGGAAAATCAAAACAGGAAGTAGCTCCCCTACTGGCGGAAATTATGAAGTACTAGAAACAAAAGAAGAGAGGGAAATATGTCTTATTCAGCACGTCAAGCTTCAAAAGCATCAGCAGCCGTACATCTCGCTACAGCAGGTATGGGCGCTTCTATGGGTCACGCTGGCGCCGCTCACTACGGTTTGTCCAAGTAATTAGACCTTTTTGTTATCTCTTTCCGAAGGCCGCGACTG
The DNA here is from genome assembly GCA_041674725.1 of Pseudobdellovibrionaceae bacterium. Classification (GTDB taxonomy): domain Bacteria; phylum Pseudomonadota; class Alphaproteobacteria; order Micavibrionales; family Micavibrionaceae; genus UBA1573. The sequence goes on along the minus strand of JBAYVC010000002.1, from coordinate 14,386 downwards.
CGGCCTTTTGTGTTTTTAGGCTATAAAGATTAACAATTCGTTAATATCCACAGATTTACCCTCTGGTCTATCCATTATTTATCCCCGCCCTTTCTTAAAAAATTAAAAAAGACGCGAAACGAACTGAGTTTGAGGGGCTTTTACCCCTTTTTAAAGACGCCGACGATTTCCACATGGCTGGAATAGATAAACTGGTCGATGACCTGCGCCGAGACGAGTCGGTAGCCCCCGCCTTTGAGGATTTTGGCATCACGGGCAAAGGTTGCGGGGTTACACGACACCCCGACCACCAACGGCACGTCAGAAGCCGCCAGTTTCTGGCATTGCTCCTTGGCCCCTGAGCGCGGCGGATCAAACACCACGGCGCTATAGCTGCGCAGTTCGCGCGCCGTCACTGGTTCCTTGAACAGGTCGCGGAACTCAGCCTTCATGCGCGCATTGGCTTTAACGGCTTGCGCGAGCGCTGCCGCCATACGGGGATCACCTTCCACCGCATCAACAAATCCAATTTCGGCAATACGTCCGGCAAAAGTGCCGATTCCGGCGAATAAATCCACCACTTTCATTTTTTTGGTGAGTTTGCCAAGCCCCTTCAAAACCGCGGCAACCAGAGCTTCTTCCCCGCTATGGGAAGGCTGCAAAAAAGCCCCCGGCGGCAGCTCGGCGCACAATCCACCTGATGTTTTGGTGAGGCGCGCCTGATCGATTACACTGAGTGGTTCATCGCGCTCCCCTGCCCTGAAACTCACCCGCGCCAGATTGCACTCCCGCGCAAAGTCCGCAACTTTGGCTGTTTGCCGCGCATTTTGTTCACTCATGCCTGTGAGGACACATTCCAGCAAGCCACCATCGGCCTCTTGCAGAAAGACGTCAATGTCCACAGCCTTGGGGATAATCAGTGCCAAGGCTTCGGGTAATTTTGTCAGCACTTCTTCCAAGGCAGGCGTAAGCAGCAAGCACGAACCCACGGGCATCAGGTCATGGGTGTGAAACTTGCTAAAGCCGACCTCGACCTTATTCTCATCTCCCTTACGCGCAAGGAAACTCACGCGGCGGCGTGTGCCAGCGGGAATAAAAACCGGCGGCTCCCAGACTTCCGGCGCAACATCATTTTGCACGAGAAGCTCCTTCACCTGATCTTCTTTCCAGCGGTGATAAAAATCAGGAGTCACGTGCTGGAGCTGGCATGCTCCGCATTCTTCAAAATGGGGGCAAGGGGGAGTCGCGAGAGCTTCTTCAGGCGGGGAAAATGCAGGTAAACGTGTCATGCCCCATGGCTTAACGGTCTTTAGCCATTTTAGCAAGTTCTTCGCGCAACTTGGCGATTTCCTGTATCAAATCATCCGGCACGTCATGGTCGGGAAGGCCATAAGCACCCTGCACGCAATCCTTGCAGGCAATAATGTGGGCGGGGTTACCAATGACCACAGCGTCATCGGGCACATTAAAGGTAACAACGGCGTTCGCCCCTACTCTGGCGCGGCTGCCGATGGTGATGTCCCCCAGAACCTGCGCCCCTGCCCCGATGATCGCGCCATCCCCGATGGTGGGGTGACGTTTGACACCTTTACCTTCACCGCCTTTGCCTCCCAACGTGACGCCGTGATAGAGCAACACATCATTACCAATCACAGCGGTCTCACCAATCACCACGCCCATGCCATGGTCGATAAAGAGGTTTTTGCCGATCCGCGCGCCCGGGTGAATTTCAATCCCTGTTAGAAAACGTCCCAGATGAGCAACCAGCCGCGCGAGGGTTTTGAGGTTATAGCGGTACAAGGCATTGGCAGAACGATAAAAACCCAGCACATGAAAGCCCGGGTAAGCAAGGATTACTTCCAGAGTTGTTGGCGCTGCTGGATCGCGCGCCTTAATCGTGTCAATCAACTCGCACATTAAACGTCGAGTCCCTCAAAAAGAGCCGTCGAGAGATACCGTTCGGCGAAGGACGGGATAATCACCACAATCATTTTGCCTTTGTTCTCAGATTGCTGGGCGAGCTGTATCCCTGCCCAGAGAGCTGCTCCCGAGGAGATGCCGATGGGAAGGCCTTCCATTTTTGCAGCATAACGCGCTGTTTCAAAGGCGTTCTCGTTGGTGACCTTCACAATACCATCCATCACTTTTGTATCCAGAATGGCGGGCACAAAACCTGCGCCAATCCCTTGGATTTTGTGGGGCGCGGGAGATCCGCCCGAGAGAACAGGGCTGTCCATCGGTTCAATCGCAATCGCCCTGAAGGACGGTTTACGCGCCTTGATGATTTGCGCCACGCCAGTGATGGTGCCGCCTGTGCCGACACCCGAGATCAGCATATCGACTTTGCCATCGGTATCGTTCCAGATTTCTTCGGCGGTAGTCTTCCGGTGAATTTCAGGATTGGAGGGATTATCAAACTGGCCGAGTGTATAACCGCCAGAGGTTACGGCGAGCAGCTCTGCCGCTTTGGCAATCGCTCCTTTCATGCCCTGCTCTTTGGGGGTGAGCACCAACTCCGCTCCCATCAATGCCAACATCTTGCGGCGCTCGATCGACATGCTTTCGGGCATGGTCAGAATAAGGCGATAGCCTTTTGAGGCCGCGACAAAGGCGAGCGCAATGCCGGTATTGCCGGAGGTTGGTTCGATCAAGACTGTTTTATCAGGCGATATTTTGCCGCTGGCTTCGGCGTCATTTATCATGGCAAGGCCGATGCGGTCTTTAACGGATGAGAGAGGATTAAAAAATTCGAGTTTGAGGACAAGGTCGGCAACCAGATTTTTATCAGCGGTGATGCGCGGTACACGCACCAGCGGTGTGGCCCCGATGGTGTCCAAAACCGAACCATAAATTTTACCGCGAAATTCTGCCTGAGCCATGATAACGCTCCTCCCCAATCGGCAGAGGTTAGCACATTGGTGCGGCGCGTAAAAGAGACCTGTTTAAGCCCGCTTCAGCTCGGCCCCAAAGCCTAGAGGATTGGTCGTTGAACCCGAATACGCCGACACTTTATCATTCCGGCTACGGGCTTCTTGCGCCAGCATTTTGACCAAACGGCTTGACGTCATCTCACCTGTCAAAAAGGGCAATTTCTTTTTGACGTTACTAAATTCTGACGGGGTCAATTGCGGGCACGATTGCAATTCCGCAGGTGCTTCCATTCCGAAATAATTCTGGAAGGCGATACCACGTTGTTCAGGAGAGAGAAAATCAAACCCGATCTTGAAGAGGAAACGACGTTTGGCAGCGACATCAATATCTTGAAACAGGTTGGTCGTGCACAGGAACGGGTGATGGAAATTTTCCATCTGCACCAGCATTTCTTCAACCGCCGCGACCTCCCAGTTTTCGGTGAGTTTTTCGCGGTCACGCATAAAGGTGTTGGCTTCATCAAGCACCAAAATCATGCCGCGCTCTTCCGCTTCGGCAAAGGCACTGGCAATTTTCTTTTCTGTTTCGCCAACATATTTATCGCGCAGGGATGACGATTTTTTGACCAAGAGATCCATACCCAAATGCTGGGCAAGGAAACGCAGATACATGGATTTACCCGATCCCGCGACACCATAAAGGAGCATACTAAAATCCTTGCGGCCTGTTTCCTTGATCTGGTTGGCAAGGTGTTCCATGGTAAAATCGCCATCTTCGACTTTGGCGTTTACAAGGCGCAAGTCATAGCCTGATGGCAATTCTTCTTTCGAGTCAATGGCGGTCCGGTTGCCAAAAACCAGACCCGATGCGGCACGGAGGCTACGGGTAATGGTATCTATACCGCCACCGGAAATAACGGCCTGACGCACAGCGTTGACCATGAGTCCGGGAGGGACAACATAGCGTCCTGCGAGTCCTCTGACATCTTCAGCCGCCAGTGCAAAATCATGCTTGGTCATGACCGTTGTCCAAATGCGTTCGCGCACCGGAGCCGGCGGAATTTGAAACTTGATTGAGGTCAGGATGCGGCGACGGAAGGCTGGATCAAAATTTTCCGGCTTATTCGATGTCCAGAACGTCATCACTTTGTTACGCTCTAAAAAGCGGTTGAGATAAACTTTGCTCATGCCGCCTTTGGGTTTCTCATCGCCCATATCCTGCTTATCTCCTGCGGGACCTTCGAACATGCTTGCAAGATCATTATCTTTTTTAGAGGGGAACAGATCGTCCATTTCGTCGAGCAAAATGGCGGCATTGGGACGGTCAGCCAGCATCGCCTGCGCAATAAGCGCGGCGCTGATCCGGTCTTCGCGGGTTGGTTCGCGCCCATAATCGTTTTTCTCACCAACCATAAAAAGCTCAATCCCTGCTTTCTTGGCAGCAGCTTTGACGGCTTCGGTTTTACCTGTGCCGGGTACGCCATAGAAAAGGATATTGATGCCGACTTGCGGCTCACCATTTTTGATGCCTTCGAGCAGACGGATAATTTCATCCCCATCGGCGCCCAGATGGGCAAAGTCCTTGTCCCATTCGAGGTGTGTGGAAGCAGGTTCACCGATCATGCGTTTGAGCATGTCGTCGAGCGTCATATCCGGTTCTTTGAGAATCTGGATGAGTTGCATGGACATATCGGGAAAAACACCATCCATCTCTTCATCTGGGTCTTCATGGGTGCTGATAGGTACAAGCAATCCTTTTTCAGTAAGCGGGGAATCAGGCTTGAGCATTTTTGAAACGTCTTCACGCGGAATGCCCATCATGCGCGCCAGAATGGAATTCATATTCTTCTGGCGGCCATGCGTAATATTCTCGATGAAGGTCTCAAAATTGTTATCTTCCTTGGCGCAGATAACAATCATCATCAGGTCTTTTTCAGCCTCGGAAAAACCCAGATGCTTGCAGAGCATATCAAGGTTTTTTGCTACCGTTTGCTCAGTTTTTGATTTGTCTTTTTTGGTTTTGGTGGCAAACCATTTTTTGAGTGCTGTCCAGTCCTCCGCCTTGACACCTGCAGTGTCTGGAACTTGTTTTTTAAGGGGATAGGAGGGTTTATATTCACCACCCTTGTTATATTTTTCGATGACCTCTTCCTGTTCGGCGATAGCTCCCTCGGCCTCATGAAGCAATTCCTCCATGTGGACGGTGTCGCCCTTGTCCTTTTGAATCCGGCGAATTTCTTTACGGAAGGAATCGGCTTCTTCGCGCGCTACACTTAATTGGGTTTCGGCCCTTTGTTTAGCTTTAACGGCTTTATTGCGCGTCTTCTTGTGAGAGGCCTGCGTGGGCGGGAAAGAGCTTGAAAGCCCGGGAAGTTCTAAAAAATCTGCCTCCATGTAATGCGCGATATGGTAGGCCAGCTTTCCGGTAGGAGCAGTATTGTTGACCAACGCCCCTACATATTTCATGATCTGGAACTGGAAGGCGGCCTGATCTTCATCATAGCCGATATCCGGCTGGGGCTGTTGTTCGGGAAATACTTTGGCACGCAGCTTATCGAGCGGAGATTTTTCTTCCGACATCCTGTTCCTCAATTTTTTTGTGTTACGTGACGTGGTTAGCACGCAGTTTCGGAAATTACAAATTTTTTATGGTTAATATCAGCCTCATGAAAAACCCCCGCTTTGCAGCGAGGGTTTTTGTAATAAAATTAGTCTTTCGAGAAGGTTAGCCCAGCAATTTGGCAATCACCGCAACCAAGATAATCGCCACGATATTGGCAATCTTGATGAGCGGGTTAACCGCAGGGCCTGCGGTATCCTTGTACGGGTCGCCCACCGTGTCGCCGGTCACAGCGGCTTTATGAGCATCCGAGCCTTTGCCGCCATGGTGGCCTTCCTCGATATATTTCTTGGCATTGTCCCATGCGCCACCGCCCGAGGTCATGGAGATCGCCACGAACAGACCCGTGACAATCGTGCCCATCAGGAGAGCGCCCAAGGTTTCGAGCGCCGCGCCAAGGCCTGCGAGTTTATAGACGATCACAAACAAGACAATCGGCGCGCCCACTGGCAGGAGAGACGGCACAATCATTTCGCGGATCGCGGCTTTGGTCAAAAGATCAACCGCTGTACCATATTCCGGTTTGGCGGTGCCTTCCATGATGCCCGGGATTTCGCGGAACTGGCGGCGGACTTCAATGACCACCGCTCCTGCTGCGCGTCCTACGGCCGTCATCGACATGGCGCCAAAGAGGTAAGGGAGCATCCCGCCGATAAACAGGCCAATCACCACAAACGGATTTTGCAGCGAGAAGGTCAGCTCACCCACTTGCGGCATATAATGCGCGATCTCTTCGGTAAAGGCCGCGAACAACACGAGCGAGGCAAGACCCGCCGAGCCAATGGCATAGCCTTTGGTCACGGCTTTAGTCGTGTTGCCAACAGCATCGAGTTCATCGGTAATGATCCGCACGTTTGGCGGCAATTCCGCCATTTCGGCGATACCGCCCGCGTTATCGGTGACGGGGCCGAACGCATCGAGCGCAACCACCATCCCCGCGAGGGAGAGCATGGTCGTCGCCGCAATTGCGATCCCGAACAGGCCTGCCCACATAAAGGCGAGGTAAATCCCGATAGCAATCACGATCACCGGAAGCGCTGTTGACTCGAGCGAGACAGCAAGGCCCTGAATGACGTTTGTGCCGTGACCTGTTTCCGATGATTGCGCAATCGAGCGCACCGGACGGAACGAGGTCGAGGTGTAGTATTCGGTAATCCAGACCAGAAGTCCTGTTACACCAAGTCCTACCGCGCCACACAGGAGAATATCAAGACCTGTAATCACACTGCCGTCCTTGAGTGTAAATTCGCTATCAAGGCCAACATGACGCGCCACCAGCACCGCCACCAGAATGGCCGAGAACACAGCCGTCGCAATAAAGCCGCGGTAAAGTGCCCCCATCACGGTGGTTGTGGATTTGGTGAAACGGACAAAGTACGATCCAGCCACCGATCCGATGATACACAGCGCCCCGATCAGGAGCGGCAGGATCATCATCGGGCCGAGAGCGTCTTCAGCAAAAACACTTGATGCAATGAGCATCGCCGCGACAATCGTCACTGCGTAGGTTTCGAACAAGTCAGCCGCCATACCAGCGCAGTCGCCGACATTGTCACCCACGTTATCAGCAATTACCGCCGGATTGCGGGGGTCGTCTTCGGGGATACCGGCTTCGACTTTGCCCACAAGGTCAGCGCCCACATCGGCGCCCTTGGTGAAAATCCCGCCGCCCAAACGCGCGAAAATCGAAATGAGCGAGGCCCCAAAACCAAGCCCTACGAGACCTTCAAGTACCTGACGCACGTCAAGGTGAAGAAGATTCGTGAGTGCCACGTAATATCCCGCCACGCCGAGGAGTCCAAGGCCTACCACCAGCATGCCAGTAATACCGCCCGCCTTAAATGAAACATCAAGAGCTTGCGCACGGCCTTCGGATGCCGCTTGCGCCACACGGACGTTGGCACGGACAGAGACGTTCATGCCGATAAATCCGGCAAGACCCGAGAGAACGGCGCCGATGGCAAAACCAACCGCCACATGGGTGCCCAGCAGGAGCCAGAGCACAAGCGCCACGCCCACGCCCACCGCACCGATGGTTTTATACTGGCGGGTGAGGTATGCAGATGCGCCCTCCTGAATGGCGGCGGCGATCGCCTGCATCCGGTCATTGCCAGCAGGCTTACTGATAACCTGATTATAAGTAATTTTGCCGTAAATCAGCGCGAGCGCGATACACGCCGCGATAATCACGAGTTCAAGCATTGGAGTTTGGGTCATACAAATTCCCCTTCGGTTAAATTGACGTGTTCCGATTCTCGGGGTGCATTGCAAAAATCCCCCGCAAAATCAACGCGTTACTTTACGCCGCTGATTCGGCACATGCAAGAGGCCTAAAACGGGGCGGCGCGTTTCATCCCCCGTGAAAATACCCGAAACGAGCAAGAAAAAAACCTCCGGCGAACCGGAGGTGGAGAAGTTTAGGGCTTATAAACTCTATTTGTCTGCTGTCACGGGCGTGTCAGGCACGCCTCTGGTTGACAGACTGGAGGAGCACGTCCTTGACCTTGTCGGCCCCAAGGACTCGCATCGTGACTTTACTCAGTCGCTCCTTAATCGCATTTACCTGTAACACGCCCTCAGCGGTTAGGGCTCCTTTGCGGCTCAGGGTGCCGTACATTTCCTGAATGTAGGCGTCTTTGAGCCTTGGTGTTACCATTTCAACCTCTTTTGCCACGAGGTCGTCAGCGACCTCCAGCGTCACGGAAACGTTGATAATCTGCACAATTCCCGACTTATCAATCACCGGCAAGGTCAGCGGATCAAGCTTCACGTAAGTAACTTTAGGAGCCTCTGAACCTCCCTCTTCGGCATAGGCATGAACCGAAGAAAAACCCATCGTCAACAGCAATGCTGCGACCACAACCCCTAATTTTTTCATTTGTAACCCCTATTCCCACGGCGCAAGCATGTTTGCTTATCGTTCATTCAGTATAGGGAGATTTACCTTAATGCAGCGTAACAATTACATAAAATTTTATTAAAAATACTTTTGGTTGTACTACCAAGGTATAAGGGCGACTACCTCCTTAGGATATTCAGAGAATTAGGAGCGCAGTTCTCTGGCGATCGCATCAAGGACGGCATTGACCAGTTTGGTTTCCGATCCTTCGAAGAAGCTGGCCGTTATATCAAGGTAATCTGTAATAATAATCGGGGTATCAATATCGCTGTGCGCGAGAATTTCGTATGCGCCACACAGAATAATGGCAGTGAGGAGCGGCTCCACTTCCTTGGCGGTGGTCAGGCGAGGTTTGATAATCTGTTCGAGATCGCCCCAGCGCTCGGTAATACCGGACATCAGGGAGCGAAACAATTCTCCGTCCGGTTCCACCATAGCGCCACCTTCAAGATCCATCCCGACACGGTGGGTCATATATTCGTCATAGAGGGTGTTCGGGGCAACTTTGTTCTGGAGGGCTTGATAAACGGCCTGTACGGCAAAGAGGCGCGCCGCGGTTTTGCGAGCCTTAAGGGAACCTTTGGATTTCTTGGCGGCGGCAGTGTCGTTCATCGTGTTCAATAACCTGTAAAATTTGTACGGGGGTTTGTGTACGCTATATAGACCCCAGCGTCAAGTTTTGCTGGATCCATCTGCGCAACTGTTGTGGTGCCGCGCATCTGAAACCATTACATATTTTAGGCTTGACGCGGACTTACCGACGACGGCAGCGTTTGATCAATCTGGCTATTCATGCGGAGTTGCTCGCGACGGCGCATAACAACCTCTGTCAGTCCCCATGCCGTTCCCAGAGCGGAAGCCGCATATTTTTGCATGTCGTTGCTGTCGTAAAGCGCCGTGTGAACACCCAATCCGATCCAAGCAGCCGTCCACGCTGCATAAAGTTTGCCCATATAGCGATTTGAATCCGCCCTGAAAGCGCGGCACAGTGTTAAGGTTCGCTCTTCATCGGAAAGCTCTTGAATTTCTTTAGGGGATTTACCCAGACTATCTACCAAATAGTCCATGCCTCTTTTTTCATCTTTAACCATACCGTAAGTCATTGGCACTCTCCATTTTTGTGATGGTTGTAAGGTTTGGAAAGGCGGGCTTACTCTTGTCATAAACCAATGTCAATAAAAAAGCGGGGTAGCCCCGCTTCCTTAACTTTCACGTGTGGAAATTTACCCCTTAGCCCGTTCCGCCGGGTTTGGGTTCGCTGCCTTTGACAGCCATAATAACGCGCCCTTCATCATCCATATCAACTTTATGAGGTGTTGTGAGATCAAGCCTGCGATCTGGCCTTCCGGCGAGATCATACTCTTGCAGAGCCTGCTCTGTCGCACTTATGGGACGTGCGTCAATGTGGGTTGGCTCACGCAGCTTTTCGGCCCAGAAACGATCAAGCCCCTCCCTGACATCGGGAGGCGTTTCATAACCCGCGATATTGACCTGCCCTTGATTTGTCAGTTCCAACTTTACACGATCAAAGGGCTCCGATAACCCTGTGCGCTGGAGCACAACACCCTCGCGTGCCTGCCGCTGCGCCATTTCATCGAAGGCGGCGATCCCGCGCGCGCGATGCTCCTCACGCCCTTGAGCCGATGCTTTTAAATATTGCTCATGAACAGAAGGTTTTCCCTTCTTTCCGCCGAATAGTTCCGTTAACCAATTCATGACTACACCCTTTCATTTCACCTGTGATTATACCGAAAATTGTTTAAAATCCAGTAACTACACATCAGTACACAATCGGGTAGTCCTTATAGACGGCATCAATATCTTTGAGAATCTCGGGAGCTAAGGTGAGATCAAAAGCTGCGATATTACTTTTAAGCTGTTCCATGCTGGTCGCCCCGATAATGGTCGATGTCACAAAATTCTGGCTGTCCACGAATTTGAGCGCCATCTGGGTGGGTGCCAGCCCGTATTTGGCCGCTACCGCGTGATAACCATCAACAGCCGCATGCGCTTTGGGGTTATCGCGGAAGGAGTCGAAATTATCACGCAGTTGTTTTTCAATATCCCAGCGTGAATTTTGGGGGCGCGCTCCGTTTTTATATTTACCGCTGATTAGCCCACAAGCCAAAGGTGACCACGGCAGATACGCGACATTCTCACGCACGCACACCTCGGCCACGTAGGGATCATCCGAGCGGTTGAGGAGCGAGAATTCATTCTGGATCGATTGCGCACGCGGCAATGATTTTTGATCGGCAAGCGCGAGGTATTTCATGATGCCCCACGCGGTATCATCAGAAAGGCCGAAGTGCCGTATTTTTCCTGCTTTCAGGGCTTCACCGATGGCGGTCAAAATATCCAGAAGATTGTCTTCGATCTCGGCTGAGTTTGCGGCCACAAAATTGATTTTACCCGCATGGTTATTGCCGAAATGAGGGAACGGGCGGTTGGGCCAGTGCAATTGGTAGAGATCAATATAATCGGTTTGTAACCGTTTGAGTGACGTTTCAACTGCCTCGCGCACAGATGCGCCCGTGAGGGACTTGCCGCCACGTATCCACGGCACACCGCCCCCTGCTACTTTTGTGGCCAAAATGACATCGGCGCGCTTACCTGTTTTTTTAAACCACGAACCGATAAACTCCTCGGTCTTACCTTGTGTCGCTTGCGAAGTTGGCACCGCGTAAAGTTCCGCTGTATCAAAAAAATTGACCCCTTGCGACACTGCATAATCCATTTGTTCATGCGCTTGATCCTCGGTGTTTTGCTGCCCCCATGTCATCGTGCCGAGGCACACGCGCGACACATTGAGGCCTGTGCGGCCCAGTGGTGAAAATTGCATGACGTTTTATCCTTCTCTTTTTTGTCTTCAGCAACATAATAAAAAACGGGCCAAAATCCAGCCCGTCTGCACAATTTAATTTTCAGATGTTATCCTTGCCGTGGGCCGCCGGAGGGCGGCGTTATAGCACCGCCTGTGGTATGACGGACGCCCCACCCTTGCGGCCCATACGCGATGCCAACAGGGCCTTGCTCACGTGCGGCTTGATGGCGTTTGATCCAGTTACTCATTTCCTCGAGCGAGCGGAGGACTTTATCAAATTCTGTTTCTGGTGCATCGCTCTTCGCGCTTGCTGTAAATGCTGTATCTAGTGTCATATGGACCTCTTTATCTACCTGCCTTTATAGCATAACTTCCCGCAGATGCAAAAAAGCCCCCAAATGGGGGCTTTTGAAAATTCGTAGAGATAAAGCTTAACGCTTGACCCACTGTTTCGCACGACGTGCTTTGTGGAGACCAATCTTTTTACGTTCAACCATACGCGAGTCACGGGTGAGCATACCGGCAGCTTTCAAAGCGCCGCGCAGTTCAGGTTCGTAATACTGAAGCGCACGGGAGATACCATGACGGATAGCACCGGCTTGTCCTGACAAACCGCCGCCTGCTACGGTGCACACAACGTCAAACTGGTTGACGCGGTTCACAATCAGAAACGGTTGGTTCAGCACGAGCAAGTGCGTCTGGCGTCCAAAGTAAACGTCTTGTTCACGGCCGTTCACGGTGACTTTACCGCGGCCCGGTTTTACCCATACACGTGCGACAGCGTCTTTACGACGACCCGTTGCGTAGGAGCGGCCTTGCGCGTCAATTTTTGGCTCACGTACTTTGACTTCGGCTTCGGCTGCTGGTGCGGCTGTAGCGAGGTCTTTCAAATCATTCACAGAAGATTTTGTCATAGTGGTTAGCCTTTCACATTCTTACGGTTCATCGCAGCAACGTTCAGAACTTCAGGGTTCTGCGCTGTGTGAGGGTGCTCGGTGCCTGCATAAACACGCAGGTTGGTGAGCAGTTTACGTCCCATCGGGCCTTCAGGGAGCATACGCTCAACGGCCTTCATGATCACGCGCTCAGGAAAACGACCTTCAAGGATTTGACCTTTGGAACGGTCTTTAATCCCGCCCGGGTGTCCGGTGTGCCAGTAGAAACGTGACTGATTGTATTTGTCGCCCGTCAGGTGAACTTTGTCTGCGTTGACAACGATCACGTAATCACCCGTATCCATGTGCGGGGTAAAGCTGGGTTTATGTTTGCCGCGCAAACGCAGTGCCAAAATCGAGGCCAGACGCCCCAGAATAAGACCTTCTGCATCCACAACGATCCATTTCTTCTGAATATCAGAAGGCTTGGCGGAGAATGTTTTCATTCCTTGAATTCCTTCAATTGCATTGTTGTTTTTATTATGGATGCGTTTGTAACGCCCAAAACCCAAGCCGTCAAGGAAATTAAGAGAGAAAAATAATTATAATATTGTTGTTTATCAACATGTTAGGCGTATGGGTATTATAATACCATGAATTTTAGGCCTTGTAGGCCAGCCTCAGTCCACCCCAGTGGCGCCCTTTGATATAAATCGGGACAGATAAATCCTTCATCAGGACAAAGTTCCCTCCTCCCATATCGCGACGGTACATCTGAATCAGAAACGGCTTTTCATGTTTACCTGCCGCAAGGCCCACACGATCATTAAAGATGCGGCGATTACGGCAGTTGGCCAGATTCCAGACCGGATCAGCCCCTTGTGGCTGAGAAAACTTTTTATTGTGGGTTGGCAGATAACCCCGCTCATCAACTGGTGCACAGAAAACAATCCGGTCACTCAGTCCTAAAATAGGTTCGGTAATGTTATGGACATATTTGTCGGTGATCGGTGTAAATTTGGCCATAACCTGTTCGGGGTTACTTCCTGCGATCTTCACATAATTTGAGTCAAACATACCCTCCAACGCGATTTCACCACGCGCCACAGCTCCTTCGAATGATTTGCTAATTTTTGCAGCAGCCTCTTTGCACCATTCAAGGAATTGTTCGTCTTCCTTGTTTTCGCCTATTTCAACGCTCAGGCAGAGGACTTCCTCACAGGCCCCGATCATCCGGCTGATTCTCTCGCTTGACGATTCAAGTGTTTTGGCCGAGGTCTCAAGGCCGCGACTAAGCTCCGACACGTTCTCGACAAGTTCATCCGCCTGCTCTTGCGAATGGCTGATTTCAACATTAATAGCCTCAACTCCCGTCTGGACATTCTGAAAAGAATGAGCCACATGATCCACGTTATTATTGACCATCTCGGTTGTTTGTAGAATTTTATGTGCATTGTCGCGGCTCTCTGTAGATATACTCACGAGTCCTGAAATACGTGCCGTAAGGCCCTTGACCGTTTCGGCAATGCGTTTGTTGGCAATATCCGTTTCATTGGCCAGTGTCCGCACTTCATTGGCCACAACGGCAAAGCCCCGCCCATGCTCCCCTGCCCGCGCAGCTTCAATTGTCGCATTGAGCGCCAGCATATTAACCTGACCCGTGATCTTGTTAATGTCGTTCGAAAATCCTGTCAGGCGCTTCAGCTCTTCCTGAAGAGAGAGCACATCAGTAACAATGGTCTGAACTTCTTGCACAAAACCAGAAATCAGTGCGGCTGCCTCGTCCATCCTGACGCGGGATGTTTCGATTTCCCCCCCCACACTGCCAATTGATTCCGTCATCGATTGCGCGTGAGCGGCAACAGAACGTCCCGACTCGTGCAACGTCTTGGTGGCCGTCTGAATGGCTCCCGAAAAAACCGCCTGCCGTTTTGATATTTCACTCAAGGTCGATATATCTCCCGATATATCTGTTACCTCTAACCCTATCTTTGATGTTTCAGCAACGATGTCGCTGGCAGATTTTGACGATCTGAACAAAGCATCCATACCTTTCTGGTATTTCCCCGTGATTTAAACAGTTTGAGTGTAACCTAAAATTATATTTTTTCTATGTGCCTTGCAGCAAACAGCAACGTTTTTCATGTTAGACATATAGTCTAAAAACTAATGGGGTTTTGGGAGTCACTGGAAAGAGAGCCGTTTATCTGCCACGACTTTGCGCCATAGAAGTTGGCGATTTCGGGACTGATAAACAGCAAGGTGCCAGAAGGCGCTCCCTTCATCGCATCGGGAATACTTTGCCCCTCGCCCAGAACT
>JBAYVC010000001.1:0-549488 GCA_041674725.1 Pseudobdellovibrionaceae bacterium | reverse complement strand
CGCGCCGGATTGTTCCGGTTCTTGAAAGCGGGAGAAGGCCAGATATCGGCTCATTTGCCCTCTACGGAGGAACCTTGCACCGGCCCGCTGGCCCCGGAAGTGCTGTGTGGGGCAACCGCTTTGCCCTAAAGGCTGGCACCATACTGGGCGAGGGAGGCTCCGTGCTCACGCATCCACGCGCTGCCTGCCTTGAAATCCGTACATAGATTTTCACATAACTTCCAGAAGCGAGGGCTGTGGTTGGGGTGGATAAGGTGCGCCGCTTCGTGGGCGATCACATAATCGATTGCTTCAGGCGGCGCGAAAATGAGACGCCATGACAGGGTCATCTTGCCATCGGTGGAGCAACTTCCCCAGCGTGTTTTCATATCCCTAATCGTGAATTGGGTAATGGGTTTGTTCAGGCGCGCCGCTTTTTCGAGCGCGATGCTGTAAAACTCCTCTGATGCTATGGTCTTGAGGTGCCGCGTCAGGCGCGGAGCGATGTCGCCGGAGCGACTCGCGATATGAATCGAATCGGATTGTATCGTGATGGTGGTAATTTTTCCGCCGCTTTTATCAAGGCAGATGGTGCGCGGCGTACCCATGATCGGGATAATGGCGCCGTGGGCAAAGGGGATGGGGCGGGGAAGTGTGCCGAGTTTTTCCCTGATCCAGTTCTGGTTGGCCGAAGCAAATTCGTAGGCTTTGCCCATGCTCGCGCGGTGCGGGACAATCAGGTTGACCTTACGTGCTTGGGTGTCAAGGCGCAGGGCGAGACGGCGGGCGCGCGATGAGATTTTGACGACAAGGTCAGGGTTGAGGGTAGAAAAATCCAGCATGTCCCAGTGTCCTTGAAGTTGCGTATAAGATCAAGTCTGGACTTTTGGCGGTGGCAACGCCATATTACTAGCCATGTCAGATCTTGTTTTTACCATTACGCCCAGTGCCTATAACCGTATCGAGGATATGCGCTCCCAGCGGGGAGAGGCGGGTCTTTATCTCCGTGTTGCTGTCTCGGGCGGCGGTTGTTCGGGGTTTAAATATGATATGAATTTTGATGCACAAGTCCTTGATGATGATATTGTTTTGGATGATTGTGTGGTGATTGATTCGGTGTCGGCGGGGTTCCTTCAGGGGGCGCAACTTGACTATAGTGTGTCCCTGATGGGCGAGGCGTTTAAAATTGTAAACCCCAATGCGACTTCGGGCTGCGGTTGCGGCGAGTCCTTTTCCGTATAATGACTTATAAGATTGCCTCGTGGAATGTGAACTCGATTAAGGCCCGCCTTGACCATGCGCGGGCGTGGTTGGAATCCGAGTCCCCTGATGTCCTTTTCTTACAAGAGCTTAAAGGGGAGATTTGCCCTGATATTTCACCAGATTATACGCTTAATTTTGTGGGGCAAAAGGCCTATAACGGGGTGGCGATCCTGACTAAGGGTGCTGCGCAGATGGTCCTTGATCATTTGCCAGAAGATGATCTGGACACGCAGGCGCGGTATCTGGAAGTGGACTGGCGGGGGGTGCGGCTTATCAATATTTATCTGCCCAATGGCAACCCCATTGATACTGATAAATTTTCTTATAAAATCAAATGGATGAAACGACTTTTAAATCGAATTTCTGAGCTGCGAGCGGGGGCGGTGCCGTTCCTGATCGGGGGCGATTTTAATGTGATCCCCGACGAGAAGGACTGTTATGATCCGGCGGCATGGGCGGGGGATGCACTTTTCTCGCCTGAGGCGCGGGGATTGTTTCGGGCGATGATCCATCAGGGCTTGGTGGATGCTTACCGTGTGATCGATCATCAAGCGGGTGCCTATACATTCTGGGATTATCAGGCGGGGGCATGGCCGCGTAACAACGGTATCCGCATTGATCATTTTCTCCTTTCTCCGCTTCTCGCTGACCGTTTGGTTACCGTGCGCATTGACAAAACACCGCGCGGATGGGATCAGCCATCAGACCATACGCCGATTATCATTGAAATTTCAGACGAATAGAGGGGTGATTTTCCCTGCAACTCGTGTTAGGATTCTCAAAATTTCGAAGGGGTTCCTCCATGTCATTTCCGCGTTCATTTCTGGCCTTGTCCTGTTCCGCCCTTGTTTTGGCGTCCTGTAGTTTCTGGAGCGAGCATCCCGTGATTATCAATGATATTGTCAAACGTATTGCTGCCCCTGTCTTTATGCTGGAGCGGGATATTCCCGGCGGAAAATTCATAATTCAGGCACAGGAGCGTATTTATCAGCGCGGCGAACCTGTGACTCTTTATATCGAAGGCGATGGGTTCCTTTATACAACTCCCGCTGCGGCTGATGGTGATCCTACGCCAACTGATCCTCTGGCGTTGCGTCTTGCGGCGCAGGACGGAGGGCCGAACGTCATTTGGCTGGCGCGGCCATGCCAATATAATAAGGGCTGGAAGGACGGTAAAGAATGTCCATCGGCTTACTGGACAACCCATCGTTTCGCGCCTGAAGTTATTGATGTCTATAATCAGGCGCTTGATAATATCAAGGCGACCTATGGCACGCCTTCTTTTGATCTGGTCGGTTATGATGGGGGGGCCACGCTTGCGGTGATGCTCGCCAGTCAGCGATCGGATATTACGTCACTGCGCACGGTGGCTGGGAATCTGGAACCACGTTTGGTGGCCTCAATTCTTAAAGCACCCTATAGTGAAGAGGGGCTCAACCCGATTGATTTCGCCGCAGGCGTCGGAGCCATTCCGCAACGCCACTTTATCGGCAAAAATGATTTTGTAACCCCGCCTGCTGTTTATAACAGTTTTGCCCAAGCTGTGGGAAATGGGAGCTGCATGAATGTATCGCTGGTGGATAATGCCTCGCACGATGCGGGCTGGGTGGAGCAATGGGCGGTGCTTAAAGGCTTGCCAATAGATTGCGCGCAGCCTGCTGAGCCTCAGCCAGTGGTCTTTGATCCGACACCGCTCGATGGTGATAAGTACAAGCGGGCTAAATAGATTTTAACATATTGAAAAATAACAAAACCCGAATCGATGTTCGGGTTTTTTATTGGGGTTTTTGTGCCGGAAATGGTGCTGCTGAGAAGGATTGAACTTCCGACCCCGTCCTTACCAAGGACGTGCTCTACCACTGAGCTACAGCAGCGCGATTCCGTGTAGGCCGTTTGTTTACAATATCCTTTTCCGAATGTCACCTAGGAAATTGCAAAAAACCCTAAAAATTAAACAAGCACCTGATTTTAAAGGGTAACTGTTTCGCCGATGGCGGGGAGAAGTAGGGTAATCCCCGTTTCCTTGAATTTGGCAAGGGCCTTGGTCTTGTCGATAACGATGGGCGGGAATGTGTCGTAGTGGAGGCCGACGACTTTGTGGGTGGAGGTAAGTTCGGCGGCCCTGACGGCGTCGTTAATCCCCATGGTGTAGTTATCGCCGATGGGGAGAAAGGCACATCCCAGTTCAAATTCTTCGCTGATGAGTTTCATGTCATAGGTGAGGGCCGTGTCACCGGCATAGTAGTAGGATTTACGCTGTCCCTCGGGCGTGATAACAAATCCCCCGGGGTTGCCGCCATAGCTGCCGTCTGGCAGAGACGAGGAGTGAATGGCGTTCGTATATTTTACTCGACCAAAGGGAAAGCTGTAGGATCCGCCATGGTTCATGGCATGTCCGTTCTTCAGGCCCTGCTTGCCAAACCATGTGATAATTTCGAAATTCGAGATGAGTGTGGCATTTGTCCGGCGGGCAATGTCTGCGGCATCGAGCAGGTGATCCTGATGCCCGTGCGAGATTAGAATGTAGTCGGCCTTGATGGATGAAATATCGATGTGCTGTGCTGCCGGATTGCCGGAGATAAAGGGGTCAAATAGCAGCGTGTGGTTTGGCAGGTTCAGGCTGAAGCAGGAATGTCCATAATATGTGAGTTTCACGGTTACCCTCCATCATTTCTAGCGTTTATAAAGCACGATTATTTGAGCGCTACTCAGTTTCAAAGAATTGATGTAGAAGCCGATTGCTGCTGCCGTGGCTTTGGGGTCAACGGGGATGACATCCTTCAGGGCATAGACAGTAAATTCGTAGCGGTGGTTTTTATGGTCCGCAGGGGGGCACGCGCCATTGTAGCCGGGTTTGCCAAAGTCCGTAGTGATTTGAATGGCGCCAGTGGGGAGTTTTTTGCCATCGGCGCTGCCGGCGCCAGCGGGGAGACCGCGCGCATCTGCTGGAATATTAACAACCATCCAGTGCCACCACCCGCTTCCTGTCGGGGCGTCGGGATCATAGACGGTCACGGCAAAAGATTTGGTGCCGTCTGGAATGTCTTTCCATGAAATTTCCGGCGAGGTGTTACCGCCTGTGCAGCCGAGCCCGTCATATACCTGACTCATATCCATAACGGCACCGTTTTGCAGGGTGGGGCTGCTGAGTTTCAAATTGGCGGCGTGCGCAAGGGGGGAACATAGCATAGCTGATGCGCCGATAATAAGCAGACTGGAAAGGATTGTTGTTTTCTGCATAGCAGCACCTATGGTTGGTTGGGAAAGACAGATGTAGCTTAATACAGTTCTTCGGGATTTAAAAGAGAAGGTATCGGGACTTGACAGGTGCTGATATATATCTAGGTGGTTTGTGTTTCACACAATTTCTAGCGAAAGAGATATATTATGTACACACTTTACTCCTCTTCCGGTTCCTGTTCGCGCTCTATTCATGTTTTGCTCAATGAACTGGATGTCCCTTATGCACTTGAAAATATTTCAATCAGCAAGGGCGAAAACAGAACGCCCGCGTATTTGGCGATCAATTCCCGTGGACAGGTTCCAGTGCTTAAGGATGGAAAAGAAATTATCCGCGAAGGGGCGGCGATTATTTCCTATTTGGCGGACAAACACCCGACTTCGCTTCTTCCGCAAGATGGGCCTGCACGTGTGCCAGCCCTTGAATGGATGATGTTTGCCAATGCAACCCTTCACCCTGCCTATGGTCGTTTTTTCTTTGCTTGTAAGACAGAAGCTGTGAAGGATGATGCGCGTGATGCCCTGAAAGAGGCGGTTGCGGCGCAGATCCAAAATCTTTGGAACGATGTTGAAGCGCAACTGACCCGCAAACGTTATTGCGCGGGGGATGCCATGACAATTGCGGATATTATGCTGACCGTGATGTCGGCATGGGGAAAATCTTTCGGCCTTGCGATCAAGTTTGGCCCGAAATGTCAGGCTTTGTTTGATGAAATCGGTGCGCGTCCAGCCTTCCAGAAAGCGCTCGCTGTAGAGGCTCAGGCTGACCAAAAGGCGGCGGCTTAGGCGTGAAATATTATTTCCCGTTGAGAATCAGGTTATAGGGGGCTAGAATGCCCCCTATGTCGTCTGATTCCTATAATTACTGCGCTCTCCCTCTCGAATCCTTTGCCTGTATTCCCCATCGTTCGCGGGGACGGCTTGTTGCCGAGCCGGAGAGTGTTAACCGCACGCCATTTCAGCGTGACCGTGACCGTATTATCCACTCTTCAGCTTTCCGGCGTTTGCGTGATAAAACACAGGTGTTTGTCTATCACGAGGGCGATCATTACCGGACGCGACTTTCCCACACCATTGAAGTGTCGCAAATTGCGCGGACGCTGGCGCGGGCCTTGAAGGTTAATGAAGATCTGGCGGAGGCTGTGGCGCTGGCGCATGATCTAGGGCATACGCCTTTTGCCCATATGGGTGAGGATTTTCTAAAGGTGTGCATGGCTGATTATGGCGGGTTTTCCCACAATGACCAGTCGTTGCGTATCCTCACGACGCTGGAGCATAAATACCCGCACTGGAAGGGGTTGAACCTTACATGGGAGACACTGGAAGGTGTGGCAAAACATAACGGGCCAGTGCTCAAGACGGGAGAGAAACCCAGTCGAGATAACCTTCATATCGGGCTTTTTGAACTGGCGCAGCGGATGGATCTTGAGCTTGACAGGTATGCCTCCGTCGAAGCACAGGCTGCGGCGATCGCTGATGATATTGCCTATAACAATCATGACGTTGAAGATGGTCTTAGCGCCGGATTTTTCACCATTGAAGATCTTGAGAATTTGACGCTGTTTCATCACCGGATCGGTGATGTGCGTACGGCGTATCCTGACGTTCCGCGCCATATTCTGATTGCTGAGTTGATCCGCGATATGATCGGGGCGATGGTGCAGGATGTTCTCGATCAAGGGCGTGAAAATATAAGGCGCGTTAACCCACAATCGCCCGAGGATGTGGCACTGGCGGGTGAGCAGCTTATCACGTTCAGTCCTGCGATGAATGAGCAGGTTAATGAACTGCGTTCATTTTTGTTTACTAAGATGTACCGTCATTACACGATTGAGCGTATCCGCATGAAAGTATCAAAAATCATTCCCGATCTGTTCGGTGTTTTTATGCAGGAAAGCAGGTTGCTGCCAGACCACTGGCGGGAGCGTCTTGATGGGGAAAGCGACAACCTGACGGCGCGGGCGCGTGTGGTGTGTGATTATGTAGCAGGTATGACAGATCGTTTTGCTGTCCGTGAGCATGAACGCATTTTTAATTTATATTGGGACATGAAGTAGAGGAGATAGTCATGGGACAAAAATCTGAATTTGATGATGATGGGTTTATCGCCAATTTTTTCCGCAGGGATGAGGAGGTTTCGATGCCGCCATCCATGTCGCGTTTGCTCATGGTTGTTGGGGGCTTTGCTGTTCTGGCGGCGGTCGTTGCCATTACATGGGCGACGTGGCCCAAGGGCGGTAGCGGCATGGATGAGGGGAGTGTTCCTGTCATTCAAGCAGATAAAGAACCTTACAAAGTCAAACCGGAAGAGCCGGGCGGAATGGATGTCCCCAATAAAGACAGCACCATTTTTGAAACACTCAAGGCTGCTCAAAGTGGGGAAGGGCAAGTTGAAAATCTGCTTGAAGATAGCGAAACTCCGGTCAGTCGTGATGAGCTTACTGAAGCTGATCCTGATGTGGATGCAACGCCGCAAGCGGATATTCAGATCGCAACTAAAGGCGATTCTGAGACGGTAAAAGAGGAGCCAGTTAAAGAAGCTACACCTGCGCCTGCAACTGTGAAGAAAGATGCCAAGTCGGTGATTGCAACGCTGAAAAATGAAGTGGCTCCGAAAACATCGGCTACTTCCGGCAGCGCTTATGTCCAGCTTGCCGCCGTCAAATCGGATGCGGATGCCAAGGCAAAATGGAAATCTTTGCAATCAAAATACGCGTCTCTTGCGGGTCTTTCCCTGCGGGTGCAGAAAGCGGAAGTCGCTGGAAAAGGTACTTTTTACAGGGTGCAGGGTGGGCCACTGAGTGCGGATGATGCCAAGGCCGTGTGCGTAAAGATCAAAGCTGCCAAGGGCGATTGTCTGGTTGCGAAGTAGGTTGGACGTTCGTGTCATCGTGTTTCTTACCTGATCGCCCCTTGCCGCTGGCGGCTGTTTTCTCGGTCGAAGGCGAGGTGCTGACGCTTGCCGAAAAGTCGCTTTTCTCGGCTGCTCAGCCGTTTGGGTTTATCTTGTTCGGGCGCAATTGCAAAACACCCGAACAGCTCCAAAAACTTACCGCGCAATTACGGAGTGCGGTGGGGTGGCACTGCCCGATTATGATCGATCAAGAGGGCGGGCGGGTTGCCCGTTTGCAGGCACCGCATTGGCCCGTGTTTAATACGGCGCGTTTTTATGGGGAGCATCAGGATGTTATTGCCCATGATATGCGGGCATTGGCTCATATGCTTTTCGAGATGGGGATTGATGCGAATTGTGCGCCGGTATGTGATGTTTTGTTTCCTGAAACGCACAAGGTGATCGGGGATCGCGCCTATAGTGACCAGCCGGATGATGTGGCTGTGGCGGCCCTAAAGGTGGCGCTGGCTTTTCTTGATGAAGGTGTGCAACCGATTATCAAACACTTGCCAGGGCACGGACGTGCGGTGTGTGATAGTCACCTTGATCTTCCGGTTGTGTCCACATCTCGCCGTGAGCTTGCCTGCACTGATTTTGTACCGTTTCGCACGATGGCGCAGTCAGATTTGGGAACAAAATTATGGGGGATGGTGGCTCATATTATTTATACGGATATTGATCCGGCGCGGCCTGCGACCCTCTCTTCGATTGTCATAAATAATATAATTCGGGGCGAAATTGGCTTTGACGGCCTCCTGATGACCGATGACCTCGACATGAAAGCACTAGAAAACTATGGATCAATTGCAGATCGGGCAGAAGAATCCTTGCAAGCGGGCTGCGATCTTGCTTTGTATTGTTGGGCAAAAATAGATGTTATGGAACAACTGGCGGCTCGTTTGCCCCCGCTCTCGCGTAAAGGCTGGGAGAGATGGGAAAAGTCGCTTTGTAAGGTTTAACCCAGTTGTTGCGCGAAAAACAGACTGCTAGCTGCGGATGAAGGCATATGAGCGACGCTCAAATTAGTTTTGTTGAAGATACCCCTCCGGCAAGTCAGGCGATAACAACGCCCGACCAGCTCCTTCTTCATCTTGACTCTTATGAGGGGCCTATTGATGTTTTGCTTCAATTGGCTCGCGATCAGAAAGTTGACCTGACCCAGATTTCCATCTTGAAACTGGCGCGGCAATATCTTGAATTTATCGACCGTGCGCAGGCGCTCTCGCTTGACATTGCTGCTGAATATCTGGTGATGGCGGCGTGGCTGGCCTATCTTAAATCACGTTTGCTTCTGCCCCGTCAGGATGAGCAGGAAGAAGAACCCTCTGCCGAGATGATGGCGGAGGCTTTGGCTTTCCAGCTTCTTCGTCTTGAGGCTATTCAGGCGCTTTCTAAAAAATTGCAAGGGCAGATGCGCCGCAATCTTACTGTCTATGGACGGGGCGCGCGCGAAAAATTCGAGAGCAAACAGCCGGATAAATATACTGTTGATCTCTACCAGCTTTTGACGGCGTATGGCGATATTACCCAGCGGAAAACCAGCAGTCATTATAAGCCACTTACGTTCCCAGTTATGTCGATGGAAGATGCCATGGAGCGGATGACGGCAATGCTGGGGCGTTTGCCGCGCGCTGGTGTAGCCTCGGTCTGGACGACACTTACCAGCTTTATGCCGGAGCGCATTACTGACCCGCTTTATGCGCGGTCATCTATTGCGTCACTTTTTACGTCGGCTTTGGAACTTGCCAAGCAAGGCAAAGTTGAAATCCGGCAGGATGATACGTTCCGCCCGATCTATTTGCGGGCGGTAGATCGTGAACCGCTTGATTCTCAAAGTTCGGAAGGGTAAGAGCGATGTGGGATAAATTGCAGATGAATATGAAGGTTGCCAATATGGACCATGACCAAGATGATGTAGCTCCTCAGAATGATGTGAATGATCTTCCGGATGAAGATGTTTCCCTTGAAGATAATTTTGAAGAGGCCGCTGTTGAGCTTGCCGCAGAAAATCAGCCTGATGATGTTGTGGCACTCGAAGATCCACTTGAGCAAAAACGTTTGATCGAGGCGCTTATTTTTGCCTCGCCCGAACCTGTGTCATTGCGTCTGATGCAGGCACGTCTTCCCGCATCGGCTGATGTGGGTGGCATTTTGCTCGCCCTTCAGGATGATTATAAAGGTCGCGGTGTTGAGTTGGTGCGTTTAGAGGATGCATGGGCGTTTCGTACCGCCGCCGATGTAGGGCCGCATTTGTCTTTAGCGAAAAAAGATGAGAAAAAACTCTCTCGCGCAGCGCTTGAAACTTTGGCTGTGATTGCGTATCACCAGCCCGTCACCCGTGCCGAAGTTGAAAACATCCGTGGTGTGGCAACCAACAAGGGTACACTTGATGTTTTGCTGGAGGCTGGATGGATCAAGCCGGGCCGTCGCCGCGAAACACCGGGGCGTCCTGTCACATGGATCACGACCACCAGCTTCTTGGATGAATTTGGTGTGTCGCAGCTCAATGATCTGCCAGGTCTTCAGGAACTTAAGGCTTCTGGGCTTCTTGATACACGCCCTGCCATTGAAACTATTCCGGGCGCTGCCGATCTGTTTGATGGCCTGAAAGGTGAAACATCCGGTGAGGAGGGGGATTCTCCTGCTCTTGAGCGTTCCATCGATGAAAACGGTGAATTTGATCAGGTCGCTGCTCACCCTGAATCCGAAGAAAAGGAAATCGCATAATGTCTTTGACACACATACTTATTGTCGCGCTCGTCGTCTTTTTGTTTTTTGGGGCCGGAAAGCTTCCCCGCTTGATGGGAGATGTTGCTGAAGGTATTAAAGCCTTCAAAAAAGGCATGAAGGAAGATGGAGCTAAAGAACCGCCCAAAATTACCGATCATAAAGACGAAACACCTCACTAGTCCCTCGCCTTTAAGGGGGCATCATGCTCGATTTCAGTTGGAGTGAATTTCTGGTGGTGCTGGTTGTGGCGGTGGTTGCTATCGGCCCCAAACAGTTGCCTGAACTTCTCTTTGGGCTGGGGCGTATGGTGCGGCGTCTTCAATATATGAAATTTGCCCTCTCCAAACAATTTGATACCTTTATGGAAGAGGCCGACCTTCATGAGCTGCGTAAGTTGAATGATATATCGCCGCGTACGGTTATTCTTGATGAGATCGAGGATGATATGGCTCAGATGAAAGCGACGGTTACCAAAGATGACATAGCTCCCGTCAAAAAGGATGACGAGTCGTGATTGCCAATATTCCCGAAGATGATACCCCTCAGCCTCTCTTTGACCATTTGAACGAGCTACGGCGACGTTTGTTGTGGGCTGTTCTGGCGTTCCTTGGGGCCACGGGAATTTCTTATTTGTACGCGCAGGAAATTTACGGGTTTCTGGTGGAGCCGCTTGCGCAGGCAATGGGCGAGGGGAGTTCGCACCGCCTCATCTATACCAATCTGACCGAGGCGTTTTTTACTTACCTCAAGGTGGCGATGTTCACAGGGGCTTTTATCACATGCCCCTTTGTCCTGATCCAAATCTGGCTTTTTGTTGCGCCGGGGCTTTTTCCCAAAGAGAAGAAAGCCGTGGTTCCGTTTTTGATTTCAGCGCCTCTTTTATTTTTTGCAGGCGGGGCCATTGTTTACAAAATTGTCTTACCCATGGCGTGGGCATTTTTTCTGAGTTTTCAAAGTTCGGGGGATATGACCACGCTTCCGGTTGTTCTGGAGCCGCGCGTTGGGGAATATCTTGATCTTGTGATGGTGCTGATCTTTGCGTTTGGCCTGTGTTTTCAGATGCCGGTAGTGATGGGGCTTTTGGCGCTTGCGGGACTTGTGACACCCGAATTTCTTGCCGGAAAACGCCGTTATGCGATTGTGATGATCTTCGTCGTTGCAGCAATTATTACCCCGCCCGATGTGATTTCACAGATAGCCCTCGCGATTCCGCTGTGTTTGCTGTATGAAATATCAGTATGGGTAGTCAAACGCATTCATCATGACCGGCACACCACTTGATCGCTACCACGCGATGCTTTCGCGTAAACACATTGATCCTGACCCGTTGCAAGAGCGGGCTGCGCAGTCTCTTACGCGCCTTCATCACGATGTGTTGGTATATGAGGAGGAGCGGAAAAGCTGGCGGCAGAAACTCAAATTTCTAGGCGTTGCCAAATTGCCGCCGCGCGGGGTATATCTACACGGGCCAGTGGGACGCGGCAAATCCATGCTGATGGATGTATTTTATGATTCCATTCCTTTGGGTATTAAAAAGCGCCGCGTGCATTTTCACCAGTTTATGATCGAGGTGCATGACTATATCCATTCGCGCCGCCAGAATGACGGAATACTCGAGGATATGGATGCGGCGCTGCCGTCCCTTGCGCTCGTTATTTCCAACCGTTCGCGCGTACTTTGTTTTGATGAATTCCATGTGGTGGATGTAGCGGATGCGATGATCCTTTCGCGCCTGTTTGCGGCGCTTTTTGATCAGGGGATTTCGGTTGTCATGACCAGTAACTGGGCACCAGATGATCTTTATCGTGGGGGCCTTCAGCGTGAGCGGTTTTTGTCCTTTATCAAATTGGTCAAAGAGCGGATGGAAGTGGTTGCAATTGACAGCCCCACCGATTACCGCGCGCGGCAATTGCGCGAGATGTCGGTTTACTTTGCGCCGCTCAATCCTGACAGTTACGCGCGGGCTAATCATCTGTTTGAGGTTTTAACCGAGGGTGTTTCGGCAGAACCAGATCTTGTCAATGTCAAGGGGCGGACGATTCAGGTTCCAGAATCTGCCAAGGGTGTGGCGCGGTTCGGTTTTGCGCAATTATGCGAGAGGCCTTTGGGCGCGGAGGATTACCTTGCGATTGCCAAGAGATATCATACAGTCTTTGTCGAGAATGTTCCCCACCTTGGTTATGATCGGCGTAATGAAGCCAAGAGACTTATGACTTTGGTGGATGTTTTGTATGATCATCACCGGAATTTGGTGATTACCGCCGAGGAAATGCCGCAAAAACTTTATACGGGGCATGACCATGCCTTCGAATTCCAGCGGACGGTATCACGTCTCCTTGAAATGCAAGGGGATGCCTATTTGAATCAGGCGTGATAAATGCTAATCTTGCTGCCATGTCGTTCTGGAAGTCACTTTTTGGGATAAAAGACCCTCAAGATAAGTACGAGAGGGAGAAGGCTGTTGCCGTCTCCGGTGAGTCCAAAGACCGCCTGAAACTGGCTGCTAACCCCAACACCAATAAAGAAATTCTGTTTTATATGGCGCAAAGCGATACGGAAGCATCCGTGCGGCAGGCGGTGGCGCATAACACCTCGCTTCCGGTGCAAGCCAGTATGGTGCTCTCCAAAGACCAAAATGATGATGTACGCCTTGCGCTGGCGCGGCGTCTGGTGACATTGTTGCCGGATCTTTCGAAAGACAGGCAAGGGCAGCTTTATAAATATGCGGTTGAGGCCCTCGGGAATCTTGCTCTTGATAATGTGCTTAAAATCCGTTTAGCGCTGTCTTCTACACTTAAGGATATGACGGATACGCCGCCTTCGGTTGCCAATCAGCTGGCGCGGGATATTGAGCGGGATGTGTCGGAACCAATTTTGCGCTGCTGCGTTGCGCTCTCGGATGAGGATTTGCTGGATATTTTGAAATCACATCCTGCGAGTTGGGCTGTACAGGCAATTGCTTCGCGTCCTGCTATTAATGCGCCTGTGTCACAGGCCGTGATTGCGGCGGATGATGTTCCGGCGGGAGCTATTTTGATTGACAACCCGGGCGCAGATATTTCGCTTGATACGCTCAAGGAGATTGTTGAAAAATCGCGGCATTATCCTGAATGGCAAAAACCAGTTGCCATGCGCAAAAATATTCCACTTGAGATCGTACAGGAACTGGTGGGTTTTGCTGAGCAGACGGTGCGCAATGTTTTGCTGGAGCGCACTGATTTTTCAGCCGAAGATATGGATGAGATCACCCAGACGGTGAAGCGGCGGCTGGCATTTACCGAAGGCCGTGAAAAGTATCCTGATGTGTATGAACATGTGATGGAGTTGCTTAAAACGGGAAAGCTTGACGATTCTGCTTTCGCCGATGCCCTTTCGATGCGGGATAAGGAGTTTGTTGAATGGGGGTTTGCTGTTCTGCTCAAGATTTCTCAAGAGAATGTGCGCAGCATTCTGGCGATGCGGGCGCCCAAGCCTGTAATTGCGATTTGCTGGGCGGCCGGACTTTCGATGCGCACCGCCTTTCGTATTCAGCAAGAGATGGCCAAAGTACCGCCTAAGGAACTGATTTATCCCAAAGGGGGAACGGATTATCCTCTGTCGATGGAGGATATTCGCTGGCAACTCGACTTCCTTGGCTTGTCATCACGCAAATCTTCATGATTTTTTAACCAAAAAGTTGAAAATTAGTGGCGTGCGGCGGGGGGAAATGGATCTTGCTGGCGTTTTCATAGTGTCATTTTTATTTGGAGGTACTCATGGCTACTCTTTCTTTTAAGAAGTTTCTTTGTGTGTCCGCATGTGCGGTCAGTCTTTTTGCTTTTTCTGCACCGTCTTCTGCTGAAGAAGGGGGGACGTCGCCTCAGGCCGCACGGGCCGCTCAGATTGAGCAGCTTAAGGCTCAACGCGCTGCCAAAATGGAGGCCATGAAAGATCAGCGTGCGGCTAAAATTGAAGAAGTTAAATCTTCCCATGCTGCTCAGGTCGAGCAAATGAAAGCTGTTCATGCCCAGAAAGTAGAAGAAGCTAAGGCAGCACATCAGGAACGGGTTGAGGCTGCGAAGACGCAGCATATGGAGAGGGTTGAAGCTGCGAAGACGCAGCATATGGAACGTGTCGAGCAGGCAAAAGAAGTTCATCAGGAACGCAAGGAGGCTCACATCGAAAAAGTTACTCAGGTCAAAGAAATGCATGCGCAAAAAGTTATGGACCGTAAAGCTGCCGTTGCAGGTCAGCAATAATCAATCCAATAGCATTCTTTCTCGGAGACCGGCTCGTGTGAGCCGGTTTTCTTTTGACATATATTTTGATTGGGAAGGTTTTTTATGATTAGGGCTTCGTCCTTTGGGTGGGGTGTGGTACAAGTTTTGTAGTTTTTCAAACTTTGTTCATTTACATCATGGGGTATTATTATGGCACGTCATAAAATTGGATTGGTTGGTGCAGGTCAGATCGGCGGCACGCTTGCGCTTCTTGCTGGACTTAAAGAACTGGGCGATATTGCGATTGTGGATATTGCCGAAGGTGTTCCTCAAGGCAAAGGCCTTGATATTGCCGAAGCGGCGCCTGTTGAGGGGTTTGATGCCACGATTGTGGGCAGCAATGATTACAGTGCGATTGATGGCGCAGATGTTGTTATCGTCACGGCCGGTATTCCGCGTAAACCAGGCATGAGCCGTGATGATCTGATCGGAATCAACAAGGGGATCGTTGAAACGGTTGGGCAGAATATCAAGAAACATGCGCCGAACGCGTTTGTGATTGTGATTACCAACCCGCTCGATGTGATGGTTGAGGTGATGCAACGCGCAACTGGTTTTGCTGATAATAAAGTTGTGGGTATGGCTGGCGTTCTGGATAGTGCACGCTTCCGCTGCTTCTTGGCTGAAGAGTTTGGTGTGTCGGTTGAAGATGTGTCGGCCTTTGTGCTGGGCGGTCATGGTGACACGATGGTGCCTCTCGTGCGTTACTCGACGATTGCCGGTATTCCGCTGCCTGATTGTGTGGCGATGGGGTGGTCAACGCAGGCCAAGATTGATGCGATTGTTGAGCGTACCCGTAATGGGGGTGCTGAGATCGTTAACCTTCTTAAAACCGGATCGGCTTTTTATGCACCGGCGTCGAGTGCGATTGCGATGGCTGAGAGCTATCTCCGCGATAAAAAACGCGTTCTGCCATGTGCGGCCAAACTTTCCGGCCAGTATGGGATTAAAGGCCTTTATATCGGTGTGCCGGTGGTGATTGGTAAAAACGGCGTTGAGAAAATCGTTGAGATTAAACTGAATGCCGAGGAGCAAAAAATGTTTGATCATTCGGTCGGTGCGGTTAAGGGCATGGTTGAGGCCATGGACAAGATTGCGGCTTAGTCTGGTGTATCCATTACTACCAAAAAGCAGGCCGATGGCCTGCTTTTTATTTGTCCGGGAAAATGTACTTTAGAACTTAGCTTGGTTCGGGGGATGAAATCCCCAGAGTTTGCAAAACCTGACCTATGCGCGAGGCAGGCTTGCGTTCCGTAATGGCAGGGGCGGCACTGGCTGTCTGGGTGATGTCCTTGCCATTTTGTGCGAGCGTAGGGCTGGCAGAGAATACATAGGCGTGCTGACGGACGCCGTGCTCGATGGCGGTCTGGTAGTTTTGCAGGACTTCACTGGCATTGGCGCCGTTTTTATAGAATTGAGGGTTCACGTCGGCTACCCAGCCGAGTGCACCTTTTGCGGAGATGGTGTTGCCATTAGCCGCCATTTTTTCGAGTTTATCGAGCGAGCCTTCCCCCACGTTGTAGGCAGCGTAGAGTTTACCGCCGTTTTTAATATCAGTAGCATCAAGCCCCTGACGTTTTGCAATATCTGCCACGTAGTGGGTGGCGGCGTAGGTGGAAATAGCGGTATTCATGCGCAGGGACTGAAGACCTTGGTCACGGGTATCAACGGTTTTGTTGCGTAAGGCATAATGATATTTGGCAACGGCAATGGCTTCGTCTTCATACCCAGCAGCCTTCAGGCTGCGTGCGATCTGGTCGCCATGTCCAAGAATGTTCTCTGCGAAGGTGCCACGGGTAAATTGCCATGGGCCGATACAACCAGTTGAACTCACTTCTTTGAGCGTACTGAACTTTGTTTCCTTGTACCAGATACCCTTCATAATTTCGGGCGAGACACCGATTTCGGCGGCGGCTTTGGGCAGAAGGCTGTTAATGGCGGCTTGACGCTCGCCGACCTGCATTTTGGTTAGGGGGGGTATTTCAATCAGGGCGCTTCCATGCGTGCGGCCTGAATGCCGTGATCCACCATGACGCAGAATGTCGTAGGTGCCATATCCTGTCGAACCGGAGGGGCTAGGGCTGTCTTCATTGTCAGTATCATGACTTGTAAGGCAGCGTGCCTGACGGTCTTCGTCATCAAGTTGCCGGAAGCTGTTCGCATAGTATTTGAGAGCCTGAGTGATAGCTGATTCTTCTTCGCCAGTGCGTAAGAAGGGCTCATCGAAATTGAAAATGTGATGCACCCATGCACGGAACATCGGGTCTTGCTTCTCGTCTTCAATTTCGGCTTTGTTTTCAATCCACATAGGGAGAGCTTGGGCTGTCACTGGAGTTTTTTGGGTAACATTTTTTGCCGGAGGCTGTGCTGCCCCCTTTTTAAAAGCAACGCGCGCCTGCACGGACGCTACGGGCTGTTGTTCCGTCGCTGCGTCGAGCAGTAAGTTTGGGTATGTCTCGATTAACTCTTTACGCTTATCATGCGTCATATATACACCCTTATCTTATATTTATCCCTATAGTACACTAATTGAAGGGCCGAAGTCAATTTTTTTGACCTCGGCCCTCTAAAATTATTTTATTATTTATCAGATGGTTACGGCTCGTAGGTGGCGCTTGGAACCGTAACGTTTGTAATTGTTGGCGCCAATACGTCTTTTGTGACGGTATCTGTTGCTGCGGCACCCGTATTGGATGACGCATCGGTCAAGGTTACGGAGACAGTCAATGTTCCATCGGTCAGGCCGGAGACATCAATACCCGAGATTGTCTGCGGTGACGTGGTAATTGTTCCTGAACCTGTAACCGGTGTACCGCCGCCTGAGCTGGTGATCGTGTAGTTATAGGTGTCGGTTGCTGTTCCTCCTGTGATGGAGAAGGCAGCGGCTGTCACGTTGCCACTGTAAACAGGGTCGGTTGTGAACAGGGTGGTGTATCCGGAAGGCGGCGTGATGTCATTGACGCTGATTGATACCGTCGTATCGGTGAAGGTGACAACTGCATCCTTTCCATTGCCCATAATGCTGGCGCTGTTGGTGGCCAGATCAACGCTGCGAACGGTTGCGGTTGTGGCACCGCTGTCTCCGGCCACAATTGTATAGCTAAAGAGCAAGGTGCTGGTGCCGCTGCCGCTTATGTAAGTTGCAACACGCGGAGTTGCTCCAATATCAACATTGAGCAACGGCGCTCCACCCGAGACAGTGACCGCCTCGGTAAAGTTTACGGCAAATACGATGGCTTGCCCGACAGCACTTCCTGCGGACTGGATCGAAGGCGCTTCAAAAATATAAGGAGCAACTTTGGTGCCGGTTTGAGGATCCGCAACCCAGTCGATTTGCGAGCAGACTTGGTCGGCGTGTGTTTCGTAAGTGGCTGAACCTTGTGCCACTGTTCCTACGATGCCCGCCAGACTTTGCGCCATATCTTCAACACTAAGTGTTGCAGAGCCTGATACGGAGCCTGTCAGGATAATAGCACCATCGCGGACGCGCGCGGTCGAGTTTGTGCCATTCGAGACTACGTCAATATCCGTCCCGAGGAGCTGGATTGTTCCGCCTGGCACCACGATGTCAATAACGGTGCTTCCTGATACGTAATGTATGGAACCTGTTACCAGCGTAATGAGTGTGGGTGTTATCGTTACCTGAGTGTTTTGTGCCATGGTTAGAATGGCACCGTCAGCAAAGATCAGATTGGCAACGGCCCCGACTGTGTTGGCGACAGTGATTGTTGCTGGCATCAGGATCGTTTGTCCCACAAACAGGGATGTTGTTCCCGTTGTTTCTAATGCTGTGTTGGCACCCGTTGTTTCGGTTACGGTGATTTTTGATGCAGCTCGGCGGCGCTGGGCAACACGGATTACGTTTTCACGCTCGACCTTAGCATAAACATAATCGCTAACATTGGCCAGAGATGCGCGTGGTTTGAACTGAAGGGCTTCAGGTTGGCTGAAATCGTAATTGAAGCGGAGTGCAGCCTCAAGGGAGGGGGAGGAGCCCGACTCGTCACGTACACCCATGCGCATGGCCATAGCCGGAACTGGGGAATATTCAATTGCGGCAACGGCGCCAAACAGATCGCTTCCTTCGTGGGCATTATCCCATTCATACCCTGAAAGTGAGGCCGTCCAGCTCGGAAGATCGGGAACCTGACCGCTGAGTTTCAAATCCCATCCGGCGGCGGCGCGCTCTTCAAGATAATCGTCGAGTTTTCGCCATGTTGAGAGAGGAAAATAGCGGTTGGCGGATACGGCCAGTTGGCTGGTGCGGAAGTCACCGCCCAAACTCATGCGGTTGTGGTTGTTTTTAGGCGCATGGTCGAGGAAGAGGTTGGCTCCGTACAGATATTTCTGATCTTCGGAAAGATGGCGAATGGCGAGGCCGGCATTATAGGCACTATGCTGTGTTTTATAGCCCGATGAGTCTTTGTCGTCGTTTGCTTTGTGGTATGAAACTTGTGAAAAGTAATAGTTGGAATTTTCGGCATCATGCCACAGGGGTTGGATGGCTGTAACTGAAGAAAGCGGGTCGCCGCGTGAAACGCCCATCTCAATTTCAATTTTGCTCAGAAATGGAATTCCCGTCTTGTGGGCTTGTTCTTGCGCGGCCATCATCAATGCGGGCATAATTTCCCCATCAATTATTTTGTCTGCTTCTTGCGTGATGTTATAGCCGCCTACTTTTTCGCCGCGCAGTGCGGCGCACAGAGAGTTCATTGTTCCAGCCGAATAGCCGGAGGATTTACCCACTACCCATGCCTTTTCCTGTTCAGGAAGAGGAATTGAGTCTTTAATGTCCTTTGATAGACCATCAACAAGCTTTGTCTGCATAAAGCGTTCAATAAGAGCGCGGCAGCCTGAATCAACGACAGCCGAGGCGGCACCTGCGGCACCGTTACTATTGTATGCATTGCCTGCGGATTCAAGGCCGCTAAAAATAGTCTGGATGCGGTCATTGGTTTCAGTTTTCAAATCTGTGTCAGCACGCGCTGACGCAAGGTTGATAAGCGCGAGGGCTACAACGGTTGCAACACTGAGTATTTTTAGAGGGAGTATTCTAATCATGAAAGGGGCCGTGACAGGACATTAAAAAATATTTTTACAGTTTGATTTGGCAGCTTGACTTGTGAAATTATCAACGATTCGTTACTTTTATCAATATAGATCATTTCTGTATTGTATGAAACACACAAGATTTCGTAATTTTATAAATAAATTACGTTAAATCAAATACTTCCAAGGTATGTAGTGATGCTATTTTTATGCGGTCAAACCTGTGTATCAACAATATTGGGTTGTGGATCTGCTGAGGCGTTTTTGCTTACGCCTACACGTGCAGGTCGAAGGAGGCGATCGTGCAAAACATAGCCTGATTCAATCACCTGAATAATTGTTCCGTTCGGCTTGTCGGGCGCGGGGGCCTCGAAGAGGACTTCATGGAAATGGGGATTGAATATTTCGCCGAGGGGGTCGAGTTTTTTGATGCCGTTTTTGTCAAAACAGCTCAGGAGTGCGCGTTCCATGGCTTCGATGCCATCTACCAGCGGGACAATCCGTTCATCGTCTTTGAGGTCGGAAGGGATGGAAAGAAGGGCGCGGCGGAAGGTATCAGCGACATCGAGAAGATCGCGGGCGAATCCTGATACAGCGTATTTGCTGGCATCTTCGCGCTCACGCTGGGAGCGTTTGCGCAAATTTTCCATATCGGCAGCCATAAGAAGAAGTTTATCGTGGCCAGTGGCCATTTCTTGTTCGAGTTCGGTGATGCGCTGCTCAAGGCTTTTTATAAACTGGTTTTCTTCCGGCGTTGGCAAGGTGGCCTCGAGCGACGAGGGGTCGCTGGCAGGGCGTGCGCGCTGGGCGCGGAAAGCCGCAGGCCCTGTGACCTCGGTAAAACCTGCAGGGGTAGGGGGCGTTTCATCAGAGGGCTGCTCTTCAGGGGGCAGCGGAAAAGTCGGATCGCTTGTCATGGCGGTAGGATAGGCAAAAAGAAATTTTAAATCAATATGGGGATGTGCTGCTATACAATTTTTCCAGAATGGCTGATGTGTAGTCAACAATGGGTACTATTTTGCCATAATTTAGGCGGGTGGGGCCGATAACGCCGGTGGCGCCGATAATGCGCCCATTTTGATCTTTATAGGCTTTTATGATGGTGGACCATGCGGGGCGTTCGAACATGTGGTTTTCACTACCAATAAAAATTTGAACACCCTCGCCCTGCTGAACGGCGCTCATTATGTCAAGAAACGATTGTTTTTGGTCGAGAATATCAAAGAGATCACGTATTTCCTGCAAGCGCTCTTGAGCCTGCGGGTCGTCAAACAGGCGTGATTGGCCGTTGATAAAGATGTGACCGTCTTCAAGGGACGAGAGGGGGTCGATGATTCCCTCTTTCATAAGAATAGAAGCAAGGCGCGAGAGGTTGTCTTGATGGTGCTGAATGTCTTGTCCCAGCATGGTGTTGATTTCACCGAGGGTTTTTCCGGCAATGAGGTCATTGAGAAAATTCGTCGCTTGCTGAAGTTCTGGCTGGCTAACATCTTGATCTAAAACGAACATCCTGTTTTCAACCATGCCATCTTGTGTAATCAGGATCGCCAGAATTTTGCGCGGTTCCATCTTGAGAAATTCTATTTTTCGTATGGGTTTGTTCATCTTTGGCGCTATGACTAACCCGACACAGGATGAAAGACCCGAGAGCATGGCGCTTGCGCCCTCATAGACTTGGGTCAGTGATTGGTTTTCTGGAATAAGGCGCCTATCGATACGCGAACGCTCTTCGCCGATATCATCTATTTTCATCAGATTATCGACATAAAGGCGTAAGCCCAATTCGGTGGGCTGTCGTCCTGCGGAAGTATGCGGCGAGAAGATCAGTTCGGATTCTTCAAGGTCGGCCATCACGTTGCGGATAGTGGCGGGAGAGAGGCTGACGCTGAGTGATTTGGAAATTGTGCGCGACCCTACAGGAAAACCATATTTCAGGTATTCTTCGACAATCAGGCAGAATATGTCGCGGCTACGGTTATCTGTAAAACTCATTCCTCTACTATAGAAAAAATGGAAGGGTTTGACAATTGCTGGGAAGTTCTGTTGAATGCCAGCCCGTAACCCCTTCAAACGAAAGACATTGATATGACTCGCCCATCTGGCCGCGCTCCCTCCCAGCTTCGCAAAGTGGAGATGATTTGCGGCGTTTCAAAACACGCCGAAGGGTCATGTCTGGTCAAGTTCGGGGATACGCATGTGCTGTGTACGGCGACGATTGATGAAACAGTTCCCAGTTGGATGCGAAATTCTGGGCGTGGCTGGGTTACCGCCGAATATGGCATGCTGCCGCGTGCCACAGGCAAACGGACTGACCGCGAAGCCGCCAAAGGGAAGCAAACCGGACGCACACAGGAAATCCAGCGCCTTATTGGGCGGGCGCTTAGAGCGATTGTTGATCTTGAAAAAATGGGCGAGCGCCAGATCAAACTTGATTGTGATGTGTTGCAGGCCGATGGGGGAACACGCACCGCGGCGATTACCGGAAGCTATGTAGCGTTGTGTAAGGCTTTTGAATATCTCATGACGCTGGGTGTTCTTAAGGAGATGCCGGTCAAGGATTCGGTGGCGGCTATTTCAGTCGGAATTTATAGCGGCGTACCCGTACTTGATCTTGATTATGAAGAGGATTCTTCTGCTGATACTGATGCTAATTTTGTTATTACCGGTAAAGGTGGGATTGTCGAGATTCAGGGAACAGCCGAGAAAGAGCCGTTCTCTCAGGAAGAGTTTTTGACCTTGCTCTCCCTCGCGCAGCAGGGCTGCGTTGAACTTAAAGGGGCTCAAGACGAGGTGCTGCGGATATGATACTGACAAAACTTGTTTTGGCCACACATAACAAAGGGAAGGTTGCCGAGCTTTCTCATATGCTTTTACCACTTGGAATCGAAGTGGTTTCATCTGGTGCGCTGGGTCTTTCGGAGCCGATGGAGACCGAAACAACGTTTGAGGGAAACGCCTTGATTAAGGCCCGTTCGGCGTGTCGCGAGTCAGGTCTTCCGGCGCTGGCGGATGACAGCGGGCTATGTGTGCGGGCGCTTCATGGCGATCCCGGGGTTTATTCGGCAGACTGGGCGGGGCCGCAAAAGGATTTTACGTTGGCCATGCAAAAAGTCGAAGAGGCTCTTGCGGGGCATGTTGATCGCTATGCATATTTTATCTCCGTGCTTGCTTTTGTTATGCCCGAAGGTGAAGAGCATCTCTTTGAAGGTCGCTGCGAGGGTGAACTTATCTGGCCGCCGCGTGGAGCAGGTGGTTTTGGGTATGACCCGATGTTTGTACCAGTGGGAGAAACCCGTTCGTTTGGCGAGATGGGCATGGATGAGAAAAAAGAGTATTCGCACCGTGCCGATGCGCTTAAGAAATTTCTGGATTTTCTCTCCTGATGGCGTTTGGCGTTTATATTCACTGGCCGTATTGCAAATCAAAATGCCCTTACTGTGATTTCAATTCACATGTTGCGGAGTCTGTTGAACATGAGGTATGGGCGGATGCGTATGTACGGGAACTCGAACATTGGCATGGATTAACAGCAGGCCAAAAGGCAACCAGCATTTTTTTTGGCGGCGGGACACCATCGCTTATGAAGCCCGAAACGGTAGCTCGTGTGATTGAGGCCGTGGCTGCGCGCTGGGGTCTTAGTGCAGATTGCGAGATCACGCTTGAGGCTAACCCTACCTCCTATGAAACTGAAAAATTTAAAGTTTTTCGTGATGCGGGGATTAATCGCGTATCAATTGGGGTGCAGTCACTGCGTGCCGATCAACTGGCTTTTTTGGGGCGGGAGCATTCCCCCGAACAGGCGGTGACCGCCATTAAAAGCGCGTCGCAACTGTTTGACCGGTTTTCTTTTGACCTGATCTATGCACGCCCCCAACAAAGTCTGGCGGAGTGGCGCTATGAACTCAAGGACGCGCTCGCGCTGGCCGGAGATCACATGTCGCTTTACCAACTCACGATTGAGCAAGGAACGCCGTTTTACACGCGTCACGCACGCGGAGAATTCCAGATACCCGAACAAGACCTTGCTGCCGATTTTTATGATGTGACATGGGATGTCATGGATAAGGAGGGTCTTCCGGCTTATGAGGTGTCAAACCACGCCCGTTCTGGCGCGGAGTCACGGCATAATCTTGTGTATTGGCGCTATGATGATTATGTCGGAGTAGGGCCGGGCGCGCACGGGCGTTATACGCGGGCAGGGAAGAAATATGCAGTGCGTGCTCACCGTGCGCCGGATATCTGGTTAAAACAAGTTAACGAGAAGGGGGATGGGCTTCATCCTGTAGAGGAAATTTCTCCGCGTGCGCAGTGTCAGGAAGCGCTGATGATGGGGGGGCGCCTGCATGAGGGTGTGCCATATGAGCGCCTTAAGAAGTTATGGGGTGATGATCTTGAAGGGTTTATCCCTGCGGCCAAAATTCGCCATTTGATCCAGATGGGTATTTTGGAAGATGATCCTCAGACGCTTCGGACAACCCTCCATGGTTTTAAATGTCTTAACGCTGTTTTGGGATTTCTGCTGGCTGCTTAAAAACTATTGGAAAGTTACGGAATTAAGCGTATAAACAACGCCTGTCCCATTTTTTTAGGTATGTAGATTTTTACCATGATGATAGAGGCCGCGCCGAAACAATTTGCCCTGAAAGATGACGGGGTTATTTTTTTTCAGCCAGACAAAACAAATCCATTACCAGGATCGCCCGTTGCCCAGATTAAAAAGGGTGAATTTTTCCTTCAGCCTGATTTTGATTTGATTGAAGGGGCTGATCTGCACGGAACGGCACCCGAGGCGGCCCGTGACGTGATTGGTACATGGCTCAAGGCGCATATCTATACGGTTCTTGAACCACTCTTTACACTGGTTACGGATGAGACGTTGCCGGAACCTGTTAAAGAAATTGCGCTTAAACTGTTTGAAAAAACAGGTATTGTGCCGCGTGGCGATGTTGAAGATTCTATTGCCAAACTTGATCCTGACATGCGCAAAGTTTTGCGCGATAAAAAAGTGCGCCTCGGGCCTCTTTTGATTTTTCTGCCGGATCTCAATAAGCCTGCGGCTGTCCATTTGCGCGCTCTGTTGTGGTGCCTCCACAATTCTGTGCCGTTGCCTGCACCATTGCCACGCGATGGTGCTATGTCATCGGTTGTTGATGTGACGAATGCTAATGCTGATTATTACCGTGCCATTGGTTACCCGCTTTATGGGCCGCGTGTGATCCGTATTGATATGCTTGATCGTGTGATTAATGCTGTTTATGAAGGTGCCAAAGAAGGCAAGTTCCAAGCTCAGCACAAAATGGCCGAATGGATGGGGTGCCCGATTGCTGACCTTTACGCTATTTTAGAGGCGATGGGTCATCGCCATATTCCCAAAAGTGAAAGTGAAACGGCTGAAGCTCCTGTGTTACAGGAAGAGCAAAAAAATCCTGAAGAAATTTCGCATGCGTTGTCTGCCGAGTTTGCCGAGCCACTTGTTTTGGCTGAGGCCGTTATTCCTGATATTAAGATTGAGGGGCATGCCCAAACATCATTTCTTGATATGATGATGGCACCTGCTGACGTTCCGGCTGAGGCTGTTGTTGCGCAGCCTGTAGAAACTCCTGCTGCGCCTGAGAAAAAACCAGAACAGAAAAAGCCAGAATTGGATTGGTTCTTCCTTCGCCGCGGAAAGATTCATTCTGAAGCGCGTGAACGCAAACCCTTTGTGCGTCGTGCCCGTCCTGAACAGGCAGCAAAGGTTGGCGATAACACTGCTGTTCTCGATGAGAAGGGCGGACGGGTCAAACCTTTCCCTCAGGAGCGTTATGCCCCGAAAAGCCAACCCAAAGAACGCAAATCTTTCCAAGAAGGTGATGAGCGTACAAAGAAGACCGATCGCAACAAGAAGTTCGATGGGGCCAAGAAGAAGGATCACGGCGAGAAGAGGGATCACAATCCACGCGTCTTTACTGCCGAGGCCAGTGCACAGGATAATCCGTTTGCGATCTTGCAGAACCTCAAAGTAAAATCATAGTTATTGCGCGGCGCGTATTTCGGCATCATAGGCGATGATGTCGTCGAGCGTGTCTAGAGTGTGCGGGGTTGCCGATTTTACTGCATGCTCTACGCGGCGAACAATGGTGCCAAATGGGATCTCTTTCTCCAGAAAAGCTTTCACAGCCACTTCGTTTGCGGCGTTAAATGCGATGCAAGCATGTATTCCGGCTCTCAGGCATTCATAGGCAAGAGGAAGGGCAAGAAATTTGTCGTAGTCGGGTTGTTCGAAGGTCAGTGCACCG
This sequence comes from Pseudobdellovibrionaceae bacterium, assembly GCA_041674725.1. GTDB lineage: Bacteria > Pseudomonadota > Alphaproteobacteria > Micavibrionales > Micavibrionaceae > UBA1573. The sequence continues at coordinate 523,797 of JBAYVC010000001.1, read as the reverse complement.
ATTTTTGTCCAATCGAGCGTTTGTCCGGTGGTGCTCATGCGCTGTGGGTGGGCTAGCGCATGGGCAATCGGGGTGCGCATATCGGGGGCGCCAAGCTGGGCGAGTGTCGATCCATCCTCATATTCAACCATGGAGTGGATGATAGATTGAGGGTGGATAAGGACGTCAATTTTATCAGGTGGAAGATTAAAGAGGTGATGGGCCTCGATGATTTCCAGTGCCTTGTTCATCATACTGGCGCTATCGATTGAGATTTTGGCGCCCATGCTCCAGTTGGGGTGTTTGAGAGCCTCGCTTGGCGCGGCGTTGTTCATGCGTTCTTTTTTCCATGTACGGAAGGGGCCTCCCGAGGCCGTTAAAATAATGCGTTTGATCTGTGCGTGGTTATGCTCTTCAAGGACTTGAAAAATGGCATTATGTTCGGAGTCGATGGGGAGTAGGGTTGTGCCGCATTGACGGGCTTTTGCCATGACGATGTGACCAGCGGCAACCAGCGGTTCTTTGTTGGCAATCGCTACGGCTTTTGTGTGCGCGATAGCTTCCATGAGGGGCTTTAATCCTGCAAAGCCAACGATGGCTGCAATGCAGAGATCGACTTCAGTCGCGGCAGTTTCAACTATTCCGGCCTCGCCGGTGCGTATTTCAATAGGAAGGCCACTTAACTCGTTCTTTAAATCGTTGTAGTAGGTTTCATCAGCAATGGCGGCGATATGGGGGGATAATTCACGGCATTGCTGTGCGAGAAGTTTTACGTTTTTTCCGGCGGTCAGAGCTGTAACCTTAAATTTGTCGGGATGAGCTTTGATGAGATCAATTGTGCTTTGTCCGACAGATCCTGTTGACCCGAGAATCGTAATGGTTTTTTGTGTCATGGTGCCAGCAGGATTTTTGCAAAGGCCAAAAAAACAGGGAGAGCTAAAAGAAGCGAGTCGATCCGGTCGAGAATACCGCCATGGCCGGGGATGAGGTTACCTGTATCTTTTACGCCTGCTTTGCGTTTGAGCAAAGAGATAGAAAGATCGCCCGCTTGCCCGATCAGGCCTATCAAGGTACCAAAAAGAGAACAGATGGCCAGAAGTCCTAGTGATACTGACGGCGGAGTGTCCATGACAAACGCCCAGAGTGGTGTGAGAATAAACCATAAGGGAAGTATGAGGGCGGGACCTGCTACAGCGCCCCCAAGGCCTGCCCATGTTTTGTTTGGACTGATAGTCGGGCATAGTTTGGCTCCGCCAATCATTTTACCGAAAATGTAAGCCCCTGTATCGCTCGACCATACTGCGAAAAGAAAGGATAGTGTGAGGAATAGGCCACATTGCGTGTAGGTTCTGAGGATCATCATTTCGGCAAAGGCTGACCCCAGATAAAGCGTTCCGACGAGGACCGCGAGTATTTTTATATGGGCAGAGCTACTGAGCTTGAGAGAAAGGCCAATCCACTCCGCATAGGCGATTGCGATGACAATTGCGATGAACACGGCAAAAAACCACCCGCCCAATGTGAGGGAGGCAATGACGATAGGGATAAGAACGAGGGAGGAGAGGAGTCTGAGTTTCAGGCTGGGGCTGATTGCGGTTTCCATGGCGACCCGACTATGTGTGAACCGAGGTTGTTTGGCCAAAGCGACGATCACGCCGTGCGAATTCATTCAGGGCTGCAATCAGATTGTCTTTGCCAAAATCGGGCCAGAAAACATCGGTAAAAACAAATTCCGTGTAGGCGCAGGGCCAAAGCAAGAAATTGGAAATACGCTGTTCACCGCTGGTGCGGATCATGAGGTCAGGGTCAGGAATTCCTGCCGTCATCAGAAATTGAGGAAACAAGGCCCCGACTTCATCTTCGGTAAGCTTGCGTTTCTCGCGCCATGCGTGATCGGCCAGCAAGTGCGCAGCATGCAACAAGTCCTGTCGCCCCCCGTAACTCAAGGCGATAACGAGATTGAGGCCTGTGTTTTCAACGGTGAGACGTTCGGCATTTTCAATCAATTCGATAATGTCGGCGTCAAAGTCGCGGCGGTTGCCGATGACGCGCAGGCGAATATTATTTTTGTGAAGATCGGCTGTTTCGGAGCGCAGGTAGGTGCGCAGCATCCGCATCAGGTCGGATATTTCCTCCTGTGGGCGTGCCCAATTTTCAGCAGAGAAACCAAAGAGAGTTAGGTATTCGATACCGAGGTCTTGTGCAGCAGGAATAATTTTCTGAATAGCATCTATGCCACGCTTGTGCCCCGCCGTGCGCGGAAGACCCCGCCCCTGCGCCCAACGACCATTGCCGTCCATGATGATTGCCACATGACGCGGTGCGGGTGGATTCATTCTTAGACCTTCATGACATCGGCTTCTTTTTTAGCGAGCATGTCGTCAGCTTTTTTGATGAAGCTGTCGGTGGCTTTCTGTACATCGTCAGAGAGTTTCTTGACATCATCTTCGGCGATTTCATTGGCCTTTTCCATTTTTTTGATCTGGTCCATACCGTCACGGCGGACGTTGCGGATAGCCACACGTGTACCTTCTGCATATTTTCCGGCGACTTTCTGGAGTTCGGCGCGGCGCTCAGTCGATAGCTCAGGTACAGGGACGCGGATCATGGTGCCTTCGGCCTGAGGGTTAAGGCCAAGGCCCGAATCACGGATGGCTTTTTCGACAGCTTTGGTGTTGCCAGCATCCCAGACCTGAACGGAAAGGAGACGCGCTTCGGGGGTGCTCACGGTGGCTACCTGATTGAGTGGCATTTTGGCGCCATAGACCTCAACTACAACTGGTTCAAGCATATTGACCGATGCGCGGCCTGTGCGCAGACCCATAAATTCTTTCTCGAGGGTGTCGATGGCTCCCTGCATACGTGATTTTAGATCGTTGATGTCAAAGCTCATGATTTTTTCCTTTAGTTCTTAATTACTTTTGGTCACTGACAATAGTGTATTCACCACCGCCGGTCATAACTTTGGCAAAGTTGCCTTTTTCACGAATGGAGAACACCATGACTGGAACTTTGTTTTCGCGGGCGAGGGAGATGGCTGTTGCATCCATGACCTTGAGATCTTTAGTCAGGATGTCCATATAGGTGAGGTGGTCATATTTTTTGGCAGTAGGATCTTTGAAGGGGTCGGCGGTGTAGATGCCGTTGACTTTGGTGCCTTTGGCGATCAGGTCGCAGTTCATCTCAGACGCGCGGAGCGAAGCTCCGGTGTCGGAGGTGAAGTAAGGGTTTCCAGTTCCGGCGGCAAAAATCACGACGCGGCCTTTTTCCATGTGACGGATGGCTTTGCGGCGGATGTAGGGTTCACATACCTGATCCATCTGGATGGCGGATTGGACGCGGGTTTTAATGCCGACATTCTCTAAAGCATTTTGAAGAGCAAGAGCGTTGATGACGATCCCGAGCATCCCCATATGATCGGCGGTGGTACGGTCCATGCCGCCGCTTGCTCCCGAAAGGCCACGGAAGATGTTGCCTGCGCCCACAACGATGCAAAGTTCTGCGCCCATATCCACTACGTCTTTAACATCTTGTGCGACGCGGGCGACGGTATCGGGATCAAGGCCGAATTCGCGTGGGCCCATCAAAACTTCACCGGAAATTTTAAGGAGGATGCGTTTATATTTGAGCTCGGGGATGGGTTTTATCGCTGGCATGGCGGTCATCATTTTGATCCTTATGGGGCTTGCTGCCTAGATATATCAGCGCAGGCTAAAAATGCAACAATTTCGGATGTTTATTAACATATTTTCCCAAGAAAGATCGTGCAAGTGGCCTCATTGAGGCATGATGCCAATTAACTTTCTTTCCGCACGGCGGGAGAGAGATGTTAATATTTCGTAGCCGATTGTACCCAGATCGGATGCCAGTTGATCGACAGATTGGTGGGGGCCAAGAACTTCGAGCCAGTCGCCTTGCTGTGGGCGAGGGATGCTAGAGGGAATTTTCCCGATGTCGAGGATAATCAGGTCCATTGATACGCGCCCTACGATTGGGCAGGGGTGGCCGAACCAGTAAAAATGGGCCTTGTTGCTGCCGGATCTTAGGAAGCCATCAGCATAGCCAAGGCCGACTGTTGCCGTTGTTGTATCTTCGGGGAAAGTGTAGGTCTGATTATACCCAGCTGTTTCGCCAGCTTTGACGCTGCGGGTTTGGAGAATTTGAGCTTCTAGCTTTACAACCGGACTCATGGGGTTGGGAAGGCCGGGCGTGGGGTTTGCCCCGTAAAGGGCTATGCCCGGGCGTACTTGTGCGCGGTGCCAGCTGCTATTCCTAAAAACGCCGGATGAGTTGCAGATACTGTGGGGGATGATGTGAAAACGTTCATCCAGTTGGCTGATGCATCTGTCAAATATATCCACTTGGTGTTCGGCGTGTGGGTTATTTGTATCCTCGCTGGCGGTGAAGTGAGTCATGAACATTAAAGGCGCGGCTTTACTTTTGGTGATTAGGGCGGCAATTTCTTTCGGAGGCAGGCCAAGGCGATTCATGCCCGTATCGATATGCCAGATGGCTGGAAGATCGGCAGGGCAGTTCTCAATATCTTCCGGTGAATTGAGAACAGGGGTGATATGATGGTGTTTAAAATCTGCGGCTGCGCCACGGGGAAGGCCCCCCAGAACGGCGATTGGTGCGTTTGTGTATCTGCGTACCTCAAGAGCTTCACCAAATTGCGCGACATAAAAAAACTCGGCTCCATCTGCAACGAGAGCCGGAACGGCCACATCCACGCCAGTGCCGTAGGCGTTGGCTTTGACAACGGCTGCAGTTTGACAGGCTATCCCTACCATGCTCTTTAGTATTTTATAGTTGGCTTGAAGCGCGGCTGTATCAATGGTAATGCGCGATGGGGCGTATGATTTTGATGGCTGGGGCATTTTTATCCATGCCGTGTATCGAGGTCGGCGAATTTGGTCAGGTTCGGGTCAAAGAAGAGTTTGACGATTCCGATTGGGCCGTGACGTTGCTTGGCAATAATGTTTTCGGCCACGTTGGCGCTTTCTTGCAAACGTTGTGCCCAGCTTGCGTAGCGTTCGTTGAATTTGTCGATGCTTTCGCTGTCGCGCTGCGATGGCTGTTCACGGGAGAGATAATATTCCTCGCGGTACACGAACATGACAACGTCGGCGTCTTGTTCAATCGATCCAGATTCACGCAGATCCGAGAGCATCGGGCGTTTGTCTTCGCGTTGCTCAACCGATCGGGAAAGCTGCGAAAGAGCGAGAACGGGAACGGCAAGTTCTTTGGCGAGAGCTTTAAGGCCGCGGGTAATTTCGGATACTTCGTTGACCCGATTTGATTCGGATTGTTTGCTGCCCGAGCCGCGTAAGAGTTGCAGGTAATCGATAACAATGAGGCCGAGTCCGTGTTTACGTTTAAGGCGGCGTGCCCGTGTGCGCACGGCACTGATCGAGAGTGCAGGGGTGTCATCGATATAGAGCGGGATTTGCGTAAGGTTATGTGCGGCTTGCGCAAAATTACGAAATTGGGCTTCGGTCAAATTACCTTTACGTAGCGAGTCACCCGATATACCGGATTGCTCAGCCAGAATACGTGTGGTGAGCTGGTCATGTGACATCTCAAGCGAGAAGAAAGCGGTAATTGCGCCTTCTTTGCCGCCTGATTGGGCGTAGGCTTTGGCGGCATTAAACGCCATGTTGGTGGCAAGGGCTGTTTTCCCCATTGAAGGGCGGCCTGCGAGAATGAGTAAGTCGGAGTTGTGAAGTCCGCCAAGTTTTTCGTCAATGTCTTTGAGACCAGTGGTCACTCCCGTGATGCCGCCTTTGTTGTTGTAGGCGACTTCTGCTAAATCGATAGCTGCTTTGATTGAATCGCGCAGTGTAACGAAATCTCCTTGGGCATTTCCGGATTCGGCCAGTTTAAAGAGACGACCTTCGGCTTTTTCAATGGTTTCGAAGGCATCCTCTTCAACAGTTTGATCAAATGATTCGTTGACTACATCCTGACCGAAGGTGATGAGTTCGCGGCGCAGATATAAATCATAAATGGTTTGGGCGTAATCTTCGATGTTAAAGACTGAGATCACACTAGCGGCGAGGTCGGCAAGATACGTTGCTCCGCCGACTTGTTCGAGGTCTTGGTCTTTTTCAAAAAAAGTTTTGAGGGTGACGGGGGAGGCGGTTTGGCTACGGTCAATCAGGATGCCGATGGCTTTGTAAATACGTTGGTGGGCGGGCGCAAAAAAATGATCGGCTTTCAAAAAATCACTAATCTTTTCATAGGTACGGTTATCGATCAGGAGTGTACCAAGCAAGCCTTGTTCAGCCTCAAGGTTTTGCGGAAGTGAGCGGTAGGTGCTTTCGGCTTTTTCAGCGGAAAGGGACGCGGCATTGGTGGACTGAAAGCCCGATTTTTTGAGTTCGGCGAGTTGTGACATTTTCTCAGGCTAGCAGAGTCGGGAGAGGAGTGCATTACTTCTTTAGGGGACTTCGTGTGAATAGCGGGGATAAAAAACGCCCCCGTTTGCGGCGGGAGCGTTTTGATAAATTATAATTTTCTTAACTAAGCGGCAGCTTCGTCAGAAGCATCTTCAGCGGCAGGGGCTTCGGTAGCCTGAGCTGCTGGAGCGGCTTTAGCCGGTTTTTCGTCGCGTTTGTTGTAATCAACAATAACGGCTTTACCGGTTTTTTCCTGAATTTTTGCTTCTTCTTGTGAACGAGCAATGTTGAGGGTGATCTCAACTTTGACTTCAGGGTGAAGAGCAATTTTCACAGGGAACATGCCGAGCAGTTTGAAGGCATCGTTCATTTGAACCTGATTGCGGCTGATGGTGATGCCAGCTGTTTCGGCGATCGCTTCAGCAATGTCGCGGCTCGCCACGGAACCGTACAGGTTTCCAACTTCAGAAGCCTGACGCAGGATAACCACTTTGAGGTTTTCCAGTTTCTTGGATTCTGTTTCGGCTTCGCTGCGGCGCTGTGCGTTTTGAGCTTCAAGCGCTTGTTTCTGGGCTTCAAAGAAAGCAATATTTTCTTTGGTTGCGCGCAGAGCTTTGCGTTGAGGCAGGAGGAAGTTACGAGCGTAGCCAGGTTTTACCTTAACCACGTCACCCATTTTTCCAACTTTCTCGACACGTTCGAGAAGAATGATTTCTGTTAGCATAATTTATATCCTTTCTAATCCCGCATTACGCTTGGTTGCTGCGGTCGTGACGTTCTGTGCGCTCGGGGCGGTCGCCACTTGGACGATCACCGCGGTCGTGACGCTCAGGACGATCACCGCGTTCGAAACGCTCAGAACGATCTGGGCGTGGTCCACGGCTGGTGTGTTCCATTTCAACGCGAACGTAAGGCATCAGAGCCATGTAGCGTGCGCGTTTGATTGCTTGAGCCAGTTCACGCTGACGTTTGTGCGAAACGGAGGTGATACGGCTTGGCATGATTTTGCCGCGCTCGGAAATGTAACGGGAGAGTGTGCGCACATCTTTCCAGTCAATCGCGGTGTCATTGACGCCGAACGGGCATGACTTGCGGCGACGGAAAGCTGCTTTTTTTGGTGCACCAGATTCAGATGCTGCTGCGGCGGCGGCTTGATATTGGGTCATTATGCTGCTTCCTCTTCAAAACGATCTTCATTTTCATGTTTGGCGATAATCGATGATGGGCCTTTGCTTGGCGCATCAAGTTTCAGCGACATGTAGCGAACAACGTTTTCGTTGTTGCGCATCAGACGTTCCATCTCGAGAACAGCTGGTGCCGGAGCATCGCTTTCAACGAGAATGTAGTGGCCTTTGCGGGCTTTGTTAATCGGGTACGCGAAGTTGCGCAGGCCCCATTGTTCAGTCTTGAGGATTTTTCCGCCCATATCGGTCAGAACTTTGGAGTAATCCTTGGTCATTTGCTCAACCTGAGCCGCACCAAGGTCTTGCCGTATAATAAATACGGTTTCATATAAAGGCATGTTGGTCTCCTTTCGGGTTCTCCGCATCTTGCGGAAGAAGCAGATACCCGCCTAAAGGCATCTGCAAGGTTTCAGAAGGTGCCTTTTAAGCAGGAAAGCGAATCGAAATCAAGAAAAAAAGGCACCGGAAAACCAGTGCCTTTTGAGTTTTTTGCAACCTACATATCTCGGGGAGGAGATATGGAGCGTTTGTCCTGATGAGACGGTAGAAATTATGCCTATTTCTTGTGCGGAGGCATTTTCTTTTCTTCGAAAAGAACGTGGCAGCCTTGTTTGCCTGTTTCCGGGTTGATCGCACGGGGATCATACTTGCGGAATGCCATCTTTTCGGTGATGTTTTTCGGGTTTTTCTTAATATAATAGGTGAAACCGGTTGCGTTGCCCTTGGCATTTTTGCCACTGCTAACCAAACGAACCTTAAGAACTGAGCCTTTTTTAGCCATTTTTAGTACCTTTAATTATCAAATTCAGATGGGCACCTTAAGCATTTTCACCCCAGAGTCAAGAAAAAATAGAAAAACAGCGGGGTGCTTTCACCATGTATATTTACATAATAATTAAGGGGTGATGACAGGAGATTTTCTTCAGGTTACTTTGATGAGCAGATAGAGGAAAATATGTTCGAACAGCGCCGCCAGACATTAAGTGATACGAAAAGGGGAAATGTAAATGGCTAAGATAATTCTGTGGGGAGTATTATAGTGCAAAAACCTTTTTTAAAAATAATGAAAGCTGATTTGAGCTTTACTAAGATTCTTATTCTATTTTCTGTTGTTTTTCTTTCTGCGTGTTCTTCAACGAATATTCAGAATAGCAGCATTTCAACGTCGTCAAGTGAAGTGGAGGCGTTGATGAATCAGGCGCAGCCTGAGCCTCCAGCCTTCTCTAAGGATATTGTTGTAACGGAATGTCGTAAAGCACTGTTACCTGGTGAAGGCAATGAGGAATCATTTTTAGAGACCCCATGCAATTTTTTTATAGAAGGGATGTTGGAGGGTTATGTTCAGACTGTCTTAGATGTTTATCACGCATTGGGATCTGTTGACAAAAAAACGTTTGATGATCAGTTGAATTTTTCAAAATCTGTTTGTCCCTATATTTTGGTCAACGGGGATAAAAGTAACCATGAGAGAAACTACGAACTCGCACAATATCTTTTCCAATACTATAATCCTGATTCTCCACGCGACGCATCATGGTACTACAAGAAAATATCTCCTGTAGCCATGTCTCGTATGGTGAGTGATCCTATGGGATGTAAAAAATATTCTTTGGATACTTTTAACGATCAGCACAGTTTTCATTTTCTCTTGAGTGGGGAAGGGCGTGTCGCTGATTCGGTCGCCAAAAACTGTCAACAAGATATCTTATTGGGGGATGAATTATTTAACGGGTCACCTTGTTCTTTTTTTATTAGAGGATACATCCATTCTATAACCTTAGGAGCTTATAATGTGTATGCAAGTTTTTCTGGGGAACGGCAAATTCATGTGATGGAGCAGATTGGTAAAGATCAATTTATGGGATGTTTAATTTCTTATGAAGAAAAACAGATGTCTCAGAACCTTGAGAACGTAAGAGAGCTTGCGGTGGAGTTTGTTCGATTTCGCCCCATGGAATCTGGAGTGCAAAATGGAGATATTAATAAAAGTTTTTCTTCCTTAATGCGTGACTTAAGCGGCTGTAAATATATTTCGAGATAGTTTGGATAATTCAAGTGAGCTATAAAATTGAACTAACAAGATTTGACATCCCTGTAACGGAATATGCTGATCACGGTGGGATTAGGATAATGAACGTCGAAGTTGATGATCATGGACATGAAACTGAAAGCGAGTATATAACTTATGCCACAGATGGTGTGACCGTAGTGTCTCGTGGTCAGTGGCATATGATTGGCACAACTAAGACTGGTGAGCGGGATGTTGATGGAAAAGATGGCTGTGCTAAGTTCGTCCCTCAAAATCGGGGGAAGTGTTTTGGGAGTAGCTGTAATTGCTATAGTCCTTTTATGGGGACTCTATGAGGAAGGGTATTGGCGCTTTAATTTTATAAGTCGTGATGAATTTCCGGTGCAGGGGATTGATGTGTCACGCCATCAGGGTGAAATCAACTGGAAGAGTGTTCCCAGAGATGAATATAGCTTTGCCTATATCAAGGCGACAGAGGGCGGGGATTTCACGGATGCAAATTTTCAACGTAATTGGGAAGGTGCGCAGCGTGCCGGATTTATTGTCGGGGCCTATCACTATTTTACTCTTTGCCGTGATGGTAAAGAGCAGGCTGAGAATTTTATCAAGACGGTGCCGCGCTTTGCTGGATCATTGCCGCCTGCAGTCGATTTGGAATTTGAGGGCAATTGTGCAAAAAGACCAACAGAGGGTGTTTTTGCATCATCGCTAGCGGATTTTGTTAGCGCCATCGAATCCCACTATGGAGTTAAACCATTTTTCTACACAACATCTGATTTTCATGAGGCCTATATCAATGATAGCGGCATAGAGAATGGAGGCTTGTGGATATCCAATATTGTCTATCGTCCGAGGCACCCTTGGGCTATTTGGCAATACGCCCATAATGCCCGTGTGGACGGCATTGCTGGCCCTGTTGATGTAAATGCTTATCTCGGTAATGAAGCCGGATTTCGAGACGCGTTACTGAAGTAATGTAATCTGGTCGCTATGGCCTTTATTTGTCCCAAGGTTTGCGGGGTGAGGGCGGTGCGGTACGCTGCGGCTTTGCTTTTTTGGGGCCGTAGTTTTTTTTCTTTTTACTGCCATCCGGTTTGTTGCCATCACCGCGCGGTTCATCCTTTTTAAAGGGTGGCTTTTTCCGATCATCTTTGCGATGGGATGATTTGCGCGGGCCTTTGCCTTTGCGGAAATCATCCTTGGGAATAAAGGGGCCACGGGTACTTTTATATCCGGCGACTTCGGCTCCGGCTTCACCGTTCACGAGTTCGAATACCGTGCTGCCGGTGATGGTATCGGCCTCAAGGACGCGGACGACCACGGCAGCGCCCAAGCGGAAGATACGCCCTGTGCGCTTGCCAACAAGGGCGTGTTCAGCTTCATCATGTACGTAGTAGTCGGACGGGAGAGAGCGGATCGGGACGAGTCCGTCAGCGCCGGTTTTCTCGAGTTTGACGAACAGGCCAAAACGGGTGACACCACCAATGCGCCCCACGAATTCTAGGCCTATTTTATCCTTGAGATAGGCGGCGGTGAAACGATCAACACTCGAACGCTCGGCCTCGGCGCTGGTGCGCTCAGTAGTCGAAATATGCTCGGCCATCTCGGTTATTTTGACGGCCTCTACTTCGCTGAGTTCGCCCTCGCCAAGGCCATAGGCCTTGATGAGGCTGCGGTGGACAAGGAGGTCGGCGTAGCGGCGAATGGGCGAGGTAAAATGCGCGTAACGCTGCAAGGCTAATCCGAAATGCCCGATATTGTCGGGATGGTACACGGCTTGAGCTTGTGCGCGAAGGACAATCTCCGAGATCAGAAATCCGGTGGGCATGGATTTGGCTTTGGTCAGCAAGTGATTAAGCTGCGCCGGAGCGGCGATCCCTGTTTTGGGAAGCGAGAGCCCGAAGGCTTCCAGAAAACTCCGCGCGGACATAAGTTTATCGCCCGTTGGGCGGTCATGCACGCGGTACACGCACGGAGCTTGTTTGGCTTCGAGCGCTTCAGCGGCGGCCACATTGGCAAGGATCATAAATTCCTCGATGACTTTATGCGAGTCGAGGCGTTCGCGCACGGCCACGCCGGTCATCTCACCTGCGTCATTCACGACAATTTTACGCTCGGGCAGGTCGAGGTCAAGGGCGCCACGTTTGATGCGCGCGCCATCTAAAATTTTCCACGCGGTATAAAGCGGCTTGATCACATCGTTCATAAGTGGGGCGGTTATCTCATCAGGGCGGCCATCCACGGCTTCCTGAACCTGTTCATAGGTGAGGCGTGCGCGGGATAACATCAGGCCGCGCACAATTTTGTGGCGCAGAAGTTTTCCGCTTTCGTTGATCCACATATGCATGGCAAGTGTGGCGCGCGGTTCATGGGGGCGCAGCGAACATAAATCATTGGAGAGTTTTTCTGGCAGCATCGGGAGGACGCGGTCAGGGAAATAGGTTGAGTTGCCGCGTAGATAGGCCTCTTTATCAAGTGGTGAGTTCGGGCGTACATAAAACGCCACATCGGCGATTGCGACAACGAGGTGATAGCCGCCTATGTTTTGTGGCGAGGTATCTGGTTCGGCAAAGACGGCATCATCAAAATCTCGCGCATCTTTCCCGTCTATGGTGACGAGAGGAATGTCACGCAGATCATCACGTTTTCCAAGTGGAGGCACAACCATGTCCTCGGTTGAGGCGATAACCTCTTCGGGGAAGAAGGGACGCAGACCGCATTCATAGAGTGCAATCAGGCTGATGGCTTTGGGATCGTCGGCGAAACCCACGATTTCCTTGACGCGGACTTTTTTGGCGAGAGCTGTGCGGGCGGGAAGAATTTCTGCCACAACAATCTGGCCGACAATGGCACCGTTCAGTTCGGTCGAAGGGAGTTCAAAATCATGCTTGGCGCGCCTGTCAACCGGAGAGAGCAAGTAGCCGTTTTTGATCTGTTTGACGAAGCCAACCACGCGCGAGGTAACCGCATCAATTTTCTTGAGAATGTCGGCTTCATAGAGATTATGCCCCACTTTACGGACACGCACGAGGGCACGGTCGCCTTCGGTCAGGATATGGTGCCCGCGGCGTTCTGGTGTAATTTCAATGCGAGGGGGCGGGCCTTGAACATCATCCTGCCAGTCGGCAGGGCGCGCGAGCAAATCGCCATCCACATCAATTTCGATGATGTCAACGGTACAGACGGTGGGGAGGGTGTCGGCGATTTTATAGGATTTTCCGTCTTCGCGGATAATCAGTCCATCATCTTCTAAATCACGTAGAATACCTTTGAGGGCGATACGTTGAACCTCGCCTTTAATTTGGAAGGCCGTACAGAGGTCGCGCTTAGTCATTGCGGCCCCGAAATTTTCAAGGACGCGGAGAATCGAATCTTTATCTGGGAGTTTCATAGGGGGAGTGTACCGCAAATAAAGAGAGCGGTCACCCCTGTTTGATGTGGGAGGCCGCCTTCTTTTGGAAGAAAGAGCTGAATTAGCCCATTGTCTTGAAATCGTATCCCTTGCGGAACTGCTCGGCGGTCAGGCCACGACGGGCTGCTTCTTGGGCTGCTGTGTCCGTGGTGGGTGTTCCTGTGGCGGCCTCGCGCTGGCTCGCGGTCAGGTCGATGGGCGTTTCAATGGCGGGAGTTTCGGTAAGCGCTTGTTGTGTGTTCATGATAAGGCCCTCTGTTTATTTGGTTATTATCGGTGATTGATTCTAGAGGGAGGGGGTGTGACAGGACAAGAAAATAAGTATAAGCGCCGCAGCAAAACTAGTTGGAAAGCTGCCCTTCCAGCGCGTCTTCACTAATGCGGGCGCGGTGTTTCATAAATTCGAAATTGCCGTGTCCGGCACGGGCGTGGCCCTCGGGTGTTGTGGCTGCGCGGTAATAAAGCATCAAAAACACTCGGATAGCTGCAGTTAACGAGCTTTCGGGGACTTTGCGCAGACTGATCAGCGAGCAGATTTTGTGGATAGTGGTGTTTTCGCGTGTTGCAATATCTTTAAGAGCGTTCCACATTTCCGGCTCAAGGCGAACGGATGTACGGGTGCCCCGTATGGTAATGTTACGACTGACGAGTGTAGTGCGCGTGGTATGAGAAAGGTGCAGAGTAGTTGTTTTGTCCATTCGGAACATCGTAGGGGAAGGCTCTTCTGTCATATCTGTTTTTAATACGTGGTTACTCACAGGGGCCTCCTCAATAGGTATTATCCTTACAACTAAAAATATATATTAGATTTTTGATTAATACAACTTTTTATTGTTTTTGTTTGTTTTTATAGAGCAGGTCTGTTTGATTGATTTTGGATGCGGCTGTGCTAAGTCTCTTTGTGGAAGTGAGAAAATTATGGCTAAAATTGAAGTTTATACAACGACCTATTGTCCTTATTGCCTGAAGGCGAAGCATTTGCTGGATGCCAAGGATTTGGATTACGCCGAAATTGATGTGACGGGTGATGATGCGGCCCGTGTGGCTCTTGTGGAAAAATCGGGCGGGCGCAAGACCGTGCCTCAAATTTTTATCAATGGGGCATCCATTGGCGGGTATGATGATTTGCGCTTGCTCGAGGAGCAGGGGAAACTCGATGCTTTGCTTGAGGTGTAGGGAATGAAAGTCGCTCTGATTCAGATGACCAGCGGTTCGGATGTTGCTGCAAATTTGGCCTATCTTGAAGGGCAGGTTCGCGCAGCGGTTTCTTCTGGGGCTGTGTTTATTCTGACACCAGAAAATTCCGATTTTATGACTGAGACCGCCGATCAAAAACGCGATCAGGCTTTTGATGAAGCGCATCATCCGGCATTGTCCCTTTTTTCTTCTTTGGCAAAAGAATTAGGCGTGTGGCTTTTGCTTGGCTCAATTGCAATCAAGCGGAGCGATGGGCGATTGAATAACCGCAGCTATTTGTTTGCTCCTTCGGGCGAGATTGCGGCGGCGTATGATAAAATCCATCTTTTTGATGTGGATTTGCCGACGGGTGAAGTGCGGCGTGAAAGTGCCTTAATTGAGGGAGGGGATAAGGTTGTTATTGCTTCCACCGATTTTGGCAAGGTGGGGATGAGCATATGTTATGATGTACGCTTCCCGTATTTGTATCGCCAGATGGCGCAGGCGGGGGCCACAATGCTTCTTTGCCCTGCGGCTTTTACTGTCCCAACGGGACAACTCCATTGGGAAGTGTTATTGCGCGCGCGCGCGATTGAAAATGGTGCCTTTGTGCTCGCTCCGGCGCAGTGCGGTACACATGATGGGGGGCGTAAGACCTATGGTCACTCGCTGGTGATTGATCCGTGGGGCAAAATAATTGCCGAGGGCGGGGATTCATCCGCGATCATTTATGCCGATATTGATCTGGATGAGACAGCGCGTTTTCGCAGCTCTATCCCGTCTCTCTCTCATGACAGAGCACAAAAGCTGTGTGCCGTGTGATGCACCCATCAGGTTGAAAAACACAAATTCATTTCAAAGAGTTTGCCTTCAATCGGATGAAGTGCACGCAGGGCTGCGGCGCTGTGTGGTGATTCCGCCTCGTAATAGGGAAGAGCCAAAAATCCATAGATATTGGCAACAGTGCGCGTTAGCTCGTTGCGCTCGGGCGCTTCAAGCGCATGCGAGTCTATGCCCGATGTAATAGCGGGGATTTGTGCCGATTGCGAAATTTCCTCGGCAGCATGTGAAAATGCATCGACACAGGATTGTGCAACGTTTTGAAGAATTTCATGCTGTGCTAATTGAAGATGTATTTTGGCCTGTTTTAGGCATGATGTAAAAATAGGCTCAAGTGCTGACACCTGTACTGGTGAGAGTGTCCACATATGGATATTTTCGGTTTGCTCTGGTGTCATCATTTTTTCTTAGTGTTAAAGAGGGCAGGCGATATGATCGCCCGCCTTCAGGTTTCGTTGGTCTTGGGAAGTTAGACTTTACAGCCGGGTATGGTGTTGAGTGCCGCACGGAAGTTGTTATAGGCAATAACTTCAGGATCTTGCGGATCGTCAGCTTCTTTAGCCTTTATGGCGCTATACATGAAGTTGGCTTCATTCCGTGCTGTTTTCAGGGCTTTGTATGGGTTTTTTTGTCCCCCTTCCATGACTTCGCCAAAAATATCATAGATACGGCGCAGGCCGGAACGACGGTCAACAGTCGATGCAAATTCGCCTGTTAGTTCAAGGGTGTGACGGATAGTTGCGGCATGATCCGCATGCAAAATGACTTCCATGGTGTCTCCATAAATATAAAGTTATTATGAAGCCGCAGTCACTTTTCATACACTACCGCAGGCTGTAATAGTTATTTTTAAACTAATTCGCTCTTGGGGATTTTTATAGTTAAGTCGTGAGTATAAGTCCAGAAATATTTTCCATGTGACCACGGTTTTATTGTCGTTTTATTTGATTGCGGTAGATAGTTTAGGCAATAAAGCAACGCCCTGACGTAATAATTGTCAGGGCGCAATTTGAATTATTCTTGAATTAGGCGACTTCAGCTGAACGTAGGGCTGGATTAAAACCTTCGAACCAGTGATTGCCATCACGGCGGGTATCTTGTGTTTTTACCCACTTGCGCAGTGATGTGGCGTTGGGCTCAACGCCGTAGGTGGCACAATAGGACTCACCGCTTTTGGTCAGTTCATTTCCTACAGTTAATCTTTGAGCGGAGGCGTCTTGGACACGGCCGACGAAACGGGAACCAATAGAGGTCGCCGTATTAAATTCAGGGGCTGCTTTGGTAACGAGTACAGGGATACGGTCACGGTCGAAATCAGCAAGGTAAATGTCAACGGCTTCAGGTGCTTGGTTGGCATTGGCTGCCGAGAAAAATAAATAGCTGGTGGTGGTTTTACTCATAGTCTCTCCTCTATTTTTATCGTTATGTGGCGCTACTTTACTTGTAAATTATGGCAAATGTCAAGTTTTCTCTCTAAATATCGACTCGGCTACCGAGTTCCATGACGCGGTTGCTGGGGAGGTTGTAGAAGTCCGCGGCGCTTGAGGCGTTACGCGAGAACCATGCGAAGAGATGTTCGCGCCAAATGGCCATGCCGGGGAGTGAGGTCGGGATAATGGTTTCCTTGCCCATGAAGTAAGATACTTCGATGGGGTCTATATCGAGATTGTGTTTGTCCAACTTTGCTAGTTCTGCTGGCACGTCGATTTTATCCATGAAGCCGTAGTTGATCGTGACGCGGTAGAAATTTTGTCCCATATCAACAACTTTGATGCGGCCTTCCTCCGCAACATAAGATTTTTCGGCGATGTGGACATGTACAAAGAGATTGCGTTCATGAAGGACTTTATTGTGCTTGACGTTGAGCAGAAGGGGGACGGGAATCCCTTCAGTGATATTGCACATGAAGACAGCCGTTCCTTCTACACGTGGAAAATTGTCACGGTAATCACGGAAAAACACATCGAGCGGCATGGCGATATTGCGGAGATTGGCGCGAACGAGTTCACGGCCACGTTTCCATGTGACAAGACTGGTGAAGATGATCAAGCCCAGCACCAGCGGGAACCATCCGCCATGAACAATTTTGGTGGTGTTGGAAAGAAAAAACGCCATATCAACTGTTAGGAAACATAGGAAAATTGGTATGGCATAAGTTGGTTTCCATTGCCACATTTTTAGCATGACCAAGAAGAGCAGAAGTGTGTCAATGACCATCGTTCCCGTGACCGCTATTCCATAGGCATGGGCAAGCTTGCTGGATGATTGGAAAGTGATGACAAGAATATAGACAAAGAATAGAAGCATCCAGTTGATAAAGGGAATGTAGATTTGCCCCATTTGGTGGCCTGATGTATGGGTGATGGACATGCGTGGGAGGTAGCCAAGTTGGATCGCTTGCTGGGTAACTGAAAAAGCGCCCGAGATAACAGCTTGTGAGGCAATAATGGTGGCGAGGGTGGCTAAAATGAGGAGGGGCCAGAGCATCCATTCGGGGCCCATCAGGAAGAGCGGGTTCTCAATGCCTTCGGGCTTGTCCATGATAAAGGCACCTTGCCCAAGATAATTGAGCATCAGGCTAGGGAAAACCAGCCATGTCCACGCAAGACGGATGGGGGTCTTGCCAAAGTGCCCCATGTCGGCGTAGAGGGCTTCGGCACCCGTCATAGCCAGAACCACGCTGCCCAAGGTCAGAAAAGCCAGTTTTGGATCGTGAGTTAGAAACGAGACGGCGTGCAGGGGGTTGATCGCTTGGAGCACGACAGGGTGCTCAAAAATATGAACAAGACCGAGCACCGCCAACACCATAAACCAGACACACATAATAGGGCCGAAGAGGATGCCGACACTGGTTGTTCCCATCTTCTGGAAGGCAAAAAGAAAAGCTAAAATAAGTAAGGTTATTGGCAAGATGTAATGCGAGAGGGATGGCGCTACGACCTGTAGGCCTTCAATCGCACTGAGAACCGAAATGGCTGGCGTAATCACGCTATCGCCGTAAAAGAGAGCGGCGGCAAATATGCCCAGAATGGGAATCAACCACATAGCAATTTTGCTTTGTTGGGAAAAACGGCTGGCTAGTGCCATGAGAGCGAGACTGCCGCCCTCGCCTTTGTTGTCAGCGCGCATCATCAAGATGACATATTTTATGGTCACGGTGATGGTCATGGCCCAGAAAATAAGCGACAGAATGGCCAGAATATTTTCGTTATTAGTTGTCAGGTGCGACCCCAAAAAAGATTCTTTAAAGGCATAAAGGGGGCTTGTCCCAATGTCGCCGTACACAACGCCTATGGCACCAATGATGAGTTTTGTCAGGTGCTTATGATCGTGGGATGAAGGGTCATGGGTGGAGATAGTTGTATCTTCAGGCGATGACATTGTTCTTTAACTCTGAGTTTTTGAAATAATGTACGTGTGGTTGGTTTATCGATTTCACTATGGATTCTTTACGAGGCAATCATAGACATTAGTTGCGCTGCAGAAAACCCCTTATTTCGCATTTCCCTAATTGAAATGCTTTTATTACGCTTGGCGAGCCGGATTCCGCGCTCATCTGTTAATAGTTTATGGTGGGCATAAAGGGGGGTGGGGAGACCAAGCAGAGCTTGTAATAGGCGGTGGATGTGTGTCGCGTGAAACAGGTCTTCGCCGCGTGTGACGAGGGTCACACCCTGCAGGGCGTCATCATGTGTAACGCAGAGATGGTAACTTGTGGGTGTTTCTTTGCGGGCCAGAACAACGTCGCCGATGATTTCGGGATAGATAGATTGTTCTCCCTTATAATGATCGTGCCAACTGAGGGGGGCTGTCATCCGGTAGGCGCGGTCACTGTCAAGGCGCAGCGCGTAAGGTCTTCCTGCAGCAATTAAATTTAACCTTTCGGAATTGCTCAATTTTTTGCAGGTTCCGGGGTAGTAATGTTCATTGGGGGATTGAGGCGCGCCCGGGGATTCGTGAATTTCGTCCTGAATTTCTTTTCGCGTGCAAAAGCAAGGATATAGAACGCCCATCGCATCTAATTTTTCAAGACAGATCCGATAGTCATTCATGTGATCGGATTGGCGGCGTACAGGGGATGGCCATGTGAATCCCAGCCACGCGAGGTCTTCGTAGAGAGCGGTTTCAAATTCCGGTTTACAGCGCGTGGGATCTATATCTTCAATTCGGAGAGGACAGATTTCACCAGATTGCCATGCAATATTTGCGGAATAGGCATGGCCCAAATGCAGATGGCCTGTTGGTGACGGGGCAAAGCGCGTGACGGCGGATTTCATCATGTCTCCATGATGAAAAATTACGCGGTTAAAATCAAGCGGTTGTACCAGATGATGTAGCTATGCCTGCTTTTTTCATTTTGTCCTGAATGATGCCAAATGCCAGCCAAATGCACGGGAAAGCAATCATGCCGTAGAGAATGAATTGTCCTACGGGTGAATTTGGCTCGATAATTTCGGTGGCGGTGTGGAATGCAAAATTATCAACGAAGGGGAGAGCTTCTCCTTCTGAAAGTTCGTGAAGGCCGTAAACCATCAAGTGCAGAGCAAAGACAACCAGAAAAACGCCTGTCGTTTGCAGGAAAAGTTTGAGGTTAATCAGGTGGGCATTCTTGATCCAGAGCGCGCCGATCAGGCAGGTTGCACACAGGCCAAGAATTGTTCCCATGATGATTGATGTGGCAGGGACATCCTGCATCAGGCTGCTGAGCATCAGGGCGCTTTCAATGCCTTCGCGCGACACCATCAATACGGTGAAGGCAAAAAGGCCGATGAGGGCGGGTAGTGTTGCTTTTGCTGCATGGTGGTCGAGTTTGTTGGTGATGTTGGCGCGAATGGTTTTGGCAGTGCGCATGACGTGGTAGGTCATGCTGGCGACAAGCCCGCCAGAGAGGAGAGCCAAGGCGCCTTCGGTGAGAGGATCTCCCGCGAAATCATCGGCGGCGAATCCTACGGCAACAGAAATTCCCAACGCGGCAATAACGCCAGCGTAAACGGCGGGGTTTAGGTGGCGTTTCCCTGTTTGGGTGAGATAAGCAATGGTGAGGGCGACAATCAGGAAGGATTCGAGGCCTTCGCGGAACACAATCAGGGCGGATTCAAACATGGGCAACCTGCTACCAGAGCTAAAAATTTGATATTGAGAATTACTCGCAATATAAGGGGGCTTTTTTGCGCTGTAAAGCAAAAAAGAGATCAACATATCTTCTTTTTTAGCGTAGTAGTGGTGAAAGGTCACAGGAGGTTTTTTATGGAACATAAGGGTTTGTATAAAAGTTTCAAAATTGGTTATTTGGGCGATTATGCGGGGCTAAGCTGCGAGTTGGTGACGCCCGTGGTTGGGAAAAGCTCTCGCCCCAAGGATAAATATCGTCGTGAAGACTTTACTGTTATTACGACTTCCGAACAGTTTAATCGTACCAGTTTGGCAGATCGGATTGCGGGTCTTGAAAAGTCGGGGGCAGATCCAGTGACCCACGCTTTTTTACAGGTTGCTCAAGAGGAGCTTGATGCGTTTATTGCCGCCAATGGCGAAACAAATCCGTATGAGACTCTTGATTGGAACGTTTGTCCGGCCTAAATTCTTCCTTGCCATCATAATGGGTTGACCTTCCGGCGTGAAGCTGTCAGCCTCCTCGTGATTTTTTTAAAAGGTTTTTATGAACGTTTATACACACGGCCCTCTTTCGGGTAAGGCTCCTCAGTCACTTGTCATTCTTCTTCACGGCTATGGGTCGAACGGTCAGGATCTGATCGGGCTTGCAGCCGACTGGGAAGAGGAAATGCCCGATACGGTGTTTGTGTCACCTGATGCGCCATTCCCTTGCGAGGTCGGTTTTGGTGGCTATCAGTGGTTTTCGCTGCAAAGCTGGGCACAGATGGCAATGATTGGTGGTGCGGATCGTGCGATGGGCATCTTGGATGGGTTTATTTCTGAACAGATGGCGCGGTTTAAACTTCCTGCTTCCAAAGTGGCTTTGGTTGGATTCTCGCAAGGCACAATGATGAGTCTTTATGTCGGGCCACGTTGTTCGAAAACGCTTGCGGGTATTTTGGGGTATTCCGGGGCACTGCTTGGCGGTGAAGCTCTGGTCGAAAATAACGATATCGCCCGTGCGCCCATTTGTCTGATTCATGGTGAGCTTGATCCGGTGGTTCCGGTTGCGGCGTGGTATCACGCAAAAGAACTTTTGCGGCAAGCGAAATTCGATGTCACTGGATACACAACGCCGGGGCTTGTTCATAGCATCGATACACGTGGCATCCACGTGGGATGCGAATTTTTGAAGAGCGTATTGTATCCATCCTGAATGTTATTGAGTTAAAAGCTGGAGTTGAGTGCTGTTGACACGCAGAGGGTAGTATTTAGCTTTCTGGATATTGCCGTTCAGAGGGTCGCTTCCTCCTCTTCTTAAGCCTATACGCAGTATCGTAACTGTAGGGAGGCTGACGCTTGTGTCTAATGTTCCTAGAACGCCGTCCATAGACATAATTGTATCGTTTGTCTTATAGCTTAATCCTTGGCGTAAGAGTGATCCTGCAGAATATGCTGTACCAAAGCTAGAAAATTGGGGGACACCGCCAAGAAAAACTTCAGATGCTTTTTCGTCACCTGATGCATCTGATATAAACATGTGTATAGAGTTTGCTTGAGTTCCATTATCAAAAGACATGGTTCCTGGATATTTTGCTCCTCCTAAATAGGGTAGAGAAGAAGTCGTAGTCATTGTGCCTTCTGAATTGTTGAACCACCCTCCTGTAGGAATAGTTAGGGTATCTGCCAACCTTGTAACTGCGGCGTTTGTGGTGGCGATGAAGGAGGTTGGAAATGACGCAAGTTCAAGTTGGGGGGCACCTAGTCGAATGGTTATATCAATAGCTTGTCCGTTGGTAACGCTGGTTGCAAAGAAGGGCCTTATGTAGGCGGTTGATGCGTTTGAAATAGTTCCGCTGTATGAAACTCTTTGCCCAGATAAAGACGAAGAAGTTGGGGTTATAAGTAGATTTCCAACTCCTCCTAGATAGGTGGGACTAGAAGAGTAGATTTGATTGCTTATTAAAGTATTGAGTAAATTGGCTGTGCTGCCGGCAACCAGTTTCTTGTAGATGCTCAATGCCCACGTTTGCCCATTACTTGCAGAGATGCTTGATGCTGTTGAGAAGAATATAGCGAGAGTTCCTGTTGCGGAAGGCGTGCCAGAAAACCTAACGTCAATATAAGGTATTCCACTCTCTGTCCCCGTGGCAACCACTGAGGCTGTTACTCCTGCAACATTCTGGAACGACCATGTCGTCGGTAATGTGCCGATGGAAGCTCCAGACATAGAGGAATTTGGAATGGTATTTGTTCGATTTTCCTCAATCAAGACACCTTTCGCAGTATGGGTGACGGGGTCGTAATCAAAACGTGGCGCGCCTGAGGCTGCGGTTTGCAAGGTTCCTGCACTGTCAAAATAAGTGCCCACTGAAGCCCGCGAGAATGTTCCGCCGGAAGCGGCGAGAAATGATGTGAGGTCATTATAGACCGTACCGCTGAGGGAATAGCGTCCGTCGCTGTCAGCGGTGAAGTCCATGTACAGGGACGGGTAATTGATAAACACGCTGCTCATATTGGCAGGGGCGGTGAAGGTCAGATTGGTTTCGGGGTTACCATTGAGGTCGGTAACAGCTCCCCCATTCAGGTCAAGGGTCGTTGAGGCAATGCCGATGCCATCCAAATCGACATCGCCAGCGGTTGCGGCATAGGTAAAGGTGAGGGAGGCTGTTCCGGTGCCAGCGGCGTAAGTTGCGTAGCGTGTGGCGCCACCGACATCAAGCACGATGCGCGGCGCGCCTGTGACATTCACAGCTTCGGACATGGTGACAGTGAAAGGAATGGAGGTTGCGGCGCAGGCATTGCCTGTGCCCAACAAGACGAGTAATCCGAAGAGGAGGTGGGGAATTCCAAGCCGCATAAAAACTATTCTAACAGGAAGTTCGGTGAAGTATATATGGCTGGGGCACTTATATGATGGTTATTTGTTGGAGTATTCCGTTGCTTCCGAGTGGGTTTCGGCGCTGTTCCTGCTGTAGGAAATAATCACGATCAATGCGCACAGGGCGATCCCCATTACAACGGTGATGAGGAGGATTTTGCGGGTGTGTTTTTTCATCGGACGCAGGTTAAAAAGTGTTGATAGCGAACTGTTGCGCTGCGTTTTTTAGTAAGGCTTTGGTAAGATTTAGAAGAAAGTTTCGTGGCGCATGAAATTCGCAATATAATTACATAATTTTATGCATTGCGTCAACGAATTTTTAAACATTTATACGGGCTTTTATACGCTGGCGGTTGTAGCTGTGTTATACTAAAATCAGTGGTAAGAAAGGCCCGAATCATGTTGCGCACGGCATCATTTTTCTCTCGAGATTGTCTCCCTTCGGGTCTGCTTAACCCGCACGAAGGAGGACGCTGTGAACGTCACTGCCTCTGTTGATACGATGACACCGCTTGATCGGTGTCCGGCTTTGGTTCTCAATGCTGATTACCGCCCTTTGAGTTATTATCCCCTTTCGTTATGGTCTTGGCAGGAAGCTGTTAAGGCCATTTTTCGTGAATCAGTGGTGGTGATTTCCGAATATGGTCGGGTGGTGCGTTCCCCTGGCATCGAGCTGCATTTGCCTGCGGTGCTCGCGCTCAAGGAATATGTGCCAACGGCGCGCACACCTGCTTTTACACGGTTTAATGTCTTTTTGCGCGATGGATGGAGCTGCCAGTATTGCGGCACGCGTCATAAGACAGATGAGTTGACGTTCGATCACGTGATACCGCGCTCACGTGGCGGGCGGACAGCCTGGACGAATATCGTCACGGCATGTCAGTGCTGCAATTCGAGAAAGGGAAATCTTCTGCCAGAAGAGTGCAGAATGTATCCGCTTTCGCAGCCACGGGCACCGTCGATCTTCGAGCTTCAGGAACGAGGACGGAAATATCCGCACAACGAACTACATGAAAGTTGGTCGGACTTCCTGTATTGGGATACGGAACTGGAAGATTAAGAGTCCCAATTCAGCCTCATCATTTTTATGCGGATAAAAACGTTGAACAATGGAGGTTGTTATGTTTGGATTTTTAAAATCACTTGATCTTACTAAAACACATTCGGTATCCGATGCCGTCTGGTTCTATGTGACCGGACTGATCCTGATGGTGGGCTTTACCACTGTTCTGGGTTATGTTCTGGGCATGGTGGGCGTGACTGAAAAAGTCGGCAGTTTCTTTGATGGCGGACATACTTATACGCTGCTTGGGACTGGCTTTGTGATGCTCTTGTCGAGCCTTATTCTCACCGGACGGAAGCTGACCAGTGATCTGTTCTCAATTGTACTGGTTATGATTGCTGTGTATGTGTCGTTCACAACCAGCCTTATTTTGGGCCTTGTGCCAGTGGCTTTGCTGACCTTGATGACCAGCAAAAGCTAGTTTTTAACCTAATTCTCTCGGTGAAACTCGAGAAGCCGGACTTTCCGGCTTCTTTTTTCTTGCGTTCCAGCCTCAAACCCTTTTAGAACAAGGGAAAGAGAGGCATCATGATGAAAAATACGTTTAAAGATATGTTCGATTTCTCACGCCGCCGCAGCGGTAAGGAAGCGATTGTTTTCTTTTTGTTTTATGTGGGATGCTTTGCGCTTTTGTCGCTGGCACTCGGGTTTGACATCTAGTCGCTCGCCCGGATTTTTTATTTCAGGCTTTCTTAACTATTTTAAACATACAATTAATGCGGGATGCTATGTTGAGTTTTAAACAGGGTGTCTGTATATCTGGTGATGTTTCGCTTTCCAGAAGGGAAGGCGGTTTTTGGCCTATCGAACTCTAGAAAGGAGTGCTCGTGCCGATTATCTCGACCAATATAGCTGCTTTTTCATCTGGTTTTCACCTCGGGAAAAATTCACGCGAGCTTGACAGGTCGCTTTCAAAACTGGCCAGCGGGTCACGCATTGTGCGTGCGTCGGATGATGCGGCAGGTCTGGCCGTGGCGACGCAGCTTAAAGCGGATGTTACAACTCTCAAACAAGCGGCCAACAACATTGCGCAGGGAATTTCTGTGCTGGGCGTTGCTGATGGAGCCGTTGCGCGGGCGCAGGATATCCTCAACCGCATGAAAGCGCTGGCCACCCAATCTGTTTCCGGAGCTTTGGACAATACATCACGCGGATTTCTGGATACGGAATATCAGCAGTTGATTGCCGAGGTTATTGACATCGGGAACAATACGAAATTTGGATCAACATCCCTCATTGATGGAAATTGTGAAATGGATTTCCAGACAGGAGTGGATGCCACTGATTTGATTTATGTTGATATTGATACCATTGACGTCAGGGGGCTTTCTTCACAAGTGACAAATGTGGCGACGAGCGGAAATGCGGTGATTGCGGCTTCTGCGATTGATAACGATATTGATGAGCTGTCCTCGAATCGGGCCCTCTTGGGCAGTCTTTTGTCTGTATTTGATTTTAATCGCGACATTGTTGATAGCTCCATGGAAAATCTTTCTGCCGCGCAGTCGGTGATAATGGATGTGGATATCGCTGCGGAGCAAACCAACCTTGTCGGAAAGCAGGTTTTGATGGAGGCCTCTATTGCGGCATTAAGCCAAGCCCACCAGAAGAGTTCGTCTTTATTGAGCCTGATGGGTTAGGTTTGTTTTTGGACTGCGGGCGCGAGCACATAGGCGGCGCCAAGGCAGATGATTCCCAAGCCCAGACAATAAACAACATTATAGTTGGCCATGGAGAGGCCCATAAAACTCCACGGTATTTCATCACAGCGTACAACAGCGGTTTCCTGAATGCGTTTGAGAAGTTCTTCGATTGATCCCGACATGTCGGGGGTCGAGCAGCCGGATAAACCTTCCCACCATTTTCGTTCAACGCCCGAGTGATAGAATGCAATGACGCTGTTGATCAGAAATACGATTCCTGCTGCGCCGATGGCGGCACGTTTCAGGGTGAAGGCCGGAAGAATCAGGGCCGCGATGGCAATCAGGGCATTGAGGGCAAAAGGTGCGCGCTGGATCAGGCAGAGCTCGCACGGGCGGAGGTTAAACCCATATTGCGCGGTGAAGCCCCCCGCAAGGGCCAAAAGGGATGCCGCCAGTATGGCTGCAGGAGCAAGAACGGGTAAAAAGGCCTTAATCTGGGCGATTTTCGGAATGATGAGAGGCATGTTGGGCCACCTCCTATAAAAATACTTGATTATGCATCTATAATCTGTATGTTCTGAGGCACTAAGGCAAGTCCTTAATCACTTACGGTGTGCCCCTGTGGTGAAATTGGTAGACGCGCCGCACTCAAAATGCGGTACCGAAAGGTGTGTTGGTTCGAGTCCGACCAGGGGCACCATCTTTTCAAACATTTCCTGAAAATAAGAGGATCGGCGGGCGCGGGGCTTTGCCCTTTGTGGTGGCGTCTGAGTTGATGGTGAGGTCATGGCTGTTTGCTGTTCTCGCCCTATACAATCTATTCGCGAGAACGTAAAATATTTGATTTGAAAAGATAAGGGTTTTGGTTAGCCTGTATGGAAAACTTTTAGATGGAGAGTTTTTGACTGACATGAATGGTGAAGCAAAGAGCAAAATAAAATCACTGCCACATCTCCCCGTATTACGAGATGATTTTTGTCCGCAGGAAATTGCGGATAAAGTGATTGATGAACTTGTGACCAATTATCCAGACAATCTTGAACAACTCAGTTGGTACTTGCCCGGCCCAGGGGCAGCGATGAATGTGGAACTGGACAAGGTAATGTATAAGGTTCGCTCTCAAATTCGAGAGAAATTTAATATGTCCGGAAACCCTATGCTGTATGTGTATCTGGCGTGTGAAATATGGCGACGTATGCGTAAGGCGTATGGGTATTCTGAAGAGATTGAAGTGAAGGGTGTGCCCCTTGCTCCAACCCCACATGGGCCTTTTCCAGAGCTTGTGACAAGAGAAATTTCTGATGAGTTAAAAAAGTCTGGATTCACCCAAGATTTAGTTGATCAAATTTTGAGGAAATATTACGAGGACTATCCTGAATTGTGGTATGCAAATGGCGAAGCCTTTCGTCGTTCCATTGGAGTTTACTTGCAGGTGCCTGAAAAAAACGAATATTTCAAAAAAATAGTACCTAGCGGATCGTTTCGTGAAATAAATTTGAGTGATATATCAAATTTGGAGAGGGATGCAGCTTGGAGAATTATTGAAATGTGTCAAATATCTTAACTACACTCATAATTTTTAAAGACCAAAAATTCATGCCGATTTAGAGAATTGGTAGAAACTTTTCGTAAAGAAGTATGTTGGAATATCCAAGGGGGTATGAGAGGCTTTGCAGCGGAAGTCCGTTTTTATGGTGTGGGGGTAGCAACCACTTCAAGTCTGGCACGGGCATAGGGTGCGAGTTTTGTCTCAAGACGGTGCACAAGGTTGGTCATGTCGCCGTAAACCGATTCAAGAAGTTTGGCATCGTATTTTTCCTGCGCGCTGCTGTGGCCACAGCCGTGAGCATAGGAGGGATCATTCGTTGCGGTGATTGCGGTGGTGGCAGGCGTCGCATCGCTACAGATTTCGGCGAGGGAGTGTTTGTATTCCGTAAAAAAATAGCCACGGACGCGCGTCAAGCATAATTTCAGCGCCGCGTAATCATGCGGCGTAGGTTCGGTATAGGATTCCCCAAATTTGCCGATCAGTTTTTCAAATCGGGCGTGGGTGGTGTCGTCATATCCGGCGCGGGCACATTTGAGGCTGTTGGCGTGCTGATGGGCTGCGGCCATACTCAGAATATCGCCCAGATCCATCATATCTGTTGGAGAGAAGGGGCCAATGGCATGACGGTGGTTTGCAGCCTGCTGGCCGTAAACGGATGTCAAATCGGGAGTGATACGCAACAAAGGGCGTTTGGTTGTACAAAGGTCCTGCATGGGTTCTTTTGTAGCGTATATTTATTGTTATGTCAACTTCAGGCGGATTTGCGCTGGCTTTTTGCCTTAAGGAGCGGCGCCAGATAGCGGCCAGTATAGCTGGCTTTGACCTTGGCAATGTCCTCGGGGGTTCCGGCAGCTATAATCTGGCCACCGCCTGATCCGCCTTCGGGGCCGATATCCAAAATCCAGTCGGCGGTTTTAATGACATCCAGATTATGTTCGATGACAATCACGGTGTTGCCCTGATCGACGAGACGGTGGAGGACTTCGAGCAATTTTCGGACATCTTCAAAATGGAGTCCAGTGGTGGGTTCGTCCAGAATATAGAGCGTTTTTCCGGTGGCCCGTTTGGAGAGTTCTTTGGCAAGTTTGACTCGCTGCGCCTCACCGCCTGAAAGAGTTGTGGCGGGTTGTCCGACCTTGATATAATCAAGTCCGACTTCTTTCATGGTTGCGAGTTTGTCGCGGATCGAGGGGACGGCCTTGAAAAAATCGGTGGCTTCTTCGATCGACATATCGAGCACGTCGCTGATGGATTTATCCTTGTATTTGACATCCAGTGTTTCGCGGTTATAGCGTTTCCCAGTGCATTCCTCGCAGGTGACATAGACGTCGGGCAGGAAGTGCATTTCGATCTTGATGACGCCGTCCCCTTGGCAGGCTTCACAGCGGCCACCTTTGACGTTGAACGAGAAACGGCCTGGGCCGTAGCCACGTGCCTTGGCCTCGGGGAGACCCGCAAACCATTCGCGGATGGGGGTGAAACAGCCCGTATAGGTGGCGGGGTTGGAGCGCGGGGTGCGGCCAATGGGGGATTGGTCGATATCAATGACCTTATCCAGAAATTCGAGGCCTTCGATTTTTTGATGGGGCGAGGCGATTTCCGCCGACTTCATCAGTTTTTTGGACACGGCGCGAAAGAGCGTATCAATGGTGAGAGTCGATTTTCCGCTGCCCGAGACTCCGGTGATGCAGGTGAGGGTGCCAAGGGGGAATTCGGCGGTGACATTGCGGAGGTTATTTCCTGTTGCTCCAACGACGCGTAAGATCTCACGTTTTTTGCCCATGGTTTTGCCCGGGCGGCGCTGCGCAGGAACGGGAATGGATTTGCGGCCCGTCATATAATCGGCGGTAATACTTTTTTTGTTTGCAAAAACCTCTTCGGGGGTACCTTCGGCCACAATTTTTCCCCCATGGATACCCGCGCCCGGCCCCATATCGACGAGGTAATCGGCGCTGCGGATGGCGTCTTCGTCATGCTCAACCACAATCACGGTGTTACCAATGTCCCTCAAGTGGGTGAGTGTTTCGAGAAGGCGGTGGTTATCACGTTGGTGAAGGCCAATTGAGGGTTCATCAAGAACATAGAGAACACCTGTGAGGCCGGAGCCGATTTGGGAAGCCAAGCGAATACGCTGGCTTTCCCCGCCGGAAAGTGTGCCCGAAGCGCGGCTCAAGGATAGATAGTCAAGGCCGACATTGACCAGAAATTGGAGACGCTCGTTGATCTCTTTGAGAACACGTGCAGCGATGTCGTTATGTTGTTTGCTGAGTTTTTTAGGGAGAGCACCAAACCAGTCGCGCGCCTCAAGAATCGACATTTCGGTGGATTCCGAAATATGGTTCCCATCAATTTTAACGGCGAGGGCTTCCGGCTTAAGACGCGCACCACCACAGGATTCGCAGGTGTTACTCGATTGATATTTTGAATATTCCTCGACCATCATCTGGCTGTCAGTTTCGCGGAATTTGCGCTCTAAATTTGGGATAACGCCTTCGAATATTTTGTCGTCACTGTAGGCTCGTTTGCCTTCGCCATAATGGAAAGTGACGGTCTTCTCACCACTGCCGTAAAGTATAACATCTTTAAGTTTTTGCGGGAGATTTTGCCACGGTGTATAAATATCGCATTTATAGGCCGCGCAAACATCCTCTAATGCACTGATGTAATATTTGGCAAAACTTTTTGACCATGGCTCGACCGCGCCCTCGGCAATGGTTTTGCTTTCATCGGGTACGACAAGCGCTGGATCCATGTAAAGTGTGCATCCCAAACCATCACAGGAAGGACATGCCCCGTGCGGGGAGTTAAAAGAAAAAAGACGTGGCTCTATCTCGGGAATGGTAAAGCCCGAGACAGGGCAAGCGAATTTTTCGGAGAAAAGTGTGCGTTCGCTTGTTGTGGCGTTTTCGGCCACGACAAGGCCATCGGCAAGTTTGAGGGCCGTTTCAACAGAGTCGGCAAGGCGGTTGCCAAGATCATCGCGCAGAACGAGGCGGTCAACAACCACATCAATGTCATGTTTGATTTTTTTGTCGAGCGTTGGAGCTTCATCAATCTCATAGAGCGTGCCGTCAATTTTGACGCGCTGGAATCCTTTGGCCTGCAGTTCTTTCAGGTCTTTTTTATATTCGCCTTTGCGTCCGCGCACGATGGGTGCCATGATGTAGAGTTTTGTACCCTCGCCCATGGCGCGAATGCGGTCGGTCATCTGGGTGATAGTCTGGCTTTCAATTGGCAGACCAGTAGCGGGGGAGTAGGGAATACCAATACGCGCCCAAAGAAGACGCATATAATCGTAAATTTCGGTAACGGTTCCTACAGTGGATCGGGGGTTACGGCTGGTGGTTTTTTGTTCGATCGAGATGGCAGGGGAAAGGCCTTCGATGGAGTCCATGTCCGGTTTTTGCATCATCTCGAGAAACTGGCGGGCATAAGCCGAGAGGCTTTCCACATAACGGCGTTGGCCTTCGGCGTAGATGGTATCAAAAGCGAGAGATGATTTTCCTGAGCCTGAAAGGCCTGTGATGACAATGAGTTTATCGCGTGGCAAATCCACGTTAATGTTTTTGAGGTTATGTTCGCGTGCGCCGCGTACGGAAATGCTTGTTAATGCCATGTTTTGTCTCTGCCCGAATATGTGACAGCTATATAGGATACAGGGCTGGAATATCCAGCTTTTTTACATTTCCTTGCATGGTCTCCCGTTTTGAGGGGGAGACCATGTCAAACAGGAAAAGTTAGGCCGATTTTTTGCTTTTTGGTACTGGAGCCTCGTCGTCAGCAACATCGAGCGCTGCTTCGTTGGCTTCGTCACCTTCTGGGCCTGTGAGCAGGGCATCGGCTACGACACCTGATTTTTTGCGAATTTCTGCTTCAAGTTTTGCCGCAAGTTCGGGGTTATCACGCATAAACTGTTTGGCATTTTCGCGGCCTTGGCCAACACGTTGACCATCATAGGCAAACCATGCACCTGATTTTTCAACCAGATTGCCTTTGACGCCAAGGTCAATCAATTCGCCCATTTTGGAAATGCCTTCGCCATACATGATGTCGAATTGAACCTCGCGGAACGGCGGAGCCATTTTGTTTTTGACAACTTTGACACGGGTTTCGTTACCGACCACATTTTCCTTATCTTTGATCGAGCCGATGCGGCGAATATCGAGGCGAACAGAGGCGTAGAATTTCAAGGCATTGCCACCGGTCGTTGTTTCTGGCGAGCCAAACATCACGCCGATTTTCATGCGGATCTGGTTAATGAAGATGACCACAGTGCGTGAGCGGGAGATAGATCCCGTGATTTTGCGCAAGGCCTGCGACATCAGGCGGGCCTGCAGCCCCATATGGCTATCCCCCATCTCTCCCTCAAGTTCGGCGCGGGGCACAAGGGCGGCCACCGAGTCCACCACCAGCACATCTAGCGCGCCGGAACGTACCAAGGTGTCGGCGATTTCGAGCGCTTGTTCG
Source organism: Pseudobdellovibrionaceae bacterium (assembly GCA_041674725.1). GTDB lineage: Bacteria > Pseudomonadota > Alphaproteobacteria > Micavibrionales > Micavibrionaceae > UBA1573. Next base: position 492,085 of record JBAYVC010000001.1, on the reverse strand, counting down.
CCTGTATCAGGCTGGGAAATGAGGAGGTTATCCAAGTTGCAGCCCAGTTTCTTGGCGTAGCCCGGGTCAAGCGCGTGTTCGGCATCAACGATGGCGCAGGTACCTCCCGCTTTTTGCGCCTCGGCGATAATCTGGAGGGCGAGCGTGGTTTTACCCGAGGATTCAGGCCCGAAAATCTCTATGATACGCCCGCGTGGCACGCCGCCGATCCCCAGAGCAATATCAAGGCCTAGAGAGCCCGTGGAGATAGCTTCAACTTCCATTTTGTTATTTTCGCCCGAGAGCTTCATAATCGAGCCTTTGCCAAAGGCGCGCTCAATCTGGGCGAGGGCGGCATCTAACGCCTTGGTTTTTTCCGATGATGGTTTGTCCATGGAATCTGTTCCTTTAAGAGGGGTTACTGACATGTTTGCTGTCCTTTCATTTTTGCCCGATTCGGGAAGAGCTGCCTATCTCTCTTTTGTACCATGTTTGTTCTTTTTGTAAAGAACAAAAAAGGAACGATTGTTTTTTAGCTGCTTAGTGATGTGTGTGATGGGATGATAAACAATTATAACTAATTGCTTTTTATAGCTCTTTTGGGGGGCTTAGTTCGTTTTACGTTTTTTGTGATTTTTGTTGGAGTGTTGTAATTATGTATATTTCAGGTGGACATGAAGCAGCCTCATGCATTCACTTCTTTCTAAAGGAAAAGGGTGGGCGGTCGTTCTGCCATGTGTTTGTTGGCTATGCCAGCCTTTTATGACGCTCTAACAAAATCCTGACGGATGTCCTGACGAGGTTTGTTTGCGTTCATGATCATGCCAGCGAGCATCATGAAGACCATAGCTTCGTTCAATTTGTCGCTTGGGCTTTTGCGGCGCTCAAACAGAATTTTGCTGTTTTGTGCTTTCGCATCGTTATGCAGTTTGATTTTACGGGCGCGTTCCGTTGTTCCTGAGTCTTTTCTGAGTTCAATCAAACGGGTTTCGATGGCGCAGCGCGTGCTGTCATGCATGTCCCACGCGACTTCGGTCATCGGGTCATCGGAACCGTTATCAATGACGAGGCGCGCTAAATTCTCTTTGGCTTGAACATATTGTTTATAGAGGTTTGCAAGAACTTCATCGACCACCATATAGGCGTCAATCATCTCCCAGTAGCGGGTTTCCGGAATTTCTTTGATCGCCTCTGGGTGGGCGTATTCCAGCCTGTTCACCATGGCATTCATGAGATATGTGAGACTGTCTGACATAATTTCCCCTGTTCTTGTATCCTGTTTACACAAAAATCGTGAAAATCAGGTTAAAGCGCAGAAAAACGCCATTTTTTATTGTTGGAGACCTATTGCAGTAGGCAGGGAGCAAAGTTTACCGAGGTCGGCGGTGTGGTGGATGTATCGATTAACTGTTGCTGGTTTGAGGCGGCGGCGAGAATATTAAAAGCCCTGAGGTAGCTGCTGCCGGGCGTTTGGATAATGACGTGTTCAAGGGCACTCCAGCTTGAATGTTTTCCGTTTGAGAGGCGGGCGGCAACGTCATTCATAATAGGTTCTGGGTCATAGCTCCGTGCGCGTTCCAGAACAGTATTAATACGGAGAAGAGTTTCAAGGGGGCTGGGGCCGGGGGTCCCCTCGACCGAACGCCGTAGCGCAGCTTTCAGGAGGCTACGTTTGATCTCAAGACGGGAGCGTGCTGCGCAGGAGGAACTATCATCGTTCATGGAAAATTCTTTCGCTGTGACTCATGTGTGGTGTGTCAAAGAAACTGTCCCGCTTAGGTGCGGAGTCCTGGGAAATGGATAATTTGTGCCGAAGGCATTGCAGTGATGCGTTGTTCCATGGTTTTGACGTCCTCACGGACGGCGCGCATCGTGTCAAGAGCACGCTTTACGACGGGGAGGTTGGGGTTGAATCGCCCTGTGTTGGCTTGTTCGGCTTCGCCGAAGGCAACAAGTTGTTCAAGGTCGATTGTCCAGCATTCGCCAATTACAGTTCCGTCTGTTCCGGTTACAAGGGCTTCGGGCGGATAATTGGGCGAGCCGCTGATTTCGGGAAAGGCAATCGTGATAGCCTTACGAAAAGTTCCTGATAGATAGAGGTTTTGAAGGTCCTCGCGTGATGCAAATCCCATTTTCTAGCTCCCTGTTTTATTTTTTAATTTATTTTTTAAAACGATACGGCGGGAATGGGCGGGATGCAAGAAAAATTTTCAGGGAGACTTCGTGCGGGTTAGAGAGGCTCAAAAAGGCCTTCGGCAAAGTTTTTGCGTACGGTTCCGACTTTAAAGGTGGTGGCGTTCATGCACAGATAGACGCCTGAAGAGAGATTTTTAACTTCGGCGCACGCGTAGCCGAGGTTAAAGCCACCATCACTCATGGCAAATTCTTTCAAGGGAACCATGGCTCCTGTTAGCACAACAACTTTATCTCTGGTTTTTCCGCTCAGGAAATCCTGTGTTGTGGTCATGGTGTTGGTGCCGTGGACAATAATAATATGGTCGTGGGGGCAGGCCAGAACACGATCAAGAATTGTTTGACGCAGGGCGTCATCAATATCGCCGCTATCGAGCATGCAAACAGTTTCGCATGTTACGGTGTCATGCGGGTGGATCATGCGGTTTATATAATCCGGCACGCAGGATTGTGTGGCGGGCTCCGCTGTTTCCGATTTCGGATTATAGAGCGAGTCGATGGTTCCGCCGGTCAGAATAAAATGAATGGGCATGTGGGTTTTTCTTTTATATTTTTAATTTTATTTTGTGATGCAATTTACGACTATTATGATTCTATTTCCAGCAAAGAATGGAATTAACCTCCTTCGTAAGGATAGCCATGAATTTTTTCTTTGAAATCGTGAGAGGCATGATTTTATGTGTTCACTAAGAATTTACTTATCTGATGGATTATTAAGAATGTAAGAGGGTGTTTATTTTGTTAAAGAAATCAAGGCTTGAAATTCCGTATTCTATCGACACGCGTCTAAGCTCACGGTTGATTTCTTCTGCATTTGCAGTGAGTTTGGCTATTGGAATATGCCTGATAAAAAACATCTCAATAGTAGATATTCCAGAATTTTTAATCACCATCTCTTTTTCTTTGCTTGTTGGTGCATTGGTTTTGATCAGTCAAAATGGCCAGAAAATTGAAATAACGGCTGAGGGGATATCAATAGAGCCAGATCGATTGATATTTTATAAAGTAGGGGGTTTTTACAAAGTAGATGAGCTGGAAAAAATTAAATTATGTCCCGTTGATAATGTGGAATACCAAAGAGGTTATATCGAAATCATAACCAAAACAGGAAATAATTTTATGCTTGATACACTATTCCCGTCGCAAGTCGCTTATTTTGGTGAAATGATCTCTAAAACTTTTCAGATTCCGTTGGATGCATCAGATTTTATTAAACTTGATTGGCATGAAGGGCTTTCCGAAGATGTTTTATCAAAAAATTGAACCTAAGTTCATTGAGAGGACGGTCTATATATCCTGTGCCAGGTTGTTGATTCAAGCACGTTAAAATCAGGTCTTTTTATAGGATTCCCAGAGGTCGGGGCGGCGTTCTTTTGTCAGGTCTTCCGACTGCTTTTGCCGCCATGCGGCGATGTTGGCGTGATGACCCGAGAGGAGAATGTCGGGGATGTTGTGTGTGGAGCCTTGAAGGTCGGTCCAGCTTGATGGACGGGTATAGTGGGGGTATTCCAGAAGGCCGTTTGAAAAGCTTTCTTCATCCGGTGTGGTGTCATTGCCAAGAGCGCCGGGGAGAAGACGGATGACGCTGTCCATCAGTATATAGGCCGCGAGCTCTCCTCCCGTTAGAACATAATCGCCGATGCTGATTTCTTCAAAACCAAGGCTGTCGAGGGCTCGTTGATCAACGCCTTCATAACGTCCACATAAAAGTGTGAGCGTGGGTTCTTGGGCGAGTTCTTGGGCGAGAGATTGGGTGAGGACACGCCCACGCGGCGAGAGATAAATACGGCGGCCCTTTTCAGGGAGGGCGAGAACGGCACGTTCGAGAATATCGGGTTTCATCACCATGCCTGCGCCGCCGCCAAAAGGCACATCGTCAACGGTTTTATGATTGTCCACGGCAAAGTCGCGGATATTGGATGCAGTAAAACTCCACACACCTTTTTCTAGGGCGCGGTTTGTAACCGAAGCGCCGAGGGGGCCGGGGAAAAGTTCGGGGAAAAGGGTGAGAATTTGAAATTTCATACCCTGTTCTCTCCCTTAATCCATAAATTCCTGTGCGGGGTCGATCATCACAACGCGCTCTTCCATGTCGATGTCGAGCACGAATTGTTCTGTGAGAGGGACATAGAATGTTTTTGCGCCGTTTAAAGGGCGGATTTCGAGAAGATCACTGGCCCCGAAATTTTCAACGGCAATCACGTCGCCGATTTTATGGCCCTCTTGATTGATGGCTTCGCAGCCAACGATATCTTCGAGGTAGAGTTCGCCTTCTTCGAGAGCGGGCAATTTATCGCGGTCGATAAAGAGTTCGGTTTTGGCGAGCAGTTCGGAGGCGTTGCGGTCGTTAACACCGACGACTTCAGCGAGCCAGTCTCCTTTTACAGGATTTTTGAGGGTGATGGTGTAGGGGGTGCCTTTGGCGTCTTGCAAAGGATTGTAATTTTCAAGAGTTTCTGGATCTTCCAGATGAATGCGCAGTTTCACAAGGCCACGGATGCCATGGGCGCCAAGGATGGTGGCGATGCAGAGTTTTTTGTCCATTGGGTTTTACCTGAGTAAGGGGTTCCCCCCTCCCTAAGCGGGAGAGGGGAGGGAAGTTCTTATTCTGCAGCAGGAGCTTCGGCAGCAGCAGATGCAGCAGCTTCAGCTTTGGATGCTTTTTCTTTGGCGCGTTCTTGGGCTTTTGCTTTTGGCACAGCTTTTTGAACGCTGGTACGTTTTTGCGGCATGGCGATAATACCTGCGGTACCGAGGAAGAACGATACACGTTCAGAAGGCTCGGCACCGATTTTCAGCCAGTGCTGGATGCGTTCAGCGTTGAGGATCACGCGTTTGTCGCTGTCTTTGGGTTGACGTGGGTCATAGGTGCCCAGTTTTTCAATGTAGTTCCCGTCGCGTGGTGCGCGGCTGTCGGCAACGACAATCGCGTAGAACGGGGATTTTTTGCGGCCGTGACGGGCCATTCTCAGTTTAAGTGCCATGTTTTTTCTCCTTTAATCATACACGTTAAAACTTATCGCTTGTTTTTCTTGCGATTCTTTTTGGTGCCACCGTGGCCAAAGCCTCCCGCTTGTGGCAGGCCTCCGCCCATTCCCAGCAGGTTGCGCTGTGCCAATCCTGCCATGGAACCACCAAAACTCATGCCGGGCAAGGTTCCGGCCTCTTTTTGCATTTCCATCAGTTTTTCCTGATCGTCCTTGCCCATAAATCCTTTCATCGCGCCGAGCATACCGCCCACGCCCATTTTTTTCATTCGGCGCATCATTGTTTCCATTTGCTCATATTGTTTGATGAGTTGGTTGACTTGCTGGACAGTTGTGCCTGACCCTGCTGCAATGCGTTTGCGGCGCGAGGCGTTCAAAATAGAGGGTTGTTTGCGTTCTTTCAGAGTCATCGAGAGAATGATGGCTTCCTGATGTTTCAAAATACTGTCATCAAGGTTGGCATTATCGATCTGGTCAGCAAAGCGACCCAGCCCGGGCAGCATTTTCATGAGAGAGCCAACGCCGCCCATGCGTTTCATTTGGCGGAACTGGTTCATCATATCGTTGAGATCGAATTTTCCTTCTTGGAAGCGGCGCGCGGTATCTTCGGCTTCTTCCTGATTGATGGTTTCAACGGCGCGTTCAACGAGCGAGACCACGTCACCCATGCCGAGAATGCGGCCTGCGATACGGTCAGGGTGGAAGAGTTCTAGCGCATCCCATTTCTCGCCGATACCGAGGAGTTTAATGGGTTTGCCGGTGACAGCGCGCATCGACATGGCGGCCCCGCCGCGTGTGTCGCCATCCACGCGTGTGAGCATGAGGCCCGTGATACCGATTTTCTCGTCAAAAGCCCGCGCGGTGTTCACGGCGTCTTGACCTGTCATTGCATCAACAACAAGGAGTGTTTCGACAGGTTTGGCAAGATCACGAATCTGGACGACTTCATTCATCAAAGTGTCGTCAATGGCGAGACGCCCAGCGGTATCGAGCATCACCACATCAAAGCCGCCAAGACGGGCTTCTTTCAGCGCGCGTTGTGTGATCTCGAGCGGATTTTCTCCGGCGATAATGGGGAGTGTTGCGATCCCTGTTTGTGTGCCGAGCTGGGCGAGCTGATCTTGCGCGGCGGGGCGGTACGTATCAAGTGAGGCCATCAGAACTTTTTTGCGGTTCTTGTCGGTCAGGAATTTGGAAATTTTAGCGGTGGACGTTGTTTTTCCTGACCCCTGAAGCCCTACCATCAGGTAAGCGACGGGCGGTGATCCGGCAAAAGACAGCTCGGCATTTTCGCTGCCCAGCATCGCGACCATTTCATCGTGAACGATTTTGACGACTTGCTGCGCGGGGGAAACTGATTTGATAACGTCTTGCCCCACAGCCTTGACGCGGATATTTTCAACAAAGTCTTTTACAACGGGCAAGGCAACGTCGGCTTCGAGCAAGGCCACGCGAATTTCGCGCAGGGCCAGATTAACGTCATCTTCGGTCAAGGCGCCTTTGCCGCGCAGATTGTCGAATACTTTTCCCAGTTTGTCTGTCAAAGACTGAAACATTCAAAAAACCTCATAACAATTTTGCCGCAGTGAGCGAAATGTCGCCAGCTGCGGGGTACCCTCGGGCACTCTCTTAGTTGAGATGTGCGGATAAATCGGGGCCTTTATGCCGTATTGCAAGGAAAAGTGCAAGAGAATATGCTGGGGGACGAGGAAAAAACGACATGGAACCTATCGATTTTATTAAAATGCACGGCTTGGGCAATGATTTTGTTATCATTGATGGTCGCAACCAAGTTGTTGAAAATCCATCGGAATTGGCAAAATATGTCAATCAGCGCCAATTCGGGGTGGGCTGTGACCAGATGATTCTCATCCTGCCGCCACAAGCGGGGGGTGATGTTGTTATGCGCATTTTTAATGCGGACGGATCTGAGCCTGAATCGTGTGGCAATGCATCACGCTGCGTTGCGGATTTATTGTTCAAGGAGATCGGCAAAGACCAAGTCACCTTAGAGACACTCGGAGGCCCGCGTCATTGCTGGCGGGCTGAGGACGGCATGGTCAAGGTTGATATGGGGGAGCCTAAACTACGGTGGCACGAGATTCCGCTAGCGCGGGATGTGGGGACATTGCGGATGCCGGTGCCTGCGGATGATGGGACGTTTCCCGAGCGGTTACCAGTTGGTGTGAATATGGGGAATCCGCATTGCGTCTTTTTTGTTGACCGGATTGGTAGTGTCGATCTCGCGTTTATCGGTTCGCAGACAGAAACCTATGAGCTGTTTCCTGAGCGTACCAATGTCCAGATTGCGCAGGTTCTTGACCGCAATACAGTGCAGATGCGGGTGTGGGAGCGCGGTGTCGGGATCACGATGGCGAGCGGTTCGAGCGCGTGCGCCACAGCAGTGGCCGCCATCCGGCGCGGTTATACGGACCGCGAGGTTCTGATCAAAATGGACGGGGGCGAGCTTCAGATCGAATGGAGAGAATCCGATAACCACGTCTATATGACAGGGCCCGTTGCCTATGTATTTAAAGGGATGTTGCTCTAAAACCGTTTTTATTGCAGCGTCGATGGGCCATCGATCACGAATGATCGTGGTGGCATGGTTGGCTCTTTTTTTGTGATCGCATTTTTTGTGATCGCATCTTCTGACATTAGGAAAATTTCTTCTTCCAGACCAGAGAGCGTTCTTGTTTTAAGAGCAAGGTAGCGGTCTCCAACTTCAGCGCGGGCCATATCGTCATCGGCGAGCCAGTCTTGATTGGCTTCCATATCAATCGGTTCTCCGGCAGCAATGGCGCGGAAAGCTTCATCGGCATAGCAAACAGCCGCCAGGATTCCTTCGTCGTTACTGGCGCTGACAAGGCAGTCGTTTTCTTCGCCGTCAAAGCGCATGCGGCAGACCATTTCCTGTGGGATAAAAATATCGTCATTCCCTTCGTCGGCATGCGTATTATAGCCTGTCATGATAAAGTGGGGGGCGACTTGCGTCAGATCTGTTTCTTTGCCATCTTGTTTGTTGCGTCCAATAATCATCAAACTGCGATGATCTCCACCCTGTGATTTCGGATAAATGTAGTCAATAAACATGATGAAGCTGCCTTCAGGTTCAGCGCCAAAACGCAGGGTAATGTTCTGTGTTGGTGCTTTTTCGGCAAGGTGGTCTGCAAATGGTGAACCTGCCATTTTGAGGAGATTATGGGCGACCTGAATGGAGCCTGCCGAAATATCAACCTGTTCGGCGTGAGAGAAAAAATCAGGATTCCCGATCTGAAATATATTCAGCAAAGTGCCGCGCAAAATACCGGGGATGGCTTCTTTATCGCGGGGTTGATTTGTATTGCTCATGGGTTCATTTCTGCGGCAGGTAATGTTGTTGGCGGAAAGGTGAATTGTTCGGTCAGTTCTTCAAGTTCAGCCTGAAACAGCGCAGGATTTCTTGAATGTGAAAGAAAATCGAATTTTTGAAAACGTACTTCGGGGGACATCCCCATAAATTCGCGGGCAACTTCTTGCGCGGGATAGTCGATACCCGCAAAGGCGAAACGATGCGGGAAGTCGGCAAAGGCCAGATGTGTGGTGACATCTTCCGGACTGTTACAATCGGCAAGGGTGAAGTCAATATTCTCACGTTCGTCAAGCGATGATTGGCTACCGATTATAAGCGGGTGGACGGCTGTGCCTTCCTCGTGGGGAAGAATTTGTCCGAGAAAAACAAAACGAGGAAGCAACATTTGTTTTTGTGTGGTGGGGCAGGGTTGGCTTTCGATGACGCTGATAAAGAGAAAATCACGTGATCCCCTATCGTCGTTTCCTGGTGCCGTATAGAGACCGTAGGCTGATGTGGCGCCAAAGTTGTTGGTATAGGCTCCAACTTCTTCAAAAGCTGTGGTTTCACCTAAAAAATGCACTTGTTCGGGAAGGTTGAGTGCTTTGAGAATGTTACCGAAATGACGGATTGAATCATGGGCCTGCGCAGGATTGGCTGTAATATCGTAACTGCCCTTTTGAAACAGTTGGAAATAGTGCTGGAGCCCCACGTAAGAAATAGCAATTGGCGAGAGTGGTGGGGATTTTTTCCCCCAAAGTGAACTCAGTATAGACATATTTTTTACCCCGAAAGATTTTGATTTATCATAATTGCCTTGAAAAGTGCAAGTATTTCTGCAATATGCCCGTATGTCACAGAAAACACCGCAGGTTCAGACGTTTGGTTGCCGCCTCAATGTGTATGAGAGCGAGGTTATCCGCGAACACGCACGGAGTGCGGGGCTTGATGATATTATTGTGTTTAATACCTGTGCGGTGACGGCGGAGTCCGAGCGTCAGGCCCGTCAGGCAATTCGTAAAGCGCGGCGCGAGAATCCGGATGCCAAAATTGTGGTGTCGGGTTGTTCGGCGCAGATTAAGCCTGAAACTTATGCCGATATGCCGGAAGTCGATCATGTGATCGGCAATGACCTTAAAATGAAGGCCCAGACATGGCAGGATATTAGCGGGCAGAAAATTTCCGAAAAGGTTATTGTCAATGACATTATGTCAGTGCGTGAAACAGCTGGTCATTTAATCGAAGGATTCGAGGGACATTCCCGCGCCTTTATTCAGGTGCAGAACGGGTGCGATCACCGCTGTACGTTTTGTATTATTCCCTATGGACGTGGGAATTCGCGTTCAGTACCGGTTGCTGATATTATTACGCAGGTCAAAGCGTTAGTACAGGCCGGTTATAACGAAGTTGTCCTGTCAGGTGTGGATGTGACCTCGTACGGTAAAGACCTTGAAGGGCAGCCGACACTCGGGTTTATGATGAGCCGTATTTTTAGGGAAGTGCCGGAACTCCCGCGCCTTCGGCTTTCGTCACTTGATCCGGTGGAAATTGATGATGATTTATGGGCGCTCATTGCGTGTGAGCCGCGTTTGATGCCGCATCTTCACTTGAGTGTGCAGGCGGGGGACGATATGACACTCAAGCGTATGAAACGCCGCCATCTGCGGCAGGACATTATCAATGTATGCAAGAAGGCGCGGCGGCTACGACCCAATATTGTATTTGGTGCAGACATCATTGCCGGATTCCCAACCGAAACGGATGAAATGTTCGCGGCGACACTTCGACTTGTTGAAGAGTGCGATTTGACATTTTTACATGTATTCCCCTATTCACCGCGTCCGGGAACACCTGCCGCAAAAATGCCGCAGGTGCCGCTTGATGTACGGAAAAAGAGGGCGGCGCAGCTTCGGGATCTGGGTAATTTGCAGATGGCGCGGTTTCTATATCGCTTTGTCGGGGGGGTGAGTGATGTCGTTGTTGAACAACATAATATTGGCCGTACCCCCCATTTTGCCGAGGTTGTACTGGATCAGACATTGCCAGTCGGGTCTATGACCAAAGTCAAAATATCCGGTGTTTCCGGGGATAAATTATGTGGAAAAATCGCTGAAAATAAGCCTTCCGCTGCTGCCTGATTGTGCTAGAGTGGGGCAGCAATTAGAGAGGTTTTCCATGTTTTTCTGGCGTAAGAAGAAAAATCAGAGCGAGCAGGAGCGTGAGGCGCAGGAAGATAAAATCATTCATCATCCTGCGGAACCTGATCTTGAGCCTGTCGTTGAAAGTGACCCTGAAATTTCCTCCGAATTTGTCAAGCATGAGCTTGACGCTACGGAGCTTGAGGTAATTGATGAACTGGTTGATGTTCCGGGGCTTGGTCATCCGGTGCGCGCAACGGCGGCGCCTCAGGATATGGGTGGTGGGTGGTTGTCACGCCTTAGTGCAGGGCTTTCAAAATCATCCTCGAAACTGAGTACAGGCCTTGGTGATTTGTTCACCAAGCGCAAGGCCGATTCCGAAACGCTGCAGGAACTTGAAGATATTTTGATTGAGGCCGATTTGGGCCCCCATACGGCGGCAAAACTGGTTGATCGTCTTCTCGCGCGTAAGTTTGATAAAGAAAATGAATTCGCCGAAGTGCAGCAGGCGCTTGCCGATGAAATTGCGGCGATCCTTACGCCTGTGACACAAGTCTTGTCACTTGATAAACCTGCTGATGGGCCGCGTACCATTCTGATCTGCGGTGTGAATGGGGTGGGCAAAACTACAACTATCGGGAAGTTCGCCTACCATATCCATTACAAGGAACATAAAAAAATTATGATGGCAGCAGGGGATACGTTCCGCGCCGCGGCCATTGAGCAGCTTCAGGTCTGGGCTGACCGTACCAAGTGCCCCTTGATCAAAAGCGAGATTGGAGCTGACTCGGCGGCCCTCGCGTATCAGGCGTATGAGAAGGCCGTGGCTGACGGAATAGATATTCTGATGATTGATACGGCTGGGCGTCTGCACAACAAGGCCAATCTGATGGCCGAACTTGAAAAAATGGTGCGAGTGCTCAAAAAGAAATCAGAATTTATCCCGCACGATGTCATTCTGGTTCTGGATGCCACAACGGGGCAAAACGCCGTGGCGCAGGTCGAAACATTCAAGCAACTGATTAATGTGACGGGCCTTGTGGTGACCAAGCTTGATGGCTCGGCCAAGGGCGGCGTAGTGGTGGCTTTGGCCGACAAATTTGGCCTGCCGATTTACGCTGTCGGTGTGGGTGAGGATATTGAAGATTTGCAGCCTTTCCATCCGCAGGAATTTGCGCGGACATTGGTGGGGCTTAAGGTTTAGTCGGGCATAGACGGGGCGGGAATTTTCGTTTATCCTTGCGGATAAAGGAATTTTTCTATGTCGTTTCTCATGTCGTTTAATAAATCCCGTAAGTTCACCAATGCCGATGAAGCCTTCGAGCAGATCAAGACGATTTACAATGAATCGCGTGACAAGCTCCTTGTCGCTTTTGATGCCTTCTCCAAGACCAGCGATTTTTCGCGTGACCGTGTGTCGGCCTGTTATCCTTATCTCAAATTGAGTGTGCAAAATACACGCCGTACCGATAGCCGCCTTTCTTACGGGTTTGTTCCGCGCCCAGGGACGTATTACACGACACTCACCCGCCCTGATATTTTTGATTATTACTATAAGGAACAGATTGGTCTTCTGATTAAAAATCATGGTGTGTCGGTGGAAGTCGGGGTGAGTGATACGCCGATACCTATTCATTTTGTGCTTGGCGAGGATTACCACGTTGAGGGTGACCTGACGGCCAAGCATATGGAGGCTCTCCCTGATATTTTTGATTTACCGGATCTCTCGATTATGGATGATGAGATTGCCAACGGGACCCATTTCCCTGCTGATAAGGAGCCGCATCCGTTGGCTTTATTTACGGCGCCACGGGTGGATATATCGGTTTTGCGCCTACGCCATTATACGGGGACGAACGCTGCTCATTTTCAAAACTACGTAATTTTTACAAATTATCAGTTCTACATTGACGAGTTTATCAAGATTGCGCACCGTTTGATGGAGCATACGGATCATCCCGAACAGAAGGCGGCAAGCAGCCAGTACAGCGCTTTTGTGGAGCCGGGTAACAAGGTTGTCAAAAATAAAAATATGTCAGGACTTGGCTCTGATGAAGTTGGGGAGATGCTGCGCCGTATGCCGCAGATGCCTGCCTACCATTTGAAGCGGCCTGATGGGTCGGGGATTACCATGGTCAATATCGGGGTGGGGCCGTCGAACGCTAAAACCATTTCTGACCATATTGCGGTGCTGCGTCCCCACGCGTGGCTTATGCTCGGGCATTGCGCGGGTCTTCGTAACTCACAAAATCTTGGCGATTATTGCCTTGCTCATGCTTACCTACGCGAAGATAACGTGCTTTACCGCGATATTCACCCGTCTATTCCGATTCCGGCGCTTTCGGAAATTCAACAGGCACTGGAAAAAGCCGTGAGTGAGGTTACGGGTCTTAAAGGTTATGACCTCAAAAAAGTTATGCGGACGGGAACTGTGGCGTCGGTTGATGACCGGAACTGGGAGCTGCGTCCCAATATTCGCAAGAATGCGAAACTCAGTCAGAGCCGTGCGATTGCCCTTGATATGGAGTCAGGTGTTGTCGCGGCGAATGGTTTCCGCTTCCGTGTGCCTTATGGGACATTGCTTTGTGTGTCGGACAAGCCCTTGCACGGAATGCTCAAACTCCCAGGGATGGCCGAAAATTTTTACCGCCAGCGCGTGGAGCAGCATTTGCAGATTGGACTCCTGACCATGGCGATGTTGCGTGATATCGGGCCTGATAAGCTCCACAGCCGGAAACTGCGGAGCTTTAACGAGGTTGCTTTCCAGTAGTTAGCGGAAAAATGCGAACTCTTTCGGGCCGCTCACGTCTTGCAGCGTGACTTTGACGATGGGTGTATCGTGGTTTGGCTTTGTGGCTGTTGGGGTCAAACGCGTTCCGTCTTTCTGGATGCCCGAAACGATCACTTCGGCTCCTTGCGCAAAAGCCTGTTGGAGAGTTGCTTCCAAATCATCGTTTGGATTTTCTGTTCCCGACGTTTTGAAGGCAAGACATAATTTTTGCGGTTTTTTACCTTCGAGGGGAACTAGCTCAGCCGTAACCTCAGAGACGTAAAGATTAGAGTTGAGATCCCACTTTGGTGCGCCGATAGTTGCTTTTTGAACGCGCGCAGCCAGCCCATGTTGGACATAATGTATCATTTATTTCACCCTTTGTACTATTCTTGACGTTCAAAGAGTGTAAGGGATGCTTTTAAAATTCTCAAGCAAATATTATGATAATAAAATTGCTTCTTAGCCTTGGCGTTTTTTGGGTGCTTTACGTGAGGACGAGGTCCCGAGGCCAATATCTTTGGCCAGCTTGCTGCGCTGTTTAGCGTAGTTGGGGGCGACCATCGGGTAATCGGCGGAGAGGCCCCAGCGTTCGCGGTATTGCTCGGGGGTCATTTTATAGGCGGTTTTCAAATGCCGCTTGAGCATTTTGAGTTTTTTGCCGTCTTCAAGGCAGATAATGTAATCAGGCATCACCGATTTGCGGATGGGTACGGCGGGTTGTGGCCGTTCGGAGGCAACCTGAATAACGGGTTTATGGTCGGAACCTAATGTGCTGAGTGTCCTATACACACGCTCAATCAGCGCGGGGATTTCTGCGGCGGGGATTGTGTTTCCTGCCAGATGCGCGGCAACGATTTCCGTTGTCAGGCTTAATAAATCGGTGTGTTTGACGGCTTCGACCATGCAGGCAGAGTATAAAAGAATAAAAATTCTTTCAAGTGAAATAAAAGAAGAGACTTTTTTGCTGAAATTGGCTAAAAACCGCGTATTAGCCACTATGAACGGAGCCAACTATGACACAAATTACCCCCAACTCGGAGAGTTATGAGCGCGAGATTGTTATCGCTGAAACTGGGTTTCGTGAATATGACGTGCGCTGGATTTATCCTGAGCAGATCAATCTGCGGGGTGTTCAGGCTTTGGGGCGTGCGATTGGCACTTTACTCCATGAAAATAATATTACGCCGCCCGCGATTGTTGTAGGGCATGATTACCGTTCTTATTCGATGACCATCAAGCAGGCTCTTATTGTCGGACTGATGTCGGCAGGATGTCAGGTCAAAGACATTGGACTTGCACTCTCGCCGGTTGCGTATTTCGGTCAGTTTGAACTGGATTGTCCGGCAGTGGCGATGGTGACGGCCAGCCATAACGAGAATGGCTGGACAGGCGTCAAGATGGGGATGAACCGCCCGATGACCTTTGGCCCCGCCGAAATTAATCGTCTCAAAGACATTATTGCGACGAAGGCTTATTATGAAGCCGCAGGGTCATACACCTATATTGAGGATATGAAGGCGCGTTATCTGGCTGACATTACCAAAGACGGCAAAATTGCGCGCAAGCTCAAAGTGGTGGCGGCGTGCGGTAACGGGACAGCCGGGGCCTATGCGCCTGAGGCCCTGCGCGCGATCGGATGTGAAGTGATCGAGATGGATTGTAATCTCGATTATACTTTCCCGCGCTATAACCCTAATCCTGAAGATCTCGAGATGCTTCATGCCTTAAGCGCCAAGGTCAAGGAAACCGGCGCCGACCTCGGCTTTGGGTTTGATGGGGATGGCGATCGTTGCGGTGTTGTTGATAATATGGGCGATGAGATTTTTGCCGATAAAATGGGCGTGATTTTGGCGCGTGACCTTGCGGCGATCCATAAAAACGCTGTGTTTGTGGTCGATGTCAAATCAACGGGAATTTATTCGGTTGATCCGGTGCTCAAATCTTTGGGTGCCAAAACGGATTACTGGAAGACAGGGCATTCCTATATGAAGCGCCGTGTGAACGAGATAGGAGCGTTAGTTGGTTTCGAGAAAAGCGGGCATTACTTCTTTAACAAGCCGATTGGTCGTGGCTATGATGATGGTGTGATGACAGCGGTGGCGATTGCACGCCTCATGGACCGCAATCCGGCCAAGACACTCTCTGATCTTAAAAATGATTTGCCAAAGACATGGAGTTCACCCACCATGTCACCATTTTGTCCTGATGAGAAAAAATATCCGCTGGTCGATAAGATCATCGCTATTTTTGAAGAACATAAAGCCAAGGGGGCGTTGCTGGGCGGTCAGAAAATCACCGACATCGTGACGGTCAACGGCGTGCGTTTTACCTTTGAAGATGGCAGTTGGGGCTTGATCCGCGCGTCATCGAATAAACCGTCGCTCGTGGTGGTGGTGGAAAGCCCCGTGTCTGAGAGCCGCATGTTTGATGTCTTTGATATTATCAACGCGGCACTGGCGACCTTTCCCGAAGTGGGTGAGTACGATCAGCAGATCAAACGCGCGGCTTAGCACTTTCATTGTTGACTTGTGGCGTCGTTGCTGCGTCGCTTATGTACGTTTTTCCGTACACTACGCTCCTTGCGCCTAGTCACAAAGCAACACTGTTTGTGCTTGAGGTTACTTCCCGTACTGGTTTTCTAGATAAGCAAAGATAGCACGGAGGCCGGTGTCGGTGCCACCTTTGGGGCGGCCAGGTTTTCCGGATGCTTCCCATGCGTAATGGTCAAGATGAACCCATGGCGTGTCTGGCGTGACAAAATGCTCGAGGAAAAGAGCGGCGGTAATTGAGCCCGCAGGGTTGTTTCCGCTGTTGGAGAGGTCGGCGTTGGGTGAGGTGACATCGTTTTTATAACCTTGCCAAAGCGGCATGTGCCAAAGCGGATCATCAATCGCAATTCCTATTTTCTGGAGGTCTTGGGCAATTTTATCGTTATTGGAATAAAGCGCAGGAATTTCAAAGCCCAGCGCCGTGCGCGCTGCGCCCGTGAGTGTTGTAAAGTCGATCAGGAGATCGGGGTTTTCTTCACAGGCAAGGGTCAGGCAATCGGCCACAACAAGGCGGCCTTCGGCATCGGTGTTGCCGATTTCAACAGTCAGACCTTTGCGCGAATTGAGAATATCGCTGGGGCGATAGGCGCGGCCCGAAACCGAGTTTTCGACTGCTGGAATAAGCACGCGCAGGCGCACGGGAAGTTCGAGCTCCATGACCATCAGAGCCACGCCCAAGGCCATAGCCGCGCCACCCATATCTTTTTTCATGAGGAGCATCGCGGCAGAGGGTTTCAGATCATATCCGCCTGTATCAAAACAGACGCCTTTGCCCACCAAGGTGATTTTAGGGTGCTTGGCATTTCCCCATGTAAAGTCGATGAGGCGAGGGCGCCGTTCGCTGCCATCGCCTACGCCATAGATGAGAGGGAAGTTTTCGGTGAGAAGGTCTTGGTCTTCGATGATGCGCGATTTGGCACTGAAATTTTTGGCAACTGTCAAGGCTGCGTTTGCCAAGGCTTCTGGGCCGAGAGCATTGGGCGGGAGGTTGATAAGATTGCGCACCAGATAAATGGCGTGGGCGTAGGCATTGATGCGCGTGGCATCCGCTTTTTCCGGTGCGATAAGTTTAGGAAAGTCCTTACGCGCGGATTTGAAGGCACTAAAACGGTAACATGCGAGCAGCCAACCAGTGCAGATCGACTCTAATTCATCTTTATCCAGATGGGTGGGTGTGATTTCAAACAGTCCGTCAGTGACTTTATCAACGAGCGCGCACACGGTGTAGAGTCCCACTTTATCGGAAGCTCCGATATAGACGGCATTGATCTTGCCGTTCTTATCATAGGTGAAAGCTGTGCTTCCGGTGGCACCTGTCCAGCCTTGCGCGGCGAGGGTATTGCGGAGTGTCTCTGCGCGGCCCGCAATCCATTTGGCGTAGTGGCTTGCCTTAATGAAATGTAGGGGAATAGCTTTTTCATCCGTTTCCGCGACGAGAACGGATGGAAGTTCCAGTATATCAAAAGATTGGTGCTGGGGATGTTTTGCGCTTTGTTTTTTGGCCATGGTGCGGTTCGACAGGTGAGGGTTATTTTTTAAAAGATAGCACGCCAGAAGGATTTTTATACGGCTTTCTTTTTTGGCTTATGTTTAATCACTTTTTTATTTTTTCCATATAGCATTGATTGAATTAACGGTCAGAGGAGAATAATCATGGCGGATTTTTTGGATAAAATTTTAAAGCGTGCGGAAACTGCTGGTGAACGTGCTGTGACACGTCAAGCTGACCACGCCATCAAGACAGGGATTGATCGTGCGGCTGACGCTGTATTGGGTGAGGGAGACGCCAAGAAACCAGTGCGTGGTCGTGAAGCTGCGAAGCCAGCAGCGCCTGCACAAGAAGAATCGGGGGCAGGTTCTTTGTTACGTGGGGCAGCCGAGTTCATTCCCGGGGGAAAACTTGTCACGGATTTGGTTGATGGAAAAGGTGTGACCGCCTCGGGTGTTGTGCAGACCGTTGTTCCGGGGCCTTTGGGGACAGTCGCAGGACGCGCAGCGGATAAGGTTGCGGATAAAGTGGATACGGGCGCTGTTGTGGAGGGTGCCAAGGCCGGAGCTGCAAGTGTTGGTGCTGCAGTTTCGGATGGAATTTCTGCGGCGGGTTCTGCCATTCAAACAGGGGTAGGACGCCTCGCCGAGACATTTACACCGGCAACAACGGCGACAGCGCCCGCTGTCGCTGCGGCGACACCGACAGCCGCGCCTACGGCGGCGGCCTCGGTCTCAGCGCTGGATGATCTGGCCAGCGGCAAGGATCAAGGGCGGTTCGACCAGAGCACGTATCAAAGGGCGCAGGCATTCCTTGCCCAGAATACGCCCAAACCATAAGAGGTGCGTATTCAGGTTTGAAGCTGCCGGGCGGGTTGTCCGGCAGTTTGATTTTGGGAGTTCTAAAACCACTTCAATGGTAGAGGTTAATCAAAAATTTACTATTTCCATATAGCATTACAGAAATAAATAGGGTTGAGGTGTGTGAATGGCAAAAGATTTTCTGGGTGGACTTATCGATAAAGCGACGAAACGTGTTGAGCGCGAAGTTGAGCGTCAGGTTGACCGTGGCGTTAAAAAAGGCGTTGATGGTGCAGTGGATGCCGCTACGGAGGCTGCTACCAAAGCAGTTTCTCCTGCTTCTGCTCCCGAGGGAGGGGCCTCGGCTCCTGCAGCTGAGGAGGAGAACAAAAGAAGCCGTCGTCGTGATCGCCGTGATCGTGTTTCCGAAGCAGATACAGCAATTGAGACCAATGTGGCACTTGCCCAGTCGTTTTCTGCGCCAGCATCAGGAGTTGTTCAGGTGGCTGCCGCCGAACCTGCGGTGAGGGTAGCGTCGCCTGTTGTAGCGCTCAAGAATACGTTAGAAGCATAAAAAAAATTGTAATAGAGAGGGTGTAAAATATGTCAGATTTTGAAGATAGAGTTACGCGCGGTGCATCAAGGCAGGTAGGACGTTCTTTGGGGCGTGGTGCGGGCGACCTTATTGAAGGGGGATTCAATAAGTTAGGTGATGCTCTCGGGTTGGAATCCGATAAAGAGAGGCGTGATCGTATGCGCCATGAACAACGTATGGAACGTATGGAGCAGATGCAGGCCATGCGCGAGGCCCGTTATGGTGCGCGTTATGGTGGTTATGCGCGCGAGGCACCGCAGACGCACCGAGATGTCGGTGTTCGTATGGTACGTCAGGAACGTGGTCCTGAGTCAGGCTCTGCGGCTCAGCCTCTTCCTGTAGCTACACCAGCGGCTACACCTGCTGCTGTTCCGGTAACTCCGGCTGCGTCCGGCAATCCACTTCAGAATGCCCTTGAAGTCAAGGCTTCTGGAGCTGAGTCCAATTTAACGAAGGGTCTTTCACCCGAACAGCAAAAGTTATTCGATCAATATAAGGCGGCTGATAAGGCATTGGCTGAGTCACGTTATGGGGCGGATGGTAAAGTGAAAACTTCTATGACGCCTGAAGAGCTCCAAAAAATGCAAGGCGCTACGCAGCAGCGTGAGGCCATTGATAAGATGATGCGGGAGAATATGACGCCCGAACAGCAAAAGCTCCTCGATAAATATCAAACAGCCCGCCAGAATGCAGATAACTGGGGCGAGTATAAAGGACCAGCAGCAACACCTGTAGCAACTCCGGCTCCAGCTACTGCTCCTGCTGTACCTGCGGCTCCTGTAGCGGATAACCGCGTAGTTGACCTCGCGGCCCAGCAGAAACAGGCCTATTTGAGGGTGCTTGGCTATGATACCGGCAAACTCGATGGCGACCAAGGACCTAAGACCAATGGAGCACTTGATAAATTTGCCAAAGACAAAGGGATTGATCCGCGTGATACGAATGCCGTTAACCGCGCTCTTCAGGACGCGGCACAAGACCCTAAAGTCAAGAGCGCCTTTGTTGGACGTGTGCAGGAACAAATTGCATTAGGTAAGGCAAGTCCCGATGATATTAAGGCGCTGCAATGGCAGATTGTTGGCGGGAAAGACCCCGAAGGTACGATGCCAAAGTCGTTTAACGAGAAGACAAAAATGATGGATGGTGTGGCTGGCAGCGAGACCAAAGAAAGTTTGAAATCGACATTTGCGCGTACGGCGGAGGCTGATCCTGAAACGACGGCTCGTGTTGCTGCACTTCAGGCTGATAAGGCTACGCCGCAAACTGTGGCGTTGCAAACTGCAACGCCTGCTGTTGATGCAACTAAGCCTGCGGCGGCCAACCGCGATAATTTTGCGCTGCAGGCGTAAACATTTCTCTCTGTTATCTCCACTCCCCGCGCAGGCGGGGAGTTTTTTATGGCCTTACGCGGCTTGTTTCAGGAGGCGGGCCTTGGCTTTTTCTGGCCCGATGAGGGGGAGCAAATCACCCAATTCAGGCCCATGATCCATCCCCGTGAGGGCTTGGCGCAGCGGCATGAACAGTTCTTTCCCTTTGCGGCCTGTCGCGGCTTTGATGGCGTCCGTCCATTCTTTCCAAGTGGCTGGAGTCCAAGGGGATGGCGGCATTAGGGTGAGAGCTTGACCTGCAAATTCCGTGTCGTTGATAATTGGCGTTACAGGGCCGTTGGCTACAGTCCACCAGTCGCGGATGTCGCCAATTACTTCGAGATTGGAGCGGACAATGTTCCAGAATTCTTCGGTGACTTCCTCTAAACCTATTTGGGCCAAGCGTACTCTGGCGCGATCATAATCCAAACCGTGAAGGATTTTGGAATTGAGGCGCAGGAATTCATCAGGGTCCATTTTCGGGGTGCCGCGCCCGAATTTGGCGAGATCAAAACTTTCGATGAGCGGTGTGTAGCTGTCAAAAGCTTCGATCGGATCAGAACTTCCGAGGCGGGCGAGAAGAGATGGAATAGCCATCGGTTCAATGCCGATATCATCGCGCAGTTCCAGAATGCCGAGTGCCCCCTCACGCTTGGAAAGCTTTCCGCCTTCAGTGTTCGACACGAGCGGCAGGTGGGCAAAGGTGGGCAGGGATGCGCCCATGGCGGCAAACATCTGGGTTTGCGCGGCGGTGTTGGATACATGGTCTTCACCACGCACGATATGGGTAATGCCAAAATCCGCGTCATCAATCACCGAGCAGAGATTAAAGAGCGGCGTGCCATCTTCACGGATGAGCACAGGGTCGGACATGTCCTTGCCTTCGAAATGCACGGTGCCGCGGATCAAATCGTTCCAGTCGATCGGGGCATCCTTCATCAGGAAACGCCAATGCGGCTTGCGGCCTTCAGCCTCAAACTTGGTTTTTTGTTCGGCGGATAATTTTAAAGCCGCGCGATCATAGATGGGGGGCTGCCCTTGGGAGAGTTGGGATTTGCGTTTGAGAGCCAGCTCTTCAGGTGTTTCGTAACAGGCATAAAGATGCCCGTCTTTTTTCATCTGTTCGATCACTTCGTTATAACGGGCGAGGCGTTTGCTCTGGTGCGCGATTTCATCCCATTTCATGCCCAGCCATGTGAGCGTTTCATAAATGGCGGCTTCGTATTCGGGTTTTGAACGCTCGGTATCTGTGTCGTCAATGCGAAGCAAAAAATAGCCGTTGTTGCTTTGGGCAAAAAGCCAAGCAATCAATGCGGTGCGGACATTGCCGATATGGAGCATGCCGGTTGGGGAGGGGGCAAAACGCGTGCGAACTTTTTTATCTGTCATCTTATCTTTTCTGGTTTTTCGAGGGAAAACTGCATGAAAACTAAACCTTTTAGCGGGGTTTTTCAAGTCGAAGTCGGGCTGTGCGTGATATTTCATAAAAATATTGCGGGCAACCTGCGCGAGTGATGGTGATTCACTGGAACCTTAATTGAAAATCAGCGCCAAGAGCCCCCGCATGGGGGCTTTTGGGAGGTGTGATGGGCGTGGGGATTAGATTGTGACTTCGGTCACTTGCCATACAAAGTCATCGGCCCCGAGTTGGGCAGTGCTCACGTTGTTAAGGACAAGCGTTGCGCCCGTGTCATGGTCGGTGATGACGGCATTTGCTCCTGCTTGGCTCACATGATCGGTGAACCAGCTGTCGAAATTGCCTGCGGCTTTGACGTCTTCGCCGCCGACAAAGTAGAAAATCACCTTGTCGAGGTCGGTTTGGAAGTCAAGAACCGAGCCATGCGCGCTGCCGATCTGCCAATCTTCCGATACGACAAAATTGTCGGCTCCCGCGCCGCCTGTACCGCGATCATTGCCAGCGCCGAACAGCAAATAGTCATCGCCCTCATCGCCGTACATATAGTCGAAGCCATTCCCACCAAAGATATAGTCAAGGCCATCGCCGCCGCGCACGGTGTCGTCACCATCACCACCATGTAGTTTATCATTGCCGGCATCGCCTGAAACAGTATCATTTCCGCCTTGGGCGTGGATGATGTCATTTCCTTCGTTGCCACGTATGACATCATTGCCGTCGATCGCATTATTGATGCCGGAGTCGCCGTTAATCAGGTCATCACCTAATCCGCCATAGAGAGTGTCGTTCCCGAAATTCCCCCATATCGTGTCATTTCCGTCATCACCATAGATGGTATCGTTGCCGTCACCTGTCAGGCTTTCGGCGTCGCCGCCATCGAGCTGGTCATCACCCTCGCCGCCGTATATTTTATCGGCGCCAAGTCCGCCCCAGACATAGTCGGCTCCTGCATCGCCATAGAGGGTATCGTTGCCGTCTCGGCCCATAATATCGTCATCTCCATTCCCGCCATAGGCTTTGTCATTGCCGTCATTCTGGAAGTTGCCGCCGTTGCCGCCGTCAATGGTGTCATCGCCATCGTCGCCATACAAAATATCGTCACCAAAACCGCCAACAACCCAGTCATTTCCAAGGTCGCCGTGAATGGTATCTCCGACATCGTCGGTCAGGCCTAGGGCATCACCCCCATCAAGCATGTCGTCGCCATCACCGCCGAATATTTTGTCAGCGCCAAGGCCGCCCCAGACGCTGTCAGTTCCAGCATCACCCTTTAGTGTATCGTTGCCGTCTCGGCCCATCACAATATCATCACCTGTGCCGCCATAGAGTTTGTCATCACCATCATTTTGGAAGTTGCCGCCGTTGCCGCCGTCAATGGTGTCATCGCCATCGTCGCCATAGAGTGTGTCATTGCCATATCCTCCTGCCATGATATCATTGCCGAGGCCGCCATGCATTTCATCACCAACATCATCGGTGAGACCCAAGGCGTCACCCCCATCGAGCGTGTCGTCATCTGCCCCGCCGAATATTTTATCAGCGCCAAGCCCGCCCCAGACACGGTCGCGTCCGGCATCACCATTGAGAGTGTCATTGCCATCACGTCCCATCACGATGTCGTCACCGTTGCCGCCATAGAGTTTGTCATCACCATCATTCTGGAAGTTACCGCCGTTGCCGCCGTCAAGCGTGTCGTCGCCATCATCGCCATAGAGAGTGTCATTACCATAGCCGCCTGCAACCCAGTCATTTCCAAGATCGCCATGCATTTCATCGCCAGAGTCATCCACGAGTTGCAGCGCGTCGCCGCCATCAAGGGTATCGTCACCATCGCCGCCGAATATTTTATCAGCGCCAAGCCCGCCCCAGACGCGGTCGGTTCCGGCGTCACCTTTGAGGTAATCGCGGCCATCGCGGCCCATCACAATGTCGTCACCGTCACCGCCGTAGAGTTTATCGTCGCCGTCATTCTGGAAGTTACCGCCGTTGCCGCCATCAAGCCAGTCATTGCCGTTGTCACCCAGAAGGAAGTCGTTGCCGCCTTGACCGTTCAGAGTGTCATTGCCGTCATTGCCGCGGATTGTGTCATTGCCGTCGGCAATGTTGTTTGTTCCTGTATCACCTGCCACGTAATCATCGCCTGTGCCGCCATACAGGTTGTCATCGCCAAATCCGCCCCATATGGCGTCATTTCCGGCCTCGCCATCGATGTAATCATTGCCGTCATTGCCGATGGTGCCGTTGTCGCCGCCATCGAGAAAATCATCATCATTGCCGCCGTAAATCCTGTCGGCGCCAAGCCCGCCCCAGATATGGTCGGAGCCAGCATCGCCATAGAGTGTATCTTCGCCGTCACGGCCCATGACGTTGTCACTCCCATTGCCGCCATAGAGTTTGTCGTTGCCGTCATTCTGGAAGTTGTAGCCGTTGCCGCCATCAAGCGAGTCATCGTCATCATCACCATAGAGCACGTCATTGCCGTTGCCGCCAGTTAACGTATCATTACCGCGTCCGCCGTGAATTTCATCGCCGCTGTCATCTGTGAGCAGGAGGGCATCGCCGCCATCAAGGAAATCGGTGCCGTCGCCACCGTACATTTTATCGGCTCCGCGCCCACCCCAGATGCGGTCATCTCCGGCATCGCCATAAAGCGTGTCATTGCCATCACGCCCCATCACAATATCATCGCCGTTACCGCCATAGAGTTTATCGTTGCCATCATTTTCAAAATTATAACCGCTGCCACCATCGAGTGTGTCCGCTCCATCGCCGCCGCGAATAAGGTCTGCGCCCAAGGCGCCGCGGATCGTGTCATTAAAGGTGCTGCCATGGACGATGTCATTGCCGTTTTGTGCAAAGACATAATTATCGGCGGTGTTGCCCAAGAACGTAATGCCACCTGTGTGGGGAAGTGTGTCGTCGCTCACAAGACTTGTGGGGAACATATCAACTTCGGTTTGTACACCCACTTGGTCATTAAATATGAAGTTGCCGTAAGCGGCACCAACCAACGGGTTGGTCAAATCATTGGCAAGTGTCAGATAAGACACGCCGACGAGGCGGATCGTGGTGTTCGCCACACCATCGAAGGTGATGATCGTGTCACTGCCGGACATGCGGATGAGCATGTTCTCCGACGTTAGGCCTACACCTAAAAAATTCAAGATATCGACAAGGCTGGCAGCGGCAACTGAGTCAACGTCCGCAGCTCCGTTAAAGTTCGTGATCGACGTTGTGCCAGATCCGGCAACGATT
Source organism: Pseudobdellovibrionaceae bacterium (assembly GCA_041674725.1). GTDB lineage: Bacteria > Pseudomonadota > Alphaproteobacteria > Micavibrionales > Micavibrionaceae > UBA1573. The sequence continues at coordinate 467,212 of JBAYVC010000001.1, read as the reverse complement.
GTGTATGTTGTCATGGTAGTCTCCTCTATAAAAACACCGATTTATTTTTTGAAATTTTTTGAATGGCATGCAGCTGTTTGAAATGTGCATGTGCCTATATTCCAATTGTCTCCATTTCATCTGCGGAATGCAAATGAATTAATTTAGATAAATTGTGGTCTAAAATTAAACGTAAAGTCATAACTATGATTTTATTTATAGCCGTTCACAATCGGATAACGGCGTTCGCGGGCAAAAGCGCGGCGTGAAATTTTCGGGCCAGGCGCGGATTGCCAGCGTTTGAACTCGGAAAGTTTGACGAGTTTCATCACGCGCGCCACTGTTGCGGCATCGTGGCCTTGGCCCTCAATTTGCTCGGGTGTGAAATCATCCTCGATGAGGCAGGCAAGAATTTGATCGAGCTCTTCATAAGGGGGGAGTGAGTCTTGATCTTTTTGTCCGGGCTTGAGTTCGGCGGTTGGCGCTTTGGTCATGATGCGGGCGTTGATGATCTCGCCTGATGCTCCATCCTCGTGGCCGATATAAGGTTTGTTGAGGTTGCGCCACGCGGCGAGGCTATAGACTTGTGTTTTATAGATGTCTTTGAGCACGTTATAGCCGCCGCACATATCGCCATAAAGAGTGGCGTAACCAGTGGCCATTTCTGATTTATTGCCAGTAGTGAGCACCATAGCGCCGCTTTGATTGGAGAGAGTCATGAGCGTAACACCGCGCAGGCGCGATTGTAGATTTTCGTGGGCGAGGCCCGATGTTTCAGGATGCTGCGCCATGTAGGTGTCAATCAAATCCATGATCGGGAAAACCTCATACGAGATGCCGATTTTTTGCGCGCAGTCGGCGGCATCCTCGAGGCTTTCTTCAGAGGTATAATGTGAGGGCATCATCACGGCGTGAATATTTTCAGGGCCGATGGCGTCGGCGGCAATTACGGCTGATAATGCGCTGTCGATACCGCCGGACATGCCAAGCAAAATTTTATTTTGTCCCGTTTTACGCATGTAATCACGCAAGGAGAGAACAAGTGCTTCATAAATATCGTGGGTCTCGGAATTAGGTTCAGGCTCGAACGGTTTGGCCAAGCGGAAATCAAGATGTTTGATGTCCTCGCGGAATTCAAAGCATTCGGCAATGAGGTCACCATTCTCGTTCACGGCAAAGCTGTCGCCATCATAGATGAGGTCATCATGTCCTCCAACCTGATTCACATAGATGAGCGGGATGTCTGCGCTTTGGGCGCGTGCGCAAGCGTGTTGCAGACGTAAACCCTGTTTATGAATCTCAAAAGGTGAACCGTTCATGACAATAAAAATTTCGGCGCCGCGCGAGGCGAGATGATCGGGGACAGTGGGAAACCAGACATCTTCGCAGAGCATGATGCCGAGTTTGACACCTTTATAGTTGATCGGATCTGGAAGGTTTCCTGCCGTGAAATAGCGTTTTTCATCAAAGACGCCGTAATTGGGCAGTTCATATTTTCGCGTTGAGGCTATGATTTTTCCCTCGGCAATCAGGAAGGCGGCATTAAACAGGCCTGATTTTCCTTGCAAAGGGGCTCCCACCAGAATGGCCGATTTACGGGTTTTGCTAAACAGAGCTAACTGCTCAAGCGCTTTGGCGCTGGCATCAATCAACCCGTTGTTAAAGAGAAGATCATAGGGCATGTAGCCCGTGATTGATAGCTCGGGAAAGATGATAAGGGATGTTGTTCCGTCATGTTCCCGCCAGATGCTGTCGATCAGGTCTAGGTTGCCTTCGATGTTGCCTACCGTCGGATTGATTTGGGCCAGCGTGTAGGAGAGCTTGTGCGTGGTTGCCATGCGGGGCCTTTATTCTGCTGCCAGATTTGCGGCGGTCAGACCTTTGCGTTCTTTTTGAAGTGTACGCAGTTCGTCCGAAATCAAGAATGACAGCTCAAGGGATTGCGAGACATTGAGGCGCGGATCGCAATGCGTGTGGTACCGCGCCGACAAATCCTCGTCTGTCACATCGACGATTCCGCCTGTGCATTCTGTTACATCTTGTCCAGTCATCTCGACATGGACGCCGCCGGGGATGGTGCCTTCGGCCTTATGAACTGCAAAGAAGTCACGCACTTCGCTCATGATGTCGTCAAAGCGGCGTGTTTTATAGCCGCTTGATGATTTGAGCGTGTTGCCATGCATCGGGTCGCAGACCCATGTCACCACGCGGCCTTCATCGCGGACGGCGCGCACGAGTTTGGGTAGATTATCGAACACTTTACCGGCGCCCATACGCGAAATGAGGGTCAGGCGGCCTGGTTCGTTATCGGGGTTGAGGGTGTCGATCAAACGGATAAGCGAGTCTGTTGTTAGTGAGGGCGGGCATTTCATGCCGATGGGGTTTTTAATGCCGCGGGCAAATTCGACTTGTGCATGATCTTCCTGATTGGTGCGCGCGCCAATCCAGACGAAATGACCCGAGCAGTCATACCAGTTGCCGCTCGTGGAATCTACGCGGGTTAGGGCTTCTTCATAAGGCAGCAAAAGCGCTTCGTGACAGGTGTAAAACTCGGTCTGTTTAAGAATATGCGGCACAGACTGGCTGGTCAGGCCGCAGGCGGTCATAAAGTCGAGTGATTGCTCGATCCGGTCCGAGAGACGTTTATACATATCCGCTTGCGGGCTGTCTTTTACGAAGTCGAGGTTCCACTGATGAATCTGGTGGAGGTCGGCGTAACCGCCTGTGGCAAACGCGCGCAGGAGGTTGAGGGTAGCTGCCGACTGGTTATAGGCGCGCACCATCCGCATTGGATCAGGGGTGCGGGATTCGGATGTGAAATCAATCCCGTTGATTATATCGCCGCGGTAGGAGGGCAGCGTCACATCACCGCGTGTTTCAGTATCTTCCGAGCGGGGCTTGGCGAATTGTCCGGCCATGCGCCCCATTTTAATGACGGGCATCGAGCCAGCAAATGTCAGAACGACGGACATCTGAAGGAGGGCGCGGAAGGTATCGCGGATTTTATTTGCGCCAAATTCGGCAAAACTTTCAGCGCAATCGCCGCCTTGGAGGACGAAGGCTTCGCCTTTGGCCGCGAGAGCGAGGTGGGCTTTGAGGGCGCGGGCTTCTCCGGCAAAGACCAGCGGCGGCATCCGGCGCAGTTCGGCCTCGGCGGCATCCAATGCTGCGCTTTGCTCACCGTAAGAGGGGAGTTGCTTGGCTGGTTTGTTTCTCCAGCTTTGCGGTGTCCATGTTGATTTAAACGTCGTCATAATCCGTCAGTACCCTTTAATTAAACCGAGTACATCATTTAGGGGATTTATGGCGCTTTAGCAAGGATTTATGCCGGAAATTGATGTACCCTCACGGGCATGGCAACCTCTGCGGTGTACTCCAGAGGCGCTTGTTCGCTGTTTTTACGGTTTTTGGCTAGGTCAATCACGTTTTTGTAAAAGGCCGGACAGATGACGCTTTTAAGTGTGGCAAAGTCTTGTGCGGTTCCGGTTGAGCCTAGTTCATAGTTTTGTGGCCTTGGAATATCAGCCTGATCATTTTGAGTTTCTTTGCGGAAAAAACCACGATCGCGAATATATTCATTTTCCAGCGTGCTTTGTCCGTATTCAGGGTGATTGATCAGGCAGGTGATTGCACGGCTATTTAACGTCCATATGGCGGGGCCATCTGGGCCGTTCAGAATAATCTCGCCACCATCAGCTTCTATGGCATTTTCCAATTCATTTTGATCAAGATAGGAATAGCGTGCATGAGGGATTTTAACAGATCCATCACTCCATCCCCTGACAAGCGGGTGGGTTGTTGATGTGACGTGATGGTCAAATACCCCGTAAAATTTGGTGTCGTATATTTGTTTTTCTACACCTGAGCGGATTTTTGCGGCTGCCATGGCTGTCCAGCACACGAGCAAACCATGACCTGTCTGGCCTGAGTTTGTTGTGGTTTCGATGGCTTCAAGCAATTCTTGCGTCTCGTTCCAGAAGAGTGGGTATTCCTCTTCAAGTTCCTGATAAGTCAGTTTGCCGCGGTTGATACCGGTGACAATCACCAGATCAAACTCTTCCTTGCCGATCACATCATGCCAGTCCACATAATCGTCCGAGAGCAAATGGAGGGGGTGGGCGGGATCGCGAAAATATTTTGGCTGCTCCAAGTCTTTGTCGGCTTTGGCGCAGGCCATCCGGCATAAGGTAACCTCGGCATTAGGATCGGCATTGCGGATGAGGCTCAGAAAATGATCTTCGGTGCCTTTAGCATTGTCCATGATATTGACAAGAGCAATACGGGTAGGGCGCGGAAATGCGGCGGTAGTAAAAGGGAGTGACGACGATAGTCGTCCGGACGTGGACTCGTGGCTCATTTTCAGACCTCATATAAAATACATTATACAAATGTGTTTTAGGGTGGGGACTATGGAAATGAGCCATAGCGCTTTAGCAATTTATTATAAAGCGGTGCAAGCTGCCCCTCAAATCCCGCTTCTGACAAACACTATGAAGGCGCTGCAATAAAAAGGTCAAGAAAAATTTTGCTTGAAGGGCAAAAGTTTTTTCTATGGTGATTTAAAATGGTGATCCGTCACCTGTTGGCACATCTTGGTAGGGGGGGCCACGGACGGAATGACGATGACGGGTTCTTTTAAAAAAAACCGGAGCTACTTTACCTTCATCGTGAAGGGGCCTTGTTTCATGGGTATTTTTTTACCCTCGTCAAGCAACCCTTTGTCTTCATTAAAGATGCAGCTTTTATCGCTGGGGTTTACACTGATAGGCGAGCGCGACAAGAGACTATCACTTGCGGCAGAGTAGGTTTCTGCGGCTACGCCGAACGCCTTGTTTAAAAATGCGTTATCTTTTGATACGGGGGCGGCCATTTTCACGACGCCTTCTTGGTCAACAACAGCAGCATAGGATGCTTTTTGATCAAATAGGCAGGTAAGGCCTTTTTCTAAATCTGACATTTACTCCACTCCTTGCTCTTTCTAAAAGAAGTGTAGCTGCTGGCCGTTAATTTTATGTCAATTTATGGGCCTGCCATTGTTTATTTTTCAGTTTTTTACGTAATCTTAAAATGTTTTCCATAGACTACAGATGTAACAATGAGGGACATGCAATGGCTAAGGATAAACACAAGGCAGGTAAATCAGGACAGGTGAGCGATGCTCCATATGAGCCGGATGGTGAAAGTGCACCGCCTTTAACTGCCGCCCAGCAAAAAGCCAATGCTGTCGCCTATGCTAAGCAACAGCAAGAGCCGGTTTGTACCGTCAATCTTAAAGGCCAGTTTGTTGACGCATCGCTTGATCTGCGTAATGGTACAGCTGTTGCGACGGCACCGACTTTGTCCCGTACATGGGGGGCAGCTTTAACAGCGAAAGATCCGTTGGAGCCAGGGTGGAAAGCTCAGGGCGATTCGGTTTTGCCTGATAAACTGGGCCTCAAAGGCGGCGAAGGGATGTATGATCTTTTTGCACGGCGTATAAAAGAAGACGGGTTTACGGTTAAGACCGGAGATAACGGTCAAACTACGTGTGATGTAGATACCAAAGATGGTAAATCCTTTAAGGATGTTCCCGCGCGTGTTGTTACGACGCCATCAGGCATGACGCCTCCATAATTTATGAAAATTGTAATTTTCTATTGATTTTATAGAAAGTTTTCCGTTATAAACCCTTCTCGCGGAGGGTTTAACATGGGTCAGAATATAAAATCCAGAGTTGTTGTTGGTTGTGCGGGGGCAGCTGTGGCACTTGCCAGTGTTTTTGCTTTTGTTCATGGTGGAGCTGTTCCTGCTGAGTCAGATTCCTCCCCTCAGCCGGAAACAGTGTCTCTGGATGTCGCGTCATGTCAAATTTTACAAGATTCTTCAGGGGCTTATAAGGCGCTTGTTCGTTTAACACCCGAAGACGGGGAGCGTCGTGGCCGTCTAATGTACCGCTTTCAGGATTCTGGATCATTATTTTCTGCTCAAAATCAAGGAGTTGCCGAAATTCCTCGCGGTATTGGTTTGGGCGCCCATTTCGAACCTGTGGGCGAATTTGTTATCCATGCGGATGAAAAGGCCTGTGATGTTCATCTCGATGGAAAAAAAGCCCCCAAGCGGTTTTTGGCTCCGTCATAGCTGTCCCAAACTCAGTTCGTTTTGTGTTTTTGAATAAAAAGTGTGCCTGAAAAGAGTTTTGTTCGAATTTTAGATATTCATAAGCGGTTATTAAGGTCTTTTTGTTAGGCTCCAACTGTGCGCTGCAATAACGCGTATTGAGGAGGTTTTAATGTCAGATATTCATACACATTTTGAAATTCGTCACGGGGGTATGGGGGCTATTTTGCTTGATGACCCTACGTTCGTTCGTGCGGAAGCCGTTATGATTACCCGTCATAACCGTGAGGCTTTTGCTCTATTACACCAAAAACTTCATTCTTTGGGTGAGATTCCGCAAGACATTATGACTGCATTTTGCGAAAATCGTGATGTCATGCTGCGTGCTACGCGCATTGATGGATCGGTTCTCGAGATGAGATCGCACTTGGTTCTCGCTTCGTAGTTTTAATTCCATAGGCATGAAAATACAAAAGGGCTTTCGTAGGAAAGCCCTTTGGTGCAAAGATATTTAGAGAACAAATTACGCAGCGTTCTGAATATTGACAGCGGCGGTTTTGCCACGGCTGGTCTCAATGTCATAGGAAACGCGTTGTCCTTCGTTCAGTGTTTTAAATCCTGAACGTTCAACAGCAGAAATGTGAACAAACACATCTTTCCCGCCATCATCAGGAACGATAAAACCGAATCCTTTTTGTCCATTAAACCATTTTACTGTACCGGTAGCCATAGTATGCATCCTTAGGGTGTTGTGAGTTAAATTAGTCTCAGGATGTCTAGGCGCATAGTCTATTCAGGTACACGTCTGCAAAATAGTCACCGCAGAAACTCTCCGCCACATTACGATGCTTTTTCGCGCTTGTATAGCGGCAAAACAAAAAAAATGGCCTGATTCGTAAAAAAAACCACGGAACTTTCGTTTCGTGGTTTTTAGAGTTTCAATAACGTGCTCTAGGCGACGGCTTCTACGGCTTCCGACGCGGCTGTTGATGTTTGGGCTGCAGCGCGAGAGCGGCGACCTTTGATCATATTTTCAATGCGGGCTGCTGCCTCGATTTCGGTAATACGCTCAAGGGCGGCCACTTCACGGGCAAGTCGCTCCAAAGCTGATTGGTATATCTGGCGCTCGGAGTAAGATTGTTCCGTGTCGTCGTTGCTACGCTTGAGGTCGCGCAGAACTTCGGCGATGGAGACGGGGTCACCCGAGTTGATTTTTGTTTCGTATTCCTGCGCACGGCGCGACCACATAGTGCGGCGGATTTGCGCGCGGCCCTGCAGGGTTTTGATGGCGTCTTGCATCTGGTTTTGGCTCGAGAGGCGGCGCAGACCCGAGGCGTGAGCCTTGAATACAGGCACTTTCAGGCGCATACGGTCTTTTTCAAACGAAATGGCATAGAGTTTAATTTCCATGCCACCGATGATTTGTACCTCAACGGCCTCAATTTCGCCCACACCATGGGCCGGATAAACGACGAAATCGCCTTTTTTGAATTCGACTTTCTCATCGGATTTAGCCACAGGTGCCATTTGACGGACAGGCTGTGTCGGGGCCAGAGGCTTGTTGATGACTTGAATGGGGCGGTAAACGGGACGGGCCGCCGATGATTCTGGTGTGGATACTTTTTGTGGAGCCAAATTTTGGGTGGGGACTGTGCGTCCGGTCGTAATGATCGGGGTGCGCAGCGCAGCATTCTGATTTTCTGCCATTTTCACGACGATGGCCGAAACGACGGGTTTGGCTGCTGCCTTGACTTGTTTTTCAGCTTTAGGTGCGGCGAGGGATGCTTTTTTAGCTGGGGCTGCCGGCTGTTGTTTTGCCTTGGCTGCTACTGGCGTAACTTTTTGTGGGGCGGCTTTGACCGCGGCGGTTTTTGTTTTTAGCGCAGTCACAGCTTTGGCAGCTGGTTTTACGGCGGCTTTCACTGATTTTTTCGGAGTGGCTTTTGCTGTGGGTTTAGCAACAGGCTTTGCTGCTTTGGCTGGGGATTTGGACACAGTTTTGCTGATCGAAGAGGTTGTTTTCTTGGTTTTAAGCGCGGGTTTAGAGGCTGTTTTTGAAGCAGTTTTGGTTTTTACAGACGAAGTTTTTTTATTTTTTTCGTTTATTTTCATTATGTTGTGCCTCATTCTTTGTAGGTTGCTTTAAACTGTTCATTTGGCGACTGTTGTCCTGAAACGACATAGGCTGTCATTTCTTCCCCGTTTTAAGGGGGCGGTGACGGTGATAATGGCAAAAAAACCATTGACGCCGAATTCAGGACGTTCTAAACGGGATTAGTGACCCGAACTGTGTCCAGTCGATGTATGAGCATGTTGTGCAACATAGCACATTTTTGGCCTTTTTCAAATCTTTCTTAGTAAATTTTTAAGAAACAGGAGTTTTTGTGACTGATCGTATCGAAAGCGGTGATTTTGTCATTCTGGAAGAGACTCCGGACGGGTATATTAGCCAGTACTATAATGTGACTGTTGGGCAGATATATCAGGTCAGGGGACTGATGGGATCGTGCCTTGTTATTGATGAAGATGATGGGGGTAGTACGGCCAGTATCTGGCAGGGGCGGTTTCAAAGGACTGAAAGTTCAGGAGTGTCTGCTCAGCCTGCTGTCGCTTAACTAATCGCCTTCGCCGGGTTTGGGCGAGAACCAGTCACGGAATTTGTTTTTAACAGATTTGAATTTTTCGGCTTCGGGAAGGGCATCTTTTTTACGCGTGATATTGGGCCACTGGCCTGACGAATATTCGCGGTTCATTTCCAGAAATTCTTTGCCTGCGGGGTGCGTGTCGGGAACAATCGCCTCAATCGGGCATTCGGGTTCGCAGACACCACAATCGATACATTCATCGGGGTGAATGACAAGCGTATTCTCGCCCTCATAGAAACAATCAACGGGGCACACTTCGACGCAGTCGGTGTATTTGCATTTGATGCAGATGTCGGTCACAACGAAAGTCATAGTGCGAGTGTTCTAGGCCAGATTTATTCCAAAATCAAGAGGCCTGATTGTGTATCATATGATGCGTATTGCCCTTGCCGGATGGGGCTGAGGTGCCGTCCGTGACCGATGGGTGCTCCTATTATAACTGGACATGACAGGTGCTTAATATGCGTGCTTATTACGGCTTCAAATCCGCCGCCACTAAAAGGACGTCCTGTGTCGCGCAGGTCTGTAAATTCGCCAAAGACAATTCCAGCGAGGCTGGAAAAATTCAAACATTGATCCAGTTGCCACAAGGCACGGTCAAGGTGCGATAATTCTTCACCAATGTCTTCCAGTATAAGAATATGTCCCTTGAGATTTGGCAAATAGGGCGTGCCGCAGAGGGAAGTTAGAACAGAAAGCGTCGCGGCAAAGACGGGTGCTCGTACGCTGCCATCGTGTAAAATTTTACAGTGGGTAAGTTCGAGGCTATGGCGCGACTGACCGGATAACACATCCAGTGTGGTTTTTTGGCTCTCGGGTGACAGGCGGGACAACGTTTGCACGGTTGGCCCAAAATAACATGGTTTTCCCGCTTTATACAGGGCGCATAAAAATGCGGTGGTATCACTAAAACCTATCAGAGGTTTTGCGTTGGTGGTGTCAAGGTGGGGCAAGACATGCATAGCGCGGTTGCCACCGCACGCGGCCATCACCATATCGATGCTCGGATCGGCCCAGAGGTCGTAGAGCGCTGTGGTTTTTTCTTCCGGCGATCCGGCGTACTGGTTTCCGGTTTCTGCGCCGGAAAAGGTTTGAGGGTGAATGACCAATGAAAAGCCGTGGGTATAGAGAAATTCAAGGCCTGCTTCGAAACGTTCCAGTACAATGGAGCTGGAGGGGGACATAATGCCGAGGGTTGGAAGTGCTGTGGCCATGTTTTATCCTACGGCAGGTTCTTAAACGCCTCAAGGGCTTTGTTACGTGCGTGAGCGTGGCTTACAATAGGAGCGAGTTTGTGAGAGTCGGGGGCCCACTTGGCGATATATTCTCCTGTGGGGTCAAATTTTTCACCTTGAGTCGTTGGGTTGAAAATGCGGAAATAGGGCGCGGCATCTGCGCCGCAGCCGGCAATCCATTGCCAACTGGCTGCATTGCTTGCGAGATCAGCGTCCACCAACGTATCCCAGAACCAATCCTCACCAATCCGCCAGTGGTAGCGCAGGTCTTTAACCAGAAACGATCCCACAATCATGCGTACGCGGTTGTGCATCGAACCTGTTGCCCAGAGTTCACGCATCCCTGCATCTACAATGGGGTATCCAGTCATTCCTTTTTGCCAGCGGTCGAGAGTTTCGCTATCGGGTGATTCCCATGCGAAGGCTTCAAAACGTTTTTGGAGTGGGGATTCGGGAAGGGCGGGGTTATGGTAGAGAAGGCTGTAGGAGAATTCACGCCACGCAATTTCCGAGAGGAAATGATCAAGGCTTTGTTCGCATTTTTGCGCAAGGCCATATTCTTGTGCGGTATGCCAAAGCTGATGTGGGGATATTTCACCAAAATGAAGATGGGGGGATAGCCGAGAAGTTGCGCCCCGTGCTGGAAAATCACGATCCTCTTTGTAGTTGGCAAGGTTATTTTCACAAAAGTGATGGAGTTTTTTGTGTGCGGCCGCTTCGCCAATTTCCCAGTGGGCCAGCATGTCCGTGTGCCATTTCGGGAGGGGTGCGCGGGGCAGGAGGTTAAGTTTTTCGAGGGGCAGGCTTGGGGTGGTTACAAGAGGTGGTGTATGGGGGGTTCTGATAGGGGCGCGGGGCGACTCGGCACCAAGGCATCCCTTGCGAAAGAAGGGTGTGAAAACTTTATAGGGAGTGCCATCACTTTTTTTAATTTGCCATGGTTCCCACAAGAGCGAGGCGCAAAAACTTCGGCAGATTATACCTTGTTCGGCAAGGTTCGATTTGATGGTGCTGTCACGTTGCGTACGCCACGGTTCATAGCATCTATTCCAGAGGATTTCATCGGCCCCTGTTTCCTTGCAGAGTTTGAGAAGTTCTTCTTCGGCGGGACCGCTGCGCAAAACAAGGTTATGGCCAAGTGATGCAGCAAGGGAGGAAAGAGAATGGTGGAGCCATGCGCGCGAGGCATGGCCCATTTTCCACTGGCCGGCATTTATGTCATCAAGAATATAGACGGGAAGAATAGGTGTTCCCATCAGGCAAGCCTCGAGAAATGCCGGATTATCCGACAGGCGTAAATCCTGTCTGAACCATACGATGACCGGCGCGGGCATGTGCGAAAATTATCCGTCTTTGTTGATGCGTTTGATGATTGCTTCGAGTTCTTCTTCGGCTTTCAAATTATCAATTTGACAGGTTCCGGCGGCGTCGTGGCCGCCACCGCCATATTCAAGACATAGATGGCCTACATTGGTGCGGCTGGAGCGGTTGAGAATGGATTTGCCAATAGCAAAAACAGTGTTTTGTTTGTTCTTGCCCCACAGGACGTGGATCGAGATGTTGCATTGCTGGAAGAGGGCGTAGATCATGAAGCGGTTGCCGGCATAGATCACTTCTTCATCGCGCAGATCAAGTATGACCAGATTTTTGTACACGCGAGCGCATTTTTCAATTTGCTTGCGGAATTTTGGTTCATTTTCGCGGAACAGATCCACGCGTTCTTTTACATCGGGAAGGTTGAGGATTTGATTAATGTCGCTGTGTGTGCGGCAGTAGTCAATAAGCTGCATCATCAGCTGGTAGTTGGAGATGTTAAAATCACGGAAGCGACCAAGGCCAGTGCGGGCGTCCATCAGGAATGAGAGAAGTTCCCACCCTTGGGGGGCGAGAATATCTTCACGGGTGAAGGCCGCCGAGTCGGCTTTATCAACTGCTTTCATCATGTCGTCCGACACATTCGGGAAGCGGGCCTTGCCTCCAAAATAGTCATAGACAACGCGTGCGGCAGAAGGGGCTTTGGCATCGATAATGTGATTATCTTTTTGACCAGAGCTGCGTTCCACTTCACTGGCGTGGTGGTCAAAGGCCATAAAGATACCATCCACGTAGGGAAGGTTGGTTGAAATATCATCCTGCCCGACTTCGATTAGTCCGTCCTGCATGTCTTTCGGATGAGCGAAGGTGATGTCGTCAATCATGCCCAGTTCTTTGAGCAAAACACCGCAGACCAAACCATCCATGTCGCTTCGCGTAATCAATCGGTAACGTTTGCTAGGATCCGGCATTAATTTGGTTGCGGTTTGGGGCATCTGATTCTCCGTGGGGAAATAGTCAAAACTCTCTTCAAGGATAGATTTTAAAAGATAATGGAATATTAATGTTTTGTGAAGGGATTGTATTTTTTTAGGCAGGGGTATAAAAGCTTTTAAAAAACGGAAATACCATATTGTTCCGTCTTTCCTATAACCAAGAGCATAACATGACGCATCATAAGCATTCCAAGCCTTCCGAGCCTTTCTACAAACAATTTATTCCCAAAATCGTGACTGTTTTCAAAGAAGGGTACACATGGGATTTTTTCCGGAATGATGCTTTGGCGGGACTTACAGTTGCGATTGTGGCCATTCCGTTGGCGATGGCGCTTGGGATTGCTTCGGGAACAACGCCGGATAAGGGGCTGATTACAGCGGTTATTGCAGGCTTTCTGATTTCGGCGCTGGGCGGCAGCCGCGTGCAGATCGGTGGGCCAACTGGTGCGTTTGTGGTTGTGGTTTACAATGTCATTGCCCAGCACGGATATGATGGACTGGTGGTTGCGACTTTGCTCGCCGGATTTATGCTGGTGTTGGCTGGCGTTCTTAAAGTCGGGTCATGGATCAAATTTATTCCGCATCCCGTGATTACCGGTTTTACGGCTGGTATTGCCGTTATTATTTTTTCAAGCCAGATCAAGGATTTGTTTGGTCTCCAGATCGACAAGGTGCCGGGCGATTTCATTGAGAAATGGGAAGCCTTTTGGGGGGTGAGGGATACCTTTAATCCTGTGACCATCTTGCTTTCGGCAGGCTCGCTCTTTTTGATTGTTGCGCTGCGCAAATATGCGCCCTCTGTTCCGGCTTTTCTGGCTGCTGTGGTTTTGGCCTCGCTTGTCACTCTCGGGCTGCACCTTGATGTGACAACTATAGGTTCGGCTTTTGGCGGCATTCCGCAGGCTTTGCCCGTTCCAGAGTGGCCGGAGGGACTCACATTGACAAAGGTCAAAGAAGTTTTCCCCAGTGCCCTGACTATTGCTTTTCTTGCTGGGGTTGAGTCGCTTCTTTCTGCTGTCGTGGCAGACGGGATGATTAACCGCCGTCACCGCTCCAACTGTGAGTTGGTCGGGCAGGGTGTTGCCAATGTCGCTTCAGCCTTTTTCGGCGGGATGCCTGCAACGGGCGCTATCGCGCGGACGGTTACTAACATCCGTTCCGGCGCGAAATCACCTGTATCGGGGATGCTGCACGCGGTGTTTATTTTGCTGGCCATGATGCTTTTTGCGCCGCTGGCCTCCTATATCCCGCTCGCTGCATTAGCGGCGGTGCTGGTTATTGTCGCGTGGAACATGTCCGAGCAGGATAAAATCCGCCACTTGATGCACGCGCCGCTCAGTGAGCGGTTGGTGCTGTTTGCAACTTTTATTTTAACGGTTGCAGTTGATTTAACGGTGGCCATTGAGGTGGGGGTTGTTGCGTCGGCCCTTTTCTTTATGCGAGATATGGCCGAGCATAATGAATTTATCAAGCAGGAAGAGTCCGGCGAGGGTGAAGGGCAGGAAGCGTTGCCTGAAGGCGTAGTCTCGTACCGTTTATGGGGGCCGCTGTTCTTCGGTAATGCGACGGCCTTGATTGATGTTTTTGAAAATCTCAATCCTGTACCGCGCGTGTTTATTTTGCGCATGCGATTTGTTCCCTTGATTGATAGTAGTGGGCAGTCGGCACTCCAGACTTTCTTGAGCCGTTGTGAAAAGAAAGGTATTTGCGTTATTATCAGTCACTTGAAACATCAACCTCATAAAATTCTCAAGCGTATGGGCGTTCTTGAAAATCATGGATTGCTTGTGGCTGCCAATTTTACTGAGGCTCTTGTCCTCGCGCAAAAACAGAAATAGGGATACAAAAAAGCCGGATGAAAATCCGGCTTTTTAATTTCATCATATTGGTGTGCGGCGATTAGCCTGTGACAACAGCGTCATCTTCCTTGGCGGCTTTGTCGGCCTTTTTCTTTTTCTTATCCGAATGCACATAAACAGGTTTTTCACTGTTCTTGACGGTTCCCTCGTTAATGACGACTTCTTCGACATCAGTGAGGTCAGGCAGTTCATACATGGTATCAAGCAGCATGTTTTCAAGAATGGAACGTAATCCACGTGCTCCTGTTTTGCGGTCAATCGCTTTCAGGGCGACTTCTTTGAGAGCATCCGGCGTGAAAGTCAGTTTGGCATTTTCCATTTCGAACAGGCGGCCATATTGCTTGACCAGCGCATTCTTCGGTTCAGTTAGAATCGAGACAAGGGCGTCCACGTCAAGGTCGTCCAAGGTAGCTACAACGGGCAGACGTCCAATGAATTCGGGGATCAGACCGAATTTGAGCAAGTCCTCTGTTTCGAGCATGCGCATGGCTTCGCCGGGCTTTTTGTCATCGGGCGCGGCAACGTCTGCACCAAAACCGATCGAGGTTGAACCACGGGCGCGCTGGGAGATAATTTTTTCAATTCCGGCAAATGCACCGCCACAGATAAAGAGGATATTGGTGGTGTCCACTTGCAGAAATTCCTGCTGCGGATGCTTGCGGCCACCTTGGGGTGGAACGCTCGCGATCGTGCCTTCCATTAGTTTCAGGAGAGCTTGCTGCACACCTTCGCCGGAGACATCGCGGGTTATGGACGGGTTATCCGACTTGCGGCTGATCTTGTCGATTTCGTCGATATAAACGATCCCGCGTTGGGCGCGCTCCACGTTGTAATCGCAGTTCTGAAGAAGTTTTAGGACAATGTTTTCAACGTCTTCACCTACATAGCCGGCTTCGGTCAGGGTTGTGGCGTCGGCCATGGTAAATGGAACATCCAGAATACGCGCCAAGGTCTGGGCGAGGAGGGTTTTCCCCGAGCCAGTTGGGCCTACCAGCAGGATGTTGGATTTGTTAATTTCGATCTCAGAGCCTTTGCCGCCGATCTGCAGACGCTTATAGTGGTTGTGCACCGCAACAGAAAGAACGCGCTTGGCGCGATCCTGACCAATCACATAGTCATCAAGGACATTACGAATCTCACTTGGGGTGGGGACGCCTTCGGTTGTTTTGACCAACTGGCTCTTGTCTTCTTCGCGGATAATATCCATGCACAATTCCACGCATTCATTGCAAATGAACACGTTCGGGCCTGCAATAAGTTTGCGCACCTCGTGCTGGCTCTTTCCGCAGAAAGAACAGTAAAGGGTATTTTTGGAATCGGTTCCGGACGTTTTTGACATACTCTCGTGATCCTCACGGATAAATTAGAATTGTAGTGACAGTGTGCCAAGGGAAAGGCATCTGCGCAAGCCCTACTTTTAACTATTCTATTCACTTTTTTGTGGGGAACAGATGTAGGATAAGAAAGACTTTACGAAGAGTAACAAAGATATTATAGCGGTTTTGTCAAGGTGGGGTCTTGAAGGGGCGAAAACCCTACAAAAATCAATATGTTCAGGTGGGGCATGACAACAATAGACGATATTATCGAATCATTTTCCCTTCTGGATGACTGGGAATCACGTTATGAGCTTCTTATCGAACTGGGGAAAAAGCTCCCTCCGATGCCTGAGGCATTCAAAACCGATGATTATCTGGTAAAGGGCTGTGTTTCGCAGGTTTGGATTGTTCCTCAAATTGACGCGGGGGTGTTTACTTTTCAGGCTGATAGTGACGC
Organism: Pseudobdellovibrionaceae bacterium; assembly: GCA_041674725.1. GTDB lineage: Bacteria > Pseudomonadota > Alphaproteobacteria > Micavibrionales > Micavibrionaceae > UBA1573. The sequence goes on along the minus strand of JBAYVC010000001.1, from coordinate 451,313 downwards.
CCATATTGTCAAAGGCCTTGTGGCTCTCCTCTACATGATTTTTAATAAAAGGCCTGCCAATCAACTGCGGCAGGTTGATATTGAGGGCATCTTTACCCGTCTTGATCTCGCCCAGAACCTTTCCCCGAACCGGCGGAACGGGTTTTATGCCATGACCGAAAAAATACGCTCTTGCGGGATTTAGGGTATTTTAATAGACGTCAGTTTGAGGCATGCTAACCTTCCGTTTAGATTTGACGTCTAAACTGAAGAGAGTTTTCTGCTTCTTCTGCAACTGAGGGGTCTATGGCTAACACCAAATTCTGTCAGGGAATTTCCGATATATCCGACAGTTATACGGGGTTTATCATCGATACATGGGGGGTCCTCCATGACGGTGAGAAGCTCTATGATCCGGTTGTCGAGTGCCTCAAGGAATTACGCGCCCGCAACAAATTTGTGCTGCTCATGTCTAATTCGGTGATGCGGGCCAGTGAAATGGCGGGCCAGCTTAAGTTCATGGGACTTACCGAAAATCTTTATAGCGAAATCCTGACCGCAGGGGAATTCTTGTGTCAGGGCCTGAAAACGCAAAGCGACCCTGTGTTCGAGAAGATCGGGGCGGTATGTTACCTGATTGGTGGCGAGCGTACACGCCAGTTCCTCAAAGATACGAATGTTCAGGTGACCGATGACATTGATGCTGCCTCGTTCCTGCTCATTTCGGCGTGGGACAAGCTGGAAGCCGAACCATCGGCCTATGAAGAAACGTTACGTGCGGCGGTCAAACGCCGCATTAAAATTGTGTGTATCAACCCCGATAGCCGCGCTCTCCTCGGGCTTAATTACAGTTCGGAGACGCCGTCCATCTCAAAACGGGTGCAGGAACTTGGTGGGGTGGTGCAAATGATCGGTAAGCCATATAAACCGCTTTTTCATCATAGTATAAAAATGTTGCACAAGAACGATATTTATCCCGGGCAGACGGTGATGATTGGTGACTCGATGGCGCACGACATTATCGGGGCGACCCTCGTCAATATGGATACGTGCCTTGTCAGGAACGGGATGCACGCCCCCGTTTTCAAGACGGCGGCGACACCGGCTGATGTCAATAAAATTCTCAGTATGCTGGTTGTGCAGTATAATAATATCCGCCCCACTTATTTGGTGGATCGATTGCGCTGGGGTAAAGCTCTGCCTGACCGCAAACACCGCAAACGCGCAAAATAAATTTCCTGTTATTGGGTGAGGAGTTGCATCTGTGCGCTGGATGCATTGAGCGGGTAATATTTCATTTTCTGGATATGGCCGTTGAGTTGTTCGCCTGTGTTGTAGTAGCCAACTTCGAGAGAGGTCGGTGTTCCGAGTGTCATGGTCGTTGTGCTGCTAAAGACGGCCCCGTTTATGACGAAGGCTGCATTGCCTGTGTTTATAGACATAGATGTTTTTGTCAATTGGTTGGCGGGTACGCCTAGCCAATAGCCCATTCCTCCTAAACTGAAGCCGTTTGCGGCCAATATATTTCCACCAGCGGTATTCTGGCGCAGCTGAAGACGCGGATCAAGCGTCCAGACAGTTTGACTTCCGGTTGAGCCAAAGGTGGTAAATTCCGCATCCATAGTGCCGTGGGTGTTGTTGTACCACAAGGCTGAAGGTACCGTCAGCTTATCGCCCAAACGTGTGATGGTAGCCGCTGCTGTGGGGATATAGGAGGTTGGGAATGCGGCTTGTTCGAGTTGTGCTCCCCACACATAAACGCCACTGCTGCCATCCCCTGTATAGTTTGATAATCCACCATTGATTAGTGTGAAATATATAGTCTCGCTTGTTCCTGATGCGGGAAAGGATATCTGGAGGCGATACCACCCGTTATTAATTAATTGTATTGAGGGTGTATTGCTGCCTCCGGCTGCTGCTGACCCGCTTCCTGTCAGAATAAAAACGCTCGAGCCAGCTGTCGAATTAAAACGTACTTGTGTGCGTTCGGCCGCCTTTGCGTAAATAGTAGCGATATAGGTTGCCCCTGACGTGGTGCTTACGACTTGGTAGAATTCTTTGTTGCCTGTCGAAGCATTTTCAACCAGTTTTTCGGCGGTAACTGTTCCATCAGGTGCTGTGGTTGTGTTAGCGGAGATGGTGGAATTCGAGGTGCCCCATGGAGCAACGTCAATTTCAGCGGATCGTCTAAACAGGTTAGTCCTGCTTTCTTCGATCAAAATACCTTTGGCGGTGAGTGTTGCTGGGTCATAATCGAAGCGGGGTGTCCCCGAGGCGGCGGTCTGCAAGGTTCCTGCGCTGTTGTAATAGGAGGCTGTGCTGGCGCGCGCGAATGTTCCGCCACTGGTTGTGAGGAAAGACGAGAGGTCATTATACACCGTTCCATTCACAGTAAATCGGCCGTCCGCATCGTAAATAAAATCCATGGAGAGGGACGGGTAGTTGATAAAGACGCTGGCCATATTGGCGGGGGGCGTGAAAGTCAGATTTGTGAGGGCATTGCCGTTGAGGTCGGTGATGGCCCCCCCATTCAAATCCACCGAGGTCGAGGCTATATTTATTCCATCAAGATCAAGGTCGCCGGCAGTTGCTGCGTAGGTAAAGGTGAGGGACGCTGTTCCTGTTCCGGCGTTGTAGGTGGCGTAGCGGGTGGTGCCATCTACATCCAGAACAATCCGCGGACTCCCTGTGACATTCACGGCTTCGGACATGGTGACGGTAAAGGGAATGGAGGTTGCGGCCCAAGATACATTTACGTGTATCAGCAGCGATAAAAGCAGTGCGAAGAAAATAGCACTGCGGTTTTTGTAGTTGGGTGGCACGTGTGTTTTAGAGATCATATAAATCTTGATACTTTGCTCTTGCGAATTTTACGGATTATATATTTACGGATTGTATAAAAGTGAAATGATTCGCGCACGGGTATATTTAACGGTTTTGCTCTTATATACAGCAATCCCTTGAGAAATTTGTGATAATATAGCAAACTGTTGTTCGCATCGTTCGCGCTCTTTTTGTGGAGAAAAATCAGATTATGTCCGAAATTGACAGCCGTAAGATCAGGCTGATTATCCAGTTGCGCCAAGCTGGTATTATGAATACCGAGGTGCTAAGTGCTATTGAACTCACGCCGCGCGAGCTGTTTGTGCCGCACTCTTTTGGCAGTCATGCCTATGACGATCAAGCGCTTCCGATTGGTCTTGGTCAAACCATCAGCCAGCCTTACATTGTGGCCTATATGACGGAGGTGCTGCAGCTGGATAAATCACACAGCGTTCTGGAGATCGGGACAGGGTCGGGCTATCAGGCGGCTGTCCTTGCGCGGCTTTGCCGCCGTGTTTACACTATCGAGCGGCATAAACCCCTTTTGGAACTTGCCGAACAGCGTTTTGCAGAGCTTAAACTCCGCAATATAACAACGCTCGCCGGTGATGGCATGAAAGGCTGGCCGGGTGAAAATAGTTTTGACCGGATTATTGTCACGGCTTCGGCGGAAGGAGATCCGCCCGTGGCGCTGCTTGCGCAGCTTAAAGTCGGAGGAGTCATGGTTATTCCTGTGGGAGGACAGGGGCAAGCGCAGGTGCTTAAACGCTATAAGAAAGAGTCCGAAGACGTCTTTGCCGTGCAAAATCTTTTGCCCGTTCGCTTTGTACCCCTCCTTCCGGATGTGCCGCGCAGCAACAGTTATTCACATGATGATTTGGAGGCTTTGAGCGCGTGACACGCTGGTTTACCCTTCTTGGCCTTACTCTATCTCTCGGGGCCTGTACGCAGTCACCTGAGGGGGTTCGCGTAGCTCATTATGATGATCGTGAAATTCAGGGCAGTCTCGGGCGCCACACCGTCTATGCCCATGAGACGGTGTGGGGTATTGCGCAAAATTATCAGGTCAGTATGCGGGATGTTATTGAGGCCAACCAATTAAGTGCTCCCTTTACCCTTCCTGTGGGAGTGCGGCTGGTGATTCCGGCACCGCGCGAATATACCGTAAAGCGGGGAGATACGCTCTTGCGTGTATCGCGTATGTTTGACACCACGACGACAGAGCTGGCGCGGCTTAATAAATTAGATGTTTCCTACAAAGTTGTGGCAGGACAGGCACTCAAAATCCCCGGGCATGGAATGGGAGTGAATATTCCCGAAGCGGCCCAGAGCGAGAAAATCCAAACGGCATCTGTGGTTACACCAGTGTACAGCGAAACTCTTTCGCCTTCCGTTATTTCAACGTCCATGCCGTCCGCTGAGAGGAAGGCAACCACGCCTTCCATGATGAAAAACAAAGTTGCGGCTGTTTCCGGTTATGAAAGTCCAAAAGGTTCAGGCGAACTTGTTTTTATGCGTCCCGTGTCGGGAAATATCATCTCCGGATATGGCCCAGCGAAGGATGGTCGTCATAATGACGGTATCAATATCAAGGCTCCGAAAGGGGCAGGAGTCCGAGCCGCGGAGCGGGGGCAGGTTGTTTATGTGGGCAGTCAAATCGAGGGCTATGGCCAACTGGTGCTGATCAAACATGCCAAGGGGTATATCACGGCATATGCTCATTTGGAGAGGGTGTTGGTAAAAAAAGGTGATGTGGTCAGCAGGGGGCAGACAATTGGTACTGTAGGATCTTCCGGACATGTAGGCTCTCCGCAATTGCATTTTGAAGTCCGGAAAGGTCGCGATGTACTCGATCCACAGCGTATTCTGGGGAATCGGGTGTAGAGGTCACGACTAGAATTCGCGCTGTTTCATCAGTTCTTCTTGCGAATCTTTTATGCCTTCGCGCTGTTCAATGATTTTACGAGCTATGTATTTGAAGTGAGAAAAATAGTCTTTTTCATCTAGAAAATAGGATGTTCTTAACTCGGTATTTGTGACGCGGGCGTTAGCGCTGTCAGTGATGCTTAAGAGCTTGCCTGGGGCTCCTGGGTAGTTTAGGTACAGGAAATAGGAGCCATATTTGTCAAATTTTACCATACGGTCTTCATCGACTTTGGATGTTTCGGGTTTTAGTTTTTCAATATAGGCGAGATAGGTCTCAAGATTTTTAGGGTCGCTGATGATCCAACTCGGATTGCCGAGAGACTGGCTCGCGTTGACGACGACAACGATTCCTGGTGTGTCAATATCGATTTCTTTGTTTTTAGAACCGATGCCAAAACTCGAGCTGGAAGTTACTTGCCCCTGTAAAAAGCGATAAAATTTTGGTGATGTTGAGTACATTGTATCAATAGCTGTTTTGGATTTTTTAAGGATACCATTTTTTGTTATGAAAAAATCATCCCCGCTGATCTTATCAATGGACTCACGATGAATATGAAAAAATCCACCGCCTCCGGGTTCTCGTGGATCAGAAAATGGCTCTATGCGCGTAGCCCCAATAGCAGCGTTATTGAAAATTGCATATTCGTTGGGGTTGGTTATTTGCCATGAAAGGTACTCAAGATACTCCCCCGAATCTTTTGGTGTTTCCATATAATATGTTATCTCGACGGGCTGCCATGTTTGTGCGTAGCAATTTTTAGTTATGAAAACAATCAGAAGAGCCCCGCACATAGCAAGGAAGAGTCCTGTGCGCAGGAATCTGAAGGGCGATATGAAAAAATGTGAATGGAGTGACATCGCCCTATTGCCTTTCATGCCTCTGGACATATAGTTTGCACCAATCTTCATTATATATGTTTTTAGGCAGAAGGATAATTAAATGTTTATTTCGCAAGCGTGGGCAGAGGAAAGTGTTTCTGTTGTGCCCGAAGCCGCTCAAAGTTTGGCACAAAGTTCTGATCCGATTATCATGAATGTGGGGATGATCCTTTTTCTGGCGGTCATGTTTTACTTTTTGCTGATCCGCCCGCAGCAAAAGCGCTTTAAAGAACATGCTAGTATGATCAATAAACTGGATCGTGGCAGCAAAGTGGTCACGCAAGGTGGTCTTGTCGGGACAATCGACAAGGTTATTTCTGACCATGAAGTGCAGGTTGATTTTGGCGGGGGTGTTAAAATCAACATGATGCGTTCCTACATTATCGGGCGGTATGAAGATTCTTTGCCGCAAAATACGCAACCTGCCAATGATACAAAATCCAAGAAAGATAAGTCAAATCCATGATCCATATTCCGCTGTGGAAGCGCGCCCTCGTTTTTGTCGTGGTCGCTCTTTCTTTCGCCTATTGTGCTCCAAACCTTCTGAAGAGTGAAGACCTCGCGCGGTTGCAACAATCCATGCCATCGTGGATGCCAACCCGCGCCATCAGTTTGGGGCTTGACCTGCAGGGCGGGTCGCATCTGTTGATGCAGGCCGATATGGCGAGCGTGATCAAGCAACAAGGTGAGGATACTGTTTCGGCGCTTCGTTCCGAGCTGCGGAAAAACAACATTGATTCCGTATCATTGGTTCCTCAGGCCAATGGGTTTAAAATAGAGCTTAAAAATGCGGATCAGCGTGCGGATGCGCTTAAAATGATTCGCTCGATTGATGATCTCGTCACCGTCGCGGGTGTCGGCGTTATGATTGAGGGTGTCTATGAAGACAAAGCGCTTAAAACTATTACCAAGCGCACGATGGATCGTTTGATTGAGATTGTCAGCCGCCGTGTTAATGAATCAGGAACAAAGGAGCCTGTTATCCAGAAGCAGGGTGAGGATCGTATTCTTGTCCAATTGCCGGGTGTTAATGATCCTAAATACATTATCAACCTGATGGGAAAGACAGCCAAACTGACGTTCCACTTGGTCAGCGAAAATCCGGATGGACTGGGCGTTAAAAAGCTTCCCATGAAGGAAGATCCGGCGCAGATGATTCCGTTGCAGCGGACGGCACTTCTCGATGGTGATAATCTGGTGGATGCGCAGCCTAGTTTTGAAAACGGAGCTCCGGTTGTTTCGTTCAAACTGGACGCAGACGGATCGCGCCGCTTTTGCAAAGTGACGTCCGACAATATCGGGAAACCTTTTGCGGTTGTTCTGGATAAAGAAATTATTACTGCGCCGCGCATCAATAGCTCGATTTGCGCAGGCAGTGCGATTATTTCCGGCAGTTTTACCGTTCAGGAATCATCGGATCTTGCCGTGATGCTGCGCGCAGGGGCTCTTCCTACTTCTTTGTCGGTGGTTGAGGAACGTTCGGTGGGGCCATCGCTCGGACAAGATTCGGTGGACGCTGGTAAAACGGCCTCACTTGTTGCTTTTGTCCTGATTATTGCCTTTATTGTGCTTTCTTACGGACTGTTTGGCGTGTTCGCGAGTGTCGCGCTTTTTATCAATATGGTGATGATTATGGCTTTACTCGGTATGATGCAGGCCACGCTCACACTCCCAGGCATTGCTGGGATCATTCTCACCATGGGGATGGCGGTTGATGCAAACGTGCTGATTTTCGAGCGTATCCGTGAAGAGGTGCGCAATGGCCGCTCAATCATTGCCGCGATGGATGCAGGTTATGAGAAAGCAATGGCGTCAATTATTGACTCTAACCTGACCAGTTTGATCGCGGGGGTTATTTTGTTCGCGATTGGCACGGGGCCTATCAAAGGCTTCGCTGTGACAATGTCAATTGGTATTGTGACCTCACTTTTCTCGGCGATTATGCTCACGCGCTTGATGCTGATTGTTTGGCTTCAGGTTAAAAAGCCAAAAACACTCCCTGTATAGGATATATATAATGCGGTTATTCAAATTTGCAGATGATCTGAACTTTGACTTTGTCGGACAGCGTTATGTGGCGTTCTTTGTCACGGCGGTGATGATTTTTGGGTCAATCGGACTACTTACCTTCAAGGGACTTAACTACGGGATCGATTTTTCCGGCGGGATTATGATGGAGGTTGAGACGCCAGTGACCCCCGACCTTCAGAAAATGCGCGCGGAGCTTAACGGACTTGGTCTTGGCGATATTTCGATTCAGGAATTTGGAACACCGACCAACCTGATGATCCGTGTGCCGGAGCAGCAGGGTGGAGAGTTTGCGCAAAAAGAAGCGATCGGGAAAATCAGAACCACGCTTGATGCCAGTTATGGCGAACAAAAGGTTGAATATCGCCGCAGTGAATATGTAGGACCGCAAGTCGGGGATGAGCTTAAAAAGTCTGGAATTGTGGCCTTTTTACTGACTATTGTCGGGATCATGGCCTATATCTGGTACCGCTTTGAATGGCAGTACGGCGTTGCCGCAATTTTCTCGCTGGTACATGATACGACGGCAGTGATTGGCCTTTTCTCACTTCTATGGATGCATTTTGATTTGGGAACACTCGCGGCGGTACTTTTGGTTGCCGGCTATTCGACCAATGATACGGTGATTGTGTTTGACCGTGTGCGGGAAAACCGCCGTAAGTACAAAAAAATGCCGATGAAAGAAATTATCAACATGTCGGTGAACCAGACATTGTCGCGGACGATCAATACATCCTTGACGACGTTGCTCTCCCTCATTGCTCTCTGGCTTTTCGGTGGCGAGGTGATCCGCGATTTTGCCAATGCCATGATTTTTGGAATTGTGGTTGGAACTTATTCATCGATTTATGTGGCGTCTTCCTCTCTTCTTTATTTGCCGTTTCCTCACGATGAAAAACGCGAAGAAAAAGAAGATGGCTCAAATGGCAAAAGTAATGTCGGGGCGGCTGCCTGATGGATATTACGCCCATTCCCCGCTTGGGCCAGAGTCATATCCAGTCCTATAGCGCGGGAATGTTTCGTGTGAACGGCGAAATTTATAAAACGCCTTTAATTGTTCTTCCTGAATCTGTTGATGTCTGGACAGTGGTACCGGATGATTTATTTGCGCTGTCGTCTTTTGAATATTTGGCAGGCAAGATTGATGTTCTTTTGATTGGGACGGGCGCGCGCATGGTGCTGTGCTTGCCTGCGCAGCGGGGCGCTTTTAAAATGCTCGGGATGAGTGTGGATACGATGGATACGCCTGCGGCATGCCGGACGTTCAATGTTTTAAACAGCGAAGGGCGACGTGTGTGCGCCGCCCTTGTTCCTGTCTAAATATAGATATGTTACGCCGCGATTTTGAGTGGGCCTTTATCAAGCATTTGGGCGGCAAATTCCCAGTTGGCTAGATTATCAATCCACGCTTCCAAAAATTTGGGGCGGGCATTGCGGTAGTCGATGTAATAGGCATGTTCCCACACATCGCAGGTCAGGATTGGTGTCTTGCCCTCGGTCAACGGTGTTTCGGCATTGGCGGTGCTGGTGACCTCCAGTTTACCTGTCGCATTATCAATCACAAGCCATGCCCAGCCGGAACCAAATTGGGTCGTACCCTTTTCAATCAGCGCGGCGCGAAGAGCATCAAAGCCACCAATGTCGGATGCGATTTTTTTCTCAAGGCTACCGGGCATTTTTTTACCGCCCGCATTAGGGGCCATGGAGAGCCAGAAAATATTATGGTTATAAATTTGGCCAATCTGGTTAAAGAGCTTCTGGTTGCCTGCTTTTTTGGCGATTATGGCAGCTTTTTCGAGTTCCATTCCTACGAATTCAGTTCCGGCGGCGAGTTCATTGGCCTTGTTCACGTAAGCCAGATGGTGTTTGCCATGGTGAAAATCAAAAGTTTCGGCAGACATATAGGGCACAAGGGCGTCCTTGGCATAGGGCAGTTCTGGTAAAACAAAAGTCATGATTTTTCTCCTCAAATATTACTATGGAAGTACTATATATTTTCCCAGATCAAAGGCAAGTCATGCTATGGATTTTGGGCCATGCCCGAATGAGCGGAATGAGAGATAATTTTTTATGCAGCATCTGAGTGATATTGATAAGGATCGTTATTTATTGTCTTTTTTTGCCGATGCCCCCGTGCGTCCGGCTCTTCATGTTCTGGATAGGTTTAATTATGAAATTGCCCGTTTGCGGGAAGCAACGGCACAGCCGCATGTGGGTATGATCCGGCTGCAATGGTGGCGCGAGCGTGTGGCCGAAATTTATGAGGGTAAAATTTCTACGGAACATGATGTTATACCCGACCTTGCCCGCGTGGTGAGCGCGTTTGGGATCGGACGCAGTGATGTGATGGCACTCATTGATGCACGGGAGCAGGATTTTCTTCTTGAGGCGCCTTTGACCGAAGAACAGTTTCTTGAGTATGCCCGCGCGACACATGCACCGTTGCTGCACATGAAAAGCAAGATTGCCGGAGCAAAAGAAAAAGCTGCGGCGATTGATACATTTGCAGCATCCTATGCGGTGATTGGATTGGTGCGCGCGGCGCCCTTTCACAAAGAGCAGGGGCGTGCTTTGTTGCCAGAACTGTTTCCTACATCTGTTGCGCCGCATAATGCCGCCATGATTGAATCGGTTAAAGCTGTGTGCCGCAAGATGGATGAAGATGTGGAAGGCCTCACGATCACATCGCGCTATTTAAAGGCCCATGCAGTGTTTGTCAGGCTCTATTTGAAACATATTGCGGCATGCGGGTATGACCCGTTTCACCTTACGCCGCTGCCGTTTTTAGAGCTGCGGCTGTGGTGGGCGGCAGAGTTTTAATCCATTCCGCAAGGTCGGCTAAGGCGCGCTGTGCGAGCGCTTTTTTCTTTTCACGGCCACGCTCTTTGGTTTGAATGTCAGGGAATAAACCAAAATTGACATTCATGGGCTGGAAAGTGTCGGCGTGCGCATTTCCTGTGATGTGCGCGATGATAGCGCCAAGAGCGGTGGTGGCGGGGGGCATATCCATGGTGATGCCGAGTGCGTCACAAGCGGCAAGACGCCCTGCAATCAAACCGACAGCAGCGCTTTCCACATACCCTTCGCATCCTGTTATTTGGCCGGCAAAGCGCAGGCGTGGTTGGGTCTTGAGGCGCAGTAGGCCATCGAGCAATTTGGGCGAGTTGAGAAACGTGTTGCGGTGGAGGCCGCCAAGGCGGGCGAACTCTGCCGTTTCCAGACCCGGGATCATGCGGAAGACTTCTGTCTGCGCGGCGTATTTCATTTTGGTTTGGAAGCCCACAATATTATAGAGCGTGCCGAGCGTGTTGTCTTGACGGAGCTGCACAATGCCGTGCGCTTTGATACCGGTGTGCGGATTGGTTAGGCCCACGGGTTTCATGGGGCCAAAGCGCAAGGTTTCGATCCCGCGGGAAGCCATAACCTCGATGGGCATACAGCCTTCAAAGTAGGGAGTATTCTTTTCCCATTCTTTGAATTCTGTTTTCTCAGCTGCTAAGAGAGCCTCAATAAAGGCCGTATATTGATCTTTATCCATCGGGCAATTGATATAGTCTTTTCCATTGCCATTGGGGCCTTCCTTATCGTAGCGGGACTGGTGCCACGCAATATCCATGTTGATGGATTCGCGGTACACAATCGGGGCGATGGCATCAAAGAAGGCGAGAGAGTCCTCGCTCGTGAGTTCACGCACGGCGCTGGCGAGTGAGCTGGAAGTTAGGGGGCCTGTTGCAATGATGACGTTGCTCCAGTCAGCGGGAGGAAGGCCCGCAATTTCGCCGCGCTCTATGGTGATAAGCGGATGTTCTTCGATGGCTTTGGTGACATTTTGTGAAAAGGCGTCACGATCAACGGCGAGCGCCCCGCCCGCAGGGACAGCCGCTTTGGCACCTTCGCGCATCTGGAGGGAACCGAGGAGGCGCATTTCTTCATGTAAGAGACCAACGGCGTTATAATCTTTATCATCGGAGCGAAAGGAATTGGAGCATACGAGTTCGGCAAGGCCATCTGTCTTGTGCGCTTCGGTCTGTACATGGGGGCGCATTTCATGAAGGATGACGGGAACGCCCATGTTCGCGGCCTGCCATGCAGCTTCTGTCCCAGCCATGCCGCCGCCGATAATGTGAATGGATTTTTCTGCGCTGCTGCTCATAATTTTGTTCGTCCTATATTTTTGCGTATGGCGGATGTTGTAGCAGATTGTCATGGTTCATGCCAGTTTTTAGGCTTTGGACATGTGCTGTTATCATATGTTTGATGGTATCAAGGAGAGCTATACGGCTGGGTTCATGAGGCGAGAAATCGAGTTTCTGTGCCTCCAGCATTTGCCACAGACTGGTCATTTTGAAGAAGGTTAGTGGAATTTCGATATGGGGGCCGAACCCTAGAATAAGCCCCTTACCGTAGGGTTTTATGATTGCCGCGGCGGGGTTTTCAGGAACGCAGGCGTGCCGTAGGAAGACGTGTGCAAGTTTATCATCGGGGTAAAGTGCAGGGCCATTAAATTCCAGCGCATGATAATGGAAAGGGATGTTTAATTCTGCGTTGTAAAGGCCAGCAAGCTGGATATCATTAAGTTTCGAATTTGTCGGCAGGGCTGCCCGTGTGATGTGCGCGAAGGCAGGCCCTCGCGAAGTGCCACTCACAAAACCAAACCCTGGCATATCCTTATGGGTGCCATCCGATTTTAAATAAAACATATAGTCAAAGAGGCTATAGGTGGCTGCGCAGATGGTCAGTAAGCACAGGCCGTTATGCTTGAGCGCATAACGCAGGGATTGTTTTCTGGCAGGTGTTATCAGGGTAGGGTAGGGGCTGTCTTCACCATTAATCCCTGGCATGATGAGAAGATCGTAGTTGGTTAATTTTTGGATATTCAGTACGGATGACGACACTTCTTCGATGGGGCTGCCGGGAAAAAGCTGTTGCAAGGTATGTTTCATGCCGTAGTACGCAAGGCGAGGTTCAGCGAGGATTGCGATGCGTGGTGTGCAATGGGGTAACATGGGTTCTATAGTTAGATTAGTTATATTTATTGTTAAATTAAATTCTTTCCAGAGAGCGCAGAATATCATGACAAAATGGTCATGTCATCTTTTCAAACAAAAGAAGCCACCGTCAGGTGGCTTCTTTTGGAAAACAGCCTCTAGAGCGACAAGGTTTTAATATAGGCCTTGAGGGCCTGAGTTGTTTTGAGGTCAGGGTGAGTCAAGGTTTCCTTGTCAACCCATGTCACGACGCGTCCGAAACCTTCTGGGTCGAAGTAACGTTTCGAGTTTTTATCAAGTTCAATTTGCTGTGGCACAATCATGGTGAAGGTTCTTCTTGCCGGTTCATCATAGGCAAAGCAGTTCAATTCGCCGTCATAGCAGCCGTGGAACAATACGGTGCGAAGAGCTGGGGATTCAACTGTTTGGGCATCAACGATGATGTGCGAACCTTGCGTATTTTCAAAAGCTCTTTTGAGCAAAGGGACGCGTTCTTTAAGTCCCTTTTTGTAGGTGAGTGAATCGGCAACGACATTTGAGTCTACTGCCAAAGCTGCATCGGTGGGTTTTACAACTACGATTTGGTTGTTAACGGTTGCACCGAATTCACCATTGAGTTTGCGGGCAAAAGCCGAAAGCGGATGGCGGCTTACGAAACCTGACGGGATAGTCCACAGGCCACTTTCAGGGACATTGCCGTTACGTTGTAGCAATGGAAAAAATTCGTCATCACCGATTTTGACGGAGAGAGCTGCGGCAACAACAACAAGGCGGAGATTTTTAGGAAGATTCTTTTCAAGGTCTTCGGCGTGGACCGATTTATGAGGTTCTTGAATTTCGCTGCGGGTCAGGTGAGTAAGGTGATACTGATCTTGCAGGATATGTTGGATGTCAGCGTCTTTTACGGCGGTAGGTGTTTGGCGTCTGAATTCGAGATTGTGATCGGTGTCGGTGTGGAGGTAGGCTATGTGGTAGTGTGAGGCCAAGGTATTTGACGCATCGGGGTTTTCTTTCAGGTGCTCATTTGTTCCCAAGACCAAATGAGCCGTGGTGGGTATGTTTACTGGCATAATGTATCCTCGTGTTTACGTATTGTTTCGTAAATTTTTTTAGTAAATAGGCCTAACTTTGCTGTATCGCAAGAGAAATTTTGAAAAATCACCGATCTTTCACTAACACCTTGATGATATTATATAAAATCACCTTCTGGACGGCACGCCTCATATCTGCTACCCCTCTTGCCCATGGCTGGACGCGCATTACTCAGTGTGAAGGAGGCTCTCGTCAGTTATGGCGGGGCGCCTCTCTTTAAAGATTTAACCTTTCATATTCTGGAAGGGGATAAAACTTGTCTTGTTGGCAAAAACGGGACGGGGAAGTCCACGTTGATGAATATTATCAGAGGGCTTAAGGAAATTGACGCGGGGGAGCGATGGTGCCTCAATGGAACGACCATTGGCTATCTGCGGCAGGATGTAACCCCCAAACCTGGGCAGAGTGTACGCGAGTTTATTCTAGAGGAACTCTCTCCCGAGCTTCAGGACGAGGCCATGGCTTACCGCATGGAGATGGTGGTTGAGCCGCTTGATATTAAACTTACCGACCGTATGGATGAGCTTTCAGGTGGGCAGATGCGCCGCGCGGCTCTTGCTCGTGCTTTGGTGGAAGCGCCGGATATTCTTTTACTCGATGAGCCAACCAACCATCTGGATCTTGATGTGATTTTATGGCTGGAGGGGTACCTTAAAGGCTATCGTGGTGCGGTGATGTGCATTAGTCACGACCGCAAATTTTTGGCGAATTTCACCGACAAAGTTTTCTGGCTGGATCGCGGTAATCTTCGCGTGTGTCCGAGAGGGTATAGTTATTTTGATGAATGGTCGGGCAACCTTCTGGATCAGGAAGAGCGCGAGCTCAAAAACCGCGAGAAGATGCTCGAGGTTGAGGTGGAATGGGCCTCGCGCGGCGTGAAGGCGCGCCGTAAACGCAATGTCCGGCGTCTCGCTTTGATGAAGGAAGAGCGCGATAGTTTGCGCGCCGATAAATCGGCGTTTCTGCGCATGATGGCCAAGGTTGATATGGAAGCCACCGATGTACAGGGGACATCCAAAATTGTTGCTGAATTTATCAAGGTGAACAAAAACTTTGAAGACAAACTTATTCTCGATAAATTTTCACTGCGGATTACGCGCGGTGACCGGATCGGTATTTTGGGGCGCAACGGATCGGGTAAATCGACATTTCTCAAACTACTCATTGGCGAGCTGGAGCCGGACGCGGGGAAAGTGAAACGCAACAAGGAGATTGAATTTTCCTATTTTGATCAGAACCGCCAGAATTTGAATCCTGAATCGTCTCTATGGATGACGCTTGTGCCTTCAGGCGGGGATTATATTACGGTGATGGGGAAACCACGCCATGTGTGCGGCTATCTCAGCGATTTTCTTTTTGATCCGGCATGTGCGCGCAATCCTGTCTCCACGCTGTCGGGCGGGCAGAAGAACCGTTTGCTCCTCGCCAAGGTTTTAGCCGATCCGAAATCATTCTTGATTTTGGATGAGCCGACCAATGACCTTGATATGGATACGCTGGATGTGCTTGAGGAAATATTGGTGGGGTATAAGGGTACTTTGCTTATCGTCAGCCATGACCGTGACTTTCTCGATCAAACCGTCTCCAAAATTCTGGCCTTTGAAGGTGACGGCGTCATTGAAGGATATATTGGCGGATATTCGGATTACCTTGATGCGCGCAAGGAGCGGCAAAAGCAAGGCCGTACCAGCGATGACTCGGTTGATGTTGCTCTCCAGTATAAATCGGATAAAACTGTTCCTGCGACCAAGGCTGCACCGAAACTTTCGTTCAAACTCCAGTATGAGCTGGAGCAGTTGCCCGTAAAAATTGCCGCACTTGAAAAAGAGATTGAAGAACTGGCGTGTCTTTTGGAAGACCCTGATCTTTATGCGCGTGATGCCACGCTCTTTCATAAATATTCCGAGCGCATGGCGCAAGCAGAACATGAGAAAGATGTGTGCGAGACGCGCTGGCTGGAGCTTGATGCGTTAAGCACCTAGTTCGTGGGCGCAGTATGCCGCCATACTGAAGCAGGCTTGAAGCAAGTAGCCGCCGGTGGGGGCTTCCCAGTCCAGCATTTCGCCGATTGCATACACATGGGGCTTTTTCTTTAGCATATAGGAGGGAGCGATTTCATCCAGTGCAATTCCTCCTGCGCTCGATATGGCACGCTCGAGGGAGAATGGGGCGGTCAATGTCAGGGAATAGTTTTTGATCCGGTGTGCGAGGTCGTGCGCCGCAATTTCCTGAATTTTGCGGTCTTCCATCAGAAGGCCGATAGAGACGGAAGGAAGCCCAGTCGTCTTGCGTAGAAAATTGCTGAAACTGTCACGTCCGCGCGGGCGATTTAAAACCTCTTCCAGACGTTTTGGCTCTAAATCAGGTTTGAGATCAAGTGTTACGAAGGCTTGCCCGTGGTGGTCGATGTCATCGCGGAGTTTTGATGAAAATGCGTAGATCAATCCGCCCTCAATCCCGTGCTGCGTAACCATGGCGTCCCCCTGTTGGCGGTGGCCTTGGTGTGTCAGGGTAATGGACTTGAGTGGGGTGCCTGCATATTTGTTTGCAAAAATATCCGACCATGCACAGAAGAAGCCGCAATTGGTGGGACGAAAAGGAACTACAGTGATGCCTTCTTTTTCAAGAAGTGGTTTCCATGATGCTGTTGATCCGAGCTTGGGCCATGAGGCGCCGCCCAAGGCCAGAATAGTTTTTTCCGCTTTTATGAATTGGGAGCCGTTCGGGCTTTCGAAATGAAGGTCGCCTTGCGCGTTCCAGCCGTTCCAGCGGTGGTTCATGTGGAAGGTAACATTTTGGGCATTCAGGCGGTTGAGCCATGCGCGGAGCAGGGGGGATGCTTTGAAACTTTTGGGGAAAACGCGGCCACTTGATCCGATAAAGGTTTCTTCTCCGAGTTCTGTGCACCATGCTCGTAGGGTGGCGGGAGGAAAATGTTCAAGGGCAGGTCGTAAGAATGAGGAGGAATCTCCATAACGTGTTATCAAAAGTTCAAACTCTTCAGAGTGCGTAATATTTAGTCCTCCGCGTCCTGCCATCAGAAATTTTCGGGCAACAGAAGGTTTATGGTCGTAAATATGCACTTTTTTCCCTGCGCGGGAGAGGATGTCTGCGGCCATAAGGCCCGCTGGGCCTGTTCCGATAATAATAATGGCGGGGGGCATATGATAATAAATCCTTTATAAATTCTTTCTAACTTATTGTTATGAAATAAAAAAGCCTAAAATTTGTTGCGGGCATCCCGATTATCAGGATTATTTTTGCGATAATTTATGCTACAATCAAAGAAAGGTATTTGAAATATACCTGCTGGGGAAGCTGGAATGTCCAAGAAAACTCTCTTCGCGCTCAAGATTTTTGCTGCGCTTATTTTTATCATTGCTTCTTTTTTTCTGATGGGACCTGACTTGCGGTTTGGCCCTGATTTCAGATTGGATGGCAAGGTTATTGATCCCAAGAGTGCGAAGTTCGATCCACAACAGTTCCTTTTCGAGGACTATAATTCTTATAAAGATTTATGGGTGGTTTTGCGCCGGATGTTTCCTCAAGGAACTGAGCGAAAATATGTTGAGTCAATTTTGCTCAAGCAGAAGAATTTTGTTTCGGCCAAGGAAAAATTCATTGATCCGGCCAAGCGTACCAAGGATACGCCAAATGAGGTTACTTATACCTTCAGTGATTATGCCTATCAGAATGCTGGATCGTTTTGTCATGGCAAGAATGAAGATAAGCGGGAGAAGATCATTGTGAATTATGATTCACAAGATAAGGTTCAGTTTTTCTATCAATGGAATTCTTGCATGTTATTCTTTTCGGAAGTTGATGAAGAGGGGGCCACAAAAAATATTGAACCTCAGCAAGAACTCACGCCATTCCAAAAACTCCTTAACGAAAAACCGACCAAGTAGATCGGTGTTTCGCTCTTTGTTCGTGTTTGGGTGTTGTCCTATTGGGCAAGACTACCTTCGGGGTCGTAATTTGAATCAGTTGTCCTCGTCAGGGAGGCAGAGGCGGGCATTCCAGATGCAGGCTCCATGTTTTCCATAGGATTTGCGGGTGATTGTTCGCTTGTAAGGGCGGACTGTTCGATGTTGCCTTCAGGGTCGTAGGCCATGTCGGCGGCGTAGGCCGGAGCAGTGGCCAATATGAGGGCAAAGGCTGAAAGTAACATGCGCATGAGAATCTCCTCTCGAGTTTCATTGGTTGAGTGTAGGCAGTCATTTAATTTTCTTTGACGATATTTCAAGGGGCGGGTTGGTGTTAGAATGGTTCTGAAAATATATCTACTTTAGTTTTACCTAATATTACATGTCAAAGACGTAGAAATCAAAAATTGGAGTATGACAGCGGTGCTTGAGAGTGAAGGGCTTACGACGGAGCAGGCACTACAGAGACTGCAGGAAGAAGGATATAACGAACTTCCCTCAGAAGGGAGGCGTTCCCCTTTGGTTATTGTGCTGGGCGTTACCACCGAGCCTATGTTTGCGTTGCTGCTGATTGCTGTCATTGTGTATCTTATTATTGGCGATCTGCAAGATGCGCTGGTCCTTTCCGCTTTTGCGCTTTTGTCTGTTCTTATTACGATTATTCAGGAGTGGCGCAGCGAGAAAGTGCTGGAAACACTGCGCGATATGACGAGCCCACGGGCCCTTGTGCTGCGGGATGGGCAGGTGCGAAAAATTGCGGGCAAAGAAGTCGCGCGCGGGGACGTTATTCTTCTTTCTGAGGGGGACCGCATTCCGGCTGATGCGCGTCTTATCACGCATGATGTGATTCTGACAGATGAGTCGCTGCTTACAGGTGAGTCTGTGCAAGTGACCAAGAACGCCGGTGGCGAAGACGTGGTTTATGCAGGTACGCTGGTAGTGAGGGGCAGCGCGAGGGCTATTGTTGTGGCCACGGGGGCACGGAGTGAAATCGGAAAGATCGGGCAGGCGCTCTGTTCGGTTGAGATGGAGCAGCCGCGCCTGCGGCAACAAACCAAGAAAATTGTCAAAATATTCGCTTTGATTGGCGGGGGTGTAAGCGGTCTGGTCGTACTGCTTTACGGGCTTGTGCGCCATGACTGGCTTGAGGGAGTGTTGAGTGGGCTGGTCCTTGGTATGGCGCTTTTGCCTGAGGAATTTCCACTTGTGCTGACGGTCTTTATGGTGATGGGGGCGTGGCGCATATCGAAGGTTGGCGTTCTCACGCGCAAGGCTTCCGCGATTGAAACGCTCGGGGCGGCAACTGTCTTGTGCACGGATAAAACCGGAACGCTTACACACAATAAGATGTCGATTTCTTATCTGAAACTGGATCACCATGAGTGGGACGGGAGCGGGGAGGTGGAAATTCCTGCAACGCTTCTTCATCTTCTCAAGTCAGGGGTGATGGCGAGCAAAAAGGAATCGTATGATGCCATGGATATGGCTTTTTTTGAGCATCCTTCACTCAAGGATAAAAAATTTAGCGAGGAGAAAGAGCATTTCCATTTTGGTCTGCATCCCCAGCTCCTGATGATGGCAAAGGTTTATCGGCAAATGGATAAAACGTACAAGATTTTTGCCAAAGGGGCGCCCGAAGTTATTGTACAGGCCTGTAAGCTGAATGAGGCAGAGGAACGCAAGATACTTGAGGATACCCATATGCTTGCCGTGAAAGGCTTGAGGGTTCTGGCAGTTGCCGAAGCGGATATGGAAGATTCTGTTTTGCCTGAACGGGCGGATCAGTTTGATTACCGTTTTTTAGGGCTTGTCGGATTTGCTGATCCTTTGCGTGAAAATGTTCCTGCTGCGGTGGCTGAATGCAAGGCAGCCGGAATTAGAGTTGTTATGATTACGGGAGATTTTCCGGCTACGGCGCGGGCAATCGCGGAGCAGGCAGGTTTTGGTCACGGGCGTATTCTGACAGGGGATGACATCGGGATGATGGATGATGTCGTGCTGCGTGAGGAGGTCAAGGATGCCAGTATTTTTGCGCGCATCACGCCGGATCAGAAATTACGCATTGTTCAGGCACTCAAGGCAAACGGGGAGATTGTTGCCATGACAGGGGATGGTGTTAATGATGCCCCGTCACTAAAGGCCGCACATATCGGCATTGCCATGGGGGGGCGTGGCACGGATGTGGCGCGCGAGGCGTCATCGATTGTTTTACTTGATGATAATTTTGCATCGCTTGTGCATACGATTTCACTCGGGCGGCGCATATACGACAATTTGCGCAAGGCGATGGTTTATATTGTTGCTGTTCACGTGCCGATTGCGGGGCTTGCGCTTTTGCCGCTGATGTTGGGTAAGGGACTCATTCTGACTCCACTCATTATTGCACTGATGGAGATGGTTGTTGATCCTGCCTGCTCGATTGTTCTAGAAGCCGAGCGGGCCGAGCGCAATGTCATGAAACGTCCGCCGCGTGACCCGCATTCGCCGATTTTGACGTCATCGGCGCTGCTTTGGGGGGCTGTGCAGGGGATAATTTCTTTTATCGTTCTAGCGGTGATGTGGGGCGTAGCCCATTACAAAGAGCTGCCTGAAGATGATGTGCGTTCGCTGCTGTTTGTGTCGTTGGTCTTTGTTAATCTTTCTCTCATCTTGATTAATAGGTCGTTCAGCGCCTCTTTTTTCAAGATATTTAGCCACAAGAACCCAATCCTTGGCTGGGGTTCGCTCGGGATGCTTTGCCTGTTCGGGAGCATTCTCTTTACGCCCCAGCTTAAGGATGTGTTTGCCCTTGGGGCTATTCATTTTCACGACATGATGTTGGCTTTGTTTAGCGGTGTGGTGCTGACGGTGATTTTGGAATGGATCAAACCTGTGTTTAGAAGCAAAGCATTTAGTTGAGCTCGCTGAGCTGTGGCGTTGGAAATAAACAATTTGGAGACATTTTATTTCAAGAAAAGGTTCTTGTTGCGCGGTGCAATATGCTGCGTTAAGGCAAGGAAGGGCGCGGTAGACGCGCTTTTGTGGGGAGCCATGTAAAATATCTTTCTTTGTCCTGTTTATTGGCTTATAGAGAAGATATGCGGCATGTGGCTCTTTGTTTAAAATTCGGGTTTGTGGCCTTTGTAACTCTGATGATGATGTTGCAATCGCTTGTTGCAGCCGGATTTATGCCCGGGGTCGGGGCTGATGGAGAACATGCGCTTGTGGTGTGTTCCGGTATGGGCGAAAAAGTTGTTTATGTCGATCTGGGCATGGATGATCCGCAGCCGCATCATACATCGTCCCCTTGCGGTTTTGCCATGATGACGCATGGTTTTTTTGATGTGCCTTCGCCCGTTTATACGCCGATTATTGCGGTGTATAATATCACGCAGGAAACTCAGCTTTTTTATATTCTTCATTCAACCAATCGTGTGTTGTGGCATTCTCGCGGGCCTCCTGTTTTCTTGTCTTAAAAAATATTTTTCAAATTTTTTGACAGGAAGTTTCTATGTGCAAGTTTCATAAAGATGTGGCCGTCGCTGTGGCCACGCGTGAAGATGGGTCGATTGATCCGCTTCGGTATAGTATTACGCTTTGTGCGCTCTCTAAATTCTGGATTGACCGTTATATGCCGGATATGGGGCATCAGGATGGCTATTCAAATTACGAAATGGCCTCCAAGGCGGCGCGTCAGGCGTTCGAGAATTCGGGTCTTGAGAAAAATTATGATCGGGCCAATGCAGGCCAGCAAGACCGCGTAGTCTATATACGTGAATGTGTTGATGCGGTTATCGCGGAGAGAGGACTCACGTCCTCCGATTTGTATTTGTCTAAAACTCCAGATCGCTCGCCGCGCTTTCTCGATCAGGTGATGCTCGGGATGTATGACGGCGACCCTGCGCAGGAGTTGTCTGTTAAACCTGTGTCTGAAAACCCCAAGCATGAACCTTTGCGGCGTACGGTAGCGGAACTTTACCGGAATTCTTCTTTTGAAAGGGTGATTGAAGATTCCCTCAAATCAAATATTTCTCGTCTTTTTCTTGAAGCTCCAGCCAAGATCAATCCCGCACTGATGCCTGCTTATGACCGACTCCCGACTGGTTTGCGGACGGCGTTTGGTTCGTGTTCCCTTCATGGTGGAGGCGGGGCAGCGGCCCATGTTGTTGTATGCGGGGGACTTAATTCCGCAATTGGTGGCTTCTCTGGCGTTTTTATGAATGCGGCTATGTATGCTGTGGGGCCTGCTGTTGCTTTGGCAACCACCTATGCGGTGGAACGCTATCGACTCAATGATTTTAACCCGTATAAATATATTTTGCCGGTAGCGATCTCGCTCGGTGCGGCTTTTGCGGCTAATCAGGTGTTGCCGCACGAGCATCATGCCGATCCGCGCATGGCGTGGTTCTATATGCTAGAGCCTGTCCAACGGCATGATGTTTTGGAGAAAAACCGCCAGCGGTATGAAAAATTATCGCCTGAACTGCGCCAGCAGGTGGATGTTGCCGCGCAGAAACAGGACATGACCATCCCGATGTTTATGACATCGCTGGATGTGTGTGGCGGCGATTTAACTCCGCGTATCTGGACTTTTGAACGGCAGCAAAGAGCCTTGACTGAGGGGCGGGGGTTGAAATAGGGTAAATGTTATATTATAACACAATCTCTAACAGGAGAATTGTTGTAATGATTTTGGATAAAACGAGCCAGTTTCGTTTAGCCGTGACCGCTGGTTTTGAGCGGTTGGTGGCGGATTCAGGTGTTGATAAAACGGCCATTGGTACGCTTATCGACAGGGTTTTAGAATTCAAAGCGACCGAGCGGAAGGATGACCCAACCCGGCGTCTTGGACTCCATGGGCCTTATGAGGAGTTGGTGCTTATGCACACGGGGAAATTACCATCCGGCTATTATGAGGAAGGTGATGAGCAGCCGTGGGGTCTACGGGAGGGCGAGAGCCGCTCGAATATTTTATGGCAGGTTTTATCGGGCATGATGGATCAGCGACCCGAGTTTGCTGCCGCCTATATGGGGCTTGCCTTGGACAAAGGTGTAAGCGGTGATGATTATGAGCGCGAACTTGGGAAGCTTCATGGTAGCTGGTCCGATTTTAACCGCAAGTCGAGGCTGTTTAATCATCATCAGCATTCGGCGATGCGGCGTCACTACCACACGGTGGCTTGCCCTGCGTGCAGTGCGCTCACTGCTATGGTTTGTCAGGATGAAGCTATGATGGAGTTATTTCAAAAGCTGGTACCGCTTAAGCCCAGTGATAGGCAAGAATATCTCGCTGGTATGGGGTTTGGAGCGCTGCTCACGATCACCCTTCCGGAAGTACAAGAACTAAGCACCGTTAAACCATAGAGGAGAAAACATGAAAATTGCGTTCGTTGGCAAAGGGGGATCAGGGAAAAGTACTCTGAGTTCACTTTTTATCCGTTACTTGAGCCAAAGACAGAACACCAATGTTCTTGCGCTTGACGCGGACTTGAACATGAATTTGTCAGGGCTTTTGGGATGCGCGTTTCCGCGGGAAAAATATCTCTCCGACCTTAATAATGCGGCAGCTTTCCGCAAATATCTGAAGGGCGAGAATGTTCTTATTCGTGATGAAAATGCCTTTCTGCCGACGACACCGGCAGGTCAGGGGTCGAATTTGATCGCGCGCGTAGATGATCCGGCGCTTGATCCTTATGCGGTGCGTGTGGGGTCTGATCCTCTCCTCAATCTGGTGACGGTCGGAACCTACGTTGCCGAAGAGATCGGGCAGGCATGTTACCACACCAATCTGTTTGTGGCTGAGAACTTGCTGATGCATACCGATCTTCCTCACGATCACTGGGTGGTGGCGGATATGGTGGCGGGGACTGATGCTTTTTCCTATTCGCTTCACTTGCAGTTTGACGCCATTATTCTGATTGCCGAGCCGACGCCTGAATCTGCTGAAGTGTGCCGCCTGTATTTCGGTCTTGCCAAAGAAGCGGGGATAGAAAAACTTGTGTCTGTTGTTGCCAACAAGATTGAGGATGATGATGATCTTAACTTTATCCGGAAAGTGGTAGGACGCGAGCCTTTGGGCTTTGTTCCGGCGATGGCATCTTTGCGCAAGTTCCGTCAGCGTGGCGGCGCGGTGAGCGCCGATATGTTGACACCTGAGCTGTGCGCCTTGTTTGATCGGGTAAAAGAAGTTGCCGAGCATCCCGAGCCTGATGCAGAAAAACGTTTTGCGATGCTTAAATCCTTGCATGAAAAACTTTGTGCGCAATATTGGGTCATCAGCGGATATGGCGAGGATGTTTCTCAGCAATATGGCGATCCTTTGCCGTTGAGAAAGGCCGGATAAATTTGATGGGGGCTTTTCAGAAACAGGTGGAGGATAATTCAGCAAATGCGTCGGCGATGCGGTTGTTGCCGCGGGTGGCTGGGAATATCACAGCTGTGCTTGCGGACCGCGCCATGATTCACGATCTTGTGGGTGGTTTCGGGTCGCCGCTCAATCTGGTGTTTCCTGATAATCTCACGGAGAATCTGGAAAGTTTTAAACAGGCTTACCGCAAACATATGTTGCGCGGAAAGATTTATTTCACCAGTAAACCCTGTAAATCCAAGGCATTGGTGCGTAAGGCCAGCACGTTTGATGTTGGCGTGGATGTGTCGTCAGCTCAATCTCTGGATCATGTTGTGGCGGGTGGTTTTTCTCCCGACCGGATCGAGGCAACAGGGCCTAAGAATGATGATTATATTTTAAAGTGCTTGCAGCTCGATGTTGTGCTCAATGCCGATAGCATGTCAGAGTTGTTACGAATCGAGGCATTTCATGAGCGTCTTGGTTTGACGCGTAAGGCGCGGGTGATGGTGCGACTTACCGGATTTTCATCGCCGCGGCTGCATTTTACGCCGCAGGATGGCACCTTCGGTATGCATGTTAAGGATATTCCGGTGATTATTGAGTGGTTGGTTGAGCGTCAGCAGAGATTTGATTTCAAGGGGTTTTCATTTCATGTCAATGATGTCAACCAGCAGCAAAAACTGGTGGCGATAGAAAACGCACTGGAACTCACTTTTCTGGCTATTCGAAATGGGCTTAAGCCCAAGGGGATTGATATTGGCGGCGGTTTTGCCATTCAATATGCGCGCGATCCTGCTGCCTATGCCGCTTATGTCGAGCACCTCAAAAAGTCGGTCATCGGAAAAGTTCCGCAGCAAATCTGGAATGGTGGTGGGCTGGGCTTTAAGGATCATAACGGGGTTGTTGTGGGGGCTCCCTTGTTTATGGATCATGCACCATCCTATACCAAGGGGGCTGAACTTGATTATGTGCTCAGTCAACGGACAGCGGCTTTTGGCAATGCGACCTATGCTGACATGATTCGTGATTCGTTGCTGGAACTTTATATCGAGCCTGGGCGGGCTTTGCTTGATCAATGTGGGGTGACACTTGCCCGCGTGGCTTTTGTCAAAAAAAGCGCATGGGGTGAAAATCTTGTAGGGCTTGAGATGAACCGCTCGAATATTCACTCGCTCAATATCAAAAACTTGTGCGAGCCGATTGTGATTCCGCGGGATCCAGTGCGGAACAAGCGAAATGAAAAAGGCTTCTATCTGGTTGGCAATCTGTGCCTTGCTTATGATATTTTGCAGTATAATAAGGTTTATCCTGACGTGATGCCGGAGGAGGGCGATGTAATCGCCTTTACCAACACGGCGCCCTATATGATGGATTTCACCGAGTCGGAAACATTGATGCATCCGGTCGCAGAAAAAGTGGCTGTCTGGAATGATGGGACGCGTACACGATGGGCAAGAGACAGCCAGTATCAACCAATTGAACTTGATGGAGAGTGATCATGATTGTCGAACAGATGACCGATTTAATCGGAAATACGCCGCTTCTCAAATTGCCTGTACATGTGACGGGTCTTCGGAATATTGATCTTTATGTGAAGCTTGAAATGCTTAATCCGTTTGGGTCGATTAAGGATCGCACGGCGTGGGGCATGATTAAAGATGACCTCGAGATGATCAAATCCAAAAAGATGAGCATTTTTGAAAATTCGAGCGGGAATACAGCGAAATCGCTACAGGCCATCGCCGGTATTCATGGCATTCCATTCCGTCAGGTGAGCGCTTTTTCCAAGGTTGAGGAGCAAAAACACGTGATGCAGATTATGGGGGCTGAAATTGAAGAAATTGCGGGGGCGAATGATTGTTTTGATCCGTCCGACAATAATGATCCGCAATATTTGATTGAGCGCACAGCGCGTGCGCGGCCTGGTGAAGTCTATTTTCCCAGCCAATTCACCAACCCCAAGAATCCTGAATATCACCGTCAAACAACGGGTCAAGAAATTGTTGATGACCTGGGCAAGGTTGATTTCTTTTTTAACGGTCTTGGCACAACTGGTTCAAGTCTCGGGATTACGCTCCGTTTGAGAGAAGAAAATCCTGATCTGGAGACAGTTGCGGTTGTTCCTGAAACCAACCATTTTTTCCCGGGAGTCAGAAGTCTTTCCCAAATGTGGGAAAGCGGCATTTTTAAAAGGGAGCAGTACAAGTCGTTTCTGAGCGTTACTGAGCAGGAGGCTATTGATGGAATGCTGGAGCTTAACCGTCGCTGCGGGGTTTTGTGCGGGGTAACAGCAGGCGCTAGCTATATGGGAGCGCTTAATTATCTGCGAAAGATCGATGGCGCACTAAACGTGAGGAAGACGGCTGTTTTTATTGCCTGCGACCGGATGGAGTGGAATATTTCCTATTTGAGGGAGAGGCGACCGGAAATTTTCGCGGAGCCTGAAAAAGAGCATTCGCTTTCATGTTTTACGGAAGAAAGTTCGGTGCCAACAGATACCCATGACATTACGCCGGAAAATTTTGATGATTTTATCGCTGCGGACAAGAAAACAGTAGTTGTTGATATTCGCACGGCGCAATCGTTCCAGCTTGTGTGCATTCCCATGTCGATGAATATGCCGCTTGATCTGTTCCGGAAATGGATTGACGGACAAAATCCTTTCGAAGAAAGAGCAAGGGTGGTTCTGGTTTGTGCCGTCGGTGAAAAGTCGCGTTATTATGCTGCCTATTTGAGGAGCATTGGCTGTGAGGCTTATAGCTTGAAGGGCGGCATTATGGCGTGGCGCGATATACAGGATGGACGGTGTTTGGCCGCTTAATTTCGGCTGCATTGCTGATGTTTTAAAAATTTCTTAAAACTATAGAGAAGTTAACTGGCGCGATGAGGAGATCTTTGTTGATTTGTCGCACTTGAGATTTCATATGTCCAAGTGTTTGCCGATCATTGTCAGCGATGTAATTTTGAAGATAGTACGTTCCGGTATAATGCCGCCTATCCAAGTCGATTAAGATTTCATTGATGTCATTTTCATCCAGCAGTGACGTATGAACTGTGGTTCGTACTTCATAAGGCAGGTTCTTTTGTGCGCAGAGGAGTTCAAGAGTCTCTTCAAAAGGGCTAAAATTTCTGATGCCCGTCACAGTTTTGAATTTTCCTTGTGGTGACTTATAATCTAAGGCGACATAGTCGAGAAGATGACGCTCAATAAGTTCCGAAACTACTCTCGGGTGCGTCCCGTTTGTGTCGAGTTTTATAGCGTAACCTAGGTCACGCAGCGACCTGATAAATGGAATTAAATCAGGATATGATGTGGCTTCTCCCCCTGACAGCACAACACCGTCGAGCAGGCCGCGTCTTTTCAAAAGAAATTCCTGTATATCCTCGACGGTACCGCGGCCTTTTGATTTGACAATCTGCGGGTTGTGGCAGTAAGGGCAGCGCATATTACAGCCTGCAAACCAGATGATGCAGGCTGTTTTTTGCGGAAAGTCGAGCATTGTAAAAGGCGTTACGGCAAAAACAGGCCGCGGGAGTTTGTTGTTCTCCCGCGTTTGGTGCTCATGGTTACATGCCTTTGAAGAGATCGACGGATTCGGCGCAGTCTTCGCGGAAATGGATACGTTCATGATGCTCACCTTTCTTTCCCGTATTAAAACTTTCAACCGGACGGAAATAGCCCATAACCCGTGTCCAGACATTGGTTTTTTCACCACAGTGTGGGCATTCAGGTTGTTCGCCGTCAAGGTACCCGTGTGTTTCGCATGTCGAAAAAACAGGCGTCACCGTGATGTAGGGAAGCTGATAATTTTCAATCACTTTTTTGACAAAGCGTTTGCAGGCGTCAGCCGAGGAGATTTTTTCATTCATATATAGATGGAGAACTGTCCCGCCCGTATATTTGCACTGCATTTTATTTTGAAGTTCCAGAGCCTCAAACGGATCGTCGGTATGATCGACAGGGATTTGAGAGGAGTTGGTGTAGTAGATGTTTTCCCCTATCCCTGCCTGAATAATTTCGGGGAAATGTTTTTTATCCTCCTTGGCAAAGCGGTAAGTTGTACCTTCTGCCGGTGTGGCTTCAAGATTGTAAAGATTCCCAGTTTCCTCCTGATAAGAGCGGATTTTCTCACGCATAAAATCAAGCATCTCCAAACACATAGTTGCTCCCGTTTCATCGGTAATATTATGCTGGTCGTGGGTAAAGTTGCGCACCATTTCATTCATGCCATTGACCCCAATGGTGCTGAAGTGGTTGCGCAGGAAAGGCAAATAGCGCGCTGTATAGGGGTAGAGGCCGCGATTATACATTTTCTGCACAAAAACGCGCTTCTTTTCGAGAGTTGATTTTGAAATATCCATGAGGCGTGTAAGCTCTGCATAGAGACCTTCCTTATTACCTGCAAAACGATAACCGAGACGCGCCATGTTGAGTGTTACAACACCTATGGAACCAGTCATTTCAGCAGAGCCGAACAGACCGTTGCCGCGTTTGAGAAGTTCGCGCAGGTCAAGCTGAAGGCGGCAGCACATGGAGCGTACCGCGCCGGGTGAATAAGCTTCGGGATTGCGAACACGCTCTCCTTTTTCATTGTTCATCCATTGGCTGCCTACAAAATTCTGGAAGTAAGAGGAACCTACTTTGGCCGTGTTTTCAAAGATTGCAGTTGCTACCTTTGAATCCCAGTCAAAATCTTCGGTGATATTGACTGTGGGAATAGGGAAGGTGAAAGGTTGGCCGCTCGAGTCGCCCTCGGTCATGACTTCGTAATAGGCAATTGTAATCATTTCCATTTCTGGCTGAAAATGTTTAAAGGTCATATCTTCAAGGGTTCTGATTCCCATGTCGCGACCTTGGGCTTTACTCATCAGTGCCGGATTGTTGATATTTTTGAACAAGTGCAGATCGTTATAGGTTGGAAACTGATTGGCGAGGTCTTCAGGAACGACAATATCAAGCGTAATGTTGGTGAAAGGTGACTGTCCCCAGCGGGCAGGAACATTGAGGTTATAGACAAATTGGCGAATGGCTTTTTTGACATCCTTAAAATTCAGATTGTCGTAGAACACATAGGGCGCAAGGTAAGTGTCAAAGGAACTGAAGGCTTGTGCGCCTGCCCATTCGGATTGCAGGATGCCTAAGAAATTGCTCATTTGTCCCAAGGCTTCACGAAAATGCCGCGGTGGGCGTGATGATACGCGGCCATTGACCCCATTAAATCCTTCATTGAGTAGCGCGCGCAGCGACCACCCAGCACAATAACCCGTAAGGCAGTCCAAGTCATGAATGTGCAAGTCGGCTTTGCGGTGAGATTGCCCTTCTTCGGGACTATAGACCTCGTCCAGCCAGAAATTGGCGATGACTTTTCCAGCCACATTATTAATCATTCCGGCGTTGGAGTATCCGGTATTGGCATTGGCCTTGATGCGCCAGTCGGAGCCGGAGATATATTCGCTAACGGCCGTTGAGCAATCAATCTCTGTTCCACCAAAGAGGGGAACGACTTGGTCGGAATGGGGATCGGCAAGACGGGTCGTCGGATTTGTGGTAACAGAGCGGCGTGCAGCGTGGGTCATGGTGATAACTCCCTTGGGATGGTTTGGCAGATTTACGGGTGTTTGGGCCGAGAGGCCTTTTGGCAACCAACACAATATATTGTGTCGATATTTGCTAAATATAACTATATGATGTGGTCATTGATTTGATTTGTGTCAAAGATACAAATCTTTTTTATTTTCCCTAAGTTGTGTTTCTGGGATTGTTTCGCCACGCATATGGGAGCGGCACCGTATGTATCCTTATAGTAAAACAATTAGCGGATTTATTTTTAGAAATAAATGGCGGAGAGGGTGGGATTCGAACCCACGGAGGCCTTGCGACCTCGCTAGTTTTCAAGACTAGCATGATCTAGCTATCCTATTGTTTTAATTTAATAAATTGTTTCACATATCAAAAATGTGTAAGACTTTGTGAAAGTGTGTAAGACCTGTGTAGCTCACATCTTTGAAAAAACTGGTGAGGTCTGCATCCAAATTCACGAGTTCAAGTATAGGGATGAAATAAGATTTTGAAAGAGGGAATTTGATCCCCAAAAACTAATTAAAAATATGCACGGGTTCCGCGTATCTGAAGATGTAATTTTTACCTGCAATGGTGGTTTCCGAGTAGTCCATGCCAAGATTACGTGCGATGGCATCAAGATCAAGGTAATAGAGGATGTTTTCGGGAATATCACCGAACAAACCTTCTTCGATAAATTGCTCTGCAAGGTCACGCATACTATCCATCTCATATATATCAATGTCGTATCCGGTATTGATCGGCAAGGTGGGGTGTCGGATTTGTGGCAACAGAGCGGTGTGCAGCGTGGGTCATAGTTATAACTCCCTTAGGATGGTTTGGCAGATTTACGGGTGTTTGGGCTGGGATGTCTATGAGATAATCGCGTAAAGTTTATTTCCCCCAATCTTTTTTTAAAAAATGGGTATGCCACGCATAGCCAGCGTTTTTGTGGTAAAAACCATTGGAAAAGGGGGCGTTTATTCCCAATTCTTGAAGTTTCTGGCAGGCAGATTCCGGTTCTGTTTTTTTATGGAGAACGTCAGAAAACAGACGGCAGGTTTCGATGATGTCAAAATTGTGTGGCGAGATTCGGAAATGGGTAATGCCGTTTTTCTCGAGCGCGGGAAGTTCGTGCATTAAATTGAGATAGGTGTGCGACAATGTTTGGATGCCATTTACGGATAGAATGGTTTTTCCATCTAGTGTTTTAAGATCCATTCCATCTGGATCTTCTTCACATACAAACTGGCAATTGTCTTTTATCCGGCCATAGGCGCGGGCATGATAGCAACGCGCTGAAAGTGCCAAGGACATACGCCCGAATACCTGATATTCCAGCTTAACACCCACTTTCTTTGCTGCCTTCCCGAGAACGGCGAGCGCATCTTGCGGTATTTCAGGGTTAAGGCAGAAGTGGGTTGCTCCTCGCTTAGCAAGTATAAAGAGAGTATCTTCGTTATAAACATTCATGAGTTGACCGATTCGGTGTGGACGTCCTGATAAATGGTACAGAGCCGATGTATCATTGGCTTCAACTTCAATCATATCCATTTTACAGGCACTTTCTGTCATTTTTCGGTCATGTTTTATCATGACCTCTGACAGAGTAGATAAAACAACGGTTTTTCCAGCCGATTGCAGTCGTTCGATAATTTCAGGATAGTGTTTTTCAAAGAATGGGGCGCGTTTTGAGCAAATGACTTCACCGATATAGATCGTGGAAACATCACATTCGTCGGCAATGCGGTAGTAAAAGTCACGTTTTGTTTCGGCGGGCCAGTGGAACAGGATGGGTCCGATTGTAAGTTGTGGTTGCGCTTTCATTGTGGCTCACTTATCTCCATGTTTTTGTTTTAAAAGCGCCTTGTGTTTCCTTGTGACCTTCGGTCAGAGAGAGGAGGTCGGCCAAGCGCGGATCGTTTCCCGCCATAATGTCATCGACAGCCTGTCTATAGGCAGAGACAATGGCTTTGACATAGGCTCGGCTCCGCTGGCGTCCTTCGATTTTAAGGGCCGTAACGCCTGCTTTCATCAGATCGGGAAGAAGAGATGATAGATTGAGGCTAATAGGTTCTTCAAACGCGTAATAAGCGCCTTTATGGGCCGCGCTGGTATAGCGCCCCTTGCAAATAGTGGGATACCCCGGGTTTTCATGGCACGAAAAACAATCAATAGTAAATTCTCCTAACTTTGCCGCCATATTCCCATGGGTATCTTCTTCATACCTGACTTCATGGGCTGGCGAGCAGACACCATCCATATTGGTGGAAACTCCCGTCGCGTAGTTGCTCAAGGAGCAGCGGCCTTCAGCCATCATGCCGATATTACCAAAGATAAACGCTTCAATTTCACAGGGGATTTCATCGTGAATGTCCCTTATTTCCTCGACTGTCAAAATGCGTGGCAAGACAACTCGCGATACATTGAATTCTCGACAATAATATTTGATAGCCTCAGGAGAAGAAGCTCCCGCCTGAACAGACAGATGCAGGCGTGTGCGGGGATGATTTTGTGCGACATACGCCGCAACGCCTATATCCGCAACAATAAAGGCGTCAACGCCAAGATGCTCTCCTGTATTTACAGCATATTTCCACAGATCAACTTTTCCAGCAGGAGGAAAAGTATTGATGGCCAAAAGCACTTTAGTACCTTTGTCATGCGCATATGAAATCGCGTCTTTGAGTTCGCCTGGCGTAAAATTAAGGCCGGGGAAATTGCGGGCATTGGTGGCATTCTGGAATCCGCAATAGACGGCATCTGCTCCTGCATCAACAGCGGTTTTGAGAGAGGCTGGTGTGCCTGCTGGACAGACGAGTTCCGGCTTCGTTATTTTTTGTTTCATGCTACGATATTACCTTGTTGCTCGTGTGACGTAAGGCGCGCATTCCAATCTTTCCGATGGGGCCTAGAAGACCAGCAATTTCATCGGCTAAAGAGTGTTCCATGTTATCAAGGGCGTTGCGAAGCGAAACGATGGCTTCAGTATCACCGCGAATAACGAGGTCGCGGGTAAAAAAAAGAGAATCGCCATCCAGTTGCCCATCAACCAGACGCAATAAATTAAGAAATGTTCCAGAGATCAGAGCGTCATATGTGAGGCCTGATTTACTGCGCCTAGCGTGCAGGGATGGATGCGCGGGGTTTGGTTTCAAAACCAGTACAAAAGGGAGATTTGTGGGTTCGATAATCAGGGTTTTGTTTATGCAGCTTCCAAGGCGATTAAAAACGCTTGAATTATTCCGAATGACATGTGTGATAACTTTATCAAGAAAGGGTTGGTATAAAAAAAGGGGGACGGGGGCCAGTAATATTTTGGGAAGATTGTGCAGACGCAGAGGTTCCCCTTGCTGGGGGGGATTGTATCGTGAAGGGTTGTGTGTCATGGACAGGAAGTTAATGCGCATGGAGGCGCAAGGATTTGATACGTATCAAAAAATATAAATTTTTCTGAAGCCCTTGATTGGAATCAAGGTCGTATTTTGGCACACTGCCTAGTTTTTAGGCACAAACAAATGGGTTTCAATGTGATTACATATGAGCAAGCTAAAGATATTCTAATCCGTGTAGGGGCTTCGGTCCCAACCCAGACCATTCAGAAAAATATCATGGATGCTCAAGGGCATGTTGTGGCGCAGGATATTGTGGCACCAATGGATGTTCCATCGTTTAACAACGCCGCTATGGATGGGTTTGCCGTACGTTTTCAGGATGTTTTGGGAGCGAGTTCTGGCAAACCCGTTGTTTTGCAAAAGAAAGTTGTTCTAGCGGCAGGAGATTTCTCATCTGTACCACTAAAACAGGGCGAATGTTTTCACATTATGACCGGCGCCCCTGTTCCAGAGGGAGCGAATGCGATTGTTCCTGTTGAGAACGTTCTTGATCAGGAGGGGGGTGTGGCATTCGGCACTGAAGCGGTGGAAGGTGCACATATCAGGAGACGAGGGGAAGATTTTCTAAAAGGAGCAAAAATTATAGAGACAGGGAAATCATTTGTCCTCTCTCATATTATGCCCTTGGCAGCTCTTGGTATTTCGCATGTAAATGTCTTTAGAAAACCCCGTGTTGCGTTTATTGCGACGGGCAGGGAGCTGGTTGATGATCTTTCGCAGCCGTTGCAGACCGGACAAATATACAATTGCAACAGACCTTATGCTGTTGCTTTTCTTAAACAACTCGGGTGTGATGTGACTGCATCCTACACAATATCCGATAATGAAGGGTCCTTTAAGAAATTGCTGGAGGATATTTTGGTGCAGGACGTTGATTTGATTGTCTCAAGCGGGGCTGTTTCTGCCGGAAAATTTGATTTCGTACGAAGCGTTCTTGAGGAGATGGGGGCTGAAATTCTTTATCACAAAGTGAGAATAAAACCGGGAAAACCCAACCTGTTTGCACAGTTTTCTGATGGTAAGGCATATTTTGGATTGCCGGGCAATCCTGTCGCAACGGCGGTGGGACTTCGGTTTTTTGTATATCCGTTTATAAGGGCGATGCTTGGCCTTACGGAGGAGAGGGGAATTCCTGTAAAAATAGCCTCTTCCTGCAATAGAAAGCCGTCGTTGAAACTTTTCCAGAAAGCCCTGCTATCATGTTCCTTGGATGGAAATTTAGAGGTCAGTATATTTGAAGGTCAGGAGTCCTTTATGCTTCACCCTTTTCTGGAGATGAATGCTTGGGCCGTCATTCCAGAGGGGGATGATTCCATAAATCCTACGGAGAAAATTGATGTGTTCCCATTCTGTGTGGGGAAGAATGTTCTCTAAGTTTTTGGGCGGCTGACTGGGCAGTGAGGGCAGTCATCCTTATTATGCCTGCGACAGAGGGCTTCGGTATCTGTGTCACAAAAATGGCACAAGGAAAAGGCGTCCTTCATGCGGATGATATCGTCATCTGTTTCAACTCCCAAAGCTTTCATTTTTTGTAGGCAGCGTGAAAAAGTTTCAGGGGTCATGCCTAAATAATTTGCAATTATTGACTTTTTAAACGGGATAGAAAATTCGAAATCATCGCTGCCATGTTCAAGATGTTTGAGAAGGAAATAATAACCTATTCTTTGAAGTGGTGATTTGATCTGCATGGCGTCAATTTGTTGCATGGCGTTTTTATAGTAATGTGTAACGGTATGCAGGATGTTATTGGCAAATTGGGCATTTTGCATGGTGAGGGATTTAATCAGTTTCTCAGGAATAAGAAGAACTTTTGATTCTGATATTGTTTGCACTGTGATAGGGGAAGCGTCACCCATGAAGAGAACGGCTTCCATACAGGTTTCCCCTGCTTGAAGTAATCTGATGACAGCTTCTTTTCCTTCATCGTCTGCCCGAAGTGTTTTTACTGTACCTGAAATAATGAAAATCAGATGTTCAGGCTTATCCCCTTGCTGTACAAGTATGTGGCCGTTTTCAAATGTTTTTACAAACGAGTTTTGCAAAATATGCTGGAGGGTATCTTCCCCAAGACCAGAAAAAAGTCGGGGGGCTGTCTGACTGTGCAGAAAAGGCTTTGGCCATATGTCGTGTTTTGTTGGAGGCATATGAAACTTATCTTTATTAAAAAAAGTGATCTCGTTGATTCAGATCAAGTCCAAATCTTCCCTACTATGTCAGAAATGCCGACATAATGAAACTATTGCCGCGATAGTATGTTATGTGGCGATGAGGATGATAGTTATGTCTATAAAGTCTGACCAAATTCGCGCGCTTTCCTTTAGCACCGCAGCCTTTACAGTTTGTTTTGCTGTTTGGACAATTTTCTCAATTATTGGTGTGCAGATCAAGCAGCAGCTTGGTTTAACAGATACAGAGTTCGGGCTGCTGGTGGGGACTCCCATCCTTACAGGGTCGCTTATTCGCCTTATTCTTGGGATTTGGGCGGATCAATATGGGGGCCGGATTGTTTATGCCGCGGTGATGATTTCTGCGGCCATTGCGACATGGTTTTTAACATATGCTGAAACATATGTTCAGTTTCTTGTCGCAGCTTTAGGAGTTGGGATTGCTGGTGGTTCTTTTGCTGTCGGGGTTGCTTACGTTTCAAAATGGTATGCCAAGGAGAAACAAGGGACGGCTCTGGGGATTTTTGGAGCAGGGAATGTTGGGGCGGCGATCACAAAATTTTGTGCGCCTTTTGTGATGGTTGCTTATGGGTGGGAGGTTGTTGCTCAAATATGGGCGGTTGTTATTTTTGTGATGGGGATTGTCTATTTTTTATCTACCAAAGATGATCCGGATTTTGCAAAACGACGCCGTGAAGGAACAAAACCTCAAGGGCTTCTTGCTCAACTTGAACCCCTTAAAAACATTCAGGTTTGGCGCTTTGCTCTGTACTATTTTTTTGTATTCGGTGCATTTGTTGCCCTTGCGCTGTGGTTGCCGCGCTATTTGGTTGGCGCATATGGTATGGATATAAAAACTGCCGGTATGATTGCTGCCGCTTATTCTATCCCTGCAAGTCTGTTCCGCATTGTAGGAGGCTGGCTGTCCGATAAATGGGGTGCTCGCCGTGTGATGTATATTACCTTCACTGTGTCTGTTATTTGTTGTTTTATTCTTTCTTATCCGACAACACATTACATTGTATCAGGAATCAGGGGCCCTATTGAATTCAGCATTGATATGGGGATTGTGCCTTTTACCATACTCATCTTTATTCTCGGGTTCTTTATGTCGTTGGGAAAAGCCGCAGTTTATAAGCATATTCCTGTCTATTACCCCGAACATGTCGGTGCGGTTGGCGGTATGGTGGGGATGATTGGCGGACTTGGCGGCTTTATCCTTCCCATCTGTTTTGGGTACCTTAATGAGCTGATTGGCGTATGGACAAGCTGCTTTATGTTGCTGTTTATCCTTGTTTCCATCGCACTTATCTGGATGCATGCGGCGATCCTCATTATGGAACGCAAGCTCGACAAATCAAAATTTCTACCAGAAATGCAAACCGCGCAGAATTAGGAGTTGGTTATGGCTAAAGATATTCCTGTATGGGATCCTGAAAATAATGAGCAGTGGGAATCGGGTGCGCGAGCAACGGCATTTCGCAATCTGTGGGTATCTATTCCTTCACTTCTTTGTGGTTTTGCGGTGTGGATGTTGTGGAGCATTATTACTGTCCAGATGCTAAATCTCGGGTTTCCCTTCACGCAAGCCGAGCTGTTTACAATCAGTGCTATCGCGGGGCTATCGGGGGCAACGCTGCGTATCCCCAGTTCGTTTTTCATCCGCTTGGCGGGCGGACGGAATACTATTTTCTTTACAACCGCACTTTTGATTATTCCATCATTCGGGATTGGAGTGGCTCTTCAAGATATTGAAACACCACTCTGGATATTTCAAATGTTAGCCCTTTTGTCAGGTTTTGGTGGTGGAAATTTTGCTTCTTCAATGTCCAATATCAGTTTTTTCTTTCCTAAACGTATTCAAGGACTCTCTCTGGGACTTAATGCCGGTCTGGGAAATTTTGGCGTCACAACGATGCAGATACTTGTCCCTCTTGTCATGACGGCAGGAATTTTCGGGGGAGAAGCGATGATCTTGAAAAGTGACTCGGGTACATTGATTGGCAAGATTGCCGCCGGAACAGAGACGTATATTCACAATGCGGGTTTTATATGGGTTGTTATTCTTATTCCGCTGGTTGCTGCAGCATGGTTTCTGATGAATAATATTCGCGCGGAGCATGTTTCACCTACGGTCGAGAATCCTCTCACTTCGATGATGAAAATATCTTTAATGCTGGGGATTGGCCTTGCTACGACCGTTTTAGGTTTGTGGTTTATTTTGCCAGCTGAATCGGGTGGTAATGGCTGGGGCGTGAGCAAGTGGGTCGTCCTTCCATGTATTATTACCCTGACCGTGCTTGCGCTGCGCCTTATACCCGGGCAAATTCAGAGTAGTTTGAAACGTCAGTACAAGATTTTCAGTCATCCTCACACATGGATCATGACCGTGATCTACACGATGACGTTTGGTTCGTTTATTGGCTATGCAGCAGCTTTTCCGCTTGCCATCAAAGTTATATTTGGTTTTCAGCATGTGGTGGTAGATGGGCAAATGTCCCATACGCTGGCCAATCCCAATGCGCCAAACGCTCTTATGTATGCATGGATTGGGCCGTTCATCGGTGCACTTATTCGTCCTGTTGGGGGCTGGGTGGCGGATAAGCTTGGTGGGGCTTTTGTAACACAAATTTGTTCAGTTGTGATGGTCGCGGCAGCCATTGGTGCAGCTTATTACATGAAGGCTGCCTATGCATCGGCCACACCCGAGGAGTATTTTACGCCCTGCTTTCTGCTGTTCTTAACATTATTTTTTGCTAGTGGCATAGGTAATGGTTCGACCTTCCGAACGGTTGCCAAAGTGTTTGATCGTGAGCAGGCTGGGCCTGTTCTTGGGTGGACGTCGGCAGTTGCAGCCTATGGAGCCTTTATTATTCCACAGGTTTTTGGTGAACAGATACAAGCCACAACGCCGGAGATTGCCTTGTATGTCTTCGCCGGATTTTACACCATTTGTATGGGGTTGAATTGGTGGGCATATTTGCGCCCGAACGCAGAACATAAAAATCCATAAAATTTATATTGGAGAAGAAGAATGAGCTATTTTCTTGACCGCTTGAATTACTTTGTACAAAAACATGAAACTTTCTCGGAAGGGCATGGAATCACAACTGATGAAAACCGTGCATGGGAAAAGGCTTACCGTGATCGCTGGGCACATGACCGCGTTGTGAGATCAACTCATGGTGTGAACTGCACTGGGTCATGTTCATGGAAAATCTATGTCAAGGGCGGTCTTATCACGTGGGAGACGCAGCAAACTGATTATCCTCGTACCCGTCCTGACTTGCCCAATCATGAACCGCGCGGTTGCGCGCGCGGAGCCAGCTATAGCTGGTATATATATTCGGCTAACCGCCTGAAATATCCCCTTATTCGCAAGAAGCTTCTTACTTTGTGGAGAGAGGCAAAACAGACGACGGATTCTCCTGTTACGGCGTGGGAAGTTATCCAGAAAGACCCCGAACTTAGAAAAGAATATCAGAAACTTCGTGGTCAAGGTGGTTTTGTAAGGGCGGATTGGGATGAAGTGAACGAAATTATTGCTGCGGCCAATATCTATACAATCAAGCGCCATGGCCCTGACCGTATTATTGGCTTCTCACCGATTCCTGCCATGTCAATGATCTCATACGCTGCAGGCTCGCGTTACCTGTCGTTGATGGGGGGGGTGTGCATGAGCTTTTATGATTGGTATTGCGATTTGCCGCCATCATCACCTCAAACATGGGGTGAACAGACGGATGTTCCCGAGAGTGCGGACTGGTATAACTCTGGTTTTATCATTATGTGGGGATCAAATGTTCCTCAGACCCGTACGCCTGATGCTCATTTTATGACCGAGGCACGGTATAAGGGAACACAGGTTGTAACCATCACGCCAGATTATAGTGAAGCCTCTAAATTTGGTGATATATGGCTGAATCCTCGTCAGGGGACGGACTCTGCCCTCGGAATGGCTATGGGGCATGTGATTCTGCGTGAATATCATCTGGACAATACCTCGGATTATTTTGACGAATATTGCCGGACTTACTCCGACATGCCGCTTCTGGTTAAACTTGAAAGTCGCGATGGAAAATACGTGGCGGGGCGTTTTGTTCGGGCCTCTGATTTTGATGGCGCGCTCGATGAGACTAATAACCCTGAATGGAAGACTGTCTGCATTGATGAGAATAGTGGGCAGATAACTGTTCCAACAGGCTCTATCGGATTCCGTTGGGGAGAAGAGGGCAAATGGAATATCGTTTCGCACGATTCACGATCGGGTCAAAAAATCCGCCAGCAAAAAACCCTGCTTGGAATGCAAGATGATATTGTTGAAGTTGGGTTCCCGTATTTCGGTGGAATTGAACACGAACATGATTATTTCCAACCAAACCAGCAAGAAGAGGTGCTGTATCGTAATATTCCCGTGAAGTACGTTGTGCTTGATGGTGTCAAAACAGCAGTAACAACTGTGTTTGATCTTCTTTGTGCCAATTATGGTTTGGCACGCGAAGGATTGGGCGGCAATCATGTTGCGACCAGTTATGATGATAATATCCCTTATACACCAAAATGGCAGGAGCAGATCACAGGGGTTCCCGCCGAGAAAGTTATTCAAGTTGCGCGCGCTTTTGCTGAAAATGCCCATATCACCAAGGGCAAGTCGATGGTCATCATCGGGGCGGCGATGAATCATTGGTACCACATGGATATGAACTACCGCGCAGCTATTAATATGCTGATTTTTTGTGGATGTATTGGTCAGTCCGGTGGAGGATGGGCTCACTATGTGGGACAGGAAAAGCTGCGTCCGCAGACGGGATGGGTTCCCTTGGCATTTGCGACGGACTGGATTCGTCCATCGCGGCAACAAAACTCGACATCGTTTTTTTATGCCCATACAGATCAATGGCGTTATGAGACGCTTGGCGTTTCTCAAATTCTCTCCCCTTTGGCTGACCAGCGTAAATGGCAGGGATCATTGATTGATTGTAATGTCCGCGCAGAGCGGATGGGTTGGCTGCCGTCGGCTCCGCAATTGCAAGAAAATCCTCTGGCACTGGTGCGGGAGGCAGAGGGGCAAGGGCGTGATCCTGTGGCTTATGTTACAGAAAAACTTGCATCAGGCGAACTTCGGATGTCGTGTGAAGATCCTGACCACTCAGATAATTGGCCGCGCAATATGTTTGTGTGGCGCTCTAACCTACTGGGGTCTTCGGGAAAGGGCCATGAGTACTTTCTCAAGCACCTTCTGGGGACGCAGCATGGGGTTCAAGGGAAAGATCTGGGGCCGGAAGGTAAGGGTATGTCATCAGATGTCGTCTGGCATGATAATGCGCCCGAGGGCAAGCTTGATCTGCTGGTAACTCTTGATTTCCGCATGTCAACAACCTGTGTCTATTCCGATATTGTTTTGCCAACAGCCAGTTGGTACGAGAAGAATGACCTGAATACATCGGATATGCACCCGTTTATTCATCCCCTTTCACGGGCGATTGATCCGGTCTGGCAAAGCCGGTCGGATTGGGAAATTTATAAAGGATTGGCTAAAAAAGTATCCGAATTGTCAAAAGGGCATTTGGGCGTTGAAAGGGATCTGGTTCTAACTCCTATTTTGCATGATACGCCGGGTGAGCTGGCTCAACCTGATGTCAAGGAGTGGCGCAAAGGGGAATGTCCTGCTATTCCGGGCAAGACCATGCCGTCCATGAAAGTGGTCGAACGTGATTATACGCGCCTTTTTGAACAATTTACGTCTCTCGGGCCATTACTGGAAAAACTTGGAAATGGTGGAAAAGGGATTTCATGGAACACCGAACATGAAGTTGACTTCCTTAAAAAACTCAATGGTGAGGTGAATGGCCGCGCTAAAATTGTTACGGATATTGATGCGTGTGAAATCGTTCTCTCGCTCGCGCCTGAAACAAATGGTGAAGTGGCCGTCAAGGCATGGGCTGCCCTGGGTAAAGCTACCGGTCTTGACCATAGACATCTGGCTTTACCAAAAGAGGAAGAAAAAATACGTTTCCGTGATATTCAAGCGCAACCACGCAAGATTATCAGTTCCCCTACGTGGAGCGGTATTGAATCTGAGCATGTTTGTTATAATGCCGGATACACGAACGTGCATGAGTATATTCCGTGGCGCACGCTGACGGGACGGCAGCAGCTTTATCAGGATCACCCTTGGATGATTGATTTTGGTGAGGGGTTTGTCTCTTACCGTCCACCTATTAACACGCGTACGGTACAGGATATGCTTGACCATCATGGAAAAGACGCTCCAACAGTGCTGCTCAACTTTATTACACCCCACCAGAAATGGGGTATCCATTCAACCTATACCGACAACCTTCATATGCTGACCCTATCACGTGGGGGGCCAATCGTCTGGATGAGTGAGGTTGATGCCAAGAAGGTGGGAATCAAGGACAATGACTGGGTTGATGTGTTTAATACCAATGGAGCCATTATCGCACGCGCCGTTGTGTCCCAGCGTGTTAATGAAGGGATGATGCTCATGTATCACGCGCAGGAAAAACTGGTGCATACGCCGGGAAGCAGCATCACCAATGCTCGGGGTGGTATCCACAATTCAGTAACTCGGGCGACGGTGAAGCCCACTCATATGATTGGCGGCTATGCCCAGCAATCTTACGGATTTAATTACTACGGAACGGTTGGGTCCAACCGCGACGAGTTTGTAATTGTGCGTAAGGCAAAAAATATCGACTGGATGGATGGAACATCCTCTAACGTGGAGGCCGCAGAATGAAAGTAAGAGCGCAAATCGGTATGGTGTTAAACCTCGACAAATGTATCGGGTGCCATACATGTTCTGTCACGTGCAAAAATGTATGGACATCCCGTGAAGGGGTTGAATATGCATGGTTCAATAATGTTGAAACCAAACCCGGAATCGGCTATCCCAAGGACTGGGAAAACCAGTCCAAATGGAAGGGCGGATGGATTCGTAAGGGCAATGGCAAAATTGAACCGAAGCAGGGGGGGCGTTGGCGTATACTGTCCAATATTTTCGGAAATCCGTCTATGCCGGAGATTGATGATTATTATGAGCCTTTTACCTTTGATTATGATCATTTGCAGAATGCTCCTGAATCAAAAACAATGCCTACGGCGCGCCCACGTTCATTGATATCCGGCGAGCGCATGGACAAAATCAAATGGGGGCCAAATTGGGAAGAAATTCTTGGAACCGAGTTTGAACATCGCCGCAAGGATTATAACTTCCGCAATATCGAAGAAGAAATGTATGGGCAGTTCGAAAATACATTTATGATGTATTTGCCGCGTTTGTGTGAGCATTGCCTTAACCCGACATGTGTGGCTTCTTGCCCGTCGGGGTCGATTTACAAGCGTGAAGAAGACGGAATTGTTCTGATTGATCAGGATAAATGCCGCGGATGGCGGATGTGCATTTCTGGATGCCCGTACAAAAAGATTTATTATAATTGGCAGTCTGGTAAGGCTGAAAAATGCACGTTCTGTTATCCGCGTATCGAGAATGGCGAGCCAACGGTATGTTCAGAGACCTGCGTCGGACGTATCCGATATCTTGGGGTAATGCTCTATGATGCCGACCGTATTGAAGAAGCGGCGAGTGTTGAAAACGAGAAGGATCTTTATGAGGCGCAGCTCGACATTTTTCTAAACCCTCATGATCCGGCTGTGATTGAACAGGCAAGGCGCGATGGTATCCCCGAGAATTGGATTACAGGGGCACAGCAATCTCCTATCTATAAAATGGCCATGGAATGGAAAGTGGCTTTCCCGCTACATCCTGAATACAGGACGTTGCCGATGGTGTGGTATATTCCTCCTCTTTCACCCGTTCAGTCGGCAATGGAGAATGGGCAGATTCCGACTGTTGAAGGCAGCATTAT
This sequence comes from Pseudobdellovibrionaceae bacterium, assembly GCA_041674725.1. GTDB lineage: Bacteria > Pseudomonadota > Alphaproteobacteria > Micavibrionales > Micavibrionaceae > UBA1573. The sequence continues at coordinate 408,332 of JBAYVC010000001.1, read as the reverse complement.
GCCAGATATTGATAAAATGCGTATTCCGGTAAGGTATCTCGCCAATCTTCTGACTGGAGGGAATGAGGCGCCGATTGAATTTGGCCTGAAGAGAATGTTGGCGATGCGTCATTTTATGCGCAGCAAACTTGTCGTTGGGCAAAAAGACGTCCGGTATCTTGCCGAGGTTTCTCTCTCAGAGGCTATGGTTGAAGATATGTACAAGATTATGGCTCTGGCAAATTATGAAGACCGTTATGTGATCCCAACTGGACACCGCGAAGAAACACTTGATGCCTATGGCGAGAGTGGGGGCTGTGGTTTCAGCTTTGGTAATGGTTGCTCGACCCATAGCAACAGCACGACAGACTTGTTTGATGCCAAAAAAACATGGCGTGGGCACAGTGCGTCTGGAAAAGATAACCGTGTTAATACGCTGTTTACACGTAATGATGTTTTGCCTGAACCGCATCACAATCATGACCGCGATCATAAGCATCACGATAAACCTTCCGGTGGTTGTGGCAGTGGGAAATGTGGATGCTAGGAGAAAATGATGAAAACACTTAAAGTTCTTGGATTTTTGTTGACGTATCCCACGAGCGAACATCAGTCTTCTTTGGTTGATTGCCGTGCCATCTTGCAGGAAGAGAACAGGCTCTCTTCTTCCTCTCTTGCAGGGGTGTGCCAATTAATCCAATGGATGGAAGAACTGAATATTCTTGATTTGCAAGAAGCTTATGTCGATTTGTTTGACCGAACACCGTCGCTTTCTCTCCATTTGTTTGAACATATTCATGGAGATTCCCGTGAAAGAGGACAGGCTTTGGTTAGTCTGAATGAGTTGTACACCAATGCAGAATTGATGATTTCGACGGAAGAAATGCCCGATTTTCTTCCTTTGTTTCTGGAGTTTTTGTCAGTGTTGCCACCGCAGGAGAGTCAAGCACATCTTTCGGATGCGGTAAATGTTATTGCTTTAGTTGGTGATAGGCTTATCAACCGCGACTCCCCCTATGCTCATGTGTTTGTGGCCTTACAGGAAATATCGCAGCGTAAAGCTGATAAAAAGGCTGTTACAGAATCTCTTCAAAAGAACGCAGGAAAGGAATTATCGGCAAAAGAGCTGGATGAACAGTGGGCCGAGCAATTCGCTTTCGAAAACACATCACAAACAACGGGAATTTCTGAAGGGTGCCCAATGGCGCAGGATATGGTACGTCGTATGAATTCTTCGGAATTACCCTTAACCCAAAAACAGGAGAGTTAAGATGGATTATTTTCTTTTTCAGATATTTCCTTACATTGCAATCTCATTCTTTGTTTTGGGGAGCATTCTGAGGTTTGATCGTGATCCCTATACATGGCGCAGTAAGTCAAGCCAGTTGCTTCGCCGCAAGCAACTGATCTGGGGGAGTATTCTCTTCCACTTGGGGGTACTGACTATTCTTGCGGGACACTTTGTTGGGCTTCTCACTCCGATTGCGGTTTTTGATGCCTTGGGAATTCCACACGGAGCCAAGCAAATTTTAGCCATGACGGCAGGGGGGATTGCCGGCGGTTTCTGTTTGGCAGGCTTATGTTTGCTTATTCACCGTAGGATTTTTGACCCACGGGTGCGGGCGACGACATCGTTTGCCGATATGGCTATTTTGCTGTTACTGCTTTCGCAGTTGTTACTGGGCTTATCCACAATCTTTGTTTCGATGAAACATCTGGATGGTCATGAGATGATAAAATTTATGGAATGGGCGCAGCATATTGTAACATTCCGCGGGGGAGCGCACGAATATATAGCTGATGTTGCTTTTGTATTTAAGGCGCATATTACGCTTGGGCTGTTTATCCTTTTGGTTTTCCCATTTACACGACTGGTTCATGCTTTAAGTGTTCCTATCGAGTTTTTGGGGCGCCCGTATCAAATTGTTCGCAAGCGGGCAGTGTAGGTTGCCATGAGCATTATGCCGGGAATTACAGTGAATGGTGTTCATATAACGGATGATCAGATCAATGCTGAAGTTCAGTATCATCCAGCAGAGAGCCTTTCGGAAGCAAAGTACTGTGCTATGCAGGCTTTGGTGATTAAGGAGTTGCTCTTGCAAAGGGCAATTGATCTAGGGATTTATAAACTTGACGACCCTCACCGCGATGCCGACGCTGTTATACAAGACGTCTTGCAGCGTGAGATCTCGGTTCCAAGTCCTGATGATGAAACATGTCGGAGATACTACGATCAGAATAGAGCCAGATTCTTTACCTCGCCTTTGCTCGAAGTTTCGCATATCCTATTTCTTGCGCCGCCCGATGATGAACGCTCTTATGCGGCGGCTGAGGCTTTGGCAAAACGGGTTATTCAGGAGTTGTGCAATAACCCTGAGCAGTTTGCAGATATGGCCAAAAAATATTCGAAATGTTCGTCTGCGGCAGAGGGGGGGCACCTTGGTCAGATTACCAAGGGCCAGACTATGCCTGCTTTTGAACAGGCGTTGATGCGCATGAAAGAAGGTCAAATATCAGAATCTCCGGTTGCCAGTGAAGTTGGGTACCACATCATTAAGGTTCATCGTCGCCTTGAAGGGGAACAGTTACCCTATGACGCGGTTAAAAGTTGGGTTGCAGAGTTTATTGAGAAACAGAGTTGGAACAGGGCGTTTAGCCAATATATACAGTTGGTTGCAGGAGAGGCGAAAATTAGTGGATTTCGACTAAGGCAAGCTGATACACCACTGGTGCAATAGTTATAATAGAAAGTCCAATTTGATGATGAAGTTTTTTGATTCTCCTTTTTGGGGAAGGGGGTTCCGTCCGTTTTTTCTTCTCGGGGCCTTATATAGCGCGTGTATGATTGTGATATGGGGCGGATTTTATGCGGATTATATATCTCCGCCATCTGTCATTTCTGACCCTATTTTCTGGCATGCCCATGAGATGATTTATGGTTTTTCCATGGCTATTGTCGCGGGGTTCCTTTTAACGGCAGTTGCTAACTGGACGGGAGGCGCGCCAGCACGTCAAGGGCATTTGGCGGCGTTGTGCTGTATCTGGGGTGTGGGCCGTTTTGTCATGAATGTAGATTTGGGTCTTCCCGTGTGGATGGTTGCTGTTCTTGATGGCTCCTTTCTACCTGCATTGGCTGTAACCTTGGCTATACCCCTGTTACACAGCCGAAATAAAAGGAATTTTATTTTTTTAGGGTTGCTGACAATTTTATGTGTCTGTGATCTGATGTTCTTTTTTCTAGAAGATATGAGGCCACTTTACGTGGCGTTGTTTGTTATTCTGACGATGGTTTCACTAATTGGGGGACGTATTATCCCTGCCTTTACGGTTTCTGCCCTACGTTATTACGGGCACAGTGTCAGGTCATATGATCAGACATTTTTGGATATTGCCGCGCTCATTTCTTTGTTACTGGTTATGGTGGCGCTGGCCTTCTGGGGAAGCGATCATTATGGATTGGGGGTATGTGCCGCCGTATCATCATTGATACACGCAGCGAGACTTCGTGGCTACCATACTGCCAAGACTTTTGTTGATCCTATGCTGTGGATTTTACATGCAGGATATATATGGTTGATTATAGGTCTGGGGTTGGTCAGTCTGTCAGCTTTTGGTGTTGTGGTCTTCTCTACGGCGCTTCATGCCCTGACGGTTGGGACAATAGGGTCGATGACCATCGGTATGATGTGCCGTGTTGCGCTTGGACATACTGGCCGGAACATACGCGCAGATTCTACGATGACATTCATGTTCGGAGCTATGCAGTTTGCGGCCATTATCAGGGTATTTGGCCCCTTGTTCTTTCCGGATTCTTCTCATCACGCCATCATCGGGTCTGCTACACTATGGAGCGGCATATTTTTTCTCTATGTGCTGAAATTTATGCCTATCCTGAAGTCGGTGCGGCCAGACGGGCAGGCGGCATAACCCCGTATAATCCACCTAGCAAAGCTTCTCTGATTTCTGAAGGTCGCAGTATTCTGTCAACTTGTCAATTGACGTGATTGTGACCTGACGACCATTGGTTATAATCCCGTGTTCCCTAAGTGTGCTTAGAGATCTGGAGAATGTTTCCGGTTTAATATTAAGACGGGTCGAAATAATTGACTTGTCATAGGGAAGGGTGACGACCATCTGCCCATTTTTATCATGACTTTCCTGACAAAAACGCAGTAAGAAATATCCGATACGTTGGGATGCAGAGCGGGTTGTCAGTTGTTCCATATGATGAACCAAAAAATTCTGTCTGGCGGCGATTGTTCCCAGCATAGTTAAGGCGAAGTTGCTGTCTTCTTTGATTTTATTGACAAAGAATGATCGTGGAATACCCAAAACTTCGGACTCTTCGATGGCTTGCGCATTGACGGGGTAAATTTGGTTTTCACTAAAAACGGCGGCTTCAGCGAAGGATTCTCCCGGTCCAAAGATATGAATCACAGCTTCTTCACCCGAGCGAGACACCCGAAATAATTTTATCCATCCATCCATAATAATATAGAGTGAATGGGCGTGTTCCCCCATAGAAAAAAGTTCATGACCTTTTTCAAGTTTTTTGACATGGCATTCTTTTATCAAACTTTGGAGTGCGTTTGGATCAATATTTCTAAAAAGAGGGTTTTTTCTCAGTGTCGTTGTAATATTCACTTTTTCGTCCTTATGATGGCTAAGGGGTAGGCTTTGAACGTAATAAAAAAAAACCGCCTTGAGCTTGATCCCAATCAAGACCATTCATTTAATCTTACGTCATAGTCATCTCCACATTCTGTTGAGGATGTTACACCTCCGAGCTCATATGACCTAAGTCGCTTGCGATATGGCGTGTGAGTCGGGGTTGCGTGTGGAAACGCCGCAGCCTCCCGCATTTGGAAAGGAGCCATGAGGATGACAACAGCGCCGCTGACAGACGGTTTTGGCCGTATGTTTTCATATCTGCGTCTATCGGTAACGGATGTCTGCAATTTCCGTTGCAGCTATTGTCTGCCTAATGGTTATAAGAAAGATTCCCCTGTTCCATTTCTGTCACGCGAAGAAATTTTACGTTTGGTGCGCGCATTTGCAGGACTGGGTGTGTGGAAGATCAGGTTAACAGGAGGTGAGCCGACGGTACGTGATGATTTTATTGACCTTGCACAGGGTGTTGCTGAAGTGGCGGGGGTGCGCAAACTGGCTTTTACGACCAATGGTTATAAACTGGCGCAAAGAGCCGAATCTTACTTCGGGGCTGGGCTGAGGGCTATCAATATCAGTGTTGATTCCCTAAATTCGCAGCAATTTGAAAAAATTACGGGGCATAACCGTTTGGATGAAATCCTCGAGGGGATGGAGGCTTGTCGCGCAGCTGGGTTTGAGTCCATTAAGCTCAACACAGTACTTCTGAAGGGGCTTAATGATGGGGAGCTGGATGACTTTATCTCTTTCGTTGCGGACAAGGATATTGCACTGAGGTTTATCGAACTGATGCGTACACGTGATAATGGTGATTATTTTTCTCACCATCATTTATCAGGAACTTATGTAACCGAAAAATTGTTGCATCGCGGTTGGCAACAAAAGGCACGGGACGATGGGGATGGACCTGCGTTTGAATTCACACATCCAGAGAGTCGTGGCCGCATTGGCCTGATTGCCCCCTATTCAAAGGATTTTTGTAAAACGTGCAACCGTCTGCGGGTTTCTGCGCGCGGTGATTTGCATTTATGCCTTTTCGGCGAGGGGGGATTCTCACTGAGGAGTCTTCTGCAAGACGATGGCCAGATCGAAGTATTGCAGGGAAAAATTATCAGTCTCATGGGTGGAAAAAAGGGAACTCACTATCTACACTATGGGGATAGTGGCATTCGTGATCATTTGGCATCAATTGGAGGTTAGTATGAAGAGTCAAAATATTATTTCATTTCCGCAGGCTATTACGCCTAATTTTCGTATGATTGATGTTGGACGAAAACGCCCGACGCGCCGTTATGCCGTGGCGTGTGGCACCATTCATATGGGGCAGGAGTCCTTCAATAGGGTCAAAGAAGGAACTCTCCCCAAAGGTAATGTTCTGGCGCTCGCTGAGGCCGCCGGAATTATGGGGGCTAAAAATACACCCAACCTTATTCCGATGTGTCACACTATTCCTCTTGACCAAGTGGAGATTCATTGTGTCCTTGATGAAGAGCGCCACTGCATCGTCGTGTATGCGCAGTCTATTGCTATTGCCAAAACAGGTGTGGAGATGGAAGCTCTGAGCGGGGCGTCTGCGGCGCTGCTTACGATCTGGGATCTGGTAAAAGGAGTTGATCCAGCCCTACGAATTGGTGAGGTAAAGCTGTTGGTTAAAACAGGAGGCAAGAGCGGTGTTTGGGTTAATCCTGAAGGGATTCCAGATTGGCTGCGGGATCAACTGCCGCGACCGGATTTCCTTACTGGTTTTACGGCATCGCTAGTTGTGATGAGTGACCGTGCTTCACAAGGAGTATATGCCGATGAAACAGGAGCAGTCATCAATCATTATCTGGAGGCAGCGGGAGCATCGCTTCGGGGCTATCAGGTCATACCGGATGATGCGGAGATCATTGAACAAACAACCCTCTCGCTGTGCCGCAATGAGCAGCCAGATTTACTGCTGATGTCTGGAGGGACGGGGCCGGGCCCGCGTGATGTAACGCCTGAGGTTCTGGCTAGAATATTTGATAAGCATCTGGAAGGTTTTGGCGATATGCTGCGTCACGAGAGTTTGCATCTTGCAGATACAGCGTGGCTTTCGCGCATGACCGCGGGCATGATTGGAAAAACATTTGTGATTGCTCTGCCCGGAAGTCCTAAAGCTGTCCGTGAATGCTGGGATATTTTCTCACCATTCTTGGCTGATACGCTCATAAAAATCAGAAAGCAAGGTTATGAGGTTGCTCATGGATAATATTACTGTTGGTATCCGCTTCTTTGGCGCGTTTCGTACCTTTGGCAAGGATGTTGTTTTGTCTCTTCCTCTAAGGAGCAATATTTTGGCCGTAAAACAGGCTCTTATCGCCAAGATTGGGAAGGATCAGGAACTTTTGGTAAATGATTCTGTTCTGGCAAATTCTGTGCATATTTTGCCGGAAGCTTATGTTCTTGAAGAAAATTGCTGTCTCTCGATATTGCCACCTGTCTGTGGAGGATAAAATGTGTAAGGATATTTGTGCCGAAATTATGGACACACAACTTGATGTTCATAAAGCCATTGACTTCGTGTCAGATGACGCGCATGGAGCTGTGGCCACTTTTCTGGGGGTCGTGCGTAACCATCATCAAGGCAAATCTGTCCAAGGCATTTCCTATGATGTCCATGACTCTTTGGCCAGAGAAGTTCTTGAGAGTATTTGTGGCGAGGGGGTAGGGTTTTGGCCGGGGACAAAATATTATGCCGCCCACTATAAAGGTGAGCTTGGCATTGGCGGAGTGAGTGTCCTGATTGCCGTGAGTTCTGCGCATCGCGCGGATAGTTTTGATGCTTTGCGTTATGTGATCGAGGAAATTAAACTGCGCCTTCCTGTCTGGAAGCAAGAGCATTATAGTGATGGCAAGAGCGCATGGTTGCCGGGGAATTCATTAAGGGAAGATGTGAGTTCTGTGTGCTGCGGCAAGTGTGGATGATATGATCTATTCAAGGATTGCAGGTGTTGTTCTGGCTGGTGGACGCTCGTCACGTATGGGAATGAACAAGGCCATGCTTTCCTTTCGCGGCAGCCCTCTTGTCGATCATATGCGGCAGATATTGCAGGGCGCAGGAATAGAAGATATTTTTATTGGCGGGGATGTGGAGGGGTATGACCATATTCCCGATGCCACTCGTTATGCTGGCCCTGCTCAGGCTATTTGGAACATAATGGAGGCTCTTCCCGCGTATGATTACTTTTTGGTGGTGCCAGTTGATATGCCGCTGCTGAACAGCGCGCTTATTACCCCTTTGTTGAAATCCCCTTGTGGTGCTTATTGGCAGAATTATCCGCTTCCGGCATTTTTGCGCAGAGGCGTTGCTATTTGGCACTGCAATTCAGTCAGAGATATTCATCAAACTCTTGGATCAAAGAAAATGCCTCTTCTTCAAGATGATCTTCTGATGATGAGAAATATCAACACCCCCTCAGATTGGGAGGCGATGGTTAGTCATGAATATTAAAATAAGTGAACGCACGGTTGTCTTTAAGATTTCTGGAGAGGAATTATGCCATTTGCTTGATGGAAATACTCTTGAAGACAGGGTTGGAATCGGTAAATACCAAACAGCGTTGGTTATTGAATGCAGCAACGATACGTCGTCTCTTGCTCTTTCACTTATTCTCGATGATAAGGCTGAAGCGTGCTACTACCTAAGAGTGTCGCTACCATATCTACAAGATCTTTATGATAAGGGAAAAAATAGGGAGGGGGTTTCTGCGTTACAGGATGGGCTGGAGATTTTTCTGCAGGTAGATGTTCGTAAAGATGCCCGCGCAGTGAGCAGAAATTAGAATGGGATTGTCTCTTGGTTTTCTTTTTACGGCGGCCTTGTATGCGAGCATAGGCTTTGGTGGGGGATCAACTTACACCTCATTGTTGGTATTGTTTGATGTTGATTACAGATTTATTCCACTCATTTCTTTAACCTGCAATATTCTGGTTGTTAGCAGCGCTGTTTATAATTTTTATCAATCAGGTCACATTCATTTTCAGAAAGTTGTTCCGTGGATTGTGACGTCTGTTCCTGCTGCTATTTTGGGAGGAATGGTTCCTATCAAAGAAACTCTTTTTATGGGGGTTTTGGGTTGCGCATTGTTGCTGTCATCTCTTAGATTGCTATGGCCACAAAGGAGCGAGAGCAATTTAATTGGAGAGAGGCCGCATATAAAATCATTACCTGTTGCTATTCCATTGTGTTTGGGTGGGGTGCTGGGGGGTGCTGCGGGAGTCACGGGAATAGGCGGGGGTATTTTTCTTGCCCCTGTCTTGTATTATATGAAATGGAAAGACCCCAAGAGGATAGCGGGGGCTAGCAGTTTGTTCATTCTGGTTAATTCGCTGGCGGGGCTATTGGGGCAATTGATCAAAAGCGGAAGTTCAAATAATTTTATGCTGTGTCTTGAAACATTCTGGTTTTTGTTGCCGCTTGTTCTTGCAGGCGGTTGGGTTGGCTCAAATCTGGGATCAGCAAAGCTTGACAAAGATGTTATAAAAAGGCTGACGGCATTGCTTATTTTTTATGTGGCGGTAAGACTCCTTTACCAGTCAGCGGGAACCTTTTTATCCGCGTAGAGCATTGAATGCCAACCATTGTTCATAGCCACCCTTAAGGCTACGAATGTCCCAATAGCCCCTTTCCATGAGAAGGCGCGCCGCCGTTATGCTGCGTCCACCGATCTGACAATACACGATGATGCGTTTTTTATCAGATACCGGGGGGATTTTATCCATAAGGAGCTGTGATAAGGGGAAATGCGTGGCGCCGGGAATATGACCATCATCCCATTCTTCTTCCTCGCGGACATCTATAAGAACAATGTCATCTCCAGTTGCTATTTGTGCGGCTGAAATTTCAGGGATAATTCCACATACAGGGGATGTGTAATGGAGATGCATTCTTTTCTCTTCATCGCCGCAGGCAGGACAGTCGGGATTTTTAGCCAAGTTTAGCGAGGTAACATCCATGGTCGTCATATCTATGGTCCAGAGTTTTCCGACAAGGGGCGTAAAGTTTTTGTGGTCAACTGCAATCTGGATAGCCTGCAGGGCTTGCGTTATACCGATGATGCCTGCAACGGCCCCGATGATACCGGATTGTGCGCAGTTTTGTATTCTGGCTTGAGGGGGGGTAGGAACGAGGCATCTGTAACAGGGGCTGGGTTTTTGGCCTTTCCTAAAATCAAAAACACTGGCCATACCATCAAACCCCTGAATGGCTCCAAATATCATAACTTTCCCATATTTGATGGCTGCATCATTTATTAGAAATTTAGTCTCGAAATTATCACTTCCATCGATAATAATATCGTAGGATGGGATGATGTCATCGACGTTCAGGCTGGTAAGGCTCTCCTCAAATATTTTTATCGCGGTGCTGCTGTTATGTGCAGCGAGGTTTTTTTGGGCGCAAGCCGCTTTAGGCTTGCCAATATCACTTTCTGTGAAGATAACTTGCCGCTGGAGATTACTTTCATCCACTATATCGGGGTCGATAATTCCAATATGACCAATCCCTGCTGCGGCAAGGTAGAGGAGGACAGGTGATCCTAATCCTCCGGCACCCACACACAGAACACGCGCTTGCGACAGTTTTTGTTGCCCTTCGGCTCCGATTTCGGGGAGGTTTATTTGACGTGAAAATCTGGCGTTCATATTGCTCTATGCTATCGGATTGCAGCGTAACTTTTAAAGTTTATTGCATCAAATTAAGATCTGTGGAGCAGAGACACATTGATCTAAATCAAGCTGTCTTTTCGTTCGCCATTCTCCAGATATTCAATAGTTAGCGCGGATTTGGTAGTTTTTGAAGGCAATGTGTAACTTTATAGCTTTTTTACGCGAATAGGGTACAATGATCGTTGTGAAAAAATTTCTGAGCGCTTTAATGATGCTGATAATGCTCACGCCGGGGTTGGCGTGTGCGTCCAGTGTCTGCTATATGCCAGAACCTCTGCAACCTGTGCAAAGTGCTCAGCCGCCCTGTCATCAGATGAATCATGATTCAGGGCAGGAGGAGGCCAATCAGGGCGGGTCGGACAGGAAACATCATGTGATGTTCCTGAAGGATTGCGCAGGGATTGATCTCCAAAGCGTGAGCCATGGGCCGGATATAAGCGGGCCGGATGTCTCTTCGGGCAAGGCGCTGCATCTGGACGGAGTTGCCCTTCTTCCGGTTTCTGATTTTTCGCCTCTAGCCGTTAACGCGATCCGCGGGCCACCGCCGCAATGGCAGCTTTTTTCTCCCTTTCATCCCTCTATCATCCTGACCACACAGCGTCTGCGCATATAGTCACGCTCTTTTCTTGACGGGTTTAACGCCTTTATAGAAGGGAGCTTTTTCATGCGCGTTTTATGTATCGTTTTTTTGCTATTTTCCTTTGCTCCTACGGCCATTGCCGCAGGAGATTATATTTGTCCCATGCACCCCCATATTCATGGTGAAAAGGAGGATACCTGCCCGATTTGCGGGATGAATTTGGTCCCCGCGCAGGAGACAAAAACAGGGCCTGATCCAGAGCCAGCAAAGAATGCCGAACAAAAAATTCTGTACTGGTACGACCCGATGGTACTAGGCCAGAAATTCGATAAACCTGGCAAGTCGCCTTACATGGATATGGACCTTGTGCCTTTCTATGAGGAAAATCAGAACCCCTCTTCTGATGGGGCACTACAGATTGAGTCCTCTTACCAGCAGGCTCTGGGCGTTAGAACCGCCCCTGTCAAACGCCATGAGTTCGGGCGATCCGTTGCGGCGTTTGGTACTGTAATGCCCAGCACGCGGCGTGAACATGAAATTGCCGTGCGGTCGGCGGGCTGGATCATTGACCTCAAAGCCAGTGCGGTCGGCGATACGGTGAAGAAAGGCGATCTGCTCTTTACCTATTATAGTCCTGATCTGATGGCGGCCCAGTCTGACTTTCTGGTAGGGGCTGGCCGTGTGGGCAATGCCGAAGAGCGGCTGCGCCTGTACGGGATGGACGACCAATCGATTGCCTTGCTTAAAGAGACAGGACATGCCCTGCGCGACACCCCTTTTTATGCCCCCGCGGATGGTACGGTGTCGATGCTGGATGGTCGTAAGGGTTCTTACTTGGAAGAGGGTGATGTGGCGTTAACGCTTCAGGATTACGCCGAAGTATGGATTGAGGCCAGCCTGCCCGTACGCGACTTACAATTTCTTGCTGCGGGAACGCCGGCCGTGGTGGCTCTTCCTGAAACAGGCGATAAATTTCAGGCGGCGGTTGATGTCATCTATCCGATCACCGATCCGCAAAGCCGCACTGGCACGGCGCGCCTTGTTCTTAAAAACCCAGATGGGACATTTAAGGCAGGGGCGTTGGTTGATGTGACCTTCGAGTCCTCCAAATCCTTGCGGCTTGCCGTGCCGGAGGAAGCTGTTCTCTATGGCGCCGATGGTGCTTATGTCATTGAGGAGATGGGCAAAGGCTATTTCCGTCCGGTTCGGGTGCGAACGGGCCTGACGGCGCACGGTTTCAGTGAAATTACCGCAGGGCTTGACGAAGGCCGGAATGTCGTGACCTCAGGCCAGTTCATGATTGACGCCGAAAGCAACTTACGCGGTGGCATGAACCAGATGACGGGGGAGAAGGCGCATGAATAATATGCATGATCCAGCCCAGTCGTTTGTTGCGCGGGTTATTAAATGGTCAGCAGCCAACAGTTTTTTTGTGCTGCTTGGCGCCGCGGTTCTTCTGGCGGCGGGGATTATCGCACTTAAACAAACCCCGCTTGATGCCGTCCCCGATTTATCGGATACGCAGGTCATAGTCCGCACCGAATGGCCCGGGCAGGCACCGCAGCTTATTGAGGATCAGGTGACATTTCCTCTCTCCACGAAGATGCTCAGTTTGCCAAGGGCGCAGGTTGTGCGCGGTTTTTCCATGTTTGGCGACAGCTTTATCTATATCGTGTTTGAAGACGGTGTGGATATGTACTGGGCCCGTAGCCGTGTGCTGGAGGCGCTCGCCCAGGTTTCAGGGCAACTTCCCGAAGGCGTGCGGCCTGAACTGGGGCCGGATGCGACGGGGGTCGGCTGGGTGTTTCAGTATGCGCTGATTGACCGCAGCGGCAAGCATGATCTGCAGAAACTCCGCAGCCTGCAGGACTGGTTTATCCGTTTTGATCTCGCCACGGTGGATGGGGTCGCGGAAGTGGCCAGTGTCGGCGGATTTGTCAAGGAATATCAGGTTTTAATCGACCCGCATCAACTTCATGCCTACGGCATTGCGCTGCCTGATGTGATTAATGCTGTGCGCGGCGCAAATGGCGAGAGCGGGGGGCGCACGCTGGAGATGGCCGAAACCCAGTATCTGATCCGCTCGTTCGGCTATGTGACCTCCCCTGATGATTTGAAGAAAGTCGTTCTTAAAGTGAGTGATAACGGCACACCGGTAACGCTTGCCGATGTAGCGCGCGTTGTGGAAGGGCCCGCAATCCGCAGTGGTATCGCCGAGCTTAATGGTGAAGGTGAAGCGGTTGGCGGGATTATCGTCATGCGCCCAGGGGCCAATGCCCATACGGTCATTCAAAAGGTCAAGGAGCGGATAGAATCGCTCAAGCGCGGATTGCCGGAGGGTGTCGAGATGGTGACGGTCTATGACCGCAGCCAGTTGATTGAAGGGTCTGTGCGCTATCTTTCCCACAAATTGCTGGAAGAAAGCCTTGTGGTCGCTCTGGTGACCTTTCTTTTTCTGCTTCATGCGCGCAGTTCCTTGGTGGCGATTATTACCCTGCCGCTTGGCATTTTGAGCGCCTTTATCATCATGGCGGCGCAGGGCATTACGGCCAATATCATGTCGCTCGGCGGTATCGCAATCGCCATTGGCGCGATGGTGGATGCCTCCCTCGTGATGGTGGAAAACGCGCACCGGAAACTCTCGAATCTGCCGCACGGTAGCTCGCAGGAAGAGCGCCGCGCCGCTTTGTTGCGCGCGGCCATGGAAGTCGGGCCGGGGCTGTTCTTTTCCCTACTTATTATCACGGTTTCCTTCTTGCCGGTTTTTGCTCTGACGGGGCAGGCGCACCGCCTGTTTGCACCGCTCGCCTATACGAAAACCTACGCGATGGCGGCGGCCTCTTTCCTGTCGGTGACGCTGGTGCCGGTGTTGATGCTCTATCTGGTGCGCGGTAAAATCCGGCGCGAGGACGAAAACAGTATAAACCGCTTTTTTATCGCGGCTTATAAACCAGTGCTGAATGCTGCTTTGAAGTTTCGTAAAGCAACCCTTGCACTGGCTTTGCTGGCACTTGTCAGTACGCTTCTTCCACTCAGTAAAACCGGCGCGGAATTTATGCCGCCGCTTTATGAGGGGAGCCTCTTGTACATGCCGATGACCTTACCAGGAGTTTCCCCTGCCAAAGTACGGGAAATTTTGCAGGTCACCAACCGCCAGATTATGAGCATACCGGAAGTAAAACTTGTCTTTGGCAAGGCGGGGCGTTCCGGTTCCGCCACCGATCCTGCGCCGCTCAACATGCTCGAAACATGGGTGGAGCTTAAGCCGCAGGAAGAATGGCGAGAGGGTATGACGGTTGAAAAATTGATGGCGGAACTGGATAAGGTGGCGCGTTTACCAGGTCTGCGTAATGTCTGGGGGTACCCGATCAAGATCCGTACCGATATGCTGACCACCGGAATTCGAACTCCCGTCGGGATCAAGATCGCGGGGCCTGATCTTAAAGAAATTGACAGGCTTGCCCGCCAGATCGAAGAGGCTGTCCACACGGTACCAGGCACGCGCAGCGCCGTTGCCGACCGCGTGCAGGGCGGTAAATATGTCGAAATTATTCCCGACCGTACCGCTATTTCCCGTTATGGCATTGCGCTTGGGGATGTGCAGATGGTGACCCAGGCGGTTCTGGGCGGCAGGATGCTTGCTGAAACGGTAGAAGGGCGCGAGCGTTATGCTCTTATGCTGCGTTATGACCGGCTGCAACGGGAACATATCAGCGATCTTGATAATGTATTGGTTCCTGCCCCTTCGGGGGCGTATATTCCGCTTGCGGATTTGGCTACAATCCAAATTACGGACGGGCCGGCAATGATAACGTCGGAGGATGCGCGGCTCAATGGCTGGGTGTTTGTGGATATGGAGGGCCGCGATCTCGGCTCCTATATTGATGATATGCAGGCAAAGCTCAAGACGCTGGAACTGCCCACAGGTTACAGTCTTAAACTCTCCGGCCAGTTTGAGCAGATGCAAAAGGCAAATGAACGGCTGCGCCTTGCTATTCCCGGGGCTCTCCTTATCATTCTGACGCTTCTTTACCTGCATTTTGGGCGGTGGGACAGGACGTTTCTTATCATGCTGGCAGTGCCCTTTGGTGTGATTGGCGGGTTCTGGAGTGTGTGGCTGGCTGGATATAATATGTCGGTAGCGGTGGCGGTCGGGTTTATCGCCCTTGCTGGAATCGCGGTGGAGACAGCGATTGTCATGCTGATTTATATCGACCAGCAGATGCGCGCGTATCCGCCTGAAACTTATCCAGCTCTGCTGGACAATATCCGGCATGGAGCAGTGCAGCGCGTGCGGCCTAAATTGATGACTGTTGCTGTTATTATTCTCGGTCTCGTCCCGATCTTTCTGACCGATGGGCCCGGGGCGGATGTGATGCGTCGCATTGCCCTGCCGATGGTGGGCGGCATGGTCACGACAACTCTTCTCACGCTGATTCTCATTCCCGTGATGTATGCCCTGTATATGCAGCGGAAACTTAAACTTACCCCCAATGAACATGAAAGGAAAAAACCATGACAAAATTTCTTCTTACCACGGCCCTGATATTGATGGCAGCACCTGTATGGGCTGCGGATTACACAATCAAGGAAGTTAGCGATCTGGAGGGGGATAAACCCTACTACTTCGATCCATCCGAACTGGTTATCCAGCCAGGGGACACGGTGACGTTCGTCAATGCGCAGGATGATACGCATGATGTGATGTTTGTCACGGTCCCCAAAACGGTGGAGGGGATGATTATGAGCTCCACATTTGAAAAAGAGGGCGAGAAATGGTCCTATACTTTTACTGAACCAGGAACTTACAATTTTCATTGCCATCCGCATGAGGCTGCGGGCATGAAAGGCACGATCACTGTCGGAAAGGCTTCGGCGCCGGAGCAATTAAAAATTGTTAGCCACCATGTCATAATACCATGATTCGAGGTAAAAAGTTCGAGTTTAGTTGCCTGAAGGCGCAGGTAAGGAAAAGGGATTATTCATGAGGTTATTTAGGAGGTTAAGACAATCAGCCTCAACTCAGACAAGCCTGTTTTCTTTGTCCTGAGAAAAAGATTATCAATAAGTGAGGGATATTCTCGACACCCTTTTTTATCTACCACCTTGATTCAAATCAAAGACTCTAATTAAAAATGGACCAAACTTCGTCAGCTAGGTCACACGCCTAAGCTATTACCCAATCAATTTACAGATGTTCCGAGGGTTTCACATGAATCTTAACGATATAAGAATTCAAACAAAAGTTATGGTAATAATCTGTGTTCCGATTGTCGCGCTATTGTGTGCGATGGGCTATCTTCTTTTTCAGGAAGATAGGGTTCGTCAAGAAAACAGTTCCTTGTATGAGCTTACCAGAACAGCCCCAGAGATCGGAAATTTTCTGCAGGAACTCCAGAAAGAAAGAGCCTTAAGTGTCCAGTTTATCAATGTAAAACCCGACATGGAATCGGCGGTTCAAGGACGCATGATTAAGCAACGCGCATCAACTGATTTGGTAAAACCTACCTATCAAAAAGAAATGGCGGCTATCCTCGGAGGGGATTTTGACCAAAGCGTTAAGGCTGCCATTAAAGATACGGACAGCAAGCTATCCGAACTGGAGGCCTTTCGCGGACAAATTGATAAAAAGGTTGTTACCGGAGATCAAGTTGCCAAGTTTTATACGGAGACGAATGCCAAGGTAATCGCAATTATTTCTCGGATGGCATCACTCAGTACAGATTCAAAAATTTCTATGCAGTTAATTGCCTATTACAACCTTGTCCTTATCAAGGAAAAGAGCGGGATTGAGCGGGCGGTTGGTGCAAACGGTTTGGGTCGGGGAAGTTTCTCTCCTGCGCTTCATGCTCGTTTTATTGGGCTTTCGGCCCAGCAGGATGTCCATTTGGCAATTTTTAGGGAAAGGACATCGCCCGAGATTTCAAACTTTTTTAATGCTACGGTTACCGGAGGTGCTGTTGATGAGGTAATCCGTATTCGTAAAGCGATTGTCGAGGCCGGCAATGGTCTTCCTGTTGAGGCTTCGATTACGCCGCAACATTGGATTGATGTTACAACGCAACGGATTGATATGATTCACGAGGCCGAGGGAGTTGCAACTAAATCTCTGATCCAGCTGGTTGAGAGCACAAAAGATGCGGCGACTTCCCGTTTTATCTTTGAGATAGTTCTTTCTGTTATTGTTCTCTCTTTTACGATGTTATTGAGTTATTTTCTGGTGCGTTCGGTTACCCTCCCATTGGCCGAAGCCAATAGGGGGCTTCAGGAGTTGGCAAACGACCATCTCGAGTACAAAATTACCGGAGATGCGCGCAAGGACGAAATCGGCGATATTGCGCGTGCTATGCTGGTTTTCAAACAAAATGCACTAGAACGCCGCCGTATTGCGGCTTTGCAGGAGGAGGAAAATAAGATCAAGCTTATCCGCGCGACACGTGTTGAGGAGCTGGTTAACGCTTTTGACAGCAAGGCGCGGGATCTTATTGGTAGCCTGTCAGGCGCCGCTGTCAAGATGGAGGAAACATCCCAGTCGATGCTGAGCATAGCTAATCAGACCAGTACACAATCATCTGCTGTCACCTCGGCATCAATACAGGCTGGTGCCAATATACAAAACGTGGCCTCTGCAGCAGAGGAATTGTCTGCCTCTATCCGTGAAATTGCCCAGCAAATGAACAAATCCAGCGACTATGCGCGTAGGGCTATTGATTCTGTTGAGAAGGCACAAGAAACTATCTTGCGCCTGTCAGAGGCTGGAGAAAAAATCAGTCAGGTCATTGGCCTCATTACCGACATTGCGGAGCAGACGAATTTACTGGCTCTCAACGCAACCATCGAGGCTGCTCGCGCTGGTGATGCAGGTAAAGGTAAAGGCTTTGCTGTGGTTGCATCCGAGGTCAAGTCCCTTGCCAGCCAGACACAAAAGGCTACTGATGATATTGCAGAGATGATTAGAAATGTGCAGGAACAAACCCAGCGGGCTGTCGCCGTTATTTCAAGCGTTGGAAAGGAAATTTCCGAATTGAACGAAACAACTTCCGCTGTTGCAGCAGCAGTTGAGGAACAGACTTCAGCGACTCAGGAAATTTCACGCAACGTACAGGAAGCTGCCAACGGTACGGACGAGGTTAATTCTGGCATTATGCATGTCAGTGATGGGGCTTGCAAATCCGGTGAAGCTGCCAATGAGGTTCTCTCTGTATCGAAAGACCTGTCTTTGCAGTCAGACCAGATGAAAACATCAATCGAAAAGTTTCTCTCAGACATTCGTTCCATATAGAAAAAGTGAGTAGGCCGCCCAATAAATGGTGGCCCCCTGCCGGAATCGAACTGGCCCTCCCTTGTGGACTGCAGATTTCGAGTGTCTTGGCCTATCATAACATACTAATACAAAGCACTAACAGCAGTCACTAATGGTGATTATTCCTATTGCATGAATTTTAGACTAAAATAATTGCATATTTTGCAGTCTTTCTCTATAATCAAGAGTGGGAGGCTGTAAATGACGGCTGTATTGGAGCTTAAAAGCAATCTGACGCGGGGGAATGTCTATCGCCGCTCTGACCTTGTTCAATGGTCAAATGCGGTGGATCGCCATGTGCAACTGCTTGTAAAGAACGGGGAGCTGAAAAAGCTCTCAGGCGGGGTTTACCATTATCCGAAGCAAACAGCTTTTGGCTCCGCTCCTCCGACAGATGAAGATTTGGTGCGGGCCTTCTTGAGAGATGATCGTTTTTTTATAGCGTCTCTTAACGCCTATAATGGGTTGGGGGTCGGGGCGACACAGCTTTATAACGAACAGCTTGTTTATAATTCAAAACGTGATGGGCGGTATGAACTTGGCGGGCGCACATTTTATTTTATAAAGCGCCCTTACTTCCCGAGCGAGGTTACAGAAGAATTCCTGCTGGTTGATTTGCTCAATAATCTGCATCTCTTGGCAGAGGATGCAAACGCCCTGCTTGAGAAAGTGGCGGGAAAAGCCAAAGCTATGAATCCACAAGCCTTGCAAAAGGCCGCACAGGACTTCGGCGGCCTTCGCGCCAAGAAGTTCTTTGCCAAACTCTTTTAAGGTTATAGAGTAAGGCATGGCCTCACGCGATTTTCTGCATAACCATCCTGATTTTTCTGACCTGCTCCGTATTGTGGCGGGGGAGATGTCCATTGACACTGTCCTTGTGGAAAAGGACTATTGGATTATGCACTGCCTTTATGGGTTGCAACAGCTCGGGCTGTCATTTGAATTAAAGGGCGGCACGTCTTTGTCAAAAGGCTACGGGATCATTCACCGATTTTCTGAGGACATAGATATTCGGATTGAGCCTCCGAAGGATATGAATGTCAAAACAGGACGCAATCACGACAAACCGGATCATTGCGCGGGCCGCAAGAATTTCTATGATTGGCTGGCCTCAACAATAAAGATAAACGGCATTTATGATGTTCAGCGCGATGCAGCGTTTGATGATAGTAAATACCGGAGCGGCGGCATTCGTCTTTTTTATCAAAAGACGGGAGGTAGCTTGGCAGGTATCAAAGACGGTATCTTGCTCGAGGTTGGTTTTGATGATGTCACGCCGAATAATCTGAGGACTATAAGCTCATGGGCTTATGATTTTGCGGCTCCCAAAGTTGACATTATAGATAACCGCGCGGTGGATGTGGCTTGTTATCATGCGGGTTATACTCTGGTTGAAAAGCTGCAAACCATCTCAACCAAATATCGTCAGCAGCAAGAAACAGGCAGTTTTCCGGTCAATTTTATGCGCCATTACTATGATGTATATTGCTTGCTTCAAAGTGAGGACGTGCAGAAATTTATCGGGACACCTGACTATCTGGCCCATAAGGAAAGACGCTTCCGGAGCGGAGATAATCCGATGATTGCCGAAAACGAGGCGTTCTTGCTCGGCAATCCGGATGTCCGCGCACAGTATGCCGAGGCTTTCAAAGCCACCCGCGCCCTTTATTATAAATCCCAACCGGAGTTTGATGATATGCTGGCACAGATTTCAAACTACGTTCAGCTTTTATAAAAGCAAAGATGCGCGTTTTTACGCGCATCTGAAGATGTAGTTTTTACCTGCGATGGTGGTTTCGGAATAATCCATGCCGAGGTCACGGGCCATGGCGTCAAGATCGAGGTAATAACGAATGTTCTCGGGAATTTCACCGAAAAAGCCTTCCTCGATAAATTGCTCTGCCAACTCATGAAGGCTATCAAGCTCATAGATGTCGATGTCGTATCCATCGGGATCATCCGAGCTATAATCGAAGCTGTAGCCGCACTCACCTGTAGCAAGAATAACCCTAATTTTCTGGTCGTCGGAGAAATAGTCACAGGCATTGAAGTAATCATCTATTGTGCTTTGCTGAATTTGAAGGGCTCCAAACAATTCACAGTCAAGATCGTCACCACCTATAAACTGGATTTCAAACTCTTCTACTGGATACCCGTACTGGTTCAGAAGGCCAGAGGATTTATCGGTAAATTCATCCAAACTGCGGAAATAAAAGCCATGGGCTGAGATGTCATAGGGTTGTGCGTAGAGCAAAGGCTCTTGGGTCTGGATTTGAAGCTGAAATTCATGGGATGGGATGGTTTCTTTTTGCATGATGTTCTTCCTTTCTCGGTTTGTTATCGAACGCCGAAGAAAGAGGGCAGGGGAATAAGCCGCTTTTGCATGGTCAACACGGGAAGCCTTCAGGCTGAACGGAGCGGGCCGCACCATTGCAGAAGCGGCGCACCTGCCCATAAAGGCGGTCTATAACGGTAACAGCGCGGGGAAAGGATTAGGACAGCAAAGGGCAAAGCATATCATGATACTTATAGAGGAGAGATAGAAGTCCAGACACACGTATTGCGGTCGAGCATCAACCGCGACTATTGGGGTGTGGTTGCAGTTTATAGAGGTGAGAGAAATTGAAGGCTGGTATATCGTGCGCGACTTGGAAGTCTGCGATCAGGTGATTTTTTGCATGAGTGAGGTTGAAGGTCGGAGCATGGCATTAAGGTTGTGCTTACGCAATAAATTTATTCGCGAGAATTGAAAATAATTCACTTTAGAGGGAAGGGGTGTTCGGTTAGTCTTACCCGTGCTGATTAAGGCGCTCGGGGGAGAGTATGCAAAAGTTTTTCGAATTCGTAAAGAACGGCCCTTTCAGGGAGCTTTTCTCGTTTTATGTGCCGCAGCCCTTATTTTCATCGTTGGTTTTCTCGTATGGAACAATCTTTACCATGCGCTCAAGGTCAAGGACATCAATGATCCTCGTTTTGATCCGATGGCCTATCGGTTTGAGGATTATGCTGTCGAGGCCGAAAGTCAAAAAGTATTGACGTATATATTTCCTGTAGGAACGCCCCGTGAAAAGGTCGAGGGGTTACTAGTCAAGAAGTTGGGAGCGGAAGCTAGAAAGATACCAGATAACGTAGGTGTTATATTTAAAAACGGGGAATATTCAGTCTACTATAGCGTACCCTATAATCCGTTTTTTTATCAGGGGCCAAATCTTTCAATGCTGGCAGGATTCTTATTTTATGTTGGTGGTAGAAGCATAACAATTGACTACGATAAGGACAATAAACTGATTAAACTAAGCTCAATGATTCCATAGGAGGAAAATATGTCTGGGGAAAAACTGTATGTTGCGAGTGAAACAATTTCGGAAGGGCCACTTACGGGGCAGTTGCATAGTTTTATTATCTATGATCCCAATGTAGATGGGGATGATGATCCTTTTACATTTGGTTCCAATGGAGAAAGTGAGTCTCTAATTTTAAGGGCAGGAACTGAGGGTACACTTGGGGGGACATGGTTCAATGTAATCGTCGAGGCTGGAGTTAAGTTTAGCGAATCTAAGGATGATAAGTATTATAAGGATCTCACCCTCTCCGAACAAAACCTGACAGAGATTGCTCTGCGTCCCGATCAAGATGCGGCGCTGCGCTGCGCGAATGACAATGTCAAAAACTGGGAGCGTTGTTCCGCGCGCTGGTGGGGGCAGCGTGTGGCGTAATGATTTTTTGGGAAGAGTTTGAAGAGAAAAAGTAACATCATGCTTGTACGGCAGCAAACAATTTATGCACGATATATGTGGATTTATTTTTGTGATCTTAGGTTGGTAGTTGAGGGTTGTATGGTTAAAGTCTCTTTGTTTACAGGAGTAAGGAAGATGAGGAAAGTTGTTCTTTTACTATCAGTATCTCTAATGTTATCGTCGTTTCTTGTCGTTTTTGTTTCGTGTGCGCAAGCAGAAGAAAGTAAGGCTGAGCGGGATCGTTATATAAGCGAATTTCTGAATATGGCTATAAATTCTCAGGTGCATTTTCCTTCTGTGCTTACCTTGTATAATTCTGAGAGCAGCTTAAACGAAAAAAAAATAAAACAGGCATATCCATGGTTGGCTCCCTTTATTTTCAGGGGAAATAATGCTCCAAAATCCGCTGTTATCAATAAGTGGAATAAACCAATTCGCGTATCTATGGGGTATCCAAATGATTTAGAAAGTCCTAACACAACAAAGTTAGGTCAAGACGACGAAGCCCTGTGGCCAATATTTTCTTCTGCTTTGGAAATTAATGACCCAGCCAAGGAAAAAATTGTAGTGGACGAGATTGAAAGAGTTGCCCCTGAACTGTCTCGTTTAATTAATTTGCCAGTTAAATATGTTCCCCATGAACAGGAAAAAGAAGTAGAACCATCAAATGTTCGGATCATTTTTTCGGATAAGATATTCATGAAAAACAAATATAAGCCGGATGTGTTTATTCCGGGAATTCATACATATGGTGGAGTGAGGGATTCTTTTGATGCGTTTGTGAACCGGAGTTTATTTGGGGTGGTCTTTTTTTCTCCTGACTCCTCTCAACAAGTGTATGGGTA
This sequence comes from Pseudobdellovibrionaceae bacterium, assembly GCA_041674725.1. Classification (GTDB taxonomy): domain Bacteria; phylum Pseudomonadota; class Alphaproteobacteria; order Micavibrionales; family Micavibrionaceae; genus UBA1573. The sequence continues at coordinate 385,529 of JBAYVC010000001.1, read as the reverse complement.
TGTTTTTCCCGATACAGAGAATAGTATACAAATGTCCTTTTGTTATATATGGAACGGCCATAGTGAAGAGATTCTTCGATCTTTGACAAAAGAGTGTCTTCTTTCCTCTATGGGGCTAACGAATAGGGAAAAAATAACTGCCTTTTCTGAGGCAGGGGAGTTTTCCGAAAACGATAAGAACTTTATAAGTTTCCTTTACTTGCCTGAAGTAAAAAGTGGGTACGATTATATTCAAGCCTACAAAGTGGTACAAAAAGAAATTCATTAGGATGAGGTGCATCTATGTCTAGTTTTGAAGTTACTATTGGTGATGTGGTATTTGAGGTTGTGTACAATCAAACAATTTCACAGCAAGATGTTGATCTTTATAAAAATGCGCTCATTAATCTAAGCTACTTTCCTGAATTTCAAAGTGCATTTACAAACACAGCTCATTTGATTCCTGACAGTAAAATTCAAATAGCTCTACGTAACAACATATACGATGAAGATAGACCAGCATATACAGCCCCCATATATCCAAGGGATGGAGAATATTCCGTAGAAGGAAATTTAAGAGTTACATCAATTGGTATTGATATTGATGTTGAAGCTGTAAGTAAAACTTTTTATAGTAATGAGCAGGGAGGGAGCTCACGCGCAAGTGGTATAGCTGTTCTTGTTAATGAGCTTGGGAATGCAGCTTCGTATATAAATCCTACATATAATCCTGATCATAGTGCTAGCGGTAACCCTGTTTTTGGGCATGATCCATATGTTGGACAGTCTAGAATAGACACTGAAGTTTATAGCAATAAAATGGAAAATTTGTTGCATTCATATATGGACGAACCATTACGAAATGTAGCCCCCAACACTGGATATTATGACTCAAATGCACAAAGTTCATATGTTGTTTACAATACAAAAGGTTGGGTTGAGGCATGGGCAGATTCTATGGGGGTAGAAGATGCCAGCGCACAGGCATTTAATCTTGAGGGTGTATCAAACTTGCAAGAGTTTTTTGCAGCCAAACCAATTGATAATTGGATGAATATGCTGGGTGTTGACGCCCCTGTTTCAGGTAGTCAAGAGGTTGTTGATTTGACTCCAGTAGTTGAAAGAAATTTATCCGCTATTCAGAGTCGTTCGATTGGAGATGGGCTGCTCTCGGAGGTAGTGCAGATCGCGGCTTCGTCTTTTATCAACTCTATTCTCGACTTTTTCGGTCTTGCCAAAACTTTGGGTTCGCCTTTGGTGCTTGACCTCGACGGAGACGGGATTGAGTTGACGAATTTGAACAGCACGGCTGCCGTTTATTGGGACATTGATGCGGACGGGTTTCGGAACGCGTCGGGCTGGGTAACGGGCGGGGACGGGCTTTTGGCCATTGATAAAAACGCGGACGGCGTGATTAATGACAACAGCGAGCTGTTTGGTAACAGCGCGAATTTTGCCAACGGGTTTGACGCGCTCGCGGCGTATGACAGCAACCATGATAATGTTATCACCAGCGGTGATGTGCAGTTTGTAAACCTTAAAGTTTGGGTGGACACAAATGGCAACGGCTATTCTGAGGGCGGCGAGCTGCACACGCTTGACAGTCTTGGCATTACCTCGATCACCACGACCTACACCGATACCAGCACTAATAATAACGGCAATATAATCGAAGAAACATCCACCTTTGTGCAAAACGGTACCACCAAATCTATCGTCGATGCGTGGTTTGCCTATGACACGGTCAACACGGTGTATAACGGCGATTATACGCTCGATGTGCGGACACTCTTTATGCCGACGCTGCGCGGGTATGGCACCCTTGCTGACCTGCATATCGCGATGAGCCTTGATAACACAAGCGCGGGCAATCTGCTTGATAAAGTGGCTGCGCTGCAAAGCAAAACATTCGAACAGGTATTTGATGGCACGGATACGCTCAAGAGCGCGGTGCGTGACATCCTGTTCCGCTGGGCAGGGGTTGATAATGTGGCTATTAACAACCGTGGAGATAATGTGGATGGTCGGGAACTGGCTTTTTTAGAGAAGCTTATGGGGCAGGATTTTGTGCAGCGGGGGACATCTTCTGACCCATATGGGCCTAATGCTGGAGGCGCTCTGGATGAAGCATTTCATATTGCCTTTAATAATTTATATGCGCGACTTGTGGTGCAGACCGAGGGAGGTAAACTTTTCACAGGAAACTGGAGCTATGATCCGGTGAGTGACAGCTTCACGGGCGTGGCGGGATTGGATACCGCGAGATTGAATGAGCTGAAAGAAGAGGCCTTGGCCTTAGGAACGACGACTGATCGTGAAAAGTTTTGGGGAAATGTCGTGCGGATGGTAGAGTTTACATTCGGTACTGCAAATCTTTCTGCGCAGGCACTTGTTGATCTTGATAGTGCAATTACGGCCTCTGACCCTGTGCTTGGGCTTTATACTACGGTTCTTCCGTCTCTAGAATACAGCATCCCCGAGGGAATAAGCGAAAGTGGAACCTCATCTAGTGATACTTTGATTGGGACATTCGGGAATGACTTTCTTGATGGCAAGGATGGCGCTGATATTCTGCAAGGAATGGAGGGTGATGATGAATTGCTTGGTGGTAATGGTGATGATGAGATTGCAGGTCAAGAAGGCTCTGACTTCCTGAAGGGGGGAAATGGGAATGATGTTTACATCTATAACCGCGGGGATGGAGACGACACAATAGATGAGTCAGGGACAGGAACCAGTAACGCTAATGATGTTATTGTTTTCGGGGAAGGGATTAATCTTTCAGATATTAGTGTTGTCAGGGTTGGCCCTGATGATCTTATGATTACAATAAGTGGAGAAAATTCTGGACAGATTGTGATTGAGGGAGAATTTTCTGGAACAGGCGGTTCTGTAGAGTATGTCCAGCTTTATGACCAGTCCGTGTACACGCTTCTTGATGGGCCATATACCGCTTATGGTTCGTCGAAAGATGATGCTATTGATGGGCTTGCAACCGCTGATACGATTTATCTTCAGGATGGAAATGACATTTCCCGTACAGGAAATGGGGCGGATTACGTTCTGGGCGGGAACGGCAATGATTCCATATATGGGGGCAATGACAATGATGAGCTCTGGGGAGAGAGTGGCTCCGACATTCTTTTTGGCGGCAGTGGAAATGATATTCTGTATGGCGGTTTAGGTAATGACACCATAAGAGGTGAGGCTGGAGAGGATATTTTTTACTACGTAAGGGGCGATGGAGACGATAAACTCTACGAGACGGGAACAGGAACAGGCAATACGAATGACGTGATTTATTTCGAGGCAGGAATTGCCTTGAATGATCTCAGCTTTATGCGGATAAAAGGATCGACGTTCGGTAGCGCAGATTTGCAAATTACCATAGCGGGAGAGAATGCTGGTTCTATCATCATTAAAGACCAGTTCAAAACTTCTGCGGGGGTTATTGAGAGGCTGGTTTTCAGTGATAATTCCTATTACACGCTGACAGACAAAAACTACATCAGCACAGGGACATCGCAAGATGACAGGCTTGATGGAACGTCCTATGGTGGTTTGACAACCGATACAATTTACCTTCTTGACGGTAATGACACCTCCTATGCCGGAGCTGGGAATGACATTGTTTACGGGGGTAACGGCAATGATAACATCTATGGCGATGATGGAGATGATCTCCTTTATGGCGGCGCAGGTGATGACCGGATCGAAGGCCGTAATGGCATTGATACAGTGAGTTACGCCGATGCATCTGCAGCGGTAACGGTATCGCTGGCATTGACGACGGCCCAGAATACAATTGGTGCGGGGATCGATACGCTGGCAACCCTTGAGAACCTTACCGGATCGAATTTTGGTGATACGCTCACAGGAAGTTCGAGTGCCAACACGATTGATGGCGGCGCGGGAGATGACACTATCCAAGGCGGGCTTGCCAACGATATATTAATAGGTGGTGCAGGCCGCGACACACTTTCTTACAGCGCAGCGACGGCGGCGGTAACGGTATCCCTTGCCTTGACCGCGGCGCAGAACACAGTTGCGGCTGGAACAGATACTGTTTCCGGTTTTGAAAATCTGCTGGGATCGAACTACAATGACATGTTGAGTGGTGATGCGGGCGATAACACGCTTGAAGGGGCTGCTGGAGACGATGTCCTTGATGGAGGTCTTGGCCTTGATACTGCCAGCTACGCCGGATCACTCTATGGCGTGACGGTTAATCTTGGTATCACGGGTGCGCAGAATACATATGGCGCAGGTACCGATACTCTGGCGGGTATCGAACACCTCATCGGCTCGGATGCGGATGATTACCTCTATGGCAATGCGCAGGATAACCTCTTGGTGGGTAATGGCGAGAATGACGAGCTGGGCGGCGGTCTTGGTAATGACAGGCTTGAAGGAGGCGCGGGCAGCGATACCTACGTCTATAACGCAGGGGATGGCATTGACACCATCCTTGATGTTGGTTCGGACTATGACATGATCTTTGTAACCAATATGAGCATCAATGAGGTTGCGGCGCTGACCACTGACGGGGATGGAACGCTCACCATCACCTTTGAAGAGGGCGTGAGCGCTATTCGTATTCTCAATCAAAATAGCGCAGGCTACGGCGTAGAGGGGATTGCGTTTGAAGACGGCTACCTTGTTGATCTTAAAAACTATAATACATGGGTTTTGGGCAGCGCTGGAGATAATTTCTTTTATGGGTCATCTGCGGACAGTACCGTCATCGGCAAGGCGGGCAATGATGTCGTTTATGGCGATATGGGCCTTGATAACATCCATGGGGGCCTTGGTAATGATACGCTCAATGGCGGCGGAGATGCCGACTATCTCTTCGGGGAAGAAGGCAACGACATCCTGATGGGCGATACGGGCGATGATCTCCTTGATGGAGGGGATGGTGCCGACCAGCTCTTTGGCGATGAAGGGCGTGATACGCTCTATGGCGCGGCGGGCGCGGATATTCTCTACGGCTGGGATGGCAATGATAGTCTCTCGGGCGGCGCTGATGATGATACGCTTTATGGCGAGACGGGAGAGGATTATCTCTTTGGCGATGACGGGGCTGACCAGCTCTTTGGCGGCTTTGCCCATGACATGCTGTATGGCGGAATTGGCAATGATGCTCTCCACGGCGAATATGACAACGACACGCTCTATGGCGAGGCAGAAAACGATACGCTCTACGGGGATTCCGGTAATGACACGCTTTACGGGGGCGAGGGCAATGATGTTCTTTTGGGAGGCTATGGCTGGGATACTCTTTATGGCGGAGGCGGCCTTGACGCCTTTGTCTTTAAGGAAACAGATGCCATCGACCATGTGAAAGACTTTAACACCTCGCAAGGCGATTATCTTGAGCTTGCATCCCTTCTGGTGGGCTATGATCCGGTCACGAGCGCGATTGCCGATTTTGTGACCGCACGTCAGGTGGGCGGGGATACCATTATCAGCGTTGACCGTGATGGGGCGGGAGGCCAGTACACAAGCCTTGATGTGATCGCGCTTGACGCCGTGACGGGGGTCACTATCCAGACCCTGCTGGATAACGAGCAGCTCAAGATTGCCGCCTAACACGTGCCAGATTCACAAGATCCCTCATGGAGTATCAAGGAGCATCCCCGGGCCGCAGAGCATCTTGGCAGGGCCGCGCAGGGTATTCTGGAGAGCTTGAGGGCAGGAAGTGGCGAAGACAGGCTGGCATTCCTATGTGATACCCGCGCCGTGCATTGTGAGCTCTTTACGCCCCTAACTCCCGAAGGCCATGCGGCTTATGCCGGAACCTACCGCGGTGAGGCAGGAAGTATTTTGGAGCACCGCAAAGCCGCAATCCACTATAAGAACATCGAAGGCCTCAAGGAGCGTTATCCGGCCCTCAATCCGGCGGAGGTTATCCCCTATATGGCAACACTCGAGGATTTTATACGGGAGACGTTTTTAGCTGCAGAGGGTTTTGATACGGATACTTATTTCACGCGGATGGTGCGGATATTCGGGATGTTCAGTAAAATACACCCTTATCTTGACGGAAACGGTCATATCAGCCGGATGATGATGGTACTGCTCGCGGAGCATAAAGGCGTAGAGGTTAGCCCCGCATGGACAATCCACCCGCGCCCCTACGGGATCGAGATGGCGATTGCTTTTGAGCACTACAAAACCTGCCCTGTGATCCTCAAACAGGTTTTGAAGCTCTGGTTTAAAGTTTAGTCGATAGTGAGAGAGCGGGTGGGGGAAGAGGCAGCCCTTAATTCAAGTCGGGCTTTCGCTCCATATGTTGTTCAACGTCCTGTTCTTCCGGTTTTGAGGCAGCATGATTAAACGATGATGACATAGGCCTGCGGGGCTTGGGTTGCCCCTCAGGTTTTGCTTGTTTCGGTGGTGGTGGAGCAGATTCTTGCTTCCACATCTTCTTGAATTTATCCAGAACGCTTTCGCTTTGCGGTGAAGTCGTGGTCTTTGTTTCCGGTTGAGGCTTGGGATTAAGCTCGGCCTCGGTATAAGGCGGAGCGCGGTATTCAGGCGGAATGTCCTGCCGCTTTTCCGCGGCCTCGGCTTTGGTTTTTCGGATAACATCTTCTTCTTTAACGGGAGGTGGTTCCGGTTTGCGGAATTGCCCCTTTAAACCCTCTTCTTTTTCAGTCGTCTTTGGTTGAGCCTGTTTCTGAGCTGCCTCCTGCGCCTTTTGCGCTTTTAATTCTGTCTGGATTTTATCCAGCATTTCTTTGGTTTGAGCGTTGGCATCAATCTTATAATCCTTGAGGTTTGTATGTGATTGTGTCGTCGTGGTCTTAGCCTCTGTTGGCTTAGCTGTGTCCTGTTTTATGTCCGCCTGCGCTGTGGTGGTTGGCGCAGACTTAATGGGCATTTCTGGTTTTATCGCGGTTGGTTGCTTTTCATTTTGAGCTTTACCAAAGACTTCTTGGAGCTTTTCAGTCTTCGGAGATGGTTTGTATTCCTCTGGTATTTTTCCTTCGGCCTCTTGAACCTGCCCACCCGCCTTGCTCGGTGGCCTTGCCTGTTCCGGCGCTTTTGCCGCCCGCGTTGTGATGGTGGTGCTTGCATCCGGTTTTTGCGGGACAGTGACAGATAAGTTTTGTGACGCGCGGATTTTTACCACTTCCGTCTCAATCATGGTCACAAAAGAGCGGTATTTGTTATATTCTATCCCTCTTGATTGCAGGGTCTCTAACTTGTCTTTCATCTCTTTGATCTGGGAATGGATGCTCTCGCGATAAGTTCTGCCGTAACGGGCAAGCTGGCGTTCATGCTGCTGCGCTTTCTCGGATTCCGAAAGTGCCCGTTGGGTCTGGCCTTCTGTCCGTAGGCTCAAAAACTCTTTGGCTTTTATCATGATGTCGCCAATCAGCTTCTGGAGTTTCTGGGGCAATGTTGTCTTGTCTAGAAGTGTTTCCAAGCGCTCTACACGGTGGTCAAGAAAATCAATCTCTCGTTCAATAGACTCGATTTGTTCCTTTAATGGTTTGTCGGGAAACTCGGCTCTTTGTTCATTCAGTGCTTTGATCTCGGCATTAAACTCCGAACGGCTCTTTTCGCGCTCTGGCGTTTCTTTCTTGGATTCTACCCTGTCTTCAGAAGTTGCTTTTTCTGCTGGAGCATCTTCCTTCGGGGACATATCTGGTGAGAGGCTGCCTGTGTCGCCTGAACCGGATTTTTTGGTTGTATCGGTGTCGCCGTCTTCACCGTCGTCCTCATCGTCCTCATCCTTTTCATTGCCTCGGTTGGATTTACCGAGGGCTTCGGCATAGGTTGACGCCTTGCCCTCATGAATTTGAGGGATACGCTCGATGCCCTGCGCCTCGAGTGTTCGCCTGTCTATGCTCACGTCTGATTGCCCTGCGCGGTGGAGAGCATCATTCGCCAAAGTCTCCCAGACTTCCCGAATGATCTCGATTTGCTGGGGGCCCGTTACCTTGTCGTCAAGGATGCGGGTTTTGGCTCCCAAACCCTCTGGGGTCAGCTCCCGCGTGGTAAAGAGAAGATGTGCATGGTGGTTTCTGGGGTCGTGCCCGTCTCCCTCACAAGGGCTATGGATGGCGACATCCACCGCAACGCGGTATTTCTCCACCAGATAAGCCGCCATGTCCCGTGTGAGGCTCTCCCGCTCATGGACGCTCAGTTCATAAGGGAGAGCTATAATGACTTCCCTCGCCACACGGGAATTCTTGCGTGTTTCTGCCTCCTCAGAAGCGTTCCAAAGGACAAACCTGTCTTGGAATTTCTCGGGGGCACAGAGGGGCATCAGGATAAAGGCATTCACCACGCCATGGCGCCTCGAGTAGCGGTGAATAGTGCCTGTACGCTCGTCCAGCAGCTTTTGCCCCGAACGGTAAGCCGCTGCCGCCACAGCAGAATGATTTTCTGCCCGCGAGAACACACGCAAAGAACAATGATAAATCGCCAACGATCACACACCCTGTTTTGTGATCTGGAACCCGATTTATGGCACTGATTCGGCCATTTTTAGGCCCGATCAGCGCTCTTTATGAGCCTTAAAAAGCACTGCAAACGGAGTTTGCGTAAGTGCGCTGTTAAGCTCTTCTTTTCAGTTTATCACAGGAGATACGGCTGTTGCCAACTTCAGGTGCCGCACTCTCTACATAGCAGAGTTGGATAAAAGGAAAAGGGAGAATATAAGGGTTGCTTTGTTTACTCTTTGTAAAGAATATCTTCCAGATTTTTGAGGGCTTGGGCGTGTTTGGTTTTGTCCATTTTGCTGAGATTTAGCATTTTCCAGCGCACAGCAGGCAGTAATTCAATGCCCTGTAAACCCAACAGTGCCCAATTCGGTTTCAGTGATTTGAAGGACAGCAGAAATAGCCTTTCATCATCCGTTAGGGTTTTGTTCAATCCTGAAATCAGCCTTTCCCTCACAGCTTCCAGCTCTTCGAGCAGCACATTCACCTGTGCCATACGGACAAACTCGCTTTCATAGGTTGCCCGTAAATCTTTGCGGGTCGGGCGCAAGAGTTCGCCCATCGTCCGGTTATGGCTTATCAGATAGACGAGGAATGTCTTTCTCAAATCATCTGTCAGCCCTTCGTTTTCCAAGAGAAATTTTACGTCGAACAGGTCGCGCGGGTGCTGGCGATCAAGCGCTGCGCACAGCTTTCCGGCATAGAGATCGGGTATGGCGAGCATTTGTATCTCGACATACCCGAATTGTGATTCCACCCTCTCAGAAATTTCGCGTATTTCTTCGGGGAAAACGGAGCCGCGCAAAACGGGCGACAATTCAATCTTGATCTGGATGTCTCCCCGTTTGACAACGAGGCGCAGAGCATCGGCGCGGCTTTCAAATGATTTCTGAATCTGTGTTCCGGCAATGGCCGCAAGGATAGTATCTGCGATACGGCTGAGCGCCGCTGTGATGTTGGCAAGCGCCGTATCACGGTCGTCCATCGGCAGATAGACGAGATCAATATCCACGGACAGGCGGGGGAAATCCCGCACAAACAAGTTGATAGCTGTTCCGCCTTTCAGCGCAAAGCACTTCTCGTTTGCCACGAAGGGCAAAACGTCGATCAGAAGCTGGACTTGTCTATAGTATTCGCTGTTCCTGTCCACATTTCCTCAGGCACGGTTATTTTATATTTAGTATCGAGTTTTCCGCCTTTGACCAAGCATCTGTTTCCCGAACCCAATCCTAACTCGTCCAAAGCGTTGGGGGCAGGAAGTTTTTTGAACCACGCATATTGATGGCGCTCGGCAAACCAGTAAAACAGGCGGCGCACCTTCACGGTTTGAACTTCTTTTAGCAAATTCTCAAGACGGCGTGGCGATAGCGTCGTCAATCCCTGCATGAGCTGGTCGGCGTGTTCGAAGGAGACGGTATCAGGAACATCCATCAATATTTCAAGATAGGCCCGTTCCGGTGAGGAACGGGTAAACGGCCATGTGTTCCCTTGTCCGGTCAGCGTGTCGCTATAGAGTTTTTTTAGGCTCGTATCGTAGGAGTCATTCACAAGGCCGGATGTACCGAGATCAAGCCTGTCAACTGTTGCCAGCGCGGTATGGCGGATAAACTCGATATTGGGCAGAACGCGGTTCATCCATTTAGGCAGGGTATCTTTGCCATAGAGATGTACAACCTTTTTGCTGGATAGGGCAACGTAATGCCCAAGCCCGCGCAGTTCCAGTGCAGTCAGTCCTCCGACGGTTAGATTCGAGTTCAGGACGCTTTGCAGGAAGCAGACAAGCCCTTCCCACGTTGGCGTTGTGCCGGGGCGCATATAAACGCCCTGCGCTAAAGCCACAAGTTGACCGCTCTTGACGAGGTTATCGACCGCGTGGCGGTCAAAATCCACGTTCTGCCGTAAAAGCCATGCCCGCGTGACGGGCAGGGATTCTGGTACAAGCGCCAATAGTTCTTGTCGTCTTTCAGTATTTCGAGTCATAGTTTACGGTCCATATTTTATGCGGCGATTATCGCCGCAAACATATTGCAGTGTAAACTATATCACGTTTGCCAAGTTTGTTGAAACATTAAAATGCGGCGATTATCGCCGCATTATTTAATAATTATAAATTATGCCCACAATGATTAGGTCGACTAACAAAGAAACAGGTCGTTGCAGAGATTGGGGGTTGATTTTTTCCGATAAAACCACAAGGTAGTAATTGATCACTATCTTATCTGGGCAGGCAAAATGGAAATGAACTCTAAACTTTCAGCTGAAAAACGCAAAAATATAACGATTGAAACGGTTATTGAGCTTGCGGGGCAACAAAATCCCAGTGAAATCACGACGGCCGCCATTGCAAAGCATATGGGCGTAACGCAAGGAGCCTTGTTTCGGCATTACGCCACGAAAGATGATCTATGGCAGGCTGTTATGGAGTGGGTTTCTATCCGTTTGCTTGATCGTTTGGAGGAGGCTGCGAGGGGGGCGTCTTCGCCGATAGAGTCTATGAAGGCAATGTTTCTCAGCCACATAGAATTCGTTGCCGATCATCCTGGTGTGCCGCGCATGATGTTTGGCGAGCTTCAACACTCAGAGTCAACTCCTGCAAAACGTATGGCCCAGACACTTATTAAAAACTATAGGGAACGTCTTTGTGCTGTGATTGAAGAAGGGAAGAAATGCGGTGAAATACCACCTTCTCTTGATGCAGAGGCCGCCGCTGTTCTTTTTATTGGCATGGTACAAGGACTTGTCATGCAATCTCTTATATCCGGTGATATGGGTTCTATGCGTGTTGCGGGCCCTTCATTGTTTGCAATCTATCAGCGTGGAGTCGCAGTAAAAGCATGAAAAAACTTTCTCCCATCACACGCAGGAAAATTGGAATAATCCTTGCCTTGCTTCCGCTGGTTTTGACGTTTGTATATGTGGGTGTTAGGTCAGGCCCTCTTGCTCCGGTTTCTGTGACAACGGTAAAAGTTGACATCAAAGAGATTTCTCCTTCCTTGTTTGGAATAGGAACCGTTGAGGCTCGGTATTCCCACAAAATAGGGCCAACAACGGCGGGGCGCATCAAAAATCTGAATGTTGATGTTGGAGAGGCTGTTCAGGCTGGGCAATTGCTTGGCGAAATGGATTCCGTTGATCTCGAAAGCCGCTCATCGTCTCAGTCCTCAAACATTAGGCGAGCCGAGGCACTTCTAAAGCAGTCCGAGGCAACATATGGCTACGCTCGTGATGAGGCCAAAAGAGCAGAAAAACTATTCCCTGCCGGAGCCGTGAGTAAATCTCTCCTTGATGCAAAGCGTCAAGAACTGCGAGTGGCCGAAACTGCTTGGATGGCCGCCAAGGAAGATCTCACTCGAACAAAATCAGATTATGATGCGATTGCAAACCAGCTTGATAACGCACAATTGATAGCTCCGATCGATGGTATTGTTGTTCTAAGAAATGCAGAAATTGGAACAACAGTTGTTGCGGGGCAGACGATCTATGAAATCATTGATCCTAAATCAATCTGGATCAACGCCAGATTTGACCAGATCAGTTCTTCGGGGCTAGAAAAGGGGCTCTCCGCACAGATTGTTCTTCGCTCAAGGAATGGGGAGTCTCTCATCGGCCATATTCTCTATGTCGAACCAAAAGCGGATTCCGTGACTGAAGAAACTTTGGCAAAGGTCATCTTTGACACGATCCCCAATCCCCTCCCTCCATTAGGAGAGCTTGCCGAAGTGACCGTAGAGTTACCCCCTCTTCCTCCTTCCCCAACAATTCCGAATGCCTCTATCCAGAATGTAAATGGAAAAACAGGTGTCTGGGAAATAAAAGACGTGAATCTTTCTTTTGTTCCTGTAACTTTGGGAAGCGCAGATTTGGATGGACAGGTTCAGGTTAAGAACGGCCTGAAGGGAGGAGAGAACATTATTCTCTACAGCGAGAAACTCCTCTCCCATCTAAGCCGCATCCGTATAGTTGATAAAATCCATAAGGCCGAACCATGATTAGCCTTGCTGGCCGTGACATTCTTCATGCTTGGGGAAAATTCGTCTTTACCGGCATCGGGCTTGGCCTTCTGATCGGTGTTACGCTTGTTATGGCCGGAGTTTATCGCGGCATGGTCGATGATGGAAAGGCTCTGCTTGATAACAGTCGATCGGACTTGTGGGTTGTACAGAAAGACACACTTGGCCCTTATGCGGAGTCATCAAGCATCAATGACGATATTTATCGCTCTATTTTTCTAATGCCCGGAGTTAACAAAGCCACAAATGTTACCTATCTGACCATGCAAGTTAAAAAGGAAACCCAAGATGTAAGAGCGATGGTTGTTGGAATAATGGCAAATTCCGAACCAACCTCGTCTGGCTGGCCCCCTTACCTCATCGCGGGGAGACATATAACACGATCTCATTACGAGGCCGTTGCCGATGTCAAAACAGGGTTTCATTTAGGAGACAAAATTGTCATTCGCCGCAACAAATATGAGGTGGTGGGGCTGACGCGACGCATGGTCTCTTCTAGCGGAGATCCCATGATCTTTATCCCGCTCAAAGATGCGCAGGAGGCGCAATTTCTGAAAGACAATGATGCCATTTTGCAAAATCGCCGCCGGACTTCAGAGAATCCTATATTCAATCAACCAGCGATCCCAAATCTTCTTGAGTCAACCATCACCGCCCAAAGCACAAACAGTTTTGTGAATGCCATTTTGGTCAAAGTCTCTCCCCTATATTCTCCAGAAGACGTGGCAAACAATATTGCGCGCTGGAAAAGACTGACCGTTTATACGAGAGATCAAATGGAAACAATATTGGTCGGAAAACTGATTGCCACCTCCGCAAAACAAATCGCCATGTTTCTTGTAATTCTGGCCGTGGTAAGTGCAGCCATTGTAGCGTTCATTATTTATACCCTCACGATGGATAAAATACGCGAGATCGCGGTGCTTAAGCTGATTGGAACAAGAAACAGTACAATCGCATCTATGATCTTGCAGCAGTCTTTGGCTCTGGGTTTTATCGGGTTTATCGTAGGGAAGATCACGGCAACATTCGCAGCACCTGCTTTCCCTAAATATGTACTCCTCATCCCTCAGGACTCTATCGTGGGATTTTTTATTGTGATGCTGATTTGTACATTGGCGAGCATCGTCGCTATTCGGATCGCGATCAAAGTTGATCCGGCAGAAGCTATCGGGGGATAAAGTGGCAGGAAAAGGCATTCGCATTGAAGGGCTAAAGAAACGATATGGCGATGGCGATACGGCAGTTTATGCCTTGAAAGGCGTAGATATGAAGGTTGATGCCGGAGAGGTTGTCGGATTAATAGGCCCGTCCGGCTCTGGAAAAACAACACTCCTGAAATGTCTGGGCGCGGTTATTGATCCAACAGAAGGGCGTATGACCTTGGGCGATGAAGTTATTTTTGATAACGGCTGGAAGGTTGATGATTTGCGGGCCTTGCGCCGTGATAAAATCGGATTTGTGTTTCAAGCCCCCTATCTTATTCCTTTTCTTGATGTAACCGACAATGTTGCTCTTTTGCCAATGTTGGCAGGTGTTCCAAATGAGGAAGCGCGGAAGAGGGCCAAGGATTTACTCACCGCTTTGGATGTCCAGCACAGGGCAATCGCGATGCCCTCCCATCTTTCAGGGGGTGAACAACAACGTGTGGCAATAGCCCGCGGATTGGTAAACCGCCCTCCTATTATTCTAGCGGACGAACCGACTGCCCCGCTTGACTCTGAACGCGCTATGGCTGTTATCAGTATTCTGAACAATATGGCGCAAGAATATGAAACGGCGATTATTGTGGTCACGCACGACGAGAAAATTATTCCAACCTTTAAGCGCATCTACCACATCCGAGATGGGATTACCCATGAAGAGAGAGGGGAAGGAAGAAATATTGAATAACATAAGAGGGGCAGATGACCGCCTTAAAATATTTAATTGAAAGTGAAATAGAATGCGTTCGCCTAGGGGTGCGTTTTTTCGGCAAGCGAAAATGCACTGAAAAGTCGGTTCCGACTTTTTAAAAGATGAATTTTCATTCTGTGCGGCATGAAAATATTTTGCTTCTTTGGAGAAAATAAAATGGCGGGCAGGGTGGGATTCGAACCCACGGTGGGCGTGAACCCACGAAGGTTTTCAAGACCTTTGCAATCAACCGCTCTGCCACCTGCCCGCATTTGAATGGGTAGCGTGCTTTATAGTCAGAAACCGCTTTCTTTTCAAGAGGCTGAATTAATCTTTTGGTTTTTTTGGCTTCTTTTTGGTTTTTCTAATATTAATGGCCGAGGCGTCCAAGGTATTTTTAATGTGCGAAGCGTAGAATTGCTCAATCATTTCCACGCTTGTGCGGCAGTTTTTGGCGATTTGGTAGATGTCTGCTCCCTCCATCAGGCGAAGGCAGATATAGGTATGGCGAAGGCTATAGGCTGTTCGTACATTCCCATCGCGATCATATTTTAGATTGCACTCAGCCAAAACCTGATTAATCAGGTCATTTCTGGTTTTACCAAATATTTTGTTGGTGGGTTTTGCCTCTGGATGGCGCTTTTGCATTCTTTGGAATGGCAGGATAGCGCCAGACATGCTTTTGCAATATCCTACACCGCGCTTGCCACGAACTTCTATTTCTAGAATATGTTCATCGGTGTCTTCATCTTCTACAATTGTAATATCCCTGTATTCAAGTCGTCCGGCTTCGTCGGGTCTCAGGCCAGTATTGGCCATGAAGAGAATATAGTCATGCAAATCTTCCCATACAGCGCGATGACGCTTTAAGGGGGGATTTTTTGCCCGCTCGCGTGATGCTTCGTAAAATATTTTATATTCTTGAGGGGAAAACCATGCGCGATGTTTTACCTTCCCTGATGTTTTGTAGGGTGGGGATATATCCGGTACGGCGTCAATCCAGCCGTAACGATGGGCTGTTTTCAGAACCAAGCGCAATGTTACCGTTTCATGGTGCAGGGTGCTGCGTGAGGGGAGTTTTCCTTTATGACCGTTTGTGCTTCTCGCAATTCGGTACTCCTGAACAAGCCCTGCATTGATTTCTTTTACAGGTTTATTGCCAAAGAAGGGTATAAGGTGAACTCGTGCTCTCATCTCGTGTTGCGCCGTCCATTCCTTATTTCTATCTCCTTGGGTAATAACGCCGTATTCCGCAATAAATTTTTCTGCGGCCTGCGCAAAGGTCGGGCCTGTCACAGTTTTCTTTTTAGGTGTGATCGGAGAATGCAAACTCGGGGCAGGAGCATCCGTCATCTGATAGGGGGATGCTTTGCTCAAAAGAAATTGCGTGTGCCCGTTCTCCTGTATTCGTTTAGAATCCACATAAACGGCCATATACCACTCGCGTGCATATTCTATCGCCAGTGCGAGAGTTTTGTGTTTCGTCGATTTGCGATGGTTGCGTCCATTCATGTAGGTGGAGCATTGCCAACATTTGCTGTTGTCACGTTTGTAAACGTGAACCTTACCATCCATCAAGCTATGTGTTTCACATTCCATTACACATTTCCTCTCAAATCAAAAAAGTGTGTAAGATATGTGTAAGTATAAACCGGAAAGGTTAATGCTTTTAATATATTGATTTTATTGATAAATTTTTGTAAAAAATAGACCGAAAGGGTTTTCAAGACTAGAGCCTTAAACCACTCGACCACCTCTCCGGCGTCATGTGCGTTAGCCTGCCTCTTATATCAAATAAATTATGTGTTTCAAGAGCCTAGATTTTTTCTTTGGTCAATTTCTTGGCTTTTTGAGGCTCTTGATGTGGATTGCCGCGGTGATCAGCTGGGCATTTTGCCGGAATTGACAGATTTTCTTCCGTAGGCCTATATATGAACATGTCCGAGCATCACACCAAACCCCAATTAATGGCTTTTGCTGCCCAGAAAGCCAAGGAATCGCATCAGCGCTGGAGCGAGACCCGCGAGCAGGTCTTTTCGGCGCTTCTGGATGTGGAGCAGCCTATTTCGGCCTATGATCTTGCGGCGAAAGTGGCCGGCATGTTCAGCCGTCAGGTTAATGCCATGAGCGTTTATCGTGCGCTGGATGCGCTATGCGCTATGGGATTGGCGGTGCGGGTTGAGAGTCTTAACGCCTATCTGCCGTGCAAACATATGGAGGAAGACGCCCACCAGCATGTTGTTCTGGTGTGCGATGCGTGCGGGAATGCCGATGAAATAGAGGATTCGGGGGTTTCAAATAAATTGGAGCGTGATGCCAAATCGCATGGATTCAAAACGTCGCGCCAGATTTTGGAACTGCATGGGACGTGTGGTAAATGCACGGATGAGTGAGCCTTTCTGATGAGGCTTGACAGTAATGTTACAATGTAACAGATTTAGTTCTACTGGAGGAGCATTCATGCTTGCTGTTACACATCTTAAAGCCGGATATGCTGGCCGCACCGTTATTTCCATTCCGCAGTTGACGATCACGCAGGGGCAGAAGACGCTCTTGCTCGGGTTCAGTGGTTCAGGCAAGACAACGTGTCTTCTGGCGTTTGCAGGTCTTGCTGAAACTCAGACAGGCGAGGTTCATCTCAAAGGGCAAAATTTATATGCTCTTTGTCCGAGTGAGCGCGATTTATTTCGCGGGAGGCATATCGGTTTCATGTTTCAGGCGCTTCATCTCGTGCGCTGTTTGAGTGTCAAAGAAAATATCCTTTTGCCAGCCTTTGCTGCGCGGCTGGATGTTGATCAGGACTATGTTGTTTCTTTGCTTGATAGGTTAGGAATAGCAGACTTAATGGATAAGCCAGTTACGGATATATCACAGGGGCAGGCGCAGCGTGTGGCCTTTGCGCGCGCGCTAGTGACCAGCCCCTCCCTTGTTCTGGCGGATGAACCGACATCAAGTCTTGATGATGCAAGCGCGCAGAAGGTGATTGATTTGTTCACGGCGCTTACGGCAGAGACTCATGCCACGCTTATCGTCGCCAGCCATGACCAGCGTATTGCCAAGGCTTTTGATGTGGTACTTGATGTGGAGGGGTTCCATGAATAGTTTTCTTTTTATCTGGCGTAATGCCTCCTATAAGCCGCTTGCGGCACTGTTCCAGATTGTTTTGCTGGCGATTGGTGTGGCGCTGATCTTAACGCTCTCGCATGTCGGGGCGCAGATAGATGCGCGGATGCAAAAGGAACTCAAAGGGATTGATCTGGTGGTAAGCGGAAAGGGATCACCTCTCCAGATTATTCTGAGCGCCGTGTTTCATATTGATTTTCCAACGGGAAATATTCCCGCGTCCGAGGCGGAGGCTCTGGCAAAAAACCCGTTGGTGAAGGCGGCTATTCCGCTTGCTCTGGGAGATAATTACAACGGTTTTCGTATTACTGGAACACGCGCGAGTTATGTTGCCCGTTATGGCGCTGTTTTGGCGCAAGGACAAATGTTTGCTGCGCCGATGGAGGTTGTGCTGGGCAGTGATGTGGCGCGTGCCTTTGCGGTAAAGATTGGAGACAAAATTGTCGGGGCGCATGGTCTTGTGAATAGCGACGATCTGCATACAGATTCCCCCTATGCTGTTGTGGGAATTTTACAGCCAACGGGAAGTGTGCTTGACCGCCTCGTCCTGACGCCGATCGAGAGTGTGTGGCATGTGCATGAGCATCCTGATGAAGATGATCCGGAAGAGGTCTCCTATAAAAAAGAGCATCCTGAGAATGAAATTACGGCGCTTTTGATTTCGTACCGGACCCCCCTCGCTGCGGCGCAGCTCCCGCGCCTTGTGGATAAAAGCAGTTCCATGATGGCGGCAAGCCCTGCCTTTGAAGTGGCACGCCTCAATAAAATATTTGGCGTGGGACGTGATGTCATCGGCTATTTTGGCTATGGGATGTTGGTGCTGGCGGGGGCGGGGTTCTTTATCACTATCCTCCAAGCGACTGAGCAGCGCCGTTATGATATTGTTTTGTTGCGGGTGATGGGATGTTCACGCGGACGTGTGATCGGCCTTTTGGTAGGGGAGGCTGCTTTGCTTGGTGCAATAGGCGCTGTGGCGGGGTTTATTCTTTCGCAAGGGGCAGATCAGGTTATTCACCAGATGATACTTAACCAAAAGCATATCGCGCTTGACCCCGCAGGGATGTCACCGCTAGATTGGGGTGTGATTTTTGGTGCGATTGTTTTGAGCGTGCTCGCGGGGCTTCTTCCGGCGTTGCGCGCAGGAAAACTCGATATTGCGCAGACTCTCGCACGTGGATAGGAGATGTTTCATTGATGGCGCTGTGGCGTACCACATTTTTGGTGATGGTTGTTCTCGGGGTATGCGGGTTTACCCTTGAGGAGGGAACCGTCACCGATTCTGTGACGACTGTTATCACCGACCCGCCTGCGGGGCAGCCTGCTGAGGAGCGGGCAGCGCAGGATAAACTGCCTCAGTCGCATGATGGCAGTTGGGATATTTTGGGACAGACCAAAATCAATTTTGACGAAAAGTCGGGACTGTTTCAAGCGGATGTTCCACAATCTCTTAAGGACATGTCAGGCAAGACGATGAAGATTTCGGGGTTTATTCTGCCACTTGAGGCGAGCGATACGTTTACACATTTTTTACTCTCTAAACGGACCCCCACCTGTCCTTTTTGTCCACCGGGTGCTCCTAATGAAATCATTGAGGTCATCGCGGACGTACCAACCGAATGGGATGAGGGGCTTGTGACCTATGAGGGCGAGTTTGAAGTTACAAATAACGCGGAACTTGGTGTATTTTTCAAATTAAAGGATGCACAAAGGAAATAAATCCCTTTATAGATAAGGGATGGTTGCATCAATTATCGTTTCTGATCTTTGTAAGTCCTTCCGTGTCCGCCAGAAGAAAAGCGGACTTTCATCGTTTTTGTTGCCGTCTTTTGTGTCCGTCAATGCGGTTGATTGTATTTCCTTTACCGCTCAGCGCGGGGAGCGGGTGGCGTTTGTCGGGCCTAATGGGGCGGGAAAATCCACTACGATCAAAATCCTTTCCGGCATTTTATTTCCCGACAGTGGCGAGGTGACAATTGAGGGTCTCACGCCTTGGAAAGACCGCCAGCAGCTTGCGTATAAAATTGGCACGGTGTTTGGGCAGCGTTCCCAGATGTGGTATCATTTGCCCGCGCGGGATTCATTCGAGCTTCTTTCTTATGCGTATGAAATCAAACGGAACGATTATCTCGCGCGGCTTAACGAGCTGGTAACCTCGTTCAATGCCGATGATCTGATTGACAAGCCGGTGCGTCAAATGTCGCTTGGCGAGCGGATGCGCTGCGAGATTATTGCGAGTCTGCTTCATCGCCCCTCTATTCTTTTTCTTGATGAGCCTACGGTGGGGCTTGATGTGGTGTCGAAATCCGTAATCCGTGATTTGGTCAAGAAATCATCAGATCAGGATGGGACAACCGTTCTTTTGACATCCCATGATACGGGAGATATGGAGCGGGTGTGTAACCGCGTGATTGTGATTGACCATGGTAAGCTGGTCACGGATAGGCCGGTGGCAGATTTGCGGCTTGGTTTTATCAAAGAGAAATTTGTCACTTTGGCGCTACGTGATGAAACGCTCCAGATTGATTTGGCGGGTGTGCGTGTGAGGGAACAAAAACCGCATCATCTCCAGATTGCCATTGATACCGAAAAATCGTCGGTTGAGCAGGTCTTGCAGCAGGCTATGAGCCGGACAGGTCTTCTGGATATTACGGTGGAAGACCCGCCGATGGAGGATATTATCAAGGCCATTTATAGCGGGGCGGGTTATAACAGAACGGGGCGAGCATGATAAAATATGTGCATTTTGCCCGTATCGCCTTTTTCGACCATATCCGTAATCGGGTGCGCCTAGTGACACGGTTTATGGTTTTTACCGTTCTTGCGTGGGTGATGATTGCCATGTGGAAGATGATTTATCTTTCCGGTCATGGTGCAGCGGGGGTCACGCTCACGGATATGAGTTGGTATAACGGCATCGTGCAGATGATGTTTTTTCTTTCGCCGCGTTTGTTTGTGGTGATTGATGAGGATGTACGTTCGGGTAATATCGGGTATTTTCTTGGGCGGCCCATGCCGTATCTCTGGATGCGTTTTGCCGAAGGAATGGGGGCGCTTGGCGTTCATATTCTGATTTTTTATGGTCTTGGTATTCCGTTTCTCTATTTTTATATCGGGGAATGGCCGAGTTTGGGCGCCGTTGTTTTGTGTCCTGCGCTTTTTGCTCTTGCGGTAGGGTCTGTCCTCCATTTGCTGATGCAAATCTGCTGTGGCCTGAGCACTTTCTGGACGGACGATGCTATTTTTATTTATCATGCGTACCAGAAATTTATCTTGCTTCTGGGGGGCGTGTATATCCCTGTGTCACTATATCCAGAGGCATTTTTTCCTGACCTGTTACAGCTTTTGCCATTTGCGGCATTGGCTGGTCTTCCCAGTCAATTGGTGCTTGATCCATCGTCGTCGTCAATAGCCTTTGTTCTTCTTCTTCAATGTGTATGGGGAGGCCTTATTGTCTTTGGACTGCTGCGCCTTTACGCTGTGTGCCTTAAAAAAGTTGAACTTAACGGGGGATAAAGATGTGGTCTAACCTGCGTTATATGGGTATTTTACTTGGGATGACCGTGAAGTCAGCGGCGTCGCAGCGCGGGGCGATGGTGCTGCGCGGAGTATTCTCGCTTTTGTCGAACCTCATTTACTTTCCGGTCTGGTATGTGATTTTTGGTTATACGCCGAGCATTGCCGGATGGCAGATTCATCATGCCTTGATGGCGTATGGGATATCGATCACTTGCTGGGGGATTGTCGCGCTTTTGGCCTATGGGCTGCGCACCATTCCGCAACAAATTGACCATGGCGAGCTTGATAGTTACCTTACGTTGCCGCGCCCTGTGCTCCTTACGGCGGCTTTGAGTACCTCGCGCAATTCGGGGCTGGGCGAGGTGGTCTTCGGGGTGGGGCTCCTTACGCATGTGGGGTTTCATTATCACGTCGATATGAGTTTTGTTCCACTCTTTATCGTGATGGGGAGCATCGTCTTTGCCAGCGGCATTTTGCTTTTTGCAACAATCGGGTTCTGGGTGCGTCAGTTTTATGCGTCAGCTGAGGAAATTTACTTCAATTTTAATTTGATGGCGTCGCGTCCTGCTCCGATTTTTTCGGGGGTCTTCCAAATTATTGCTTTGACCGTTATTCCGGTGAGTTTAATGACTCATGTGCCGATCCAGTTTGTTGAAAACCATAATGTTTTATTGTTGCTGGGCGCTGTGGTGGGGACGGCGGCTTATGCGGTGCTGGCGATTGCCTTCTTTCATTTTGGTTTGCGGTATTATGAGTCTGGCAACCGGTTCGGGGTACGGGGATAATGTTTTTTTATCTTTCCAAAATTTTCTGGATGATTTTCTCGCCGCTGACCTTTGTAACGCTCCTGATCGTGTTCGGCGCGTTACTGCGCCGCTGGAAGGCGGGGCGCGTGATGCTGGGTGCAGGGATCATTCTGATTGGCAGTATCGGATTTTTGCCGCTAGGCAAAAATATGCTGGTTTATCTTGAGGGGATTTATCCGTGGCCAGATATTTCGCCGGAGCGCGTGGATGGGATTATTGTCCTTGGCGGATCTTTCGATCTTGATTCGTCATATGCACATGGGTCGCCGCAACTGGGGAGCGATGGGGCGCGTATTTTGGAATTTGTTGCTTTATCCCATCGTTATCCACAGGCGCGGCTTGTTTTTACGGGGGGGAGTGGGGCAATTGAAGCTGGTGGGCGCAGTGAAGCGGAGGTTGCGCGGCAGGCCTTTGAAAGTCTAGGGCTTGATATGAAGAGAGTGGAGTTCGAGGGTGAGTCGCGTAACACATATGAAAATATGATTTTAAGCCGCTCCAAAGTTCATCCACAGGCGGGGGAAAACTGGCTGCTCGTAACTTCTGCTTACCATATGCCACGTTCGGTGGCTATTTTCAGGACAGGCGGCTGGGAAGTTATTCCTTGTCCGGCGGGGTATCTGACAGATGGACATTATTCCTATCTCCCCACCGCTAAAGTTCTTGAGGGTTTTTTTCTCTTTCACGTTGCTGTGCGGGAAATGATCGGTATCATAGCTTATGTATTTACCGGAAAAATTGAGAGTGATGTTTTTGCGCACGATAGCCCTGTTAGTCGCCGCGATGGTTCTAGCCTTGGCGCTGCCTCTTAAAGACGCCTATGCCGAGGAGTTTTCGGTATGGCGCGCGCATTTTAAACATAAGGCCGTTGCCAGCGGCGTTGAGGCTTCTTTTTTTGATAAGGCTTTTGTGGGTGTAGTGCCTGATCCACGTGTGATTGAACTTGATGGGAAACAGCCTGAACGCAAAAATATTGGGTTCCATAATTATCTTATCAAAGTGATGAGTCAGAAACGCATTGATGACGGGCGTGCCAAACGGGTTGCCAATGCTGCTGTTCTTGGCAAGGTCGAATCGGCTTACGCTGTTCCGGCTGAGGTTGTTGTCGCGCTGTGGGGAATGGAGACATCTTACGGGGCGAATACGGGCGGGTTTGATTTGATCCGTTCTCTCGCAACCTTGGCGTGGGAAGGACGGCGCGCGGCATTTTTTGAGGCCGAGCTGACGCAGTCTCTCCTGATTTTGCAAGCGGGACATAGTCGCCGCGATGCGTTTAAGGGCTCATGGGCAGGAGCGATGGGGCAGAATCAATTTATGCCCTCAAGCTGGGCGCGGTTTGCTGTCGATTTTAATGGTGATGGGCACCGTGATATTTGGGAGACAGAGAGTGATGTGTTTGCCTCATCTGCCAATTACTTGCATAAAAACGGGTGGGAACCTTCCCTTAAATGGGGTTGGCGAGTGGTGCACGCTCCAGTTTCTTATAATAAAAAAACAATGACTTATCGTGAATGGCTCAACTTGGATGTTAAATTTGAAGGGATTGCGCCGCGCATTGATCCCCTCACGCCCCTGACCTTGATTGTTCCCGATGGTGGGGATGACCGCATGTATCTGGTAACCCATAATTTTGAGGTCATCAAGACGTGGAATCGGTCGAACTACTTTGCCTTGAGTGTGGGGATTTTATCGGATTTGATTGCCAAAGGTCGTGTTTCTCCGCTATCACAATCTCAAACTTTATATGTTAACCCCTAGATGGATTTTCTGAACATGCGTTTTCAAACACTTGTGTCACTTGCTTTTTGTTCCCTGATGCTGGCGGGGTGCTCGGAAATCGAACTGGGATCGCATCTGTTCAAGACATGGGGAGAAGACGAAAGTCGGATTGAAACAGCAGCGGGCACATCGAGGACGTCTGCCGGAACCTTTAAGGTCGGCAAACCTTATACGGTGATGGGGCGTACCTATTACCCTCAGGAAACCTACGATTACGTTGAAACAGGCATTGCGTCGTGGTATGGCCCGGGCTTTCACGGTGGAAAAACCGCAAGCGGCGAGCAATATAACCAGAATGAACTGACGGCGGCGCACCGCACCTTGCAGATGCCTTCCCTTGTGCGGGTGACAAATCTCAGCAATGGGCGCGCGGTGGTGGTGCGTGTGAATGATCGCGGGCCGTTTGCCAAAGGCCGGATTATTGATGTATCGGGTAAAGCGGCTAATCTGTTGGGGATGGTTGGAACGGGTACAGCGCGTGTAAAAATCGAACTTCTCTCGGCGGAAAGCAAAGCCTTGGCCTCTGCCGCGCGGAATGGTCAATCGACCAAGGGCGTGGAATTGGCCTTCAACGAAACAGGACGACTGCCATCTTCTTATGGTTATCAGGCACCAACTGGCCCTGTGATGTCAGATGTACCTTTGACCGAGAGGGATATTACGCAAGTGGCGCAAGCAGGGTCGGTGCAGGGGCATGTGGCGCAGGGACGGTTTTATCCTAACCCAGTCGTTGAGCAGCGCCCTGTTGTCAGAACATCTTTATATGTTCAGGCAGGGGCGTTCGGCGTTGAAGGGAATGCACAGCGTTTGTCGCAGAAGCTCTCCCTCATCTCCCCCGCGCATATCGAGCCGGTCAGCTATGCGGGAAAGACATTGTATAAAGTTCGTGTAGGCCCCCTTGACAGTGTCGGTGCAGCCGATACTGTCCTCAAGAAAGTTTTGGCGACCGGTCAGTCCGACGCCATTATCGTTGTCCAGTAACCTTTTTGCCACTTCAGGATTGTCTTATGAATCGTTTTTACGCTCGTTTTGTTGTCGCTGCTTTGCTGTTGTTTCCTTGCGGAGCCTATGCTCAGGCTATTCCTGAAACGGCCGCTAAAAATGCGATTGTAATCGATTATGATACAGGCACAGTTCTGTTTGAAAAAAACGCGGATGAACGCGTGCCGACGGCGTCGATGTCGAAGGTTTTGACTACTATTGTGGTGTATGACGCGATCAAGGCTGGTACCCTCAAGATGGATACGATGCTCCCTGTGAGTGAAAAAGCATGGCGGGAGAGTGATCCGGATGTTGGTGGATCCACCATGTTTCTGGATATTAACAGCAGTGTGAAGGTCGAAGATTTGCTGCGCGGCGTGGTGATCCAATCGGGTAATGATGCGTGTATCGTGCTGGCTGAAGGCATTGCAGGATCAGAGGCCAATTTTGCGGAGCTTCTTAATGAAAAAGCCGCCGAAATTGGAATGACAAACAGTCATTTTGCCAACGCGACGGGGCTTGATGATCCGAACCATTATTCAACTTCGCGTGATCTGGCCTTGATGGGGGCTTATCTTATTCACCATTACCCCGAAGATTACAAACTCTACGCACAAAAGGAATTTGTTTATAACAATATTCGTCAGGGAAACCGCAATCCGCTCTTGTACAAGGATATTGGTGCTGATGGTGTTAAAACGGGGCATACATCGGTTGCTGGGTTCGGCTTGATCGGTTCGGCGGCAACGGGTGATCGCCGCGTGGTCGTTGTGATTAATGGCACGAAGTCCATGCAGGAGCGTTCGGATGAAGCGGTCAAACTTATGCAGTGGGGACAGACATCATTCAAGAATATGACACTTCTCAAAAAAGGACAGGTGATCGACAAAGTGCCAGTTGTGCTTGGTGCCGCCCGCGATGTGAATATCGTGGCGGCTGATAGTATGATCTCGACGGTTCCGGCTTTTACCAAGACTCCGGCGCAAATTACGGCGTCATATAAGGTGCCGCTGGTTGCCCCCGTCAGGGCGGGTGATAAAGTCGGATCGCTTTTGGTGACGCTTACCAATGGTCAGACTAGTGAAATTCCGTTGCTCTCTGAAAGCGATGTGGCTGAGGCGTCATTCTTTGCGCGTATTTCTGAAAAGCTGATGATTATGTTGGTGGGAGTGCCGAAATATTAATGGCAAAACAGGGGCTGTTTATTACCTTTGAAGGCGGCGAGGGCGCGGGCAAAACAACCCAGTGCCGCCGTATCAAATCAGCCCTTGAAGAGCGTGGTTTCGAGGTGGTGCTCACGCGTGAGCCAGGCGGGGTGCCCGAGGCCGAAAAAATCCGCGACTTGCTGGTGCAGCGGGAGGGGGGCAACTGGACGCCGATGGCGGAGTGTCTTTTGTTTTTTGCCGCGCGCCAGATGCATACGGAAAAACTGATTAAACCCGCGCTTGATGAGGGCAAGGTGGTTATTTGTGACCGCTACACGGACTCAACGGTGGCCTATCAAGGCTACGGGCACGGGTTTGACCGCACCACAATTTACCAGATTGAAAAATTGACTTTGGGAGATTTTCGTCCTGACCTCACATTGCTGCTTGATCTCCCTGTTGAGGAAGGCCTCACGCGGTCACTCAAGCAAAAAGACGCCGCAGGCGGGAGAGAAAACACCGAAGACCGTTTTGAGAAACTTAAAACCGAGTTTCACGAAAGACTTCGGCGGGGGTTTTTGACCATTGCCAAGGAAAACTCTGGGCGCTGCGTGGTTGTGGACGCCGTGCAGGATGTCGATCATGTTTTCTCTCAGGTGAGGGGCGCAGTCTTTGCACGGCTGGAGGCTGTCCATGCTCTTTGATGATATGAGTGAGAATGATGAGGAACTCTTCTCGATGCCGCCTGTGGTGGAAGCTCAAGAGAGTATGCCTGCCGAAAATTTGAGTGCGCGGCAGACCCCGTTTTTGTGGGGGCATGGGGCTATTGAGCAAAATTTAATTACGATGCTGCAAAACAAACGCTTTCCGCATGGCTTGATTTTTTCGGGTGGAGAAGGTGTTGGCAAAAGCGTCATGGCGTACCGTCTCGCACGGTATCTTTTTGCCAAAGGTAATCGGGATGATGACGGGGGAGGGCTCTTTGGCGCTTTACCGCAAGAACCTGATACATCCCTTTATATCGAGCAGCAACAGCCTGTGTTCTCGCGGGTGGCGAGCGGGGGGCATCCGGATTTGCTGACCATTGGCCGCGCGGTTGATGAAAAAACAGGCGCTTTCAAGCAAAGCGTGGCGGTTGACGATATCCGCAAGATCGCGCCCTTTATGCGCATGACGGCGTCGAGCGCGGGCGGGTGGCGCGTGGTGATTGTGGATGATGCCGACACGATGACGCGTTCCTCACAAAATGGTCTGCTTAAAATTCTTGAAGAGCCTCCGGCCAAATCGCTGCTTGTGTTGATTACGCACCGCGCGGGGGCTTTGCTGCCCACTGTTTATTCGCGCTGTGTGCATATTCCGTTTGCGCCACTTGATGACGGTGTTCTTGAAAAGGCGCTTGATGGCCGCGTAGCGGGGGACGATAAGGCGATTGTCCTGCGTATGGCGGAGGGGAGCATTGGGCGGGCTTTTCGCTATGCTGAGCCAGCGGCGCTTGAGGTCATCCGCGAAACGATGGCGATCCTTGGAGGGTATCCCCAATTTGACTGGATTTCGATCCAGAACTTTGTCGAACTGTTTGGCACAAAGGGCAACGAAGAGACGCAAGGTATTTTTGAAGATACGATGCTGTGGGCGCTTTCTTCCGTTTTGCGGCGGACAGGGGGCGGGCTGGGAGCGCTCCAGCTGATGGAGCCTGAGCAGAGCCTTGGAGTGTATGACGCCTTGCGCGAGCATTTCCGCCTGTGTCGCACGGGGAATATTGATAAACGCTTCCTGATTATGGGCGCTTTTATGGCGTTTGAATAATTTTTCGGAATTGGCTATAACTTTCTGAACCAGAAAGACAAACGGCCTGACGATGACAAAGAATTATTACATTACAACCCCTATTTACTACGTGAACGATAAACCACATTTGGGCCACACCTACACAACGGTGGCCTGTGATGTGCTCGCGCGGTTCAAACGGCTTGACGGGTATAATGTGCGTTTTATGACGGGGACGGATGAACATGGTTTGAAGGTCAAACAATCGGCCGAGAAAGCGGGAATTGATCCGCAGACTTTTACCGATCAGGTGTCACAAAATTTCCGCGACCTGTGCGGCGCGATGAATTACTCGAATGACGATTTTATCCGCACGACTGAGCAGCGCCACATAGAGGCGTGTCAGCATTTGTGGAATGTGCTCGTCGAGAAGGGCGAGATTTATCTTGATAAATATGCCGGATGGTACGCGGTGCGTGATGAGGCTTACTACGCCGAAGACGAATTGCGCGATGGCCCGAATGGCAAAAAGATTGCGCCCTCAGGGGCAGAAGTCGAATGGATGGAGGAAGAAAGCTATTTCTTCCGGCTGTCGAAATGGCAGGACAAACTGCTTGATTTTTATGCTGCGCATCCTGATTTCTGTATGCCCGAAACCCGCTTTAATGAAGTCAAAAGTTTCGTGCGCAGCGGTCTTAAAGATCTGTCGGTGTCGCGCACGACGTTCGATTGGGGGGTGCCGGTGCCGGGCAACAGTAAGCACGTCATGTATGTGTGGATTGATGCACTGACCAACTATTTGACGGTGGCTGGCTATCCAAATGATATTTCGGAGTTTTGGCCTGCTGATCTTCATATGGTGGGAAAAGATATTCTGCGCTTTCATGCCGTGTACTGGCCCGCATTCTTGATGGCCGCAGGTATCGCGCCGCCCAAGCGTGTGTTTGCGCATGGCTGGTGGACGATTGAGGGCGAGAAAATGTCCAAGTCGGTGGGCAATGTGATTTCGCCTTATGATCTGATTGAGAGATATGGTGTGGATGCGTCACGTTTTTTCATGCTGCGTGAAGTGCCATTTGGTAATGATGGTGATTTTTCGCATAGCAATGCGCTTAACCGTATCAATGGTGATTTGGCCAATGGCTTAGGGAACCTTGCGCAGCGGACACTCTCGTTTATCTATAAAAACTGTGAGGGAAAAATCCCACAAGCGGCCGAGCTTTCGGTTGCGGATAAAGAGCTTCTTGAAAGAGCGCAAAAGACGATGCTGGCGACAGTGCGCGCGGAGCTGGATGTACAAAAATTCCACAAAGCGCTTGAGGCAATCTGGGATGTGGTGAATGCTGCCAACGTCTATATTGATCTCGAGGCACCGTGGGCGCTTAAAAAGACTGACCCTGTGCGGATGGGGACGGTGCTTTATGTTTTGACCGAGACAATCCGGTGTTTGGCCTTGGCTATTCAACCGGTGATGCCAGTGTCGGCGGGCAAGATGCTCGATCAATTGGCCATTCCACTTGATGCGCGGAATTTTGAATTTTTAAGCGCGACTCATGCGATCAAGGGCGGGACAGTGATTGACCAGCCTCAAGGTGTTTTCCCGCGTCTTACGGATGAAAAGGCGGCGTAAACCTTATGTGGATTGATAGTCATTGCCATTTAGATCACAGCAAGTTCACACCGGAGAACGGGGTGGCGGGCGTGGTGCGCGAGGCCGAGTTGGCCGGAGTTGGCGGGATGGTGTCCATTAACTGCCAGATTGTCGAAGAATTTGCGAATTTATTGGCGTTGGTTCAGCCGCTTAAAAATGTGTGGTGCACGGTGGGCACGCATCCGCATGAGGCTTCGCGTGATGATGAAAAGGCGGTGACGCTTGAACGTTTGATTGCGCTCGCGTCATCGGACCCTAAAGTTATCGGGATAGGGGAATGCGGGCTTGATTATTTTTATAAACTGGCCACTGTGGACGATCAACATATCTGTTTCAGAAAGCATATTCAGGCGTGCCTTGCGCTTGACCTGCCTATGATTGTTCATGCGCGTGACGCCGATGACGATATCATCCGCATTATTCGCGAGGAAACAAACGGGCAGGGCATGCGCGGCATCATGCATTGTTTTTCCAGCACTCCCAAGATGGGTTTTGAAGCGCTTGATCTTGGCTTTCATATTTCATTTTCGGGTATTTTGACATTCAAAAAATCGGAAGAGCTGCGCGGTTTTGCGCGGGATGTTCCGCTTGAGCGTTTGCTGGTTGAAACGGATTCGCCTTTCCTTGCGCCTGAGCCTCACCGCGGCAAGATGAATAGCCCTGCTTTTGTTCCGCTGACGGGGCAGGTGCTGGCTGATCTTAAAGGTGTAAGTGCCGATGAGATGGCGCGTGTGACGACAGATAATTTTTTCCGGCTCTTTACCAAAGCGCGGTTGATTTAGAAGCGCGTCTGGTTATTATCACGGCGATAGATGTTTTTGCGCGGGGTTTTCGGATCGCTGTTTTTGTCGTCTTCGCGGCGTCTTTTGCGTTCCTGAAACAGTTCGTAGCTCTTGAGAATTCTGTAGAGGGTGCTGCTGGATAAAAGAATGAAAACAGGGGGGAGTGTTCCGGCCCACATCGCGTTACACCACTGTCCAAATTCATAGTAATAGTAAGCGGCATAAAGGCCGATACTGACGACCAGCGCCACCAGAATTTTCAGGGTATCGTGTTCGCTCATTTTTTCTCCTGTCCAAGCTTACTCTCTATCCCTTTAACAGGGGTTTAAAAAATTATGAAAAAATAAAATTACGATTGGGGGCTGGTTATTTTTTCAGCTTTATCATACTTCTAAGGCATGAAGAATGTAACGTTAACAGTTCTGGGATGTGGCGATTCCGCCGGAGTTCCACGTATCGGTAATGATTGGGGCAAGTGTGATCCACTTGAGCCGCGCAACCGCCGCACGCGGCCGAGCATCATGGTGCATTCGGCTACAACACGCGTCGTTGTGGACACGGGGCCTGATTTTAATTCTCAGCTCACCCGCGAGAAAATTTTAACCTGTGATGCGGTGCTTTACACCCATGCGCATAGCGACCATGTAGCGGGAATGGATGATTTGCGCATTATCCAGAGTCGGATTGGAAAGCGTTTGCCTATTTATGGCGATGCGCCGACTTTGGCTGAACTTGAGCAGCGCTTTGGGTATATCTTCCGGCAGCAATCGAGTTTCTATCCTGCGGTGGTGGATCCCCATTTGCTTGATGCTTCGCATTGGGGCAAAGTTTTGCCGATAGGTGATCTTGATGTTATTCCGTTCTGGCAAGATCACGGGCAAGGTGTATCATCGCTCGGTTACCGCTTTGGCAAGGTCGGGTATTCCACCGATATGATTGACCTTGACGCAACGGCTCTCGAAGCCCTCAAGGGAGTTGAGGTGTGGGTTGCTGATTGCGCGGATTATGCGCATGGACATGGGACACTCCATTCGACACTTGAGAATGTGCAGCGTCTTAATGCGATTATCAAAGCGCCGCAGGTGTATCTCACGCATTTGAAAATATTTTATGATTATAAGGCTATGGCGGCGGCGCTGCCAGATGGTTATACGCCTGCTTATGATGGCCTCCAAATTCCATGTTAGTGAGCGATTTCGATTTCGATCTGCCTGAGGAGCTTATTGCCTTGCGGCCAGTGTCGCCGCGCCATAGTGCGCGTCAATTGGTGGTGCAAGGCGATACGCTGACCGATAAAACGGTGTGGGATATGCCGGATTATCTGACCCCCAATGACCTGATTGTGATGAATGATACCAAGGTTATTCCCTCGTATCTTTTCGCGCGGCGCGGGGAGATGATGACTGAAATTAATCTTCATAAACGTATTTCGCCTGTCTCATGGATGGCGTTTGCCAAGAAAACAAAACGTCTTCATGTGGGGGATGTGCTGGTGTTTGGCGAGGGGAAACTCACAGGCGTGATTGATGTTATCCAAGAGGGCGGCGAAATCCAGATTAGCTTTGATGTGGCGGCGGGCACCCTTGAGGGCATTCTTGCCGAGATAGGAATGATGCCGTTGCCGCCTTATATCGCCTCCAAACGCGCTGTGGATGAGCAGGACAAAGCAGATTACCAGACGATGTTTGCGCGCGCGGAAGGCGCGGTTGCGGCGCCAACGGCATCCCTTCATTTTACGCCGGAACTGATGGCAAAGATTGCAGGTAAAGGGGTACAAACAGCGACGGTCACGCTGCATGTTGGAGCGGGAACGTTCTTGCCCGTCAAGGCTGAAGATACACGCGATCATAAAATGCATGCCGAGTGGGGAAGTGTTTCGGCGGAGGTGGCAGAGTTGATTAATGCCACCCATGCGCGTGGGGGGCGGGTGATGGCGGTGGGAACAACGGTGTTGCGGATTCTCGAGAGTGCTTGCGGAGAGGATGGACAGATGCACGGCTTTTGCGGGGATACGTCCATTTTTATCACACCCGGGTATCGATTTAAGGGGGTGGATATACTCATGACCAATTTTCACCTGCCCAAATCGACGTTGTTTATGCTGGTGTCGGCTTTTGCGGGGATGGCGGAGATTCGGGCGGCTTATGAGCATGCGATTCGCTCTGGTTACAGATTTTATTCCTATGGCGACTCGGGATTGTTGTTTCGTAAAATAAATCAATAGGATTTTTCCCATATATTAGAAAGAGATATGGGTATAAGTCTCACGCTTTGGTTGACCTTCTTTCATGAAACTTGCTAAACCGGAATCGTAGCCATGGAAGGTGACGAGGAATTATGTCGATTGAGAATATTTACAGCTATATCGAATATTTGAATTTTGCGGTGGATCAGCTGGAAGATGCTGTCAATGTGCGGGTTGAAGAAAATAACCAGCTTCGCCAAAGTCTTGCCGAGATGCAAGTCATGACCCATACGTTGGGTGAGTCTCTTGACCGCGCTGATGCGCGGGCGCAACTTGCCGAAGGGCAACTCCAGAATAGGCAGGATATTGTGATTGCCCAGACGAAACAGATTTCGTCCTTGCAGGCGCAGCTTCAGGATTTGACTAAACGTTTGGCGGACGTTCCCGCGCCTGCTCTGGCAGCGTCTCAGGTGAAAGCCAAGGCGGCTGAGCCTCAGGATGATTTGTTTGGAAACTGGACAGCCGGAACACCGCAGCCCAAAGCCAAAGTCGCCAATGACCAGAACGCATTGTTGCTCGCTAAAAAACTGGATTCAACGATTGATAAAGTGCAGCGCCTGATCGCTGCTCAAGGCAAATAGGAGAAACAAGACATGGCTGAAGTACATCTGATGATTGATGGACGTATGTACGACGTCGCCTGTGATGATGGGCAGGAAAAGCGCGTGCAGCAACTGGGTTCGTACGTTGATCAACGCATGAAAGAAGTATCTGGCGCGGGCAGTGTCAATAAAGCCCAGAATATGGTTCTGGCTTCGCTTCTTTTGGCGGATGAAGTCTTTGACCTTAACGAGCGCATGGAGCGTTCGGTTAAGGCACATGAGGAACTTTCGAAAGAAGAGACCCATATCTCGTACCAAGGGCTTAATCCGCAGGATGAGCAGGGCGTCACCACGGCGCTTGGCAAGATGGCATCAAAGATCGAATATTTGACAGCTCGTGCCCGCGGCGCGGCGTAGGGACCACAAAATTTTTGGAATTAAAAAGGCCGGAAAATCCGGCCTTTTTTGTGTTTCGCGATTAGGGCGCGGGAGCATCGTCCTTTTTGACTTCAACATATTTTCCATCAGGTGTTCTGTAGGAAATGCCGACGATGTCATATTCGGTTGCGCGTTGGCAAAGAGGCGGGATGGGCCATATTTTCAGCGGGAAGAAATGCTGATTGTAGGCCAAGGAGACTTGAACCGGATTGCCTGTTTCTTTGCTGATCTGGCGAACATCTTTAATTGCTTGGGCAATACGTTCATCCTGAACCGAGAAAGCGAAGGAGTTGTTGCCAACTCCGGCACCTTTGGGGCCTGATACAGCGCCGCCGACCGAGAAGTTCGCCATCGCCAGTTCACCTTCGTGGGTGTAGCAAACAAACGGGCCACCTTTTTCGGAGAATTTGGTGACGATGCCATCACGCTCGCCATCCGAATGGACAAGGCTGTTGGCGATGTAACCGACACCACCTGCCGTTGCGAGTGTGAATCCTGCAACGAGGGCACTGCGTGCTTTCCAGCTGCGTTCGCCCCATAACTTACGACCAATAAAACTCATATAAAACTCCTCAATTAATAATGATGATAAAAGAATGGCTCGGGAATTTCCCGAGCCATCCACATTCAAGTTCTACCAGTCACCCATCTTTGGGGGTTCCCAAGCTTTGGGAGTTTTGGTTGATTGACGGATGGATGCCGCAGCTCCATCGGTTGATTTGCGTAGTTCGACAATCGCTGCACCACCTTCTTTAGTTTGGCGGAAAGCCGTGTTGGCAATCGTTACCGCATTTACAGCCATGGTTGGAATATCAGAACTCAACCAGCCTGGAACGGCAATTTTCGTTCTGTAGTACATGGAGAATTCGCCCGCATTGTTGCTTGCTGCGCGGAAGAGGTCTTTGGGAGGATCAACTGCAATCAGCTTGAGCAGCGGTTTGCCATTTTTATCAGCCGCACTTTTGAGTTTTTTGACCATTTCGGACTCGGGGCCGTCCATGACAAAGAAACCATCGAGTGTACCGTCAACAACTTTGTCAATCGCAGTTTGGCCGCCAGCTACTTCTGCAGAAATTGCATTGCGAAACCCAGTGTTGGATTGACGAATAGCTTCCAGCGTAACTTGACCACCTGAGAGTTTATCGCCGCCTGAAATGCGCACGGCTTTGTCACCGCGTTTTTCAACCATTTCAGAGAGAGAGTCATATTTGCGGTCAGCGCGAACAGCGAGAAAGGCATAGTAGGGGTAGAGGGGTTTACCAACAAATTCAATACGACCTGCACACTCAGGCATACCTGCAACGGTTTTGAAAGCATCAGCCTGACCTACTGCACCTTGAATAACACCTTTGCATACGCCAATAGCTGATTGGCTGCTGCCTTGTGATTCAACAGGCTCAAGACGAACATGGGTTGGAAGTTTTTGTGCAAGCGCCGGAACAACAGAGGCACAGTTAGCTTTATCGAGTTTACCGCAGCCTACTTTTACGGTGACTTCTTTAGGGCCTGTTTCGCCCATCATTTCATCAAGTGATGCGGCGGATGTTGGTTGAAATGCCATTACCAATGGCAGGACAGCGGCGCCAATGGCAGCTGGAGTGAACATTTTAGACATTCTAGTTTCCTCTTCTTTAAGGTATCTCGGCTCGCAATGAACCTTGGCGAGTGAGTAACATGCTGGTCATTTTATGGCAAGAAAATATATTGCATAATAATCTTCTAAACTATTAAAAAGCAAACCAATAAGTTGGCTAAATCTTAATTTACAGATTTAGGTATAAAAAAATATGGGGACCGTCTATAATGAAAATGGGTGCTGCGGGGTGCGTGATACGCCATAATCCCACTGACCGATACAAATCTTGCGAGGGAGCTGTCCCTGCTGAGGCCGTGGTCTCGGACATATGGCGCCCACCTGTCTAACAGGGTCATCGCGGATTTTTCGCTTACACGGCCTATGTGGTACCCACCTTTTTTCTTTGCGCCCTTTGGAAACACCATGCTTGATGAGAAAGAACGTATCCGCCGTGAAGCCAAGCGAGCGCGGGACATCCTGACGATTGATCCTGATTGGGCTGATGACGCGGCGCGTGTTTTTCTGGACTTTGTTCCTGTGGCGCCTGATCAGATTGTCTCGGCCTATTACCCTATCGGTAAAGAACTTGATCCCTTCCGTATTGTCGAAGGATTGTGGGCGGAGGGCGTTCGGGTATGTTTGCCTGTTGTTGCAGGGGATGCCCAGCCTCTGCATTTTGTGGAGTGGACAGCGCGCACTGTTTTCACGAAAGGGGAGATGGGTATTCAAGAGCCTGCGGATGGCATGGAGCTTGAGCCTGATATTGTGCTGGTACCGCTTCTGGCGTTTGACCAGCGGGGTGGGCGTATTGGTTACGGCAAGGGGCATTATGATGCAACGCTCCATGATCTGCGGGGGAAAAAGAATATTCTGGCCATTGGTCTTGCTTTTGCCGAGCAGGCCGTTTTGCTGCCATTGCCGCTGGAAGATCATGATGAAAAGCTCGATATGGTTGTGACGCAGCAAAGAGTCTTTGATTTCAGGCGCTGAGTGGGGTAGAAGCCATCTATGAAAATAATTTTTATCGGTGATGTTGTTGCGCGGTCGGGGCGAGATGCCTTGGCAAAATATCTGCCTCAAATCAAAAATACATATAAACCTGATGTCGTTATTGTGAATGGCGAGAATGCTGCGCACGGGATTGGGATTAATGAAAAAATTGTGACCGAATTTTATGAACTGGGCGCCGATGTGATTACTACAGGCAATCATGTGTGGGATCAGCGCGAAGTTATCCCTTATATCCAGCGTGATCCGAAACTCCTGCGCCCCATCAATTTTCCGGCAGGAACTCCAGGGAATGGATCGTGTATCCATACGCTGCGCGATGGTCGGAAAATTCTGGTGGTCAATGCGATGGCACGGTTGTTTATGGATCCGCTGGATGACCCATTTGCCGCGATGAATGATCTGGTTACCAAACATCCTTTGGGTAAAGCGGTGCAGGCGATCTTTCTTGATTTTCACGGAGAAGCGTCGTCTGAGAAAATGGCGATGGCACACTATCTTGACGGGCGTGTTTCCGCAGTGGTTGGAACGCACACGCATATTCCAACAGCAGATGCGCAGATTTTTACCAAAGGAACAGCGTATCAGACGGATGCTGGTATGACAGGCGATTATAACAGTGTGATCGGCATGAAAGTCGATGTTCCTGTTCTTCGGTTTACGCGGAAATTCAGCATTGATAAACTTTCACCCGCTGAGGGTGAGGGGACAGTGTGCGGGACGATTATTACAACAGATGACAAGACAGGCCTAGCGGTTTCTATTTCTGCTTTACGCCTTGGTCCCCGACTTCAAAACTCTGCGTGATGAGTTATGAAGTCCACTACTTTTTTTCGGGGTATTTTTCAAAATAACGGTGGCAGGCGTCAACTAGTGCCTTGTAGAGCTCATCGCCGCGCTTTCCGCCATTTCCCTTGATTTGGGCCAAAAGGATGGCTTTGATTGTTGTGTGGAAAGCCATTACAATCTCGAGAGCATCAGGATTGGCATCATCAATAACTTCAAGAAACTGAATCAGCTTATCTGAAATATGCGTCACAAGGTCATAGTGAAACATGCCGCCATTGGCTTTGAGCTGCATGACGGGAAAGAGCATATGCGCAATGATTGTTTCTTGATCGAGGGTTTCGGGTGGCGTACGCGCTTGCTTGACGCCGTTCTCAAGGTTCTCGAGATATGCTTCCCCAAGAGGCCTGAAGTCGGCGGGGTTGGTTTCAATGTGGGCTTGAGCTTTATCAAGAACAGTGTCGGGGAGCCCACCAAGTCCGACCTTTGTTTTAAGCAAGTTGGGGGGCGTGAAAAATTCCGCGTTGCGTTTTGGTTTTTGATGAAAGTGATAGTCGGTATCTTTGGCCATGGCTTACTCAGGAAAAATCAATATCGTTGGGGTCAATGACAATTTTATCGCCTTTCTCAAGTCCGGCTTGTTTGCGGAGTCTTGATAGCTCGGTTGAGGCTTCGGACATGCGGGTACGCTGGCGCTTCATTTGGTCTTTGTCGGTAACTCGTTTGAGAGGGCCAACAAAACTTTCGTCGGCTTTACGTCGTCGATCAGGGCCGAAAAAGTCTTCTGATCTCACAAATTGGCGGGGCCGTTCGATAATTTGGGCGATACGTTTATAGAGATCGCGGGCGGTGAATGGCTTAACCAAAAACTCGGTGGCCCCTGCATCACGAGCTTGCATCACGCGTTTGCGTTCGCTAAAACCAGTCATGAGCACAACAGGCACATAACGATTGGGACTGGCAGGATCATTGCGGATGCGGCGTGTCAGGGAGATGCCATCCATGGGACTCATCATCCAGTCGGTAATGACGATGTCAGGATTTTCCTTGCAGAAAAGGCGAAAGGCGTCTTCGCCATTCTTGGCAGGAAGAACATCGCCCACGCCAAACGTCAAGAGAAGTGATTTGCAAATCTCAAGCATGGGAATATTGTCTTCAACGATGAGGATTCGAACTTTATCAAATGAATAAGACATAGCAACACTACACACTCTGCAACAAAGACACCAGAAGATAACATAACTTTCCCAAAATTGATATAGTGGTTTTGTGCTGCAATTAAAGGTCGTGTGTTTTGCCGTGGACAGACTTGTGCAAATGGGGGATATTGCTCTCCTCATATAATGTTGCTATCACAGCTCAAAATCACAGTGTTTTAGTCTATGGAAAATTGGAGACTTTGTTATGGCTGGTCATTCACAGTTTAAAAATATTATGCATAAAAAAGGTCGCGCCGATGCTGCGCGTGCCAAGGCTTTTACTAAGCTGGGTCGGGAGATTCAGGTGGCCGCCAAATTGGGTGGTGGGAATCCCGATTTTAACCCGCGTTTGCGTTCGGCGATTGTGGCGGCGCGCGCGGAAAACATGCCAAATGACCGGATCAAGCGTTCGATTGAGGCGGGTTTGGGTGCGGGTGATACGGCGGATTATGTTGAAATTCGCTATGAAGGGTATGCACATGGGGGGGTTGCGGTGATTGTCGAGGCTTTGACCGACAATAAAAACCGCACAGCCTCGGAGGTGCGGGCGGCCTTTACCAAGTTTGGAGGAAATCTTGGGGAGACAGGCTCTGTTGGCTTTATGTTTGACCATGTGGGCCAGATTATTTATCCGCTGGAGACGGCGAGCGCCGATGCGATGTTTGAGGCGGCGCTTGAAGCTGGAGCCGACAATGTTGAGTCCACGGACGAGGGCCATGAAATTATTACCACGACCGCGAGCTTTATTTCCGTGCGGGAAGCGCTTGAAAAGTCTTTTGGCGAAGCTGAAAAAGCGGCGTTCACATGGAAGCCCAATGTCATGACGCCTGTTGATGCCGATACGGTGCGCTCGATCATGAAGATGGTTGATGCTTTGGAAGAAAGTGATGATGTGCAGAATGTTATCACCAACTTTGAAGTCAGTGACGAGGTCATGCAGAGTTTGGCCGAGGCCGGATAGGTCATGCGTGTTCTGGGCATTGATCCGGGTCTTGAAAATACAGGGTGGGGGATTATCGATGCTGAAGGGTCGCGTTTGTCCTTCGTGGCAGCGGGAGTCATACGTTCGCATGCATCCGAGCCTATGGCTATCCGGTTAAGCCGCATTGACCGCGAACTTTCCGTGATTGTGGAGACTTACAAACCGCAAACAGCAGCGATTGAAGAAACCTTCGTCAACAAGAATGCGGCGTCTTCTTTGAAACTCGGGCAGGCGCGGGGGGTGGCGATTGTGGCTCCGGCGCGTTGTGGCCTTGAGGTCGCGGAATATGCGGCCAATAAGGTCAAAAAGTCGGTTGTAGGGGTGGGCCACGCCGATAAGAACCAGATTGCCATGATGATTAAAATTCTTCTCCCCCAAAGCGGCAATTTGGCTGCAGATGCCGCAGATGCGCTGGCTGTAGCAATTTGTCATGCGCACTATTGCCAAACCCGTCAAATTGTTGTCAACTAACAATAAAACTATTGTTAACTAACAATGGGCTAGAATAGGGATTAGGGGAATTCTGGGGGAAAAATGTCACGCGAAATCAAATTCGTACCAAAAGGTCATTCTCTCGTCAAAGAAGGGGATGAAGGCGATAATGCGTATCTCATTCAGGCGGGAAAATTTGTTGTTTTCCGCACAACGCGTGATTTGAAGCGTGTCGAGCTGTCGGTGCTGGAGCCGGGCGATATTTTCGGCGAAATGGCGCTGTTTAATCAAAAAATGCGCACGGCTTCGGTGGAAGCACAAGAAGATTCATATGTCATTGAATTTTCCCAGTCCCTTTTTCACAAAAAATTACAACGCTCGGATGTTACTGTTCAGGCGGTCTTTAAAATGATGGTTAGGCGTTTGTTGGTGAGCAATGACCTGCAAAGCGATCTAAGGCTTCAAAAATATATTGATGAGGCCTTGCGTGACATTATGACCGAGATCGAACATGAACTCACCGACAAGGACTATGAGAAGTTCAAAGGCGAGGTGGACGACATGATCAAGGGCCTCAAAGAGCGCGTGACGTTCTACAAAGAGCACCAGTACCGCCTATAGAAACAAGGTTTTTATTCCATCAATCATAAACTGGACAGCCATGGCGGCCATTAGGATGCCAACGAGGCGGGCGAGCAGGTTGCTGCCCGTGGGGCCAAAGAAGCGCACAAGCTTTTCGGCGCCGAGCATGGATACAAGGGCAATTATTTCCACTGCAAAAATAGCGACGATAATAAGGACTTTATCGTTCCATGCCTGCGCGGTGGTCATGTGGAGGAGTACGGCGGTCATACTGCCGGGGCCTGCGAGCAGGGGGATAGCGAGGGGGAAGATCGCAATATCGGTTTTATCGCTGTAAACGGTTTTTTCCGATTCAATCTGGTCTTGGTCGTGAAATCCCATAATCATGCGAAATCCTGTGACGAAGAGCAAAAGTCCCCCTGCGATACGGAAGGCCGGAATGGAGATGCCGAGATAGGCAAGAAGCGGGCCGCCGCCAAGACCAAACAGAGAAAGGATGATGCACGAGACGAGCGCTGCTTTTATGGCAATTGTTCTGATTTGCTCCGGCGAATGGTGACGGACAAGGGCCGGAAAAACAGTTGAGGTTCCGATGGGGTCGATAATGACAAAGAGCGTGATAAAGGCCGCGAGAAATATATCCATAAACTCAGCATAACCGATGAATTCTCCTTGTCTAGTGGGATTGAATCTTTGATGATGGAGCCCAGAGGACGAGGACACCATGTTTGCTAAACTCACCGGAAAAATTGATACATTACTGCCTGAAGGTCTTATCCTCGATGTGGGCGGCGTGGGTTATCTGGTGTTTGCCAGCGGGCGGACGCTCGGGATGATCGGGCAGGTGGGGGATGGGGCGTCATTGCTCATCGAAACGCACGTGCGGGAAGATCATATTCATCTTTATGGATTCTCTTCAGTCGCCGAGCGTGAATGGTTTAAGTTGTTGACGTCGGTGCAGGGAGTGGGGGCCAAATCGGGCCTTGCCATTTTGTCGGTGTGTACGCCCGAACAGTTACCGTTGGTGATTGCTTCCGGTGATGCGGCGCTGCTGCGCCGCGCGGATGGGGTCGGGCCGAAACTTGCCACGCGGATATGCACCGAGCTTAAAGATAAGGTGCAGGGTATGAATTTGGGTGCGGCAGTTTTGTCATCCTCTGCGGTTGAACCAGAGATCAAGGCGTCTTCAAAAAAATCGCCGAAGGTTGCATCGGTCGCTGCTGTGGATGGTTTTCCCAATCTTGATCAGGATGTTCTCTCGGCACTCGTCAATCTTGGTTATGGACGGGCGGAAGCGTTCAGCGCGGTGGTACAGGCGCGGCGCAAGGCGAATGATAATAATGAAGTGTTGGGGCTTGAAAGTTTAATTCGTTTAGCTCTCAAAGAGTTAACCCAATAATATGAGGCTCAACATGAAACTGTGTTTGATTGTTTTTTGTAGTCTCGTTTTTATCGCACCCGCCTATGCTACCGAATTCGGTATTTTGCCTTTCCCCAAGGATGTTGATTTCAGCAAGCCCGAAGAGTTTGTTAAAAATTATGGGGCGGCTCTCGGCGAGGTTGCGGGTGTCATCAAAAATCCCCTCAATGTATCGTTGATAGGCTGGGAAAAGCTGGAGCCTGATGAGGGTGAATACCGCGTCAAAGACGAGTTTGGAGGCATGGCATATTCGGTCAGTGCGCTGGGTTATACGCCTTATATGGGCATGACGACGATTGACACGGTGAAACGCGTTCTTCCCGATGATTTGGAAGATGAAGACTGGACGAGTAACGACTTGTTTGATCGTTATAAATTGCTGCTTGATGAAGCGGCTATTGTCATGCCGCGCGATCTCAAATTTTTTATCATTGGCAATGAGGTCGATGTTTATTTTGAGAAACATCCCGATGAGGTCGCGGCTTACCTGACGTTTATCCAGAAGGTGAAGCCCGAGGTTAAAAAGAGATTTCCTCAGGCACGGGTGTCGGTGTCGGTCACGTTTGACGGTCTTATCCAGAAACGGGATGAATTTGTCACGCCGTTTGTTTCGGCCAGTGATATGGCGGTTTTTACGTTTTATCCGATGGTTGGGGTCAAGGATTATCCGGTGGGGCTGATGCCGACCTTGCTCGATAAACTGATCCAGAATGCACAAGGCAAAGACGTGTTTTTGCAGGAAGTCGGTTTTCCCTCCAGCCCCGATGCGCATTCCTCGCCCGAGCGGCAGGCTGAAGTTTTTAAGACAATTATTCCGGCGATTGCGGCGCGGCCACAGATCAAATATGCCTCGATCTTTATCATGCATGATTTTGGCAAGCCGATGTGTGATGCCTTTACCGATTATTATAGTTACGATACACGCGAGTTTCGCGGGTTTCTGTGTTCATTAGGGCTTAAATATGATGACGGGACGCCTAAACCTGCATGGAATGCGGCGGTTCAGGCGATTCAGGCGGCGCAACAGGGACGGGTTTCCGCGGGGATAAAGTAAGCTGCCTCTTGCATCGGGTTTGTTCTTATCGCAAACTGAAATTGTCGCGCGAATCGGAAAATCTATGTCTCAAGCACTTAAAGATAATGAATTATCTTCCGTCCCCTTTGAAGATGAAAAAGGGGACGAGGGCGCTTTGCGTCCTCAGACACTCGAAGAATTTATCGGGCAGAGGGAGTTACGCTCCAATCTTCAGGTTTTTGTCGAGGCGGCGCGGGCGCGTAAAGAAGCGCTTGATCATGTACTGTTTTTCGGGCCACCTGGCCTTGGCAAGACCACGCTTGCCCAGATTGTCGCGCGTGAGCTCGGTGTGGGGTTTCGGGCAACTTCGGGGCCGGTGATTGTCCGTGCGGGGGATCTGGCGGCGCTGCTCACCAATTTGCAGCCCTTTGACGTGCTCTTTATTGATGAAATTCACCGCTTGTCACCGGCGGTTGAGGAAATACTTTATCCGGCGATGGAAGACCGGAAGCTTGATTTAATGATTGGCGAGGGGCCAGCGGCGCGTTCGGTGCAGATCGATTTGCCGCCCTTTACCTTGGTGGGGGCGACCACGCGCAGCGGATTGCTCACCAATCCTTTGCGGGATCGCTTTGGCATTCCTTTGCGTCTTGAGTTTTATGCGCAAGATGAACTGGTGCAGATTGTAACGCGGACGGCGCGGTTACTCGGGATTGCCATTACCGAGGACGGGGCTTATGAAATTGCGCGGCGGTGCCGTGGAACGCCGCGTCTTGCAGGGCGCCTCACGCGCCGTGTGCGGGATTTCGCTGATGTGCTGGGCGGGGGCGTTATTGACGCTGTGGCGGCAGATAGCGCTCTTAATCGCCTTGATGTAGATCACACGGGGCTGGACGGGATGGATCGCCGATACCTGCGCACCATTGCCGAGAAATATGGCGGCGGGCCAGTGGGGATTGAAACCATGGCGGCGATTTTGGCTGAGCAGCGGGATGTGATCGAAGATGTGGTCGAGCCATATTTGCTGCAACAAGGTCTGATCAACCGCACCCCGCGCGGACGGATGCTCTCGCCTGCCGGATACCGTTATCTGGGCTTGCCTGCGCCGCAGAATCTGACAAACGGAGACGGGCTTTTTGACGCATGAGTGCTCATATTCTGCCAGTGCGTGTCTATTATGAAGATACCGATGCGGGCGGTATCGTTTATCACGCCAGCTATATACGGTATTGCGAGCGTGGACGAACCGAGTATTTGCGCGCTATTGGCTTTGAAAACACAACTTTAAGAGAAAAAACGGGCATAATTTTTGTTGTGAAACGGCTTGAAGCCGAGTACGTTGCCCCAGCAAAGCTGGATGATCTTCTCTCTGCCCATACGCGGGTTATTTCCCTGAAAAACACGAGTTTTATCATGGAGCAAAAAATTCTGCGCGCGGAGCGGGTGATCTTCAGTATGAATGTTGTTATTGTGTGTGTGGATGATCTTGGGAAGCCTGTTCGCATGCCTGAAATGTTACGTGATGTCTTTTTAAAAGAGGTTGATGAATAATGCCTGATCGTCCTGATACCGCAACTACCCCTGTTGACTCGGATGCCATTGCCAATGTGGCGGCGGGCGCGATGCCGGAAGCTCCGCATGACCTTTCCATTTTAGGGTTGTTCATGCATGCGGACTTTGTGGTGAAGTTCGTCATGTTTATTTTAATCTTTATGTCGGTGTGGTGTTGGACGATTATTATCTCCAAGCATTTCATGCTGAAAAAACTCAATAGCCGCGCGAGCCGCTTTGAAGATGCGTTCTGGTCGGGGGAGAGCCTTGATAAATTGTTCCAGCGTGTCAGGAAGAGTGCGCCGGATCCTCTGCTCGTGACGTTTACGGCCGGAATGGAAGAATGGCAATCAGGTGTCTCAAGCGGTATTCCCCGTTCCGAGAGTCTTCAAGCCTCGCTCAAACAACGTGTAGAACGCGCCATGAATCTGGCCATTGTCCGCGAGATGCAAATGCTCGAGCGCGGCATGACATTTCTGGCCACGACCGGATCGTCAGCGACGTTTATCGGTTTGTTTGGGACCGTGTGGGGGATTATGAATTCCTTTACGGCGATTGCGTCGATGAATAACACCTCGCTTGCGGTTGTGGCGCCGGGGATTGCCGAAGCTTTGTTTGCAACGGCGATGGGTCTGGTTGCGGCTATTCCGGCGATGGTGTCGTTTAACGTGTTTTCAACGTCTATCGCCCGTTACGGTGATCGTCTCCATAATTTCAGTGTTGAATTTTCGGCGATTATGGCACGGCATCTTGATGCGCAGGAAGCCGGCTCGGAAAAACCTGCCAGCACATCAGGTTCCATTCCTCCTAAACGCATGGGAGCGTAATTCCATGGGCATGAATATGGGCAGCAGTGGACGCAGCAGCAGCTATGGCGGGTATCGCCGAGCATACCGCCCGATGTCGGAAATTAACGTGACGCCGTTTATTGACGTGATGCTGGTGCTTCTCATTGTTTTTATGGTTACTGCTCCACTTCTTTCGGCAGGCGTCAAAGTTGACTTGCCCAAGACCGAAGCAGGCCCTGTGTCCGAGAAAGACGAAAAGCCGCTTGAAGTGTCCCTTAACAAATCAGGCATGATTTATATCGGGGACACAAAAATAGGACGCGCCGCCCTC
Source organism: Pseudobdellovibrionaceae bacterium (assembly GCA_041674725.1). Taxonomy (GTDB): domain Bacteria; phylum Pseudomonadota; class Alphaproteobacteria; order Micavibrionales; family Micavibrionaceae; genus UBA1573. The sequence continues at coordinate 340,746 of JBAYVC010000001.1, read as the reverse complement.
ATTGAAAAACTTACCGCGATTGCGGGAACCAATAAGGATCGCCGTGTCTTTGTAAGGGCTGACCAAGGGCTTCCGTACGGGCAAGTGATGGATATTATCGGGGCGATCAATAAAGCAGGTTATACCAAGGTTGCTTTGATTACTGCGCCAGCGTCATCCAGAAAATAGCGGGGGCAGGGTGGTTGTTGATCCCAAAAAACACCCGTCACAAGCGTCAACGAAGGCTCCCAAGATGCCTTTGGTGCTTTCGCTTGCTATTCATTTGATTGTATTTTTGCTGGTTATTTTTGGGTTGCCGCACCTCAAGTCCGAACCTGAAATTGTCGAGACGGTTCCGGTGGAGTTGATTACCAATGTGTCCCAGCTTACGACGACCAATAAACAGCCGGTGGAGAGCAAAACCAAAAAGCCGGATGAGACTCCGCAAAAAACCAAAGATATAAAGACGGAGCCTAAACCCAAGCCGCCCAAAGCATCCGAGCCGGAGGTGGCGCCGCCCGATCCGCAGGAGCTTAAAGAGCCGCCCAAGCCGGATGAGGTGACGGAGAAAATACCTGACAAAAATCCTCCGAAAAAGGAGCCGCCCAAGAAAGATCCTCCGAAGAAAACCGACCCTAAAAAGGATACGAAAAAGGACAAGAGGCCTGATAGTCAGGAAGACTTTAACAAATTGTTGGAGGATCTTGACCCGACCGAGCAGCAACCGGATACGGAGAATAAGGGTAAAAAAATGACCGAGCCGGAACCGGCTCCTAAAGTCAGCCGTTTTTCCAGTGCCTTGAGTATTTCGGAAATGGATGCCTTGCGGCAACAGCTGGCACAGTGCTGGAGTGTGATGGCGGGGGCGCGTAATGCCGAAGATTTGGCGATTGATATTAAAGTTGTCGTAAATCCTGACCGGACGGTGCAACGGGCGGAACTTGCCGATACATATCGCTATAATTCTGATAGTTTTTACCGCGCAGCAGCTGATTCGGCGCTTCGGGCGCTGAATAATCCGCTGTGCACCCCTTTAAATTTGCCGCCAGACAAGTATGATCTGTGGCACGAAATGACCATCACGTTTGATCCAAAGGAAATGTTCTGATGCCTAATTTTATCCGCTCCCTGATCGTAATTTTAGTGACTGGCTTTATCCCTTTCACCGCGCATGCTGAACTTAAAATCAGTGTTAATGCCGCGAAGATGGATCCGATCCCGATTGCGGTGACGGATTTTGTATCCAAGGACGGGTCGGGCAGCGAATTTGCCGCGGGTATCCCGCAAGTGGTTGCATCTGACCTTGAGAGCACTGGACTTTTCCACTTGATCGACAAGCGCGCCTTTATTCAGGATGCCCCGTCGCTTCAGGCGCAAATTCGTTTTGCCGAGTGGAAGGCGATTAACGCTGAGGCCCTCGTGAGCGGCACTGTTACCAAGATGCCTGATGGCCGGACTCGCGTTGAGTTTCGCTTGTTTGATGTGTTTGCCCAGCAGCAGATGACGGGCATGGCCTATATGACGACGCCGCAGAACTGGCGCCGCATCGCGCATATTATTGCCGATGATATTTATAAGCGTTTGACGGGTGAGGGCGGGTATTTTGACTCGCGTATCGTGTATGTGGCGGAGTCAGGCCCTGCGGTCAAACGCGTGAAGCGCCTTGCGATTATGGATCAGGACGGGGCCAATCACCGTTATTTGACCGATGGCAGCGCACTGGTGCTCACGCCGCGTTTCTCGCCAAGTACTCAGACGATCACCTATCTGTCCTATGCGAATAACAAGCCGCGCGTTTATATCTATGACCTTGAAACGGGGCGTCAGGAAGTTGTCGGGGATTTCCCGGGCATGACCTTCGCGCCGCGTTTTTCGCCGGATGGTAACAAAGTGGTGATGTCACTTTCGCAAAACGGGAACAGCGATATTTACGCGATGGATTTGCGTTCACGCCGTCCGCAAAAACTCACCGATACGGCGGGGATTGATACAGCGCCGAGTTATGCGCCGGATGCCCGCCAGATTGCATTTGAGTCGGATCGTGGCGGCACTCAGCAACTTTATGTCATGAATGCCGATGGTTCGGGCCAGCACCGCATCTCCTTCGGGGAAGGCCGTTATGCTTCGCCCGTCTGGTCGCCGCGCGGGGACTTGATTGCCTTTATTAAAATGCTCAAAGGCCAATTTTACCTTGGGGTGATTAGTCCTGATGGTAAAAACGAGCGCCTGATTACGAGCGCCTACCACGTTGAAGGGCCTACATGGTCGCCTAATGGTCGTGTGTTGTCGTTCTTTAAAGAGGGAAGCGGGCCAAGTGGTCGTTCGGCAAAACTTTATGCCATTGATTTGACAGGGTATTTTGAACGTTCTCTGAAAATCCCGGGCGATGGCTCTGACCCCGCGTGGTCGCCGCTTAATCCTTAATATTGGTATTTTTTTGTTTTTTAGAAACTCCCCTTCGCAGGGGAGTTTCTTTTTGAGGGTGGGGATATGCCATGCGTTATACGAAATAAAGTATTGCGATAAACGCATGGCTGTGTTAGCTATCGCAGCATATCATCACAGGAGGATTTTGATGAATGCAGCAGATATAGCTTGGGTTTTGATCTCGACCGCTTTGGTTCTTTTAATGACGCCGGGTGTGGCGTTTTTCTATGGCGGCATGGTACCGCTGCGCAGTGTGATTGCCACCAAGATGCAAAGTTTTGCGAGCCTTGGTTTTGTATCTTTGCTCTGGGCGGTGTGTGGTTATTCGCTCGTTTTTTCGGAAGGAAATGCGCTGATCGGGGGTCTGCACTATCTGCTGCTTGAGGGTGTGGGCATGGAGCCAAGCGCCACTTATGCAACCACCATTCCCCATGTTCTCTTTATGCTCTTCCAAGCGACTTTTGCGATTGTGACGCCTGCGCTGATCACGGGGGCAATTGCCGAGCGTGTGCCGTTTAAAACATGGCTCGTGGTTATGTGCATGTGGTCACTGCTGGTGTATGTGCCGGTGGCGCACTGGGTGTGGGGGCCGGGCGGTTGGATTGCGGCAATGGGCGGTCTTGATTTTGCTGGCGGGATGGTTGTGCATATGACGTCTGGTTTTGCGGCGCTGACGGCGGCGGTATTTCTGGGTAACCGCACGAGCTTTAAACCTGATGAAACCAACAATTTCTCATCACTGATGGTGCTTCTGGGGGCAACTCTTTTGTGGTTTGGTTGGATCGGGTTTAATGCGGGGTCAGCCTTGGCTGCAAATGGTCTTGCGGCGCAAGCGGCAGCGACCACGATTCTGGCAGCCAGCAGCGCGATGAGCGTGTGGATGATCTGTGATTGGATTATCCATGGCCGTCCAACGGCGATGGGCGCGGCTGTCGGGGCGGTTGTGGGCCTTGTAGCCATTACACCTGCAGCTGGTTATGTGACGTTGCAAGCGGCTATCCTGATCGGGATGGTTACGGCGGTTGTGTGTCATTACGTCACGCGTTTCGTCAAAACAAAACTCAAAACCGATGATACGGTGGATGTGTTTGCCTGTCACGGTATCGGCGGTTTGATGGGGTCGCTTCTTACGGCGGTTTTCTCGACCACAGCCATCAATCCGGCGGGCGCTGACGGACTTCTTTATGGCGGTACAAAACTGTTTGTGGCTAACCTTGTGGGGTCGTGCGCTGTTATCGCATTCACGATGGTCATGACCTATTTTGTGTTCAAATGTGTCAGTTACATCATGCCGATCCGTGTCAGCGAGGACGTTGAAAAATCGGGTATGGATGCCAACCAGCACGGGGAACGCGCCTTTACATTGCGTTAGACGCATCAGCCATTTCGTTGCTCAAGGCCCCTTAACAGGGGTCTTTTGCTTTGTTACACTCGGGTCAGCGGATGGAACCCATGACTGATTCAAAAACATCACTCTTTTTTTGTGGCATTGGCGGGAGCGGAATGCTCCCCTTGGCTGTTATTGCTCAAGGGCTCGGGATGGATGTCACGGGGTCTGATCGTTCCCATGATGCAGGGCGCAGCCCGCTGAAATTTTCTGTGCTGGAGAGACAGGGCATACATCTGGTGCCACAAGACGGCCTTGGATTAACGGACGACTATGCGGCGCTCATAGTCTCGGCGGCAATTGAAGACACGATCCCTGAAGTGGTGAGGGCACGCGAACTTGGCATTCCTATTAAAAAGCGCGCGGCGCTTTTGGCCGAACTTTTCAATGCGGCAAAATACCGTATTGGCGTAGCGGGGACGAGCGGCAAATCGACGACAACGGCGATGATCGGATGGTGTTTGCATTATCTCGGGTTAGATCCGACGATGATGAACGGGGCGCCCTTGAGTAACCTTGTTACGCACGATAACCCCTACGCAAGCGCTTTGGTGGGTGATGCAGGTTTGTTTGTCAGTGAATGTGACGAGAGCGATGGGTCAGTTGTTCTCTATACGTCAGATATTGCAGTGCTGACTAATATCTCTCTCGATCATATGGAGCTGGAAAAACTCCATGATGTCTTTCGCAGCTATCTTGAAAATGCGCAGCAACAAGTGGTTAATCTGGATAGCCCGCTGCTCGTGGATTTGCTGGGGGCGATGGATAGTGTGCCCGTGACTTTCGGCCTCACAAATCCCGATGCGCGATTTACGGCGCAGCATATTGACCTTACAAGCGCAGGGATTGATTGCATTATTCTTGACCGCTTGATCGGTGCATATGTGCCGCTGCATCTCCAATTAATGGGACGTCATAATATCGAGAATGCGCTGGCGTGTCTTGCGGTGCTCACCCTTATGAATATTCCGCTTGAGAAAGCTGCCGAAGCTCTGGGGAGTTTTACAGGGGTAAAGCGGCGGCTGGAAATTGTCGGCACGGCCAAGGGCGTTACAGTGATTGATGATTTCGGGCATAACCCCGAGAAAATTGCGGCAACACTGCGCACCCTTCATGATTTTTCGGGGCGGTTGCTCGTGATGTTTCAAATTCACGGCTATGGGCCGCTGCGCCTGATGAAGGATGAACTTCTGGCCATGTTCGTGCGTGAGATGAAACCCGGAGACCAGCTTTTCCTGCCGGATGTTCTTTATCAAGGCGGGACAACAGATAAAAGCTATGGGGCGGCGGAGTTTTGCCGTGACCTGCAAAAAGCTGGTGTTACTTGTCTTTGGCAGCCAACCCGTGATGCGATTGGTCAATCGCTTCTGGATGCGGCGAGGGACGGTGATCGGATCGTTATCATGGGAGCGCGCGATGATACATTGAGCGATTTCGCGCAAGGCCTTTTGCAAAAGCTTAAATAAGCTCTTACTTGAGTGTGACTGTTGGCAGTAATTTGCCGGAACTGAGCAGACACTCTGTTTCGCGGTCAAGATTAACGGCAACAATAAATCCCTCTTGTTCATAGGCGGTGAGCTTTTGGAATTCTCCCACCATGCTGTTCGCGGCAAAAGGGACGTGGGGCCAGTTGCTTGCATTGATGCCGGGGGGATAAACTGGAATTGTTGAAATTGGTTTTATTTGCGGGTCAGGGAAATTTTTGCGCAAGGTGCCGAGAACGCGCATGGTGGCGGAGGCCGAATTAATCGTAGTGATACTAGTGGCTTCATCCAATCCTAATGGACGCGACAAGGCTACATTTTCGCCGGTGTTGAGACTGTTACGTTCGCAAACGGCTACCGCTTTGGCGAAGTCGGGAAGCAGACGGAAGATATAATCGGCTTCGCGCTCGCCCTCACGAGGCAGATGATCGTTGGCAACACCGTTTTGTTTCATAAAACCAATCAATGCTTGTGCATCGGGCGTTTTTAAAACTTCGGCGCCGCCACTGATGATAATTTTGGGGTAGCGGCCCTGAGCCAAACCCTCGGCAGCTTTAGGAACGAGGAGCAAGGAGTACACACCTTGTCCAAAGACTAATCCCACATCACTTTTAATCGGCGGCAGGTCGCGCAGAAGCGTGGTGTTGATTTTTTCAATCAGATCGGGTGTCAGGAGGCTCATGGTGTGTATCCTTTGTAATTAGGCGGATACCACTACAAGCATTTGTTAAATATGTCAAATATTAAGCAAGTTCTTGTCCTCGGGTTTTGGCGGCGAGGACTGCTCGTGTCATCAGGGAGGTGAGGCCATCATCCGCCATCAAAATCTTGAGGGCGGCCTCGGTCGTGCCGCCAGGGCTGGTCACATTCTGGCGCAGGGTGGCGGCGGAAAAAGAGCTTTGGTCTTCGGCAAGGGCCGCTGCGCCAATCACGGTCTGGCGGGCAAGGTTTTCGGCAAGGGCGGCGGGAAGCCCTGCCGCTTTTCCGGCGTCGCCCATAGCTTCGATCAGGTGGAACACATAAGCAGGGCCGGAGCCGGAGAGGGCGGTGGCAGCATCCATCAGATATTCATCGTCAATCCATGCGGTGTTGCTCACGCTGGCCAGCAGATCAAGCGCGCTCTGGCGGTGATGCGCCGTGCAGGCTTTGTTGCCGCACAGAACGCTGATCCCCTTATTCACGAGGGCGGGAGTGTTGGGCATGGCGCGGATGATAGGCTGGTTTTCTCCTACCTTATTTTCAAAAAAAGCAATCGTTTTTCCGGCAGCGATCGAGAGAAGAAGGGTTGTTGGCGCGATGATGGATTTAAGACTGGCAAGTGTTTCTGTCATCACCTGCGGTTTGACGGCAAGGACCATCACATCATAAGTGGAGGTGATTTCAGCGGCGCTTTTATAATCGGCATCATCCACATGCGGATCAAGGGTCGAGATTGTGTAGGCGCTATTTTTGCTCCACCCTTTCAGGAGAGCGCCGCCCATTTTGCCGCAGCCGACCAGCAGGATTTTTGTCACTTACGATTGTCCCACGGTTGGCATCAATGCAAAGGCCAGTTGTTCCTGATCGTGGGTTTTTTCGCCCGAGAGCATGAGCAAAGCAGGGTAGTGGAAGTCACATTCTTCCACTGCAATGCGGATGATGTCGCCCATTTGTTCAGCGCCGGCATCGAAATCGAGCCCGCGGAAAATCTGGGTGAAGCGGTAGCAGGGGATCATGCTTTCGGGGGAGAGATGGAAATGTCCGACCCACATGCTGTAATTGATTTCATTGAGTGTTTCGCAGGCCTGTTTGTACTGAAAATCGGCGACACGAAAATCATATTCGCAGCAGAACTGCATGACTTCGTGAAAGCTGTTCCACATGAACATCATGCGGTAGGTACCGTGCTTGCCTGCCATTTCGAGAAAGAGCTCGTCGCGGTTGGTGCGGGCGTAGTGCCAACGGCGCTGGTTCAAAACTTCTTCAACCCCGTCAAGAGGGCTGTAACCACTATCATAAAGTGAATCGAGTTGTTGTGTCATCAATAAGTCCCCCGGAAATAAATTGAATTTTACTTTTTGCGCGCAGCGGTTTTTTTCGCAGCCGCTTTTTTGGCTGGAGCTTTGGCCGGTTTTTTAGCTGCTGCCGTTTTGGTTTTTGCAGCGGGCTTTGCCTTTTTACCCAGCAGGGATTCGAGGTCGGCCACGCGGCGTTTAAGTTCTTCCTGTTCGAGACGCAGTTTGGTCACAACGCCTTGCAAGCGCTCGACATCGTCATTGGCAGGGGCTCCGCCGAACATGCTGGAGTGGACATCAACGCCCATCTGATCACGCAGTCCGGTTTGAAGTTGTTTGCCCAGAGCACTTAGAATTGAGGCGGCACCTCCGGCTACACGGGTTAAATCGTCAAAAATACGGGCGTTATCAATGGACATGGATGTCGGCTTTCACTTTAATAAATGTCGGAATGTTGGGATATATCTCTCTAACACTATTTTGAGAGAGGTTGCAACAGCCCCCGAAAAAACGTAGGAAGGTTTCAGGGGATAAGTTTTTCTTGTTTCTTAAGGGTTTGATATTATGGCTATAACTTTTCCGAAGATAAATCCGATTGCGCTGGACTTGGGCTTTGTACAGATTCACTGGTATGCGCTGGCCTATGTCGTGGGGTTTTTGCTCGCGTGGCGCGGGGCGGTGTATCTATCCCGTTTACATGATGTAAACAAGCGGCCCACCGCGGAAGATATTGATGATTTTATCAGCTGGGCTATTTTGGGCGTTTTGCTGGGCGGACGCGTTGGCTATGTGCTGTTTTACAATCTTCCTGTTTATCTCGAACATCCTGAAAATATTATCAAAGTCTGGCAAGGCGGCATGGCTTTTCATGGTGGGGTGTTGGGCGTGATGCTCGCGCTCTTTTTATTTTCGCATTTCAAGAAAGTTCCGCTTCTGCGGCTTGCAGATATTTCAACGGCGGTCATTCCAATTGGACTTTTTCTCGGGCGGATTGCCAATTTTGTGAATGGTGAGTTATACGGGCGTATAACGGATGAGCCGTGGGGGATTGTTTTTCCGCGTGGCGGCCCTGAGCCGCGCCATCCGAGCCAGCTTTATGAGGCGTGGCTGGAAGGGGCGGTGCTTCTTGCCATCACGTTGGGGCTTTCGCATATCAAGGGAGTTCGGGATCGGCCCGGCATTGTTTCGGGGGCGTTCTTGTTCTTCTATGGACTGTTTCGTATTATTGCCGAATGTTTCCGTGAACCGGATGTGCAGCTTGGTTTTCTTTTTGAAGCCGTCACGATGGGGCAAATTCTCTCGGTGCCGATGATGATGGTTGGTGCTGGTTTGATGGGCTATGCGGTGTGGCGCAAAAGAAGGGTGCTATGAACCGCTTGCCTCTCGCATCCCTCATTGCCAAGATGATCCGCATGGATGGGCCGATGTCTGTTGAGACGTACTGGAACTTGTGTCTTTCCCACCCCCAGCATGGTTATTATATCAAGCAAGACCCGTTCGGGCCTGCGGGGGATTTTACAACTGCGCCTGAAATTTCACAGCTTTTTGGCGAGATGGTGGGGATGTGGGTGACGCTGCAATTGGCGCGCCTTGGCAAACCTTCCAAGGTCTATCTGGTGGAATGCGGCCCCGGGCGCGGGACACTTATGGCGGACATCATGCGTTTTTTGCGCTTTGATCCGGCGGCTTTGGCGTCCCTTTCCATTCATCTGGTGGAAACATCGCCTGCGCTGCGCGCCAAGCAGCGGGATATGCTCGCGGCTTATAACGTGACATGGCACGATGACTTATCGGGTCTGCCTACGGATGCTCCTGTCCTCATTATTGGCAATGAATTCCTTGATGCCCTCCCGATCCGCCAATATATCCGTACGAGCGGGGCGTGGCATGAACGGCTGGTAGGGCTTGACGAACAGGAGAATTTTGCGTGGGGGCTTTCTCCGGTTCCGGCGCTTGAGGCGCGGGGGTTTGAGGGGGAGGAGGGCGGTGTACTTGAAATATCACCCGTTCGAAAGCAGGTGTTCCTTGATCTGTGCGCGCGGGTTTGCGTGCAGAGTGGCGCAGTCCTCCTTGTTGATTACGGGCACGATAAAGCTCACGCTATGGGGGATACGTTTCAGGCGGTGTACCGTCACCAGTATGTCAGTGTACTGGAGCTTTCAGGAGAAGCGGATTTGACTTCACATGTGAATTTCGGACAACTCCAAACGTGGGCGGGCGAGCAAGGGCTTGATGTAAAGTGCGGTAGTCAGCGCGATTTTTTGGCCAGTATGGGGATTGATATTCGCGCCGAACATTTGCTGATGCGGGCCAGTCCCGAGCAACAGGATGTCTTGCGCGCGGGCTTTGCGCGCCTTATGGATGAAGAACAAATGGGAATATTATTCCGTGTATTTGAGGGGACTGACCATGACCATCGTTCATAGATTTTTTACCCGTCATGGCGGGGTGAGTAGCGGGCTTTATGCGTCGCTTAATTGCTCGCCGCAGTCGCAGGATGATCCGGCCTGCGTTGCCGAGAACCGCGCGCGCGCGCTGGCTGCGATGGAAGGTGCAGGGTTGTCGACGCTCAAACAAATTCATTCGCCCAATTGTCGGATTGTTGCAGGAGATTGCACGCGTGGCACAGAAGAGGGTGACGCCTTGGTGACGGCAACATCCGGTCAGGTGCTCGGGGTTTTGACAGCCGATTGCGCGCCTGTACTTTTTCGCGGGAAAACATCCGGCGGGCAGCCGGTGATCGGGGCAGCACATGCCGGATGGGGAGGGGCGCTCAAAGGTGTTCTTGAGACAACGCTTGGCGCGATGGAAGAACTTGGTGCCTTGCGCGGATCGATTGAGGCTCTGGTCGGGCCGTGTATTGCGCCCCAAAGTTACGAAGTTGATGCGGAGTTTTGTCGGCCTTTTCTGGAAGAAGATAAAGGCGCGGCTGCGTATTTTACAGCGCGGGGAGCAAAGTTTCATTTTGATCTTCCTGCTTATGTCATGTTCCGCCTTATGCGTGCGGGCCTGACGCAGATGTCATGGACGGGGCATGATACCTATGCGGAAGAGGCGGATTATTTCAGCTTTCGCCGCGCCACCCATCGGGGCGAGAATGATTATGGGCGGCAGGTTTCAGCGATTATGATAAGAAAGGATTGATTTTTTTATCAAAAACCCTATAGTGCGGGTCATTCAAGACACTCACATATATAGAAATTAAAAGGTTCGTCTTATGAAATTGATTGCCGGGAACTCCAATCTACCGCTGGCCCAAGCGATTTCCAAATATCTGGATGTTCCCCTCGCGAACGCCAGTATCAAGCGTTTTTCCGATGGTGAAATTTTTGTTGATATTGATGAAAACATCCGCGGTGAGGATGTTTTCTTTCTTCAGTCAACTTCTACGCCGACCAACGATCATTTGATGGAGCTGCTGATCGCGCTTGATGCGCTGCGCCGGAGTTCCGCCCGCCGCATTACAGCGGTGATCCCTTATTTCGGTTATGCGCGTCAAGACCGCCGCACCGGATCGCGGACACCCATTACTGCAAAACTTGTCGCCAACCTGATTACAGTGGGCGGTGCGCACCGTGCTTTGATGCTTGATCTTCATGCAGGTCAGATTCAAGGGTTCTTTGATATTCCGACGGATAACCTGATTGCGTCTCCTGTCTTTGTGCCGGACATGCAGAAACGTTTTGCTGGGCGCGACGTTATGATCATTTCGCCTGACATCGGCGGTGTGGTGCGTGCGCGTGCGATTGCTAAACGCCTTGGGGTTGATCTCGCAATTATCGATAAACGCCGCGAGCAAGCGGGCGTTTCGGAGGTTATGAACGTCATCGGTGATGTGAAGGGCAAGACCTGTATTCTGGTTGATGACATTGTTGATTCTGCGGGCACGCTGTGCAATGCCGCTGTGGCCCTTATGGAGCACGGCGCTAATGAGGTTTATTCCTACGTGGTACACGGGGTTCTCTCGGGGCAAGCGGTAAGCCGTGTCGAGGCATCTCCGATTAAAAAGCTGATCTCGACTGATAGTATTGTGGCCAGCGAGGAGTCTGCAAAATCTGATCGTTTTGAGCAGCTGACCATCGCTCCGTTGTTTGGTGAGGCGATTTTGCGGATTTCTGAAGACCGTTCGATTTCGGCGCTGTTCAAGTAAAGTATATCAGGCTGGTGCGTAGCTCTGGGCGGGTTGCGCCTTGGGTTGCTGTAGGGCGACTTTTTGTTCGATGTCTGGCGTAGGCAGCGCAGTCTGTTGGCTCAATTGCTGCTGGGCGAGGGCGGGGTCGGCTTGAAGCGCAAAATATTCACTCGCGCTCAGGCTGCCAATGCGCATTTGCCCACGGTCACTGCTGCGCAGGTCGATTTGCGGCACGCCGCCTCCGGTATCGGGGCGTGTTTCACTCAGATAATCATATGATCCTCTGGCGGCGGCCGGAGCTGTTGCAGGCGTAGAAGCTGGCGGCGTAGTCGGCGGTGCAGCAGGCGGTGTTGCGCTAGGCGATGCTGCAGGAGCTTCAGGAGGTGAGACTTCGATGTTTTCAGGACTGGATTCAGGCTCTTCATTGGTGTTTTCTAGTTCACTTTTCAGCTTTTCTTCGCGGTATTCCTTGATTTTCCCTTCCATGGCTTCTTTGAGGTATGGGTTATCTTGTTTGACCCAAAAGGCACCTTCCTTGACGAGAGAGTCATTTGCCATTTTTTGTAGGAATTGAGGCTGCGCCGCTATCTCTTCGACAGGGACACCTAGTTTTTTTGCGATCAAGGCGTCACGCTCATCTTTTTGGAGGAAGCGATCCGTTTGCAGCGTGAGGCCGCCTTTCTGGATTGCTTGTTCAACAGTGTCATGGTAGCGGTCAGGGTCTTTGGCATAAAGATCACCGACCTTTTCTTCGCTAAGGTGCAGCGATTTGCCAACCACCTCATCCATCGTGCCGCCCGCATAAATGTCGGCATCTTTTCTTAATTCGGTTTCTTTTGCCGCCGCACGTTCTTCAGGTGTTGGCTCCGGTGGGGGAGGAGATGCAGGTTTAGGTGGTTCTTCGGGCGGCGCGGGGGCTGCGTCTGCGGCAGGGGTTGTGTCTTCCACAAACATGCGCCGCGTGGCGTCAACATATTGGCCAATATACGTGTCAATGTGAGGATTGTCGGGGCCGTAGTCCTTGAGTGCGCCCTCCGTTTTGAGTTTCTTGTAGGTTTCGCTAATTTCGCTGACACGATCCCCTTTGAGCTTACCAAATTCTTCGTCACTCAACCCCATTTCGGCGGCTATTCTTTTTTGAATACCAGCTTCGTCCATATCGCGCAGGGCGGGGAGGTTGCCATTGATGTAGGCGTCTTCCACAGTGTCTGCGAATTTCTGTGGGTCGGCTTTGCGCAACTTTTCCGCTTCATCAGGGGTAATGCCCATGGTTTGGGCAACGCCTAGACACATTTCGTTGCGAAAAGCTCTGGCGGCTTCCAGATGTTCGGGTTTGGCACCTTCAAAATTGGGGTCATCAAGAAAGATGCTGGTGGCGTGTTCATCATCGCCGTTGGCGGCGGCAAAAACGCGGATGTCTTTCCATGCTTGGGCAATATCGTCACGCCCTTGTTTACGTAAGCTTTCGAGGGCGGCGCGGTCTGAAAGGGCTTCGTTGCCAAGGATTTTAACTTCAGCCAAAGGGTCGCTGCCACGTTGAACGGGAGTTTGGTTGCAATGTTCCCCTTCATGTTCGCCAACAAGCTGTTCCCATTCGTCACGGCTCCCGGGCAGGGGAATGAGATGCGCAGGGTTAAATTTTTTACTCAAACCAAAGGTGTCATAAATTTTGTCGGGATCAACCTGATCGCCCTTAGGTTCGTTAATCAGGCACAAGGGACTACCGCCCTGCAGTTGGTGGGAGAAGGGCCCCTTGTTGAGGGAGGCTGCGGTAATCTCCACAAGTTCATCCTGTGTGAATCTTTTTGAAATGCCCGGGTATTGTTCATCGAGCTGCGTGGCAATTTGTTCGCTGATGGCGTCCTTATCGCCCTTGCTGACGTCCCGCTCCAGACGCCATGTGTCGATTTTGTCAGGGTCGATATAGATGAGGGGCTTTCCTGAACGCATTTCGACCCCGACTTTGTAGTCGTCTTGTAGGAGTCTAACGAGTTTGTCGATGACGCTCATGTCGGCCTTTCGCGTTATTTCGGGCTATTTCATGTGCTGGGACGGAAAATCAAAATTAATGCAGAGCGGCGGTTTGTCCGGATTCTTTGGGTCAGGCACGCTGCGGCAACCTTTTTTGGAGTCGATGATCGTCGTCGTCTCCATCTTTTCAAGGGTATTGGCCAGATCTTCTTTGGGGGGGGCAGTCATGCACGCTGTTGTGGATATAGCCGCCAGGCAACTGACAAACAATGATTTCAACGACATAAACCCCTCCATTGCCTCATTTTGAGGCGACGCTTTCCGAGAATTGTTTCATAAATATGTTAAAACTATTTTAAGTGTATCTTCTGCAAAAAGCAATTTTAGAGTGCGGGGCAGAATATACTTGCCAAAAATCGCGGTTATCTGCTACACCACCGCATCTGTCGGCACCCCTGGAGGCCGGCGGAACTTCATTTGTTAACTTTTTAAAGGAAATAGTGCCATGTCAAACAATAATTATGCATTGACGGCGAATGAACGTGATCGTGCCGGTAAGGGGGTCGCTCGTGCACTTCGTCGTGAGAATAAAGTTCCAGCCGTGTTGTACGGTGAAGGACAATCGCCTGCCCTGATTTCTCTCGCTGAGAAAGAGGTCACCATCCAGTTCCAAAAAGGCGGTATGAAAACCCGTCTGTGCGAACTGACGATTGATGGTAAAAAATCTCTGGCTCTCGCCCGTGACGTGCAACTGCACCCTGTGACGGATCGCGTCGAGCATATCGATTTCATGCGTGTGGGCGCCAAGACAAAAATTAACGTGAAAGTGCCTGTTCACTTTGCAAATCAGGATGTCAGCCCCGGCATGAAGCTGAAAGGTATCCTGAACACGGTTTATCACCATCTTGAACTGCGCTGCCTCGCGACCGATATTCCTGCCCATTTGGAGCTGGATATGGCGGCGGCTGAAATTGGTGACGCCTTGAAATTGTCGGCGATCAAGCTGCCGAAAGGCGCTGAAGTTGTCGGTCTTGGTAAAGAAGACGTGACGATTGCTACGATTGCGGCCCCGATTGTTGAGGTTGTTGTTGCGCCTGTTGCGGCGGCGCCTGCTGCTGCGGCTGCAAAACCTGCGGCTAAAGCCAAGAAATAGTCTAAGCCATTTACGCATTTACCCCCTCCCGCCGGAGGGGGTTTTGCTTTAGAGTCTATTTGAAAGCGAGTTTTGAAACAGACTCTTGGAATAGTTGTTACGATGTGGTTGTTTGTCGGACTTGGAAATCCCGGGAAGGAATATGCCCGTCACCGTCATAATGTTGGATTTATGGCGGTTGATGCTATTGCCGATTTGTATGGGTTTCCTCCTTTCAAAAGCAAATATCGCGGCGAATATGCCGAAGGATCGATTGCAGGTGAGCGGGTCTTTATTTTGAAGCCCCAGACTTTCATGAATGAAAGCGGGCGGAGCGTCGGCGAGCTTGCCAAGTTCTTTAAAATTCCGACCAGCCGGATTGTGGCGTTTCACGATGAACTGGACGCGCTGCCCGGCAAGGTCAAGGTTAAAGTGGGCGGCGGGGCTGGCGGACATAATGGCCTTCGTTCTCTTGATGACTGGCTTGATGATGTGAATTACAAACGCGTGCGCCTCGGGATCGGGCATCCAGGCGACAAAGACCGTGTAACCGGCTATGTTCTTGGCAATTTCTCGGGCGAGGATGAGAAATGGCTCGAGGGAGTCTTAAAAGCCGTTGCCAAAGAGGTGCCACTCCTTCTACAAGGTGATGACGCCGGATTTTTAAACAAGGTGGCTTTGCTGACAAAGCCGCCCAAACCCAAAAAAGAGGAACCAAAAGATGGGATTTAACTGCGGGATTGTGGGATTGCCCAATGTCGGGAAATCGACCACGTTTAATGCGCTCACCGCAACGGCGGCGGCGCAGGCTGCGAATTTCCCCTTTTGCACGATTGAACCCAACGTGGGCCGCGTGGCTGTACCTGACGCACGCCTTGATGATCTCGCCCGCATTGGCGGATCGCAAAGTATTGTACCTACCCAACTTGAGTTTGTCGATATTGCGGGTCTTGTGAAGGGCGCGTCCAAAGGCGAAGGATTGGGTAACAAGTTTCTCTCGAACATCCGTCAGGTGGATGCCATCATCCATGTGCTGCGCTGCTTTGAGGATGAGAACATTACCCACGTTGAAAATTCGGTTGATCCGATAAGGGACGCCGAGATTATCGAGACGGAATTGATGATCGCCGATATGGAGAGCCTTGAGCGCCAGATGGAGAATATGGCCAAGAAAGCCAAATCGGGTGATAAGGAACTTAAAGCCCAGCTCGAGTTTTTTGCGCAGATCCGCGATGCCCTCAATGCCGGAAAACCTGCGCGTACTGTAGCTGTTCCTGACGACATGAAAAAAGCCGTCAAGGAATTGTTCCTGATGACCACCAAGCCCATGCTCTATGTGTGCAACGTGCTCGAAGGTGATGCTGCCACAGGCAACGCATGGACGGAGAAAGTTGCGGCGATGGCCAAAGCGCAACATACGCAGAGCGTCATTATCTGCGCTGAAATTGAATCGCAAATTGCGCAGCTCGGGTCGGAGGAGGAAAAGAAAGAATTCCTCGAGAGTCTCGGTCTTGAAGAGCCGGGCCTTAACAAGATCATTCGCGCGGGCTATGCGATCCTTGGCCTTCAAACTTACTTTACTGTCGGGCCTAAAGAGGCACGCGCATGGACGATCCCCACTGGCGCTAAAGCGCCACAAGCGGCGGGTGTGATCCATACCGATTTTGAGCGCGGCTTTATCAAGGCGGAAGTAATCGCATTCTCTGACTTTACCTCGTGTGGCGGCGAAAGCGCGGCCAAGGAACAAGGCAAAGCCCGTCAGGAAGGCAAAGAATATGTTGTGGCAGACGGGGATGTGATCCTCTTCAAGTTTAACGTCTAAAGCGGCTGGCCTTTTGGGCTGCACGCCACACCCTGCGGTGCCAGCGTTCCTTATATGCCCGAAAGAGGGAAGCCGGTTTGGAATGGCATGACGTTGACTTTGTTTAGGATGGGTAAAGAAACAGTGATCCTTTGTGATCAGCTATCGATTTTGTGGTGCAGGCATATACCCACGGGCAAATACTGCGGGACTACCTAACGGCGTTATTTCTGATGATAGCTTAAAAGTTAGGTCGGGCCTAAATTCCCGTGATTTGTCGAAAACAAACAAGATAACTTCATTTGGGATACCGCAGGGCTGTTCCTCATAAAAATCTCTATCATCATCTGTATCTATATCCCAACCCTTTGAGTAGTCTTCTACATAAATGATGACTTCTCCAGACTGTTCGTTGCGATCATACTCAACTTTGTAGTCGCCATGGCCGTAATGAAGTGAAAGCAGGTGGTCAACGACAAATTTTAAGCTATCCCCTTCGGGCATGACGGTGGTGTCTTCAACTGAAACATACACTTCTTCGTCACCGTAAATATTGGGAACAATTTCTTTAGCTTTTTGAACTGCCAATCCATTAAACTCGGTTTCTACGTTCTCGCCGTCAACAATTCTGAGACACGGATAGCTGACATTTTGCTGATTAAGCTGATCGTAGGGAAGCACCCAAAGGTTTGTTCTGCCGAAATGTTCCCTTAGTTGAAATTGAACCATTTGTGCAAAATCTTCATGTTCTTTGGGAACAAGTCTGAATTTATTATCTGCGTCGACGTCTTTCGCAATAACTACCGATTTTGATCTCATCTTTTTCTCCTCCAGACAGGGTTCTGACGTTAGTAGAGTTATGTGTAATGCGCAATAAAATTTGAAGTTATTTTGTGCCAAGTCTTTCGGATTCATATTCCCCGCTGATTTTCGCGTTTTTGCATCGTGTATCTTTGGGAGTGAAGCCAAAGCGTTTGCCCCGCACAGCACTTCCGGGGCCAGCGGGCCGGTGCGAGGTTCCTCCGTAGAGGGCAAATCCGCCGGATATCTGGTCTTCCCCCACTTTCAACAACCGGAACACTCCGGCGCAGGGAAAGGGATATGCCGTAAACCATGTTCTTGCCTCTAGACAAAAACAGGCGCGGGCGCCCGCAGGCGCTGATCTTGCGCGGCACTTTTCCAGCCGCAGGATACGTATCGAGGATGACCTTATCAGACACAGAACAGAATGTAAAGGAAATAATTCCTAATTTGGCAAGAAAAACGCGATGGATTCCCCTAGAATTGGCGCTGCCCATTCGGGGAAGGTCGCGCGAGGAGCAAACGGAGGCGTGAAGGGTCTAACCTAATAGCCGGAGATGCTGGAGTACCGGACTGTGGAGGTTATTATCGCCGCCGAGCACGTAGATATTGCTTTGTTTGCGGTGCGGGTCGCGCGGCGCGATAAGGCCAGCTTCGGTCACAAAAATATCTGTCAGGGCGATGTGGTGATCTTGAGTAAGCGCCTGCGTCAGGGCCTCGCCGATCCATGGCTTGGCCGTCGGTGTTTTGATAACGAAATCGGCGTAAGAGGGGAAGTCATCGCCATAAATTTTATCCAGCGCCACATGATGTTCGTGAAAAGGGCCGTGCGGGGTCACGGCCACAAAGGCATCGGCGACCCTCCCGATCATCAGGTGCTCAAGGCGTTCATTGTCGGGTAAAATTTCTTTGAGATTAAAAGTCTCGCCCAAAAAGCTGACGAGGTGGAGTTTGGCGGGCATGTAAGGCTCTCTTTCGAAAGAGAATATAATATGAAAAATATTAAAAGTCAAAATCTATCGGTAATTTTGGGGAGAGGCATCACATTATTCTTGACTAGATTTGTGCGAATGCTCTATGTTCCGCTAGCTTTGCTCCAAGCTGCTGAGGAGATTCCTCGCAAGAACAAATAATTAAGGAATGAAATTATGAGCCGCCAGTGTCAGATTACCGGTAAAAAAGTGATGTACGGGAACAACGTGTCCCACTCGCAACGCAAAACCCGCCGTGAGTTTTTGCCTAACATTCAAGATACCAGTGTCTTCAGTGAAGCACTCGGAACCATGGTGCGCGTGCGCGTGACCACGGCTGGTCTTCGTACCCTTGACCATAAAGGCGGACTTGATCAATTCCTGATGGATACCCCTGTATCCAAACTTGATCCTGACCTTCATGATGTCAAGGCCAAGGTTGAAAAAGCTATCGCAGCCAAGAAATCTGCCTAAGCTTTCGACCGTGGAATTCACCACCACGATAGATTACCCGAATTTCGGATTTGAGATCCTGCACCGCGATGCAGGATCTTTTGCGCGTTTAGGCAAACTCTCAACGCCGCATGGCGCAATCGAGACTCCCAATTTTATTTTTGTGGGCACCAAGGCTTCGGTCAAAAACCTGCACCCGTACCAGATCCGCGAAGCGGGCGGGCAGATGATTTTGTCGAACACGTATCACCTCTATATCCAGCCTGGCGCGGAGTTGGTGCAGAAGATGGGCGGCCTGCATAAATTCATGGGGTGGGATGGGCCGATGCTCACCGATTCGGGCGGCTTCCAGATTTTCTCGCTCGGCACCGGCGCAGGCGCAGACGAGATTAAAGGCAAAGGCAAGCCGGGCAATAAATCGCTCATCAAAATCGATGAGGAAGAAGGCGCGATTTTCAAATCCTATAAAGACGGGAGTCTATGCCGTCTGAACCCTGAAATTTCGATGGATATTCAGAGAAAGCTCGGCGCTGATCTCATTGTGCAGATGGATGAATGTACCCCTCACTCTGCTGAGCGCGCGTACACTGAAAAATCCATGCATATGAGCCACCGCTGGGGGGATCGCTCCCTCACCGCGTTCGAGCGGATGCATGATGGCACGCAAGGTTTGTATGGTGTGGTGCAGGGCGGGATTTACCGCGACCTGCGCGAAGAGAGCGCCGACTATACACAAAGCCGCCCGTATTTCGGAACCGCCATTGGTGGATGCCTTGGCGGCACTAAAGTGCATTTCTATGAAATTTTGTCGTGGCTCCCGACGCGTATTCACCCCGAGCGCCCTGTGCATCTTCTCGGCATCGGCAAGATCGAGGATATTTTCGAAGGGGTTAAGCAAGGCATGGATACGTTCGATTGCGTGACTCCCACCCGCGAAGCCCGTCATGGCCGCGCCCTGATGCGTGGCGTCAAGGGCGGGTTTATCAATTTGCTTAATGCCAAGTTCAAGGATGACCCGACGCCGCTTGATGAGTCGCTCGGCCTCACGTCATCGGCGATTTATTCCAAGGCCTATATCCAGCATTTGCTCAAATCGGGCGAAATGCTCGCTTTCCAGATTGTCTCGCTCCACAATGTTGCTGTGATTTCCCGTTTGATGCAGGAAATCCGCGCGGTTTTGCGCAGTGGCGGGTCACTTGATGCCTTGCGTAAAGAATGGCTGCCCGAATAGGGCTTGAGGCACCCCCCGTCCTTGGATTATAAGTATATATGACTCAAAAAATCAAAAGTGATACTTATTCCATTCTCGAGGGCGATTATTCCGCATGGTTCGGTCAGGTCGTCATGGCGCTTTTTTACGGCGAAGCCTCCGTTCGCGACGGGATAAAATTTCCCCCCAGCCTTGAGCTGCTTTTTGAATCGCAAGGGATTGAAGGTGGATGCCCCGAGCAGCTTGTGGACAGTCAAGCCTATCTCAATAGCCTTACTCAAAAAATTCTCGAAAAGCACGAGACGCCGGATGCGGAAGTGTTTGCGTCTTTCCTGCAGGCTTATGAAGGTTTCAGCGGACTTTTGCAGCGCCTTGAAAAAGATGCGCTCTTGCAGGATTTCGGGATGGACCGCACTACAGGAATGCGCAGCAGTACGGTGATGATTACCGACCTTGCGCGTGAACTTGAACGCCGCGCACGCCGCGGACAGCCTTTCTCGGTGGCGATGGTGCGGATTGATAACCCCGAGCTGCGCGCTCAGGAGAGCGTTGTCAAACTCGCTGCTGCTTGTATTCAGAAAACCATGCGCAGTTTCGATGATTCCTATGTGACATCACCGGGCGAGTTTCTGATTAGTTTGAAACATTCCGACACGAACGGCGCGATGAAATTCGCTACGCGTCTTGAAGAAGAGCGCAAACTCAATACCGAGATTGATTTTACGATGTCGTGCTGTGTGGCCGAACCCTTGCCGGGTGATGACGTGCATGTTCTGGTCAAAAATATCCGTGAGGATCTTGACCGTATTTCTTCTCTGGGAAGCGGCACAGCAGGCGAATATGAAGATTTGAGTCCCTTAAGCCGTTATCTGCAATCTGTCGGTGTTGTAAAGAAGATTACCTAGCATGAAATCACATCCCCAATTTGCCAATTTGTTTATTGTCGATCATCCGGTGGTTCAGGATAACCTGAGCAAAATGCGCAAGGTGGAAACACCTTTCTCCGATTTTCGCGCCTATCTCCAGAAAATATCCATGTTGATGGCCTATTCGGTCACGGAAACGATGCCGGTGGCCACCCAATCCATCACAACGCCGCTGACCACGATGGATGCGCCAGTGCTGGGTGAAAAACATCCGGTGATCGTGCCGATTCTGCGGGCGGGCCTCGGTATGGTCGATGGGCTTCTTAATCTTTTTCCCGATGCGATTGTTGGGCATGTGGGACTCTACCGCGACGAGGCTACGCATTTGCCGCATGAATACCTTGTGCGCCTCCCCAAACCTGCACCGCAAGACCGCCGTGTGATCGTGGTTGACCCGATGCTCGCCACGGGGAATTCCGCCGTGCACGCAATTGATGTTTTGATCAAATATGGTTTTAATCCCGCCCGCATTTCGCTCATGACTCTGGTGTCGGCGCCGGAAGGGGTGAAGACGTTCCACGGCAAATATCCGCAGGTGCCGATTTTTACGGCGGCGCTCGACTCGCACCTCAATGCCCATGCCTATATCGTGCCGGGGCTTGGTGATGCGGGTGACCGGATATTCGGGACGCTTTAGCGGCTGGTCTTTTGGACTGCGTCTTGCCCTCAAAGATGGATGCGTCAAAATATTAAGTAAAATAAAGTTTAAGGCCTTTATTAACTATTCGCCGTTAAGGTAAGTTTGGATATTTATCCGTACTTAACTAACGTTTGCGAGATTATGACTCTTTCTGTCGATCACAAGGCCCTCTTTGATGCCATGCCGGTGCCGCGTTTCCTGATTACCATCGATCGGGCGGGGGAGTTTCGCGTGAGTGAGATTAACCGCCGCGGCCTTGAATATTTCAACCGTATTTCTGATCAGATTCTGGGGCGGGCCGTCAGCGAATTCATGGACAGTGAAAATGCACGCCATTTCGAGCAGGCGTTTGAAGTGTGCATGAAACAGAAAGTTCCTGTTACCATTCAGGCTCTTCCGAGTTTTCCGGGCGGAATTCGTGTGTATGGATTCTGGATAAATCCGCTCCTTGATGTGACGGGTAATGTGTTGCTGTTCGATGTGATGGCGCAGCCGGATTCGGCCGACGACTCTGTTTTGCAGCGGGAACGTGATGATGCTATTTCACTTCTCACCTCGATTTTTGATGCTTCGAATGTGGGGATTCTCGTGACCGATCACAACCGCCGTGTGGTGCGGGTCAATGACAGTTTCGTGCGCAGTTACGGCTGGCCGCGCGAGCAAATTGTAGGTGAGGACTTTGTTTGTCTCCTCAGTCCCGACGAGCAGGAGATTGCGCTGGAGAATTACGAACGTTATCTGCATAACGGGATGCGCTCATCGGGCGAGATGAAAATCGTCAAGAAAGACGGCAGCATTGCTAACACGCTTTATACAACGGCGACATTGGAGCTTTCGCAGCGGCGCAAATTTCAGGTTACAACCATCATGGACATTACCATCCGTAAGCAGATGGAAATTTCCCTGCGTGTGGCCAAGGATCAGGCAGACGCCGCCAACCATGCCAAGTCCGCATTTCTGGCCAATATGAGCCATGAGCTGCGCACACCACTTAATGCCATTATCGGATTTTCCGAGATCATGACGCAAGGGACGTTCGGCTCTCTCAATATCCCCAAATATCAGGAATATACCGAAGACATTCATTCCAGCGCGCGCCACTTGCTCGAGATCATCAACGAGGTTCTCGATATGTCGAAGATTGAGGCCGGACGGGTGGAACTGGAAGAAGGGCTGATTGATGTTGAGGAAAGTATTGAGTCCGTGCTGCGGATGATGGCCTCTCGCGCGTTCAGTGGTAATATCCAGATGCGTTCGCGCGTCGAGCCGAACTTGCCGCATATTACCGGCGACCAACGCTTGATCCGTCAGGTTCTGATTAATCTGGTAAGTAATTCTGTAAAATTTTGCAAGGCGGGAGGCGAGATTGTTGTCTCCGGTTATCTGCGCAAAGACGGCTGGCTGGAAGTCGATGTGATTGATACGGGGATTGGTATCCCCAAAGAAAAAATTGCGCAAGCGCTTGAACCGTTCGGGCAGATTCACGATACGGCCCATGCCGCCAATGAAATTCAGGGAACGGGCCTCGGGCTGCCACTTGCCAAGGCCATGGTGGAGCTTCATGGCGGGTATCTGGAACTTGAGTCGGATATTGGCAAAGGGACGACAGTGCGGATTTGTTTCCCCGCGCGCCGTGTTATGCGTCTCCCCGAGATTGCCACCACACATTAAGCTCTTGCCATAGTCTTTGACAGCGGTTACACTTTCGCCATGAAAACGCTCGAAGCACGTTGCCTTGATGCTGGCCTCAAAATGACAGGTCAACGGCGAACAATTCTTAAAATTCTTGAACAGGCGGAAGACCATCCGTCGGTTGATGCAGTGTTTGAGCGCGCCAAGGCGCTTGATTCCTCGATCAGTATCGCTACCGTTTATCGCACCTTGAGTCTCCTTGAGGAGATGGACATTATCGTCAAGCGCGAATTTAACGAAAGTTTTGCGCGTTACGATACCAACACCGACCACCACCATCACATGATCGATCTTGAAACCGGCGAAGTGATCGAATTCAAGAATGAGGAACTCGAGCTTCTTAAAATCAAGATTGCCCGTGAACTCGGGTATGAACTCCTCGATCACCGCCTCGACCTTTATGGCCGGAAGATCAAAGCATCGTAGTTACCATGATTGAAGAACCACGTCTTCCCACGGCTGTTTGGGTCGATGCCCATTTGCGGCGTCTCAATGAAGAGGGGCGCGGCTATTACCTCGTTCATAAGGGCGCTTATGCCGCCGGAGTTGTCCTTGTCAAGATCGCCTTTCTCAATGGAACATGCAAAATACTTACCCAAATCCGCGGGATAGACGGGAATCTGGCCTGGATGAACGCTCTTTCGGCAGAAGTTGTTGCGGAAAGTGACGCGGATGCGTATATTCGCCGCGCTGTGGAGCGTGATCCCGATCTATGGGCGATCGAGATCGAAGACCGCGAGGGCCGTAACCCATTTGAAGGAAGTATCATACTCTAATGTCATCCCCTGTCGATCAGCGCCGCACTTTTGCGATTATCGCGCACCCTGATGCCGGTAAAACCACACTCACCGAAAAGCTCTTGCTGTTCGGGGGCGCCATTCAGCTGGCCGGTATGGTCAAGGCACGGGGCGAACGCCGCCGCGCGCGTTCCGACTGGATGAAGGTTGAGCAAGAGCGCGGGATTTCGGTTGCATCGTCCGTGATGACCTTCGATTACAATGATATTACTTATAACCTCCTCGATACGCCCGGACACGAGGATTTCTCGGAAGATACGTACCGCACACTCACGGCGGTTGATAGCGCGATCATGGTGCTGGACGCCGCCAAGGGGATTGAAGCCCAGACGCTTAAACTTTTTGCCGTGTGCCGCCTGCGCAATATCCCCATCATTACGTTTGTCAACAAGATGGACCGCGAAAGTCTTGACCCGTTCTCTCTCATGGATGAGGTCGAGGATAAACTCCAGATGGAAGTGACCCCCGCCAGCTGGCCGATTGGCATGGGCCGCGATTTCAAGGGTTGCTATGATTTGCTCAAAGATGAACTGGTTTTATTTGATCGCAGCAAGGGAGAGAAACTCTCCAGCACGCTGACCTGCAGCGGGCTTGATGATAAACTGATTGATGAAAAATTGCCCGCCGATCAGGCAGAAAAACTGCGCGAAGATGTTGCGATGATCCGCGGGGTTTGTCCTCCCTTTGATATTGAATCGTATCTTGCGGGCCATATGACGCCGGTATTTTTTGGATCGGCGGTCAATAACTTCGGGGTGCGTGAACTTTTGCAAGGGATTGGCCAATTTGCGCCAACACCGCGCGCGCAAAAGGCTACCGAGCGGCTGGTTGATCCGCATGAAAACAAAGTCACGGGCTTTGTGTTTAAAATTCAGGCCAACATGGACCCCAAACACCGTGACCGGATTGCGTTTACAAGGCTATGTTCGGGGACGTTCAAACGCGGGATGAAACTCTATCATGCACGTTCGGACAAGCAGATGATTATCCATTCGCCCCTCATGTTCTTTGCCCAAGAGCGCGAGATGGTCGATGAGGCAGTCGCAGGGGATATTATCGGGATTCCTAACCACGGAAATTTGCGCATCGGGGATGTTTTGACAGAGGGCGAGAAACTTACCTTCACCGGTATTCCCTCGTTTGCGCCGGAATATCTCCAGAAAATTTCACCTGAAGATCCCCTTAAGGCCAAACATCTCGGTAATGCCTTGCAGCAGCTTGCCGAGGAAGGTGTTGCGCGGGTGTTTCGTGCGAACCTTGATAATAGCTGGATTGTCGGCGTGGTTGGGATGCTGCAATTTGATGTGCTGGCTGATCGTATTCGCACCGAATATAATTTGCCTGTCAAGCTCGAGCCGACCAGCCTTTACACAGCGCGGTGGGTGTCGAGTGATGATTCCCAAAAACTCAAAAATTTTGTCGATAATAACCGCTCGGCTTTGGCACTCGATCATGACGGCGATCCGGTCTTTATGGCGCGCAACGCGTGGCACCTTAATGACACGATGGACAAAAACAAGGATATAAAATTCACTGCGACGAAATAAAAAAAGCCCGGACATTCCGGGCTTTTCTGGGTTCATTTCCTGTTATTGAACGGCAGGAGCCCCTACGCTGAAGCAGGCGGTGTTTTTGTCCACGAGGCCTTGACGTTTCATATCGAGGCACACGAGAGAGGGCAGGGCGTTTGATCCGCCTGGGACACCTTTTTTCATGATGACGTCCACAATTTCAGCTGTTACGCCCGCTTGTGATTTGGCGGCGGCGGTTTGTTTTTCTGCGGCTCTACCCAGTTCATCGGCAATGGTGCCTTGTTCACGGGCAAAGATTTTTTGCTTGAGCAATTTTTCGGTTTCGTCATCAAACTTCACACCACCAAAAATGACAGGCTTGATTTTGATCGGACTGACATCACCTTCTTTAAGCCCCAAGCGTTCATCAACAGCTTTTTGAATCGCCTTAGTCAATTCCTTGCCGATTTCAACGCCTTTGTCCTGAATTTCAAGCGCGTCATATTTGCGGATGATATCCACCAGAGGCTGCGCGGAGAGAATTTGGATGTCGTCGCGGATCAACGGCGCATTTTCTTCCCATGTCTCTTTGTCGGCACGGAATTCGGTAATCAGCAGTTTTGCGTTTTCTGTCGGAACGATTTCATACGGGATACTGAAGGACACCGACTCAATAAACTTGTCATCTTTGGAGCGCAGAAAAATCTGGCGTGCCTGTGCGGTTTGCGCTTGCTGGTTTTCGCCGGTCGCTGCGCCTTTTCCGCTTGAGAAGGTAAAAGTATCGGCAAAGGTTTTGTAGCGGATGATGTCGGTTGTCGGCCAACAGAACGGCATACAGTAAAGGGTGGGTTTGGTGACGACTTCGGTAATGGCGCCGGCTTTCATAATTGGGGCAACTTCGTTTTCGGTAATACGTCCGCAGCCCACCAAGGCGGTACTGAAGGCCAAACCTACACAAAGACGCTTTAAATTCGCATTGCTCATATCATTCTCCTTTTGCAATGTATATTCTTATATATAAAAATATATAAAATTGCAAATTTGTATAAAAATATAAACTGAATCAGTGGGTGATTTTAAGAGGAAGGCTTCTATTTCATTAACTCTTTCAGAAAAATCATGGCGCGCAGGGGATTGGCGTAACTGTCTGTCCATGGGGCTTCCTTGCTTTCACTGAGGTCAATCTTCTTCCAGCCTTGCGCCACAAGATCTTGCTGGTAAAGCGAATTGTGGGTGAGCACAACCGCAACGGCCGGATAGTAGGGTTGGTTTATTTCGGGAATGTTGCCGCCTTCTGATACTTTAAAATAGGCGGGAATATTGAGGGCCTTGGCAATCAAGCCGATCTCTTTTGTTAGTTTCATAAAACGGTTGGAGATGTGCATCAGGACAACGCCATCCGGTTTTGACTTTTGTAAATACAGGGCAACGGCTTCTTTCGTAATCAGGTGCATAGGCACTCCATCGCCACTGAACGCATCGGCAAAAACAATGTCATAGCGATGGTCGGGTGAATCCTGAAGTCTGAGTCGTGCATCACCCTCAATGATCGTCAGTTTTGGGGGGCATTTCTGTGTAAATGTGAACAGATTTGGGTCAGTGGCGACTTTGATAATATCGGGGTCAATTTCGATAAAGGTCAATTTGTCTTCAGGCTCAAGATTGCAGGCCATGGCGCCCGCCCCCATGCCGAGAGCCATGACATTGACGGGTTTGGTACGATTTTTGACCAAGGTAAATAGCTGACCGAGAACGGTTTCCTTGTAGTAGTAGGATTGGGGAGTGGTTTGAAAATCTGGGTTTCCTGATTGGCTGCCGTGGATGGTCGTGCCATGATACAGGTGCCGCTGGTTTTCTCCATCGGCGGTTATTCTGTCCCGCACGTAAATCGTGCCGTAGTAGTTGCGCGAGATGTAAATTTGGTCTTCATTTTTTTTGTCCCGCGGTAGGGCCGGATTAACGGCAAGGGCAATCAGGCCGATTAGCGCCAGATATTTAAAACGGGAACGGTACATCCAGCACATTGTTGCGGCGGCAAGGGTAATCGTATATTCCAGCGGACGGGCAAACAGAAGCGGGGCTGCCAGTGAGTTGAACGCTCCGCCCAGAGCGCCCCCCAGTGACATGATGAGGAAATACAGAGTTAAATGTTTGGGTGAGGGTTTGATGCTTTCCAACATCTGGTGGCACATGATGGCGGTGGCAAAGAAGAGAAGGGTGTGAAAGAGCAGAACAGGAACTGCAGCTTTGCCAATAAACATATTGACGCCTAGCCCTACCAGAAGGGCTAGGGTGATGAAAACAGTTTTGGTCAGCGGAAGGGTTATAATTTGCCGCCGCGCAAAGGCGATCACAAACGACAAAATGTAAAGTGTGAGCGGCATAATCCAAAAGAGAGGAGCCGAAGCAATGTCAGTTGTGATGAAACTGGTCAGACCCAGCATCAGCGAGGAGGGAACAAATGCCAGTGACAACCACAAAAGGATGGTTTTTATATTCGGCGGGGAGGAAGGTTCTTCAGCAGCTTGTTGTGTTTGTTTTTGATTGCCGGCGTGGGTAATGCTCGCGCAGAGCATCACCAGCGCAAAGAGGCAACCAAAACCGATTTTCCATGTCAGAGTTTGTTCGGGCAGAGGCAGAAGAAATTCCACCAATGTCGGGTAGAGCAGTAGTGCTGCGATGGAGCCGATATTGCTGGCGGCGTAAAGAAAGTAGGGGTTGGGGGCCTCCCTGTGGTTTGATAGCGAAAACCACCGCTGGAGGAGCGGCGCACTGGCCGAGAGAACAAAAAAAGGTAGCCCGATCATAATGCACATGGTTCTCATTTGCCACAGCAAGGGTGAAGTATCCGGCGCAGGGGGATCAAAGGTGATGCCCATGGGCAATGTCAGGAAGGCTCCCGCCAAAAACAGGCCGTGGACAACGATTTGCACCCGCATGTCCTTGATAAGGCTGATGATATGGGCGTAAAAATATCCTCCGAGGAGGAGTGTCTGGAAAAACAGCATCGCCGTATTCCACACGGATGATGCGCCTCCTAGTACTGGCAGGAGCGCTTTGCTGGCCATGGGCTGGACTAAAAACAGGAGCGTTGCGCTCAAAAAAACAGCGCAGATATAGATAAATTTTTGATATTTTGTCATGGGAAACCAATGGGCAGGATTTGATCGCGTAAATTATATAAAAATTACAATCTTTTCCTTGAAAATTCAAACCAGAAGTGCCATTTAATCCGTACTGTCTGTGTACGTTTTTAGGTGAATCATGATCAAAATTTCGAAAATTACCGACTATGCTATCGTTGTTCTTGCTTCTTTGGCGGTGGCCAGGGGCGAGGTGCTGACCGCGACCAGTATTTCCAGGTCAACCCAGTTGCCCGAACCAACCGTGTCGAAAGTGCTCAAACTTCTCTCCAAGGGAAGTGTCATTTCCTCCGTGCGCGGCGCCGCTGGCGGTTATCGGATGGAGCGCAGTGCGACCAGTATTTCCATGCGCGAGATTATCACCGCGCTTGATGGCCCGATTGCGGTTACGACCTGCGCCGATCCCAGCGGGGGCGATGATTGTCAAATTCAGGGTGTATGTCCGATGAAACGCGGCTGGCAAAAACTCAATTTTGCCGTGGCGAGCGCTTTTGATACGGTAAGTCTTGCCGATATGATCGATGTGAATTGCTGCCGCAAAGCGGGGTAATCAAATGGCTGCAGATCTATTACTTACAGCGCAAGTTGAGGCGCTCAATAAGTACGAGGCCGGTTTTATCACTGACATCGAATCTGATCGTGCGCCCAAAGGTTTGAATGAAGATATTATCCGCTTTATCTCTGCCAAAAAAGAAGAGCCGGAGTGGTTGCTTGCGTGGCGGCTGCGTGCCTATGCGCATTGGCAGAAAATGCCTGAACCCACATGGGCCAAGATACACCACCCGCCGATTGATTATCAGGATGCGTATTATTACGCCGCGCCAAAGCAAAAGCTCAACTCGATTGACGAGGCTGACCCCAAACTCCTTGAGACATTTGAAAAGCTCGGTGTGCCGATGCGTGAACGCGCGCGCCTTGCCGGCGTTGCGGTGGATGTCGTGTTTGACTCGGTGTCGGTGGCCACCAGCTTTAAAGAAGAGCTTGCCAAGGTTGGAATTATTTTCTGTTCCATCTCCGAGGCGGTTAAAAATCATCCTGCGCTCGTGCAAAAATATATGGGATCGGTGGTGCCGTTCCATGACAATAAACATGCGTGTCTCAATTCCGCCGTATTTACCGACGGCTCGTTTGTCTATATCCCCGAAGGCGTGCGCTGCCCGATGGAGCTGTCCACCTATTTCCGCATTAACGAGATGAACACGGGGCAGTTTGAACGTACCCTTATCATTGCCGAAAAAGGATCGTATGTATCCTACCTCGAGGGCTGCACCGCGCCGATGCGGGATGAAAACCAGATGCATGCGGCGGTGGTGGAACTGATTGCGCATGATGACGCCGAAATTAAATACTCGACGGTGCAGAACTGGTTTCCGGGGGATGAAGAGGGCAAGGGCGGGATTTACAATTTTGTGACCAAGCGCGGCCTGTGCGCGGGTGCCCATTCGAAAATTTCGTGGACGCAAGTGGAAACAGGCTCCGCCATTACGTGGAAATATCCCTCCTGTGTGTTGAAGGGGAATTATTCTTCGGGCGAGTTTTATTCGGTGGCGATTACCAATAATTTCCAGCAAGCCGATACCGGCACCAAGATGATTCATATGGGCAAGGGCACGACATCGCGCATTATTGCCAAGACCATTTCGGCAGGAAAATCTGACTCCACTTACCG
Organism: Pseudobdellovibrionaceae bacterium; assembly: GCA_041674725.1. GTDB lineage: Bacteria > Pseudomonadota > Alphaproteobacteria > Micavibrionales > Micavibrionaceae > UBA1573. Next base: position 310,626 of record JBAYVC010000001.1, on the reverse strand, counting down.
CGGCCTTGTGAAAATACTCGCAGGGGCCGAAGGCGCACGCAATTATACCCAGTGTGACTCTTTGCTGATCGGTGATACGTGCGGGGCGCATACGGTGCCGTATATTGAAAGCAAAAATAAAACGGCTAAACTTGAGCATGAAGCCACGACCAGTAAAATATCCGAAGACCAGCTTTTTTACTGCCAGCAGCGCGGATTGTCGGAAGAAGAATCCGTGGCCTTGATCGTGAACGGCTTTTGTCGTGAGGTCATGCAAAACCTCCCCATGGAATTTGCGGTGGAAGCCCAGAAACTCGTGGCGATCAGCCTTGAGGGGAGTGTGGGGTGATGCAATCTATAAACCGCATACTCAGGCAGATAACCCCTTTTGTTCCGACTGATGTGAATGGGTGGCATAGGGCTTTTTCGCTTTTTACAATTGTGATGATGGTTGTTTCCTTTGTTTACTTTCTAAACATGCCAGATTTTCCACAAAGGACGACCGAGAGTTGTTACAAATATGATGCCATGGTTGTGGCGATCAAATGCAATGGTGATTTTGCAACTGTTTTCTGGAATTTGTTTCATCCAATTTTCTCTTTTTATTATGTGCTATTTCTTTCTTATTTGACCCCGCTTGCACTCTTTGTGTATTTTTCGGGGCTGCGCGGGATAGTTATTGTTGTAAGTTTTCTAGTCCAAGGAATATTGAGGAAAAAACGTAATGACTGACGTTGTTATTGCGCTGGTTCAGAAGGATTTGATGTTTGCGTTTATGCAGCAGGCCAATGGTGTGTGGAGATTTCCGGCGGGCAAGGTGGAGGTGGGTGAGGATTTTCGCGCCGCTGTCCACCGGAAACTCGATGATCTGTCCGGTTTGAAAGTGGATACGCCGATCCGCCTAGGGATGCGGGAGAATGAGCACGGGACGCTCCATTATTATCTGTGTGACTGGCAAGAGGGTGAGCTCGAGGCCCGTAACCCGCACAAATTCCGTCAGGCGGTGTGGATGCCGCCGGAGCGAATTTTTGTCAAGGTTGGAAGGGAGCATATCTTTAAACCTGCGGCCGATTATTTAATGCGGATGAGGTGATGGTCAAAAATTTCTTCGTGTATATGATGGCCAGCGGAAAAAACGGGACATTATATATCGGGGTGATATCGGATTTAAGGAAGAGGGTGTGGGAGCATAAAAATAACGTGGTAGATGGCTTTACCGAAAAATACGCAGTGCATGATCTGGTGTGGTATGAGGCGCAGGAGAGTGCAGGGGGTGCGATCAGGCGGGAGAAGAGAATGAAGAAATACACGCGTGCGGCAAAGATAAAGTTGATCGAACGGGAAAACATAAACTGGAATGATTTATATGAACAGATTTGCCAATAACGACATCGCGTCATTGCCTGAATTGCCAGCGGCAATTCTAAGGCAATCCAGCGGTATGGGCATTGTGGATTCCCCTAGAATTGGCTGCGCCAATTCGGGGAATGACGGGGATGATGTATGGAAAGATTTATACGGTGATATTTGTGGGTAACGTCATACCGGCGCAGGCCGGTATCCATTCTGGTGATGTTGATATGGACTCCGGCCTTCGCCGGAGTGACGGTGGTTTTGTCTGTCATGCCGTTGCAGAACGGCATCCATATGAAACGAATTCCGGGAATGATGGGGATGATGTGAAGGGGAGTGTAAGGTAATGCCTAAAATGAAACTAACTATGGGCGATGTTATCAGGAATTTTTTTATCTTGGGGCTTATGCTTGTTGCACCCGTAATTTCTATGTTTAAGGCAATATCTTTTCTAGGAAATGATAATGATGGTAGTGGTGAGTTTGTAATGTTTCTTGCTTTGACTTTTGCGACGGCGGTTCCCGTTTTGTATTTGTTTGTGAGAGAAATTAGGATTTTCAAGAAACTGCGCGATGAAAATAGAAAAAAAATTATACAGTGAAAGAATATGGCATGAACAAAATTACCGATTTGATGTTGAATAAAGTGAATGTTGTCAACGTGCTGGTGATTGCTGCATTGCTTCTTTTCCTAACACATATGGGGATAGGAGTTGTTCAATTGGTCAGTGTCTCTCGTGATCCTTTTGGCGTGAATATCGGTAATATTATGATGACGTTATTTATGCAGGTTATCGGCGCTCTTTATCCTGCTGTTATTATTCTAGGAGTTGCTAAAATTATTCATATGATGGACAAAAAAAATGCTCAACATTAAAAACCTTAGTGCCACGATTGACGGCAAAGAAATTTTGAAGGGTCTTGATTTGGAAGTCAGGGCCGGTCAGGTTCACGCCGTTATGGGGCCGAACGGGGCGGGGAAATCCACGCTTTCCTACGTCCTTGCCGGACGTGACGGGTATGAGGTCACAGGCGGGAGCTCCACGCTTGATGGCGTGGATATTCTTGCGATGGACGCCGCCGAGCGCGCCGCTGCCGGATTGTTTTTGGCGTTCCAATATCCGGTTGAAATTCCGGGTGTGCAGATGACTACATTTCTCAAAACCGCGCTTAACTCTATCCGCAAGGCGCGCGGACTTTCCGAGATCGAGGCGCTTGATTTTCTGAAGATGCTTAAGGGAAAACAAAAAGAGCTCGGCATTGCCGATGAGATGCTCAAACGCGCGGTCAATGTCGGCTTTTCAGGTGGCGAAAAAAAGCGCAACGAAGTGTTGCAGATGGCGATGCTCGAACCAAAAATGTGCATTCTGGATGAAACGGATTCCGGCCTCGATATTGATGCGCTCAAGATTGTTGCCGATGGTGTGAACCGTTTGCGCGCGCCAGATCGCGCGTTTCTGGTGATTACCCATTATCAGCGGTTGCTCGATTATATCGTGCCCGATGTCGTGCATGTGCTGGCGGGCGGAAGAATTGTCAAAAGCGGCGGGGCAGAACTTGCCAAGCAACTCGAGGAAACAGGCTATGCCGATCTTGTTGCCTGACCTTGCTCCCGAGAGCTGGAAATATTCCAACATCAACGCCGCGCTGAAAAAAATCGAGGCCGCGCCCGTGGCGCCCGTATGGGAGATGACAGGCGCGTTCGAATTTCTGTGCGCCGATGCGCCGGAAGGTACCCTTCATATTGTCATTCCGCGCGGCATAAAAGTTACGGCGCCGCTTGAACTTGTCTTGCGCGGCGGCGACAAGGCCGAGATTGCGCCGCGTGTGGTTATTGATATCGGCGATAATGCCGAGGCGGTTTTATGGGAGCGTCAAAGCGGCGAAGGCGCGTACTGGAAAAATATCCATTTCACCGTGAATGTCGGCGCGAATGCGAAATTTACCCATTATCGTCTGGGTCTTGATGACCCGTTTTCGGTGGTGCGGAGCCTTGCGCAGGTGACGCTCGCGCGGGATGCGCGGTATCATTTTTTCAATCTGGTGCGCGAGTGCGGCTTTGTGCGTAATGAAGTTGTGGTTCATCTGGAGGGCTTCGGCGGAGAAGCGGAACTTGCGGGCCTGAGTTTACTACGACGCCAGCAACATGGCGACACCACGGTGTGTATCAACCATGAAGCTCCGCATTGCCGTTCGTCGCAGTTTTTTAAAACTGTTCTTGACGATCAGGCGCGCGGGGTGTTTCAGGGAAAAATCCACGTGTTCAAAGACGCGCAGAAAACAGACGGGTATCAGCTCTCCAATAATTTGCTGCTGTCCTCGCGCGCGGAAATGGATGTGAAGCCCGAACTTGAAATTTACGCCGACGATGTGAAATGTTCGCACGGCACAACCACGGGAGAGCTGGACGAGACTCCGCTTTTTTACCTGATGTCGCGCGGCATTCCGAAGGAGGAGGCGCGGCGGTTGCTGCTTGAAGCGTTTCTGGGTGATGTGCTCACGAAAATCGAGCATGAGGATATTGCGCAGGAGTTCCGCGCACAGGTGGCGTCATGGTTGATTTAGTCCAAAATCCGTGGCGGGGTGATTTTCCGGCCCTCAAGCAGACCATGCACGGCAAACGCCTTGCGTTTTTGGATAGCGGCGCGAGTGCGCAAAAACCGCAAGTGGTGGTGGATGCGGTGATGGCTGCCTATACTGACGGCTATGCCAATATCCACCGCGGCCTTTATGATTTCTCGCAGCGCAAAACGGCGGAGTTTGAAGCTGTGCGCACAAAGGTTGCGGAATTTATCGGCGCAGAGGATGCCCAAAATATTGTTTTTACCCGCAATACCACCGAGGCGATCAATCTGGTCGCCCAAAGCTGGGGTCGCGCTTTTCTTAAGGCGGGTGATGAGGTGATCCTCACCCAGATGGAGCATCACGCCAATATCGTGCCGTGGCATTTACTGGCGGAGAATATCGGGATTGTTGTTAAATATGTACCGATTACGCCGGAAGGCAGCCTTGATTATGAGGCGTTTGAGAAACTTTTTTCACCGCGCACGCGTTTAGTTGCGCTTACCCATGTCTCGAATGTGCTGGGGACAGTTAATGATTTGCCTCGTATTCGTACGCTGATTGATGCGCAGAAAAATGCGCACGGACAGGATATTGTTTTTCTTGTTGATGGCTCGCAAGGCGCGGTGCACAAGGTGGTTCATCTGCCTGATTTTGCGCCTGATTTTTATGTATTCACAGGCCATAAGCTTTATGGCCCTACAGGCGTTGGTGTCCTATATGGCAGGGCAGAACGGTTGAACATGATGCCGCCATGGCAGGGTGGGGGCGATATGATCGAGAAGGTTACATTCGCAGGGTCAAGTTATGCCCAGCCGCCTGCGCGGTTTGAAGCCGGAACGCCTGCGATTGCCGAAGTGATTGGTCTGGGCGCCGCGATTGATTATGTGCGCACAGCGGGGATGGATGCCATCGCCGCATGGGAAAAAGAACTTAGTCGCTATATGCACGATAAATTGCAGGCTATTGAAGGCTTGCGCGTCTTCGGAACATGCTCTGACAAAGCAGGAATTGCCAGTTTTGACCTTGAGGGATGTCCGCCCAGCGATGTGGCGATGATCCTTGACCAGAGCGGCGTTGCGGTGCGAACGGGACATCATTGCTGCCAGCCGCTTATGCAAATTCTAGGTGTTTCTGGTACAATAAGAGCGTCGCTCGGGCTTTATAGTGATAAGCAAGATATTGACCAATTATGCGAAGGCCTTCATAAAGCCATTCGAATGTTGAGGTAATGACATGCAGCACGTTGCTGATGAACAAATGGTACGTAATGCTTTCGGCGATGATTATGATGAACTCGCCGAGCCGCCGCGTTTGACCGGAACGCGGGATCACCCTCTCTGGGGCGCAATTGTAAAGGCGCTCAAAGAAGTTTTTGACCCCGAAATCCCCGTTAATATTTACGAGCTGGGTTTGATTTATAGCATCGAAATTCTAGATGAAGTGGATGGCACCAGTGATATTTCGGTCAAAATGACGCTCACCTCGCCCGGGTGCCCCGTCGCGCAGGAAATGCCCGGGATGGTGCAGAGCGCGATATTCCCGCTCTCGGGTGTTGGTCAGGTTGATGTTGAAATTATCTGGGAGCCGACATGGGATCCGTCCTGTATGGCAGAGACGGCCAAGCTGCAACTGAACATGTTTACGTGAGGTGACTTATGAAACTCAGTACCGAAATTACGATTACCGATGCCGCTCGTGCGCATTTACTTAAAGCCTCGTTCGGGGCGGCGGGGCTGCGTCTTGAGATTAAAGGCGGCAAAGGCTGCGGCGGGAATGAATATGATCTGCATCCGGTGGCGGCCGATCAGGTGAATCCGCAGGATGATTATGTGGAACTCGGAGGGGAGGCCAAACTTTTTGTTGCATCCCATGATCTGATGAAGCTGTTCGGGATGACGATTGATTTTGTTGAAGACAAGATCGGCAGCAAGAGGCTTGATATTCGTAACCCGAACGAGACAGGACGCTGTGGCTGCGGCAAATCCGTGACGTTCTAAAAGAAAAGCCCCCGATTTGGGGGCTTTTGAATTTTTCGGTACAGCGTGGTTTAGAAACCTTCGACCGTTTCGGGCTTGCCGCCGGAAACTTTGGTCAGGTACACGGTATCGGAGGCCTGATGGTCTTCTGGTGTAAATTTGAGAGCAAGACCACCGATGTTTTCATCAAGCGCATTGAAGGCGCCGACAAGCCCATCGCGGGTCAGGTCTTTACCGGCTTTTTCGGCGGCTTTGGCAAACAGGGCAGCCTGAACATACCCTTCAAGCGAGGTATAGTCGATAGCCGCATCTTGTCCTGCTGCCTTCATATCGGCTTGGTAGTCCTTGACGATTTGCAGGTCGGAAGAGAAGGGGTTCGGCATCACTTGCGAGACGAAACTGCCTTCGCCATCCGCACCAGATTCCTTGATGAGGGCGGAGGTGCCGACGAAGGAAATATTGACAAAGACGGGTTTGAGGTCAGCCGCGTGTGCTGCCTTCATAAAGGCCGCGCAGGCTTTGTAAGAGCCAACCATAACGATGGCATCCGGCGCTGCGGCTTTGAGTTTATCAAGCGCCGCTGTTACGTCGGTGGTGCCGCGTTCGTAGCTGCCGGTTTCGGCAACGGTCAAGGTGCGTTTTTCAAGCGCGGCTTTGAGGCCTGCTTCACCCGCTTGGCCATAGCTGTCATTCTGCATGAACAGGGCGATTTTTTTGAAGCCCTTTTTGTCGGCGAGCTGGGCCACGATGGCTTCCATTTCGTCATTGTAGCTGGCCCGCAGGTTAAAGACGGTTGGCAGCACTGGTGAGCGCAGGAAACCTGCTCCGGTAAAGGGCGCAATCAGCGGAGCCTTTTCACGCGCGGCAATCGGGACAATCGCCTTGGCGGTCGGGGTGCCAACATAACCGATCAGCGCGAAGACTTTGTCTTCGGTAAGCAATTTGGTGGTGTTGGCAATCGCATCAGCCGGTTCGTATTTATCGTCAAGAATGTTGAGGGTGACTTTGCGTCCGTTAATACCGCCAGCGGCGTTGATTTTGTCAAAATAGACTTTAAGTCCGGCGGTAACGCCTTTGCCCAAAGCTTCGGAGGGGCCGGTTTGGGCGTTTGATACACCAAGGATAATCTCGGTGTCGGTTACACCGGTTTCTGCGTAGGCGGCTGGCACCGCATCAAGTGAGGAAATGAGCGCAATAGCTGCGGTCAATCCCAGAAGAAAATTGATCTTTTTCATATGGTTGCCTTTTTGAGTTTGCAGTTGATTTTAACGCAGTGATGGGCATACTCTAATGCAAATGCGTATGATTTGAAATGGAGAAACCATGAATTTTCGCCTTCGTGACAAATTTCTGATCGGCTTTATTGTTCTGACAATTCTTATGTTGCTCAATTCAGGCGGCGGTTTCTATACGACAAATAAATCGCTCAAATCTATTGATGATATTCAAAATTTTTCGTTATACGAACGCTATGCCAATCAGGTGACGGCAACCTTCCGTGATGTTCCCCATAACATACAATTATATGTCGAAACGCAGGATCACACCTATCTGGAGACGGCCAGCAAAGAACTTGCAGATGTTCTGGCAAGCGGGGATATGGCGTTAGGGAAGATTGATGGAAACCTTGCCACATTGAATAATGACATTCTGGAAAAAGCTAAAAGTCTGTCGGTCAATATTGATGAGTTAGAGAAAATTTTCGAGAACCGTAAAAAGGAAATTGATACAGTGCTTATTCCTAAGGCTGAATCTATTACCGGTAAGCTTGCGCAAATCAGCGAGCAGGCAATGCTATCTGGTAATCCTGATGCGGCGATGGGGGCATCGAGTATGCGGGGCCATTTCCTGAGTGCCCGTATTCATGCCACCAAAGTTCAAATCAAAGGTGATAAGGCCTCTTTATCCAATTTCGTTTCCGATATGGCTCACTTCAAGGAAGCGGGGGAGGGGACGGTTGCTTATGCTAGCGACAAGGGCATGAAGGATGACCTTACGGCGCTTCTCAAAGATCAAAGCTATGTTAATTCTGTAACTTCTGTGCAGAAACTTTCAGAACAAATTCTGGCTATTCAAAAAACGGTAAATGAAGAGGTCGAAAGCATCAATAGTCTTGTCGATCAGTTCTCGGCGGTGCTCGAGTCTAAAAAACTTGCAATCGTCAACGAGAACGCTACGGCGATTGAAAGTTTCAAGATCATATCGCTTTTGCTGCTGATTGTTGGTGGTGGCGGCACACTTATTTTGAGTCTTTATCTGATTAACCAACTGAAGATTATTGTTGGCGACCTTCTTGCCGGATTTTTGAAAACCGAAGAGGCGATCTCGCGTGTCAATTCCTCAACGCACGAGATGATGGACGGGCTTGACCGGATGGTCACCTCCATTCTGGAGGTGGGTATCCGCGGGCAGGAAATCGGTGAGCGGGCCACAAAAATGTCCGAGAATATCGAGACGGTTTCGACGGCGGTGATGGAGCTTGACCAATCGATTCAGCAAATTCAGCGCACGTCAGAAGTTTCACGCGACAAGGTCGTGGATACCGTGCAGAAAACAGGCGATATGGAGCGCATTATCTGTGATCTGACTGAGGCATCTGGCCAGATTGAAGATGTGGTCGGGGTGATTAACTCGCTGGCCGAGCAAACGAGTTTGTTGGCCCTTAATGCGACAATCGAGGCTGCGCGAGCCGGGGAGGCCGGAAAGGGCTTCTCGGTTGTGGCTGATGAGGTTAAAAAGCTGGCCATTCAAACCGCCGAGTCAACGGGAAATATCCGCGGTCAGGTGGACAGGATCTCCGGTGTTTCGCGCCAAGCCCTTGCGTTCATGAATGATCTGGCTGGTAATGTGCGTGATATTCAAACGAATGTTTCGGAAGTGAATGGTTCGGTTCTCGAACAGCAAAAGGGCACGTCAGAGATTAGCCACATCATGCATGATGCTTCTGGCCTTACGGTAGTTGTTTCAGATAATATTCAGACCATTAGTCATGAAATAGCTACCTCTAGTGCCCAGAGCCAGCAGGTGATTGAGCAGGCCCGCGGACTTTCGCACGATATTCAAGTGCTGCGTGAGCAGGCAAAGGTCTTTACTGAGCGGCTGACCAAGATTTAGAATCACGAGCCTATTCGCGGGAATAGGGAAGGAAAAGAGGAGGTTTTCTCTAACGGTTCATGCCGCCCGCAGTCGTTGCGGCGCTTTCTTGCGTATTTTTATTGAATTTGCCGACATTGCCGAGCATTTGTTGGATGAAGGTCAGTTCATTGCCTGAGGCTGGTGTTGTGCGCTGGACGATCGGGAATTCCTCACGACCATCCTTGCGTTCGTTCACAGAATCCACTTTGCCGTCCGCGCCAAAGCGCACCACGACAATCCTCTCTTTTTCGACTTTTGCATCCAGAATGCCTTTTTGAGCGGTCTTCTGGCCCATATAGTACCATGTGTTATCGTCAAAGGTGGCAATTGTGGTGGGAGACCCTATTTTGCGAACAACATCCTCTTTTCCGTCCAATCCGGGCAAAATCTCCTTCATTTGATAATCTTCCAGCATATTACCATGTGTTTCCACAACGGGTGTGCAGGCGGAGAGAAGGACGAGGGCGGTCAGGGCAAGGGGGATATGCTTCATCATATCCTTAAACTAGAAGGGATTTTCCAAAAACTCAAGCGGGGGAATAGTATTTCTTCACAAAATTGAAGTGTTTTGCTAGAAATGGGACGAAATCAGAAATTGCGAGGCCATCATGTTTTATTGGTTAACCCGTAAGGGGCGTTCCATGTACCGGAACGGATGCGATTTGTACGGCAGTTTGTTGTCTTATGCGCGTCATCCTGCGTTTTATCAAAACGGCCATGTACCCGACACGTTTGACGGGCGCTTTGAAGTCCTTTCCCTCCATACGGGGTTGCTGGTCGGGCGGTTGTGTCAACCACAGATGGGCGCAGAAGGGACGATGCTGGCGCAGGCTGTCTTTGATGCGATGTTCAAAAATCTGGACTGGGGCATGCGCGAAATGGGGGTCGGTGACCTTGGCGTACCCAAGCGGATCAAAAAAATGATGAAAGCATTCAAAGGGAGGGCTTTTGCCTATGATGAAGCCTCCAAGGTGTTTTTTGCCAGCGGGCAGGACGGGTCGATGATTGATGCTGTTGCGCGCAATATTTATGGCGAGGTGCCTGATCTTCACGGATATGAAAAAACCGCGGCCATTCATGCCATGACACATCATGCATTGGCATTTGCCTCTTATGTGCGTGCATTAGAGATTGGTGATTTTAAAGCCGGAAAACTTGAGTTTCCGGCAATCATGATGAAGATTCTTCACGAGAAACAACAAGGGTTTGGATATGACAATGATGAACAAGAACGCCGCAGCGCCTGATTCCGAGTGGGAAATTTCCATCCATATTGATGATGTACCCTCTGGTGGCAAAAACATGGTGCTGCGCGCGAATGAACAGGAGTGCCGTGCCATCGCGCAGCGAATCGCGTGCATGGCGGTGGATAATCTCGAGGCGCGTTTGCGGCTTGACCTGATTAATGGCGGGCATGTGCTGCATGTCAAAGGCCATTTGCAGGCCGATGTGATGCAGGCCTGCGTTGTGTCAGGTGCGCCGGTTGAGAGCCGTGTCGATGAAGAGTTCGAGGCGTGGTTTGCCGATTACTCCAAGGCTTTGCCTTTTAAAAAAGCCCAGCATGAGGCGCGGGTGCGGCTTGAGGGGGATGATGTCCCGATGCTGGATGAGAAGGATGATCCAGAACCTTTGACTGATGGCCGCGTGGATCTTGGCGATCTGGTTATTCAATATCTTTCACTTGCGCTTAACCCCTACCCGCGCAAGGAAGGGGCTGCTGCCGAGGGGGGAATCGACGTCAAAGCCGAGGATGAAACACCCGTCAAGCAACTGCGTCCTAACCCTTTTGCCGCGCTTAAGAACTGGCGGCCCAAGGATTAGATTGCCAGAAGTTGTTTATTTGACTTCTGCCGGATAGCCGGGCCATTGTCCTTCATCAGTGCGGCGTAGGTTTAGTTCATCGGCCATCTGCTCGACATCGTATGATGAAATGCCAACGGGGCATTTCATCTGTGAGAGAGCCAATTCAAATGACAGAGTTAGTTCAATACCAGAGCGTGATAGCAGAAGAGGCTTCGTCGCTTTTGGTGTATGTTGGCACAAAACCCAAACTTGGTTGCTTTCATCGTCGATGGTCAGTGTGTCCACTCTGTACAGGCGTGCATCCTCTTTATCCGTCCATATGACCGGATCGGCATCCGAAAGGCCTGCCAGTCTCATGTGGGTAAGGGCGTTGTCGACTTGCTCATAAGTGTCACCACCTCTGGAGGCTGCGTTGAAAATTGTATTAGTCGATCCAAGGACAATACGGCGGCGGGCCTCTTCTAGATAGGATGGTGCTGGTTTTTCTTCGCTGTCGTAAGCTTTTTTTGCGGTGGCGATAAAGGCCGTGTCGAGCAGGGCTCCTTTTTCGTTGAGATTTTCTGTGTTCGTGGCGAAATAGGTTTCAAGGTAGGGGGCGTAGGCATCTAGCAGCGCTGTTTTTGGCTCGTCTTTAGGCAGAAAGAAAAAAAGATGAAAAAACGGTGAGAGGGCCACAGGTCCGTTCTGCTGGGCCATCATCGGGCCAATCCTGTCTTTTTTGTCCATCAGAAAGTCGATACGCTTGCCTTCGGGCATGATGCTCAGTACGCCGGCGTAGATTGTCGAAAAAGCCGATTGCGTGGTGGCTGCTTGTTTGGACGGGTTCTGCTCGATTCGGTCGAGGGTATCGAGCGCTATCTGGCCGTAGGAATCCCATAGGGCGAGTCGCAACGAGTTGTCACGATTTAGTGTGTTTGTTTTCATCTTGGCGTAAAAGAGTTTGAATGATTCTATTTCTTCAGCCATCCGGAATATGAATTTTAGAGTTTTTTCAGGTTTATCCTGCGCAAGGAGCGTTAACGCTCTTTGCACCTTTTCTTCTTTGGCGGTAAAATGTTCGAGGGCATGAGTGCCGGAGAGGTGGGCTGCATCCACCAGAAGGAGGTTCAGATCACCCTCGGGGTTGGAGGGCGGGGTTACGGCGTCTTGTATATGTCGCCAGATTTTACCTATTGCGCGGCCATCAAAGAATGCCATAATTTCCTCCATCTTAAGATTGTGACTTTAGGTAAAACTGTCTTGTTTATATGTCAATAAATAAATGAGGGTTATCTTTTTCCTTGCAATTGGGTCTAAAGTTCGTTAGAAAACGCTCCTTAACACAATACGGGATACAAGATTATGGCAGTTCCTAAGAAGAAAACATCGAAATCCGTGCGTAATATGCGCGCTGCGCACCATGCGCTTGAGACCTTCAACTGGGTGGAAGACAAATCCACGGGCGAGCCAGTGCGCCGTCACCATGTTGACCTTAAGACCGGCATGTACCGCGGTCGTCAAGTTATTGACCAAAAAGAGTAGATCTCTTGCAAAGACCCTCAGCCGAGGGTCTTTTGACTTTACCTCACCTTAAAAATTTCTGTTCAACAGGGAATATCTATGTCCAGCCCGCTGGTTATAGCACTAGATGCAATGGGTGGCGATCTTGGCCCGCGTGCCGTTATCCCCGGGGCAGCACTTGCGCTTAAATCGAATCCTGATTTGTGCTTTCTGATTTTTGGTGACGAAGCCCAAATTCGCCCCGTCCTTCAGGATTATCCGGCGCTGGAAAAAGCCTCGGTTCTTCATCATACCGACAAGTTTATCTCCGCCCATGAAAAGCCTGCGCAAGCTCTGCGCGGCGGACGGCAATCGAGCATGCGCCTTGCCATTGATTCGGTTGCGGATAAACGCGCGGCCTGTGTTGTGTCGGGCGGGAATACGGGCGCACTCATGGCGACAGCTAAAATGGTGCTTAAATGCTTGCCGGGGGTTGATCGCCCCGCGATTGCCAGTTTACTGCCTACGATGACCCATGAAATTGTTATGCTCGATCTTGGTGCCAATCTGGAATGCGACGCCCAGCAGCTCGTGCAATTCGCCATTTTGGGTTCGGTCTATGCCCGTGTGGTGCGTGGACATGAACAGCCGAGCGTCGGACTTCTTAATATTGGTTCTGAAGACGTGAAGGGGCACGACGAGCTGCGCGAGGCCGCCCGTATTTTGCAGCAGATTAGCTTTCCCGGGAAATATGCCGGCTTTATCGAAGGCAATGATATTCCGATGGGTAAGGTCGATGTCGTCGTGACGGATGGCTTTACTGGTAATGTCGCGCTCAAGACTGCCGAAGGTGTGAGTAAACTGATCTCGACGATGCTTAAATCTGCACTCAAAGAGACGCTTATTTCCAAACTTGGTGCGTTTCTCGCCATGGGCTCGCTTAAAAAACTCAAAAGCCAGATGGACCCACGTCTTTATAATGGCGGGATGTTCCTCGGGCTTGACGGGGTGTGCGTGAAAAGTCATGGCGGGATGGATGCTGTAGGTTTTGCCAATGCCATCGAACACGCAGCTGAAATTGCCGCAAAAAACTTCAACCAACGTGTGGCCGAAGAGATTGCCGTTGTTCTCGCGCAGGAGCGCGTTATTCCCGATGCTCCGGCTGAAGTGGAAGAGGGCGCTGTTGCTTCACTCGAGGAGCGCTCGGCGTGACACTCACTTCTTATATTCTTGCAACAGGCTCTTATCTGCCTGAAAAAATTGTGACCAACGCCGATCTCGAGAAAATTGTCGATACATCCGATGAATGGATCGTGCAGCGCACGGGGATTAAGCAGCGCCATATTGCTGCCGATGACCAACCAACCTCGGCGATGGCGATTATGGCGGCGCGCCGCGCTTTGGAGACGTCGGGCCTTTCTCCTTCCGATATTGACGGCGTGATTGTTGCCACTACAACGCCTGACCAGTCTTTTCCTTCGGTCGCTGTGCGGGTACAAGCGGCACTTGATCTTCAGCCTGGAACGGCTTTTGATATTCAGGCGGTGTGCTCGGGATTTATTTATGCGCTTTCGGTTGCGGATTCGATGATCCGCAGCGGTGCGCTTCAGCGCGTGATTGTGATTGGTGCCGAAAAAATGTCGGCGCTGCTTGATTGGAATGATCGCACAACCTGTGTGCTTTTTGGTGACGGGGCAGGCGCGGTTATTCTGGAAGCCCGCGAAAATTCGGCAAGCCACATTCTTTCCACACATCTGTATGCCGATGGGCGATTGAAAGATTTGCTCTATACCGATGGCGGAGTATCCACGACGGGCGCAGCGGGCCATATCGTCATGCATGGACGCGAAGTTTTTAAAAATGCCGTGAATTTGATGGCAGATATTGTGCATGAAACGTTGGCGCATAACCGGATTACATCCGAGCAGATTGACTGGCTGGTGCCGCATCAAGCGAATTTGCGTATCATCACTGGCACCGCCGAAAAACTGCATATGCCGATGGAGCGTGTGGTGGTGACAGTGGAAGATCATGGTAATACGTCGGCAGCATCCATTCCGCTGGCTCTTGATGTCGCCGTAAGAGATGGGCGTATCCAGCGTGGACAGACTTTGTTGCTTGAAGCTTTGGGTGGTGGGCTCACGTGGGGCGCGGCGTTGATCCGCTATTAATTTCCAGAATATTGTAGTACGCGGCCCCGCACATTCACAAAAAGCTCTATATCCTTGAGGATTATCGTTTTTTTGTGGATGGTTTTTGTTCCAAGCAGTTGACGGGCTTGAGATTCCTTTGTAGGTTTGGTTCAATCAATTGGAAATTTGTATATTTTAGGGGTCTGGAATTGGCTAGTCGTACAATTACGCGGTCTGACTTGGCGGAAGCCATTTATGAGCAGCTTGGTCTCTCACGCAATGAGTCAGCCACTTTGGTTGAACAGGTTCTTGAGGAAATTACGGGCGCGCTGGTGCGCGGGCAATCGGTCAAGATTTCTTCATTTGGCAGTTTTAGCCTCCGGCAGAAGGGTGAGCGCATTGGCCGTAACCCTAAAACAGGGGTCGAAGTGCCGATTACGCCGCGCAAGGTTTTGGTATTCAAAGCGTCACACGTGCTCAAAGACGGCATGAACGGCGTTGTGGGTGCGGTACATAAAGGGGATGAGTTCGGTGATGAGTGAGATAGCAACCAAAACAGAATCAGCAAAATCTGAATCGGCGTTTCGCACGATCAGCGAGGTTGCCGACGATTTGAACGTGCCGCAGCATGTGCTGCGTTTTTGGGAAACCAAGTTTACGCAGGTCAAGCCTTTGAAACGTGGCGGTGGTCGCCGCTATTACCGCCCTGAAGATGTGGCGCTGCTTAAAAAAATTCACAACCTTCTTTATGTTGAAGGTTACACTATCAAGGGTGTGCAGAAACTTCTCAAAGGGGTTTCCAAGTCACAGGTTTTGGCCGAACAAAAACAGTTGGCTGTTGCCGATGTGGCTGTCGCTGCGCCCGCTCTTTCGGCAACGCGCGCGTTTGGTGCAAGCCTTCCGCAGATGAAAGTGCCGGATCAGGAGCAGCGTGAGGTCGCCCATGCGCTCGCAGATCACGGCTCGGCGCTTGAGGAAGTTCTCTCGGAACTTCTTGAGATGCGCGAGCAGTTGCGCTCCTTGATGCAGGACGATCAGGAATCAACCAAGGCAGCTTAATATCATGTCATTCATGGATAAAATCGAAGGGAAATACGGCGCTGTATTTCCTGTCTTGATGCTTGCCGTTTCCATTGTCGGGGTGTTGGTCGTGGGGGCGCAAGATCGCGGCCCAGCACAAAAAATAGCGGCTGGTATCACCGAGCGGTTGCATCTTCCTTATAAGCTTGATGACTTCTCCACCTTGGTCGCAGTTGATGCGGTAGGCGCGCGGACACTTGTCTATACTGTCGCTCTTTCGGATATGATGGGGGAGGCAGATTTCGTAGCCTTTATGGGGCGTTATGGCGCGGAGCTGAAAAAGAACATTTGCGCCAATTCGGATACGCGCCGGATGCTGGAGAATGATTTTGCCATCACCACGCGTTATCTGGGGCCGTTACCCAGTGATGCGCCATATGAGATTTCTCTGACCTCCCTCAAGGATTGCCGCGCGGCGGCAGGGCATCCTCAGTAATCCCTCCCAGTAAGGCGGCAGAATTTTCCTGTCCAGCGACGGATTGCGCCTTCTCCTTGCGTTATCTCTTTAGTATTATGGATTTGGGGTCAATTTTGGATCGTATCGGTTCTCAGCGGCAGATGCTTCGGGATAGCAAGGATGTTCACGATGAAATGTCGTTGATGGTGCGTGTTGCTGCGGGTGATGCGCGCGCCTTTGAGGTTATTCTGGATGGGCATATGCTTGCCATTTATCACTTTGCCTATAGCATCGTGCGCGATGCGTGTGCGGCTGAAGATGTGACGCAGGAAACCTGTGTAAAGCTTTGGCGAAATGCAAATAATTGGGTGCCAGATGGCCGCTTGCGCAGTTGGCTTTTTCGCATTGCGCATAATCTGTGCATTGATGAAATTCGTAGGCGCCGTCCCCATGCCGATATTGAGATGTTTGCTGAGTCACTGGCGGGGGATGGCAGGGATGCTGGTGACGCGCTCCATGAGAGTGATGTATCGCGCGTGGTCAAAGCAGCATTGTTTGAATTGCCGGTACGCCAGCGCACTGCCTTGATGCTGGTTCATTATTCGGATTTTTCTAACAATGAGGCGGCAGCGACGATGGAGATCAGTGTGGATGCATTGGAGTCGCTGCTGGCGCGCGGGCGGCGGGGCCTCAAGGATATTTTGGGCAAGCATAAAGATAAACTTTGGGAAGGGTAAGATCATGATGCAGGATAGTTTTGATGACGATGATGTTACGCGGCTGTTGAAGAAGACGCAGTGGCCGGAGGCCGAGAAAGCTTTGCGGTACCGGATCGAGCTGGCGGTTTGTGGAGAGACCGCTGCGCTTGCTGCGGCCCCACAAGGGTTCACTGTGGCGCTGTCATGGGGGGTGCGTGAAAACTACCTCTCCTTTGCCGGATTGGTGCTGGCTTTGGTGATCGGGTTTGTTTCGGGGGTGTCTGGAACAAACGGGAAGGCCGTCACTTCTGGGCAGAGTGATTTTTACGGGGTGTCAGGCGTGTCGCTCACGGCGCTTTATTTCGGAAAAAATTAGGGGAAGAGTGGAGCTTAAAATGGAAAAGGGGTTTTCTATGAACAAAACATACGGCGTTATTCTGGTCGTCTCACTTATGCTCAATGCTTTTTTGATCGGCAAGTCATTGCCGGATCATATGGGGCCGCCGATGCGCGGGGGGCCACAGGAGATGGAGCATCCGGAGGGGCCACCCGAGGCCTTCTTTTTTGGGGAGGTTGCGCGTAAATCACGCACTCTTTCCAATGATGGACAAGCCAAAATCAAGGCTATTCTGGCTCAGTATCAAACGCAGGATGGCGCGTCTTTTGCCCAGACAGAGAAACTTTTTGACGAAGCTCATGCCGCGTTGCTGGCCGATCCGTTCGAGCCAGAAAAACTTGCCGCCATTCATCAGCGGATCGGCGAAGCAGATGTTGCGGCCAAAAAACAGATTGGTGACATGATGCTTGCTATTGCCGCGGCGTTGTCGAAAGAAGATCGGTTGGCTTTCTTTAAAGACATGGGGCCAGGGCATAAGCCGGACGGGCGGCCTGAGCCGCCGAGCAAAGATAGGTGATAAAAATTTACATCACTATTCAAAAAGAGCGACGGAGACCCCGCCGCTCTTTCGTTATGAGGTGGTAAGCGCTTATTTATCAGCGTATTTTCATATCTTCTGGGAGTTTTACATGGTCACAGGTATCAGCAGTTCTTCAAGCCTTATGACGGCCCTTATGGCGAAGCTGGAGCAGTCCCAGCAGGCCAGCGCGGCGGCGTCACTTTTTTCTAAAACAGATGCGGATAGCAGCGGGGCCGTTTCACTCACCGAATTGACTGCTAAGGGGCTTTCTGAAGAGAAGGCCGCAGCCCTGATGTCGGCTGCCGACACAGACGGGGATAGTTCGCTTTCAGAGGATGAGTTTCTCGCTTATGTTGCGCAGATGAGTTCGGGGGGCGTGTCGGGAGGGAATAACGCCCAGCTTGCGCAGGCGCGCAGCGGGGCGGATATGCTCACGGCTGGGGATACGGATGGTGATGGAGTCTTAAGTTATGACGAGTTTGCTGCCATGAAGCCGGAGGATGCGCCAGCCGACAGCACCGACAAAATTTTTGCCGAAATCGATGTGGATGCGGATGGTTCTTTGTCTGCGGATGAGCTGGACACATTCTCCAGCCAGATGGCACAAGCCGGAGGCAAGGGGCCGATGATGGGGCCGCCACCACCCCCGCCATCCGATGCCGAAGATGAAGATGATACGAGTGTCAGCAGTGTCTTATCGCAACTTATTGATAGTTTAAGCGAAACATCATCAACCGATTCAACTGATGAAAGTGACACGGCATCTGCCACGACAACCGATCAAAGCGATGAAGAAAAGCTCTTTAATTATTTTGATCAAGATGATGATGGTGTTGTGAACGATGACGAACTAAACACAGGTCTTGCGGCACTTCAAAGCGCTATGCAGAGCTATCTGGTTTCATTGCAGGAAAGCCGTATGGCAGCTTAGGCGCCCCCACATCGCCATTTGCCGGTTTTGGTTTCCCTGTCTATGTCAGGAGAGTCGCTTGTCCCCACACGAGCGGCTCTTTCCTTTTGTGTTGTGCGTCTTTATGATGACTCACGGCAAACTATTCACCAGAGGATTGCGGTTTTGAACGATATTTTATTGATAGGAGGCGGGCTTTTCCTGCTTTTGCTGGGAGGTGAGGGCATTTTGCGTGGGAGTGTGGCGGTGGCTACGCGTCTGGGCGTTTCAAAGTTTCTGGTGGCGGCGGTCATTATCGGTTTTGGCACATCCATGCCCGAGATGGCCGTATCGGTTGAGGCCGCCCTTCAGAATGCGCCCGAGGTTGCCCTGGGTAATGTCGTGGGGAGTAATATTGCCAATGTTCTTTTGATTGTAGGGCTATCCGCCGTTATTTCTCCCATTGCCCTTGATGGGGATATGGTCAGGCGGGATATGGCGTTTATGCTGGTGGCCACCCTTGTGCTATGCGCCCTTGCGTATGCTGGAGCGTTTCACGGTGTCTCCGGCGCGGTGATGTTGGTGGGGCTGCTGGTTTATATCTGGTGGTCATACAGGCTGGAGAGGAGCAAGCAGTCACAACTTCCTTCGCCTGATGCAGACGGGCTTCCTGATGCTCCTATCGAGGCCCCCATGAGGACGGGGAAGGCTGTTATTTTGAGTGTGGCTTCTTTGGTTATGCTCGTTGGCGGGGCTGTGATGCTGGTTGATGGGGCGATTGCGCTGGCCCGTCACTTTGCCATTTCCGAGACGGTGATTGGTCTTACAATTATTGCTGTGGGCACGTCTCTCCCTGAAATTGCAACGTCAGTTGTTTCTTCCCTGCGCCATCAGGGAGATGTGGTGATTGGCAATATTCTGGGGAGTAATATTTTTAATATTCTGGCCATTCTGGCGGTAACAGCCATGATCAAGGATATTCCGGTGTCCGAACAGATTGTGGCCTTTGATATGTGGGTGATGCTGGGCGCTGCCTTTGTGCTGGCGCTGTTTCTATTGCTGGGGGTACGAATCGGGCGGCGGGCCGGATTCGTGATGCTCGCGTCCTACAGTGCCTATATCTTTTTTCTTTATGCTCTGGGGAGTTAGGATTCATGCGGGTATTTGAGCCACATGGTCCCAAGCAATATTGAATAATGTCCGATACCCTTCGGCGAAGTCTGTGTGCCTCATGATGGTAATGTGAACCTCATCCTGTTGGAAATCTAGGAATGCCAGCTTGTCATGATAGGCGTAGAAGGACTTGTCATTGAAGAGACGTTTAGGAAACCACTTGTACTGAGCGTAGGCTCTTGCTGGAAAATTGAAGTCTTTTTCCCTTACAATGATACGAACATCCATCACGCCTTTATCTTTAATCATTCGGTTGACGTGCTGGGCCCATTTTTCTTCTCCAGCCCATTTTATCCAGTTTCCATGCGTAACATTTGAAAGATAGATTTCGCACGGTTTCTTCTCGGTTCCATAAAGCATGGCGGTTTGATAGACATCGTCAAGGAAGGCTTGAAATCCTTCGGTTCCGCTTAAAATTGTTAGATTTCTTACTTCGCGCACACCGTCCTCAATAAATTCAATCCCGTTTAACTCCATAACCTGCGCAATCTTGCTTAGGGTTCTCTGTGTAGGAGTGCTTGTTTCATGTTCAAAGTTGCTGATTGTCTGCACATGAATGCCACATTTTTGAGCCAGGTCTGGTTGACTCCAGGCAAGTAAGGCGCGAGCTGCGCGGCATTGTTTTGATGTAATCATTTTACTCTTAAACCTTATAAAATACGATTTTAGATATATATTATATAATATTATCTAATTGAAATAAAACAAATTTATTTATAGTGTGATAATATAAAATGTTATCTTATAATTCTAAAAAATTATTATATTTTCTATGCGGGTTTGCAAAATTCATGTTGGAAGGAATGGAGTGGGATATGGCGTTGACGTCGAAAATAATGATATGCGATCCTGGGTTTAACGAAGAGGATATCAGAGCATCAATCGAAGATGCGGCGCAGGGCCACGTGAAGTGGATATATGATTGTATCCTTGCGCGATGGGATGAACATAAGGGGCTGCGCCTTGGTCAGGAAGAGCGGAGACGTTTGCGTGCAGCGGCCTTACGTCATTACAGATCCTATGTGAAAACTGTAGTGGCCCGCATGGAGGGGGTTTCGGAAGAATAACCCGCTGCAACGGCTAAGCAGGTCTGCCGCGTTTTTTTGCAGGAGGCTTTTTTGCAGTTTCTGCTTTTTTGGCCGATGCTGCGGGCTTTCGCGGTGGAACCTGAAGGCCCTTATTGGGTTCGATCTTTGGTATAAGCGACCTTTCCCACATCTCCTCAAATTGCTTCCGGCATAGCTGGGACAGGAAAGAATTTTCGACAACAAAGACGTTAACATCATTTTCTTCAAAGCCGATATAGGCAACTTTGTTGCCATAGACGTAGAACGGCACCGAGTAGAATTGGTCGTCCGGTGTCCATCGGTATTCGGCTGTAAAGTTTTTCCCTGGCATATAGTCGTCGCCTTCGACAATCAGGATACGGTATGTCACCGCGGTGCGGTTGATTGTGGCGTAGTGGCGATATGTGGATTCATCGCTCAGCCATTTTAGAAAGTCACGTTCGTCAACATTGCAGACCAGAAATTCATCCGTCCCCAATGAGAGAGCTGTGGAGTCGATGTCTTGATAAAATTTTTGAAAGCCCTCCTGGCCTCTGTATGTGTACATTTGGCCAGTTCGTTTTTTTACACCTTCTCCGTCAAGAAATTCTATCCCCGCGACATCAAAGGCATCAAATATGCGCTGGAGTGTAGTTGAGGAGGGTGTTTGTTTCCCGAGTTCGATATTGGCAATCGTCGGGGTTGTAAGTCCTGACCGAACGGATAGCTCGGTCTGGCTCCAGTTTAGTAGGGCGCGCGCGGCGCGGATTTGGTCTGCTGTAATCATGAATCAATTATACAAAATTAAGTGGGCGCTGGAAATGCCTTATATGGAAGGGCTGACGCCACTTTTATAATAAAAAATAATGTACATAATATTAAATTGACAATAAAATGTTTTAGACGATATAAATAATAATAAACACAATATTAATATTATTATTTGGAGGTCGAGATGGTTGCGGAGTGCCAAACCAATGATTATGTGCTTGAGGGGCAAAATATTCTGATACGGGAAATACGAATGGGGGATATGGATGGGTTTCATAAGATGGTCACTAAGTCCGGTTTTTATTACTATTGTTTTGACGGGTCACGTGAAGCTGTTGAGTCTTTTGTCGGGGAGGCTGTTGCGGCGCAAAAAGTCGAGAAAGGTGCGCTTCGCAAAAGTTTTATGATGGCGGTTGTTGATAAGGGAGACCAGAATCTTGTCGGGCATGTGACGCTTGATATTCTGGACAAAGCGCCTGACTATTTCGATTTGGCTTATTTTACCGATCCGGATTGTCAGGGCAGGGGTGTGGCGACCGAGGCATCCGGTTTGCTCTTGCGGCATGTTTTTAATCAGAATAATCTTGATAAGGTTGTTGCAACAGTGCATCCGAATAACTTTCCGTCGCAAAAAGTGTTACGCAAACTTGGATTTGTTGAAACGGGTGATGTAACCTCTGTTGCGAGTACAAACGGGGATAATATTCGCCTTTGTTATGAGTTGACGCGTAAGAATTTTTCTATTGCAGAAAGGGGTATGCCATGGGGTCCGCAGTTATTGGTGGCCTAGAAGTTGAGGTGATGGATTTGACGCAAATTTCTTTGTGTCCCCAAGCGCCGTTTCCGGAGATTGTACATATTTTGAAATCGGATGGTTTCGTTATCGACGAAAGCTTCTCAAGCGACTTTCGGCTGCGCAAAGAGGTGTATGAGCGGCTCAAAATAGCGCAGGCGGCCCTTCCTGAAGGCTTGAGGCTTTGCGTGTTTGAGGCGTATCGTCCACTGGCGCGCCAGATTGCAATGTGGAATAAGGTGCGGGAAGAGATGCGCGGGAAATATCCCGACGTTGAGGGTGATGCCTTTGTCAGGTTGTGCGAAAACTTCATTGCAAATCCTTATGACGGGATAGGCAGCGGGCATCAGGCCTGTTGCGCTGTTGATGTGAGTGTATGCACGGCATCGGGTGATCTTCTGGATATGGGGACTGGCATGCATCAATTTAATGAATGGACAAAAACGCATGTGGCAGGGCTTGGTGCGGAGGGAAGGAAAAACCGTGATGTTCTTGAGCGGGCAATGTGCTCCGCGGGGTTTGCCAATTATCCGGCCGAATGGTGGCATTTTAGCTATGGGGATCATCAGTGGGCTTGGCTGACCGGCCATGATACGGCATTATTCGGGCCGATTGATATATAAAAATAGGATGGATGATAGAAGAGGGGGCAGTGCCCCCTCTCTTTTGTTCTACCGAATATAATTGGCGCAAGGTTCATTTTTTTTGTCAGCTGCGCCAGTGACAGTTATAAAAGGTTCTTGCTCTGCCTCTGATATAATTGTAATGCGAGCCTCTTCTGGTGAATAGGTGACGGTTTGAATCCCTCCGATGTAACCATCCGGCCCTTCTGGAAACGGGAATATAGCCTTGTAAGTGCGGCTGTCGGTATTCATGCCTTTGTTAAACCAATAAGGGACTATCGAGCAATTCCCTGAGCCGCAGGCGATGTCTTCGTTAACGCCTGTAATGGGAAGAAATACACGGACATAAAGATCGTGCCCACTTTCTTTCGGGGCGGGGGCAGCAACCATAAGCCCTTCATGGGAATAGTCGGCTCCTTCAGCCATCGCCTTCATAGCATCAAAATCGGGCTTCATGGATATAAGTGTCGTTGATGATTTTAGGCCAACAACATAATCCCGCACATTTGTTGAAAAGGCGATTGAGTTTATTTCGTGAAGTTCAATCCCTAGAACTTCGCTGACCTTCTTATAAAGGGCGGGGTCTGTTTCTTCGCGAAGTAGACTGGGGAACAGGTCGATCTCGATTTTATTGTCGCGATTGCGGGTTTTGAGCGTCTTTTCCTCGCCGTTGAAGAGGGTGGGGTTCAAATGAAATTTAAAAGTCGTGTTGTCAGGGTATTTTTTTATATTCAAAAGGAATTGTGTCGCCGCAACTGTGGCGTGTCCACAAATATGGCATTCTCTGCCGCCCAAATCATAGTAACGGAGATCAAAGTCCGTCATATCGGAATTTCGCGGGACAAGAAACGATGTGATGGGTTGTGCAGCTTCAACCGCGATGCGGGACATTTCTTGGTCGGGAAGCTGTGTGCCGGTAACCAGAATACCGGCAGGGTTGCCAAGAGTCTGTAATCCGCATTTGGTAAAGGCTTTTACGATGCCTATTTGGTACGTCATGATAATTTCCTTTCGGGAGGATTAAGGTTTAAGTGTGATGTCTTCCGGATAGCGGATAAGTGTTCCGCTGCCCTCGGGGGTTAACATTTCCTTGAGTATGGAGTCGGGGGAGCGGCCATTTATGATGGCAACGCCACCGCGCTGCATAGCCTCGGCCGCCTTGGCGGCCATGCTCAGTTTCGGAATCATGCCACCCGCCACAGTCCCATCGGAAATTAGTTTATAGGCCTCGTCCGCCGTGAGTTCGGGTATGAGTTTTCCGTTCTTGTCCAGAACCCCGTCGATGTCCGAGCACAGCATGAGGCGGGATGCGCCACATTCTTTTGCAATGTGGGCGGCAACGTCATCGGCATTGACGTTCAGGCGATGCTCGTTGCCACGGGCGTTCGCGTTAAAGCAGATGGGGTAAATGATCGGGACGGTGACGTTGGGATCTATATCAATGATTTTGCGGAGCGCGGCACAGTTAACGGAGGTGACGTGGCCCGTAAAACTTTGTGGTGACCCTGATGGGGTGGCCTCGATTAGTTTCAGGTCGTACCCTGATAGGCCGATAGCGCAGTGATCAACTGCGGCGGCGGTATTGAAGAGTCTGACGATACGGCCATTGAGCGCGCGCAGCGCCTTATCTGTTGCTTCAAGTGTTTGCTCGTCTGTAATCCGGAGACCCGTGCGTTCGTCGCGAAGAATAGGAATCCCTGCTGCGGTAAGATCTTTGTCGATTTGCAGGCCGCCGCCATGGACAACAATTACGTGTGCGCGAATTGCGGTGCGCAGAAAATCAATCTGGCGGGCGATGCGTATGACGGTGTCGTCATTTGCAAGTGCGCCACCGAACTTGATGACAATCGTACTGTTCTTGAATTTTTCCTTATAGGTGATAAGGGGCGATAGGGGTTCCATGCTTATTCTCCATTTATAAAAAATAAAGCATGTCATATTATTTAAAGTAATATCAATAAAATAAAGCAAATATTAAAATAAATAAAATTAAAGGCAAATTATCCCATTGATTTGCAATGATTTTGATCATTTATAATATAAATTATGTTGTGTGCATTAAAAAATACATTGCATATATAATAAAAATTATGGTTATTATGGGGCGGTAATTTTACTAGATCATATATTTTATAGCGATGAGGAGTTTGCTGTGGTGAATGAAACGGAAATGATGGGATTGGTCGGCGAGTTCGTAGATGCGTTGGCGCAACGATTGCAGTTACGCCGACGGGAGCCAATAATTTTGCGGCGCTATCAGGATGAAAAAAATTACTGCGCAGTCTTTGATGAAACAGCAAGTCCGTCATCATTTTATGATGCGACTGTTCTTCATGCTTCTTTGACGGATGGAAAAATATATCTCAGGGGTGAAAATAATGCAGCTCCTGTAGAGGGGGCTTTTCTCTCCTATGATTTTAGTCAGGCTGGTGATGTGAGGGGAATGTTTGGTCAATTGGCAATAGGCTTTTCAAATATGACAGGGGTTTCTGTTGAGGGGGCGTCCCTTGTCAAGGATATGCCCTCATTGGCAATTTGAAAGGCTTATTATGTCAGCATTTTGTGACATGCTGGCAATCCTCATAATTCTTTGTTGTGTTTATCAAAATAATAGCAGGAAAAAACCTTCAGAACTTCTTCAACATAGGCTTTTATGCTTTCTTCGGAAAACTTGGATTTGGCGGAGAGGAGTCTCATATCCTTGTATTCGCCCTCCAAAAGCCCTTTCAGGTGCATGGCGGCTACCCAAGGATCGCATTCCCGCATTTTCTTTTCTTTGATTAGTTGCCCGAAAAATTCTGATACTTTGAGCCAGCTTTTTTTGATGCCTTGTTCGTACACCTCTTTCCCGAGGTTTGTCTTATGGGCTTCCGCCGTTACGCAGCGTGCTATATCGGCCATAGTAGGGGACGTAATAAATTTAAGAAAATCTACACCGAATTTATAGAGTTTTTCTTTGAAAGGAAGTTCACCCTCAAGATAATCGAACGATTTTCCGCTCATTCTCTGTGCGGACTGAAGGATGACCTCAAGAAACAAATCCTCTTTCGAGGGGAAATAACCGTAAAGCGTGGCCTTTGATCCGCCAACAAGTCGTGCAATTTCCGAGATGGACGCGGCACTATATCCGTTTTTCAGGAAAATAGGGGTGGCAACATCAATGATAGCCTGGCGTTTTTCATCTGATTTTTTTCTCATTTTTTCCTCTTGGTGCTTATTTTGCCTGAAATTTTATGATTGACAAAGGAATTTTAAGTTTTTATAAATGTACTGTACGGTACAGTTATATTATAGTCAAGAACAAACAAAAGAGCAAAAAATGAGATGTCATGTGCAACGCAGTAAATTACTTGGATTGGGTGCTGTAACTACTGTTTCTTTGTTATTGTCGGGATGTGCCATACCAGATCTGGGGATACTCAAAAGCCCGAATGAGGAATTGATTGCGGCTGTGACACAAGGAGGGGAGTATGCTTACCCCGACGTGAAATGGTGGGAAAAATACGAAGATAAGAATCTCAATCGCCTGATTGAGACGGGACTTAAGAACTCGCCGACTATTGATGAAGCTTTCGCGCGCCTTGCCAAGGCCAATGCCCAAAGTGAATTAGCCGGAGCACCTTTGTCCCCGAGTGTTGATGCCAATGGCAGCGTCACAAGAACGCGGCAAAGTTACAACAACGGTGTTCCGTCTGCTTTTGTTCCGCAAGGGTTCAATAATGCCGGAAAGGTGACTTTGGATTTTCAGTATGAACTGGATTTCTGGGGCAAGAACAGAGATGGGCTTAATGCCGCTTTATCTGAAGCCAGAGCTTCTCAATATGAGGCGCAGCAAACAAGACTTATTGTCAGTACATCTATAGCTGGTGCGTATGCTGATCTGGCGCGGCTGTATTCTGATCTCGATGATGCACGGCAATCGGCCGATGTCCGCATGGAGACAGCGGATTTGTTCCAGAAAAGATACGAGCAAGGTCTTGAGAATGAGAGCGGTGCCCTACAGGCCAAAGCAAACTATGAAGCAGCAGAGGCTGAGATGGCCTTTCTCGAAGAACAAATTGACCTTACAAAAAATGGTATTTTGTTCCTCGTAGGCGAAAATCCTGACGGAGCTGCGCATTTGGATCGGCCCCATGTTGCCAAACTTAAGACGCTGCAAATTCCACAAAATATTCCTGCGAACCTCATGGGCCACCGTCCTGATATTCTAGCCGCCCGTGACAGGCTTGAAGCGGCCGCTAGCCGGATTAATGTTGCGCGGGCCGGATATTATCCAAATATCAATCTGGTGGCTTTTGTAGGACAGCAGACGCTCGGTTTATCGAATTTTTTTGTACATGATTCCTTTATCGGTGGGGTGGGGCCGGCAATCAGTCTCCCGATTTTCGAGAAAGGTAAGCTTGACGGCAATTATAAAGGGGCGTGGGCCGACTACGACATAGCTCTTGCTCAATATAACGCTTCAATTCTGAATGCCATCAAAGAGTTTGCCGATTCGCGGACAAGTTCCAATGCACTCGGTAAACGTATTGAACGTACACAGACGGCGCTAAGCGCCTCCAAGAAAGCTTATGATGTTGCCAAAAAACGCTATGAGGGTGGGCTTGGGACATATATCGAAGTCCTGCGGGCAGAAGACGCCGTAATTTCCAACAGGCGCAGTTTAACAGATATCCGCATGAGAACCTTGACGCTCGATATAGCGGCAGTCAAGGCGCTTGGCGGCGGATTCTTGTTTGAAGATAGAAAAAATTAATTTTTTAGGAGAAAAAAGATGACCACACAACATACTGAACATAGCCCAAGCCCAGCAAGCCCAAAAGGGAAAACACGCAAACTTCTTTTTAGCATATTCTTTGTTGTAATAGCGTGTAGTGCCTTAAGTGCAGGCGCATATTACTTTCTCGTTCTGTCAAAGCACGTAACAACCGATAATGCCTATGTCGGAGCGGAGATTGCACAGATTACGCCTTCCACGGGCGGAACCATCAAAGAAATTCATTATAATGATACACAGTCCGTCAAGGCAGGTGATGTCCTCGTTGTCATTGATGATACGGATGCCAAGTTGGCTTTGGCCAAGGCGCAAGCGGATATGGCCAAGGCTGATGCAGGGTTGAAACGGGCAAAACTTGATTATGTCCGCAGGCAGTTATTGGGTTCATCGGGGGCTGTCTCTGACGAGGAGGTGACTACCACAGAAAACGATATGCTGGCGGCGCAGGCGATTTTCGATGCGGCTAAAGTGGTTGCCGATCAGGCGCAGGTTGACCTTGGTCGTACGATTATCAAAGCTCCGATTGACGGGGTTGTCTCAAAACGTACTGTCCAGCTTGGGCAAAGAGTTCAAGCGGGTTCGAGCCTCATGTTTATCGTGCCGATGGACAAGATGCATGTGGATGCGAATTTTAAGGAAGTGCAGCTTAAAAAAGTCAAAATAGGACAAGAGGTAGAGCTGAGCGCAGACCTCTATGGTAGTGACGTTATATTCCACGGCAAGGTATCTGGTATATCAGGTGGCACGGGATCTGCCTTTGCGGTTATCCCTGCCCAAAATGCCACCGGAAACTGGATCAAAGTGGTTCAGCGTCTTCCTGTCCGGATAGACCTTTTGCCTGAAGAACTCGCAGAGCATGCATTGCAGGTTGGATTGTCCATGGATGTTGACATTCATGTAGCTGAATAAAACACACAACAAATAAATGCGGATATAGATCATGAGCAACGCCCAAAATACGATAGAAGCCTATCAAGAACCCCTGAAAGGAATTTGGTTGGTTCTGGGAGGGCTGGTTCTGGCCTTGGCCAATTTTATTGTGGTGCTGGATACAACAATTGCGAATGTATCCATCTCTCACATCGCGGGAGGATTGGCCGTATCTTCCCACGAAGGAACCTATGTGATTACCTCTTATGCCGTAGCAGAGGCTATTACGGTTCCTTTAACGGGCTGGTTGGTATCGCGTTTTGGATCTGTAAAAGTTTTCAGCATCAGTATGGTTTTGTTTGGTTTTTTCTCGGTGATGTGCGGTCTTGCCCACTCACTTGATTTTCTGATTCTAGCTCGTGTTTTTCAAGGGCTCTCCGGTGGCCCCCTTATGCCGCTTTCACAAGCTCTGATTATCCAGATATTTCCAAAAGAAAGAAGAGGGATGGCCCTCGCCTTATGGAGCATGACCACATTGATTGCACCTGTTCTGGGGCCAATCTGTGGGGGGTATATCTGCGACAATTGGGGATGGGAATTTATTTTTTACATCAATATCCCGATTGCGCTGTTTTGCTCGATCTTTTCCTACGGATTGCTGAAACGTTTTAGCAATAAAGTCACAAAGTCTAAAATCGATTTTGTGGGCATGGGGCTTTTGGTGGTCTGGGTTGCTGCGCTTCAAATCATGCTAGATGAAGGGAAGAATCAGGACTGGTTTGAATCAACCGAAATACGCGTTCTTGCGATCGTTTCGATTATCGGATTTATATCGTTCCTGATTTGGGAACTGACGCATGAAAATCCGATTGTTAACTTGCGTGTCTTCCGGCATCGGGGGTTCTCGGCAAGCGTTACGACCGTTAGTTTTGCTTTCGGTGCATTCTTCGGGACGGTGGTATTAACGCCCTTATGGCTTCAATCCTATATGGGATATACAGCAACATGGTCAGGGTTTGTAACGGCTGCAACGGGTGTATTGGCCGTTGTTATGGCTCCTGTTGCGGCTACGCTCTCCCAGAAAATTGATCCGCGCAAACTCGTGTTCATTGGCGTTTTATGGCTCGGAATTATGACGTATGTGCGTACGCTTGCCTCGACCGATATGACGGCGTGGGACATTGCATGGCCTATGTTGCTACAAGGCATAGGATTGCCTTTGTTCTTTGTACCGTTGACCAGCCTTGCACTTGCCAGCGTGGATGATGAGGAAACGGCTTCGGCTGCTGGGATTATGAATTTCTTGAGGACGTTTTCCGGTGCTATTGCGACATCAGTTGTCACAACGCTATGGGATAATAACACCACTGTATTTCGTTATGATCTCGTGGAAAAGGCTCAAAATCCATCGTATGTAGCAAACCTCATAGGGGATATGGGCGCTACAGGGGAAAAGGTAGCAACCTATACCCTTGATTTTCTTATTCAGACGCAAGCGGTCATGCTGTCAACCAATCACGTCATGTTGATGGTCGCTTTCACGTTTGCTTTTGCGGCAACGTCAATATGGCTTGCGCCCAAACCGACAAAGCAAGTTGATACATCGGCAGTGCATTAATTTTGAGTCTCGGGTCGTTCTGATGTGCAATGAACAGTGGTGGCCCCGGCCGGAATCGAACCGGCACGCCCTTGCGGACTGCAGATTTTAAGTCTGCTGCGTCTACCTGTTTCGCCACGGGGCCATCGTCACAGTGCTCGTTGCGGTACAAGTGCGTGCACCACCTGACAAGAACTTATCCTGCTGTTATTAGGCGGAGTGGTGAGATCTTTCAAGGGAATTGTGTGTGAGTTTGCCAATTATATTATCAAGCGGGGCGAGAAGGGCGGTCAGTGTAGTGCGTCCTTCGGGGGTCAGGTAGATTTCCTTGCGGCGGCGTTCCTCTTCGGCAACCTTGATCGAGATGAATCCGTAAGGATTACCCTTTTGTCGGTAGCTCGAGAGCGCGCCAACAATGCGCGAGATCGTGGAGAGGGCCAGTCCCGTTCTGTCCGAAAGGTAGGTTAGGGAACAGCCTTCGGCCTTTGAAATTTCAACAAGGCATATGGCGTACTGAATCGGAAACTCAGGATCGATTTTTTGCAATCCATGCAGGACGTCCAGAAAGATGCTCAGGGAATCGGTGTTGGTTGTCTTCATCTTGCAATGCTTGCTCGGGGGTCAGGATTATCCGCATAAACGGAAAATCTATAATAGACTCCTTTTTGTAACGGCTAAACCTGTACAATGGGTATATATCCAAAAGTATGGATATTTCAATCGCAATTGCACCGAACGGCCTGGCTTTCAAATAAATATGCAAGATGTCCCCCAACTCTTTATCTATTTTATGGTAACAAAAATAAAATCGAAGTTAAAGATTGCACGCCCTTGTATGAGGCCTACGCCGTTTCTAATTTCTCCAGCAATGTCCCTTCGATAAACGCCATGCGCTGTCCGTCCCTGAATCCCTTGATGACAAGAGGGGGTGATGAAAAAGTGATGTGGGATGTTTCGGTGCGGAAGGTGCAGTCTTTGATTTGTGCGCTGCATTCAAAGTCGAGGGTGAACACCGACCATCCGGCAAAAACACAGTTGTAAAATTCAGCCTGTGCAATATCGGTGGCACCAAATTGTGTGTTGATAAACTGGCAATTGATAAAGATGCTGTAGCACAGACAGGCATCGATCAGAGAAGCTGTTGAAAAAATACAATTGGTGAAATGGCCTTCGCTGATATTGGCGCTGGTCAGATCTAGACCGGTAAAATCCTGCTCTCTGTGCTGTGCCCCATCCCAATTTGCATTACGAAAATTTTTAGGATCCGCGGGTGCGGCGGTGCGTGCATTTGGGGTGGATGAGGAGGGAAGGCCATGGGGGGCCGAGGTTTGGTTGCCACTGATATAGTTTTTTAAAGTGTTTCGTCTTTTCATTTACGTTTCTCCCACGCAACATGTTGCCGAACTCCTGCGGGTTCGGGTTCAATTTATATTATGTCTGCTAGCCCCCAGAAGATTTGGCCTTAAGACACTTGATAATAATCAATATATGCTTATGTTAATTAACAATCAAATGTCAATGTTTTTTTTGGGTGGGATGTGTTTAATTCTCCCATGGGTTTTGAATCGGACATAGAGCAGGGCATTTTTGTTATCCGCAGCGAGATCGAGCGGCTGCGCGATGTACCGGGTGTTTATCGCATGATCGGGGCTGATGAGACTGTTCTTTATGTCGGGAAAGCCAAGTCCCTCAAAAAGCGTGTTCCAAACTATACGCAAGTAGGGCGCTTGCCCGTGCGGTTGCAGCGCATGGTGGCGCTCACCCGCCGGATGGAGTTTGTCCATACGCGTTCCGAAGCTGAGGCTTTGCTACTTGAAGCTAATTTGATCAAGACGTTAGACCCTGTTTATAATGTGCTTCTTAAGGATGACAAATCCTATCCCTATGTCGTGCTTACGCGCGATCATCCGTATCCGCGGGTGGTGAAGTTTCGCGGTAAGCCTGATAAAGAGGGGGATTATTTCGGGCCATTTGCCAGCGGGCAAGCCGTGCAGGAAGTGATGAGTATTTTGCAGCGTGTCTTCCAGATTCGCAATTGCACCGACAGTTATTTCGCGGCGCGGACGCGCCCTTGTTTGCAGTATCATATCAAGCGCTGCACGGCGCCTTGTGTTCACAAAGTGTCACTTGAGGATTACAAGATACAGATTTGTTATGCCAAGGATTTTTTGAATGGTAAGACACGTGATGTCCAGCAGGATCTTGAACAAAAGATGATCGCGGCATCGCAATCGCTCCAGTACGAATTGGCAGCTTCTTATCGCGATAAAATCAAATATTTGACGGCGGCGCAGTCGCGCCAGCGTATCAATGGCTTTGCACTCGGGGATGCCGATGTCGTGGCCCTCGTGACACGTGAGCAGGTGGCAGGCTTTCAGGTTTTCTTTTTTCGCGGTGGGCAGAGCTATGGCAATCGCGCTTTTTTTCCATCCGTGGGTGACGATGTTGATTTGCCGGAGATGATGGAGACATTCCTCGCCCAGTTTTATCAAGGTAAAGAGGCTCCATCAGAAATTATGGTTAATATAAAGCCTGCCGAGGCGACCCTTTTGGAAGAGGCTCTTTCCACTCAAGCCGGACGCAAGATTGCCCTGCGTGTTCCTCAGCGCGGTGTCAAAGAGGATATTATGGCATTTGCAGTGCAAAATGCGCGCGAGGCTCTTGAGAAACATCTGCTCAAACGGCAAAAAGATGAAGATGCTTTGGAAAAAGTCGGGACGCTTTTCGGGCTTGATGGTGCGCCACAGCGGATCGAGGTCTATGATAACTCCCATCTTGGCGGCACCAATATGGTGGGCGCGATGATTGTGGCTGGAGAAGAAGGGTTTCAGAAAAAAGCTTACCGCAAATTCAACATCAAGCAGGCAAGAGCATCAGATGATTACGGCATGATGCGCGAAGTGATGATGCGGCGGTTTAAGAACTTTTCGTCGGATGTTTTTGATTCTGAAGACAAAACATTCCCTGACTTATTGCTGATCGACGGGGGGCTTGGCCAGCTTCATGCTGTGCATGAAGTGCTAGACGAGGTGGGTGTATCCGACCATCTGGTGGTGGTAGGGATTGCCAAGGGCGAAGACCGTAATGCCGGGCGCGAGAAATTTTTTATCCGCGGACGGGAGATGTTCCAACTGCCGGTGCATGATCCGGTGCTGCATTACCTCCAGCGCCTACGCGATGAAGCGCACCGATTCGCCATTGGGTCGCAGCGCATCCGGCGGACGGGAGATTTACAGGCCAGCCGCCTCGATAACGTCGCCGGTATCGGCCCCAAACGTAAAAAAGCACTTCTCCATCATTTCGGATCCGCCAAGGCGGTGGCCGATGCGTCAGTGCAGGATCTTGGAAAAGTTGAGGGAATCTCAAGGGAGATGGCACAAAAAATTTATGCATTTTTTCATGGGACAGGTTCATAAAACATCTTGCGGAAGCATAAAAACGCGTGCTAGCCTCGCCCTAATCAATGGACAATTCAGATATAGGCGCAGGCGGGCATTTTGCCTTATATCCCGCGCGTTTTATCTGGACAGTAAACTGGAAAGGTAGTCAGTCAATGTTCCATCGGCCAACAACACCCAACTCTCAACCCTCACCTCAACAAGGGGACGCACCAACTATGACACAAACTCCACAAACTCCTGAATCTGCGGATAACGCAGCTGACCGTTCGGCTGATATTCCGGCCAGCCCGTTCCACAGACCTGGACAGCCTGCTGCTGCAGCTCCAGCCACTTCTGCGGCTCCGGCACGTCCTGCGGCTCCGGCTTATGGCGCGTATCCTGCTGCCTATGGTATCGGTGCCCCGACTCCCGCTGCTGCCGCTGCGGAGGCTAAAAATCGTCGCCTAGTGATCGGCATGGGCATTACCATGTCCGGTGAAATCGAGTCATGCGATGTGCTCGTTGTTGAAGGTACCGTTGAAGCGGCTCTCAAAGGCGCAAGCGTTCTTGAAATCGCCGAAAGCGGTATGTTCTATGGCACCGTTGAAATCGACGAAGCCACCATCGCCGGAAAATTCGAAGGCGACCTGACTGTAAATGGTCGTTTGACCGTGCGTGCTTCGGGTTCCATCACTGGCGCCATCACTTACAAAGAACTTGCTGTTGAAGCGGGTGCGACCATTGACGGTAAAATCACCCCTACAGGAGGCAAAGGAGCCTCCTCTGAAAAAAAGTTGCCTAAGGGGAAGTCTGACTTCCCCGCCCGTGACGGAAAGACCGCTTCGTCTTCCGACACACAGGCTGATTTGCCGATCCTTGCCCGCGCAGCCAACTAGTCTGCTGGATTGATAGGAATAAAAAAACCGGATCGTCTGATCCGGTTTTTTGTTGGATTTTTTGAAGGCTTAAACAGGCTTGCCGAAACGGTTGTCGGTTTCGTCGCCAGCTTTGGCAAGCCAGTAAATCAGGGGAATAATCCCGATAATGGTCAGGGAGATGAGCTGCCACCAGCCACTTTTGTTAACATCATGCAGACGGCGGGTTGCAACGGCAATGCTCGGGCACAACAAGGCGAGGCCTGTGATCGAATTAAGGATTGGAGTCGGGCCTGCTGGAGCCATAGCAATATTAGCCATATCCGTTTGTGCTTGCATCATTTGACCAGAGACGTCGGCGGCAGTTTGCGCCATGGCAGGAGGAAACAAAACGCCATCAAGAATGGGGGCTATGACATACATAATAATGGCTTGAAACAGAAAAAACCACCAGAACTCAGAACGTTTGGCGCGGCCTTCAAAAACAGCATATTTGCTAAAACATGTTTTGACTGATTCAACGATATTCATAAGTAACCCCACAATTTTTTGGCGTGAAAAAAACGGGGAGAAATCCCCAATGGAGGAGGATCCTACCACAAGTTCGGGAGTCTGTCATCAGGGAGCGATTTACAAAATAATCGTGCGTGCGTCATGGAGGAAAATCCGGCGTTCGGCATAGCTCTGGATTGCCGAGGCGAGCACGCGCGATTCAATATCTTGCCCGATAATCTGGAGCTTGTCCGGTGTCTGGGCGTGCGTGATTCGGGTGACGTCCTGATCAATGATTGGGCCTTCATCGAGATCGGAGGTGACAAAGTGGGCTGTGGCTCCGATAATTTTCACCCCGCGATTATAGGCTTGATGGTAAGGCTTTGCGCCCTTGAAGCCTGGCAAAAAAGAGTGGTGAATGTTAATCAGGCGTCCTGCATATTTGCCGCTCATGTCTTTGGAGAGAACTTGCATGTAGCGCGCGAGCACGATCAATTCGCTGCCGGTTTCTTCAATAATTGCGGCAATTTTTTGTTCCTGATCATCGCGTGTGTGCGCGTCAACCGGCAGGTAAATGTAGCGCAATTGTTCACGCTCGACTGCGTGGCGATTGTCCTCGTGGTTGGAAATTACGGCTGTAATTTCAACGGGAAGAAGGTCGTTTCTCACGCGGTAAAGAAGATCATTGAGGCAGTGGTCG
Source organism: Pseudobdellovibrionaceae bacterium (assembly GCA_041674725.1). Taxonomy (GTDB): domain Bacteria; phylum Pseudomonadota; class Alphaproteobacteria; order Micavibrionales; family Micavibrionaceae; genus UBA1573. The sequence goes on along the minus strand of JBAYVC010000001.1, from coordinate 275,127 downwards.
GATTTGGACACAAGCAGGAGCGTTTTGACTCTTCGGTCGGCAGGAGTAAGGCTCCATTCCATCTGCAGTGTTTGCGCAATCTGTGCAAATGTCGTTCTAAATGACTCCGGCAACGCGCCCGAACATTCGATGCGGAAGAAAAAATGGCCCGAGAGTTTGTCGTTAAATTGTGCGGCGTCCTCAATATTGAGTCCGTGATCAAACAGGCAGGTTGAAATTTTCGAGACGATTCCTGCGGCATCAGGACAGGCCCCACGCAAGATGTAAGTGGATGAGGTCATGATTTGAGTACCGCTTGAATAATGTTGTCGGCCATGAGGCCTGCTTCGCGGAGTTGATTTTCCGGCGTATTGTGGTGTTGATAGCTGTCGGGCAGATGGAGCGAGCGGACTTTGATGCCTTTATCAAGGAGGCCGCGATTGGCCAGAGTTTGGAGAACGGCCGCGCCGAAACCGCCTTGCGATCCTTCTTCAATTGTGATGAGCGTTTTATGGTGACGCGCGAGCTGTGTCAGCAAATCGGTATCCAGGGGACGCGCAAAACGCGCATCGGCTACAGTTACACTGACGCCTTTTTCTTCAAGTTTATCAGCGGCTTTAAGTGTTTCCTGAAGGCGTGTTCCGAGCGACAAAAGAGTGACATCTGTTCCTTCACGCAAGGTACGGCCCTTGCCGATTTTAAGGGCTTTGCCAGTAGCAGGCATCGCGTTTCCCACACCTTCGCCGCGTGGGAAACGCAGCGCCAGTGGGCCGTCATTATAACGGGCGGCGGTTGTGACCATGTGCATCAGTTCGGCTTCGTCACTCGGGGCCATAATAACCATGTTCGGCAAACATCCGAGATAGGCGAGGTCAAAGGCTCCGGCATGGGTTGCGCCATCGGCGCCAACAAGCCCTGCGCGGTCAAGGACGAAGCGTACCGGCAAATTCTGGATGCAGACATCATGGATAATCTGGTCATAGGCGCGCTGCAGGAAGGTCGAATATATCGCGACAAAAGGTTTTAGTCCTTCGCAAGCGAGTCCTGCGGCAAAGGTTACGGCGTGCTGCTCGGCGATGCCCACATCAAAGCAGCGCTCGGGAAATTCCTGCGCAAAAAGGTCAAGCCCTGTGCCTGCTGGCATGGCGGCAGTTATGGCGACAATTGACGCGTCACGGCGCGCTTCGGCAATCAGGCTTTGCGCAAAGATTTTGGTGTAAGTAGGTGCAAGAGCTGCACTTTTTTTCTGTGAGCCGGTGATAACGTCAAACTTTGCAACGCCGTGCATTTTGTCGGGCGCTGTTTCAGCCGGAGTGTAGCCTTTGCCTTTTTGTGTGATGACATGAAGGAGAATGGGAGCTCCCCGTTCACTGTCACGCATATTCTTGAGAATGGGTACAAGAGCGTCAAGATTATGCCCGTCGATGGGGCCGACATAATAAAAGCCCATCTCTTCGAAAATCGTGCCGCCGCCTATAGCGGAGCGGGCGAGTTCTTCGGCGCGTTTGGCGGCTTCACGCAGGGGAGGGGGAAGTTTTTCACCAAGAGATTTGGCAAATTCGCGGGCGTCCATATAAGGTTTGGAGGAGACAAGGCGCGTTAAATATTTACTCATTGCGCCGACAGGTGGGGCGATTGACATCTCGTTGTCGTTGAGGATCACAATCAAACGGCTTTGCAACGCGCCTGCATTATTGAGTGCTTCGTAAGCCATGCCTGCGGAAATAGCCCCATCACCAATGACGGCAATCACATTGTTGTGACCTCCTTGCAGGTCGCGCGCCACGGCCATGCCGAGTCCGGCTGAAATCGAGGTGGAGCTGTGCCCTGCGCCGAACGGGTCGTAGTCGCTCTCTGCACGTTTGGTAAAACCCGAAAGCCCATGTTCCTGACGGATGGTTGCAATGCGATCACGTCTTCCTGTGAGCATTTTATGTGGGTAGGCTTGATGCCCCACATCCCAGATCAGGCGGTCTTCGGGTGTGTTGAAGACAGCATGAAGCGCAACGGTGAGTTCGACCACACCAAGGCTGGCCCCCAAATGTCCGCCTGTTTGCGCAACGGCCGCAATCAAATCCGCGCGCAACTCGTCCGCTACGGTTTTGAGCTGCGACACGGTTAGGGCGCGTAAATCGGCGGGATCGTCGATTTTTGAATTGCGCAGGTCAGAATGAGGGTGGGAAAACCTAGTCATGGGGACGATTTTTATATCTGTTTGACGGAAATGTCACGCGTCGGACGTGTCGATCCTGACATTTTTATATTTTTCATAAAATTTATAGATCTGGATTGACCCAGCCCAACTCGATGTAGAGCATAGCGGTGGCTAAAAGCAAAACAACAAAAATGGCCAGCCATAAAAATCCGTAACCCACGACATTCCAGTTTGAAAAGCGAGAGGCATCATTAAGGGATGTTTGCTTTTGTTGATAAAACGTCATGGCCACTGCTGCGTAGGCGGCTGCGTAAACAGCGGGTGGAATTGCGCTTGGCAGAAAAGGAGCAATAAGGATAAAGGTTAGCGTTAGTAGAGTGCCGTACCGAACCATTTTTTGTGCTTGTTCGGGCTCACCCATCGCATCAAAGTTCTTTTTCAGGCAATATAATGCGGCGAGCGGGCCAAAGAAAAACGCGGCAGCGCTTACCTGATTTTTGCTATAAGACTTTGCTTGCGGAAACCTCATGTGAACACATGTAACCCATTAGGCGCGGCGTCTGAGAACGTAATAAGCCAGCTCTTCGAGCATTTTGGCGCGGCCCTGGAAGATGTGAAGGTGACGAATCGCTTGTTCGACCAGCATTTCGGCGCGTTGACGGGCTTGATCTTTTCCAAGCGTGGATACGAAGGTCGCTTTTCCGGCCTTCTCGTCCTGATTAGCGGGTTTTCCGGTTTCGCTCGGGTCGGCCTCCACGTCCAAAATGTCATCGGTGACCTGGAAGGCGAGCCCAAGGTCGTAAGCGTAAGAAGTGAGTGCACGGCGGTATTGATCGCCAGCTTTGCCCAAAATGGCCCCTGATTCGCAGGAGAAGGCCATCAGTTTTCCGGTTTTCATGCGTTGCATCCGACTGATGGTACCGAGGTCGAAGGCCGTGGTTTCGCCAATTAAATCGAGCATCTGACCACCAACCATCCCGTGAGGGCCAGAGGCATCTGCAAGCGCTGCAACCAGCGCGCAGCGGACATAGGGGTCTTCATGGGTTTCGGGCGCAGCCAAAATGGAAAAGGCCATCGATTGAAGGCCGTCGCCCGCGAGAATGGCGGTGGCTTCGTCATAGGCGCGGTGCACGGTGAGTTTGCCGCGGCGCATATCGGAATTGTCCATCGCGGGCAAATCATCATGGATCAGCGAGTACCCGTGCATTAATTCAATCGCCGAGGCAACGCGTTTGGCACGTGCGGGATCCACGTTGAACAGTTTTGCGGACTGCATCACCATAAAAGGGCGCAGGCGTTTGCCGCCTGAGAGCGAGCCATACCGCATGGCATCATAAAGCTGGGCCTCGGCGAGATCGGTTTCCGGCAGGAGACGGCCAATGGCCTTATCCACCATCTGGACGGTGTCTTCCAAGGCTTCCTTGAGTTCGGGGCTGGTCTCGCGTAATGACGGGGCCATCAGGTATTCTCCTTAAAACGTAATTCTATTGTCTGTCTTCAAATTTTTCCGTTGTGATGGTGCCGTTCGCACCCACCACTATTTTTTCGATTTTGGTTTGGGCATCGCGCAGTTTTGATTCGCAATGGGCCTTGAGTGCCATACCGCGCTCATAAGCTGAAATGGATTGTTCGAGGGTGACTTTGCCCGTCTCAAGGTCGCGGACGATCGACTCAAGTTCGGTCATGGCGGCTTCAAAGCTCAATGACTCAAGAGATGCAGGTGCAGGTGTCATATAAAAATTTAACCAAACGAGTAAGCGAACGAATTCAGGGCGCTTGTAGGGCGCGTGTGAGTGTAGGTCAGGGGGAATGGTTTCTCAACAGGATTCTTTGTCTTGTCCCCAACCCGCCCATGAAAAGTTATTTGAGGAGCGTGATATGTCCCATTTTCCGCCCCGGGCGCACATCATGTTTACCGTAAAGATGGATGCAGGCCCCCGCTTTATCCACATATTTGTCCACAAGCGCGATGTCGTCTCCGATGAGGTTAAGCATCACTGCGTCCGAATGGCGTTTGGTGGAGCCTACCGGTAGGCCGCACACGGCGCGGACATGATTTTCAAATTGCGACACGGCGCAGGCGTCAATGGTCCAGTGGCCCGAGTTGTGGGTGCGCGGTGCAATTTCATTGGCGAGGAGTTTGCCGTCTTTGGTCACGAATAATTCAAGGGTCAGTACGCCCACGAGCCCCACATTATCCGCGACTTTTTTAGCGAGTTTCTGAGCCTTGGCCAAGAGCGGTGCGGACAGGGGGGCGGGAATGGTTGTTTTGGACAAAATGTGATTTTTGTGTTCGTTAAGGCACGCATCGTAACATACTGTTTTACCAAAAATATCACGTGCGACGATCACCGAGATTTCGCACGCAAAAGCGACGCATGACTCGACAATGACTTCATCGGATTTAAGGCTGGCAAACGCGGCGCATATGTCGGTCTTTTTGTCGATCTTGATCTGGCCTTTGCCGTCATAGCCCAAGCGAGCTGTCTTTAAAATACAATCAGTTGCACCCCATTGATCAAGTGTTTCTTCGACTTGTTCGGCGCAGCACGCGCGCGCCCATGTGGCGGTCGGGATACCGATAGTGTTCAAAAATTGTTTTTCGTGCCAGCGGTGCTGGGCAATCTCCAGCAGGTAATCATCGGGATAGACGGGTTTGATTTTTTTGAGATAACGGACGGTTTCGACCGGAATATTTTCAAACTCGTAAGAGATAACATCGACGGATTTGGCAAACGCCTTCAGCGCCACTTTGTCGTCATAGCCCGCCGTAAATGTTTTTGCGGCAACGTGGGAAGCGGGAGAGTCAGTTTCGGGGCAGAAAATATGGGTTTTGATGCCGAGGCGCGCGGCGGCGAGTGCTGACATGCGGCCGAGTTGTCCGCCACCAAGAATACCGAAGGTTTTTGTTTTCATATTATATTACAATTCCGAATTTTTTGAGGAGCCACACGGCGGCAATATACAGCAGCACCGTTAAACAACAAGACGCGATCAGCGCCCCATAAAAGGGAATTCCATGACGCAGTAGCGCTGGAAGTACTAGAAACATCGGCAGGGAAGGAAGGACAAGCCAGAAGGTTGATTCGGCGTGCATCGCAATTCGTTCCGCGTCCTTTGTCTCCTGCCAGAGCCAGATCATACCTAGAATGGAGATAATCGGAAGTGAAGCAATTAAAGCGCCTAACGCTGGGTTGCGCTTGGCTGTCTCGGAAATGGCGGATACGATTACTCCTGATAAAAGGGCTTTTATGATGCTGTAGAGCATGGCGTACCTACACGGTAGGGGTCAGCGCGATGCCGTTTGTCTGTGCTTCGCGGTATCCATCAAGTTTTGCTGCTAATTCTTTGTTTTCCAACGCTAAAATGGCAGCGGCAAAAAGTGCCGCATTAATGGCGCCAGCTTTGCCGATGGCGAACGTTCCAACCGGAATGCCGCCGGGCATTTGGACAATCGAGAGTAAACTGTCCATACCTTTAAGGGCGTGGCTTTCAACCGGAACGCCCAAAACAGGGAGCGGAGTCATGCTGGCGGTCATGCCGGGTAGGTGAGCTGCGCCGCCTGCGCCAGCGATAATAACTTTGAGGCCGCGCTCTTTGGCTGTTTTGGCATAATCCACGAGGCGATCGGGTGTGCGGTGTGCCGAAACAATTTTTGTTTCGTGGGGAATGTCCAGTTTATGCAAAATTTCGTGGGTGTGCTGCATGGTTTCCCAGTCTGATTGGGAGCCCATAATAATACCGATAAGAGGGGAAGGATCGTTGCTGCTCATTGTGGGATTATATGTACGGTATTTTGGGGGGCGAATCAATATGTAGTCATTACGTAGTTATGTGATGGATTAAAGTTTTTGGCCGTGTTTTTTGATAATGCGGTCAATTTCGGCAAGGGCGTGTGCGCCGAACGCCTTTTGCTTCTCGATGCTTTCAGGATCTGTTTCCTCTAATCCACCAATCACAATAATATTCTCATCATTCAGTAGGTTAGCGGGTTCTGTGTAATTAAAACTCCCGATGATGGTCACTTGTCCGTCAATGACGATCAATTTGTGGTGCAGTTTGCGCAGCCCCGTGCCGGATTTACCCGCCAGATAGAAATCAATCCCGTTTTCGGCGAGGTCATGTGAGGCGGCCCAGCTTTGGTTGCCTTGGCCTGCGTCGGCAATGCCGCGAATGGGCATGCCGCCCTTGCTAAGTGCGATCATCGCGTCGTCAATGCCGGACGAGCGGGCAAAGGTAAAGATTGCAAAATCAATACGTTCGCGCGCTTTGAGCATTTGTTTCATAATCTCCATTTCAGGCATATGATCGGGTGCAAACACCACTTTCATGCCGATTTTAGAGACGCGGAAGCTGGCTGGTTTAGGCTCGTGACGCAGACGTTTGTCGCCAAAGGTGCCGTCCCAGATTTCGGCAAATTCCTGAGCATATTCGCTGGCGGCCGATTTCCCTTTTATAATGACAATGTGATTCAGGTTGGTGTGGGTGTCGGTATCTGTAAAATTGGCGGAGCCAGTGAGAAGGGCGGCGCGCGTTCCATCCCTGTCGCGGACAATAAATTTTTGGTGAAAGATTTTTGGGTTGTAGTCGGTGCGTACCTCGATGCCTGCGCGCCAAAGGGCTGAAATCAGGTAGCGGTTTGAGTCATTTTTCTCTTCAAGTGTCAGATTAAAAGGATCGCTTACCGCTTTTTCGGCTCTTAAATAATCACCTTCCAGCACCATGCGGATAGTGACACCGCGCTGGCGCGCACGGACAATTGCGCGGGCAATCGGTTCGCATTCGAGTTCTTGTACAGCAATGTCGAGCGTTTCTTTTGTGCCGTCAATGAAGGTGACAATTGTCTCTTCCAGATTGTCGGCTGCGCCCAGCGTATGGGGGCCTATATAGAATTCCACGTTTCCAAGGCTCAAAGGCATGGGCTATTTCCTTTACAGGGTTGAATAACGCAGCTTACGCAAGAATATCGGGAATCAGCATACTTTCAATACGTTGGATCGTGTCTTTGACACGCAACTTTTCTTTTTTGAGTTTGGCAATTGTCAGAAAATCAACGGCTTGACTGCGGGTCAGCAGATCAATTTGCTCGTCGAGGGCTTTGTGTTCCGCTTTCAGCTCGTCCAGCTGTTCACGGAGGGAGTCTTCATCAACCATAGGATTTCTTATTCTCGAGATTAGTTTGAATATTCTTAACAGAATTCTTTGCTGTTGAGTAGATGGTAAATGCAGGGTCTCTCCCGTATCGTTTTTTTACAGCAAGCCATGTTTCTGGAGAAACTCAAAGCCCCTGACATATTCAAGTTTACGGGCAGGGGTATTGATCGGGTCTGGTAGGGCTTTGGCCTCAAGATCAGCTTCGGAGGCTTTGAAACACTCGTAAAGGATAAGGACTCCTGTCTTGCGCAGAGGCAGTGGAAGAGGGGCTTTGCTAGCCTCGTGACGGATTTCGTCCAGTTTTCTGGTTTTATCATAAGATCGCAAACATCTCTCGCTATCCCCGAGAAAGTCCGAGTAGCTCTTGATTGCGGGGCCTTGCACATTACTTAGGGCATCGCCCGTCAGGAGAGAGGGGAGTGTGTCATGGAGGTCGTCCATCGGGGATGTTATTGCGCGGAATGCGCGAGCGTAGCTGGCTACTTTACCATCAAAATCGTCGCTCAAATTGTCAACCGCCCCCAGATCGGCAGTTCCTTCGCGCAGGACAATCGGCTTGTTCAGGGCAGCAGCTGATCCCTCTTTTTTTACATCTTTGTGGTGATTTATCTCGTGAAAGAGCGTAAAGGCAAATTCGATGTCCGGTTTGGAGGCTCGGTCACCCTTGGAGGAATAAAGGGGCGGGGCATCCATTCCATCCATCACAATGACGGCCTTGCTCGGAAAAAAACCAGCCAAATCGTTGGGGTGAAAGTAGGTGTTGTTCGGAAATGCGCCGCTGCCGATTTTGTGAACGGCATAGAGCAAGGGGTGGGAGATTTTGTAGAAAGTTAGCAAAGGACTGCCGGACTTGATGACTCTGATGTCCTGATGTTCCCTTAGGAAAGATGTTGCTTTAGGGCTGTAGGGATGGCCTCTTTCAGCGAGAACAAATTCTTCCGGCGTGTCGGCTAAATGTTGGAGGGCCTGTTCGCAGGCTTGATGGGTCACTACCGCGCCGATAGCTAGTCCGCCCACAGCTTTAAAGATAAATTTCAATGATTTTGTAAATTTGTTTGGTGTCATGTTGTTCCTGTGCGGGCGATCATATCAAATAAATATTAATTATGTCAATTAAAATTCTTTAACACGCAGATGTCTAAAACTTTAGGGTTTTTCGTGTGTTTTTTAAACGGAGGCATTTACGTTTGTCTTGCGACTCATTAATGTGGCGTTACATTATTGTTTTTTAAAAATTATCTCTTGAGGCGAATAGTATTAAACATGGTTAAGAAAAGAATTGGTATTTTGACGAGTGGTGGTGATTGCGCTGGGCTTAACGCAGCTATTCGGGCGGCTGTCCACCGCGCTGACCTTTTGGGATGGGAAATTTACGGAATTCTTGACGGGACGGCGGGTCTGCTGTGTGATCCCCTCCAATATAAAGTACTAACCCCATCGATGTTTGACAATAATGTGATGCGCATGGGCGGCACGATCCTTGGCACAACCAACAAGGGCAACCCCTTTGCCTACCCGATGCCGGATGGGACGATCAAAGACCGCACCCAAGAAATTATTGACGGGTTTAAAACACTCGGGATTGAAGCCGTTATTTGTATCGGCGGTGATGGCAGTTTTGCAATTCTGCGCAAGCTTGCGATGCAAGGCGGCATCCGTATGGTGGGAATCCCCAAGACAATTGATAACGATATTGGCGAAACCGAAACAGCAATCGGGTTTGATACGGCGGTTTCTGTGGCGACTGAAGCTCTTGACCGCCTTCAGCCAACGGCAGCTTCGCATGACCGTACCATGGTGCTGGAAGTCATGGGCCGCGATGCGGGGCATATTGCGTTGACCGCTGGTATTGCTGGCGGTGCCGATGTGATTTTAATTCCTGAAATCCCTTACAATATTAACAGTGTTGCCAAAAAGATCGCTGCCGTGAAAGCCGGTGGGCGTAACTTTGCGCTGGTGGTTGTATCTGAAGCGGTTAAAACGCTCGAAGGCGATGCTTCGCAAATGAAATTCAGTGATGGACAGATGCGTTATGGCGGGATCGGTCACTATGTTGGCGACCAGATTTTCCGTGCTACTGGATCAGAAACCCGCGTGACGGTGCTGGGCCATGTGCAGCGTGGGTCTTCACCTACCTATAACGACCGTTTGCTGGCGTCGGCCTTTGGTGTGCGCGCGGTTGATCTGATTTCTGAAGGCAAGTTTGACCGCATGGTTGCTTGGAAAAACCGTCAGGTGGTTGATGTTCCGATTGAAGCCGCGATTGCCGCCTATCAGGCAGTGGATGTTAATTCCTCGCTCGTTCACACGGCGCGCGCGCTGGGCATTTCATTGGGGGATGATTAATGCTTTATGTTCAGCAGTCTCTCGCGCCGGATGAAGAGTTGCTTTATGTGGGCAAGTTCCACTGGTTCTATGACGTTCAGGCGGTCATGAATTTGGTGTGGGGTGTTGTCTTTGCAATATCGCTTCTCGTGGCGTTTGCGACTCTGTCATACGAGCTTCCTGAAAATATGTCCGAATATCTGATCGTTGGTGAAATCGAAGAGGGAGATGGCTGGTTGGTCATTGTTCGCAAACTCCATCCGGCGATCAAACTTTTTTCGTTGCTCATTTTCCTGATGGGGATTGTAAAATTTGCCCAGATGATTGTGATTAAAGTGACAACTGAAATTGTGGTGACTAATAACCGCATTATTTACAAACGTGGTTTGGTTGCGCGCAATATCGGCGAAATGAGCATTGACCGTATTGAAAGTATCTCCGTGACCCAATCGATATGGGGACGGATTTTTGATTTCGGGCAGCTTTTTATTCATGGGATGGGTGTTGGAGAACTGCGTCTTCCTAACCTCGCGGAGCCTTTGAAATTCCGACGAGCACTCGAGAAGGCACGTAGTGGGTAATATCATTTAAGAGGAGAATGTGTATGAATCAAACGCGTGATACGGACTTTCCAGCAAATTTTCATGATGGCGAGAAGGTCATTGTGCGCGGTGTTGTTTCGCCCGCTATTTTCTGGAAGGCGCTGGGTATTTTGCTGTTTGCGCTTTTGCTTGCGGTGATTGCGTTGCCACTTGGAATTTTTATGGCGTTTATTGCCTTGCTTACATTTATCTATGCGGCGCTTCTCAAGCATTTCATGCTGCTGGTTGTCACGAACGAACGCATTTTTTTCCGCAGCGGCCTTGTTAAAATTGATACGGTGCAGGTGCGTCTTGACCGCGTTGAAAGTGTCGAGATTCAGCGGACTCTCGTTGGACATGCGCTTAAATACGGAACGGTAGTCCTGACGGGGACAGGGACACGTTTTGCTTATATCCCGTATCTGGGCAATGCCGTGCAGGTGCGTAATATTATTGACGAGATGCTCTATCGCCGCGAGAAAGCCGCGGGCAAAGCTGCCGAAAAAGTGGATGAAAAAAGAGACGCGCCGTCGCCTGCCTAGTTTTTATTTTTTAAATCAGTGAGGATTTCATGCAGTGGGATAAGTCGAAACTTGTCAGCCGTTATGTGACTGAGGGTGTCAAAAGTGCGCCGCATCGCTCCTATTATTACGCCATGGGCATGACGGAAGAACAAATCCATCAGCCGTTTGTCGGCGTGGCAACGTGCTGGAATGAAGCGGCACCGTGCAATATTGCCTTGAGCCGTCAGGCGCAGGCCGTGAAAAAAGGTGTCACGGAGGCACACGCCACACCGCGTGAATTTACGACCATCACCGTGACTGACGGAATTGCCATGGGGCATGAGGGAATGCGCTCCTCGCTCCCTTCGCGTGACGCGATTGCCGATACGGTTGAGCTGACCATGCGCGGGCATTGCTATGACGCGCTTGTGGGGCTTGCGGGCTGCGATAAATCTCTGCCGGGCATGATGATGGCGATGATCCGCCTGAATGTTCCGTCGGTCTTTATGTATGGCGGGTCGATTTTGCCGGGTAAATTCCGCGGCAAAGATGTGACCGTCATTGATGTGTTCGAAGGTGTTGGAAAACACGCAAGTGGTGAATTTTCTGACTCTGATCTTAAAGAAATGGAATGCTGTGCCTGTCCTTCGGCGGGCGCGTGCGGTGGGCAGTTTACCGCCAATACGATGGCGTGTGTATCGGAGGCTATTGGTCTTGCCCTTCCCAATTCTGCCGGAGCGCCAGCGCCATACGAGAGCCGCGATCATTACGCTGAGGCATCGGGCAAGGCGGTTGTGGAACTCATTAAAATGAACTTGCGTCCACGTGAGATTGTTACGCGTAAATCGCTTGAGAATGCCGCTATGATTGTGGCGGCAACGGGAGGATCAACCAATGCTGCACTTCATTTACCCGCGATGGCGCATGAGGCCGGAATTGAATTTGATCTCTTTGATGTGTGCGAGGTGATGCGCCGTACGCCGTATCTTGCGAGCCTCAAGCCGGGTGGAAAATATGTTGCCAAAGACCTCTATGATGTGGGCGGTGTATCGGTCGTACTCAAAGAACTTTTGAAGGGCGGTTACCTCCATGGTGATTGTATAACTGTGACGGGTAAAACCATCGCTGAAAATTTGGAGGGCATCAACCTGCCTGCGGATCAAGATGTGGTGATGCTGATCACCAACCCGTTGTCCAAAACAGGCGGCGTTGTCGGCCTAAAGGGGAATCTTGCGCCGGATGGGGCTGTGGTCAAGATTGCTGGTATGGAGAATCTTGTATTCGAAGGTCCTGCGCGTTGTTTCGATTCAGAAGAGGCGTGTTACAAGGCTGTACAAGAGCGCGCGTACAAAGAAGGTGATGTCTTGGTCATCCGTTATGAAGGACCCAAAGGAGGCCCAGGTATGCGTGAAATGCTTTCGACCACGGGTGCGCTTTACGGGCAGGGGATGGGCGGCAAAGTAGCGCTCATTACCGATGGGCGTTTTTCTGGCGGGACACGCGGGTTCTGTATTGGGCATATCGGACCGGAAGCCGCCATTGGCGGGCCGATTGCGCTCCTTAAAGATGGCGATACCATCCGTATTGATGCCGAAAAAGGAACACTGGACGTGCTTGTGAGTGATGATGAACTTGCCGCGCGTTATGCCGCATGGGTGCCACGTGAGAATATGTACCAATCAGGGGCTTTGTGGAAATTTGCACAATTGGTGGGGCCGGCCCGTACGGGCGCGGTTACGCATCCGGGTGGTAAAGGTGAGACACATATTTATGCGAATCTTTAGTCGGCTTTCTTTTGTAATTTTGTTGTTGAGTTTTTTTGCGGGCGATAGTTGCGCACAGGAGAAAGTATCCGCGCCTGCACCGTTGATTGCGGCCCAGATATGGGGGCATGTATTGGCTGACCGTGAGGGACTTTCGCGTTTTTATCACGAGCGTGGCGGCAAAACTTTCTGGGTTGACGATGGTGAACTGACCTCCGGTGCGGAGGACATGATTGCGGAGATTTCGCGGTCATGGACGCACGGATTAAATCCTGAAAATTATCATCTGAGCGCCCTTAAAAATTTTGAGAAGATGGATTTGTCGGGTGATAAAGCCATGGCGGCTGACATTGTGCTGTCGGACGGCGCAGCGCGGCTCGCGCGCGACCTCAGCGGAATGAGGCTCTCTCCACGTATTTTGGAGCAAGATACGCGGTCATGGTCGCGCGGAGTTGATGCCTATACGTATCTGAAAATTTTGGAGAAAGAGGGCGGAAATCCTGCGGCTCTTACCGAGTCATTTGCGCCGCATACGTTAGAATATAAAGCCTTGCGCGCGTCTCTGGAAGAACTGGCTAAAGATCTTGCCGCGCAGCCGGAAGAGGCGGAAAAAGTCATCAGATACACAGGATTGATTAAACATGGTGTGCGGCACGCAGCCATTCCCTCTATCCGCAAAAAACTGGGTGTTGATGCTCTTGCGGCGGACAAAGCCGATTTATATGATGACGACCTCAAGGCTGCCGTGATGGCCTTTCAAACAAAGAATGGTCTTACGCCTGATGGGTTGATCGGTAAACGTAGCTTTGCAGCGATCAATCAAACTCGCACGCAAAAGCTTGTTAAACTTATTGCCAACCTCGAGCGCCGCCGATGGGTGATGCGCCCGCTGCCCGCCCGTTATTTGGCGGTCAACATTCCGCAGATGCAGCTTACGGCTGTTGATAATAATGAAATGGCTTTCACGATGCCGGTGATTGTCGGGCGTCTTGAGCGTCCCACCATGAGTTTTGTCGATGTGGTGGAGGGCGTGCGTTTCAATCCGTCGTGGTATGTGCCGGATACAATCAAGGCAAAGGATTATTTGCCGGAGCTTCAGAAAGATCCTCTGGCGCTTGAGAAAAAGGGAATCAAATTCCGTGTGAAAGACGAAAGCGGCATGCATGAAGCGCTGCCGCAAGATATTGATTGGAGTAAGGTGACCGAAGCCGATCTTAAATCTATCCAGATGAAGCAAGATCCGGGTGAGGAAAATGTACTGGGGCAGATACGTGTGTTGATGCCCAACCAATATGATATTTATCTGCACGACACCAGTTCGCCCAAACTCTTTTTAAAAGATGATCGCGCCCTGAGCTCCGGTTGTGTGCGTTTGTCCGAGCCACGTAAGATTGCCGATTTTATTTTGTCGCATAATGCAGGGTGGTCGGCGGAGCGCCTTGAAAAATATCTCGCTGACAAAAAAACCCGTGAATTGCCTGTGACAAAACCGCTTTCCGTTTATCTGTTTTATTATACGGCGTGGCTGGATGATGCGGGGGATGTAATTATCGGTGATGATCTTTATGGTGCTGATCGCGCACTGGTTGCGGCCTTGGACAAGGCGGGAAAGATACCTTTTGACAATATTTTGTATTAAAATCGAAGCGTTTGTTTTCAATAATTTGATATTTTTATTGCAAAAATCCATCATGTTTTTTACACTGAAAGAGTCGGGGGTATTATTCCTATATTCCCTTTCATGACTTTCCAAAGCAATTTTGTTCTGCTAAACACAAGCCTAGTTTTAATTGTATTTTTGGTTTAAAGAATCAGCGTTTTTCATTCACACCATAGGTCTATGATGTTTTCATTCGATTCTGGTTTTAATGTGTCCCTGTCGCGTCGCGATATGCTCAAGGGAGGTCTTACACTTTCCACCGCCGCACTTATTTCGGCGACGTCAATTACTCCTGCGATTGCCATGCCCTCGGGAGGCAATTATTCTGTCTCGTTCCGCAACGAACATACTGGCGAGAGTTTTTCCGGCGTGTATCGCGTGGGCAATAAATATCTTCCCCAAGCGTTCGAGCGGATCAACTATGTGCTGCGTGACTTCCGCGCCAACGAAGTTTTCCCGATTGACCCTCGCGCCATTGATATTGTCTCGATTGTCCACCAGAATTTGAAAACCGGATCGCCATATTCGCTTTTATCTGGTTACCGTTCACCCAAGACAAACAGTATGCTGCGCTCCCATGGTGAAGGGGTTGCCAAACGTTCCCTCCATATGGCAGGTCAAGCGATTGATGTGCGCCTACCTGATACCAATCCGAAATATATCCGTGATATTGCGGTCAAGATTGCTGCAGGCGGTGTTGGCTATTATCCGAAAAGCGGATTTGTCCACATGGACTCCGGCACGTTCCGTACGTGGTAGCATTTATTCTTCGCTCTTTGGGCTGCAAATAATCTTTTTCTGCGCTTCCGGTGCTCACGTACGTTAAAGTACGCTGCGCTCCGGTTCTCGATAAAAATTATTTTCGCCTCAAAGCCCTTTGAATAATTTTTGTCTGGTACCCCCATCTCAACCCTCTCTCCTTAAGGGGGAGGATTAAGGTAGGCGAGATGTGGGGGGCTCTATTTCCAAAGATTCGGATTGTGGTGCAGGATTCTCACGCGCCACGGGAATTCCTTGGCGGCGTGATCCGGCTCGAAATAATGAAGTTCGCAATTGCTGACATGGCTATGCGGGCGACCATAGAGCCTGCCGATGGCATGGAAGAGTCCGCCATGTGCGACAATGAGCGGCGGCGCTTCGTGCGTCTCACTGATAATCGCATTGATGGCATCCCGCACGCGCAGGGCAAATTCGTGGTAGGTTTCGCCTCCGGGGGGTTCTTTTTTCTGGTCGATCATTGTTTTGATGATGGACCAGTCCACATTCTCCCATTCGCCAAAAATATGTTCCTTGAGATTGTCCTTTTCAACCATATCAAGGCCGAGAGCTTCATTGACAAGGGCTGCCGTATCGCGGGCGCGTGACATGGAGGAGTGGTAAATCCGCGTGGGCTTTGGCTCAAGAATATGGCTGAGGCTTGCCAGTGTCCGCGCTTGGTGGATGCCGTTCTCGGTCAGGGGAGTATCCAGTCCGCCGCCTGCTGCCACTTGGCGTACATTGGCTTCGGTCTCGCCGTGACGGAGTAAATAAAAGGGGGCAAGAACGAGCGGCATAGGTTTGAGGCTTTCCTGAAAAAATTGGGCGTGGCATAACTATTCCATGGAACATTGGAACGATCAAGGACTCATTCTGTCGGCACGGCCTCATGGCGAGGGCGGGGCGGTGGTGTCTGTTTTGACGTGCGATCATGGGCGGCATAACGGGTATGTGTATGGCGCCAAATCATCAAAGATGCGCGGGAGCCTTGAGGCCGGAACATGGGTCGAGGTCAGTTGGGATTCGCGGGTTGCCGATCAGCTTGGCCATTTCACGATCGAACAAGCCCGCAATCATTCGGCGCTGTTTCTCGATGATCCGTATCGTCTTGCGGCGCTGCTTGCGGCCTGCGCCTTGTGTGATGCAGCGTTGCCTGAGCGGGAAGGTCACGCGGGTCTTTATCACGGCCTCGGAGCCCTTATTGATACGCTCCAAACACCCGTCTGGGCGGCGGCTTATGTTCTATGGGAAATTGCGTTTCTCAAGGAACTGGGCTTCGGGATGGATTTGACGCGCTGCGCCGGCGGCGGCGACGTTCAGACTCTTGCCTATGTCAGTCCGAAATCGGGCTGCGCGGTCTCGCTCAAGGAAGGGTATCCGTACCGCGACAAACTCCTGATTCTTCCTGAATTCCTTAAACCTGCGCCTTATGGCACTGCGGAGGGGCGTGGGGAAGGCGAAGATATCGTGCGGGGGCTGAAAATGACCGGATATTTCCTTGAAAACTGGGTTTTTGCACATCATTCGCGCGGTGTTCCCGATGCGCGCTTGCGTTTTGCGACGATTTTTGCGAAGAAATATGGCCTAGCGGCACCTGAAGACGCTGATCAAGCACGAGTAGAGAGAACATTTTATGGCGCGTAAGTCACCACCCACATCCACTGTTTCCGACAAGATTATCGATGCGCCGATGACTGGTTTGCTCTCGGAGCGGTATTTGTCCTATGCACTCTCGACGATTGTCTCGCGCTCGCTTCCTGATGTGCGGGACGGGATGAAGCCGGTGCATCGCCGCGTTCTTTTCGCGATGGCGCAATTAAAACTCAACCCGAACCTGCCGCCCAAAAAATCGGCGCGCGTGGTGGGTGATGTAATTGGTAAATTCCACCCCCATGGTGACCAGTCCGTATATGATACACTGGTGCGCCTTGCACAGGATTTCTCGGTGCGTTATCCGTTGGTTGATGGTCAGGGGAACTTTGGTAACATTGACGGTGATAATGCGGCGGCCATGCGGTACACGGAATCGCGCCTGACCGACACCGCGATGCTTTTGCTTGAAGGTATTGATGAAGACGCAGTTGATTTCCGCGCGACTTATGATGGTGATACGCTTGAGCCTGTGGTGATGCCGTCGAACTTCCCCAATCTGCTGGCCAATGGCGCGTCGGGTATTGCCGTGGGGATGGCGACCAATATCCCTCCACATAATGTGGCAGAGTTGTGCGACGCCATGGAATTGATGCTTGAAAAAGATGCTTCGGTTGAGGAGATTTGTGCGCTTGTGAAGGGGCCGGATTTCCCGACGGGCGGAATTCTTGTTGAATCGCGTGAGGCGGTGGTTGAGGCTTACCGCACCGGACGCGGCTCGTTCCGTACCCGCGCCCGCTGGGTCAAAGAAGATTTGAAGCAAGGTACTTGGCAGATCATTGTCACCGAGATTCCGTATCAGGTGCAAAAGGCGAAACTCATTGAGCAGATCGCCAATATGATCAATGATAAAAAACTCCCGATGCTTGATGATATTCGGGATGAGAGCGCCGAAGATATTCGCCTTGTGCTGATTCCCAAAAATCGCAATGTTGAGCCGGAACTGATGATGGAGGCGCTGTTCCGCGCGTCTGATCTTGAAAACCGGTTTGCGCTCAACATGAACGTGTTGGAAGATGGCCTTGTGCCGCGTGTGATGGGCATCAAGGAAGTCCTTCAGTGCTGGCTTAACCACCGTCAGGATGTGCTGGTCCGCCGCTCGAACCACCGCCTTGCGGAAGTTATTCACCGTTTGGAAGTTCTTGCCGGTTATTTGATTGTGTACCTCAATATTGATGAGGTCATTAAAATCATCCGCGAGAGTGACGAGCCGAAACCGGCCCTGATGAAAAAATTTGGTCTCACCGATGTGCAGGCTGAAGCTATTCTCAATATGCGCCTGCGTTCGCTGCGCAAACTTGAAGAGTTTGAAATCCGCAAAGAGCATGATTCTCTTAACAAAGAAAAAGATGCTCTGGAAAAATTGCTGGCGAGTGAGAGCAAGCAGTGGGGCGAGATCAAAAAACAAGTAGGGATGCTCAAGAAAATATACGGGCCGACGACCACGCTTGGTGCACGCCGCACCAGCATCAGCAAACCACCTGCGCCGATCAGTATTGATCTTAATCAGGTGATGGTCGAGAAAGAGCCGATTACGATTGTGCTCTCGGCCAAAGGTTGGGTGCGCGCGATCAAGGGGCATGGGCTGGTGCAGGCTGATTTCAAATATAAAGAGGGCGACCGCGAACAGTTTGTGCTGGAAGCCCAGACGACCGACAAGATTGTGGCTTTTGCCAGCAACGGACGTTTTTATACCATTCCGGGCGATAAAATGCCGCCGGGCCGCGGCTTTGGTGAGCCGATCCGGTTGCTTGTCGAAATCCCGAATGATGCCGATATCGTGACGCTCATGGTGTGGGAGCCTGATCTTAAATTGCTGGTGGCATCGCGTGAGGGCAAAGGCTTTGTTGTCTCGTCCAACGAGGTGCTGGCGCAGACGCGTAATGGCAAACAAATTTTGTCGGTTGATGATAATGGTGATGCCGTGTTCTGCGACATTATCGGGGATACCGATAATCATGTCGCGGTGATTGGTACCAACCGTAAGATGCTCGTTTTCCCGCTTGACCAAATTCCCGAGATGGCAAAGGGCAAAGGTGTGTTTCTCCAGAAATACAAAGACGCTGAATTTTGTGATGCCAAAACCTTTAACCTCAAAGAAGGCCTCACCTTCTTGTCCGGTACGCGCGATATGACAGTCCCCAACGTCAAGGAATGGATAGGGGAGCGGGCACAAGCCGGTAAACTTCCGCCCAATGGCTTCCCGCGGAGCAACAGATTTAGTTGATCGACTTATCGTGTTCTATATTTGAAAACGAAGTAATAGGGAAGCTTATTACTTCGTTATTTTTTTATGCGGATTCAGATGGTTAAATACTATTTAATCTATAGTTTACGGGGTAAATTTGACTTCATTTGTTCTTGTTGGTATATATACAAATATATAATGAATTATTTGTTATATAGAACAGAGGAGTTTTTTTATTATGCCTTCGGGTGGTTTATTGGCCCTTCTTGATGATGTGGCTGCTTTTACGTCGCGTGTTTCGGCAGCGTCGGTTGATGATATTTCCAATATGGCCAGCATGGCTGGCACGAGTATGAAGGGCGCTGCCCCTGTTGTTCTTGATGATATTCCCGTTACAGTTCAAGTTATGCAGGAGGAGGAAGTTCGCGCACACCGTGAACTCCATGTGCTGGGCCGCGTGTTTAAGAATGCGGTTAAGGCGCGTCTTGCCATTACACCACTCACATCGCTCGTATCCTATTTTGCTCCGGCAGCGATGCCGTTGGTTTTGGGGGCAGGCGGCGCTTACTTGGCCTATGAAGGGGCCGAGAAAGTTCTTCATGGCGTTCAGGGGATGATATCACCGCACCATGATGAGGGCGATGAGGCTGAGGCGGCTGTTCCTCAAACGCATGAGCAGGTCGAGGATGATTTGGTCAAGGGTGCCGGTAAAACGGATGTGATTATGGGCACGGAAATTTCCTTTATGGGGATGGATGCAATTGAAAAGGTATTCCCAGAATTTGGCGCGGCTGGAAAATTCGGTGCGTTGCTGGCGTCTAACCTTGGTGTGGCGAGTGCGACCTATGGCCTTGTGGCAGGTCTTGTCAGTTTTGACAATATCGGTCTTCACCTGAAAAAGACTGCTGAAGGTGATGGGTTTATGGCGCGCGCTAAACGCTCTGTAGGGCAAGGCTTGATTGATTTTGCGCCGAAGGCTGCCAAGACACTTTCGACCGTAGGGACGGGGGCTATGCTATGGATCGGCGGTGAGCTGATTACGCCGGGCGTTGCGGCTGTCTCAAAAATGGCAGAGTGGCACGGGCTTCACCATGCGGCGGAAGGACTCATTCATAATATTCATCATCTGGCGCACGCCGCGCAGGCTGCGTTGCCCCAGTCAATGTCCTTTCTCTCCGGTGTGGTTGGATGGGGCGCGGAAGCTCTGCCGTTTGCGGGGGTAGGACTTGCTGCCGGAGCAGGTATTATTGGCGCGAGCAAGCTGGTGTCGGCGGCGCAGGGTGCGATCAAAAAACTTTGGTCGCCTGAGAAAACCGCAGGCGAGATGACGCGTGCGGATGCACTTGCCCGTGAAACGGAGGAGCCTGCTTTTGCGCTGGAAGCAACGGCGAAACCATCTGCTGGAGTATCAGCTCAACCTGTGCACGATTCGCCGGATACATCACAAACATCGTTTGCTGTGGCGGCGGATGGAACAGTTGTGCCTTATACGTTGCCTTATGTTCCGCAAACAGGCGTTCCCGAACAACAGCTACGTTTGTAGTCTGTTACAATTTGGTCTTAATGGGACTTGGTCCATAAACCTTAGGGGAATTCGACGTTGCCTTGGGTTTTACGGTAGCCTGGGTCAACTGGCACCGAACCTGTGCCGCCTGATGCTGCCGATTTTTTGCTGGTCATGGGTTTGAGCAGCGATTCGCGGAGCAAAATCATACTGATGCGGCGGTTTTGCGGGTCGGTGGGTTTATCCTTGAGCAGGGGTTCTGTCTCGGCTTTGCCGACGACGTTGGCAATGCGTTTGAGTTCGATTTTACTATCGAGGAGCGCGCGGCGGGTGGCGTTGGCGCGGTCGGAGGAGAGTTCCCAGTTGGTATAATTTGCGTTTTTGCCGTAAGGAACCGAGTCGGTGTGACCGCGCACGGAAATCTGGTTGGGGAGTTTTTTGATGATCTCGGCAACCGTTCCGATGAGTTTGGTTGTTTTTTCAAATGGAACGGCGCTTCCTGTCGGAAACATGGACTGGCCATCGCTATCAACAATCTGGATGCGTAGGCCTTCCGGTGTCATATCGACCAGCAGGTTTTTGGAGAGGTCTTTGAGGTCGGAATTTTCCAAGGCTTCCTGAATCTGTTCCTTGATTTCTTCAAATTCTTTATCCTCACGTTTTTGTAGTTCTTCCTGCAATTGTTGCTTGCTTAGCTCTTCGGGCGAGAATTGGGCTTGCTGCGTTTGGTCGGGTGGCACATCATTATGCACGATGGGCTGGGTATCGGTAGCGCGTGCGCCAACGGGGGATACGGTGAGGCCGCCCATGACGCCGCCAGCACCACTGGTGGTGCTGGAAACTTCCATCGGGGTGGGGTCAAAATATTCCGAGATGCCGCGGCGCTGTTCTTCGGTGGTGGCGTTAAGTAACCACATCAGCAGAAAGAAGGCCATCATGGCCGTCACAAAGTCGGCGTAGGCCACTTTCCACGCGCCGCCATGGTGTCCGCCGCCGCCCTTGATGATTTTCTTGATGATAATCGGGGCTTTTTTATCTTTATCGGGTTCTGCCACCTGACACTCCTTTGTTCACAACGCCGCTTAACTTGGGGCGGGGAGGGTGTTGAGATGTTCCTCGAGTTCCTGAAAGGATGGCTGAACATCATGGGGCAAAAATTTACGCGCAAATTCAACGGCGACCTGAGGCGCTGCGCCTTGTAGGAAGGCCAGAACGCCGATTTTGATACATTTGTAATACATGACTTCGGTCGCGGCACGTACGCCCATGGCGCCTGCAATTGGGCCAATTAGACCGTAAGCCAGAAATACCCCGAGGAAGGTTCCGACCAGCGCTCCACCGATCATAGCACCCAAGATGGCCGGAGGTTCATTGATTGACGCCATGGTTTTGATAACGCCCAGAACGGCGGCCACAATACCGAGGGCCGGAACGCCATCGGCCATGGTTTGCATGGCGTGGCCTGGATGTCCGTGATGTTGTTCGATTGTGTCGATTTCCTGATCCATCAGCGATTCAATGGTTATTGGGTTGTCATTACCCAGTGAGATAATCCGCAGGTAATCGCACAGGAAGGTGATGGCATGATGGTTATGGAGGAAACTTGGAAAATTGGCAAAGAGGGTACTTTGCTCGGGGTTTTCGATGTGGGCTTCAAGGGCTAGCCAGCCCTTGGTGCGCACCAGTTTGAAAATCGAGAACATCATGCCCAAAAGCTGCATATAATCGTCTTTGGTATAGGCGCTCGGTTTGGCAAGGCATCGGAAATAGCCGAGTGTTTCTTTGATGACATGGGGCGGGTTCGCCACCAGAAAGGCGGCGACGGCGCAGCCGAAAATAATCGTGAATTCACCGGGGAGCGCCCCGAGAATAACCATCAGGACGCTGGTAAAATGGTGAAAGTCAAAGTGCATGGCAATCAAGAGACCGCCAAAGGTAAACACCAGAACAAGGAGAAGGCCGAGAAACTTCATGAATATCCGTAAGTTGTACGATTTAGGGGCGGGGGGAACTCATCTCCCCGAATCCTAACAGAAAAAATCCGTCTTGTGCAGTGTTACAGATCGGATTTAAAAGAATTTTAATTTGCTATGGAAAAACACCTATTTTTTTGCCAACCATGAAGCCGCATCTAGTGCCGCGTAGGTGATGATGCCATCGGCTCCGGCCCGTTTAAAGGCGAGGAGCATTTCCATCATCGCGGCTTCTTCATCGAGCCAGCCGTTACGGGCCGCAGCTTTAATCATGCAGTATTCACCTGACACGTTATAGGCAAAGGTCGGCAGGCCAAAGGTGGTTTTGACGCGGTAGAGAATATCAAGGTACGGGAGGCCCGGTTTGACCATGACCATATCCGCGCCTTCGTCAATGTCGAGGGCGACTTCGCGCAGGGCTTCATCACCATTGGCGGCGTCCATCTGGTAGGTTTTGCGGTTTTTTGGGCCTGCGCCCGCGCCAAGCGAACATCCTGCGGCATCACGGAAGGGGCCATAGAAACCCGAGGCGTATTTGGCGGCATACGCCAGAATAGCGGTACGGCTGTTGCCTGTCTCGTCAAGCGCTGCGCGGATTGCAGCTACTTGGCCATCCATCATGCCCGAGGGAGCAATCACATCGGCGCCCGCTTCGGCGGCGGTGATGGCTTGTAACGCAATGTTAGCAATGGTGCGGTCATTATCGACATCATTGTGGACGTGATCGAGCGGGCCGCAATGGCCATGGTCGGTATATTCGCAGAAACAGGCATCGGCCATAATGACAAGCTCGGGGCAGGTATCTTTGGCGCGTTTGACCATGCGGTCCATGAGGCCACCCTTGCGGAAGGAGTCGGTGCCTTCGTGGTCTTTATGGTTCGAGACACCAAAGAGCATCACGGCAGGAATTTTGGCAGCTTCTACTTTTTTAAGGAGCGTTTCTAAACTTTTTTCGCTTTGACGAAAAACGCCGGGCATGGAAGAGACTTCCTGCGGCTCGCTCAAAGCTTCATCGACAAAAATAGGGTAGATAAAATCGTCGGTGGTCAATGTATTTTCCCGAACAAGGCGGCGCATCGCGTCAGACCCTCGCAGACGGCGCATGCGGGTGGGCAGGTGAGAGGCATCAGTTGGGGTTGCTGTTTCCGGCTGAAGTGATTTTAAATTATGTGAATGGGTCATGATGCCTCCTGTGTAAGGGGTTTTTATGCCTGTTTTTGGGTATTGTAAAGTCCTTGATAATACATAAAACTTTATCAAGGTTTATGAGAACATTTACTTTTGTTTGTGTATGATACAGACTGATCTTCGGTTTTATGGGCCGCCTCATTATATCGCGTCTTTGCGTTCTTTTAAAATTTATCAGGAGTACCACTATGTCATCACAATATTTCGAAACGATCCAGTTGATTGAGCGTCTGCACCGCTATTTTCTGGACGTGGTGAAAACGGAGCTTGATCGCAAAGGGCTTCTAGACATCAACAACGTGCAGGCCATGATTTTGCACAATATCGGATCGGACGAGATGACGGTTGGGGAACTTACCCTGCGTGGTTATTACCTTGGTTCCAACGTCTCGTACAACGTTAAAAAAATGACGGAAAATGAATATATTCTGCAAGAGCGCTCGGTTCATGATAAACGCTCGATTCGCGTGAAACTGACACCTAAAGGGCTTGATTTGTGCAAAACGCTGGATGAGATGTTTGTCCGTCATGAAGAAAAACTACGCTCGATTGGTATTGAAGACCCTGATCTTGTCGATCTGAACCACACCATGAAGCAGCTTGAACGCTTCTGGGCTAGCCAGACCTCCTTTACCGGACTTGCCAGCTTGGATGAAGATTTTTAGACTCGTTTGGTCTTTCGGTCTGCAAAGTTCGGCTTCCTGCGCTTCCCTTTCTTACCTACCCTTGAGTGCGTTCTGATACGGTTCTCAAAAACCGGATTTTTGCCACGAAATCCGTCAACCTCTTTCATCAATGGGTGTTTGTCTCTGTTTTTGGTGCAAAAACCCTAAAAAAACATTGATTTTGGGCGGGGTTTGCCTCTATACCCTAGCCATGCTTTGGACCAATCCACTTTCAAAAAAATTGCCGGATTATGGGGTTATTTCCAATCTGGAGGAAAAGTTAGTCGTTGCCCGTAAATTGGCTGGTGAAGTCAAAGATGGGCAGGTGATCGGTGTGGGGTCGGGTTCGACATCCTTCCTTGCCTTGCAAGAGATTGCCCGCACGGTGAATGACAAAGGCTATCGTTGCCGCTTTATTCCCTCTTCGCGTGAAATTCACATGACATGTTTGGCGCTCGGTTTGACCGTGGCCTCGCTTCTTGATGCTCGGCCCGATTGGTATTTTGACGGGGCTGATGAAGTGGATCACAGCCGCAATCTCATCAAGGGACGTGGTGGCGCGATGACGCGCGAGAAAATGGTGATGGTTGCTTCGCCCAAGACATTTATTCTGGTTGATAAAAGCAAATTTGTTGAGAGACTGGGCGCAAAATTTCCGGTGCCGGTTGAAGTGAATCAGGAAAGCGCGAATTATGTTGAAGAGAAATTGCTTCAGCTTGGCGCGGCGGAGACGATGGTGCGTCCTGCCAAAGGGAAAGACGGCGCGATTGTGACCGAGTCCGGCCATTTTATTCTTGATGCGAGATTTGAAAATATAGGTGCAGGCCTTGAAAAAGAAATTAAATCGATCACGGGTGTGATCGAAAGTGGTTTGTTCTGGGGCTATAACCCCGAGATTGTCAGCAGTTAACCGTAGCCCCGAAGGAGAAAAAATCATGTCCAATATTGCAGCCCAAAAGAAGGATACCCCGATGACAGAAACAGATTTTTTCCATACCTCACTGGCACAGGCCGACCCCGAAGTGTTTGCCGTTATTGGTAAGGAACTGGCACGTCAACAAGACCAGATCGAATTGATTGCTTCTGAAAATATTGTGTCTAAAGCCGTGCTTCAGGCACAAGGCTCCGTTCTTACCAACAAATATGCCGAAGGTTATCCGGGTAAACGTTATTACCAAGGCTGTGAATTTGTCGATATGACCGAACAGCTCGCTATTGACCGCGCGAAACAGATTTTTAATTGCGGGTTTGCCAACGTCCAGCCTAATTCTGGATCACAAGCTAACCAAGGTGTGTATTTTGCACTCCTGCAGCCGGGTGATACGATTTTGGGGATGTCACTGGCTTCTGGTGGGCACCTCACTCATGGCGCAGCGCCTAATCAGTCGGGCAAATGGTTCAAGGCTATTCAGTATGGCGTGACCAAAGATACCGCGCTGATTGATTATGATGAAGTTGAGGCTTTGGCGCTCGAGCATAAACCCAAAATGATTGTGTGCGGGGCTTCGGCGTATCCGCGTGTGATTGACTTTGCACGTTTCCGTGCGATTGCTGATAAGGTCGGCGCCATTTTGTTTGCAGATGTGGCTCATTATGCAGGTCTGATTGCGGGCGGGTCATATCCATCTCCATTCCCTCATGCGCATGTGGCCACCACGACCACGCACAAAACTCTGCGCGGCCCACGCGGCGGGATGATTCTCACCAATGACGAGGCCATTGCCAAAAAAATCAACTCGGCGATATTCCCCGGCATTCAGGGCGGCCCGCTTGAGCATGTGATCGCGGCCAAAGCTGTGGCGTTTGGTGAAGTGCTTCACCCATCTTTTAAGAAATATGCCCATGACGTTGTGGCTAATGCGCGTATTCTGGCTGATACGCTGGTCAAAGGTGGCCTTGCGATTGTATCGGGTGGGACAGACAGCCACATTATTCTGGTTGATCTGCGCCCCAAAAATCTGACGGGAAAAGTTGTTGATCTGGCGCTTGAGCATGCGGGCATTACCTGTAACAAAAACGCTGTGCCCTATGATCCTGCTCCGCCGATGGTCACATCGGGCATTCGCCTCGGGACTCCTGCGGGAACCACCCGCGGTTTTGGCGCAGATGAATGGAAACAGATCGGCGAACTGATTCTCGAAGTGGTGGATGGTCTTGTCGCCAATGGCTCCGAGAATAACGGCGCCGTTGAGACTGCTGTTCGCGGAAAAGTCAAAGCCTTGTGCGGCAAGTTCCCGATCTATCCTGAGGGCGTTGCCGTTTAGGTGGTGTCATGAGCGGTGATCTTGAACTGAGCGGAGACTTTGAAGAGGCTGTCGCGACAAAACTTGAGGATGCCTTGGCAGTCGGCCCAGAGTTTGTTGTCTTGAGGCGGCGTCACTGGGCTGTCCCCGGCGAGAGTATTTTCTATGACCGTAAAGAAGCCGAAATTGCGCGTTTGAACCTTGACGGGCGTGACAAGCTTGGGATGATTCAGGCTCTGCAAGATGTTATCTGTGATGATCTCTTTACCCAGCAGCAACGCATCAAGGATAAAGGGCGTGACCCGTATCTTATGTCCTATTCTGTGTCTGTGCCAGGCCTTGAGGATTATCTTTCTGCTGGTGTTTCGTTTACCGAGCGCGGCAGCAACGGAAAAATTGTCCGTATGCGTGCCAAGATGCTGATCGAAAAGGCTTTGCTTGAGGATGATGGATTTGTCGATGGCGAGATTGAACTTGATGATGATGCCCCAATGAATGGTCTCTTTAACTATCTCTGGCATGTCTGGGGGTATGAGGAATCTGAACAACAAGAGCCTGACCCTATTCAAGTCAGAGCCTTTACGTAGAGGAGCATGCTAATATGCATTGCCCATTTTGTGGATTTGAAGAAACGCAAGTGAAGGATTCCCGCCCGAGTGAGGACGGGACATCCATCCGCCGCCGCCGAGCGTGTCCTGAATGCGGTGCGCGTTTCACCACGTTTGAGCGGGTCATGCTGCGTGAATTGATGGTTATTAAGACGGGAGATAAACGTCAGCCGTTTGACCGCGAGAAGGTGACGCGCTCGATGAAAATTGCTTTGCGCAAACGGCCTGTTGAATCCGAGCATATTGAACGCGCTGTCAATGGCATTGTGCGCCAACTTGAAGTGTCGGGTGAAGCTGAGGTGACGACGCGCCAAATTGGCGAATTGGTGATGCAGGCCCTCATGGAACTTGATGTTATCGGGTATATCCGGTACGCGTCGGTGTATAAGGATTTTTCAACGCCCAATGATTTTAAAAATTTCGTCAAGGAACTCAGCGAACTTCCTTTGCGCAAATCTAAAGGCGCGAGCGAATAATCAAATCTCTATTTTTAGCATTTTATCCACGGCGGCAACGGCAGCTTGCGCGTAGCCCATAAGGCGTGCGGGAATTTGGCTTGGTAGGATTTCAGGGCCGAGAATACCCACGCCGACAGGTTTGTTTGTGGCCACTTGTTGATCAATGACCGATTGAATAACCGTGTGGCCCATCACCATGCCGTGTTTGGTCTCACCCCGTTCGATAATGCCGAGCAGTACAGCGCCGTCAATATCGGGGCGGTGGAGGGCGCGATGCAAGGCGAGGGGGATTTCCATGCTACCCGGAACGGAGACAACCCGTTCGACATGGAGCTCCAGCTCCTTGGCTTTGGCGAGAGCGGCCTCGAGCATGACGGGCATTTCTTTGGTGTGGAATGTTCCTTGAATAATAATGATTTTTTTCATTTAAGCAGCCTTTCCAAGAATACGCGCCACATAACGCGCGAGCATATCGATTTCTACATTGATTTTATCGCCGACTTGACGTGAGCCAAGTGTCGTTACATCCCAGGTATGGGGGATGATGTTGACGCCAAACACATCGTCAGCCACTTCGTTTACGGTGAGCGAGATGCCATCAAGCGCCACCGAACCTTTGGGCGCGATAAAATGTTTGAGATCTTGCGGCACGCGGATTTTGAGGCGGTGCGAGTCACCCTCGCGCGTGATGCTGACCAGTTCGGCAAGGCCATCGATATGGCCCGAGACAAGGTGACCGCCCAGTTCGTCGCCGAATTTGAGCGAGGATTCAAGATTGATCAAGGTGCCAACATTCCAGCTGCGCAGCGTGGTTTTAGAGAGGCTTTCTTCGGATACATCAACGGTAAACGATGCGGCAGTTTTGGCGACAACTGTCAGGCAGCAGCCTGAACACGCGATTGAGGCTCCCATCGGGACATTCGTCATGTCCCACGGTGTTTCAATGACAAAGCGGGCGTCGCCGCGCGTGAAATCCGCTTCGGTAATTTTGCCTTTGGCGGTGATAATTCCGGTAAACATTTATGCTGTCTCCTTATGTGTGCGATAAGTGATAAGGTCGGCAATCGTGCCGATTTTGAGGTTATGTTGCTGGGCGTAGGAGATAAGGTCGGGGAGGCGCGCCATGGTGCCGTCATCTTTCATAATTTCACAAATGACCCCTGCGGGCGTGAGGCCTGCAAGACGCGCGATATCCACGGCGGCCTCGGTGTGGCCTGCGCGTGCTAATACACCTTGGCCACGGGCTCGCAAAGGAAACACATGTCCCGGACTTGCGAGATCATTTGGTTTTGCATCGGGGTTTATGGCGGTGAGAATGGTGTGAGCACGGTCTGCGGCAGAAATGCCGGTGGTGACGCCTTCGCGCGCCTCGATGGACACGGTGAAGGCCGTTCCCATACGTGCATTTTGTTTGCCCATGAGGGGAAGTTCCAAACGGTCAATCAGGGCTTCGTCCATCGCAAGGCAGATAAGTCCACAGCCTTCGCGCGCCATGAAGGCAATATGCTCGGGGCGAATATGGCTGGCGGGGATTATCAGGTCGCCTTCATTCTCGCGGTTTTCATCATCAACCAGAATGAACATGCGCCCCGCACGCGCTTCGGCAATCAAGTCCTCGGTGGAACTGAGAGAATGTTGGAGTGTTGTTTGTTCTTTTACTGCAAGCATGGCCATTCCAAAAAATAAAAGGGCGCATGCGTAGCCGTAACGCCTGCGGATGGGTGCAGGGGAGAGGGATACGCGTTTTCTTTCATCCGGACTATACCGTCGGCTCTGGAATTTCACCAAATCATGCCTTTTTGACGAGGCTCGCGGGCTATACCGCCGGTGGGGACTTTCACCCCGCCCTGAAAACGTTGACCTAATATAGGGGTTTTTGGGCAGAAATCAAATGTTAATGTGCCAGAGAGATTCTTAAATGAGAGGCTAAATATTCGTTTCTAAGGCTTTCCTGCGCCATAGACACAGGATAATCAGGCCTGTGTTCACAAGAGTGATTGCTACCGGATAAAGGGTTGTTGTGAGTGTCAGGTTGGTGAGGGCGGCGAGTGATAAAATCGTCTTCACATTGGCAATGCCGTAGGTGGTTAGGTTTTCTCCGTAGGGTTTGTTCCATGATTTGCGGAGCGTTGGAAACATGGCCACTGTATCAATCAGGGAAATTAAAACTACAGATCCCAGTGGGTCATCGGTCAACAGCCATGGGAGTATGGCGGTTAGTGACGCACCGAACGCAATTTTATCCGAGAGGGTAAAAATTTTCTCGCCATATTTCAGAGACAAGACAGCAATCGAGATACACGATAGGGCAGTGATGCCCATTGACCAAGCACCTGGGCCGCCGTGGTCGTGGATTTGGGCAAGAAAGGCAATGGTGGTGAGAATGCCAAAAATAATCCACGTAAAAAGATGCGGCGTTGTTTCTCCCTTGAGGATAGATTTTATATAGATGAGGGAGCCAACTAAACTGATAAGGAAGGCAATACCGCCGATGATTTCCTGATAGGTCAACTCCACCATCTAATGCGCCTTAAAGAGTGTGTCATTGACTGCGTCGGGGTCGTCTGTAAAAAAGGCGTCCACACCCCAACTGCGTAGTTTTCTGGCCAAATTGGGGTCGTTGATCGTGTAGGCGAGAACGGATTTCTCTGCGTCCATAATTTCTTCGATAAATTCGCGGGTGGTGGTGCTCCCGTCGATATTGATAGTGGTAACATCCAGATAATCGGCAAGTTCCTTCCAGTTCTCAATCGGTTGGGGTTCCAGCAGCAGGCCGCGGTACCAGTCATTTGCCATTTCGAGCGATGTTTCGAGCGAAACATGCGAGAAGCTTGTAATCAGTAAGCGGTCGCGCTCGTCCCAGATTTGTGAGAGGACGTCTAGCATGGCTTCGGCAGTTTCGACTTCGCGGCCCGGGCAGGGCTTGATCTCAAGATTAACGCCAAGACCGCGTTTTAGAATGACCTCGATGGCTTCCTCGAGTGTCGGGATTTTGACGCCGTTGATGCCTTCGGAGAACCAGTTTCCGGCCTCCAAATCTTTGATGTCGTCATATTTCATGAGGGCCACGGGGCCGGAGCCGTTGGTGGTGCGGTCAAGATTGTCATCGTGAAAAATGATAGGCACGCAGTCTTTGGTGAGTTTCACGTCAAGCTCTACCCATGTGCAGCCCATATCGGCGGCGGTGTGGATACTCTCAAGCGTGTTCTCGGGCGCGTAGGCGGCTGCGCCGCGGTTACCTATCACTGAGGGAATCTTTAGCATGGTGGTGACTTTCATAAAAATATTTCGCCGAGCATCTTATGCATAGCGGCAGGGTAGTCAGTAATGATTCCCGCCAGCATATCCAACAAATTTTCGCGTTGCAAATGTTTGAGTGTGTGGATAAAGCGGGTGTTTTCCTGTGGCGGGGGTTCGGTGAAGTACCACCATACATAGATTTTCGATTTAGGATATTGTCCACGAAGGGCAAAAAGAGTGTCTACCCCTACATCATATTCATTCAAACAGAAAAAATCGGGGTTAAGGTCTTTAATTTCTGCTGTTTGGGCGTGTTGAAGCGAGAAGGGTATATAAAGAGCTGGGTCGTGGTCAAACCATGGGTACATTGGACATTGTTTTGTATTTCCGGGTTCGTATAAAACACCTATTTTTACATCTGGATAGCGGGTGCGTATTCTGGACAGTTCAAGGTGATTGAAAGATGAGAAAAAAATATGATCATTATTCAGTATAATGTTCTCTTGCTTAAATCTTTCGATAATGATGTGGCCAGAGTGGGAAGCTTTGAGCTCAATGTTGAAAAACTTTTCGGGGTTTGTTTTTACAAGAAGAGTTAGGTCATCAAGAGCGGGGATGCGTTGCCCGTTGGTTAAATGGAGGCCACTGATTTCGGATAAGTTTAGCTCATCAATTCTTTTTGCACCGATGTGCTGACGGGACGTTTGATCCAGATGTTTGGCGAGCTCGTACAGAGTCTTTTCCCCTGTATAAAACGTGTCATGAATAACAACAATTTGCTCATCTTTTGAGAGTTCGATATCTGTCTCAAAACCGTCTGATACTTTTAGTGCGTACTGCAGGGCCTCTGTCGTATTTTCATACGACCACTCTTTCCGGTTGCCACGGTGGCCAATGACGGAGGGGAGTTTAAGGGGCATTCTCGTTCTTCTTTTCTTTATGAATAAATGTCACCAAGACAAAACTGATAATCATCAGCAAATACCATGAACCGATTTTCTCGGGCGACACGATGTGCCATGCTGCTTTCTGGCTGGGATAGACCCAGATAGCGCCGAATGTGCCGACATTTTCGGCAATCCAGATAAAAAGCGCCACAAGGCCCCAGCCGATCAGCAGCGGCATCCAGTAATGTGTCTTGTTGGGGGTAAAATAAACACGGGTTCTGGCGAAAAGCAAGAGAGTGATAGCAAAGAGGGCATAGCGCATATCGGGCAGGTAATGATGCGCGAAAAAATTAATGTAAATGGCAAGGCACAGCAGCGCTGCCGCGAGTTTGGGTGGGTAGTTGGTAAAACGGAAATCAAAAATGCGCCATACGCGGGCGATGTAACTCCCCACGGCGGAGTACATGAATCCGGAAAAGAGAGGCACGCCGCCAATACGGATCAGATTGTCTTCCGGATATTCCCATGAGCCCGCGTAGGTTTTGAAAATCTCCATCGCCGTGCCGATAAGGTGGAAGACGAGGATGACCCGCGCTTCTTCCCACGTCTCGAGTTTGAGGGCGAGGAACGCGCTTTGAATGACGAGGGCATAAATAAATAGGGCGTCATAGCGGGCGAGAGGGGCCTCATCAGGCCAGAAAAGTTTGCTCGCTAAAATGCCCACGAGTAAGGCTCCGCCAAAGAGCGAGGCATAAACCTGTTTTAATCCAAAATGCAGGAAATCAATCAGCGCATTATGGAGGCGCGATTTATCAGGGCTGTGGGTGAGAATCTCGAGGATTGTTGCTTTCATTATTGTTCCAATGAAAAAGGAGAGCCAAGTGGCTCTCCTTTTGGAATTTTAAAGATTAACCCGCGGCTTGTTCGTCGTCGCGTTGTTCTTTTGGCTTAGCGACGATAGGCTCGCCGGTTTCTTGATCAACACGTTTCATCGACAATTTGATTTTGCCGCGTTCGTCAAATCCGGTGACCATAACTTTCACTTCCTGACCTTCTGATACGACGTCTGCTGTTTTAGCAACGCGGTAATCGGCAAGTTCGGAGATGTGCACGAGGCCGTCACGTCCACCCATGAAGTTGACGAAAGCGCCAAAGTCCATGATTTTTACGACTTTTCCTTTGTAGATTTTATTCACTTCAGGCTCGTCAGTAATACCGCGGATGATCTCGATTGCGGCGTCAATGGCATTTCCGTCAACGGCGGCGATTTTGATCGTGCCGTCATCATCAATGTCGATTTTGGTGCCAGTTTTTTCAATGATCTCGCGGATCACTTTACCACCAGTTCCAATAACGTCACGGATTTTGTCGGTCGGGATATTGATGACCGCCATTTGTGGGGCGTATTGGCTAATTTCGCCGCGTGACTGGGTCAGGGCTTCAGACATTTTGCCGAGGATGTGCAGGCGGCCTTGCTGGGCTTGGCCGAGAGCAATCTTCATGATCTCTTCGGTGATCGAGGTGATCTTGATGTCCATTTGCAGCGCGGTAATACCATCGGTGGTACCGGCCACTTTAAAGTCCATATCGCCCAAGTGATCTTCATCACCCAAGATGTCCGAGAGAACGGCAAAGTCTTTGCCTTCTTTAATCAGGCCCATGGCAATACCGGCCACTGGCTTGGTGAGAGGAACGCCTGCATCCATCAAGGAGAGGGAGGTGCCGCACACGGTGGCCATCGAGGATGAACCGTTGGACTCGGTGATTTCCGATACAACGCGCAGGGTGTACGGGAAGTCTTCGGTTGCAGGGATCATCGGGTGAATGGCGCGCCATGCGAGTTTACCGTGACCGACTTCGCGGCGTCCGGGAGCTCCCATACGACCACATTCGCCCACCGAGTAAGGAGGGAAGTTGTAGTGCAGCATGAAGGCTTCTTTGTATTCGCCGACAATCGCGTCGATCAGTTGTTCGTCCTGGCCTGTTCCGAGAGTGGTTACGACGAGAGCTTGTGTTTCACCGCGAGTAAAGAGGGCGGAACCATGAACGCGCGGAAGAACACCGACTTCACATTTGATCGGGCGGATGTCCACGGTGGTACGTCCATCAATACGGCTTCCCGTTTTGATAATGTCCCCGCGCACAACAGCCGATTCCAGTTTGAAGCAGGCATTGGCGACAGCTTCCTTGCTGATGCCTGCGTCTGCGTTGGTGAATTCGGCAATTGCTGCGTCTTTCACCGCGCCGACTTTGGCGTAGCGGTCTTGTTTGATTTTCACTGCATAGGCTTCACGGAATGCGGATTCATGTTTTGCTTTGAGAGCTTTTTCCATGGCGGTAATTTCCGAAGGAACTTCAGGAACATCCCAAGGCTCTTTGGCTGCTTGTTCGGCCAGTTCGATGATGCCTTGAATGACAGGCTGGAAGGCTTTCCATCCGGCCATTACGGCGCCAAGCATAACGTCTTCAGGAAGTTCTTTTGCTTCTGATTCAACCATCAAGACGCCTTCGGTGGTTCCGGCAACGACGAGGTCGAGGCTTGAACCTTCCATTTCGGAGACAGTCGGGTTGATGATGTAGGCACCATCTTTATAACCAACGCGTGCGCCAGCAATCGGGCCCATGAACGGGATGCCCGAGATGCACAAGGCAGCCGAGGCACCGATCATCGCAACGATATCAGGGCAGTTTTCGCCATCATGCGCGACAGTTGTGCAGATGATCTGGACTTCGTTTAAAAACTCTTCGGGGAAGAGTGGGCGGATTGGGCGGTCAATCAGGCGCGAGATCAGCACTTCACCGTCAGAAGGTTTGGTTTCGCGTTTGAAGAATCCGCCGGGGATACGGCCAGCGGCATAGAATTTTTCGAAATAGTGGACAGAGAGGGGGAAGAAATCCTGACCTTCTTTGATCGAACGTGCGGCAACAACCGTACACAAGACAGTGGTTTCACCCATCGATGCCAGAATAGCGCCATCGGCTTGACGAGCGATTTTTCCAGTTTCGAGGACGATTTTTTTGCCGGCAAAATTGATTTCTTTGCGGAATATTTTAAACATGTAGTTTACCTTTCGAGTATGTGTATAACGACAGCAAAACCCCTATGGTTTTCCTGCCGAAAAAAAGCGGGGAATTTTCGATGATGTCGGTGGACACTGAAAGACAGAAAACGCTGTCTTTAACCGTCAACCGATATGTCCGAAACTCATCACTTTTTCTTAGCGTTTTGTGGCATGGCTGGCTCCAAATGTCAACAAATCATGTGGTATCAAGGTGTTGTAATTTGTGGACTTTTCCTATAGTGATGAAGCGTATTTGTTAACTTTTTAGAGGTGTTTTTGATGAAATCCTATCTTGTTCTGATGCGTCATGGTCAAAGTCAATGGAATTTGGAAAACCGTTTCACGGGATTTCATAATATTGAACTGAGCGAGCAGGGCATTGCCGAAGCCAAGCTTTCGGGGCAAAACCTTGCCAAAGCAGGGATCACCTTCGATCAGGTTTACACTTCTACCTTGCAGCGTGCCTACACTACCGCCGAGATTGCTTTGGCTGAGGCTGGACAAGAGGCTCTGATCGCCAGCATGGTTAAACATGATGATTTGCGCGAGCGTGATTACGGCGATTTGACGGGCCTTAACAAGGATGAAACCAAGAAAAAATACGGCGAAGATCAGGTTTATATCTGGCGCCGTTCTTATGATGTCCAGCCTCCTGGCGGCGAGAGCCTTCAGGATGTGGTCGAGAACCGCGTGCGTCCTTATTATGAATCGGTGATCAAGCCGCAGATGGCGGCAGGCAAAAATATCTTGGTTGCGGCGCATGGCAATTCCCTGAGAGCCCTTTTGATTATTTTGGGTGAGAATACGCCTGAGAATATCAATTCCACTGAAATTCCAACCGGATCACCGCTCGTGCTCGAGTATGAAAACGGCGTGCGCACTGCCAAATATTACTTGGCTGACAAACTGGCGGCGTAAAGATTTTAGGGGAGGAATATAACATGAAAAATAATTGGATTCGTGCCGTTGGTGATGCTGTGACTTATGTGTGGGACTGGCCTGTGGTCGAGGGAAACAATTTTTCCGACACACAGCGGACGTCCATAAGGGGGCTTCAGGAATATTTTTCTACAGTGTGCGGGATAGGTAGCGCCGCTTTTGCCTGCGCAGCCGGAGGTTCGGTACCCGATGTGGTCGCTTCGTCGGCGGCAGGGGTTGTCGGTGGTCATTATCTTGGGGGAATGACATATATGCTTGGCAGAAAACCGAAGTAATTCATGACACATTGTCATCATCATGACCATGAGGCGCATCATGACGGGGTAGAGCAGCGTTTGAGCTGGTCGATGTGGCTCAATATCGCTCTGACCTTGGCACAGATTGTGGGCGGTGTTTTGTCGGGTTCGCTCGCTTTGATTGCCGAGGCGGTGCATAATTTCTCGGATGCCCTGACACTGCTTATGGCGGTGGTAGCGCGTAAAATAGGGCGGCGCAAGCCTGATCTCAAGCGCACTTACGGGTATAAGAAGGTTGAAACACTTGCGGCCTATACCAATTTTATCTCGCTTATTCTGATTTCGATCTGGCTGGCGTTTGAAGCGGTGGGGAGACTCATTTCGCCCGAGCAAGTCGGCGGGTGGACGGTGATTATTATTGCCGTTATTGCCTTCGTTGTAAATACAACAACAGTCCTTTTGCTCCGGCGGGATCAGGAGAATTCTCAAAATGTGCGCGCTGCGTTCCTGCATAATCTTGCCGATACGCTTTCATCTCTCGGGGTGGTTGTTGCAGGTGTTTTGATCGTTTTGTTGGACTGGCAGTGGGTAGATCCGGTGATTACGCTGCTGATCTCTGCCTATATTGTGTGGCATGCTTTTCATGATCTGCCGGATGTGGTGAATATTTTGATTGATGGCGCGCCGCGTTCGGTAGCTCTTCATGATGTTGTCAAAGCCATTCGCGCTGTTCATGGCGTTGATGATGTGCATCATGTCCATGTACGTTATCTGAGCGAGCATAGCTACGCTATGGAAGCGCATATTGTCTTGCGTGATGGGGCATCTGAAGCAGAGGTCAAACACTTGATTGAGGCGCAAATGGCGCAGTTCCACATTGCCCACACCACCCTTGAATGTGAACGGGAAGCATGCGGGCATGCCGAATGCACT
This sequence comes from Pseudobdellovibrionaceae bacterium, assembly GCA_041674725.1. Taxonomy (GTDB): domain Bacteria; phylum Pseudomonadota; class Alphaproteobacteria; order Micavibrionales; family Micavibrionaceae; genus UBA1573. The sequence continues at coordinate 238,477 of JBAYVC010000001.1, read as the reverse complement.
TAAAAAACCGGATACTAAGGCATCCGGTTTTTTACTCATATTTTGTCTTTTTATTGAGCTTTTATGACAGAGGTGGCGGGGAGAGTTTTTGCAATATCAGCTTCTTTTCCGGAGCAGCGAGGATGGCCAAAGCCACTAGCGCTAATGCCTTTTTCAATGTCATAAATAATAGCATCGTTTTTTGTAGGAGCAACACCTGCAGGAACAAAATCAAGTTTCAGTGTGTTTCGAACGCGCCATGCGATATTGTGGTCAGCGCATGAGGAATCCCCGCTGACACCAAGTCCGCCAACAATATTTCCTTTATCATCATAAAGAGCAAGGCCGCCGCCAAATACATTAACGCCGCCAATCATTTCGCCCACAAGAGGGTCTTTGCTTGACCCGAATTTTTCAGGGGATCCAGCATACGCGGCTTTCACGTTGACAGGGTTGCTTTCCTGAAGTCCGAATAGGCTTCCACCGGGTTGAACAGCGGAATAGAGGTTTGCTGTTGAGAGAGCTAATCCTTTTAGGCTAAACGCATTGGCTGTATTGGCTTTTTGTGCAGAAATTACACGACTGCCAGGCCATTGGGCATCATTGGTTTCACCTGTGTAGGCTACGGAACAGACAACACCTGAACGGTCAACGATGGTTACCCACATATCAAGATTGAAGCCGCCATTATCCTGGGAACGAGAGGTTTTAAGTGCTCTTGCTACCGCATCATGTTGTGGCAGGATGTCACATGGTGATGCATGGGCAGCAAGTGGAGTGGTCAAGAGTCCAAGAATAAGTGTGGCGGTGCAGGAAATTTTTTTCATGTGGTCTCCTTTAGAGATAAAGAGTAGTGGTGATGGAATGTTGTAGTTTGCACTCTTATTTGCAAGGGATAAATAGAAACTCCTCACAAAAAAACGAGGCTTTCGCCTCGCTTTTTATTTTTAGGGGTCTTCCGTTTATTTACGGATGCCGAGTTTGGCGATGATGGCCAAGTAACGAGCATTGTTCGTTTTGATAAGGTAATCAAGCAATTTGCGGCGGCGGGCAACCATGGTCATCAGGCCACGGCGGCTCGAGAAATCCTTTTTGTTACCTTCCATATGTTTGGAGAGGTTGTTGATACGTTCGGTCAGAATGGCAACTTGCACTTCTGGTGATCCGGTATCGTTGGCATTGGTTTTGTTGTCTGCAATAACTTCCGTTTTGCGGTCAGCGGTAATCGACATCGTGTTTTCCTTCTCATAAGGTTACAGGTTAAAGACACGCACCGGCTGGGCCTCAATTCCGAGCACATCAAGAAGAGCCAGAGCTTTTCCGTGGTGCAGGGCGATGACAAGTCCAGCATCGCTTGCTTTGATGTCGTGTCCGGCTTTCACCAAACGCTCAACATCGGGACGGGCAATAAAGGTTAGTTTTTGTCCGTTTTTAAGCCGCGTTGCTTCCGTGTCATTTACGGCCAGTACCGGGATATCGTCCAGTACGGTCTGAACCGGAAGCACAATGCTTTCAAGGCGGTCTTTATCGGGGTTTTCAAGAAAAAAGTCCAGCGAAATCGCACCATCCAACGAAAAAGGCCCGACGCTTTCGCGGATTAGGCGGCTGACATAGCCCTTGGTGCCCAGCCTTTCGGCCATGTCGCGGGCCAGCGAGCGGACATAGGTACCCTTGCCGCAGATGCAGCGGAAGGTGGCGGTATCGTCAGAAAATTCAACCAGATCAAGTTCATAAATGTCAACGGGGCGGGCTTTTAGTTCCACTTTTTCGCCCGCGCGGGCGAGGGCATAGGCTCGTTCGCCATCGACTTTGATGGCGGAGAAAGCTGGGGGGATTTGCTGAATGGTGCCACGAAAATCGGGCAAAATGGCGTTGATTTCCTCAGGAGTCGGGCGGTTTGGCGAGGTTGCAATCACGTCACCTTCGCGGTCATCGGTAGAGCGCGCCTCGCCCCATGTGACGGTGAAGAGGTAGCTTTTATCATCATCCATCATGTACTGGACGAGTTTGGTGGCTTCGCCCAAAGCAATAGGGAGAATTCCTGCCGCTAAGGGATCAAGCGTTCCGGCATGGCCGATTTTGGGATAGCCAAGCGCCCGTTTGATCTTGACCACAGCGTCATTCGAGGTGACGCCTTCGGGTTTGTGGAGGTTAATCCAGCCTGAAACCGGATTTTTGATTTTGGGTGCCATGATCTGTTATTGGTCGTCAGCCGCTTTGGGCAGATTATGCAGGATTGCGTCGATTTTTGCCGCATTGTCGAAGCTGTCATCTTCGGTGAAATGAACTTTGGGGGTGAATTTCATACGGATTTGGCGGCCGATTTCTTTCTGGAAGACATCGGCGTTTTCATTAAGGGCTGCCAAAAATTCTTTCATCTCGCCGCCACCCAAACGAATGGCGTAGGCGGTGGCGTGTTTCATGTCGGGCGAGACTCGCACTTCGGATACAGTAACTTCACTGCAATGGGAAAGCAAAAATTCATTGTGAAAATGGCCGCGTTGGAGTGTTTGGACAATCACATGGCGCAGTTGTTCACCTACGCGCAATTGACGCTGGGTCGGGCCTTGAGTAAGAGGAGAGTGTGTAGGTTTCATCGTGGGAAGGCCCTCCAAGCCAGTTCAGCCGCGTTCGGTGTCCCTTCCTCAATGGTAAAGGTTGCCCCGAAGTTGGCACGCTGCAGATCTTTGGCCCAGTCCTCAAGACGTTCTTGCAATGATGCAGGTTGCCACGAGCTGTGGCCCTTGCCGCCATGGGCCTGCCAGAGAATACGCAAATGAGTAGGTGCGGTCTGTGTCATGTTCATGTCGTGTTTCTACGCAATCAAGGTTTGGTTATGCAAGCGTACGGGTTTCGGATTTAACTTCGAAACACTCGATAATATCGCCTTCGCGGATGTCTTCGTAATTTTCAAAGGCCATACCGCATTCCATTCCCTCTTTGACTTCTTTGACTTCGTCTTTGAAGCGTTTGAGAGTTTTAAGCGTGCCTTCGTGGATGACAACATCGTCGCGCAGCAAGCGAACACTTGCACCACGTTTGACCATGCCAGTGGTGACCATGCAGCCACCGATTTTGCCGACTTTGGTGATATTAAAGACCTGACGGATTTCGGCTTGGCCCAGATATTCCTCACGCAGGATGGGTGAGAGCATACCACCGAGCATTGCTTTCACATCATCAATAATGTTGTAGATGATGTTATAGTAGCGCAGTTCAACCTTGTCGCGTTTGGCCATTTCACGGGCCTGTGCATTGGCACGAACGTTAAAGCCAACCAGATAGGCACCTGACGCGCGGGCGAGGGTAACATCCGATTCGGTAATGGCACCTACACCGGTGTGGAGAACACGTACCGCGACTTCGGCGCTGTCTTCTGCGATTTTGGCCAGTGACCCAGCAATTGCCTCGACAGAACCATGTACGTCGGCCTTGATGATGACGGGTAGTTCTTTTTTGTTGTCGCGGGCTTGAGCGAGCAATTGTTCGAAGGATGTTCCTGTAACAATAGCAGCTTCTTTTTCCTTTTTCTTGCGCAGACGGTAATCGACAATCTCGCGAGCCTTGGCCTCGTTTCCGACAACCGTGAAATGGTCACCGGCATCCGGTGTTCCGGTCAAACCTAAAACTTCGACAGGTTGTCCGGGGATGGCTTCTTTTATTTGTTTGCCGCGGTCATCAAGTAGAGCGCGAACGCGTCCCCATTCGCTACCTACTACAAAAATATCGCCGATGCGGAGTGTCCCTTTTTGGATGAGGACAGTTGCAACGGATCCGCGCCCCTGTTCGAGTTTAGACTCAACCACAGCACCTGAGGCGTCACGATTCGGGTTGGAGCGCAAATTCATGATTTCAGCTTGGAGAAGAATGATCTCTTCCAGTTTATCCAGACCCATTTTTTTCTTAGCAGAAATTTCAACGCACAGCGTCTCTCCACCCATCTCTTCGACTTGCACGTCGTGTTGCAGCAGGTCTTGTTTGACTTGCATCGGGTTGGCGTCGGGAAGATCGATTTTGTTGATGGCAACAATCATTGGCGCTTTGGCGGCTTTGGCGTGAGCAATGGCCTCAATGGTTTGAGGCATGATCGAGTCGTTGGCGGCAACTACCAGTACTACGATGTCGGTGACGTTGGCCCCGCGGGCGCGCATTTCGGTAAAGGCAGCGTGACCCGGGGTATCAAGGAAGGTGATTTTCTGACCCGAAGCTAGTGTTACCTGATAAGCACCGATATGCTGGGTAATGCCGCCTGCTTCACCCGAGACAACGTCAGTGGAGCGCAGAGCGTCGAGCAGGGAGGTCTTTCCGTGGTCAACGTGGCCCATGATGGTCACAACCGGCGGACGCGACAACAGGTCGGTGTCGGTGTCTTCGGCGCCTTCGATCCCAATTTCGACATCGGATTCGGTTACGCGTTTGATCTTGTGACCGAATTCCAGAATGACGAGTTCGGCGGTGTCGGCGTCAATCGCCTGATTGATGGTGGCCATCACACCCATTTTCATGAGCGATTTGATGACATCGCCGCCGCGTTCGGACATACGGTTGGCGAGTTCTTGCACGGTGATGGTTTCGGGAACGATAACGTCACGAATTTGTTTGATATGTTCCACTTTTCCTGAGGTCAGAGCGCGCGCTTTCTGGCGGGCACGTTTGACTGCAGCAAGAGAACGTCCGTTTTCGGCGCGTTCATATTGGGCGTTTAGCACCTGAGTTACGGTCATACGGCCAGAGCGTCCGCCGTAAGATTCAGAGCCACTGTCATTATCGTCATCACGTGATGATTTTCCTCCTGCCGAACGTTTGATGCGGTCACGGTAGGTGGTGGTACCATCATCAGGGCGCGGGTGTGGTGCCGCTCCGGAGGTTGTTGCGGGAGCTTGTGATTCGGCGCGAAGTTTTTCCTGAGTTTTGCGTTGTTTATCAAGTTCCTCGGCTTTAAGGCGGTCTTCTTCCTTGATGCGTTCAAGCTCTTCAACTTCACGGCGACGTAGTTCATCAGCATCAATTTTGCCGGGGCGTTTGCCGGTGACTTCGGCTTCTTGACGCATTTTTTCTTCTTCAGCTTCCAAAGCGCGGCGCTTGGCTTCTTCAGAGCGGCGGTGATCTTCTTCCTCTTTGGCTTTTTGGAGGGCGCGCAGACGGGCTTCGCGCTCTTCATTGCTCAAGAGTTCATCATCATTCTGGTGATTGATGTTTTCATCAGTTCCAGTGCCGCCTGCGCCGATGCCGCGTTTTTTGCGTACCTCAATGGCGACGCCGCGGCTTTGCCCGCGCGCGAGCGTTTGGGTAATCTGTTGCTGCCCAGGTGATCCCTTAAGACTGAGGGTGCCTTTTTTCCCGCCGAGCGAGAGTGTTTTCTTTTCTTCTGTCATTCGTTATCCGTTATCCGACTTTACTGCTTTCAATTTTGTAATAAGTTCCACTAAATTTTGTGCGAGGCCACCTTTTTTCATGGAGAGGTGCACGACATTTTCCTCGCCGAGGGCGGTTGATAGATCTTCAATCGTCCAGTTGTCCAGAACCGGAATTTCCTGATGTCTGGCCAAACGTTCTAGTTTTTCACGTCCGTTTTCGCGGGCGTTGCGGGCGACAATGTAAAGACCAACTTCATGGGCGCGCAGGGCTTCTTCGACCTTGGTAAACCCGCGCTGTAAATCTCCCGCACGTTTTGCCATGTTTAGGGTTTGAATAGCAAGACGTTCGAGGCCAGTTTCGACCATTTCGAGCAGATTTTCGGGGATTATCACGTTTTCACGCGTTTTGGAGGCAAAAGAATTGCGCCAAATGGCCTTTTTGATGACATGACGGTCAGCTTTGACCCATAGGAAAACACCCGGGAGTTTATGGGTGAGGTCAGGGAGAATCCGTTTGTCAGGGGAAATGACGAAGCGAATCATCTGATTGGTAGGCAAAATTTCATCGGTCACGGCGCAACACGCCGACTTGATCAGTGACATGGGCTTGCGCTCCGGTATGAGAGGATGGGAAAGAGACAGTGTGTCATCCAAATGATTCACGGGCAGTGAAGGCGGAGGTACACGAATGGGAGCCGACACCGGAGGTGAAGACTCCGGCGCTTGAGGCAGGGAAAAGGAAAAACGGGCAGCAGCGGACGGGCGGGACAAATAAAGCCCCAGCGTCGCAGGAGATATATTTCCTACGACGGGGTGGTAAAAGTAGTTGGGCTCTTTTCCTGCCATATTTCCGCTGCTTTCCTCATTTTAAATCAAGTGTTGTCATTGCTGGGATCTTGGGCTGATGCATCATCCCCGAACCAGTGGGCGCGTGCCTTCATAATCAGGGCATTGGCTTCACTTTCAGAGAGTGATTTTTCACCCAGAATCTCAACCAGTTCATCACCGGCTAGATCTGCGAGATCATCAAGCGTTTTTATTCCGGCTTTACCAAGGGCCAAAATCTGGTCGATGGTGAGGCCTTCAAACGAGACGAGATCATCGGCAAGGCCCAGTTCTTTTTGCTGGGTTTGCAGTTCTTCCGCTTTGGCGGTCAGCCATGTTTGCGCACGGGATTTAAGTTCCTCGGCAATTTCTTCGTTAAAGCCTTCGATTGAGGCCATTTCCTCGAGCGTGGTGTCGGCAATCTCTTCGACCTTGTTGAAGCCTTCGGCAATCAGCAGGCGTGCAATCACGTCGTCAATGTCGAGCGCTTCAATGAAGAGGCTCGAGCGTGTGGTAAATTCTTCCTGCCGGCGTTTGGCTTCTTCTTCTTCGGTCAGAATATCGATGTACCAGCCTGTCAGAATGGATGCGAGGCGCACGTTTTGTCCACGGCGGCCAATGGCGAGCGAAAGCTGGTCATCTGGCACCACAACATCAAGGCGGCGTTTTTCTTCATCCATCACAACTTTGGAAACTTCAGCAGGAGCCAAGGCGTTGACGATAAAGGTCGCAACGTCGGGTGACCATGGGATAATATCGATTTTTTCGCCGCCTAGCTCGCCGACAACGGCTTGAACGCGGCTACCGCGCATACCCACGCAGGCACCTACAGGGTCGATGCTGTTATCGCGCGAATAGACAGCGATTTTTGCACGGCTTCCTGGGTCACGGGCAACGGCTTTGATTTCGATCACGCCGTCATAGATTTCAGGGACTTCTTGCATAAACAGTTTGGCCATGAAATCGCCACGGGTACGCGAGAGGAAAATTTGCGGGCCACGTACTTCACGGCGTACGTCATAGATGTAAGCGCGCACACGGTCGCCGTTTTTGAGGTGCTCGCGCGGCAGGGTTTCATCACGGCGCAGAACGGCTTCGGTGCGTCCGAGATCAATGGTGGCATTGCCGTATTCAACGCGTTTAATCACGCCGTTGACGATTTCGCCCATGCGGTCTTTGAATTCGTTATATTGTTGTTCGCGTTCGGCTTCGCGAATATTTTGCATGATAACTTGTTTGGCGGTCTGCGCGGCAACACGGCCATAATCAAAGGCGGGCAGGGTATCAATCAGAATATCGCCAACATTGGCATCTGGTTTTTCGCGGCGGGCTTGAGCAAGGGTGATTTGCGCGGCTTCGTTCTCGATGAGATCTGTTTCGGTTACCGTGCGGTAGCGTTTAAGTTCAGTTTCACCGGTGCGGCGGTCGATATGGCAGCGTATATCATGTTCATGACCATATTTCGAACGTCCGGCTTTCTGGATAGCCTGTTCGATGGCCTGAATGATAATTTCCTTGTCCATGTTTTTTTCACGGGCAACGGTATCGGCTACCTGAAGGATTTCAACACGATTCATTTTTTTCCTCGCTCCTTTTTTTGAGGGCTGCTTTGATTAATTCGTCAGTTAGAACTAGTTTGGCGCGGGCCACGTTGGTAAAGTCGATAGCGACTTCTGCCTGATCGGCGGCCAGCGTAATTGTTTGGCCGTCAAACGCAGTGATTTTGCCGCGATAATTTTTTTGTCCGGCGTCCGAGGGCGTTTCGGTTTCCAGTGTTATTTCGTAACCGATATGTTTCTCGAAATCTTTGACACGAGTCAAAGGGCGATCGATACCGGGTGAACTGACTTCAAGCTGGTAGGCACCTGAAATTGGGTCTTCCACGTCGAGCACAGCAGATATAGCGCGGCTTACTTTGGAACATGATTCGAGATCAATCGTTCCGGTTTGCGCGTTCTCGGCCATAATTTGCAGCGTTTGCAGTTTTTTGCTGCCGATAATGCGCAATGCAACAAGGTCAAACCCCATGCTGGTGAGCACAGGTTCTACAAATCCAGAAATGCGCTTTTCTTGAAGCGTCGCCATTCTATATCAATCCTATAGCGAGATAACAAAAAAGGCGGGCTTCATTTTTCTGAGCCCACCCTGTCATCATCGCAGAGTATGTTTATTTAGTCGGTTTATACAGCCTAACAGAAAGGAAAGCAAGTTTTTTCGTTTACGAAGTGGTGGTAAATGGGTATTAAGGCACTCCTCAAACTTCGCTATACATACTTAAGTATATCTAAGGTTTATTTAGAAAATTCGTATTAATACCTAAGATTAGTTGAGAAATTTCTAAATTCAGGGCAAACATATCCATAACTTTGCAACACTGAGTAATACGAAATATCAATCAAAACATGATCATAGAAAAAGAAACACTGCGTACGCGCAATCCCCGTAGAAGTTCCGTTGATGGTGACGCACCAAACCCTGTCGATGTTTTCGTCGGCCAGCGGTTGAGAGCGCGTCGCAATCTAATCGGTATTACCCAAGAGAATCTTGCTGAAGCAGCCGGTATCACGTTCCAGCAAGTTCAAAAATATGAAAAGGGACGAAACCGTCTGAGTGCCAGTCGGTTGTTCCAGTTCGCACGAGTCCTTGATGTTCCAGTGGCTTTCTTTTTTGAAGGGTTTGCTGCTCCGGATTCACATATAGGACTTCAGGGCGGATTTTCCGATAATGACCAAGCGCCGTATTGTTCCTCCGAGGAAGAATCGGACGACATTATGGTTCGCAAGGAAACGGTTGACCTGATCAAGTCCTATTATGCTATCCCGGATGAAAAATTGCGCCGCGATTTTCTGAAAATGATCAAGCAAATGTCGAAAAATTTTAGAGCTACTGACGAGTAGTTCCAGAATTTCCTCTTTTGTTTTTGACATCAAGCAGGTAGCCTAGAGCCCATAGAAAAGGTTTTAGGCTATTATGTTATCATCTTCTTCCCTTCGTGATTTTGTATTTACCAGTGAATCGGTTGCTGAAGGTCACCCCGACAAGGTGTGTGACCGCATCTCCGATTCGATTGTCGATTTATTTCTCTCCCGTGACACTGAGGCGCGCGTTGCTGCTGAGTCCTGCGCGACAACCGATTTTGTCGGCATTATCGGGGAAGTGCGCAGCGCGGTGCCTGTTGAGAAAGATGAGATCATTGCCACGGCCCGTCAGGCTGTACGTGATATTGGCTACGAACAAGAGGGTTTTAACTGGCAGACTCTGGACGTTGATTGCCGTCTTCATGCCCAGTCGAGCGATATTGCGATGGGGGTCGATTCGGTTGGTAACAAGGATGAAGGGGCTGGCGATCAGGGAATTATGTTCGGCTATGCCTGCCGTGAAACGCCTGTGCTGATGCCTGCACCGATTTTTTATGCCCATGCGATTCTCAAAGCATTGGCTGATGACCGTCATGCCGGAAAACTTCCGATGCTGGGGCCGGATGCCAAATCGCAAGTCTCGCTTCGTTATGTGGATGGTGTTCCGGTCGGGGCGACATCGGTTGTTGTCTCCACCCAGCATGCCGAAAATCTTTTGCAGGAGGATGTGCGCGCGATTGTGAAGCCTTATATCGCGCGGATTTTACCCGAAGGCTGGATGTGCCCTGACGAAGAGCTTTATATCAACCCCACAGGCCGCTTTGTGATTGGCGGGCCGGTGGGTGATTCGGGCCTCACGGGCCGCAAAATTATTGTCGATACCTATGGTGGCGCAGCGCCTCATGGCGGGGGAGCTTTCTCGGGGAAAGATCCGACTAAGGTTGATCGCTCTGCGGCTTATGCAGCGCGTTATGCCGCCAAAAATATTGTCGCAGCGGGTCTTGCCGATAAGTGCCTCATTCAGCTTTCCTATGCGATTGGGGTTTCCAAACCTATTTCCATTTACGTGAATACGATGGGAACGGGGCAGGTGGATGAAGTCAAAATCGTGGAGGCTCTCACGGAATGCTTGAATTTATCGCCAAGGGGCATTAGAACCCATCTCCAACTCAACCGTCCCATTTATACAAGGACATCCTCTTATGGGCATTTTGGCCGCGAACCGGATGCTGATGGCGGGTTTTCATGGGAAAAACTGGATTTGGCCGATGCCCTCAGAAATCTCTGCGCCTGACGATCACCTTTACCGCCGCCGCCGTGTCCATGGGCGCCGTTTGGGGCGTCCCCTTCATCAGGTGCGGGTTGATGCGCTTGACCTTATTTTGCCCCAGTGCATTGTCGGGTCAGAATTCTTGAGCGAAAAAGGTGATGTGCCGCCTGATTCTCTTTTCGGGATGCCGGTTAAAAAACTTCATGTGGAAATCGGGTTTGGGAATGGTGAACATCTCCATTACATCATGCGCGAAAATCCGGACGATTTCTTTATCGGGGCCGAGCCGTTTGTGAATGGCATGTCGGCGTTTCTCAAAGATATACCTGATCCTGTGCCTGCCAATATCCGCGTGCATATGGATGATGCCTTGATGGTGCTCAATTCGCTTACTGATGAGTCGGTGGATGTGCTTTATATTCTCAATCCTGATCCGTGGCCCAAATCGCGCCATCATAAACGCCGTATTGTAAGCGAGGAGAACCTCAAGGTTTATGCCCGTGTCCTCAAAGACGGGGGATTGATGGTGCAGACTACTGATGTGGACGAGCTTGCTGAGTGGATGCTCACCAAAACTGTCAATTGTCCGGATTTTGAATGGCTGGCTGAAAAGCCCGAGGACTGGAAAAAGGCCCCCAATGGCTGGATGGCCACACGCTACGAGAATAAAGGCAAGGACGCCGGACGCAGCCAGACTTATTTGCTGTATGCGCGCAAGTCCCGCTGATTTTTACCTCTTTTTAACGTAACGCGGGTACTCTGATAACATTAGCAGAGAGGTTTTTATGCCCGTACTTAAAGGTTTTCAGGATGGCGCAGCGGTGATAGGGTTCCCGAATGCCAAGCGTTATGAGGTTTTGGCAGGTGGCGAAGGGTATATAGCCCATCCCAATCCCCATGAAAAACTTTTTGATCAGGCAGGGCTTCAGGCCATGGCCGAGACGGCTCAAAAGCCGGAAGCACGCGATTTTTATGCGGGTGCTTTGGCAAGTCTTAACAAACTCATGGAATTTCAGGCCAACGGGGCGTCGCTCGCTCAAGTGGCCGCGCCCATGGCAGAGGTCAGTAACAAGAGCATTTTCCGCATAAAAGGCAACGATTTCAGTGCCTAGGTGATTTTTTGAGAGAGAAACTATGTTTTTGCCGCGCTGTGCATAGTCAGCGCGGTTTTGTTTTTGTATGATGATAGGATAATCGTTCAGATCAGGAGGAAGCTATGCGCGTCGGTGTCCCTAAGGAAATCAAGAAACAAGAACATCGTGTGGGGTTGGTTCCGTCCTCTGTACGCGAGATGGTCGCGCACGACCATCAGGTGATGGTTGAATCCGGCGCGGGTGCTGGAATTGGATTTTCCGATGAAAATTACAAGGCCGCGGGCGCCGCTATTGCAAAATCCACCAAAGAAGTTTTTGATTTTGCCGATATGATCGTGAAGGTCAAGGAGCCTCAAGCTGTTGAGTGTGCGATGCTGCGGCCTGACCAGATTCTCTTTACCTATCTGCACCTTGCGGCTGATCCTGAGCAAGCGCAAGGTCTTATTAATTCCAAATGCATTGCGATTGCCTATGAAACCGTGACTGGCGCGAATGGTCGCGGATTGCCGCTTCTCGCGCCGATGAGCGAGGTGGCGGGGCGTCTTTCGGTACAGGTCGGGGCGCATTACCTGATGAAACATATGGGCGGTGAAGGCTTGCTGCTGGGCGGTGCCCCGGGGACTCCGGCGGCCCGCGTTCTGGTTTTAGGCGGCGGCGTAGCCGGATTTAATGCTGCGCGTGTGGCAGTTGGGATGGGTGCACGGGTCACCATTCTTGATAAATCGTCCGAGCGTCTGCGTGAGCTCGATGAACATTTTTCAGGTGCAGCCGAGGTTCTCTATTCCATGACCAGCGTGGTTGAAACACTTCTTCCCAAGACCGATCTTGTAATCGGGGCGGTTCTGGTGCCTGGGGCATCGGCACCGCGTCTTGTGACGCGGGAGATGCTCAAAACCATGAAACATGGCGCGGTGATGGTGGATATTGCTATTGACCAAGGCGGTTGTTTTGAAACCTCGCACGCGACAACGCATGGTGATCCGGTGTTTGTGGTGGATGGCGTGACCCATTACTGCGTGGCGAATATGCCGGGTGCTGTGCCAAAAACGTCGGCTATGGCGCTTAATAATGCGGTGCTGCCTTATGCCCTCAAACTGGCCGATATGGGCTGGGAAAAAGCACTGGCGAGTGATGCCGGATTCGCCGCAGGGCTTAATGTGTGCCGCGGCAAGATCATGCATGAGGGCGTTGCTAGTTCGCTTCATCTTCCGGCTGCGGCGGAATAGGGCGTTGTTATCAGGCGGGGGTCAGAGCTGATTGTGGTTCTGATTCTGGCGCGGTAGCTGCCTCTTCCAGCTCCAGAATATGGAGGCCGATTCTGTCATCGGTTATCTGATCCTTCAGTTTTAGGTAGAACGCTTTCGTTGGGGGTTCTTCCAGATCAAGTAGGCCATCCTTCGAGGCTTGCAGCATGAGTTTTTGGGCGTTCATAAATCCCAAGGCCACGGAACGCAGGCGTTCTTCATAGGTGCTGGTGCGCGCGTCCGCGTGGCGAAAGAGATCATCAATTTTTTTAACGTTCCGATCAAAAGCAGGGAGATTTTCCGCTGCGATGCGGGGCCTGATGTTTAAGGTTAGCATGTCTTTGACCGGATAGGTCAGCAACTGCGAGCGCATAAAGATTGGTAGAGGATCTTTGCAGCGCTCCACACGCTCTATAGCTTCGGTGAGCTTTGATGTTATGTGGCCTTCAAGCAGATAGGCATGGCGTTCGCGCAGCTGCGCGAGATGACGCGTTTTTGCTTTGGTTTTTTCTGCCTCGTCTCTTGCTGGATCGTCAGAGGCATATTCGGCTTTATGACCGTAATAGCGCCCCCCCTTGAAATAATCACCTTCTTGTGAAGCCCCATAAGCTGCGCTATTCCGGCTGTTGGTATTAAAGGCCATCAAGAGGCCGGTTGCCCGAAAATTATCCTGAAATTTTTCATGTCCTGTTTTAACGGCAGCATTTTCGGGTGATTTCTTTTTCCAGTCCTGAAAATCCGAGTTCAAGGTGTAGAGGGAGACATCTTCAAGCGCATGGGTGAATTCATGATTGAGAGCGGTCATAAAATCATCAAAATTGCTCCAGTCTTTGTCGGGGCTGACTTTGATGATCCCCATCGGGTGCGCGTAACAGGCCTCTTTATCCGTGGTGCTCCACGGGGTGTGGGCGGCATAGCTGTCAAGTTCTTTGTCACCATGCAAATCGGGAGGTGGATGGACACCATAGGATTCAGCGAGTGTTTCAAGATAGACGCGCCCGACATGAAGTTTTTGTTTCCAGCTCAGATCAGCAAAATCGCGGCGGACACCGACCAAATCTAGTGCAAATTGGGGATCTTCGAAAAGACTTTCCTGAAGGCGCGCGCAGCCGTTGCGGTGAATTTGCAGCAGACGTTCCGGCAAAGGAGCGTTGCGATTGATATGTTCGAGTCCTTCGGTGCTTATATCATGCTGGGCAGCAAATTTGAGTACGCCCAGCAGTTCGTCATCTTCCAGCGTTTCCGGTTCAGTGTGATCCAGTGTTGGAATCTTTTTCATGACATAGAGCGCTGTCAGTTCACGGGTCAGATGGGAAAGTTCATTATCCATCGGGTAATATTCGTTATCGAGAAATTTTTCCTGTGTGCGCCCTGCCGCAAGGATGAAATCATCCATGTCTTTGACTCGTGCCAGCAAGTAATCACGCAAGGCTTCCTGACCTTCCATCATATGAACGGCTGTCACATATTCCACAATCCGCCAGTCCCACATGGTGTCAAAAATATGGTCGAATGTTTCAGGAGATTCGCGTCCGATATGTTCCATGACAGCAAGAAGTTCTTGCGCCCGTGTTTGCGAGAAGGTTTGCCGCGTTGTTGTAAGAATTTGTCCTTTTTGTTCCCCATGCCATTCCAGATATTTATAGGTGATTTCGCCATCGGTGAGTTTGGGTGTTCGCTCGGGAGGAAAGATGGCGGTCAGGTCGTCAGGTCGAGGCGGGGCAAGCGGGCCAATTTTCGACCAGTAATTCTCATGGGAGGCGCCGTTTCTGCGTAAGGCAATCAAGCCCAGCAACAATTCGGAGCGCAGGACATCCTGTGCACCGGCAGCTGAAAAGTTTCGTTGGACGTTTTCACTCATAACGCATTATTGGGCAAAAAGCCTGACCTCATCTTGCGCCCATTTTACGTATATTTTCTTAAGTTTTGGTTAGCTGTTCTAGGCCAGTTTCTCACCAAACGCTGTGCGCCACGCGCGGCGGAAGGGCAACAAAACCAAGGTTATTAATCCCCCATGGAGGATAAAATAGAGCAGTAAATTGGGCTGCGTTTCGGCAGCGCCAGCATTAATAAAGGGAAAGAAATAACGTGGTCCGGACTGATTGTTAAAGATGTCGGCAATGGCGGGCGCGAATCCATAAAAGATCGCCATATAGACGATCATGCCGAGAAGTGGACGGCGGATCGAACGTTTCCACGAAATCACGTGGAATACGAGAATGTCTCTGATCATCAGCACAAGAAGGCTGCCAAAAAATACAAGAGCTCCTTTAATGAATTCCAATGAATTCAGATGTGCCGTGCTTTCGGGGTTATATCCGCTGTACGAATAGGATTCTGGGTGGATGAGCATGAAGTGGATGAGTAGAATATTGGCAAGCGCAGCCACGACAAAGATGGCAAAAGATATGATCCAAAGTGGTAGAAGGCGAAAGGCCTCTTTGAAATTCTTGCGGGCGCATTGGTCGGCAAACTGGCGGTAGCGGATAATATCGCCTGCTTCATTGGAGCAAGTTACAAGAAGAGTGCTAACACTTAATACAATTGGCCAGATCAGGAAGTTGCGGAGTTCAGGAGTGACAATTGTAAAACCATTGAGGAAGAGTGACATGGTGATGAGGAATGTCATCCAGACCCAAGGTGAGTCTTTGTACTGGAGGGATTTGCGCAGGGCGCGGTAAGCACCGATCACCGACCAGAGAGCAAAAAATCCGAGGCAGAAGGTGGTGGCATCCAGTGGCTTGAGTTTAATACTGTACCAGTCCACAGGTTGCGGGGGAGTCATGTAGAATTTTCCGGCTTCGATGACGATGGCATCCTCCGGCATATAGGGTTTTTGTCCCTCCTGATGATAAATCTCGAGAATTTGGTACTCGCGGCTGTAATTTTCGGTGATGATCGCTCCAATTGTTAAGCCCATCATCATGACCGTGAGAGCGCTGCCGATGGACGTGTGACGGGATTCTTTGTTTTGTGCATAGAGGCCAACGAGCAAGGTAAAGGTATGCGAGAGGATGACCCAGAACATCAAGGCGAGGATCAGGCTGCCGATTGTCTGGTATTCAGGGCGGATGATACCGCTGCCGGGGATCATATATGTTCCGGCGATGATGATCAGGGGCACAGTGCCGAGTAGCGTGATCACCCAGACAACGGACGTTGCGCCAAAAAGTTTTCCGATGAGAATTTTTGCAGGTGATAGCGATGACATGCGGACGAAGTCCCATGTTTTTTGTTTCATTTCGCCAAAGAGGCTGTTTGCGGCGAGATAGGTTCCCCAAATGATAGTGAAAATAAAACCAAATCCGCTCATCCAGCCATGGAGCGATTCGCCTTTGTAATAGTCGAGAGGCAGATGCTTCCAGTCTTGCGGCGTGATCGAGCTCCAGCCGATCCATGCGGTGAGGGCAAGGATCAGGGCGGGGATAATGAAGCGCGTCAGATTGAATTCGAGTTTCAGGTTCTTGCGAAATTCGGGATTGTTGGCAAACATGGTGTGTGATCCTTACGCGGTTTTATGGGCGAGTTCGAGATAGAGTGACTGGAGGGATGTTTCCTCTACGGTGAAGCTGCAGACGGGAATATCAAGAGCCATGATTTGTTTGAGGAGGGCGTGGTGATCTTCTTTTTCCGGCCCGACTTCAAATTGAAGTGATGTTTTATCCGGCGCAATGACGGGTGGTGCCGCGCTCAGGATATCCAGTAGAGTTCTTTCGTGAGAAGGAGAGAGTGTCGTTGTCAGCTGGACACGAATGGTTTGATGTCGTGATTGCTGGTGCGCTGTGAGTGTCACATGATCTTGAATCTTTCCGTCGCGCAGGACGAGCATCGCCGTACAATATTCCTCTAATTCTGCAAGAATATGGGAGGAGACAAGAATCGTCATGCCCTGTGCTTGCAGATTTTTGAGGACATGCGAGAGTTCGGCGCGAGCTTCGGGGTCGAGGCCCGAGGCAGGTTCATCGAGCATCAGGATGTCTGGCATATGGATGGTGGCGAGGGCAATCCCGACGCGTTGGCGCCAGCCGCGCGAAAGGGTGCCGCATTTTTGGGTGAGGACATCGTTCAAATGGAGTGTGTTGGCGATGAGAGTGATTCTCTCGTTCAGGGCGGTGCCTGTCAGATTGTGGCATCCGCCCATAAATTCGAGGACGTCACTGACCTTAAGATCATCATATAGGCCAAAATCATCTGGAAGGTAGCCAATTTTGGTATGGGCAAGGCGAGGGTGTTCATGCACATCAATGCCGCAGATGGATATTTGTCCTGAATATGGGACATCAAGCCCCGCCAGATTGCGCATCAGTGTTGATTTTCCGGCACCGTTCGGCCCAACAAGTGCCGTAATGCTGCCTTGTTCCAAGGAAAAACTCACATCTTTCAGCGCGCATTTTGAAGGATAGTAATAGGTTAAGTCCTGTACCGAAATGGGGGAGAGGCCGAGTGTGCTCATGGGAGGAACTTTCAAAAAGGTTCAAAAAGCGGTTTTTTTTAATTATCATGTTGACAAGTTGGGCTCAAGTTTATAAGACAAAGCCCTCAAGAACGCGGACGTAGTTCAGTCGGTTAGAATGCCTGCCTGTCACGCAGGAGGTCGCGGGTTCAAGTCCCGTCGTTCGCGCCATTGAGGTTTATAGGCTCTAACCCTTGAAAATTGTGACATATAGGGTATCAGAGTATATATCTTTTCGGTCATCCTGAAGAATCAAGCTTCATCAAAAGTCACCAATAAGTCACCACAAGAATCGTTGTTCCGTGCTATGCAGTGCTTTGCGTAATTTAACGTACTATTTTGAATTGCCGCTTGGTGAATATTTATTATTTTTGATAATGTTTTGATATGGACGCATTCAACCCAACTATTCCAACAATTGATGAACAATCCTATTTAGGGGGATGTACCTTAAATGAGGCTCTTTTCAGATATGGCAGTCCTGAAGCCCTTCAAAATTATAAATTGGCGATAAAGCCCACTAAAGCCCCTATGGATAGTGCAGAGGACAATAAAACCCTTATAGGGTTTCTTGCTGTCACAACCCAAACCATTCAGCATTTCAAAAATCAGCAAGAAATAACAAAAAACGCTATAGAGGCGCTCTATAGAGAAATTAAGCTTTTCATTAAAAATGGGCGGTTAATTCCCTATAGTTACCAATTACCCCGTAAATTGTCGGATCTCCCTATAAGAATCCCTATAGATATATTTCTTGCAGGGATAATAAATTGGGATAATTCGGAATTAATTTATAAAAACTTCGAATTTACAGGCATCCGCCTTATTGAGCCTTTAAGGACAATAGCTAAAATTTCTATAGAACCAGAGCCAATTATAAAACAAATTTCCTTTAAGGAAGTTCCTAAAGAAATACCTAAAGAAATACCCCTTAAAGAAACAATAAAAACTATAGCTTCACCGTCATTTGCAGATCTTGATCCTGAATTGCATATTGATGAAAAAAGAGCAGCCATTTATTTGGGAATATCCCCGCGTACGTTGCAAGGTTACAGGGTCAAAGGTGGCGGCCCTGAATTTCTAAAAATCAGCCATAAAGTCGTGCGCTATAAAGTAGCAGATTTAATAAAGTGGGCGGAGAGCCGCAAAAAGAGAAATACGTCAGAAAAATAGAAATAAAATTTTTTAAGAAGGATGATGTGCGGGCGATCTTGTTTAAATGGGCAAATTTTGAAGGTGTGGCTGCGAATAACAACACGAAAATGCTGGAGCGTTTTCCGGCGCGTTCATGGGATGACCGCGCTGCCGCGTGATTGTTTTGTGGAGGTAATGTGAGGCTCGAAAGGTAACATTGCAGTTGATGTGTGGCAAACAATTTATTGGTGCTTTATGCATTTTTATTTTTGTGCGCGTAGGTTGACAGTGTGGATTGCATATGTTGTGATTTCTTTGAGCTTGGTAGAGAAAGATAATATAGTGTTTTACTGTTCAAATATATGTCGTAAATTCAAAGAAAAAAGCAGCAAAAGATTTCTCGCTGTAATTTTTGTGGCTATATCTACTTTCCTTTTCTTAAGTGGCTGCGACGAAGAAAATAAAGAAACAAAGCAGCTTAAGGAGGTTTATTCTATCAAACTGGGGGGGGGAGGCATTCATTATCCCAGCTGATTATCTTGTTAATAGTTTGAATCGCATTGATTCCGATGATGTAAAAAAGATCGAGACTCCAGGGGGGAACCGTGAGGGGTTATATGATCCTCATGGTTATGTTATTTTGATGGGCCATATTCCTGATGTGGGTCCACTTGAAAATGGCAGAAAGTTTTTAAAGCCGCCACCAAGAACACCTAATACTGTTCAGTTTAATATGGAGTTTAATGCGGGGGGAGTGTTCTATGGTATAGAAAATCTTATTAAGTCTGCTTCTGAAAAAAAAACCGTAATAATACCTGACTTTGAAAAATCTAAGGATGGCTTGATAAGTATTGGATACAACGAGAGTCCGTATGAGGATCTATTCGTTTACGTGGCGTCTAGGAAACCAGTTAGCTATATTAGATGTGGACGAAAGCCAGAAACAGAGAATCCTGCTTGTCGAGTTTATGGGGCATATGACCATTTTGTTGGTCTTGGAATAGAGTTCAGTTCGGAAAATCTTGATTGGTATGCCAATCAAGGGGGGATTGATATGATTAATGAGCGAATTCGGTCATGGCAAGTACGGGAAAAAGATAATTAAGAGAACATTTCAACCAACTTTTATTTGAGATAGGAAGATTATTTTGACCTCTATTAGTCAAGTGCATGTTGATCAAGCGAAATCATTGCTTGCTCTAGGAGATGTTAGAGGTGCCTACGCTGCATTAGCTGCTGGAGGTGATACTTACGCGCAAGCTGCCTGTGAGCTGACATCAGGTACGCCAAGTTTGTTAGGACGAGTGGTTGAAAAGTACTGGGACAGAGTGTATGGATCGGAGGCACGTCAAGAAAAACGGGATGATGTTGCGAGAACACATCTTACTAACTACATAAACCAAATTGAGGTTTCTCCAGATCCTTTAAACTCAGGAAATTTCATTCTCCCAAATACCACTTTTATTGAAGATAGCTATGCTAGTGCCCTTGAATCTAATGGACTTAGTAAAGATGGTGCGGTTGATCTTGCTATAAATCAAATGACGCAGCCTCTTACGATATCCTCTTCAGATCTTGTCGTGGATATCTCTAGTGCGTCGCATGCGAATTTAAATGACGTTACTTGTAATATCGTGCAGTTTTCCGCCGGAAAGAAGTGCACAGATAGAAAGAATTTTCTTGTGAATAAATTGGTTCCTCTCTCCAAACCTTGCGTAAGAAAGACTTTTGAAGAGAATGAACTTATTGAGATGATATCGAAATCTTTTGGAGGATGAATTGGCCACCTATTACTCGGAGATACTATGCTCAAATGCGCAAATGCGCAAAGTTCATATGTTGTTTACAATACAAAGGGCTGGGTTGAGGCATGGGCAGATTCTATGGGTGTAGGTTGACAGGTTGGATTGCGTATATTGTTATTACTTGAATAATTCTGTAGGGATGAAATGAAAAAATTTGTAATACCTCTTATTGCTGTGATGTTAGTGGGATTTCTTGGAAAAGCCGCGTGGGACATGCAGCAACAATATAGCGGCGTGTGTCTGGATTTAGGACGTCCCCTGACTGATGAAGAGAAAATAAGGGCAGTTATAAAAGAGATGAATAGAAGTTCGACGCGCTCTGTGGAATTTGTCACTCATAAGAGGGTTCCTTTTGCAAGTGTAGACGATTTTCTGAAAGCAAATCCCAATTGTTGTTCAGTGGAGACAAGAGATAATATCAGTGGGTGGCCTCCTCAAGGTGATTGGGCACATAAAACAAATTGGTGGCTAAGTAAAGCCACAGGAGTCAATGCAGGATATGTGACGGTAAACTACGTGTTACATTATATCGATGAAAAAGGTGTTGTAAAACAGACACCGGATAAGATGATATGGAGAATTCAAAACTGTGGTGTTGTGACAAATCATTAATCAAACATCGTTGGATATTTTTACACTTTAAAAAGGAGATATGTTGTGGCGACCCTTACTTTGGAAGATATTGTGAATATGTACAAATATGGTCAGACAACGGCTAACCCAGGTGCACCGGTTAGGGCGGAGGGGGTGACGTCCACTATAGATGTTGATATGTCGGAGTATATGGCTGATGATGCATGGTTCGCAGTTCCTGCCCAATTCTATATTGTGCAGGATTTTTTTAATGCTCCGAGTGGTGCGTTTCAATATGGGAGATCTTACAGTTTCACGGAGGTCAAAGAAATATTAGAAATTCTCAATCCGAATAAACACTATACAGACAAATGGGATACACAGCAGTATGAATGGGACAATGGCCCAGCCGGTACGGATAGCTTGTTCAACAGAGCGATGATTTATAATTCTGTGCAGTTCAAGTTAGAAGCGAATTTTGTGATGGATGCAGTCGGAGAAAAATCGTTGGGGAGCTGGAGAGTTATTCCTGATCCGGGTTTTCACGAGAACTTCAACTATGATAGCACTGATGGGCTGGCTATAATTCTTAATCCTGCTCTTGAATATGTCTATGATCCTGATGGCATTGGGCGAACAGTTAATATAAACTTTATTAATCCAATTAATTTCAGCTCCACACCTTATACCGAATCTATGTTTGATCAGGATGCTGATCAAAATATCCCATCATGGAGCGTGGCTAACTTTGATAAGGAGTTAATATTCTCTACAGCATCAGAAACTGTTACAATAAAATCTGGAGAAATTGTAGTTCCCTTCTTATCTAACATTGAAGAGAATGGTAATGGAGGCGTGCATCCAACTTTCTTAGAGTCAATCATCTCCCTCTTTGCTGAAGCCAAAACCCTGACCTCTCCGTTAGTCCTTGACCTCGACAACGACGGGATTGAGCTGACGTCATTAACGGGGACGGGGGCGGTGTATTGGGACCTTGATGCAGACGGGATGCGTGAGGCCTCGGGGTGGGTCACGGGGGGTGATGGGCTCCTCGCCATTGACCTGAACGCAGATGGGATCATTAACGATAATAGCGAGCTCTTTGGCAACACCGAGAATGTAAGTAACGGGTTCGGGAAGCTTGGCAGCTATGACAGCAATGGCGACGGACAAATTACAGCGGCAGATGCCGCTTTTTCTTTGCTTAAAGTCTGGGTGGACGAGAACGGCAACGGTTATTCTGAAGAAGCGGAGCTTCATACACTCACCGAGCTCGCCATCACATCGATCAGCCTTGCCTATACCGATACCACCATCACCAACAACGGCAACACGATCAAGGAACTCGGGACTTTTGTTCAAAATGGCACCACTAAATCAATTGTCGATGCGTGGTTTGCGTACGATGACGTAAACACGGTTTATAATGGCGATTATACGCTCGATGTCCGGACGCTCTTTATGCCGACGCTGCGCGGCTACGGCAATCTGCCTGACCTTCATATTGCGATGTCACTTGATAACACAGGCACTGGCAACCTCCTTGACCTTGTGGCGGGACTTGCCAGCCATGATTTTGCCAGTATCTTTGATGCGGGTACAAACGCGGGCGGGGTGGTGCGCGGGGTGATGATGCGGTGGGCGGGGGTTGACGACGTTGACCCTGCAAGCCGCGGCCCGAACGTGGATGCACAAGAGCTTGCCTTTTTAGAGAAGCTTGTGGCCGATGATTTTATCCAGCGGGGCTCTAACCTGCCGCGCGAGCAAGCAGGGGATATGTTATCAAGTGCGTTTGATCAGGCTTTTGATAATTTCTATGCGCGGATCATGGCGCAGACTTCTGCCGGAGAGATCTTCGAGGGCACATGGAACTATGACCCTGTGCTGGATAGCTTCAGCGGGATCACAGGCCTTGCGCAAGATAAGCTTGATGCCCTCACGCTGGATGCGGCAGGGCTTGCCTCCACAAGCGAGCGCGGCGCGTTCTGGAGCAATGTGCTACGAATGGTGGATACGGCAGTTGGCGTCACTAATCTTTCTGTGCCCGAGCAAACAGCCCTTAATACCGCAATTGAAAATTCGGATACGGCGCTCGATATGAATGCGCTCCTGACCGATCTGAGCGCAGAGGTTCCGGTGACGACCCTCACAGGCACGACGGGCGTTGATACTTTGACGGGAGGCGTCACGCGTGACTTGATACTGGCAAACTCCGGTAATGATACGCTCAGTGGTGGTCTTGAGAGAGACGAGCTTCATGGTGACGCGGGGAATGATAGTTTAACCGGAGGAGCCTCCTCTGACCTCTTGATCGGAGGATACGGGAACGATACCTATGTCTATAATGTAGGCGACGGGGTGGATACGATCTCGGAGCAAGGCAGCACCAACGGCGCGGACGTGGATGTGATCCAGTTAGGGGCGGGGATTGCGCTCGCAAACCTCACCTTTACCCGTTACGGGCAGTATGACCTTCATATCACCATCACGAATGGCGGATCTTACAGCCGCATCATTGTCGAAGACCAGTTCAAGAATGCGCAATACCGTGTCGAGACACTCAAATTCTCTGATAATTCTACTTATGATCTCACCACGGCTTCTGTTACCAGTTACGGCACACCGGATGATGATAACATGGACGGAATCTCAATTGGCGGCGCGGCGAATGACATTATTTATCTCTATGAAGGGGATGATACGTCCTATGGCGATACGGGCGATGATCAGATTTATGGCGGCAGCGGGCAGGATTATCTTCGTGGCGATGCGGGCGCGGATATCGTTTATGGCGACGCAGGCGATGACCATCTGGAGGGCAATGCAGGCAGTGATGCTTTGTTCGGGGGCGATGGAAATGATAGCCTCGAGGGCGGCTCGGAGGATGATAGCCTCGAGGGCGGAGCTGGCAATGATCTTATGGATGGAGGCACGGGTAACGATATTTATATCTATGGAAGCGGCAATGACGTTATCAAGGAGTCAGGCGGAAGCGGCACGGATGAAGTTCGTTTGCCCTCCGGTTTGACACTGGGGAGCCTCACCTTCGCGCGTTATTCCACGAGTGCCAATGATTTGATCATCACGCTCTCTACGGGGGCGTCTCTTACGGTTTATAATACATTTGCCTCTAATTCCTACGCGATCGAGACAATCCGTTTTTTTGATAATTCAACACTGGCACTTTCTACGCAGGCTTTCACGACTTACGGCACCAGCGGGAATGACAATATTGCGGGGATTGGTGCGAGCGCCTCGACCAATGATACGATTTATGCTTACGGCGGTGATGATACCGTATCGGCCAGTGACGGGGATGATGTCCTCTATGGCGGGGACGGGAACGACACCCTTACCGGAGGAAACGGCAACGATATTCTTTATGGTCAGGTGGGGAATGATACCCTGACGGGTGGAGCCGGAACCGATACGGCAAGCTATAGTGATGCGGGATCGGCGGTAGCTGTTTCACTGGCGCTTACAACGGCGCAAAACACACTCGGAGCTGGAACAGATACACTTGCGACCATCGAGAACCTCACGGGGTCGGGCTATAGCGATACGCTCACGGGGGACGGCAATGCCAACGTCATTGATGGCGGAGCTGGCAATGACACGATTGAGGGCGGCGCGGGGAACGATACGCTTATCGGCGGCAGCGGGACAGACCTGCTCACCTACGCCGCAGCGACAGCGGCGATTAGCATCAGTCTTGCTGTAACTTCAGCGCAGGTAACAGGCGGGGCGGGATCAGATACGATCTCGGGCTTCGAGAACCTCACAGGCTCAGGCTATAATGATAGCTTGACGGGAGACGCCAGCGCCAACACGATCAATGGCGGCGTGGGGGATGACACCATCCAAGGCGGCCTTGGCAATGATATCCTCACAGGCGGCACAGGAATTGACACTCTTTCTTACAGCGCAGCTACGGCGGCTGTAACGGTCAATCTGGCAACGACAGCTTCACAGAACACGGTAGCAGCAGGATCGGATACCCTATCAGGCTTTGAAAACCTTCTTGGCTCGGCTTACAATGATACGCTCACGGGTGATGCCAATGCCAACACAATTGAAGGTGGTCTAGGTAACGATACGATCACAGGCGGCGCGGGATCAGACACAGTCTCTTATAAATCGGCTACAGCTGCAGTTACAGTGAACCTGACAACGACGACGGCGCAGAACACCGTGAATGCGGGAAGCGATACCATCACGGGCGTGGAGAACATATTAGGCTCTGCTTATAATGATAATTTGACAGGTGATGCCAATGCCAACACCATTGAAGGCGGCCTTGGCAATGATACCCTCAATGGCGGCACGGGTACCGATACACTCTCTTATGCAGGGGCAACGGCAGCTATTACGCTCTCTTTGGCAACAGCTACCGCGCAATCCACAGGCGGGGCGGGCTCGGACACTGTCTCGAACTTCGAGAACCTTCTGGGCTCGGGGTATAATGACACGCTTACAGGAGACGCAAACGCCAACACCATTAACGGCGGTCTTGGCAATGATACGATTCAAGGCGGTCTTGGCAATGACATTTTAAGCGGTGATGCCGGAACAGATACGCTGAGCTACGCCTCTGCCGCATCGGCTGTGACGATCTCTTTGGCGCTCACAAGCGCACAGGTGACGGGCGGAGCAGGGACAGACACAATCTCTACTTTCGAGAACCTCACAGGTTCAGCCTATAACGATACGCTCTTTGGGGACGCCAATGCCAATACAATCAATGGCGGGGCAGGCACCGATACGCTTTCTTATGCGGCGGCCACAGCTGCAATCACCGTATCCCTTGCGACAACATCGGCCCAAGCCACAGGTGGCGCAGGAAGCGATACCATCAGCAATATCGAGAATTTGATCGGATCAGCCTATAACGATACGCTCACAGGAAGTACGGGCACTAACATGATTGAAGGCGGCCTTGGTAACGATACGATGAATGGCGGGACGGGTACGGATACGCTCTCTTATGCGTCGGCCACTGCAGGTATCACAGTGTCTCTGGCTTTGACCACAGCGCAGGTGACAGGCGGGGCTGGAACAGACACCATCGCGGGTTTCGAGGCTATTTTGGGCTCGGGTTACGCCGATATCCTCACGGGGGATGCCAATGTCAACACCCTCACGGGTGGAGCAGGCAATGATACGCTCATTGGTGGCGCGGGGATCGATACCTTGGTAGGCGGCACAGGAGCCGATACCTACAAGTTCGCAGCAGGTTCCACAGGCACCAGCGATGTTGTCACGGGCTTTAGTTTGGCCGAAGGTGACAAGATCAATGTGAAGGATGTTCTCACTGGCTTTGATCCGCTCACCAAGCTCATTACCGACTATGTGGAGTTTACCACCTCGGGCAGTAACACCATTGTAAAGATTGATGCGGACGGTACAGGCACAGGCAGCACATGGGTTCAGATCGGCAACCCTTACAGGTGTAACAGGCCTGACCGACGAGCAAGCCCTCCTCAATAGCGGGAACTTGGTCGCGTCGTAGCGCGGGCTGATTTTTGTTCTATGAAAAGGGTTGCGGGAGAATCTTCTGTGGCCCTTTTCTTTATGAGGTTGTTGAGTTATAGAGTGTTTTTCTGAGGTCTATCTGGGGCGTATTTTCTGCTCAGTTTCGGGGGCAAGCTTTTTGTAGCTTAATGCATTCCTCTTTTCCTTGCTATGGGCACTTTGAGAACTGATTTTGGTACGTCAGTAACCATGATTTTCTCTACATATTCAGCCCATGAATCAAATGCCTCGCGCATTTCGGTGGCGTATTCATAGCGATTATAAATTGCGGCTACACCACGAATCTTGCCTGAAGAGTGGTTGAGGGCTTTTTCAATGACATGTGGAGCTACCCCAAGGCGAGCCATCCCGCTTGCACAAGTGCGGCGTAGGTCATGGAGAGTCCATGATGTCATGTTTACTTGTCTATCTTTGGAGCGCAGAGTTTTGATTCTTGTATCCAAAATTTTCTTGGCGCGTGAAAAGTTTTCAAACGGTTTATTTCCTGCGCTAGTAAAAATATAATCCCCCAATTTAGGGGCATTTTCTAATATATTGATAGCCCTATCACTTAAGGGAACGGCATGGGCGCGGTCAGACTTAGTATGTTCGCGGGGCAGTATCCAAAGTCGTTGTTCTCTATCGTAATCTGTCCATGCCATGCTGGCTGCTTCTCCGCGCCGTTGCCCTGTGAGGAGTAGGAATAGCACCAATGGGCCAAAGGGATAATTTGTAGTTGCTGCCACTTGCAAAATCTCTTTGATTTCAAAGTCCGCTACAACTCTATCGCGTGTGCGTTCTTGGGTGGGTTTGGGTAGTTTATAGACAGGTGAGAACTCAATAAGATTACGTTCAATGCACCAATTGAAAAAGCGGCTCAAGCGCATAAGGGTGCGATTGGCCATGATCCCAGATCCACGTTCAAGCACATTATCAATTATTTTTAAAATATGGTCTTTCTTTACTTCATCAATCGGCATTTTGCCAATGGTCGGAAAAATATCTTTCTCAAAAATACGTTCAACTTCCCCATGGTGACGGTCACTTGTTGATTTGAGTTTTTTCAAGAATTCTTTTCCGGCCTTATTCACATTCCAGTCATGTTTCTTTTTGGCGGCGCGGCGGGTGAGGAGGGGGTCTTTGCCGTCAGCAACTTCCCCCATTTTCTTTTGGGCGAGGACTCGGGCTTGCTCAAGGGTAATGTTGCCATATTGCCCGATAGTAAAGAGTCGTTTTGTTCCATTTTGACGATAGGAGAGAACAAAGGATTTTTTTCCACTGGGATAAATGCGTATGCCAAAGCCAGAGATGTCAGAGTCCCACCGTACATCTCGCGCTTTTGCTTCTGCATTATATTCAAGACTATCAATAAAACGCTTGGTTAGTTTGTCAGTCATACGATAATTCCCAATTTAGGCAGAAGGTCATTTTTAAAAGTCACCAATAAGTCACCACAAAACAGCGTAATATCCTGCATTCTAAAAATCAAATAAATTAAATAAAAATGATTTTTATTATTGTTTTCAATTAGATGTGAGATGTATGAGTTGGCATGACGTAGCATGAGAAACTGCCTGTCACGCAGGAGGTCGCGGGTTCAAGTCCCGTCGTTCGCGCCATTGAGGTTTTTCCCCGACATCTGGTTTTTTGGACTCCAAAGCTCCTGTCATTGCGAGGGTGCTAAGCAATCTATCCATCTTTCAAAAAATCTGGATTGCCGCGGCGTCTCCGGCTCCTTGCAATGATGAATATCTTTCATTTTTATTATGGAACTGCGTTCGGGCTGGCTGGCTCGGTTTTTAGGCCTATATTGCCCGTGTCCATGCGGGATGTGCGGTAATAGTAATTGAGGTGATTGGGGCTTGCGGCACAATCAAAGTCCTGACAGAAGCCTTTGATATCTTTGATCCCGTTGCCGTTCGGGGAGTCGTAGATGTTGATGACGCTGGTCGCTCTGCGGGGATTTTTTGGGTCTGCTTGCTCGGTGTGGAGGCGTTCGAGCGTTTCATCAAGGTCATTGACCTTGGCCATGTGCCAGCCTCCATAAAGAATGGCGGCAGGTTGGCCTTGGGCTGTTTCGAATATCCGCTGGGCGAGGGTGAGGTGATCCATTTCCATGCGCTGCGAAAAAGGATCCATATTTTCAAGATCGCTGCGCTGCGCTCGCTTTTTAGGTTTGTAGGACAGGGTTGCGGCGCTGCCATCCTGTTTCATGTCATCAGCAACCTGCTCGGTGAGATTTTTGTAAAAGCCTTTGGTGATCATCAAGTTCGGATCAGCGCGCGCCATATCAATGGCCTTTTGGTAGGTGCGCTTGTGATGCTCCAGATCGTAGAGGCGGTTATAATCACCCTCCATCCCATCAATGGCGACGACTTTAATCCCGTTTGTCTTGGCACTCAAAATTGTATCGGCAACATCATTTATCATATTGCGTTTAAGAATCGCGTTTTTTCGCTGTTCCTCCGGAGGGGCATCGCGATTGCCAAAAAGGGCAATGCTGGAATCAAGGAGGGAGACAAATTGCCGCTTTGAGATTGTTCCGTTCGCGAGAGCATCAAAGGCGGGCTGCTCGTACGTCATATGTTCTAGCATCAGTGTTTTGACTCCTGCGCGTGCTAAACTTTGAAGAGCAAGGGGGTTGGTCGCAAGGCGTGTGATGTTTTGATCCCCGTGTTGACTGTCCCCCAACAGCATAAACTGGCTGGTGCGCGCTTGTTCGTAGAGCAGGTTCGCAAAAAGCTTCTTGTTTATCGTATCTGGGGAATCAGCCATGGGGGAATTTTAAAGAAGTGGCGTTAATATTATGTGAAAACGGCTAAGGAGAGGCTTTTATAAAGCGGGAGGGGTGTATTGAATAATTTTTGGCCAAATATTGGAACATTGTAATAGTTATTTAGGCGCAGGAATTATATTGTTGCAATGCAAAAAATGCCTTTGACGCGCCACAAAAATAGGATTTTCATAGGGCTAACTTCGTAATTTTCAAATTGTGAGTAAGGCGATGAAAAAATCCACATTAACAACCGAATTTTTTATTATGGCATCTTTGCTGACGTCACTGGGTATGGAGGCGGTTCATTATCATGATGTACATAATCCCCATTCCGATAGGCGGGAACGTCAACAACGCATTTTTGATGCCAAGATGGAAACGCGTCGGGCCAATCCGCGTGTTGCTGGACGTCTTCATCATGAACCTTTGGCATGCTGTAGCGAACCCAGCTAACGCCTGAAGCGTTGGGCGCGCGCTCGGGGAATTATAAAGCGGTTAATTAGCCGTGATCCCCCCTTGATCGGGCAGGCATTTTGTGGTCTGCTCTGGCCGTCAACTTTCAACTGGTGTGATCCCGCTATGGCGCCTCAGGATTTTTTATTAGAATATCTTCCTATTATTGTGTTCCTCGGCATTGCTGTTGTGCTGGCGATTGCTATGGTTCTTGTTCCTATGGTTGTTGCCAAGTCGCGGCCGGACAAAGAAAAACTCTCGGCCTATGAATGCGGATTTGAAGCCTTTGAAGATGCGCGGTGCAAATTTGATGTGCGCTTCTATCTGGTGGCGATCCTCTTCATTATCTTCGATCTGGAAGTAGCCTTTTTGTTTCCGTGGGCGGTGGCGCTCGGGTCGATCGGGATGTTTGGATTCTGGTCCATGGTTATGTTTCTGGCCGTGCTGACAGTTGGCCTTGTCTATGAATGGAATAAGGGAGCCCTTGATTGGGAATAGTCTAAATGGGTTCGAATCATATATTTGATGCACCAAAAGCCCCTTTAACCACGAATTTGCCGCTTATTCCGGCGGTCGCGCAGGATGAGGCTGTCGCCAAACTTGCGGCAGAAGTTTCGGATAAAGGTTTTGTGCTCACTCAGGCCGATAAATTGTTCGATTGGGCGCGTCAGGGGTCGATGTGGCCGATGACCTTTGGTCTCGCGTGCTGCGCGGTGGAGATGATCCACTCTTATATGTCCCGTTATGACCTTGATCGTTTTGGTATTATCCCGCGCCCCAGCCCTCGTCAGTCGGATGTGATGATTGTGGCCGGAACGCTCACCAACAAGATGGCCCCTGCGTTGCGCAAGGTGTATGATCAAATGGCCGAACCCCGCTGGGTCATATCGATGGGATCGTGCGCTAATGGCGGGGGCTATTACCATTATAGCTATTCGGTTGTGCGTGGTTGTGACCGGATTGTTCCGGTTGATATTTATGTCCCTGGATGTCCGCCAACTGCCGAGGCATTGGTTTATGGACTTCTTCAACTTCAGAAAAAAATCCGCCGTGAAGATACGCGGATTGTCCGCTAGGAGAGACGTTTATGACGAACGTAGCAACGCCCGAAATACCGACGGCAGAGACACACAAGGATCCGGCGGTATTGTTTGCCGAAACGATTTCATCAAATCTTAGTGAAGCTGTTTTGTCTTTTGAAATCAATCACGAGACCGTTATTCTTCATGTGTCACGTGAAGGGCTTTTGGCGGTGATGGGCTATCTGCGCGATGCGGATGATTGCCAGTTCAAGCAGCTGGTGGATGTGTGCGGGGTCGATTACCCCGAGCGTCCTGAGCGTTTCGAGGTTGTTTATCAGCTTCTCTCTCTCAAACATAATTTGCGATTGACGGTGAAGGTCACAACGGACGAAGAAAAGCCTGTTCCTTCTGTTTCGCCTTTGTTTAGTTCGGCTCCGTGGTTTGAACGTGAGGCGTGGGATTTATTCGGTATCATGTTTGATGGTCTTGAGGATCACCGCCGTATTTTAACCGATTATGGATTTGATGGTCACCCGCTGCGTAAGGATTTTCCTCTCTCGGGGCATGTTGAGGTACGTTATGACGTGGCACAAAAGCGGGTGATGTATGGTCCTGTGACGCTGCCGCAGGATTTTCGGGTATTTGATAATGTAAGCCCATGGGAAGCGCTGACCAATGTGCAGCTCCCGGGGGATGAAAAGGCAAATTATGTGCCGCGTGTCGGCTGGACGCCGGTTAGTAAGGAAGCGGAGTAGATCAAAATGGCAGTAGTTCAGGCACAAAAAGCAGTGACTCCCGCTCCGGAAATGGATGCCGAGCACCATATTAAGCCCTATACCATGAATTTTGGGCCGCAGCACCCTGCGGCGCATGGTGTTTTGCGTCTTGTGCTGGAAATGGACGGGGAAGTAGTTGAGCGGGCTGACCCGCATATTGGTCTCCTTCACCGCGGGACAGAAAAGCTGATTGAATATAAGACCTATATGCAGGCTTTGCCCTATTTTGACCGTCTTGATTACGTGTCCCCTATGAATCAGGAGCATGCCTTCGCTTTGGCGGTTGAGCAATTGCTCGGGATTGATGTGCCGGTGAGGGCGCAGTATATTCGCGTCTTGTTTTGTGAGCTGACCCGTATCCTCAACCACATTCTCAATATTACGACTTTTGCTCTTGATGTGGGCGCAATTACTCCGGCCTTGTGGGCTTTTGAGGAGCGTGAAAAGGGTATGGAGTTTTATGACCGCGTATGCGGCGCGCGGCTTCATGCCAATTATATCCGTCCGGGTGGTGTGTCGATGGATTTGCCTGATGGCCTTGTGGACGATATGTGGGCGTGGACCGAGAGTTTTCCTGGCGTCTTAAGTGATCTTGATAACCTATTGACGGGTAATAGAATTTTTAAACAGCGCACTGTCGATATCGGGGTCGTTTCAACAGCGCAGGCGCTGGATTGGGGCTTTAGCGGGCCGTGCCTGAGGGCTTCAGGTGTGGCGTGGGATTTGCGTAAATCGCGACCGTACGATGTGTACGCGGACATGGATTTTGATGTACCTGTGGGCAAAACAGGGGATTGTTATGCGCGTTATCTGGTGCGGGTTGAAGAGATGCGCCAGTCGCTTAAAATTATGCGGCAGTGTCTTAAGAAGATGCCGGAAGGCCTTGTAAAAATTAATGATTACAAGATTTCACCGCCGCCACGTGCCGAAATGAAACAATCGATGGAAGCGCTGATTCACCATTTCAAGCTCTTTACGGAAGGGTATCACGTACCGGCTGGCGAAACCTATACAGCGGTTGAAGCGCCTAAAGGCGAGTTTGGTGTTTATTTGGTATCGAACGGCACCAACCGCCCGTACCGCTGCCATATCCGCGCACCAGGCTTTGCCCATCTGCAAGCTCTTGATTTTATGTCGCGCGGTCATATGTTGGCAGATGTTGTGGCCAATATTGGGTCGTTGGACATTGTTTTTGGTGAAATTGATCGTTAGGGGCATTTTTTACGCCTAACTATTGACATAATTATTTTATGCGTTAAGATAACTTATGCTTTTTGATGACAACAAGGTGCTGGCAGGTATTTTTCAGGGTGAGGTCGCTGCGGATGAGCGTGACCTTTCTGTCGCTGGCGTTGCTGTTCATAAATTTTCAGGGATTATCGTGAAAGATGGTGGACTTGTGCTGGTTCAGCGCGAAGCCAAAGATAAAGTTTATGATGATTCTGGCGCCGTTATTGGTAAAAAGAAGGTCGTGTGGTGGGAGTTGCCAGGCGGAAAATCCGAAGCCGCCGATAACGGAGATCCGCGGAATTCAGTTAAACGGGAAGCTTTGGAAGAGTGCGGTGTTAACGTCAATGTTGGCGATGTTTTATGGGTTGACCGTGCGTCCCACCGTAAAAACAAACTCGTGGCTTATTATCCGTGCCAGTATGTCTCAGGTGAAGTGTCCAACACCCTGCCGGAAGAACATCTGGATGCGCGGACTTTCTTGCCAGATGAACTTCATGCCTTGAGCCTGAGCGGTGTACATATTCGTGTGCCCGAGGGAATCATCAGCCGCTTTATGCAAGACCCGTCTTTCTTTGAAAAATGTGTGACTAACCCGCCTGTTTTGAAAGGAGCGGAGCTTTCTCCCGCTTGATCTTCGCGTCTGTTCCCGTTAAACAGGTGTTCTGATTGCAAGGGAACCCTCATATGAAGAAACCTGTTGACCTCAACGCGGCTTATCAGCCCCAAGAATTCGCATTCCGTGATATGGCCAAAGTGGCCGAAATTATCGCCCGTTACCCTAAAGGCAAACAGCGCAGCGCCATTATGCCTCTCCTTGATCTTGCCCAGCGTCAGGTGGGGGAAGATGGGGCTACGGCCAGCCCGCCTTACGGTGGATGGATTCCGCGCGCGGCGATGGACAAAATTGCTGATATTGTTGATGTGCCTGCGATCAAGGTCTATGAAGTGGCCACATTCTATTCGATGTATAATCTTTCGCCTGTCGGTAAATACCTTGTGCAGATGTGTACAACAACGCCGTGCATGCTCTGCGGTTCCACCAATATTGTCAAAACCTGTGAAAACCATCTAGGTATTCATACCGGAGAGACAACTCGTGACGGGAAGTTTACCATTGTTGAAGTTGAATGCCTCGGGGCGTGTGTGAATGCGCCGATGGTGCAGATCAACGATGATTATTACGAAGATTTAACGCCCGAAAGTATGAAGCAGCTCCTCTCTGACCTTGCCGCAGATCGTCCAGTATCGGTAGGGTCGCAAACAGGCCGCAAGGCGTCGATGGCGCTTGCTGGAACAACAACCTTGATGGATGTTGCTACGCGTCTGGGGGTTAAAAAAGCGGGGTCGGTAGGGTGATTTATATCGCTCTTGGCGCTAACCTCCCCAGTGCTTTTGGTTGCCCCCGCGAGACGTTTCGCCGTGCCATTCTTGAAATGGGGAAGTGTGGCGTTCGGGTTTTGGCCTTTTCTCCTATGTACCTGACGGCACCTGTTCCTGTTTCCGATCAGCCGTGGTACCACAATGCGGTTATTGCCGTACAAACGAGCCTTTCATCCCGTGAGTTGCTGGGGATTCTTCGCGGTATTGAAAGTTTTTTTGGCCGTGTGCGGGTCTCGCCCAATGAGCCACGGGTTCTTGATCTGGATATTCTTGCCTATCATAACGAGATCGTGAATATGCCGGATTTGGTTATTCCCCATCCGCGGATGGAGGGGCGCGCTTTTGTGCTTTATCCACTGCGCGATATTGCGCCAGGCTGGCGGCATCCCTCTTCGGGACGTGTGATTGAACAACTCGTGGCGCAGCTTACTGCAGGCCAACATATCCGCAAGGTCGAAGCGCCCCAGATCATGGGGATTGTCAATGTCACGCCTGATAGTTTTTCAGATGGCGGGGAATTTTTTGAGACGGATGCTGCGGTTGAAAAAGGGTTTTCTTTGCTGGAGCAGGGGGCCGATCTTCTGGACGTTGGCGGGGAATCAACCCGCCCCGGGGCGATTCCCATCTCTCCTGAAGAGGAGCAGCGCCGTATTATACCGGTGGTGCATGCCCTTGCGCGCGAGGGGGCGGTTATTTCGGTTGATACACGCCATGCCTCAACGATGGAGAAGGCGCTTGAGGCGGGCGCCGTCATTGTTAATGACATTACGGCGCTCACCTTTAATCCGCGTGCGGTTGATGTGGTTAAATCCATGCAGTGTCGTGTGTGCCTGATGCATATGCTGGGCGATCCGCAAACTATGCAGGAGAATCCTGTTTACGGGAATGTGGTACGTGAGGTGCGAGATTATCTGGAAGAGCGGATCGAGTTTTGTGTGAGCGCTGGTATTCACCCCGAACGCTTGATTGCCGATGTCGGGATCGGTTTTGGCAAGACATTTGCGCATAATATTGAGCTGCTGCGGAATTTGGATCAGTTCGGGAAATTGGGCGTTGAAACGTTGCTTGGGGCGTCGCGCAAACGCTTTATTGAAGGGGCGTGCGGTTTTCCAATCCGTCCCGAGGATCGGCTTGGAGGCTCGCTCGCAGCGGTGGCGGCGGCGTGCCGTGCTGGTGTGCGCTATGTTCGCGTGCATGATGTGGGCCAGACCCGCCAGTTTATTGAGGTTTATTCGCGCCTCAATCCTTGAGAGGGGCTAGACAGCGTAAATGATTGTTAGTCCCACGAGAATGAGAATTCCTCCCGCTAGGCGGTTAAGCCAGAGGGAGGTTCGTGGGTTGCTCAGCCAGTTTCTTGCCCATGAAGCCAGCAAAGCGTAGAACGAAAGTGTTGCCACAAAGGTTATCACAATCAAAAGCGCGGCGGTTAAAATTTCACCCGTTTCCGCCTGTTTCACATCAATGAAGGCAGGAAGGAAACTCACGAAAAAAAGAAGGTCTTTGGGGTTTCCGGCAGTGAGAAGAAAGCCGCTGGCTACAAGTTTCCAGCCCGTTTCAGGTTCTATTGCGTTGATTTCGTGAGGGCTTGAGCGGGAAAAAAGCACCTTTGTCCCGAGGTACAGAAGATAGGCAGCGCCGCCAAAGCGCAGCATCAAAAATAAAATATCGTATTTGCTTACGAGAACCGCAAAACCTTCCATGGCCAGCACGGCGAACACAAAATCGGCAAGAACAATTCCGGCAATGAACAAAAGCGTTTGGTGAAAGGGATGCCCGATTGCCCGTGCAATGGTTGCAAATACAGCTGGGCCTGGGGAGAGGCCCAGAATAGCGGTGGCAGCGATAAGTGTCAGAGCATTTTGAAGGTCTATCATGATGGTGCTAGGATCGTACTGATTTTTATGATTCAAGTATAGGCTGGTTTTGGTCACTCTTGATGGGTTTAGTTGGAGTAAAATAAACTTGTCATATACTTATGGTTGGATGTGAACTTTTTGAGCATAATTCTTTTATGACGCATAATTTTGCTTGTGCAGCATTTTGTTTCGCATAGCATTCGGGACTGAAGCACTCTTTTTCAGGAACAGGTGGTTGTACGATGCTCTTGTGGTTTGTAATTACCTATTGGGTTATTTCGGTGGCAATTGGTCTTTATGCCGCGCGGCTTGTGCACAACACGAAAGACTTTGCTATCGCCGGACGCCATTTGCCTTTCTATATGGTCACTGCCACGGTTTTTGCGACATGGTTTGGGTCGGAAACCGTTCTGGGGATTCCGGCTACCTTTCTCGAAGAGGGTTTTAGCGGTATTGTGGCTGATCCTTTCGGGGCGTCGCTGTGCCTTATCTTTGTGGGGCTTTTCTTTGCGGTACCGCTTTACCGGATGAAACTTCTTACCATCGGGGATTTTTATAAAAAACGTTACGGGCGGACGGTCGAGGTTTTCACAACGCTTGCGATTGTTGTGTCCTATCTGGGCTGGGTTGGTGCACAGATTACAGCCCTCGGTCTTATTTTCAACGTGGTGTCGGAAGGTGCGATTACCCCGTTCTGGGGGATGTGGATCGGGTCCATGACGATCCTGATTTACACCTTCTTTGGTGGCATGTGGGCGGTTGCAATCACCGACCTTTTACAGATGATTATTATTGTGATCGGGATGCTTTATATCGGTGGCGAGATCGCTGGTCAGGTGGGCGGTGTCGGCGTTGTGATTGATAAAGCTGTGGCCGAGAACAAGTTTGACTTCTGGCCGAGCGCTAATTTTGCCAGTGTGGTTGCTTTTATGGCGGCGGGCATGACGATGATGCTCGGGTCTATTCCGCAGCAGGACGTTTTCCAGCGCGTACAATCAGCAAAAACCGAGAAAATCGCCAAGTGGGGGTCGGTGCTGGGTGGCAGTCTCTATTTCATTTTTGCCTTTGTGCCGATGTTCTTGGCTTATTCGGCGACAATTATCGACCCGCAAATGGTAGAGGGGCTTATTGAGGGGGATTCGCAGCTTATTTTGCCGACACTTGTCCTTAAACATGCCCCACTTTTTGCCCAGATCATGTTTTTCGGGGCTTTGCTGTCGGCGATCAAAAGCTGCGCATCGGCGACGCTTTTGGCCCCTTCAGTTACTTTTACCGAGAACATTCTGCGTCCGATGCGTCCGCATATGTCGGATAAAAAACTTCTTCTTGCCATGCGCTGCGTGACGGTGGCTTTTACCATTTTGGTTACGCTCTACGCACTCAATTCGGACAACAGTATTTTCGAGATGGTGGAGAATGCCTATCAGGTGACCCTTGTGTCTGCGTTTGTGCCGCTCGCCTTTGGCGTGTACTGGAGGAAGGCCACCAATCAGGGAGCGATTGCGTCCATTATCTGCGGTTTGACTGTGTGGATTGGTCTTTCCCTGATGGTCGGCGAGAATGATGAAACGGCTTTTCCGCCGCAGTTCGCCGGACTTCTGGCTAGCCTTGTCGGGATGATTGTAGGCTCACTTATGCCACAGTTTATTACACATAATCATGCCGTTCACGAGGAGCTTCATCAGGGTAAACATGCTCATGATTCTTTTACTGTCGAAAAAGATGACGCTACGGCTTAACCGACATTTATTTACCCAGAAGTTTTGAAGCACGATTGCGGCGCAGGGCGGTTTTCGCTATACCATGATGTGATTTATCAATACTTGTCCTTTCGGAGAAATGAATGCTTGCCGATCAAGACCGCATATTTACCAATATCTATGGATGGGAAAGCTATTCCCTTGCTCAAGCGCGCGCGCGGGGTGATTGGGACAATACCAAGGATATTATCGCCAAAGGGCGCGATGGGATTATTGATGAAATGAAGAAGTCCGGCCTTCGCGGCCGCGGTGGCGCAGGCTTTCCCACGGGCATGAAATGGTCGTTTATGCCCAAAGTATCGGATGGGCGTCCCCATTACCTTGTTATCAATGCGGACGAATCGGAACCCGGAACGTGCAAAGACCGTGATATTCTGCGCCATGAACCACATAAGCTTTTAGAGGGGGCCTTGATTGCCGGTTTTGCGATGGGAGCCCACCGCGCCTATATCTATATGCGCGGCGAGTTTTTTAATGAAGGTTCGGCGATTAATCAGGCAATTCAAGAAGCCTATGATGCAGGGCTTTTGGGCAAAAATGCGGCTGGATCGGGCTGGGATTTCGATGTTGTTTTGCACCGTGGGGCAGGGGCCTATATTTGCGGTGAAGAAACGGCTTTGATTGAGAGTATCGAAGGCAAAAAAGGTCAACCGCGCAACAAGCCGCCTTTTCCGGCAGGTGCGGGTCTTTATGCGTGCCCGACGACTGTTAATAATGTGGAGACAATTGCGGTAGCGCCGACCATCTTGCGCCGTGGCGGGGCTTGGTTTGCAGGCATTGGCCGCGATGAGAAAAACACCGGTACCAAGCTGTTTTGTATCTCGGGCCATGTCAACAATCCGTGTAACGTTGAAGAATCGATGGGCATTCCGCTTAAGGAGCTCATTGAAAAACATGCGGGCGGTGTGCGTGGCGGATGGGATAATTTACTGGCAATTATTCCCGGCGGGTCGTCAACTCCCCTTCTACCGAAACATATTTGCGATACTGTTTTGATGGATTTTGATTCCCTGCGCGCAGTGCAGAGCGGCCTTGGAACAGCAGGGGTTATTGTGATGGATAAATCGACCGACATTGTCGGGGCGATTGCGCGGCTGACCCACTTCTACATGCATGAAAGCTGCGGCCAATGTACCCCCTGCCGCGAGGGCACGGGCTGGCTCTACCGGATTATGCAGCGTATGGCCAAGGGCAATGCGCGGCTCGATGAGATTGATATGCTCTTAGATTTGACCAAAGAGATCGAGGGGCATACGATCTGCGCCCACGGCGATGCTTCGGCATGGCCTATTCAAGGGTTGATGCGGCACTTCCGTCCTGAGGTGGAAAAGCGTATAATGGAATACCACATTGCTTCGCCACATGAGGCGAATGCAGCTGAATAGTGGGTTTCAATAATACCGAGAGGGCGGCATGAGTCATTTAAACGGCGGGGTATTTATCCTTTTTTTGCTGGCCCTATGCATTTTGTTCCCCGCAAAGGGCGGCGCGGCGACTTCTAAAAAGGATGATATATCCAAAAAAGAGTTTAAAGAGGCGCAGGAAGAGCGGGACGCTTACGCTGCACATATTTATGCTTCTGAATGTTATAATAATGGCAAATCCCGTATCGGAATGCAGTTCAAAAAGACGGGTGATCAGCAAAAAGACCTTGAAGGCGTTGAAAAAGCCTGTGCCTGCATGGCATCAGCCTTGATCAACGCTGTCGGCGGCAACGAAGTTATGGATTATATGGTCTTTATTAACGGGGCAAAAGAAGACAAGGGGCCAGCGCAGGCTGCCAATTCTTCCTATCTGGCGGGGGCTAGCAAAACTTCAAAAGGCGCTAAAAATGCGCAAGTTCAGAATGGCATGAAAGCGCCCAGCGTTAAGGGGTTGCCCAAGGAGCTTTCTGATAAAATCACGATGGGAATTCCCGACCCCATCAAGAGCGTCGGGGAATTCGAGCGAAATCCTGATAACCGCAAAAAATGTGGGTATTTACGTTAAAATCCCCGTTTTCTCCGCGCCTTCAATGTGCTAGGAACATCACATAACTTTTAGCGATCCTTATCTTGGGACGAAAGTCAGTGTACGATCATGCCGAAGCTTAAAATCAATAATACCGAAATTGAAGTTCCCGCTGGTACCTCAATCCTTCAGGCTGCCGAGCAGCTTGGGTATGAAATTCCCCGTTTCTGTTACCATGACCGTTTGAGCGTTCCCGCTAACTGCCGGATGTGTCTGGTTGAAGTCAAAGGTGCACCCAAGCCCGTTGCATCTTGCGCGATGGCGTGCGGCGAAAATATGGAAGTGTTTACTGATAGTTCCGTGGTTAAAAAGTCGCGCCGCGGGGTCATGGAAATGATGTTGATTAACCACCCGCTGGATTGCCCGATTTGCGATCAGGGCGGCGAATGCGATTTGCAGGATCAGGCGTTTGGTTACGGCTTTGATCGCTCGCGTTACCATGAAGATAAACGCGCCAAGCAAGATCATGATCTGGGGCCGATTGTCAAAACGGTGATGACGCGCTGTATCCAGTGCACGCGCTGCGTGCGCTTTTCGGAAGAAATTGCTGGTGTGTCGGATCTTGGTATGCTTAACCGCGGCGAGAATGCCGAAATTTCGACCTTTGTGGAGAAGGCCATTGAGTCTGAGTTGTCCGGCAACCTTGTCGATGTGTGTCCGGTTGGTGCATTGACCTCGAAGCCCTATGCCTTCACAGCGCGCCCATGGGAGCTGCGCAAAACCGAGAGCATTGATGTACATGATGCGGTGGGCAGCAATATCCGCGTTGATGCGCGGGGCGGTGAAGTCCTGCGCGTTTTGCCGCGCCTCAATGAGGATGTGAATGAGGAATGGATTTCGGACAAGACACGCCATGCGCTGGATGGTCTTAAAAAAGGCCGCCTTGATCGTCCTTATGTGCGCAATGGCGAAGGCCAGTTGATGCCTGCTTCATGGGATGAGGCGCTGCAGGTTGTGGCTGAAAAACTGAAAGTGACAAAGCCTGAGCGCATTGCCGCGATGGTTGGCGGTTTGTGTGATACTGAATCGATTGTCGCCCTTAAGGATATGATGACCGCGCTTGGCGTCAAAAATCTGGATTGCCGTACAGATGGCACCCTCTTTGATGTGTCGGAGCGTTCCGGATATATTTTCAACTCGGGTATTGCCGCGATTGAACAAGCCGATGCTATTTTGCTCGTGGGCACCAATCCCCGCTGGGAAGCGGCGATGGTCAATGCGCGTATTCGTAAAGCATGGCTCAATAAGCGCGTGAAAATCGGGTTGATCGGCGAACAAAGCAAGTTGAACTACCCTGTGACCTATATCGGTGCAGGGCCACAGAGTTTATCTGATTCTCATCCGTTTTTCGACGTGATGAAGAGTGCTCAAAAACCGATGATGATTATCGGGCAGGGTGCTTTCCTGCGTCCTGACGGTGAGGCCGTTCATGCCATGCTGCGTGAAAAAGCGATTGAACTAGACTGCATCAAAGAAGGCTGGAATGGTTTTAACGTGCTACAGCTTCATGCCTCGCGTGTGGGGGCTCTTGATGTCGGGTTTGTCCCGCAGGCCGGAGGACTTAATGCCTATGATATTCTAAACGCCAGCCAGAAAGGGGAGCTTGATGTTCTTTATTTGCTGGGCGTGGATGAGTTTAACGTGGAGGCATCACTCGGACGGGAGACGTTTGTCGTCTATCAGGGACATCACGGCGATCAAGGCGCGGCGCGCGCAGATGTGATTTTGCCGGGCGCGGCGTACACAGAAAAAGATGGTCTTTATGTGAACACGGAAGGCCGTGTGCAGATGGCGAAAAAGGTGGTCTCTCCGGTGGGTGAGGCGCGCGAAGACTGGAAAATTATTCGGGCTCTGTCGGCGCTTGTAGCTAAAGCGCTGCCCTATGATACGCTGGCGCAACTGCGGCAGCGTTTGACGGGAGAGTTTGCGCAATTTGGCAAGATTGGTGCTGCGCTTCCTGCGCCGTGGAAAAATTTTGGTAAAAAAGGTGATGTGCGTAGGCATGCCTTCCATGCCCCGATTGATAATTTCTACATGACCAATTCGATCAGTCGCTATTCGCACGTCATGGCAGAATGTACGCATCGCTTTATCACCACAC
Source organism: Pseudobdellovibrionaceae bacterium (assembly GCA_041674725.1). GTDB lineage: Bacteria > Pseudomonadota > Alphaproteobacteria > Micavibrionales > Micavibrionaceae > UBA1573. Next base: position 197,010 of record JBAYVC010000001.1, on the reverse strand, counting down.
ACAATGCACAGGCCGCGGAGTAACCGATTATGCTCATGGATATTTTCAACTTTCTCTATGAATCGCTGGTGGTGCGCATTGTCGTTCTCTCGCTGGTTGTCATGGTGTTCGTGGCGTTTGTGACCTATGCCGAGCGTAAGGTGCTGGGCGCGATGCAGCTGCGTCAGGGGCCGATGACGGTCGGGCCTTTTGGTCTTTTGCAACCTTTTGCCGATGCGTTTAAACTTCTCTCTAAAGAGCTTATTATCCCGACGCATGCTAACCGCGCCGTATTTTATCTTGCGCCAATTCTGATTTTAACATTGGCGCTTGTCGCGTGGGCTGTGATCCCGATGTCGGCGCAGATGGTTCTGGCAGACATTAATGTTGGTGTGCTTTACCTGTTTGCGATTTCTTCGCTCGGTGTCTATGGGGTGATTATGGCGGGTTGGGCGTCCAACTCGAAATATGCTTTCCTCGGCGGGCTGCGTTCGGCCTCGCAGATGGTGTCGTATGAAGTTTCGATGGGATTGGTGATTGTCACGGTGATTTTGTGCACGGGGTCGATGAATCTCTCGGAAATCGTGACGGCTGATCGGCCGCTCTGGATGCAGATTTTGCTGTTGCCGATGTTGGTCGTATTCCTGATTTCTATTCTGGCTGAGACCAACCGTGCACCGTTTGACTTGCCAGAGGGCGAGTCGGAACTTTCGGGAGGTTTTATGGTTGAATATTCATCGGGGACGTTCGTTTTGTTTTTCCTTGGCGAATATATGAACATGGTCTTGATGTCGGCCATTACGACCGTTCTTTTCCTTGGCGGATGGTTGCCGCCGTTCGGGATTGAGGCCTTGGCCTTTGTGCCGGGTGTGATCTGGTTTGTGGCCAAGGTTGGACTTGTCCTCTTTTATTTCTTTTGGGCGCGGGCGACTTTTCCCCGTTACCGCTATGACCAATTGATGCGTTTGGGCTGGAAAGTATTTCTGCCATTCAGTTTTATCTGGGTTTTGATTGTTGCTGGAACTTTGATTTATACAGGCGCGTTGCCGCAGTAGGAAAAACATATGTCAGTGCTTCGTCAAAAAACCAGGCCCATTTTTGAAACCTCCGCTGCAGAGGGTGAAAAACTTATCTCTTTGGCAAGGGTCAGTGAGGCTGTCCACTGGAAAATTCCTTTGGGCCGCATTGGTGGGGATGTCAATGTTATTTCAAATGAATTGGCGGTTGATTTGGCAGAACATGGTTACCGCTTTGCGGCGACATCGACCAATTATATGCCACCGATGGAGCACCCTTATGGTTTACAGATTGAACTCGATATTCGCCGCTTGCATCTGATTGCCGCGTTTATGGGGGCTACCAAAATCGAGATCCCGATGTCGCGCTATGGTATCTTGAATGAGGTGTTTCAGAAGGCTGCCGATAAAATTTCAGGCGAATCTCCTGTGAAAGTTACGGTTGCTCAAGCGCCATTTCAGATGGAAGATCATTCGCGTGTTATGGTTGGCCGGCAAACAATGTTTTCTGATGGCGTTCGCGGTCTTTGGTATGTTGAGCACCTTGAAGCTCAACCTTGTGCATAGAGGAGCATTGTAAATGTCTGTTGCAAATATAGCCAAATCGTTTTTGTTGATTGAGATTGTTAAAGGAATGGCTTTAACACTTAAGTATATGTTCTTTATGCCTAGGGTGACGATTAACTACCCTTATGAGAAGGGGCCTTTGTCCCCCCGTTTTCGTGGTGAACATGCGCTGCGCCGCTATCCTAATGGTGAAGAGCGTTGTATCGCTTGTAAATTGTGCGAAGCTGTTTGTCCCGCTTTGGCGATCACCATTGAAGCAGAGCCTCGGGATGATGGTCAGCGCCGTACCACCCGCTATGATATTGATATGACAAAATGTATTTATTGCGGTCTGTGTCAGGAAGCCTGTCCGGTTGACGCTATTGTCGAAGGCCCAAATTTTGAATTCGCAACCGAAACCCGCGATGAGTTGTTTTACAATAAACAGCGTCTTTTGGAAAATGGAGACCGCTGGGAGGCTCAAATTGCTCGTAACTTGGTGTCGGTTGCGCCTTACCGCTAAAAATTGGCGTGTGATCCCGCTGCGTATCTGCTAAAATCATATCTTGTTAATCTTTAAGATGTAGCATGAAATGTCTGGTATATGGGGCGGCATGTCAAACGAAGTTAAGCAATTTCAAATTCCACAGTCTCTTATAGAAAACGGTTCGCCCGAGATGCAGAGCATCTTGTTAATGATGGGGGCGATGAAGGAGCAGCTTGACGGAATGGAGCGCTTTGTCCGCCGCCGTTTTGATGAAATTTCTATGGAAATCAATGCGACGTCCCAACAGCTGGATATGGCTGAGGAAGGGCTTGGTTCACGTTTTTCTGAAATTTTGAATTCGCTTTCTGCCATTTCTTTTCAGGGGGGCGGGATTACGGCTGCCAATACCGGAGTAGAGCTGGAAGCGGTCATTATGGACACGGAAGAAGCTGCCAACAAAATTCTCGATGCGGCTGATCGCATCTCGCAGCGTTTGCGCAGTCAGGAGTCCGGTTCAGGGGAAGAAGGCCGTGCGGTTTTTTTAGATGATACGCGGAAGGACGTGCAGGAAATATTGATGGCGTGTACCTTCCAAGATTTGGCGGGCCAACGTATCCGCAAGACGCTCGAGAGCTTGGAACTTATCGAGACGCAGATTTCTACAACGCTTAATAAATTGGGTATCGAGGCGAAGGCCGACCCGATGAAAGGCGGCATTCGCGATTCCACAGAGAATCATGCAACCTCACAGGCTGATATTGACGCGTTGTTTGGTTAACGCCCTTAATCCCTCATTTTTCGTTTTTATGTAATTTATACTTCTGCCAAATATGCAGAAGCCTCTGTCTGTCTGTTTTTCTCTTGTAAAGTTGGTTGTTGGGAACCCATATAAATTTTGGGAGATGTCTTGCTTAAATTCCTGTAACGCATTAGAAAAGTGATGCTTTAGAGCCAACTTTTACCGATAGAGTCGTTTCATGCTCGGATCTTTCGTTTTTTTCGCGTTTTCAGCGGTATTACTGATGAGTGCCCTGATGGTCATTACGGCCAAAAACCCTGTGCACTCGGTACTTTTCCTTATTCTGGCTTTTTTTAATGCTGCGGGCTTGTTTGTCCTGCTTGGTGCCGAGTTTGTGGCGATGATTTTGGTGATTGTTTATGTGGGCGCGGTTGCTGTCCTGTTCCTGTTCGTCGTGATGATGCTTGATATTAATTTTGCCGAACTACGTAAGGGAGCCATGCATTACGTGCCCTTGGGACTTGTTCTGGGCGCCATCCTTTTAACCGAATTGATCGTCGTTTATCAGGTATGGCCGGAAATGCCTGCCGCCACTGTTGCTGTGGCTGATGCGCCTGATAACTCGAAGGCTTTGGGGCAGGTACTGTACACAGATTATGTGTTTCCTTTTCAGGTTTCGGGCCTGATTTTGCTGGTAGCAATGATTGGGGCGATTGTGTTGACGCTCCGGCAGCGTAGTGGCGTTTTACGCCAGAACATCGGCTCACAGGTCGAGCGTAAAATTTCGGATGTACTGGAAATCAAGAGAGTTTCTGTCGGGACGGGAGTAGATCATGTTTGAGGTCGGGTTGTTTCATTATCTGGTGCTCGCGGGCCTTTTGTTCACGATCGGAGTGTTCGGGATTTTTCTCAACCGTAAGAACGTGATTGTGATTTTGATGTCGATTGAGCTGATGCTGCTCTCGGTCAATATTAATTTCGTCGCTTTTTCAAGTTTTCTGCATGACCTTACCGGTCAAGTCTTCACCATGTTTATCCTGACCGTTGCCGCTGCTGAGGCGGCCATCGGTCTTGCCATTCTGGTGTCGTTCTTCCGGAACAAAGGGTCGATTGCGGTTGAAGATATTTCAGCATTAAAAGGGTAGCCTTACAATGGAATATTTAGCTGTATTTGCTCCACTTATCGCTTTTGTGCTTGCTGGGCTTTTGGGGCGGCGCTTTGGGGACAGTTTTTCGCAGGCGGTGACGTGTATCGGCGTGATGCTTGCGGCTGGGGTTTCGGCCTCGTTGTTCAATTCGGTTGTGATTGAAGGGCATACGCATGTTCTTCATGTCATGACGTGGATGACCGTCGGAGATTTCTCGGTTGATTGGGCTTTGCGGATTGATCAACTCGCCGTCATTATGATGTGCGTGGTCAATATTGTGTCTTCGTGCGTCCACATATATTCGCTCGGTTATATGAGCCATGATGAGAGTCAGTCGCGCTTTATGGCGTATCTCTCGCTCTTTACCTTTGCCATGCTGATGTTGGTTACATCCGATAACCTCTTGCAGCTTTTCTTTGGCTGGGAAGGGGTGGGGTTGGCGTCGTATCTTCTCATCGGGTTCTGGTACGAGAAGCCTTCGGCAAACGCCGCGTCAGTCAAGGCATTTATCGTCAACCGTGTGGGTGATCTTGGTCTGACGCTCGGTATTATGACGGCTTTTGTGATATTTGGAACGGTTCAGTTTGACGGTATTTTTGATCAGGTAACAGATAAGGCCCATGATAATTTCCAGTTTTTTGGCTATGAAATTCATGCGCTGACCCTGATGTGTTTGCTGCTGTTTGTCGGAGCCGTCGGTAAATCTGCGCAGCTTGGGCTTCATACTTGGTTGCCGGATGCGATGGAAGGGCCAACTCCGGTATCTGCGCTTATCCACGCTGCGACAATGGTGACGGCGGGTGTATTCCTCGTGGCGCGGTTTTCACCTGTTTATGAATATGCACCGGATGCCTTGATGGTGGTATGTATTCTCGGGGCGTGTACGGCGTTTGTGGCGGCAACTATTGGTATGACTCAGTTTGATATAAAACGCGTGATTGCTTATTCGACCATGTCGCAGCTTGGCTATATGTTCTTTGCTTTGGGTGTGTCGGCCTATTCGGCGGCGATGTTTCACCTTGTAACGCATGCGTTTTTTAAAGCACTGTTGTTTTTAGGTTCGGGTTCCGTGATTCACGCTATGTCGGGCGAACAAGATATGCGCAAGATGGGCGGTATCTGGAAACTTGTTCCGGTGACCTATATTATGATGTGGGTTGGTTCGCTCGCCTTGGCTGGGGTGCCTTTCTTTGCGGGATATTATTCTAAAGATCTGATCCTTGAATCGGCGTGGGCCTCGGGCACACCGTGGAGTGAATTTGCCTATTGGATGGGAATTGCTGCCGCCTTTATGACGGCATTTTATAGCTGGCGGTTGATTATCATGACGTTTCATGGGAAGCCGCGGGCAGATCACCATGTCATGGAACATGTGCATGAATCGCCTGCTGTGATGCTTATTCCTCTGGTGGTGCTGATGCTGGGTGCATTGTTTTCGGGGGCGGCCCTTTATGGCGGTTTTGCCGGATTGCCGCATGAGGAAGTGGCAAAATCTCATTCGGAAGTAAAAGAGATAGAAGAAGAGATAGCCGAAGCCACAGAAGATCAGATGGAACATATTGTTGCCGATGATGCGGATGCAGCAATTCATGAAAGTGAATGGAACAAGGAAGCTTTCTTTGGCAAGAGCCTTAAAGTTCTTCCTGAAAATGACTCAGTGGCCAAAGCTCACCATGTAGCGGAGTGGGTTAAATTGCTCCCGACATTGATTGGTGTGTTGGGGATTGCTTGTGGCTATCTCGCGTATATGTTCATCCCCTCTATTCCGGCGACGGTTGTGCGGATGTTTGCACCGCTTCATGCGCTCTTTTTCCGCAAATGGTATTTTGATGAAATTTATGACGCCGTGTTTGTTAAACCGGCCTCCATGATTGGGCGTTATTTCTGGCATATTGGCGACCGCATCTTGATTGATGGCTTGGGGCCAAATGGTTTTGCTGCACTGAGCCGGAAATGGGGCGAAGTTTTCTCTCGTTTCCAGAGCGGTTTTGTTTATCAGTATGCTTTCATGATGATGATCGGTGTGGTCGCACTCGTGACGTGGATTGCCTATACTATCGGTTTGTTTAAGGATTTCTGAACATGCATGATCTTCCTATTCTCTCCCTGATGACGTTTCTGCCGCTGCTGGGGGCGCTTTTTCTGCTTCTCCTACAAGGAGATGACGAACGTATTGCCGCGAAGTCGCGTGTAGTGGCTTTTCTGGTGTCGGGGCTGACGTTTCTATTGTCGCTTGCTGTTTTGGTTAACTTTGATCCGGTTAATCCTGACATGCAGTTTGCCGAGAAGGTAATCTGGTTTGCCGATATGGGGATTTCCTATCATATGGGGATCGATGGGGTGTCGCTTTTCTTTGTGCTGCTTTCGACCTTGCTCACGCCGATTTGTGTTCTGGCGAGTTGGTATGGGATTACATCCCGTGTGCGCGAGTATATGGCCGCGTTTCTGCTGCTTGAAACCTTTATGATCGGCACGTTCTGTGCGCTGGATGCTGTGCTGTTTTATCTCTTCTTTGAAGGAGTGCTCATCCCGATGTTTGTGATTATCGGGGTATGGGGCGGTGCGCGGCGTGTCTATTCGGCATTCAAGTTCTTCCTTTATACGTTGCTGGGTTCTGTTTTGATGCTGGTGGCGATGATCACCATGATCGTGCAAGCTGGAACCGCGGATATTCCATCCCTGATGGCCTATCATTTTGATGCGGATCTCCAAATTTGGCTGTGGCTTGCGTTTTTTGCCAGTTTTGCGGTCAAGATGCCGATGTGGCCTGTACATACATGGCTTCCTGATGCCCACGTCGAGGCTCCAACTGCCGGATCGGTTATTCTGGCCGGTGTACTCCTGAAAATGGGTGGGTACGGGTTCTTGCGGTTCTCTTTACCGATGATGCCGGATGCATCGGCGATGTTTGCTCCGATGGTTTTTGGGTTGAGCGTTGTTGCGATTATCTATACGTCGCTGGTGGCGCTGGTGCAGCAGGACATGAAAAAGATGATTGCCTATTCATCGGTGGCGCATATGGGGTTTGTAACCCTCGGTATTTTTACCCTCAATTTGCAGGGAATCAGCGGCGCGGTCTTCCAGATGATCAGCCATGGAGTGGTGTCGGCGGCGCTCTTCCTGTGTGTCGGGGTGGTGTATGAGCGTCTTCATACTCGCGATCTGGGCCGTTATGGCAACTTATCGCGCAACATGCCGATTTATGCCACGGTGTTTGTGATCCTGATGCTCGGTTCGGTCGGGTTGCCTGCTACGTCTGGATTTGTTGGCGAGTTTCTGGCGCTGCTTGGTGCGTACAAAGTTGATACGGTTGTTGCCACTTTGGCGGCAACCGGTGTTGTTCTTGGGGCTACCTATATGCTTCTTCTCACCCGCAAGCTGGTGTTCGGGCCACGTGTGAATGAAGATGCCGCAGGGATGCTTGATCTTGATTTGCGCGAGAAACTCTATTTTCTGCCGCTGGTCATTCTTGTGCTGTGGATGGGTGTGGCACCGAATTATATTCTCGACCGCGTGACTCCAGCGCTTGAGAAGATTGTTTCTGAATATCAGATGGATGTGGCTGATCACAAATAGTAGGGATAACAGGTTATGACTCAAACATTTCAAAATGCCGATGCGTTTAGCTGGTTTGCAATCCTTCCGGTACAGGCGGAACTTTTTCTGGCAGTTGGTGGTCTTTTGTTGCTGATGGCGGGGGCTTTCTGGGGAAAGGCCAAAGCTGGCGCGGTGATGAGCTGGTCCTTGGTTGCTATTGCTATCTCTTTGTTGGCTGTGGTGAGTGATATTTATTCGGGTCGTAGCAATTCGCCAGTTGATACACTTGGCGGGATGTTGATTGCTGATGACTTTTCCAACTGGATGAAGCTGATGATACTTGGCGGGGTGGGTGTTTCGCTCCTTTTGTCCGTGCAGTGGCTTAAGGAAAATAACCTCTTCACGTTTGAATACCCGTTGCTGGTGTTATTTTCTGGTGTGGGGATGCTCTTTATGGTGTCGGCCAATAATTTGCTGGCCCTTTATGTGTCGCTTGAGCTTTCCTCCCTGTGTCTTTATGTGCTGGCGTCAATCAACCGCGATAATCTGTTTTCGTCGGAGGCAGGTCTTAAATATTTTATTCTCGGCGCACTTTCATCTGGGCTCTTGCTTTTCGGTATATCTCTTGTTTACGGGTATACGGGTTCTATTTCCTACGCCGAAATTGCGAGCGTTTTGGGCGGTGCATCGGTGCGGCCTTTGGGCGCTTTGGTCGGGATGGTGTTTATTCTGGCAGGGATTGCCTTTAAAATTTCGGCGGTTCCTTTTCATATGTGGACACCGGATGTGTATCAGGGGGCACCTACACCTGTGACGGCGCTGTTTGCAATCGTACCGAAAGTGGCGGCGTTTGCTTTGCTCATCCGTCTTTTGACGGGGCCGTTTATGCCTTTGAGTGCGGAGGCCAACCAGATTTTGGTGTTTGTGTCGGTGGCGTCCATGGTGCTTGGCGGGTTTGCCGGACTCGTACAAAATAATGTGAAACGTCTTTTGGCGTATAGCTCAATTGCTAATATGGGCTATGCCTTGCTGGGGCTTCTTTCCGGTACGCCCGAAGGTGTGGCTGCAGTCATTATTTACCTTGGCATTTATATGGTGACGGTTGCGGGTGTTTTTGCTGTTTTGATGACGCTGCGCCGGAACGGGCAGGCGCTTGAGGACGTCAAGGATTTAGCGGGTCTTTCCGTGTCCTCGCCGATGAAGGCTTATGCCATGGCGGCCTTGCTTTTCTCGATGAGTGGTATTCCGCCTCTGGCTGGCTTTTTTGGAAAGCTGTTTGTGTTTCAAGCGGCGGTGTCGGCGGGTTATTTTGCGGTGGCTGTGATCGGTGTGCTCTCCTCGGTAGTGGGTGCCTATTATTACCTGCGCCTGATTAAGGTCATGTTCTTTGATGAGCAAGTGGAGGCTCTTGAGCCGTGCTCGTCGCGTTCACGGCGGATAGTGGCTTTGGCGGCTCTTGCTTTTGTTGTTCTTTTTACCATTTTGCCGAACGCGCTTTTAGCGCATGCGCAGCTTGCTGCGGGTTCGCTCTTTCCTTAAGCTATGATTTCCGGTTGGGATGTTTACCGCTTTGATACCTTGTCCAGTACGCAGGACAAGGCGCGGGAGTTGTCAGGAGAGGCACGTGAGGGCAAGCCCTTTGCTGTGATGGCGGATATGCAGACAGCAGGACGGGGCCGTTCGGGGCGGACGTGGTCGTCATTGCGCGGTAACTTGTTGTGCACCTTGTGTTTGCCGGAGATGGATTTCCCGATCAAGGATGCCGGATGGTATTCCTTTCTTTCGGCTGTTGCTCTCACGGATACACTCGACCAACTTGGTTTTGATAATGATGCTTACACGCTGCGTCATAAATGGCCCAATGATATTCTGGTTGATGGACGGAAATTATCGGGCATTTTGCTTGAGAGCAGGCTCGGCTCTGGTGGCAAGCTTAAACATCTCTTCATCGGCATAGGGGTTAATCTTCAGCATGCACCGGAGGGGGCGGCTAATCTGTCCCATCTTTTGGGAAGGGTGATTACGCCTGACGACTTCCTCGAAAGTTATATTCGCTCTTTTGAAGTCAATCAGGCCGCAATGCTTGATCAGGGGTTTTCGCCGATTCGTAGCAAGTGGCTTGATCGGGCTTATGGGTTGGGTGAAAAACTGCAGGTGCGCCTTGTCACCGAAGCGTTTAACGGGACATTTGACGGGCTTGAGGATGATGGCGCTCTTCGTGTGCTGATCGAAGGAGAGAGTAAGCCGCGTATTGTGCATGCTGGAGATGTATTTTTTGGAAAGGATGGTTGTCATGCTGCTTGCTATTGATGCTGGCAACACGAATATTGTGTTTGCCTTGTATGAAGGCGACGTGAGGCGCGCTATGTGGCGCTGCAAGACTGATTCTGGGCGTAGTAGCGAGGAATATTTATCGTTTTTGCTTCCACTTTTCGATATGGCTGATGTTGATTTAGTCCAAGTTGAAGATGTCATTATTTCGTCGGTGGTACCGGATGCCAATTTTGCATTGGAAGGATTTGTCCGTCTATGTTTCGGGCGGAGGGCTATTTTTATCGGGCGTGATGTGCTGGATTACGGCATTGACATTCGTATTGACCGCCCTTCGGAGCTTGGCGCTGACCGCATTGTAAATACGGTAGCTGTCCTTCAGCATTATAAACCTCCTGCCATTGTGGTTGATTTTGGAACGGCAACGACGATTGATGTTGTTGATGATAACGGAGCCTTTGCTGGCGGAATTATTGCGCCGGGGGCGAATTTGTCGCTGGCCGCTCTTCATATGGCGGCGGCTAAACTCCCTAAAATATCCATCGGCAAGCCCGTCAAGGTTATTGCTACCAATACAGTTGATGCTATGCAGTCGGGTGTTTATTGGGGGTATGTGGGACTGGTTGAGGGGATTATTACTCGTATGATCCACGAGATGGGCTACACGCCTTTTGTCATTGCAACTGGCGGGCTTGCTCCGCTTTTCAAGGAAGCGATCCCCGCTATTGATGTGATTGACGAAGAATTGACCCTCAAAGGGCTTTTGAGCATTTACCTGCGCCTTAAAAGCCATTAGATTGCCCCTATGAGCACAGCACAAAAAGTCGATCACCATACATTTTCTTCCGGTTTTTACTTTATCCCCCTAGGCGGAAGTGAAGAGTTCGGTATCAATTTCAACCTTTATGCCTGTGATGGGAAGTGGGTTATTTTTGATTGCGGGATCGGATTTGCCGATCACCGTTTCCCTGGGATTGATATTTTACTGCCTGATCCTGATTTTATTGAGAATTACCAGCAGGATTTGCTGGGACTTGTTATTACCCATGCGCATGAAGACCATGTGGGGGCGGTGCCTTATCTGTGGCCGCGCCTGAAATGCCCCATATATTGCACCCCGTTTACGGCGGCTGTATTGCGCGCTAAACTCAATGAGTATCCCAATTGTAAAAATGTGCCGATTATCGAGATTGATCCTGATGTTCCGGTTGATCTGGCACCATTTCACCTTGATTTTATCCATATGGCCCACTCGATCCCGCAAGCGGTTTCAACCGTAATTGAAACGCCCTATGGTCGCGTCTTGCACAGTGGTGACTGGAATCTTGATCCCACACCTGTGATTGACGAACCTGCTGATATTTCCAAGCTCAAAGCAGCCGGAGAGAAGGGGATTCTTGCTTACGTAGGGGATTCAACCAATTCACCTTCGCCGGGGCGTGCGGGAACGGAACAGGAAGTTATCAGTGGCCTTGAGCATGTGTTTGCGCAAGCCGAAGGACGTATTCTGGTTACAATCTTTGCCTCCAACATTGGACGTGTTCAGAGCATCTGTCAGGCTGCGCATAAGGTCGGGCGGAGTGTATGCCTGCTGGGCCGATCGCTACACCGTATGGTGTCGAATGCAGTGGCCTGCGGGTATCTCAAGGATATTCCCGATTTTATTCCCGAGGAAGATTTGCCGCTTATTCCAGCCAGCAATATCTTGATGATCGTTACGGGGTCACAAGGTGAAACACAGGCGGCGCTTGCGCGCATTGCGCGAGGTGATTGGCGCGAGATCAAGCTCGGTAAGGGCGATATGGCGGTTTTTTCGTCAAAGGCTATCCCTGGGAACGAGAAAGATATTAACGCGGTTAAAAATCATCTGAGCGCGTCCAAGGTGCGTGTGGTGGATACGCATAATGCCGGTGTGCGTATTCATGTGTCTGGCCACCCATATGCTGACGAGGTCAAGGACATGCTGGGATGGATCAGGCCGCAGGTGGTTATTCCCGTTCATGGCGAGAGGATGATGCTGGAGGCGCAGGCGAATATTGCCCATTCGCTGGGTATCATGAATACAATTATTCCGAGTAATGGATCGGTAATCCGTTTGGCACCAGGTTTGCCGGAGGTGATCGATCATGTCCCCGCAGGTGCACTGGCTGTTGAACCGCAGCGCATTGTTTCTTCCGCGCATAAGGCGATTTCGGAGCGCCGCAAACTTCAATATTCAGGTGCGGCGCATATCACGGTTGTGATTGATAAGGCATTACGTTTGAAATCGCCGCCGCAGATTACATTGATCGGTCTTATCGATCATGATGATGAGGGTGAGATGGATGTTGTGGGAGATGTCGAGGTGGAAATCGAAAGCACTGTGGCAGAGGCCCGCGAAGACGGGATTACCGATCCGATGCGAATTGAGGAAGACATCAGGGTGAATTGCCGGAGGCTCCTCAATCAGGTATTCGGATTCAAACCCAAAGTTTCCGTTCATATGGTGATTGTTTAGTTAGGTAAAATGGGTATTGTTAGCGGCATTGTTGTTTTTATCATGATTTGGTGGGTTACGCTCTTTGCGGTTCTGCCGTGGGGAGTCCGTCCGTCCGAGGCTCCTGTGCCTGGAGAATTTGGTGGCGCTCCTGAAAAACCGCTTTTACTCAAAAAAGTTATCGCTACAACCCTTATTTCTGTGGTCTTATGGTGTGTTGTTTATGGACTGATTGACGCAAATGTCATAAGTTTCCATGAGATGGCCCGCGAGATGGCGGAACAAGATTTGCAAATGGAGAAAAGTAAATGATCAAGCGTTTTGGGCTTATGGCAGTTGTTATCGGGATGGGTGCAGTTATCGCGGCGTTGCCAGCCAGTGCTGCTGAAAAGGGCGGTAACGCCGAAAAAATCCTTTGCAGCAAAACAGCAGACTATGTTGCTGGTGTTGATGTAAACGGTAATCCTGTGGCACCCGCCGATTTACCAACTCGTTTGTCGGATGACAGTAATCCGCTTGTTTTGCCGCTCACTCTTGATCTTGCGCAGCGTTTGACGGGTGCTCAGGTGCCGGAAGGCGCCAAGATGGATGCCGTGATGGGCGAGATTAAGATTCATAAGGATGGCGTAGTTGAGTTTGATGGCCAGAACATCACGCAACGCGTGGCAGAATTCTGCGGAGCTGTTCCGGTGGGGCAGTACCAGACCCTCAAACCTGCAGCTGAACCCGTTGCGGGGAGTGTAGTCATGTCCACCACCGGGCCCCAGCCTGAGGTTAAATACGAAATTCAGCGTGAAACAGTAAACATGTCACGCTAAAGTTTGTGACATTGTCACAGGCATCACATTAAACCCGAAAGAGGATTTTTATGACCCAGTCATCAGCACAGGCTGGAAAGCCTGCTTCCAAAGCTGCCCCACGTACAGCCATTACCCCTACGCGGGCCGAGAATTTTCCTGAATGGTATCAGGAAGTGATTAAGGCCGCCGATCTTGCTGAAAATTCGCCCGTGCGCGGCTGTATGGTCATCAAACCCCATGGTTATGCTTTGTGGGAAAACGTGCAGCGGTCGCTTGATGATCTTATTAAGCGTGAGGGGGTACAGAATGCTTATTTTCCACTCCTTATCCCTTTGAGCTTTATCTCGCGTGAGGCGGACCATGTTGATGGTTTTGCCAAAGAGTGTGCTGTTGTCACGCACCACCGCCTTGAAAAAGGCGCTGATGGCAAACTTGTTCCAGCTCCTGATGCGCAGCTTGAAGAACCCTTTGTTATTCGTCCGACATCAGAGACGATTATAGGTGATTCAATGGCCAAGTGGGTTCAGTCGTACCGCGATATGCCGCTGCTCCTTAACCAGTGGTGCAATGTGATGCGGTGGGAAATGCGCACGCGAATGTTTTTGCGCACATCCGAATTTTTGTGGCAGGAAGGCCATAATGCCTTCGAGACGGCAGATCAGGCAAACCTTGATGCGCGTAAAATGCTTGAGGTTTATAACGAGATGTACGAAAATTTCATGGCTATTCCCGGCTTTAAGGGTGAGAAGACCGCCGATGAACGTTTCCCTGGTGCCATCCATTCCTACACCATTGAAGCGATGATGCAGGATGGCAAAGCGCTGCAGGCCTGTACGTCACACAATCTTGGCCAGAATTTTGCGCGCTCGTGCGGTATTAAATTCCAAGGACGTGATGGCTTGGAACATTATGCGCATACGACATCGTGGGGACTTTCGACGCGCTCTATCGGCGGTTTGATTATGACCCACAGTGATGATGATGGTTTGATTTTACCGCCGCGTCTTGCGCCGCAACAAGTTGTAATCCTGCCGATTGTCAAGGATGATGGTAATTCTTCTAGTGTGATGGAGGCCTGTCATAAACTTGCCGCTCAGCTTAAAGAGATAGGCGTACGGGTTATGGTTGATGCATCGGAGGCGCGTGCGCCGGACAAGATGTGGGCTGCCATCAAGAAGGGTGTTCCGGTGCGTGTTGAGATTGGTGCGCGTGAGGTGGAGCAGGGTACACTCACCCATACTCGCCGTGATGTGGGGCGCGAGTCAAAAACAACCTGTTCGATGACTGAGTTTTTGGGAACTATCAAGCCGTTGCTCGATACAATTCATACATCCATGTATGATAAGGTGATGCGGGCAACACGGTCGCGGGTGCAAAATGTTGTTACGCTCGATCAGGTTAAATCCTTCTTTACCGAAGGCGAAGGTGGTTTTGCACGGATGCCGATTGAAATGCTGGATAATGAAGATTACCAGATTTTCAAAAAAGATAACTCGCTTTCGTCGCGTTGTCTGCCCTTCGAAGATGAAGGCAGTATGGTCTTGATCGGAAAGTCGTATTGATGCTGAAAAGAATCCTCTCACTTCTGGGTATGTTAGGGGCGCTCGGGGCTGGTGTAGCCTCCGCGCAACCTCCACGCAGCTTGAATGAGCAGGATTTTACGCAGGCTTATGTTGAGTATCTTGCCGCCAAACGGCCTGATCTTACGCTTGAGATGGTGCGGCCGCTTGAAATTAAAGCAAAAACACTTGAGCGTGATTTTGGAACGCTTTTCCTTCATAATGTTTATGCCCTTTATCGGCAGGATCCGAGCCGCAAGGACGAACTTTTTACCAAATATGCGGCATCGATATTCGATCACGCGCAGGAGCCTCCGGTTTCACTTGAAACGCTGGTTGCGGTGGTGAAGGCCAAGGATTGGGTGGAGGATATGGATCGTGTTACGATGGGAACAGAGGGCAAGGGCTTTCATATTCTTTCGGAACCGATTAGCAGTGATCTTTTTATTGTTTATGCAACAGATACGCCGAACTCTGTAACCTACCAAGACCGCGAAAAAATTCTAGCGCTGGAGCCATTGTTTGCAAAGGTCAAGGAAAAGGGCATTGAAAACTTGCGGGATGTGGTTGGTGCGTACACATTTGAGCCTGTTGAACGTGGGGTTTATCAGTTGAGATCAGCGGGTGGGGATTATGATTCGTCTGTGCCACTTCTTCCCGAGGCGTTTGATAAATTCCCCGAAAAAAATAACAATGGGGAGGTTGTTTTTGCTATCCCTTCGCGCAATATCCTGATTGCGACACGCTCTTCCAACAAAGAGGGGATTGCCTTTATGCATGAGTTGACACAGAAGATATATTCAACAGATCCTTACTTCGTGAGCTCCTCGCTTTTTACTATCAAGAATGGCGTGTGGGATGTTTACAAGGAATAAAGCTCAGGTGCGCGGTTAGTATGTATTCACCTTTTGAAATGATGATGGCGTTTCGGTATTTGCGGGCGCGTAAGGCGGAAGGGTTTGTTTCCGTCATTACAGCTATTTCTTTTACGGGGATTATGCTGGGTGTGGCAACGCTTATCATTGTTATGTCGGTGATGAATGGATTCCGTACCGAGCTGATTGGCCGTATTTTAGGGCTTAATGGTCACTTGAATATATTTAATCAGGGTAGTTATCTTGAGGATTATGAGGGACTTCAACGCTCTGTTTCCAATGTGGATGGGGTGGCCTCTGTTTCTCCTGTTGTTGAAGGTCAAGTGCTGATTACGGCTAATGGTCAGGCTGCGGGGGCTATTGCGCGCGGCTTTACGCAGGATTATCTGGCGGTGAAGCCGCTTCTTTCTGCCTCAATTACAGAGGGTTCTGTCACAGATTTTACAGGGAATAGCGTTGGCATCGGTGTGAAGATGGCCGAGCGGTTTCATCTTCGCATCGGCGATATGCTTACCCTCATGGCACCCAAGGGACGGGCTAGCCCGTTTGGGACAATTCCGCGCACGGCGCAGTATCGCGTGGGCCTTATTTTTGATGTGGGTATGTACGAATATAATTCCGGCTATGTATTCATGCCTATTAATGGCGCACAAAAATTCTTCCAGATGCCCGAAAATTCTGCCTCTATTTTGGAGGTGATCAGTACGGACGTCAATAAAGTGGAGAGGATCAAGGAAGATATTTCCGTGGTTCTGGATGGGCGTGCTGGCGTTTACGACTGGCGTGATTCCAACGCCAGTTTCTTCGGGGCCTTACAGGTCGAGCGCAATGTGATGTTTCTGATCTTGACGTTGATTATTCTGGTGGCAGCGCTCAATATCATTTCAAGCATGGTGATGCTGGTCAAAGATAAGGGACGGGACATTGCCATTATGCGGACGATGGGGGCTTTCCGCTCCTCAATCATGAAGATTTTTATGCTGGCGGGGGCGAGTGTGGGCGTTTTGGGAACAGCCTGCGGCGCGGCGCTCGGCATTTCCTTTGCGCTTAATATTGAAAGTATCCGGCAGGCTATCCAAAGTTTGACAGGAACGCAGCTCTTTTCGGATGAAATTTATTTTCTTTCAAAGCTTCCTGCTGAGATCGATTGGGTTGAAGTTACTTTAGTGGTTTCTATGGCGCTGGTTCTCACGATTGCTGCGACGGTTTATCCCGCGTGGCGGGCGTCAAAACTTGATCCGGTGGAGGCGCTGCGCTATGAGTAGTGAATTTCCTGCTGTCAATCACGGACAAATAATTCTCGGCGCGCATGACCTTGAGAAAACGCACCATCAGGGCGACGAAAACCTGACGATTTTTCGTGATATTTCCTTGTCGCTTCATGCGGGTGAGATTGTAGGGCTGGTTGGCCCATCAGGGGCGGGGAAATCGACGCTTTTGCAGATGCTTGGGATTCTCGATAAGCCGACGGCGGGAAAAATTTTTATTCAGGGACGTGATGTTGTGGGGCTTTCCGATGAGGAGAGGACGCTTATTCGCCGGGAATATCTGGGGTTTGTGTATCAGTTTCATTTTTTGCAGCCTGAATTCTCCGCCGAAGAAAATGTAATGATCCCGCAGATGATTGCCGGTGTTGAAAAATCAAAAGCACAGAAAAAAGCCCGCCAACTTCTTGACCAGATGAGTTTGTCGCACCGCTATCATCACCGCCCTGCGCGGCTTTCGGGTGGTGAGCAGCAACGCGTTGCGATTGCACGAGCGCTGGCCAATAATCCGCGTTTGATTTTTGCCGATGAGCCAACGGGAAATCTTGATCCCAAGACCGCCGATTTTGTGTTTGATATGTTGGTAGAACGGGTGAAACTCCTTGGAATGGGGGCCTTGATTGCTACGCATAATATGGATCTGGCGCGGCGAATGGATCGTGTTCTGGAACTTCAGGACGGACAGCTGCGGGAGGCGTAATTATGGACGCTCAAGCGGCAGAAAAACCCACTCAGTTTATCCACCTTCATGTGAATTCTGCCTACTCGCTTGCCGAAGGGGCTATTCCGGTCAAAAGCCTTGTCAAATCTTGCGTAAAAATGGGTATGCCTGCAGTGGCGATTACCGATTCTGGCAATGTGTTCGGGGCAATGGAGTTCTCACTCGAAGCCAGTAAGTCAGGTCTTCAGCCGATTATCGGGGCGCGTATCCTTGTCGGGGATGAAGGATTTCATCTAGTGCTACTTGTGCAATCGGAAGAAGGGTATCTCAATCTTTCTGAAATTCTGACGCGGTCATTTCTTCAATCGGATGGGATTGCTGAGCCGCGCAGTAGCTGGGATATTTTGCGTGAATTTTCGCAAGGGCTTATTTGTCTCTCTGGCGGGATCAAGGGGCCTGTGGAGCAGGCGATTATTGCACGTCAACCAGAGGAGGCAGAAGGGCAGTTACGCCGCCTTCACGAAATTTTTGGCGACCGGTTTTATATTGAGCTTCAGCGCCATGATGATCCGCAGGAAGACCAGATTGAGGATGATCTGATCGCATTGGCTTATGCGCATGATGTCCCACTGGTGGCAACGAATGATTGTTATTTTCCATCGGCTGATTTTTATCTGGCGCATGATGCGTTGCTGTGCATTGCCGGTGGACGGTATATTTCTGAAGAAGATCGCCGCCGCGTTACACCACATCACTATTTAAAATCTGCCGAAGAGATGATTGAGCTTTTCGCTGATTTGCCGGAAGCGGTTGTGAATACGGTTGTGATTGCTCGGCGTTGCCATTATTTTCTGTCGGTTGTAAAACCTATCCTGCCACCTTTTGTAACCGAGAGCGGGCGCAGTGAAGTGGACGAGCTTAAGGCGCAGGCGGAAGAAGGTTTGCGCTGGAGGCTTGAGCATTATGTGATAACTGCCGATATGGATGAGGCGTCACGTCAGGCCGTTACACAAAAATATTTTGATCGGCTTGTTTTCGAACTTGAGACGATTGTAAAAATGGGCTTTCCTGGGTACTTCCTTATCGTGTCGGATTTTATCAAGTGGGCCAAGGGCCATGATATTCCGGTAGGGCCTGGTCGTGGATCCGGTGCGGGTTCGGTAATTGCGTGGGCGCTTAAAATTACCGACCTTGACCCGCTGCGTTTTAATTTGCTGTTCGAACGCTTTCTTAACCCCGAGCGGGTGTCCATGCCGGACTTTGACGTTGATTTTTGTCAGGACAGGCGTGACGAGGTAATCCGCTATGTACAAGGTAGGTATGGTCGCGACCATGTGGCGCAAATTATCACCTTTGGTAAACTCCAAGCGCGCGCTGTGGTACGCGATGTGGGCCGTGTTTTGCAAATGCCTTACGGGCAGATTGATAAAATCGCCAAGATGATTCCTGCTAACCCTGCCAATCCGGTTACGCTCGAAGAGGCTTTGGATGCCGATGCTGATCTTCGGGCGCAGCGCAGTGACGAGCAGATTGACAGGCTTATTACCATCGCCTTGCAGCTCGAAGGGCTTTACCGTCACGCCTCCACCCATGCGGCTGGAGTGGTCATTGGCGACAGACCACTGCAAGAACTTGTACCACTTTATCGCGACCCGCGTTCGGATATTCCAGCGACTATGTTCAATATGAAGTATGTCGAGCAGGCGGGGCTTGTTAAATACGACTTTCTGGGTCTGAAAACTCTCACGGTCATTAAGAAGGCGGTAGATTTTATCCGCCGCGCTCAGGGAATTGACATCGAGATTTTAAAAATCCCCCTTGATGACAAAAAAACCTATGACATGATTTCGGATGGCCATAGTGTTGGGGTGTTCCAGCTTGAAAGTGCGGGGATGCGCGATACACTCAAAAAGATGCGCCCCAACCGCTTCGAGGATATTATCGCTTTGGTGGCGCTCTACCGCCCGGGGCCGATGGATAATATTCCGACCTATATTGATGTCAAAGAGGGCCGACAAAAGCCTGATTATCTGCACCCCAAACTCCAGCCGATGCTCGAGGAAACGTATGGCATCATGGTGTATCAGGAACAGGTGATGCAGGCTGCACAAATTCTGGCAGGATACACGCTTGGCGGGGCGGATTTGCTGCGCCGTGCCATGGGTAAAAAAATCAAAGAGGAGATGGATGCGCAGCGCGCTTTGTTTGTCGAGGGTGCGGGCAAGCATTCCGGCGTGTCCCCCGAGAGGGCCACCGAAATTTTCGAGATTATCGAGAAGTTTGCGGGTTACGGTTTCAATAAATCCCACGCGGCAGCCTATGCGCTGGTTGCGTACCAGACGGCGTGGCTCAAGGCCAATTATCCGGTCGAATTTATGGCTGCTTCCATGACGCTCGATATGGGGAATACCGACAAGCTTGCTGTCTTCCGGCAGGAACTCCAGAATATGGGGATTGCGCTGTTGCTGCCGGACGTAAATGGTTCGGGCGTGGAGTTTGCCGTTGAAAAAGGCGCGGTGCGTTATGCTCTGGCAGCCATCAAGGGAGTTGGGGTGCAGGCGATGGAATCTCTTGTCGCCGAGCGTAACCAAAAAGGTCTTTTTGCCTCACTTGAAGATTTTTTGATGCGTATGGATGCTAAATCCCTGAATAAACGACAATTTGAGAATCTTGTGGCAGCAGGTGCTTTGGATAGCCTCCATCCCAACCGTGCGCAACTTCATGGAGCAGCAGAGTCGCTTGTTCACTATGCGGCAGCACTCGCCGAAGAGCGTAAGAGTAACCAAAGTAGTCTGTTTGCGATGGAGGAGACGGCCTCGCGTGATTTGACGGAGCATCATTTGCCTGATGTCCCCGAATGGTCGCCGCTTGAGCGGTTGTCGTACGAGTTTCAGTCGATCGGTTTTTATCTCTCAGCGCACCCGCTTGATTCTAAAGCGGCGCAACTGGAGCGAATGAGAATTGTTTCCTATGCTCATGTGGCAGAGTCCCTTGATGGGCGTCCGGTGATGCGGGCGCAGATGGCGGGTGTTTTGCTCAAGAAATCTGAAAAAATGTCACAGAAAAGCGGTAACAAGTTTGCGTTTCTGACTTTATCCGATATGTCGGGTGTTTATGAGGTTATTCTGTTTTCTGAGCTTCTTTCCCGTTCACGCGATATTCTGGAAGTGGGTAAAGCCTACCTGCTGACGGCGGATGCTGAAATGAAAGAAGATCAGGTGCGTTTTACTATTCAGGATATTAAGCTCCTTGACGAGATTTTGATCGATAAAGTGCACGAGGTGCGTCTTGAGCTTAAACACAGTCGCGCTATTTTACGTCTGAAGGATATTTTAGACAGTGCAGGGGAAGGAAAGTCGCGTTTTGTGGTGACTTTGCCTTGTGAGATTCTTGCCAAGACAGTGTTGATTGATTTGGGCGGAAAATATCAATTTTCGCCCGATGTGCGCGAAGAGCTTTACCGTCTTGAGGGTATCAAATCTTTGGTTGAGGGATAAATCTTTCCAAGGAAATTTAATTTTTTTGCGTCATACTTGGAAAACACATGTTTAGGCGGTGAATATGAATTATCTGGATTTCTTCCTTTATTATGTTCTTGTAACATTGGCTGTTGTCACCTTCGTTATTTTTATTCACGAAATGGGACATTTCTGGATGGCGCGGCGTTTTGGCGAGTCGCCCAAAGTCTTCTCGGTGGGCTTTGGCCGTGAAATATTCGGGTTTACCGACAAGCGGGGGACGCGGTGGAAGTTTTCGATTTTTCCGCTTGGCGGCTATGTCGAGGTGGGACAGGATGAAGGCCGTCCCCTTTATCAGCGTGTTTTGGTTACGTTGGCAGGACCGCTTGCCAATATAATTACAGCTGTTGTCATTCTCTTCTTTGCCTTTGCCGTGCTTGGGATTCCACGTGCTCCGGCGCTTATTGTCGGCGTTGACGTTAAAGGCGGGGCGCATAGCGTTGGTATTAGACCGGGGGATCTTGTTATTGAGATAGATGGTGGTCCCGTTCCTTTTGATACGGGAGACATTAAGGAAATAATCGAGACCACTGAAAAACCTTTTCTGGATGTTAAGGTTAATCGTGAGGGGCAGGTTATGAATTTTTCTGTCCCTGTGCGCTACAAGGATGACGAGGATGATTTTGGCGATAAAATTCAAAGGAAAAAACTTGGGGTGTTGTTTGCCGGATCAAATTTCAAAATAGCCACCATTCCGGCAATTAACGGGGTTCCAGTGCTGGACGATCCCGATAAGGGGCGGGAGCTTATCAAGGAGAATTTTGGTAAAGAAATTGTGATGACGATCGGCCGCGAGGAAGATAGAAATGATTTTATTATTATTCCAGAGGCCGACAAGAATAAGGCCCTTGATGATCCTGCTCACCGTGATTATGGGAGCTTGGTACTATTCAGGCTCGAAGACCGTGTGATCGAGAGGATGGGGGTTGCAGGGGCACTTGAAGAAACGTTTGTGCTGTGCGGTAAGGCCGTATCAAAATTTGTTGGTGGTATTTATAAGCTGGTGGTTGGGCGGGATGATACGTCAGACCTCGGCGGTGTTCTCAAAATTGGGGAGATGACCGGAGACGTTTCAAGCCGTGCGGATCAGACTGGAATGCTTTATGTCTTTAAACTTATTGCACTTTTATCCATGAATATTGGGTTTATCAACTTGCTTCCTCTGCCTTTGCTAGATGGTGGGCACCTCGCTTTGCAGGCTTATGAGGGAATTATGAGAAAACCGCCATCTCTTACAGTTAAAGGGTATTTTTACGGATTTGGTATAGTCTTTGTTATTATAATTGGTTCATTGGCTTATTATCATGATCTGATGGAAATAATTACGCGGAAATAGCGCTTTTCTGTTTTTTATATCGTTCTATATAGGTTATAGATGTGGGTGTTTTTTTAGCTCTGTTCGTTTGTTAGGGAATATTTGGATATGGATTCAGTTATCGACTTTACCCAGTTGGCTTTGCAGAATATCTGGACTTATGGGGCGTCGTTCGTTTTGGTTATGGGGTTGCTTGTTTTTATTCATGAGTGGGGTCACTTTATTGTAGCTCGTTTGTGTGGCATTCGGGTTGAGGTTTTCTCAATTGGGTTTGGTAAGGAAATCTATGGGTGGACAGATAAAGTTGGTACCCGTTGGAAGATAGCCATGATCCCGCTCGGGGGTTATGTTAAAATGTTCGGAGACTCTGATCCGGCAAGTGCCGGGCATAGTGATGAGATCGAGGTTGATGGGCATGTGCGCCATATGACGGAGGTGGAGCGTTCTGTTGCCTTTTTCTCTAAACCTGTATGGAAGCGATCTGCCGTTGTTTTCGCGGGCCCTGCTATCAATTTTGTTTTTGCCATTATTGTGCTTTCTGGCCTTTATATGACCCAAGGGCGACCGATTGTTCCTCCGCAGGTTACAGGGGTTGAGGTAGGTAGTGGTGCTGAATCTGCCGGATTTAAACCGCATGATATTATTAAAGCTGTTAATGGGAAGGATATTGACAGTTTTAGGGAAATACAGCGTGCGATTATGCTAACTATTGACAGTGATGTTACGTTTGTAGTCGAGCGCGCGGGTCAGACGCTCAATCTGACGGCTCACCCCAAAACAGTTACTGAGTATGATCGGTTTGGTTTTGCGCATGAAAAGGGTTATCTGGGCTTGATGGGCCCTGCCAACGGGATTGATGTTACGCAAATTGCCAAAGTTGACGATGTTGAGGTTAAGGGAGATATAGCGAGAGCCCATGAGGCTTTGGTTGCGTCTATGGGAAAAGAAATTCGGGTGACAACCGAACTTTTGGGCGAGCCGTATGAGTTTATTATCCAGCCGCCAATGGAGCTGAACAAACAACTTTTGAACCCAGAAGATAAGGAATACAATGCGTTGTTCCTTGGTGTTAAACCGGGGGATGAGGTTATTCACTATAACCCTATCCACGCTGTTGGGGTGGCCATTCAAGAGACGTGGCGAATCACAGCAGATACGCTCAAGGCTATCGGAGAGATTGTTTCTGGTACACGCAGCACTAAAGAGCTGGGGGGGGTTATCCGAATCGGGGCAATGGCAGGTGATATGGCCGAGCAGGGAATTGTTGCATTGATTGTATTCTCTGCCTTTTTATCTATCAACCTTGGAATGATTAACTTGTTTCCGATCCCGATGTTGGATGGTGGTCACTTGATGTTCTATGCGATTGAAGCTCTGCGCGGAAAGCCAGTATCGGAAAAAGCTCAAGAATATGCTTTCCGTTTTGGCTTTTTTGTTCTTATCAGTTTGATGGTTTTTTCAAACCTCAATGATGTTTTACAGCTTTTTGTTTTTACTAAGTAGATTGAAGGGGGAGGCTCCTTCAATTATTTCCTTAAATATCCTTAAAAGTTGGTGAATTAACGCGTTTCCCGCTTGATTACAGGCGGCAG
Organism: Pseudobdellovibrionaceae bacterium; assembly: GCA_041674725.1. Lineage (GTDB taxonomy): Bacteria > Pseudomonadota > Alphaproteobacteria > Micavibrionales > Micavibrionaceae > UBA1573. The sequence goes on along the minus strand of JBAYVC010000001.1, from coordinate 173,226 downwards.
TCAGGGTAGCTTTCTCCTTGATTTGTCACCTGTTTTCCATCTTCCTTGTGGGGCCTGCTCATGAAATTTTTGCAACAAAGTCTTTTGTCATCCGTCGCTCTGGCTACGGTTATGATCGTTCCGGCCTATGCGGCAAGCGTTACGGATATTCGTGTGGTTGGCTCCGAACGCGTAGAGCCGGCGACGGTTTTGACCTATCTGGAATTGCAAAAAGGGGATGCAATCACACAAGACGTGCTTGATAACGCCCTCAAGAGCTTGTTTGCTACGGGGTTGTTTGCGGATGTACAGGTTAATGAACAAAATGGTGTGGTCACTGTTCAGGTGGTTGAAAACCCCGTGATCAATCAGGTGGCTTTCGAAGGTAATGATGATTTGACTGATGAGCAGCTTCAAGCTGAAATTCAGGCGCGTCCCCGTCAAGTCTTTACTCGTACCAGTGTTCAAAGTGATGTGGCTCGACTTTATGATATTTATCAGAAAAATGGTCGTTTCTCGGCGAGTGTCGAGCCTAAAATTATTAAACTGGATCAAAATCGCGTCAATCTCGTGTTTGAAATCGGCGAGGGGCCGGTAACGGAAATCAATTCGATCCGTTTTGTTGGGAATGAACGGTTTGATGACGATCAATTGCGCTCTGTTATTACCTCCAAAGAATCGCATTGGTATAGTGTTCTCTCAAGCAATGACCGTTACGATCAGGACCGTCTTGCGTACGATCAGGAGCAGCTTCGCCAGTTCTACCTGAAAGAGGGTTACGCTGACTTCCGTGTGCTGTCGGCTGTGGCTGAGTTGTCGCAGGATAAAGAGAGCTTTTATATCACGGTCACGGTTGATGAAGGTCCACGTTACAAGGTGGGTGACGTGAGGATTAATTCCCAGTTACGCAACCTTGATCCGGCGACCTTGATGGATCAAGTTTCTTTCACCAAGGATGATTGGTACAACGCCGAGGATGTCAAAGACACAATTGATAAAGTAACCCGTAAGCTGGGTGATATGCAGTATGCTTTTGTGAATGTTGTTCCGGATGTAAATCGTAATCGCGATAATCAGACGATTGACGTTGTCTTTAACATTAATGAAACGCCACGTGTTTTTGTTGAACGTATCGATATTAATGGCAATGTGCGAACCATGGACAAAGTCATCCGCCGTCAGGTTGAGCTAGCTGAAGGGGATGCGTTTAACCGTACGCTTCTTTCGGAGTCCGAGAAAAACATCAATAACCTTGGTTATTTTGCCAAGGTGGATGTGCAGACTTTGCCAGGAAGTTCTCCTGACAAGACGGTGGTTGATGTCAATGTTGAAGAGCAATCAACGGGGGAAATTTCCCTTGGAGCTGGTTTCTCGACGGCAGACGGTCCCTTAGCCGATTTCCGCATTCGTGAGCGTAACCTGATGGGGTCAGGGCAGGATCTGGCTTTGGCTGCAACGGTTGCCGGATCGAAAACCGAATTTGATCTTTCTTACACAGAGCCGCATTTCCTTGAACGTGATCTTCTGGCGGGAATTGATGCGTTTCATATGACACGCGATCAACAGGATGAAAGTTCGTTTGACCAAAAACGTACGGGTGGCGGGTTGCGGATGGGGTATCCTCTCTCCAAAAATATGCGTCAGACATGGCGTTACCGCTTTGAAAATAATGAAATTACCAATGTTGATTCCGACGCGTCGCTCTATATCCGCAATCAGGAAGGGACATGGATGACATCGGCGGTATCACAGCGTCTTGATTATACTGATCTTGATAGCCGCATTTTCCCGACTGATGGCTATACGCTCTGGTTTGATACCGAGGCTGCGGGATTGGGTGGGGATGCTCAGTATGTATCCGGAAAATTGGGTGGATCTTATTATTATCCGATTGCCAAAAGCTGGACTCTTAACTTGATGGGTGAGGGCGGCGTGATCTCGGGTTACGGGGATGAGAATGTTCGGATTAACGAGCGTTACTTCCTTGGCGGTACGACACTGCGCGGATTTGAAAAATCTGGTGTGGGCCCACGTGATATTTCAACCGATGATGCTTTGGGCGGTAACCAGTTCTATCGTGGTACGGCCGAGATGACCTTCCCAGTGGGTCTGCCTGAAGATCTTGGTGTTTCGGGGCATTTGTTTACCGATTTTGGATCGCTATGGGGCGTTGATGAAAATAGTTCATCATCACTTGTCGATGAAAGTTCGATTCGTGCTGCGGGTGGTGTTGGTCTGTCATGGCGTTCTCCGATGGGCCCAGTGCGGATTGATCTCTCCAAGCCGTATCTGAAAGAAGATTATGATATTGAGCAGGTCTTCCGTTTTAGCTTTGGTACGCAGTTCTAATTTAAAGAATATAAGAGGGTGCATGATGTCTCGTCGTTTTTTGAAAACCTGTTTTTTTGCTGTTTTCGCGGCAGTTTTGTTATTTACAAGTGTGCAGGCGTACGCTGATACACCAGTTGCCGTGCTTGATCTTTCGGCAGTGATGGAAAAATCGGCTGTTGGTAAGGATTTGATCGCAAAATTAAAAGTCAAAGCCGAAGCCTTGCAAAAGGAAAGCGAGTCTATTCGTAAGTCAATTGAGGGCAAGCAAAAAACTTTGTTGAAAGAGCGGGATGAGGCTGTTGCGTCGAAATCGGATGAAAAGATTAAAGCATTTGAGGCAAAACGTCAGGCTTATGAGGGGGAATTGAAAAAAACCGACGCCGCTTTTGGCAAGAAAAAAGTTGATTTGCAGCGCATGGAAATGGGCGCCCTTCGTGAAATTCAGGAGAGTATTGCCAAAATTTCTGCCGATGTTGCTGATGAGAAAAAGATTCAGATGGTGATTGACCGTAAGTCGGTCGTTATCGCTCAACAAGGGCTTGATATTACCGCAGAGGTTCTTAAGCGCCTTGATGAAAAAATGAAAACGGTTGAGCTGAAAATTCCAGCTACCAAGTAATTGTTATTCTCGAGTGTTGTTTGATTTATGGCTGATTCACGTTTTTTCCCTTCTCCGGCCCCTATGTCGCTTGCTACACTTGCGGCCAAGGCGCAATGCGAGCTGCAAGATGCTCGGCATGGTGACTATGTGATTGAGGACGTGGCAGCGCTGCATACGGCAACCTCTGCGCAGCTTTCGTTTCTTGATAACCCGAAATACAAGGATCAGTTTAGGGAAACAAGAGCAGGGGCCGTTATCGTTCACCCTGATTTTGCAAAACTTGCCCCGCCAGAGACACGTCTTTTATTCTCAAAGACTCCTTACAAGAGTTATGCTTTGGCAGCGCAGGCTTTTTATCCAGATGATCGTCCTGACCCTTCTGTATCTGCGCATGCACGCATTCACCCTTCGGCTAAAATTGGTAAGGATGTGGTGATAGGCGACTTTGTTGTTATCGAAGACCATGCTGATATTGGTGATGGAGCATGGATTGAGCCATTTGCCTATATCGGCAAAGGCGTTGCCATCGGGGCGGCGTCACGGATTGGAGTGCAGGTTTGTGTAACTCATGCCACTATCGGGCATCATACCCGTCTTTATACGGGTGTTAAGGTGGGGCAGGATGGATTTGGCTTTGCCATTGACCCTGCGGGTTTTGTTAAAGTGCCTCAGTTGGGGCGGGTGATGATTGGTGATTATGTCGAGATCGGCGCTAATACGACAATCGACCGCGGTGCGAGTGGCGATACGATTATTGGTTCGGGTACGTGGATCGATAATCTGGTACAGATTGGGCATAACGTGAAAATTGGGCGGGGATGTGTACTCGTAGCACAAGTGGGCATTGCAGGAAGCGCTGAGCTTGAGGATTATGTCGTTCTCGCGGGGCAGGTTGGTGTTGCGGGACATATCAAGATAGGATCAATGGCACGGGTGGCCGCGCAGTCGGGCGTTAATAAAAGCATCCCTGCAGGTGAGGAATGGATTGGTTGTCCTGCCGTGCCCATGAAAAAATTTATTCGTCAAAATATGGTGGTCAATAAAATGGCCCGAAAACTAGAAGGAAGTAGCAATGACGCATGAACCCGTCCCGCAAAAAAATGTAATTGACGTTCTAGGCATTATGGAGCGTTTGCCGCATCGCTATCCTATGCTTCTGGTTGATCGTATTCTTGATTTTACGGTGAATGAAAGCGCAATTGGTCTTAAAAATGTGACGATTAATGAGGCTTTCTTTCAGGGGCATTTTCCGGCGGCTCCGGTAATGCCGGGCGTTTTGATTGTCGAGGCAATGGCCCAGACTGCGGGTATTTTGGTTGTGCATTCGATGGGGATGACCGGAAAAAGCAAACTGGTTTATTTCATGACGATTGAGAATGCAAAATTCCGTCGTCCGGTTGTGCCGGGCGACTCCCTACATATCCATGTCAATGCCCTGAAATCACGGGGAAATGTGTGGAAATTTCGAGGGGAAGCCAAGGTTGAGGGCGTTTTGTGTGCTGAAGCCGAATACAGTGCCATGATTGTTGATGCTCCGGCGGAATAAGTTGAAACAGCCCGTAAAATTTTGTGATTTGAGAGAGTGTGTGTGGTCAGGCACACTGCAGCCATGAGTCATTTTATTCACCCCACTGCTATTGTGTCCTCCGGTGTTTCTCTCGGCAAAGATGTTTCAATCGGGCCGTATTGTGTTGTGGAGGATGGTGCTGTCCTTGGTGATGGCGTTATACTTAAATCCCATGTGGTGATTGATGGACTTGTTTCGGTTGGAGAGGGAACAACAATATTTCCTTTTGTGTCATTGGGGCCACCACAGGATCTTAAATACAAGGGCGAAAAGTCTGAGTTGGTTATCGGCAAGGGCAACGTTATCCGTGAATATACCACGATGAATACGGGGACGCAGACCGGCGCAATGAAGACCGTTGTTGGTGATAACTGTCTTTTTATGATGAGTACCCATGTGGCACATGACTGCGTGGTGGGTGACAATGTGATCATGGCAAATAATGCGACACTTGGCGGGCATGTTGAGGTGGGGGATCATGTGCTTATCGGGGGTCTTGCTGCCGTTCACCAGTTTGTCCGTATCGGGCCTTATGCCGTTATCGGTGGGATGTCGGGTGTTGAAAGTGATGTTATTCCTTATGGCCGTGTCAAAGGTGAACGTGCGCATCTTGCGGGTCTTAATCTGGTGGGGCTTGAACGTAAAGGGTTTGATAAGGATCAGGTGCGGATGCTTCAGCGGGCATTTAATGAACTCTTTGGTGAAGAGGGTACGCTTGAGCAGCGCATTGATATGGTTGCTAACGATTTTTCCTCTATTGATGCCGTGATGCAGATTGTTGCTTTCGCACGTGGAAAGACACGGTTCCCGCTATGCGCCCCCTCAAAAAAATCGGCTTGATTGCTGGTAGTGGCTCTCTTCCCGTGAAGCTGGTAGCCAGATGGGAAGCGGATGGATTCACTCCCGTTATTGTGGCTTTTGCAAATGTCACGGAAGAGCCTTGTTTTTCGGGGCGTATTCACGATTTTTTTTCGTTGGGCGAGGCCGGCAAAATTATGAGATTTTTTCGGGAGCAAGGCGTTGCCGACCTCGTGATGATTGGGGCTATGCAGCGGCCCGATTTCTGGCGGCTGCGGGTGGATTGGCAAGGGTTTTTAATTGTCCTTCATTTTATTTTTTCCACGATCGGCGATGACCGCCTGCTCAGGGTTATTCGACGGGCCCTTGAAAAGAACGGGTTTACGGTACGTGGTGTTCATGAATTTTTGCCCGATCTTTTGTGCCCCGAAGGGGTGTTGGGAAAAGTTGCCCTTGCTGAAAATGATGAGTTGTCTTTGAGAGCGGGACTGGCGGCAGCCAAACAGTGGAGCCTTCGCGATGAAGGGCAAGCCGTGATTATCTCTGAAGGCAAAATTATCGCGTTTGAGGATGCATACGGAACGAACGCGCTTATTGACCGTTCTTGCGCTGCACCACACCGGATATTGCTGAAAATTTGTAAAGCAGGTCAGGATATGAATCTTGATTTGCCTACGGTAGGGCTTAAAACAGTGGAATTGGCTGCGCAGAAGGGGTTCTCCGGCATTGCGCTTGAGGCGGGGGCCTCGCTCCTTGTTGACCGTGTGGCGGTAGCAGAAGCGTGTGACCATCATGGTATGTTTCTGGTTGGGGTTAAGGAGGGCGTATCATGAGTTTGAAAGTTTTTGTGATCGCTGGTGAGGCATCGGGCGATCAACTGGGAGCATCACTCCTACAGGCCCTTCAGGAGAGGGCAGGTGGCATTGAGGTGCGTGGCATCGGCGGCAGTGCGATGTTAAAGACAGGACTTCATGAAAGCCTCTTTCCAATAGAGGAGTTATCGGTAATGGGCATTGCCGAGATATTGCCGCGCATCCCAATATTTTTGCGGTTGATTGGCAAAACTGTTCAGGCAATTCGTGTTTTTAATCCCGATGTGGTCATTACGATCGACTCGCCTGACTTCTGTTTTCGTGTGGCGGAAAAACTTGCGAAGATGGGAAATAGTGCCAAGCGTATTCATTATGTGGCACCGACTGTGTGGGCGTGGAGGGAAGGGCGCGCCGCAAAGATTGCACGTTTTCTGGATGGTATGATTTGTCTATTTCCATTTGAGCCAGTTTATTTCGAAAAAGAAGGGCTTAAATCGTGTTTTGCGGGACATCCAGTAATGGCATCAGGTTTGATAGAGGGAGACGGGGCGCGATTTCGTAAGAAGCATAACATCCCTGTAGATCAGAAAATTCTTGGTCTTTTTTGCGGCAGTCGCCGGAGGGAGGTTACTGAGCTTGCTCCTATTATGATTAAGGTTGCTCAGGATTTTGTAAAAGAATATCCCCGTACATTGTGTCTTTTCCCCACTCTTCCGAAATGGAAAGAAACATTGGAATCCATGTGCCGTGAGGTGGGACTTGATGCTCTCGTCGCAAGTGATGAGTCTGAAAAATGGGACGCATTTCGCGCGCCGGATGTTGCTTTGGCTGTTTCAGGAACCGTGGGGCTCGAGATTGCTCTCGCAGGGGTGCCACACGCCATTTTGTACAAGATGCATCCGTTGACATGGGCGATGGTCAAGCGCTTGGTTAAAATCCGTTTTGCACATTTGGGCAATATTTTGATGGGGCATATGGTCTATCCAGAGTTTATTCAGGATAATGCGGCAGCAGAGACTATCTTGCCTGCTCTACGGGTTCTGGCATCGTCTGTTGCCGAGCGGAGCGTACAGATTCAAACGGCACGGAATTTGCGTTTAATGCTCGATCCTGATCCTAACGAAAACGCCGCAGAGCGGGCTGCGGCGTTTGTCATGTCTTTTCTAAAATAGAGAATTTCTAGAAATCGTGTGAGACGCTGAAGTAGAAGCGGGCGTTATCGTCATTGTGAGCGGCTACTTCACGGGTCAGAGGTTTGGCAACCATGAAAGAAGCCTGCGTTGCATCCGTTACCTCGGCGCGGAGGCCAAGGCCTACCGAAGCCAGACTTTGTACTTCTTGCAGCGTAGCTGATGAATCATCGTTCCAGACTTTACCTATGTCATAGAAACCGTACACGGTGTAGCTATCAACCCAACCAACGGGAACAGGTGAGGCCCATTGCAGTTCTACGGAACCTGCAAAACCATCATCACCAACAATTTCGGATGGATCATAGCCGCGGCCAATATTGCTTGCTCCGCCAAGACCAAATTCTTCGGCACTGAGTAGTGCGCCATTGGACATCTGTCCTTTGATGCCAGTTTGCAGGGCGAGGGGGCCGTAAAGACGTTCAAGGCGTGTTATATCTGCTGTAATTTTTGTATAGGTTGGATCGCCTGCTGCGCGTGAAAGGTCTGTCGCCCCTTTATTGCTGGCCCCCAACGCGTTGATGCCGCGTGAGAGTTCAATGTTGGTGTTGGTGTAAGCCGCAGCAAATAGCGTATCAACAAAATCAAGATGTCCGCCCAAACGTACTGAGGTAATGTCATCATGGCGCGTAATATCAATGTCGCTGCGGTTATCGGTGCTGCGCAGGTCAATTCCAAGGGAGCTGGCAAGGTTAAGTTCACGGCTGCGGACGAAAGGTTGGGTAAGTTTCAGGCCACCAAAGCGTGATTTACCCTTCACATCGAAAGGTTCCAGTGTGTGGCCTGGGTCGGTGTTTGATGCGCCGAAATTACCCTCGAGCAGGGTGCCGTATTTGGTAATTGGAACCGCAGCGCTGAGTTCACCATAGACGAGTTCGGAGTCGATGCCCTCACCTTGTGGTGCGTAGGCAACTTGAGCAGATACGCGTTCGTTGTGGCCGAACCATGAATTGAGGTTAAATCCACCGAGAATTTGGAGGGGTCCGAGGAATTCGCTGCCGAAATTATTAAGCTGCGCCGTACCGTCCATTGCTTTACGCTCAACAACGATGGTGAGGTCGGAGGCTCCTGTTACGGTTTTCGATGGTGAGAGGATACTGCGTGCGGTGACGCCTGGGAGATCGTTAATCAAAAGCAAGGTGCGTTCAAGATCGCTGTTGTTCAAAACAGTGTGTTTTTGCAGTTCGCTTACATAATCGCGGATGATGTTGCCGTTACTTCCTTGTGCGCCAGAGCCTTCAACACCGACTTTGTCAATTTTTCCTTCTACAACGCGGAGTTTGACGTTACCACTTATGGTCTGTGGAGGGACAACAACCTGTGTCAGAATGTAGCCGTCGTTGCGGTATTTTGCGGTCATTTGCGCCGCAATTGCATAGACATCGGCTAGCGAAATTTTCTGATTGATTTTGTTTGCATACAGGGGTGTGATTTCCTTTGTGGAATAGACGCTCATACCTTCAAGTTCAATACCTTCAAGGGTAAAGGTTAGTTTTTCCGCGCCAGCTGGAGCGGTGAAAGGGGCGTTGCCTGTGACATTGAGTGGAGCTTGACGGGCAACCTTAGGCAGACCTTGTTTCAGGTTTTGATCAACACGACCAGCATCTGCTGCGCCTGGGATGGATTGTGCGTAAGCTGCGGGAGCAAGGGAAAGAAGGGCGCAGCCAGTGGTTGCGGATGCTTTGAGCAGTCGGGAGATGCGCGTCATATTAGATTTTCCTTATCAAGGGGCATTTTTAACCTTTTGGCACATTATGCTCTTTGGGGGGGATAGGCAAGGGTAGAGGGCCCTTGTTTTGATTATATAAAATATGTTTTTTCTGATTGTTACACAATAGCAACAGGTAAAATTAACCACCGCTCATTTACAGAATATTGTTTAATTTAATTGCTTTTCGTTCCTGTTTGTGGAAGAACACTTCAAATATACTTAGTTAAAATTTGGTTAAGATTCTCTGAGGCTTGGGCCGCGGAGTTCACAGATTAATCTATAGAGCTGACCCTTGAGGAGGGTATGATCATGTCACGTGGGATTTCAAAACAGGCATCGCGTTCCGTTTCACATTTTTTAGCAGGTTCGACATCTATCCGTACCTCCAAGGTTGCAGCACTTATGTTTGCGGCGGGTGTGCTTGCTCTGCCACATGCGGCCCTCGCTGTTGGCGATGATGAATTACCCCTTAACCCGAATGTTGTAGGTGGTGCTGCAACGTTTGATAGTCCTAACATCAATCTTTTGAATATCAACCAGTCAACTGACCGTGTTGTTATCAACTGGGATAAATTCAACATTGGTAAAAATTCAACTGTAGAATTCTTCCAGCCTAATTCCGGTTCTTTGGCGGTTAACCAAGTGTTTGATCCAGCAAACGAAGCCAGCTTTATCGATGGTGTTCTCAAGGCCAATGGTCGAGTTGCCATTGTGAACAGCAATGGGGTGTTTATCAGCTCAACTGCAGTTATTGACGTTGGTGGAATTTTAGCGACAACCGGTAGCATATCTGTTGATCAAGTTATGTCAGGATCTTCCCAGATTGATATTCTGGATATGCATGGTTCGGCAACTGTTGAAAACCAAGGTTCGATTACTGTAGCTGATGGCGGGTTGGCCGCTTTCGTGTCGCCGGTTGTCCGTAACGGCGGCACGATTACCGCGCATCTGGGTAAAGTGGCCATGGCATCGGGCAGTGCGGTGACGCTTGACCTTTATGGCGATCAACTGGTTGAGATTAAAGTTCCGCCAACCTCTGCGGCTGCACAAATCGCCAATGATGGTTTGATTGATGCTGCGGGGGGCACCATTGATGTGCGCATGGATGTGTCTGGTGCAATTGGCGTTGTGGACTCGGTTATTAACAACGAAGGTATTGTTCAGGCTACTAGCGCCAAAATGGTAGGCGGTAAAATTGTTTTGTCTGCTGGCGGTTCGAAAGCCGTTGTTGAAGGCGAAGTGAAAGCTGGCAAGAGCGTCAATATTACAGGAAAATCAGTCACACTTCCGGCTGGTTCGATTGTCACCGCAGGTGATGACGAGAGCGCTGGTGATGTTGTTGTCTTCGCATCGGACAAATTGAATTATAACGGCTATATCAATGCGTATGCGGGGAGCGTTGAAACATCTGCGGTACGTTCCTTGACAGTAGGTAGTGATGCCGAAGTTTTAGCCTCAACATGGCTGCTTGATCCACTGAGCATTGATATTGATGATGTCGCAGCTTTGGGTGTTGTTTATTCGGGCGCTATTCAAGATGCGCTCAATGACGGTACGGATGTTACGGTTCGCACCAATGCAGAAGGCCCAGATGCCGGTAATATTGATCTGTTTGCCTTGATTAACTGGACGACAGATGCTGCACTGACATTTGATGCCATTAACGATATTCACTTTGATCAGGGTTCAGGGCTTTCCTCGACATCCAATGCCAATATTACCCTTATCGCGGGGGATGATGTGCGCCTTGGTAAAACTACTGGAACGGGAATCTCGACCATGGGCGGGGATGTATCGATCACCTCTGGCGATATTACCTATATTCGTGCGGGCAACATTGTTGATGCCAATGGCGGGAATATCTTGATTGATAATGGCGGAGCGCTGCTTGCTGAGGTGGATACACTCCGCACCACAGGTGATGGCACCATCACGGTCAATCAAAATAAAACCGAGGAAGTTCTCTCTCCTGCTTTGGCAGCGCTTTACTCCATTCAAAGTGTTCTCAATGCCATTTCGAATACGGGTTCGGGCCTGAATACGATTAATGTCGGGGCTGGCACGTGGAATGAGAATATCAAAGTGTATGACAGTAACGTTTTGCTGCGCGGTACGCGCGCGGGTATTAACGGCGCGGGTCATGCTGCATCGGGTATTGATGCATCTACGCTTGCTGCCGCGAACGGCAACGACTACGCTCTGGAAATCAACGGCGGCACCAATGTGACGGTTGATGGTTTTGATATTGAGGGCGGTTATGGCGTTGGTGCTTTTTATGGCAGTGATGTAACGGTTCAGAACAATGCTGTCAGCAATTCTTCGCAGAATGGCATTCGTTTTAGCTATGTTTATGGCGATGCTGAAATCGCCCATAATGCCATCTCTTCATCGGGCCTGAGCGGCATTTATGCTGATGGTGGTTATTATGGTGGACTTATCGATCTCAATATCCACGATAACAGCATTTATAACTCGACGTGGAATGGTATCAGTCTTTCCTACATGAACGGGACTTTCCGCGTAACAGATAACCTGATTGATAGTTCGTGGTATGGTCATGGCATTGTAACCCAATCATTGGGTGAGGGGTATTATTACCCTACACTCTCACTGCTGACTGTCGAAGAGGAGCCAGTGGCGCCGCTCTTGATTAGCGGCAATGAGATTTCCTATTCCGGTCAGAATGGCATTTACCTTAGCGGCCTGAATCTTGAGACGGAAGTTTCGGGTAACTACATTTATAGCAGTGGGTCGAACGGCATTCTGGTGTCAGGTAACGGGTACGGTTATGACCGTTATTACTATGGCGGCTATTATGGTTCGTCCAGTGACGTTGCGCTGCGGATTCTGGGCAACGACATTTACAACTCATACTATAGCGGTGTTAATCTCCAGTCCATCAATGGCGATATTCTGGTTGATGATAACGGGATATATAACAGCTATTATGGCAGCGGTGTTCTGGCATCCAACGTCAATGGTACAGACAGCTATGATGGTTATTACGGTTACTATAGCGAAGGGTATTACGGTAGTGATGTCACGCGCCAGTTGATCATCTCCAATAACTATATCACCGAGTCCGGTTTTGCGGGTGTTGAGCTTGAGAATGTGGGTGGATATGTCAGCGTTGATTCTAACGAGATTTATAACTCGGGTGAGTACGGTGTATATGCATACAATTCCGGTTACTATGGTGGTTACTACGGCTACTATGGCTACTCTTCCTCAACTCCTGTTGACCTTCATATCACCAATAACATCATCGAGAATGACGTTTATGATGGCTATTACGGCGGCGAAGATTTTGCCAAGGCTGAGGTCTTCTCTGAAGGGTATTATGGCGGTTACTACGGTAACGGTTATGCCGGTGTTTTCCTCAATGTTGCGGATGGTTATGCCGAGCTTTCGGACAACACGATTGGCGGGGCCTTTGATTATGGCGTCATGGCTGTATCGGGCACAGTTGATCTGACAGGCGGAACGAATACCATTCATGATACAGGCGTTGGTCTCGCCTTCTATCCTGACTACGGATATAAGGGGTACTACGGTTACGCCGAGGAAGGTGATTACGATTACTTTGCCGAGTTGGCTGCCCGTCTCCATCTGGTGAATGATACCATCGGTACGACAGCGTTTATCGATCAGTCTGAAGCCTTTATTGAGTTGGGTTATGGCGCGTTCTTTGATCCGGGTCGTCCGACCTTGCTTGATGGCATGAATGCGACATATACCTTGAGCGGCGTGACGATTGCGCCTGCGGTGAGTGGTTTCGTGACGGATAGCGAACTGGCTACTCTTGAGGGTATGATTTATCACTATAATGATGAACAAGACCGCGGTCTTTTCTTCTTCGCGCAAGAAGATGCGGGCAATGTTGATCAAAAAGATATCTTCCAAAACTTTGGCCTGTTCTTCCAAGAGCCACCGAGCGGTAGTTTGACCATTACGGGTCTGCCAAGCATCGGTGGTTTGCCGGGAGCAGCGCCTGCGCCTGCATTTGGTGATTTTGCCAATATTGCGCCTGCCGCTGGTGAGGAAGAAGATCAAGATCAGCAAAACCCTGAAAATGTTGAGCCAGCCGCCGGAGCGGATGCCAGCAAAGCTTCGTGTTGGTCGGATGCCAACCAAGCCTTGGGTCAAGGATCGTCTGTGGTTCTTGACTATGGTGTTGGTGCAAGCGGTCTGATTGATGATGCTGCAAATTGCGGGGCATCGGGCGGCGAAACTGGTATTCTGATTGGTCTTTAAGACGCTTCTGGTAAAAAAGATTAAAAAAACGCCGTGAATTTCACGGCGTTTTTTTTGTTCCTTTGCGGGAGAAATCTCTAGCGGCGGTCGATGCCGACGTAATCGCGTGGGGCTGCGCCGGTATAGAGCTGACGCGGACGGCCGATACGATTGGTTGGCTCTTCCATCATTTCTTTCCACTGCGAAATCCAGCCTACGGTGCGGGCAACAGCGAAGAGAACGGTGAACATTGATACCGGAAAGCCCATCGCTTTGAGGATAATACCGGAATAAAAGTCCACGTTCGGGTAGAGTTTGCGATCCACGAAGTAAGGGTCGGAAAGGGCAATGCGTTCGAGTTCAACGGCAATTTCGAGAGAGGGATCATTGATGCCGAGTTCAGCCAGAACCTTGTCGCAGGTTTCTTTCATGATGGTGGCGCGCGGGTCGAAGTTTTTATAGACGCGGTGACCAAAGCCCATCAGGCGGTATTTTTTATCTTTAACGCCTTGAATGAATTCGGGGATGCGCTCCTTGCTGCCGATTTCTGCAAGCATTTCCAGTACGGCTTGGTTGGCGCCGCCATGGGCAGGGCCCCACAGAGAGGCAATGCCAGCCGCGATACAGGCAAAGGGGTTGGCTTGTGATGATCCCGCAAGACGCACGGTCGAGGTGGAAGCGTTTTGCTCGTGGTCGGCATGGAGCATCAGGATTTTGTCCATAGCGTCGGCAAGGATTGGGTTTACCTTGTAAGGCTCTGCCGGAACGGCAAAACACATATGCAGGAAGTTTTCAGCAAAACCGAGATCGTTGCGTGGATAGACGAAGGGTTGGCCAATCGAATATTTAAAGGTCATGGCCGCAAGGGTTGGAAGCTTGGCAATCAAGCGGTGCGCAGAAATTTCGCGTTGTTTGGGGTCGGCAATATCGAGCGAGTCATGATAGAACGCCGCCAAAGCGCCAACCACACCGCACATGACGGCCATTGGGTGGGCATCGCGGCGGAAACCGCGGTAGAAAAATTGCAGTTGTTCATGCACCATGGTGTGGTAGGTCAGGTGCTTGCGGAATTCGTCGTATTGGGCCTTGGTCGGGAGATCCCCATACAGCAGAAGGAACGCGACTTCCATAAAGTTACTTTTAGCGGCGAGTTGGCTGATGTTATAGCCGCGGTGCAGAAGAATGCCTTTGTCGCCATCGATAAAGGTAATGCGTGATTTACAGCTTGCCGTTGAGGTAAAGCTTGGGTCGAGGGTAAAATGGCCAGTGTCTTCATAGAGTGTTCTGATGTCAATGGTTGCCGGACCAACGCTGCCCTCGACAACAGGAAGAACCCATTTCTCGCCTGACTGGTCGTTGGTTAGCGTGAATGTTTTTCCCGATGTAGCTTCACTTTTCTCAGACATGATTTCTTGATCCCTAAATATGTAGATGTGAAAGGTGCGTGAATACGCAGTGGGTGCAGGCTAACATAGCGCCAGTTAATGCAACGTTAACATAAAAGCTCAATTAAATCAAAAAGCTAGTCTGGGTTCGATCAATGGTTTTTTTTAGCTTCTGACTGTATTAAGGAAATCTTGGATTGCGTTTTCCAGATTTCCTGTTTGCATTGACAGGTCTTGCGTTGATGCCAGAACGCTTTCAGACATGCTACGGGTGCTTTCGGCCAAATTTGCTACGTCGGACACGCTGTGCGTCACGCTCTGTGTGCCTTCGGCTGCTTTTTGTACACTGTTTGATATTTCACGTGATGCGGCTCCTTGTTCTTCAACTGCAGAGGCAATGGTCGATGAAATTTCCTGAATCAGGTTGATGACGGTGACAATTTCTTTAAGAGATTTGTTAGAGTTTTGGGTGGCCTGTTGAATGCCACCCACTTGCATGGAGATTTCTTCGGTTGCCTTGCCTGTTTGGGCCGCAAGACTTTTGACTTCGTTGGCAACAACAGCAAAACCCTTCCCTGCATCCCCCGCGCGTGCGGCTTCAATGGTCGCATTGAGTGCAAGAAGGTTGGTTTGTTCAGCAATGGCTTTAATTAGGTCAACGACTTGACCAATTCTTTCCGAGGCAACTACAAGCTCCTGCATTTTAACCGATGTGTCACTCGCGCGCGATTGGGCTTCCGTCGCATGACGATTGGAATGATCAACTTGACGGCTAATCTCTTGAATCGAGGCGTTGAGTTGTTCGGTGGCGTAGGCAACTGATGTTACATTCTTCGATGCATCGTGTGCAGATTCCGATGCGCTCGCTGCACTGCTGCTGGTATTGTTGGCATTTTCAACGAGAGAGTTTGATACTTTCTCCATTTCTTTTCCTGCGTGGCTCAATCCAGCAATGAATCCTCCAATTTGCCGTTCAAAATTATCGGCCATGTCATTAAGGGCTTTGATACGGTCGGCACGGGCGCGGTCTTCCTGTAATTTTTGTTCGCCTCGCAGGCGCTGTGTTTCAAGAATGTTATCGCGGAAAATCACCAGCGCGCGCGAAATATTACCGAATTCATCGTGTCTTTCAATATAGGGAATATCGTGGCTGGTGTCATTCTGCGAGAGATTCATCACGGCGGCCTGAACTTTCTTGAGTGGGGTCTGGATGATGGTCTTTACCAACAGGAAAAGGACAATCAGTGCTCCGCCTACGAACACCATGGAGATAACAATTTGGGAATTAACGTCATCTTGCAGTTTCTTAACAATGCTTGATTTGTCCCAAACGATTGTGACGTAACCAAGGATAGAGCTGTCTTTAGGGTCAGTTACTTTTTTGAAAGTCAATAATGTTGATGTATCCTCGTGTGTGGCTATGTCCTTTTGAGAGGTTTCATTTTTATAAGAATCAAAGGATTTTTTGTAGGATTCGAGCTGTTTTGTATCATGAGCATATTCAGTGATGACTTTGCCATCGGCATCGGTTGCGATAACTGCGGCTAATGTTGTCCCGGGAGCTTCTTTAAGGTCCGCATAGACAGTGTCAATTCCCTCTTTTTTCTTCCATTTCAATCCGCCACGCATTTGCGTCACAAGTAATTCGCTTTTTTCGGTGTGGTTTGCTTTGAAAAGAGAAAGGGATGACTCGCTGGCGGCATGACTTTGAAGATAGACCAGAGTTCCCAGTCCGATGATAAAGAGCAGTGATATTGCCGTAATCAGCCGTAGAACGAGAGATCTTTTGAAAAGTGACAGCATAGCGGTATCCGTTTTGTTGTTATATTTAAGGGAACGCAGAGCAGCTTAATCGTACAGATTAATAGCTCTACTATAGTACGCTTTTTTGATAAATAAAGTTCTAATCTGGTTGGATGTTTTTTGAAACCGGAGAGTGTGTCAAGTTTATGATGGCTTGCCGTGCGAGGGCATCAACACGTTCATTTTCAATATGTCCCGCGTGTCCTTTGACCCATATAAAATGAACATTGTGCTTTGCAATAACGGCATCCAGTTTTTCCCATAGGTCCTGATTCTTTACTGGTTTTTTATCGGCGGTTTTCCAGCCGCGGGCTTTCCATCCCTGAAGCCATTCAGTGACGCCTTGAAGAACATATTTGCTGTCGGTGTAAAGGGTGACGTTGCAGGGCTTTTTTAAGGCCTTGAGTCCTTCGATTGCAGCGGTAAGCTCCATGCGGTTGTTGGTGGTGGCACTTTCCGCTCCTGAAAACTCCTTTTCCGTGCCTTTGTAGCGCAGGAGAGCTCCCCAGCCGCCGGGGCCGGGGTTACCCGAACAGGCTCCATCGGTGAAGAGTTCGACGGTGGTTTTTTTAGAAGAGTCGTGTGTCACGGTGAAAGTCCAGTTTGCGGATATATTCGGTGGGAGGTTTGGGTTTTACGAGGGCGGTTGGGTCATGAAAGACCAGATCATGAAGCCGTGAGGAGAGAAAACGCATGGCAGCGCCGCGGCATAGTATGTGGTAGTTCTGTTTCTCCTCTGCGGTCAAAAGGCGGTGGCTTTCATAACCCAAGAAAAGATTTTCCCAGCGCTCTTTTATGAAATGGTTATGGGGATCAAAACACCATGCGTTCATCACGATGGCCAGATCATAAGCTAGCATATCGGTTGAGGCGAAGTAGAAATCAATCACGCCGAAGATATGGTCGTCTTTAATGAAGACATTGTCGGGAAAAAGGTCGGCGTGGATATTCCCGATGGGGAGATTTTGTGGCCAGTTGTCTTTAAGAAAAGAAAGTTCGGATAACAAAGATGCAGCAAGTCCTGTTTCTATGGTATTGGCTTTTGATCCAACTTTATGCACACGCGCCGCCCATGCGTCGAATCCCATGCTGTTGGGGCGTGTAAGCGGCGTGGTTGTTCCCGCAAGATGCATTCTGGCCAGAATTTTGCCGAGTTCGCGGCATAGTTCGGGCGTAATGTCATCAGCTTTTGCGTCTTTGCCATCCAAAAAGGAAAAAAGGGCGCAGGGTTTGCCGCGAATAGATGAGAGAGTTTTTTGGTTTTTGTCAGCAAGGGGGGAGGGGCAGTTGATTTCTGATGCGGAGAGATGGGCCATCAGCCCTAGAAAATAAGGAATATCGCGGGGATCAATGCGGCTTTCAAATATAGTGAGGATGAGTTTTTCTTTGCTTGTTGTAACAATGAAATTCGAGTTATCAATGCCCTGTAAGATTCCTTCATATGAAACAAGATTGCCAATATCATAGTGCGAGATCAGCATTTCGAGTTCATCACGGGATATGTGCGTGAAGACGGCCATTTTATATTTCCTGTGGTACAGCAGGATGCTGTGTGCGGTTATGGCGCAAGAGACTCAGAAGCAGTGAAATAGAGGCGGCAATGCAGGCGGCCATCGGCAAATAATAACCATTGGTCATGTGGTAAATGATCCATGGAAAGCATGTCACAAAATAGACAAGGCGGATGCGTTGCGCTTGACTTTGAAGTTCGCCGAAACGGCAGATAATTACCATGGTAATAGGCAGAAGGTCGAGGGGGGTGCGGTAACTGACATAGATGCTGATGACAGAAAGAGCGAGGGCAATTCCCATGCGCAGCCATACTGTTTTTTTCAGATGTTGATGTGGTGTCAGGGCCTGAATCAACGCTCCTGTCCCTGCGATTTGCGCGGCGCAGGCACCTGAAATGCCTCCCAGCAAAAAGAGGTAAATGGCCCCCAGCGTGTCGGCGCAAAATTTAAATGCCATCATTTTGCGGCGACCACCAAAGTGGGGGCCGATCATGCTGAGCACAAACGAAACCAGAAAAATGAGTGTATAGGGATGAAGGAGGCTTTCCAGAGTCACGATGCTTTAATCATACTGGCCTCTTCGGCTTCCCGCAAGATGCGCGGGATGTTGAAGACAACATTTTCTTTGGCAAGCACGATTTCTTCGACTTTTACGGAGAATTTTTCTTCAAGAGCCGTGATTACATTACGGATGAGAATGTCGGGGGCAGAGGCTCCGGCTGTCAAGCCCAACGTGGTTATGCCGCTCAGGGAATCCCATGGAATATTGTTTTCGTCCTGCACCAGATGAGCATTCGCGCAGCCATAGACTTTGGCAACTTCCACAAGGCGGTTGGAATTGGAGGAGTTGGGCGAGCCGATGACCAGTAAGGCCTGAGATTTAGGGGCGATTTCTTTAACAGCCATCTGACGGTTGGTGGTGGCGTAGCAGATGTCTTCCTTATTCGGGCTAATGATATGTGGAAATTTTCTTTTAAGCGCCGCAACAATTGATGATGTATCATCCACAGACAAGGTTGTTTGAGAACAATGGGCGAGGCGGGTAGGGTCAGGGACTTCAAGCTTTTCGACGTCTTCTACTGTTTCCACGAGGTGCACGCTGCCCGGAGGCAATTGTCCCATGGTGCCGATGACTTCGGGGTGCCCGGCGTGGCCGATCAGGATAATGGTGAGGCCCATTTTGTGATGACGTTCAGCCTCGTTATGGACTTTTGTCACGAGGGGGCAGGTCGCATCAATGTAGAACATCGCGCGTTTTTGGGCGTTTTCGGGTACGGATTTGGGAACGCCGTGGGCAGAGAAGATCACGGGGTGGCCGTCATCGGGAATTTCAGCGAGTTCTTCGACGAAAATTGCGCCCTTGGCTCTGAGGTCGTCAACCACATAGCGGTTATGGACGATTTCATGCCGGACATAGACAGGGGCTCCGTATTTTTCGAGGGCTTTTTCGACAATCTGGATGGCGCGGTCAACGCCTGCGCAAAAACCACGCGGGGCGCATAAAAGGATTTTGAGGGGGGGTAATTGTACCGAGTTGTGCATAAAAAATGCCTATCATAGTGGAAGTACTCTTGCCATGTTTTTTGTTTCCTCTATTGTCCTTGTGGTGTTTTTAAGGAGATGGAAAATGATGCGTTTTTCCTTTTTGCTGCGCCTTTTTCTGGTTTTGGGTTTTGTGGCCACTTTGTCTGCCTGTAAGTCTGTGGATGATCTTCAGGCATCTTTGGGCGATGTGGGATTGTTTGATAGTAGCAGTGGTGTGTCTTCGGGGGGTAGGGAGGCAGAGTCCAAGACGGGCATGGTCGCGCAGCTTCCGTCCGAGTGTCCGGTTGTAAGGGTTCAGGGTGATTTGTCGCAAATCCACCAATTTGAAACGTCAGACCCCGCTAACCCTAAGGCTTTGATTGCTTCGGCACGGATTGATGGGGTGAGTGCCCAGTGCAGTATAGCCCCCACAAGCACGACGCTCGATATTACGCTTGATTTCTCGGGGCAATTGGGGCCAGTCGGCCTTAAGGATATGAATGGGCAGGCTAATTATACATATCCATATTTTATTTCGGTTATTACCCCGTCGGGGCAAATCCTCTCCAAGGATGTGTTTGCTCTGGCAATGATGTATGACAAAGGTGTGGCCAGAATGGTCAAGCAGGATAAGTTGCGTCAAACCATTCCGTTGATGGAAAGGCAGTCGGCCTCCGGATTTCAGGTGGTTGTCGGGTTTCAATTGACGGAAGAGGAACTAGACTATAACCGCAGCCAACAGAAAGTAGCACCATGACAGACTTCTTGTTTGATGCTTTTTGGGAGCGGGAAACCCAGCACCATAAGGAAATAGCCGATAAAACTTTTTCTATGCTTCGTAGTGAGTTAGTTGCATGGATTGATATGGCGGTTGAAGTTATTCAAAATGGTGGAAAATTGATGTTTTGCGGGAATGGCGGGAGTGCGGCAGACGCACAGCATATTGCGGCCGAACTTTCTGTAAAGTTATGTCAAGACAGGAAGCCAATTGCGGCATTGTGCCTTAGTCTTGATCCTTCGGCCATGACGGCATGTGGCAATGACTATGGGTATGATCAAATTTTTTCCCGTCAGGTTGCCGCGTTGGGGCGTTCAGGGGACATGCTGATTGGCTTTACCACGTCAGGCAACAGTCAGAATGTTATAAAAGCTGTTGAAATGGCACAAAAAATGGGCCTTTCCTGTGTCGTTTTGACCGGAGAGAACGGCGGAAAGGTGGCGCCGCTCGTGCCTTTGTCCATCAAGGTGCCGTGCGGCGATTCGACAGCCCGCATTCAGGAAATGCACATTACGCTTGGGCACATATTTTGCGGTGCTCTGGAAAAGCGTCTGGGGCTTGTGTAACCCTTGCTTTTCCTTATGTTAGGAAACGTGCATAGTTTCACTTGCGTGAATGGTTTTGGTATGCTACCACCCCATCACCATTAAATTATTTGGTGTTCTAGAAAGGATCAGGAATTGACAATGTCCTCCTCCGCCTCTGGTGCTAGCAGTCTCCTTGCGAGACGTTATGCAGCATCACTGATTGACGTCGCGTCTCGTGCGGGTGCTTTAGACCCTGTTGAACGCGATATGGCATCTTTGGCGCAACTACTTGCCACTTCAGAAGATTTCCGATTTTTCCTTGGTAATCCCGTTTTTTCAAAAGACCGTCAGTTCGCGGTCATGGCGGATGTAGTCAAGAAAGGTGGGTATCATCAGCTGGTGGTTAATTTTCTTGGTGTGTTGGTGCAGAACCGTCGCCTTGGCGCGTTGTCTGCCATTTTGCTCGCTTTTGTGCGTGAGATGGACGAACGCCGCGGTGTTGCCTATGCGCAGGTCAAAGTGGCTTCTCCGTTGAGTGGCGAACAGGAGCAGCTGCTGCGCACGATGTTGTCCGACTCCATTCATAAAACAGTTTCTCTTGAGATTCAGGTTGACCCATCCATTCTGGGCGGCATGGTTGTTACTATCGGGTCACACATGATTGACGACTCGGTGAGTTCAAAACTTGCCCGCCTGAAGCTGGCTATGACAGCCAATTCCAATTCGATTAACGCGTCCACAAAAGAGGTAGTATAAATGGATATCCGCGCTGCAGAAATTTCTGAAATCCTTCAACGGCAAATTGCCGACTTTGGCGCTACTGCCAGTGTTGATGAAGTTGGACAGGTGCTCTCTGTTGGAGATGGTGTTGCACGCGTTTATGGCCTTGATCAAGTGCGCGCTGGTGAAATGGTCGAGTTCCCGGGCGGTATTAAAGGGATGGCCCTTAACCTTGAATCCGACAATGTTGGTGTGGTTATTTTTGGATCAGACCGCTCGATTGGCGAAGGTGATATTGTTAAACGTACGGGTGAAATTGTTCAGGTTCCAGTGGGGCGTGAGCTTTTGGGCCGTGTTGTGGATGCCCTCGGTAATCCGATTGACGGGAAAGGCCCTTTGGGTGCCAAAGAATTCCGTCGTGTCGAAGTAAAAGCCCCCGGTATTATTCCGCGTAAATCTGTGCATGAGCCGATGCAAACCGGTCTTAAAGCAATTGATGCTTTGGTGCCGATCGGACGTGGTCAGCGCGAACTTATCATTGGTGACCGTCAGACCGGTAAAACGGCGGTGGCGATGGATGCCATTATTAACCAGCGCACAAACAACAAGTCGGCTGATGTCAAAGATCATCTGTATTGTGTTTATGTAGCGATTGGCCAAAAACGTTCGACAGTTGTAAAATTGGTTAAAGAATTGGAAGAAGCGGGCGCGATGGAATATTCAATCGTGGTTGCTGCGACGGCTTCCGATCCTGCGCCGATGCAGTTCCTTGCGCCTTATACTGGGTGCGCTATGGGCGAATTTTTCCGCGATAACGGCATGCATGCTTTGGCTGTATATGACGATTTGTCTAAGCAAGCCGTGGCTTACCGCCAGATGTCTTTGCTCCTGCGTCGTCCTCCTGGACGTGAAGCATATCCAGGCGATGTGTTTTATATTCACTCGCGTCTTTTGGAACGCGCGGCGAAAATGAATGATGATTTCGGTGCTGGGTCACTCACGGCTCTGCCTGTCATTGAAACTCAAGCTGGTGACGTGTCGGCATATATTCCAACCAACGTTATTTCGATTACTGATGGTCAGATCTTCCTTGAAACTGGCCTGTTCTATAAAGGTATTCGTCCTGCGATTAACGTGGGTCTGTCTGTTTCCCGTGTTGGTTCTGCTGCGCAGATCAAGGCGATGAAACAAGTTGCTGGTAAGATCAAACTTGAGCTTGCCCAGTACCGCGAAATGGAAGCTTTTGCGCAGTTTGCGTCTGATCTTGATCCTGCAACCCAGAAACTTCTGGCCCGTGGATCGCGTCTGACACAACTTCTCAAACAAGCTCAGTATTCTCCGCTGACTGTTGAAGAACAAGTTGTTTCAATTTTTGCGGGAACACGCGGCTATCTGGATAGCGTGCCCGTGAACAAAGTGAATGCTTATGAAGCAGAAATGCTTGCCCAACTGCGTACTGCAGGGGCTGGTATTCTGGCTGACATTAAAGCGAAAAAGGCCCTCAATGAAGAGCTCGAAGCCAAAATTTCGACTTTCCTTGATGATTTCAACAAAGGTTACGTTGCACGTATGGCTGCTTAAGCGAGTATCGAGATGCCCAGTTTAAAGGACTACAGAACACGCATTGCCTCCGTCAAATCGACGCGGAAAATTACCTCGGCCATGAAAATGGTTGCGGCCAGTAAGCTTAAGCGCGCCCAAGAGGCGGCCGAGGCTTCGCAGCCTTACGCCAAGGCGATGGCAGGTATGATTGCGCGTGTGGCGCAGGCGGTGCAAGGCAGTGGGGCTCCTAAACTTCTGATTGGCACCGGATCGAGCCAACGTCATTTGGTGATTGTCATGTCATCTGATCGTGGCTTGTGCGGCGGCTTTAATGGCGGCGTTGTGCGCTTCGCGCGTAACGAGATCCGTCGGCTTGAGGCTGAGGGCAAAAACGTTCAAGTTATCTGTGTGGGAAGAAAAGCGCGTGATCTTTTAAAGCGTGATTATGAGAGCAGTATTGTTCATGCTGTTGCAGAGCTTGGTGGAAAAAAACGCTTGAGTTTTACCGATGCACAAAAAGTATCCGATGTGGTGATGGGTATGTTTGTTCGCGGTGAGTTTGATGTGTGTACGTTGGTTTACAACCATTTTGTTTCGGTTCTGGTACAAAAACCAACGGCGCAGCAACTTATTCCGTTTGCCCCTGCTGATGCTGCCGCTAATGAGAATGTGTCGGCGCAGGATCGTTCTTCTAAGTCTTCGCCGTATAGTTTTGAGCCGGAAGAAGAGCTGATTTTGAGCGAGCTTTTGCCAAAAAACATTTCGGTGCAGATCTTCCGTGCGTTACTTGACAGCGCCGCAGGCGAGCAAGCTGCGCGGATGACGGCGATGGATAATGCAACACGCAATGCGGGTGATATGATCAAAAATCTTACGGTCAAATACAACCGTGCGCGGCAGGCGTATATTACCAAAGAACTGATTGAAATTATTTCTGGAGCCGAGGCTGTATAATGAGAAGTTTGGTGGATGATTGGCGCGTGATTTCAGAGGTTCCCCAGTATATGGGAAAACCTTATAAACTGACTCTTGCGTTCTCCAATGCTTTTTCAAAGCTGCGGGTTACTCTTGGGTGTGATGATGTTGAAATATCACGTGAAGTTGGCCCGCTTGCTTGCATTGGTCAGATTCCTGATGGGGGATTAGCGCAGGGCTTGAAGGATCGAAAAATCCGCCTGAGCCCTGAAGCAGAAGGTCATGTGCGTGATGCTTCTGCTGCGTTGGTTATGCAGATGGAGCAAGAGTATGGAAGCTGTGACTTCCATTGATTGAGTGTAATAAGGATTGGGTGAAATGATGAGCGCAGAAAATATGACGAATACAGCGGATATGTGGGGTGATATTGTAGGCCCACAGCCGGTAGCAAAGCCTCGCGTTGATTTTGCAGCAGTTGTGGCTGCCTTGCCGCCGCGCCAGAAGCCGCCTGTAGTCTATGGGGATGATGAATTTGGTTTTGGATCTCCGGTGTTTGCCGAGTCAGTTTACGGATAGAATTTTAGTTTAAAGAAGGAAGAGAAAAATGGACGGAAAAATTATTCAAGTTTTGGGCGCTGTGGTGGACGTGCAGTTTCCTGATGGCAATGTACCTTCGATTTTGAATGCTCTTACTACCGAGAATGAAGGCAAGGTTCTGGTATTGGAAGTGGCACAACATTTGGGTGAAAATGTTGTACGCTGTATCGCGATGGACTCGACCGATGGTCTCGTGCGCGGAACGCCTGTAAAAGACACGGGGGCGCCGATTTCGGTGCCGGTCGGTATTGAAGTTCTGGGACGTATTACAGATGTTATCGGTCAGCCAATTGATGAACGCGGCCCGATTGGGGCTAAACTCACATACCCAATTCACCGTGAAGCGCCAAGCTTTGCCGAACAAGCAACCGAAACTGAACAGCTGATTACTGGCATTAAAGTTATCGACCTTTTGTGCCCTTATGCCAAAGGCGGTAAAATCGGTCTCTTCGGTGGGGCTGGTGTTGGTAAAACGGTTACCATTCAGGAGTTGATTAACAACATTGCCAAAGGTCACGGCGGTGTATCGGTGTTTGCCGGTGTGGGTGAACGTACCCGCGAAGGAAACGACCTGTATCATGAAATGATTGATGCCGGAGTTCTCGTTCCGGGCGACCCCAAAGCTTCTAAAGTGGCTCTTGTTTACGGTCAGATGAACGAGCCTCCCGGGGCACGTGCACGTGTTGCTTTGACGGGATTGACGATGGCTGAATATTTCCGTGATGAAGAAGGTCAGGACGTTCTCTTCTTTATGGACAACGTGTTCCGCTTTACGCAAGCAGGAGCTGAGGTGTCGGCGCTTCTGGGCCGTATTCCTTCGGCTGTGGGTTACCAGCCTACGCTCGCGACCGATATGGGTGCGCTGCAAGAGCGTATTACCTCAACAAATAAAGGTTCGATTACTTCGGTTCAGGCTGTGTATGTTCCTGCGGATGACTTGACTGACCCTGCGCCAGCAACAACATTCTCGCACCTTGATGCCACTACCGTTTTGTCGCGTCAGATTGCGGAACTCGGGATTTACCCGGCGGTTGATCCGCTTGACTCAACCTCGCGTATTCTTGATCCTCGCGTTGTGGGTGAAGAGCACTATAAATGCGCGACGGACGTGCAGAAAATTTTGCAAACCTACAAAGCGCTGCAAGATATTATCGCGATTTTGGGCATGGATGAGCTTTCAGAAGAAGACAAACTTACAGTGGCTCGCGCCCGTAAGATCCAGCGCTTCCTGTCGCAGCCGTTCCACGTGGCCGAAGTCTTTACGGGTTCACCAGGTGTGTTTGCTTCACTTGAAGAAACCATCAAAGGCTTCCGTATGATTTGTGATGGTGAACTTGATCATATTCCTGAGTCTGCTTTCTACATGGTTGGCAACATCGATCAGGTAATGGAAAA
This sequence comes from Pseudobdellovibrionaceae bacterium, assembly GCA_041674725.1. Taxonomy (GTDB): domain Bacteria; phylum Pseudomonadota; class Alphaproteobacteria; order Micavibrionales; family Micavibrionaceae; genus UBA1573. The sequence continues at coordinate 147,307 of JBAYVC010000001.1, read as the reverse complement.
AGCCCGTAAAATGGCCGAGGCGGCTTAAGGGGGCTTGATTATGGCTTTGCAAAGTCCTTTTGTTCAAGCTCTTTTGCAAGGTCTGCCTGCCAAGCCGGATTTTGGATATACTTCTCCTAAAGAAGCTTTTTGGGATGTTCTACTTGCAGCCAGAGCTTGTTTGGAGGAGGCAAAACTCCGCACTGGGCCGGATTGCATTATTAGTAGTTTGGCTGAGCTGCATGAAACCGTGGGACTTGATATTGATTATATTCTAGGGCGCCGTGCGGAAGATGAGCGGTTCTCTGCGGGATCGCCGCTTGATGTTGCTACGATTCAGCGTTTTGAGACGGCTTATGTTCTCCACTGTTACAAGAGAGCACGTGAGGATGAAGATTTTAACTTTGCGCATTGGCTGTTTGAACCTGAGGCGAGGCGCATATCATACGCATTAACTTTGGTTGGGGAAGGTTACGGAGCGGAGCAGGCCGTAAAGGTAATTTATGATAACGGCTTGTTGCGTCAGGGGTTTGGAATAGATATCCATGCCCCCCGTGTTGCATAAGGATTTTAGAAAAGGGTTGTATGATGACACAGAATAAATTGTTTCATTTCGAACTGGTATCTCCTGAGCGAAAGCTTATTTCTGAGGAGGCATATATGGTTACTCTTCCGGGTACCGAAGGTGATGTTGGGGTGCTTGCAGGCCATATGGCGCTTGTGACAACTGTGCGCGTTGGTATTGTCGATGTTGTACGCGCGCAAGGTGGTGCCAAGGAGCGTATTTTTGTGGCAGGCGGCTTTGCCGATATTTCGCAAAAAAACTGTACCTTGCTGGCTGAAGAAGCGATTCCTGTGGTGGCGCTTGATATGCAAAAACTCGTGAAGGAAAAAGAGACACTTAACGATGATCTTTCCTTTGCGGATAACGGCGAAGAAAAGATGCGCATTACCAAACGTATGTCTGTAGTTAATGCAATGATCGAGGCAGTTCAAGCCGCCTAAATCAGGATTTTTTTAAGGCTTCGATAAAGTCTTTTTCATCGTAAAGTGAAATTGTAGCATCAGGTGATGGTGTTTCTTCCCTTTGGTAACGGCGTTGTATGACTTTAAGTCCGGCACGATTGGCCGCTGTCACACCCAAAGGATCATCCTCAATCACAAGACATTGTGCCTTATCAATAGGGTTGCCACTGATGGTTTCCATGCGGTCGATGGCGGTCAAATAGGGCATAGGGTCGGGTTTGCGGCTCGTATAATCTTCCTTGCACAGGGCAAATTCAAAGTAACGGGCAATGTCTTTGGTGCTCAACATCGGTTCAACCGAGGCCCTGCGGGCGTTGGTTACCACACATTGCTTAGCCCCTGACTGCTGAAAGTAGTCAAGCGCCCATGCAATGCCGGGGCGTAGGGGGATTTCATGGACATGCTGGTGATACCATGTGTCAACTTCCTTCAGGTAGGAGTCACAGGGCATATCAAAGTCCATATTGGCCTTCAGCCATTCCCAGTTTTGCTGGCCATTATTCTGGAAGAATATTTTGCGCTGTTCTTCCGGTAGCGTTATGCCGAGGCGCTTAAGCGTGATTTTATGTTTGAGCCAGTGGTGACCGGCATTCTCGAGGAGGGTATTATCACAGTCCCAAAAGACGAAACGGGGCATTTTTAATGAGTCCTTGTTGCAGTTGTTCTTCGGTATCACGATTCATCAGGATGAGTCCAATGTTGCCGCAGCTGGAGCGCATGATGCCTAATTCTTCCATAATTGTTCCGGCAGAGGGGGGCGTAACTTCAAACAGGACGGGTACCAGATGTTTTTTTCCAAGATTGCGGTTATGCATGCGGGCGACGATTTCTTGCCCGATGTAACATCCCTTGGTGTAGGAGACGGCAATATCATCGAGATTGAGCTCGGCAAGCGTTGAGACGCCAATTTCGGCATCGCGGCTACCATCGGGAAGACCTTGACGGATGCGGGATTCATCCCATACCTCAAAGGGTTCTTCTGCTTCGTCAAACGGTACAAAAGCACGTTTGTTATTATCTTTATCGGCATAAACGGTTAGGTCAGGATTGGTGCTGATTATAACATTGGCGCGCAGTTTATAGAGGGAGAGGCGTTTGGCTAAATCATCTGTGCGTGGGCCACCTTCGCACTCTAAGAAGTAGGTATCACCTTCACGTGTGATAAAAAAATCATGGAGGAATTTTCCTTGAGGCGAGAGTAAGCACCCGCGCAAAGGACGTGCGCTACCAACGTTATTTATGTTGGCGGTGATAATGTTTTGCAGAAAAGAAAAGGAGTCTTTTCCTGTTAGTGTGACAACGCCACGCTGTGGGAGGATAATCATGCAGGGTCGTTTTTGGGTAAGTTAAATCCGGAAGAGATTGGCTCGGCGAGTTGCATGTTAGCCATGGTGAGTGGAAAGAGTATTTTTTTGCTCGGGGAGAGATAAGGTGTGCCGTGCGGGCCATTTTCTCCATAGAGATCACGAACTTTGATGATGGCGTTTTGATCGCCTGTGCGGGTCAAGTCTTCGCATACGGCTTTTTCCTTGCTTGGGAATGGGAAGGCAAAGGTGTTTGCAAAAAGGTGAGCGCCTTCGATGATCGGGCCGTTGGCATCGGTGCCGTAGTTTCCGTGTTTGTGAAGAGAAGCTACGTGAGCTGTGTTTTCTTCCAGTTTGGTGTAGAGGGGAAGCGGCGTTGCGTCGTCATAAAAGACGACAAGAATCTCTTTGTCTGGGTATTGCAGTGCCAGCGGTGTTGCCACAAATAAGGCACGGTCACGCTCAGATGCTGGGTTTTCAACATTCTTGACGTGCTCGCGCATGCTTTTGTCAGAGTTTACTGCAATGACAAGAATACCATCTTGTGTTTGATCCAGAACATACTGGAATCCAGCCAGCGTGGTTTCACGTAAAGGGAGCGACTGATTGGCGTAAGTTCCATTTGTGCAGTGAACGGGCATACTGCCTGCAAAGTGGGCGATTTCGCGCGCGGTTTGTTCTGTGCCGATATTTGAGGGAATGATGGTTAGATTTTCAAGCGCGGCGGGCTTTGTAAAAGCGGCGTCAGCAGTGTGTTTAAGATCAGGCGTGGTCATGATTTGTATCCTCTATTTTTTGATTTGAGCGTTGGTGAGCCACTCGGGCCGCGTGAATGATTTTTCTTCTTCTGCTTCAGCTGCGGCTTTAATTTTGGCGAATTGATTTGTGTTAGAATAACCTGCTTTTAGTTTAAGAATTCTTACATCTCCGCCGTTTTGCCGAACAATTTTTGTTTCGGGCATCTTTTCAGGGTCGTAATCGCCCCCTTTGGCATGAAGGGAGGGTTTTAGTTTATCTAGGATAGAAGCGGGGTCGTCCTCATTAAAAAGAGTTACATAATCAACGCAGCGCAATCCTGCCAGTATCAAGGCGCGATCCTGTTCGTTATTGATGGGGCGGGTGGGGCCCTTTATACGGTGAACGGATTCATCGCTGTTGAGAAGGATCACCAGCATATCTCCAAGTGCGCGAGCTTCCTCCAGATACTCGAGGTGGCCTGCGTGGATAAAGTCATAGACACCGTTGGTTGTGACAACCTTTTTCCCCTGTTCTTTTGCAGATTCGATCAGGGAGGCTAATTCATTGGGTGTTTTTATGCGGGAAGATGCGCTCATAGCGTTGGTTTTAAAGCCTTACGGGGGTGCGGGGCAAGAAAAAAATGCTGGAAAATGGTGCCTAAGGCCGGAATCGAACCAGCGACACAGCGATTTTCAGTCGCTTGCTCTACCAACTGAGCTACTTAGGCACTTGGGTATGTTGGCAATAGTTGGGAGGTTATAGAGAATTTTTGCTCTGATGTCTAGCGTTAGTTTTGAGCTTTTCGCGGAGTAAAAATCCCTTTATATCTGCCTGTATGACACGGAAAATTCTCTTTATTACCTCGACCCGCATAGGGGACGCTGTTCTTTCAACTGGCCTTGTCCACCATATGCTTACCGCCTATCCTGATGCGCAGATTACCGTTGCTTGTGGGCCATTGGTTGCCAGTCTTTTTGAGGGGGTGCCGCATTTGGCACGCCTGATTGTTCTTAAGAAAAAGCCCTACAAGAAACATTGGGCCGAATTATGGGGGGCGTGTGTTGGGACCTACTGGGATGTGGTGGTGGATTTGCGTAATTCGGCAGTATCACGGCTGATTTTTTCTCGCGATAAATATATATTTGGCCCACATATCGATGAGATCCTTCATAAGGTGGTGCAAAATGCACGCGTGATGAAACTGGATGTAGTTCCCGACCCTTGCCTTTATACGACCTCCGAGCAGAAGAATAAGGCCGAGACACTTATCCCAGCGGGAACACCTGTGTTGGGGGTGGGGCCAACATCCAACTGGATTGGCAAGACATGGGAAGCTGAAAAATTTATTGAACTGGTGTCCCGTGTGACAGCTGAAGGCGGGGTATGCTCGGGGTGGAGGGTGGCCGTGTTCGGGGCGCCTAGTGAGGAGGATATTGCGCGTCAGGTGCTTTATGCCTTGCCTGAGGACAAGCGTCTTGATGTGGTAGCCAAGGGAACTCCGGGGGAGGCCGCGGCGTGTCTTGAGCGGTGCAGTTTCTATATTGGTAATGATTCGGGTTTGATGCATTCGGCTGCTGCGGCAGGAGTGCCAACGCTTGGTCTTTTTGGTCCTACCGATCATACAGTTTACGGGCCTTACGGTGCTAAGGCTACCTACGTGAGGACTCCAGAGAGTAAGGATGACCTTATCGGCTATGAAGGATTTAATTCCAAGACACTAACCCACACTTTGATGTCAGGATTAAGTGTGGATGCCGTTGAAAATGCTTTGAATGCGCATTTTAGGAAATTACAACTTTAGAAAAACCCCCTTGCGGGGGCTTTTGTTTATTGGTTGTAATCGGGGGCAGGCGGGGTATTTTCTACCATTTTCGAGCGCCATGCTTCGTAACCAATATTATCAAGGTAGGTGTTGTAAGCGCGCTTTTTCATGTCGTAAGGTACGTGCTCAGTGCGTTCCCACCCTTTGAAGTGCATACAGCTTTCAAAGTCTGTGTAGTCATAATATTCGGTGTGCATATAACCGTTGCGCTCGGGCGAGTCGTAGTCGGCCAAGCGTGATTCGGAAGTGTTGGGAGTGACTTTTTGACCGTTTGCATCAAAAGTTTCAGGTGGAACAGCGTTCTTGATGGCTGCGAGGTGGGCCATTTCATTAATGCTGGCAGTGCAGGCGGCTATATCCTGAAAGAGCATCTGTTGGGCTTTGGGGCCTTGCTGGTAAATAGCATCGGTTGTATCGATTCGGGCCCAATAACGGCTGTTTGCGTCCATTTCTGTTTTAATTCCGGATTCACACCCACTCAAAAGCAGGGTACTGGCAAGGGACAGCAGCACTATAGAAGCAATTTTCATCGTAAAGACCAATTGGGTAAGGTGTTTATCTTGGCGTTCACCATAACAGGACTTTGCCAATCTCTCAATCCCGATTTGCGGGATATTTTGTTTTTGGTACGTACCACCATGTCTCCAAAACATTTCCATAAAGTGATATTCGGGTGGGGTGAGCATAATCATCCCAAGCCGCCACATAATCAGCGCCATTGTAAAATAGCGGGATGAAAATACGCTCGGCCAGCAGAATACGATCAAGAGCATGAACTTGTGTCAAAAGTTCTTCTTTCGTGGTTACGTTCGGGATGTTGCCGAGAATTTTTTCAACGGCGGGGTGGCAAATCCCTGCGTAGTTGAAACGGCCCGATTGTTTTGCAGCTTCGCATCCCCAATAGACAGCTTGCTCTGTACCCGGGGAAAGGGTGTTTTGCCAGAAATGAATCACGAGGTCGTAATCATAGTCCATCAAGCGATCTTGAAACGCGGCTTGATCCAGATTGCGGATGGTTACTTTGATGCCTATTTTTTCAAGATTGCGCGCAAGCGACTGGGCGATCTTGTTGTCCTCAGCGACACCTACCAGAATTTCAAATGTCAGAGGTTTTCCTGTCGTCGTGTTTGTGCGCATTCCCTTTTGAACGAGGTAACCGGACTCACTTAGGAGTTTGTCCGCCTTGATCCAATTCTCGCGGGATTTACGCAGGTCACCTGTGGGCGGGGGAGAAAAAGAGCTGGCCCAGATCACATTGGGGAGGGTTGACGTAAAGGGTAAGAGAACATCGCGCTCTTGTGGCGTTGGCTCGCCGTGGGCGGCAAGTTCGGAGTTGGGGTAAAAACTATCGAGCGGTTTAAATTTTCCGTAGAAAATGTTTTTGTTGATCCAATCATAATCCATCATCAAACTGATGGCTTCACGGACTTTGATGTTGTCAAAAGGGGCGCGGCGCAGATTAAAGATGGCTCCCCATGCGCGCTCGACGCGGCCATGTTTAAGTTCTTCTTTGCTAACATGTCCTGCAGTGAAGGCAGGAAAGTCGTAGGCATTATTCCAGTGCCCCGGATTGAGGTCATTCCAAATATGGATGTCCCCTGATTTGAAGGCTTCGAATGCTGAAGTTTGGTCACGAAAATAATCGAACACGATCCGGTCAAAATTATGAAGGCCTTTATTTACGGGCAAATCTTTTGCCCAGTAGTTGGGATTACGTTCCATGACAATGCGGCGACCGACAGAAACTTCCTTGATCCTGTACGGGCCGGAGGTATTGGGGCTGTCGAGGATGGTTGTATTGAAATCACGTTTTTCCCACCATGATTTTGAGAGAATGGGCATCATGGCAAGGATCATGACTGTCTCGCGTGTGTAGCCTTCCTTCAAATCAAAGCGGAATGTCCGGTTGTCGATCTGCGTGACTTTTTCCACGAATTTATAGACATTACGCATGTTGGGGCGGCCTTTTTCACGCAAAAGCTCAAACGAAAAAATGGCATCGTCCGTTGTGATGGGGGATCCATCCTGAAAGAGGGCTTTGGGATTGAGGTGAACAGTCATGGATGAACGGTCATCCGGTATGTCAATCGATTCGGCAATCAAAGGGTAGAGTGTGAAGGGTTCGTCCCAGCTGCGCGCCATCAGGCGGTCATAGACCAGATTGAGGTTCTGAGCTGACTTTCCTTTGAGCGAAAAGGGATTGAGTGTATCAAAGGTGCCGAAAATAGCCTGATGCAGTTCGCCGCCTTTGGGGGCCTCTGGATTTGCGTAATAAAAATGGGTAAAGTCCTCCGGCATCAGGGGATCGCCCACCATCGCAAGGCCATGCGCTTCTGCAGGGCTAGCGCTATATATCCCCCCCCAAAGAAGAGTAAGAGAGACGATTATTTTGACGATTGATGATGACATGAGCCAAAGCGTAGCAGAGCACGCGGCGTCCGCCAACCCAGAAAGAAAAAACGTCCAGATTCGCATTACACACGGGCACTATACAGATGTGCGCGATTGTGGGGCCATGGTGTTTTTCATGCCGGAAAATCTGGAATGGAAGGGGCCGGTAAATACCGATATTCTCGCCCATGTTGGTCCTAAACTTGATGATTATGTTCTGGAGCATGTTATCAAACCGAAGGCAGGGAATGCTTATGCAATTGCGCCGGATATCTGGGACGGGCCACGCTTGATTGTGGCTATTCTTCCTGTCTGGGATTGGGGGATGAACGATGAGGAGCGAGCGCTCAAGCGTTGTTACCGTCAAATTCTGGATGTCGCGGAGCAGGAAGGTATTGAGTCCTTGTCGTTGCCGGCTTTCGGGGCGGGGCGGCGTGAATATCCTACGCGCAAGGCAGCGCGCTGGCTGATGAGTGTTTTGCGGGAACGGGAATATTCCCGCTTACGCGAGGTTCAAATTGTCTGCAAAACCGTGGAAATTTTCGTCGATTACCGCGAAGCTGTAGTGAGTGCCTTGGGGTAGGGTACTTTAGGTCATCTGGTCAAGAAAGTTATCCACAGGAAAATGGCCTGATTCAAGGGCTTTCGGGGCTCTGTTAAGGGTCTGTTAAGGTGAATCTCTGACTTTGGGCTTAACGCCGTCAGGGCAAGGAGGTTCAGATGACAAAAACAACAGAAGTTACGCCTGAGTCCACTAGCATTGATTATCCATTTCCGCCTACCGACATGGAAGCACGCATGGAGATGGAGGTTTATGCGCGGTTTATGCGCCACCTGCGCATAGTGCCGACGTCGCGGCCTGAAATCCGTGTTCTAGCCTCAATCCAGTTTGTTGCCGACATGATCAATTTATCGGATGCACACGTGGCTAAAATTCTGGTTGATCTAGGATTGAGGGCTCCGCGCATGGCTTTCCCCGAGGCTTATCTTGAACACGCTGATAGTGCACTGATGCGCGAGATATGGGAGGTGGGGTGTGCTAATGCGTCTTTGCACGAATTACAGCGCCACTGGCGAAAAATTGGTGAGGATTGTTTTGCAGCCTTCCGGCGGCATTATCCACAGTTGGCCGAAGGTGTGTTTGCAACCTCGTAGAATTTCCAGTTAATCGTTAAAACGACCATAGCCAACATGGTCGTTGGGGTTTTCGGGAGTAAAGCGGCCTTGGGGAATAAGGTTTTCAGGCACATTATTATTTTCGGAGTTTGTTTCTTCGCTGGATGGAAAGGGTGTTGAGACGAGGCTGCCGAGCAGGTCCGAGAAACTATCGGAGAAGCTTTCGTCTTTTAGCAGATTATATTTTGATGGCGTGGGGTCTCCTTTTGCTCCAGCAATAATGTCGCGCCAAGCCCGTGCAGGAAGGCTGCCACCTGTAACCGATTTCATTGGACGGTTATCATCGTTGCCGAACCAGACAATAGCAACATAGTCGCGCGAGAAACCATCAAACCATGCATCGCGGTAATCTTGGGATGTTCCTGTTTTTCCCGCAGTAAAGAAAGAGGATTTTGCTGCTTGTCCGGTGCCATTCTGCACGACGCTCATGAGCAGGTTGGTGAGCACCCCAATATCGCGGCTTCTGAAGACACGGGGAGTGGGTTCGTTCTTGTATTCATAAAGGATTTTATTTCCTTCCGCGGCTTTGACTTTTTTGATGCCGTAGGGTTTGACGGCGTAGCCGCCGCTATTGATAGTTGCATATGCGCCAGCCATTTCCAGCATGGGTATTTCACTGCTACCCAGAGAGAGGGACAAATTGGGTTCCATCGGAGTTGTGATGCCCATGCGCCGCGCCACGTTGATAACATTTTCAATGCCCACTTGCTGGGCGAGCCGCACCGAGACGGTGTTAAGAGACCATGTGAATGCCTCAATTAGTGGTACATTGCCGTAGTATTTGTTGCCAAAATTTTGAGGTCTCCATTTCCCGATAGTGATGGGAGCGTCTTCAACTTCAGTGTATTCATCGGCGCCTTGTTCGATTGCAGCCAGATATACAAAGGGTTTGAAGGACGATCCGGGCTGGCGCATCCCTTGTGTTGCTCGGTTAAATTGACTTAGGCCATAATCAATTCCTCCAACGAGAGAGATAACCTGACCATCGGGACGTAGTACCACGGCAGCGGCTTGTGTTGCTTTTGATTTTTTGCCGTTTTTATCGATGGCCTCTTTGAGGACAAGCGCTGTGTTTTCCTGCACTTGAGGGTCCATGGTGGTTTCGATGACAAGATCTTGAGTTGGAACGCCAACCAGCGATTCAAGATTATCCATGACCCAATCAGAGAAGTAGCGGCTGGACTTTCCTTCAGCAGAAATTTTAGCAGATGCCAATTTGTGACGTGCGGCTTTTTTGGCTTCGTCTTCGGTCAAAAAACCTGCATCCACCATACCTGCCAAAACAACGAGTGCGCGTTCATTGGCTGCTTTGGGTGAGTTAAGCGGAGAATAATGGGCGGGAGCTTTAAGCAGACCCGCCAAAATTGCAGATTCATATTGGTTTAGATTGTGGACGTCTTTGTCGAAATAGACACGCGATGCTGCTTGAACGCCATATGTTCCTGCTCCCAGATAAACACGATTCATGTAAGCAGCAAGAATCTCATCTTTGGTGAGTTCATGCTCAAGCCAGACAGCGAGTAATGCTTCCTGAACCTTGCGTTTAAACGTCCTTTCTTGTGAGAGGAAAAGGTTTTTAGCAAGTTGTTGAGTGATGGTCGATCCGCCTTGCCTTACGCCTTTTTGTGTTATGTTGACAAATATTGCGCGTGTGAGGCCAATGGGATCAATGCCGAAATGGTAATAAAAACGTCGGTCCTCTGTCGCGAGAATAGCATTTACTACTTTTTGTGGGAGATTATCGGCGGAAAGGTTGTTTCCTTTAATATCACCGTAGCGGGCGATTACGCTGCCGTCATTAGCCAGTACCGTAATAGAAGCTTTGCGTTCGAATTTCGGGTTTTCAATGAGATCGGGGAGGTCTTTGGCGTACCATGCGGCAACGGCGCCAAGAGCCAGAACAGTCCAAAGAGCTAGCACAAAACACCATTTGATGAGACGGCCCATCCATGATGATTTTATGTGGGTACGTGTTGAGCGGTCGCGTGCCATATCAAAGCAAAAATAGGGTTGCAAGACCGAGGAAGGCAAAGAAGCCGATTACGTCAGTCATGGTTGTGAGGAATACCGAAGAGGCAACGGCGGGGTCAATATTCAGTTTATCGAGAATGACAGGAATACTTGATCCGAAAAAACCAGCGACAATCAGGTTGACAATCATGGCGGCGGCAATCACGCAGCCTAGCCCAGGGTTGTTGAACCAGAATCCCGCTACGAGACCGATAACAACTGAAAAAATAAAGCCGTTCAAGAGGCCTACGGTGGTTTCTTTGCCGATGACGCGCCATGCGTTGGCACCCGACAGTTCATTGGTGGCAAGGGCGCGGACGGCAACAGTCATGGCTTGAGTTCCTGCATTCCCGCCCATGCCGGCGACAATCGGCATCAGGACGGCCAGAGCAACAATTTCTTCAATGGTGGATTTAAAGAATGAAATAACGAAAGCGGCAAGGAAAGCCGTAATAAGATTGACAAAGAGCCAGCGTGAACGCGACATGACAGTGGGAATAATTGTCCGATAAAGGTCATCTTCTTTAACCCCCGCGAGCTTCAGAATATCTTCTTCAGCTTCCTGATCAATAACATACATGACGTCATCGTAGGTAATTATCCCGATCAGGCGGTTATCATCGTCCACGACTGGTGCGGAGGCGAGCCCCTCATTACGGAAGATAGTGGCTACTTCTTCCTGATCGAGGAGCGCCGGAATAGGGTGGGTTTCCTCGAGCGAGAGATCATCAATTTTCATCGAACGCTGTGCGCAGACAAGGCGGTTCAGTGGAATTTCACCAACGATATGATAGGCGGGGTCGATAACAATCAGGTCGTAAAAATCTTCTGGCAACGTGTCTCTTGCTGCACGCAGGTAATCAATTGTTTTGCCGACTGTCCAGAATTGCGGGACGGCTACAAATTCGCGCTGCATTAGACGTCCAGCACTTTGTTCGGGGAAACTCATCCCTTCTTCAATGGCCATTCGTGTTTTGGCGGAGAGGCGGCGCATAATTTCGTGCTGAAAGTCAGTATCGAGCGCTGCAACCAGATCAAGGGCGTCATCGCTCTCAAGGTCAGAAATAATGCGGGCAACCTGATCGGCGCTCATATGCTCGAGGACTTCGTTACGAACCTCTTCCTGCAGGTTACTGATTGACTCAGCTTCAAATTCCGGCGCATGGTTTTTAATGAACTGGTAACGTTCTTCACGGGTAATTTTTTCAAGCAGCTCGGCTTTGTCGCTCGAAGTTAGGTCGCTGAGAAGATTGTGGACATCTTCGTGACGTTCCTCCTCAAGAGCATCACACAGAGCTTTGATGTCATCGTCACCCAAGCCGAGGAAGTCTTCAGCGGCGTATTCCTCCTCTTCAGCTTCAACCTTCCTGATTTCTATTTCATCTGGAAGATTGTCTTTTGTGTTATTGCTCATGGCATCCACTCGTCGTGGCTGGGGTTAAAACGTTCTTCTTCTAGTAGCCGACAGCCCTCTGAGTCAGATTGTGGGGACTATTTTCGGCAAAAACCTGTGCTCCAACTGCAGAAACAGCCGTTACATTGACAATACCACGGGCTGTTGCTGCGGATGTGACAATGTGTGCGATATGGCGTGTACCAAGAAGAAGCGGGCCTATAGGAACACAGTCAGAGAGTATTTTGACGGCGTTGTAAGTGATGTTGGCTGCGTCCACATTCGGCATCACCAGCAGATTTGCTGCACCTTTGAGGGTTGAGTTGGGCATAATGATCTGGCGTACTTCTTCAGAAAGAGCGGTGTCTGCATGCATTTCACCATCAATCTCCAAATCCGGCGCACGCGTTTTGATGTCGAAATAGGCGTCGCGCATTTTGAATGCGCTTTCGCTGCGGTGTGATCCGAAGTTGGAGTGTGACACGAGGGCTACTTTGGGCACAATTCCGAAGCGGCGAATTTCTTCAGCCGCCAGAAGAGTCATTTCTGAGATTTGGGCAGCCGTAGGGTCCGGGTTGACATGCGTATCACAGATAAAGAGAGGGCCACGGGTCGGGTGGAGCAGACACGGCATTGCTGCTGCGGCTTCAATCCCTGGTTTGAGGCCAATCAAATCGACTATGGTCATCAAGTGTTGGCGGTAGGGGCCGACAGCACCGCAGATTAATCCGTCAGCTTCACCTTTGACTACCAGCAGTGAGCCAATCACGGTATTATCCGTGCGCAGGATTGTTTTGGCGTGGGCGGGAGTAACTCCACTGCGCTCCATAATCTTGTGGTAGCTCTGCCAGTATTCGGTGAAGCGACGGTCAGATTCGGGATCAACAATATCGAAATCCTTATCGATTTTCATGCGCAGGCGCATGCGCTTGATCCGCGTTTCAATGACTTGGCGACGTCCGATTAGAATAGGGAAGGCAAGTTGCTCATCAATAACGGTTTGGACGGCGCGGAGAATTTTTTCTTCCTCTCCCTCACAGTAAACAATCTTTTTGAGCGCGGTTTTGGCTTTGGCAAAGACAGGGCGCATAACTACATCCGAGCGGTAGAAATACTGGGTGAGTTTGGCGCGGTAAGCTTCCCAATCGGTGATCGGGCGGGTGGCAACACCAGTGGCCATTGCTGTTTTAGCAACAGCAATCGGAAGTTCCATAATCAGACGTGGGTCAAAGGGTTTCGGGATCATATAGCTTGGCCCAAACTCCAAATTTTCATCGCCGTAAATTGCAGCCACTTCTGCCGTGACTTCTTTGCGGGCAAGTTCGGCGATGGCGCGTACGCAAGCCATTTTCATTTCTTCGTTAATGGCGGTTGCGCCAACATCAAGCGCTCCACGGAAGATATAAGGAAAACACAGAACGTTGTTAACTTGGTTCGGAAAGTCGGAACGACCCGTGCAGACGATGGCGTCCGGTTTTACCTTGAGGGCTTCTTCCGGCATAATTTCGGGTGTGGGATTAGCTAGCGCCATAATTAGTGGGGCATCGGCCATGTCGGCGACCATCTCTGGCTTTAATGCGCCGGCGGCCGAGAGGCCGAGGAAAATGTTGGCGCCTTTAATCGCTTCAGAGAGATGGCGGGCTGGAGTGTCAGCAGCGAAACGTTCTTTCTCAGGGTCCATGCCTTCGTTGCGGCCTTTGTACACAACACCAGTACGGTCACAGACAATGATGTTTTCTTTGGGGAGGCCCAACTGCACTAGCATATTGAGGCAAGCGATGGCGGCGGCTCCAGCACCGGAGGCAACGAGTTTGGTGTTTTTGAAATCACGGCCCGTGATTTGAAGCCAGTTGAGAATTGCGGCGCCAGCGATAATGGCTGTGCCATGTTGATCGTCATGGAAGACCGGAATTTTCATTCTCTCGCGCAGAGTGCGTTCAATCTCAAAACATTCGGGTGATTTAATGTCTTCGAGATTAATGCCACCAAAGGATGGTTCGAGCGAGGCAATAATCTCAATGAGTTTTGCCGGGTCTCTTTCTTCAATCTCAATGTCAATTGAATCGATGTTGGCGAATTTTTTAAAAAGGACAGCTTTACCTTCCATGACAGGTTTTGAGGCGAGGGCGCCGATGGCACCCAATCCAAGAACAGCCGTTCCATTCGAGATGACAGCCACGATGTTTCCGCGTGAGGTATAATCAAGGGCTTTGAGTGGGTCATTTTCAATTTCTTCGCAAGCGGCGGCAACTCCTGGGGAATAGGCCAGTGACAAATCGCGCTGCGTGGTCATCGGTTTTGTAGGAACAATCGCAATTTTCCCGGGTTGTGGATGAAGGTGGTACTCCAGAGCGGCTTCGCGCAGATTGTCTTTCACAGTTATTTCCTTGAATTCTTTATCGTTTTGGATGATTGCGCTAAAAGACCAGAGAACCAAATATTTTTCAAGGGGTTATTGGCAAATTCTCGCGCAAAAAGATGATGTTATGCAACATCGGAAAACGGGTGATGCTTTGAGGAAGAAAAGAGAAATGGTGCGGCCAAGAAGACTCGAACTTCCACGGGTTGCCCCACAACGACCTCAACGTTGCGCGTCTACCAGTTCCGCCATGGCCGCACTTTCAATAAATGCTTACTAACGAGGTGAAAGGTGCTTATCAGATTGATTTTCATTATGCAAGCGACTTTTATTATCTTATAACCCCTTCTTATGGAGTGGATTACCTCAAAAGCTTATGTTGATTACCCTCACGCGGTTGCCGAAATGGAAAAACGCGTGGCGGGAATTCGTGCCGAGGCTGCGGATGAGGCGGTTTGGCTTTTGCAGCATCCTCCGCTTTATACCGCCGGAACAAGTGCCAAGGCGCATGACCTGATTTCCCCTCAATTTCCTGTTTTTGAATCGGGGCGGGGCGGGCAATATACATATCATGGCCCAGGGCAGCGTGTAGCTTATGTTATGCTCGATCTTAAAAAACGGCAAAAACAGCCCGATATCAAAGGGTATGTGTGGAATTTAGAAGAATGGATTATCCGCGTTTTGGCAGATTTTGATATTCGGGGCGAACGCCGCGCAGGGCGTGTTGGTATTTGGGTGGTGACGCCTGAAGGCGAATCAAAAATTGCAGCAATTGGTGTACGTGTCCGGCATTGGGTGACCTATCATGGTGTGTCAATAAACCTCAATCCTGATTTAAACCATTTCGGCGGGATTGTGCCGTGCGGTCTTGCGGAATTTGGCGTGACCTCTTTTGACAAGCTTGGAGTTCAGGCGGAGATGCATGATCTGGACGCTTCCCTGCAACGTCATTTTAATATTTTTATATAGAAAATCTGATCCATCCACGCAACCCAAACTCAATTCGTTTTGCATTATGTGTATCGGGACGAAGCCAAAGCGGTTGCCCCACACAGCACTTCCGGGGCCAGCGGGCCGGTGCAAGGTTCCTCCGTAGAGGGCAAATCCGCCGGATACCTGACCTTTTCCCGCTTTCAACAACCGGAACACTCCGGCGCGGGGAAAGAGATATGCTTTATGCCTCGCTTTGTTCTTACAAACAAAAACAGGCGCGGGCGCCCGCAGGCGCTGATTTGTTGCGGCACTTTTCCAGCCGCAGGATACGTATCAGGGACGACCCTATCAGACACAAAACAGAATGTAAAGGAAATAATTCCTAATTTGGCAAGAAAAACGTAATGGATTCCCCTAGAATTGGCGTTGCCAATTCGGGGAATGAGATGGTTGTTAAATTTTTGGAGTCTTGGTGGTGAAAAGGGGGCAGATTCCGAACTGTGCCCGCGTGACGAGAATAGAGTCTCAATTTTTTTTCATAAATTCATTTGTTTCTTTAAGTAGCACATGAATATTTTTTTTCAATATATTGAATTTATTCATTAAAATATTTCCATTGCTGTCGAGGTAGAGGGCCTTGCTGAGCTCCAGCTGTAAGGAATTCCTGCCACGTGCAGGTTGTCCGTAGCGTCTCACTATTTCTACCCCTTTATAGGGGACATTAATACTGACGCGATAGCCTAGATCGGTAAGGGTTTGATAGATAAAACGTCTTATCTCCAGAGCGCAGCTTGTGCCGTCACGATCACCCAGAATAATATCGGGGATCAGTGTGGGGGTAAAAAAGTTATGGAGGATTTCAGGCTGTGAGGCATGAACATTAAGGTGCAGGATTGTGGGGGATATTTTTTGTGTCTCTGCAATCATCCAGCTTAAGGCCTTGTGATAGGGGGCGTAATAGGTTTCAAGGCGCTTTATAGCCTCATGCTCCTCTAATGGGCGGGCATAAATCCTTGTATGGGTATTGAGTATTGTATGGATCACGCCATGCCCGTGGAGGGCGCGTGGTGAAGGATTGGGCTTGATGTGGCTCATTGCCCCAAAATACAGAGGGTCAATGTCATCTTCGGCGCGATTGACATCCACATAGCTGCGCGGGAACAACGCGCGCAGAAAACCTCCGCCCTGATTAACAATTGCGGTTTGGAAAAGGTCATCAACGGCTTGATCCTCCAGTCTTTTTAATTCCATAACATCACATATAAAATGAAAGTCATCAGGATAGATCGTACCACTATGGGGCGAATCGCACAGAATGGGCGCGTGGGCGACGGGGATGGCTTCATAGATGTTGGGGATAAAGAGGGGTGGATTTTCCATGGTTCCTTATATAATCTTGCCGCCTATATTTCATCAAAGGAAACTTAGTTATGCACGATCTTAAAGCTCTCCGTGACCAGCCTGCCGCTTATGACCAAAATTGGGCGCGCCGCGGATTGTCTCCTCAAACGCCAGCCATCTTGGTTCTCGATGAAGAGCGCCGTAAACTCCAGACCGAATTGCAAGTATCCCAACAACGCCGCAATGAAGCGTCCAAGGAGATCGGGCAAGTTAAGGCCAAGGGTGGGGATGCTGCGTCTTTGATGGATGAAGTCGCCGCCCTTAAAGATAAGATGGTGCAGCTTGAAGAACAGGAAAGAAATGTTGCGCAGCAACTTACCGATGTGCTTTCCGCTCTGCCGAATATGGTGGCTTCTGATGTGCCGGATGGTGCGGACGAGCACGATAATGTTGAAGTGCGCCGTTTTGGCACGCCCAAGACAGGTAATAATGCCGCGCTTGATCATGTGGCAATTGGTGAAAACCTTGGCATGATGGATTTCGAGGCTGCGGCCAAAGTTGCGGGGTCGCGCTTTGTCGTGATGAAGAATGGGGTCGCGCGTCTCCAACGTGCCCTTGCGCAGTTTATGCTGGATACCCACACACAAGAGCATGGCTATACGGAGATTGACCCGCCTTTGCTGGTGTCGTCTGATGTGATGTATGGCACAACGCAGCTTCCTAAATTTCGGGATGATCAGTTTGAGACAACGGACGGGCGTTGGCTGGTGCCGACGGCAGAAGTTGTTTTGACCAACCTTGTACGTGAGGAAATCCTTGATGAGGGTGATTTTCCGTTGCGCTTTACCGCGATGACACCGTGTTTCCGCAAGGAAGCCGGTTCTGCCGGGAAAGACACACGCGGGATTATTCGCCAGCACCAGTTCTATAAAGTGGAGATGGTCAGTATTGTCAAACCTGAGGATTCAGAAGCCGAACATCAGCGCATGACGGAATGCGCCGAGAATATTTTGAAAAAACTTGATCTGCCGTTCCGCACCATCGTGCTGTGTTCGGGGGACATGGGGTTTGCATCACGCAAGACCTATGACATCGAGGTCTGGGTGCCTTCGCAGGATAAATATCGCGAGATTTCGAGTTGTTCGAATTGTGGCGATATCCAGTCCCGCCGCATGAAAACACGCTTTAAACGCAGTGGTCAGAAAGATACTGAATTTGTGCATACGCTCAACGGATCGGGTGTGGCTGTTGGCCGTGCGCTTGTGGCTGTCATGGAAAATTATTACGATCCATCTGATGGAGGAATCTTTGTGCCTGATGCGCTGCGTCCCTATATGGGCGGCCTCACCAAGATCGTGAAGGCCAGTTAGTATGCCTTATTATCAGTTGAAACCGTGGGCTGAAAGCAAAGCTTTGATTGTCAATGATGACGGGATTGATGCCGAAGGAATCAAGGTTCTGGAAGGTCTTGCGCGTAGCATTTTTGCCAAGGTTGTTGTGGTTGCTCCGTCTCACGAACATTCCGGCATGGGGCATGCGGTTTCCTACAAGAAATTGTTTAACTTGCACAAAATCGATGAAGATCATTACGCAGTAGAGGGAACGCCTGCCGATTGTGCGATTGTTGGTCTTGAAGTCGTGCTGAAAGATTCGCCGCCGGATGTTGTTCTCTCGGGTATCAACCACGGCGAGAATGCGGGTAACTCGATTGCCTATTCGGGGACATTTGGCGGTGCGTTCGAAGCGGGACTCGCGGGTATTCCATCTATCGCGTTTAGCCAGACAAAAGACCATCACGGGAATCCTGATTTTGCTGTCGCACGCCGAAATTTTGCGCAGGTTCTGGAATTTTTACAACACGCCCCGTGGCCAGATCACGTTGTTATGAATGTTAATTTTCCTGCAAAGGATCAGGACGAGGGGCATGAATTGCTGCCCACGCATCAGGGGCGGCATCACATTATTGACGGGGTGGATGTTACACCGCATGGGAATGGTTCGCATGTTTTGAGTATCCGTTTCAAGAATAAGGTCGTTGATAACGGCTTGCCGCATGACCTTGATGTTTTGGCCCGTAAAGGGGTTACCATTACACCTGTGCTGACTAACTGGACATGTCATGAGACATTGGCATTGTGGGCAAAATGAAAACCAAAACAGCGTCAACATGGAGCGTATTGTTCCCTTTGGTTAAACGGTATTTGCGACCCTATCTGGGGCAAATCGGAATTGCATCGCTTTTTATGCTGGTGGCGGGACTTGCAACTGCGGCGTTTGCGCAGCTTTTGCAGCCGGTACTTGATAAAGCCATGATCGGTGTGCAGGAAGATCCAACGACCATTACGGTTATATTTCCGCTGGGGGCGCTCATTTTCCTCTCGTTTTGTGTGCGGGGTATCGCGACCTATCTGCAAACCATCAAGATGAACAAGATTTCGCAGTCGGTGGTGGCAGATATCCAAAACGATGTCTTTTCGCATTTCATGACTCTGGATTTAAAATTCTTTCATAAATACCCAAGTGGTGAACTGGTCTCGCGCGTGACCAACGATGTGAACGTGATGCGCATTGCGGTGTCTGATGCTCTTACGGGGATTGGCAGCAATCTGGTTACACTCGTATTTCTCTTGAGTGTCATGTTTATTCAGGATTGGCGACTTTCGCTTATTACCTTTACGGTTTTTCCGGTGGCGTCTGGATTAGTGGCGTTTCTGGGGCGGCGTCTGCGCAAGATTTCAAAATCCATTCAGGGGGAAACGGCCAACTTGATGGGGGTTTTGTCCCAGATATTCCAAGGGATACGGCAAGTTCAGGCCTATGGCATGGAAGAACGCGAGAAGCGGCGCGCAAGTGATGCTGTGATGCGCGTGCGCAACCTCAATATCAAAGCTGTGCGCATCGGGAATTTATCCACGCCGATTAATGAAGTTTTGGTTGGTCTCGTGGTGTTCGGGGTTGTGGTATATGGCGGCTACCGGATTGCCGAAGGGGAGCTGACGCCGGGTGGATTAATCTCTTTTATTGCCGCCTTTTCTCTTTCCTATGAGCCGATGAAGAAACTTGCCAAGCTCAATAATTCGCTGCAACTCGGTATGGGCGCGGCGGAGCGTGTGCAGGATATGATGAGTCAGACGACAGGTATTATCGAGAAAGTTGATGCCTTGCCGCTTCAGGTGAAGGCCCCCTCTATCACGCTCGATCATGTGAGTTTCTGGTACAATAATGATGATGAGGTGCAGGCGCTTAATCAGGCAGTGATTGAAGTTGAGGCGGGCAAGGTAACTGCTTTGGTGGGCGCATCGGGGAGTGGGAAAACGACAGTACTTTCGTTGGTTTTACGTTTTTATGATCCTCAGCTCGGCCGCGTTTTGATTGATGGTGTTGATATTCGTGATGTGACGCTAGCGAGCCTGCGTCGTCAAATTGCACTTGTTTCCCAAGATGTCACGATTTTTGATGATACGATCGCTGGTAATATTGCATATGGTCTTCCGTATGCAACACATGATCAGATCATGGCGGCAGCTCACGCTGCGGCGGCTGATGAGTTTATCGCCAAGATGCCTCAAGGTTACGATACGCAGGTGGGTGAGAATGGTGTGCGCTTATCGGGCGGTCAGCGTCAGCGCATTTCTTTGGCTCGCGCTATCTTGCGGGACGCCCCGATTTTATTGCTGGATGAAGCCACTTCGGCGCTGGATAACGAGTCAGAGCGTTTGATCCAGCAGACACTTGAACATTTGCAGAAGGGCCGAACTACGCTGGTTATCGCGCACCGACTTTCCACCATCCAGCATGCTGATAAAATCATTGTGATGGAATCGGGGCGTGTTGCCGAGGAAGGTACGCATGAGGATCTTTTGCCCAAGGGAGGAGCTTATACCCGTATGCACAATGCCGCTATTGTGAATGACGGGGGCTAAAGTGGCAAAAATTTTAAGGAAGGCGTTTCTCTGGGCTTTAGGAGGAAGCCTCATTCTTTATTTCTCTTTCATTGGGCTTCTTTTTATCAAGCAACGCGATCTCCTTTATTTCCCTCCGCCCCAGTCCATGTATCTGGGCCTTGAAGAAAAATATCCGGACTACGTGCCCGTGAATGTTAGAACGACCGATGGCTTGACTTTACAGGGGTATTTTGTGGCCCCTCGGGATGGGCAAAAACCAGTTATTCTGGCGTTTCATGGCAATGGCAGTCATTCGTTGTGGCTTGCAAATAATTTTGCTGGGCTTGTGGAGGATGGTTATGGAGTTTTGTTGGCCGAATATCGTGGTTATGGAGGAAATGAGGGGCACCCGAGCGAGGAGGGCCTTTATCAGGATGCCGAGGCCTATTTCTCTTTTTTGCGGGATAACCCAGATTCGGTGCAAAATCCACTTATTCTATATGGGCAATCGTTGGGATCGGGTGTTGCCGTTGAACTGGCATTTCGTCATAAGACAGAAGTAAATTCACTTATTCTTGAGGTTCCTTTTCTTTCTGTTCCGGATACTGTCAAACGTGTTTACCCGTTTGTGCCTTTTCCTGAACTTCTTGTCACAGATCGGTATCGCTCCGATGAGAAAATCGGAAAAATTGAGGTGCCCGTATTGTTTTTATTGGCTGAGCAGGATGAAATTGTGGGATTAGAGGGAGGCAAAAGTCTTTATGGTCTTGCCAACGAACCCAAAACACTCAAAATATACCCGCGTGCCTATCATATGACGGTTTTTAATGCAGGGGCGCGCGAAGATCTTGATGATTTTGTGAGAGGCCGAGTGGAATAATGGGACGTATAATTTTTACCGCTTTTTTTGTTTTGATGATGATCATCCCAACTATGGTGCATGCTGCCGAAGTCACCATTGAGAAGGCTAATGGTGAGAAAGTCGTTTTTTCGGCGGAGATTGCTGATACGGATGGGGCGCGGGCCAGAGGGCTTATGCACCGGAACTCTATGCCAGAAAAGCATGGGATGTTGTTTGTTTTTGATTTGCCAGAGATGGCACGTTTCTGGATGAAGGGTACGCTCATTCCTCTTGATATAATTTTTATTAAGCCGGATGGTAAGATCTGTAATATTCATGAGAATGCGCAGCCTATGGTGTTGAGTCCTATTCCAGCCGTTGCTCCTGTCAAGTTTGTATTGGAGATTAACGGTGGAGAAGCCCAAAAATACGGGATTTCTGCGGGAGATCATGTAAAATCAAATCTAGCTGTAAATGGGCTTGAATTTAAATAGTGTTTATGTGTATAAAGGGGCCTCTTAAATTGAGTCGGGGCGTAGCGCAGTCTGGTAGCGCAACTGCTTTGGGAGCAGTGGGTCGAGGGTTCAAATCCTTTCGCCCCGACCATTTTAGTTTGTTCGGGCCCCTTCCTGAAGGGCTAAGTCCTCCATATAGTTATTTATTTTGTGCGGCGAAATGTATATCCTGAGTGCCTTCTCTGGGGGTATCATGCGGTATATTGTTTTAAGTCTTATTTTGTACGCCGTAGTGTCGTCGTCCATGGGAGTGGCTTTTGCTGAGAATGTTGCCAGTTCAGCTGCTGAGGTTGGTTCGGCATATGATTACGTGGGGCGCTTGAAAAAGCTTGCTGCTGGCAAACAATATCCTGATTATGAGGGCTATATTCTGGCGAAGCTGGAGCGTGGGGACTATGAGGATGTGGACTCTTATTTTGCAGGGGCACAAGCTGCTTATGAAGCCGGAACGATTGACGATATTACACTCAGATACGCATTTTCTCCCGTAACTAACCAGAAGGACCTAAAATACGAGACTTATTTTGACCGTTGGGTTGAAAAAAAGCCGCAGTCCTATGTCGCACGGGTGGCATGGGCTACCTTTCACTATAATGTGGCGTGGCAAGTGCGGGGGTCGGCAAATGCCAAGGAGGTGTCGGCGGAACAGTTTGATGGGTTCTTTCGTGAACTTAGGTTGGCGCAAGCAGCGTACAAAGAATCGTTGAAGCTAACGCCAAGGCCAATTTTAAGCTATATGAGTCTCCTTTTGATCAGCGGAGAGGCGGGGGCTTTGAAAGAGAATTTTCCGATCAAGGGAACGTTGCTGGAAGCCGATGCTATTGACCCCCAAAACTTTTGGGTGAAGCAGGCCTATTTGCGTTTTTTGCAGCCCAGATGGGGTGGATCGCCATCGGCGATGAATGCGTTTGTGGATTATTCCGAAAAGGCGGGACTCGCCAAAAACAAGGTTGATTTGCTGCGCAGTCTGGTTTTTATGGATCTTGCGGATACTGCCCGTTATGAAGAGAAAAACTATACCAAAGCGCTTGACTTATATCAGGAGGCAGCGGCGTTACAAGTTCCTTATAAATTTCTGAATATTGGCAAGGGGGGGATTAAGGGGTATATCCGTATGAAAGAGACATTGTCAGCAAATAGTAATTATGACGATGATACTCTGGCTGCCCTTAGTGATCTTCTTGAGCATAGTGGTTATGTGGATGATGCAGGTGGTTTTTATGCATTGTTGGGACATGTATATTCGGTCCGTTTAAGTAAGAGCAAACGCAAGTCTGATTTCGCGGCTGCGTGGAAGGCCTTCAATTCAGGAATGGAAATGAAGGATGCCTATTCGACCTTTCGCGTTGCGTCCGGCTATTGTGAGGGTTATCCGGACATTGTCGTAAAAGATGAAGGATTATGCAGGGATATTATGGTTCTTGCTGCCGATATGGGTTCGCCCGAGGCTGCCAAAGTTGCGGCGAAGCGGTGGGCAATAGAGCCCAAGAAGGAAAACTCTGAGGACAAGGGCGAGCAGCTTGGTTTGTCGCGCGCGGCACAGCGTGTTTCCGCAGAAGATGTTCCCAAAAGTGCGCCCTTATCTTCGGCTAACTTTATCAGTATGTTACTTAAGATGTTCTTTTAGAAATAGTGGATGGAATGGCTGATAACAAGGACATGGAGAGGGATGCGGAATGGCAGAAACTTGCTGCGCAGGCGCAGGCAGGGGATCAGATTGCCTATGCCCGTCTTCTCAAGGAAATTGTGCCGCTTATCCGTCGTGTAATTGGTGGCAAGTTGCCCTCACCTGATGCGGCCGATGATGTTGTACAGGAAGTTCTCATCTCCATTCACAAAGCTCTCCATACTTATGTGCCCGGGCGGCCTTTTACGCCGTGGCTTTTATCGATTGTACGTTTCCGCAAAACAGATTTTTTGAGGCAGCATTATGCTGCACGCGGAAATCTTGGCGTCTCTCTTGATGATCCCGATACGCCGGACTATCTTATTTCAGAGAGTTCTGATGGAACGATGAAGGATATTCATGCTGCTTTTGACACTCTGTCCGATCAGCAAAAAGAGGTTGTTGAATTGATGAAGATCAAGGGATATAGCGCTCAAGAGGTGTCGGAGAAGACGGGGCTGTCTGTTTCCGCGGTTAAAGTGTCGGCGCACCGTGCTATCCAGAAACTCAAGGGAAAACTATAAGAATACATTATGACCAACGAAGATATTGATAAAACTATACAAAACCTCTGTTGTGAACTAAAGCCAGTACGCTGCTTTAACCCGCTTTGGCGTGGATTGCTTTGGGTTTTGCTCGTGGTATCCTATACCTCAGCAGTGGCGTTAACTATTGGGTTCCGGCACAATATTGCAGAGGCAATGAATCGCGAAGACTTTGTTTTTGAAGTGGTTTTGGCATTTATGATTGCTATATCTGCTTCGTTTATGACGTTCTGGATGAGTATTCCCGATTGTAATCGTCATCGGCGTTTTATGGCTGTTCCCCTCACGTTGCTTGTCGTTCAACTCACTTGGGTGTTGGTGCGTACTTTTTTTGAGGGGATTGGCGATTTTCGTGAAAACTGGCTTTCCCATTGCTGGATGAATACTGCCATTCATACCTCTTTGCCGGCGCTGGCTGTTGTTTTGCTTGTGCGCAAGGGGGCGACGGTCATGCCGTGCTGGCTGGCCAGTTTTGCCGTTCTGGCGGTGAGTGAATTCGGTTGGATTGGGATGCGTCTGGTGTGCCCCAAGGACAACGTCGGCGAGGCCTATATTCTTAACTTTCTTCCCTATGTTGTGATGGGGCTTGTGGCTGGTTTTATTGCTAAAAAGTTGTTTCGCTGGTAAAAAATCGCATTATTCAACCCTTTTCATTTATTGGTAATTCAAGTAGGTTAAGCTTGAGTTTTTGGGGCGTTTGCGTCCCTTACCTATACGAGGTTATCATGGAAGTGAAAATTTACCGCCCTAGCCGTTCGACCATGCAGTCGGGGCGCGCCAAGACGGAAGGCTGGGTTTTAGAATATGAGCTTAAAACACCCCGCCGTCCCGAAAATCTGATGGGCTGGACGAGTTCAGGGGATACCCTTAACCAAGTTAGACTGAATTTTCCCTTACAAGAAAGTGCTGTGGAATTTGCCAAAAAGAAAGGCTGGGATTATACGGTTTTGCCTGAGCATGACCGGATTGTTCGTCCGCGTAACTACGTCGATAACTTTAAGTATATTCCGCCAGAGGATGTTGCCTCCTGAGCTGTTTGAATGGTCCCGTAGCTCAACTGGATAGAGCATCTGCCTTCTAAGCAGAGGGTTGCAGGTTCGATTCCTGCCGGGATCACCATTTTAAATATTGGGTTTTTATGACGCGAGAAAATGATCTTAAATCCCAAAGGGACAGATTTTTGGGGTTTGCCTTTGCTGGAGCTGATTTCCTGATGGAGATCGACTCGCAGGGGAGGGTTGTTTTTACATCAGGCGCAACACGTTTTTTTACTGGACGTGATGATAAATCTTTGCAAGGAACGGATTTAAAGGCGTTGTTTGCAGATGATGATGTTCCTTTAGTTGCAACGATGTGTTCAAACGCCAAGGCGGCTCTTAAGCAAGGGCCCTATCTGGTGTCTATCCGGCATGTTGATAATCTCGAAAATAAGGCCCGCGTATTCATATCGAGTTTTTCATTTGAAAATAATGGTTCCTTGTATATGGCTGTTTCAAAAAGTGACAGCTTGCTGCGGGTTATGGGTTTTGAACATGAATCCACCTACCAGAAGACAATTTCGTCGGCTCAGGAGTTTGAAAACCAAATTGAAAAAAGAATTCCCGAGCTGATTGCACGCGGAAAAGATATTGATCTCAAACTTGTTCAGCTTGATGGCCTTGAGGGGCAAAAAAGTAAAGTCGGCAACGAGAGTTGGCAATCCTTTATCGCGGATATCGGGCAGGTTGTTTTGGATGCTTCGCTTGATGGAGAAATGGCAGCTCGCCTTGAGGATGGTAAGTATGTCCTGGTGCAGGGAAGAGGAATCGAGGAAGGAGAGGATATTGAAAAGAAAATTATAGATATTGCGACCTTTTATAATCTGGGAGACGCGATTGATTTAAAAACCAAGACGATCGAAGGAAATCTCCCTAGCTTGTCAGCGCGCGAGGCTAGTCGTGCCATCTTGTACACGATTAACAGAATGGAAAAGTCAGGGATTGAGACGTGTGATGATGATCTCAAAAAGTCTTTTGCGTCATTTCTTTCCGAAAATACAGCCAAAATTAAAAACCTGAAGAAGGTTATTTCACACCAGCTTTTCCAGATATGTTTCCAGCCGATTGTTGATCTGAGAACGCGGCGTGTGGTTCACCACGAGGTTTTAACGCGTTTTGATGAGGATTCATCGCCTTATGAAATGATTGTCCTGTGCGAAGATATAGGAATTGCACCAGATATGGATTTGTCGGTATGCAGGCAGACATTAAAATATGCAGATATGCACCGTAAAAAAAATATTGGGCCTCTGGCCGTCAATTTGTCGGGGGCATCAATTCAAAACGAGGCTTTTTTTGAGGCGTTAACCGGAACGCTTAATCAATATTCCGATGCTGCAAGCCATATTATGTTTGAAATTACGGAATCGAGCAGTATCGGTAATCTTGATTTGGTGGATAAATTTATCCAGACACTCCGCGAAATGGGGCATCAGGTATGTCTTGATGATTTTGGGGCGGGGGCTGCTTCGTTCCAATACTTGCATAAACTGCATGTGGATGGTGTTAAAATTGACGGGGCTTACACAAAAACGGTGCTGACATCGCCACGTGACGCAACCATGATTAAAAACCTTACGCAAATGTGCCATGAGCTTGATATTTTTGTGGTCTCCGAAATGATTGAGACTGAGAAGCAAGCTGAATACCTGAGGGACATCGGTGTTGATAAGGGGCAGGGTTGGCTCTTTGGTAAGCCGCAAAAAGACACGGTGTCGATTCTCTAATCTTCTTTTGACTTGATTAAGGCTAGCACGCGTGCTTTCTTTGTCTCTGGTTTTTTCGAGGGGGTTGAGATGAGGGATTGGATTGGACAACTTCTTGATGAGGGGTTGGTTCCGTATGTGGCGACATCAGAGAATTATCTCGATTATCTTGATTTTTCCCTTTTTGAGGGACATGAGATCGTCAGGATTCTTGAGAATCCCGATCACAGCAATTTCCATGAAGCGTATCTGGTGTCAAACTCGCTGGCTTTTGGTAATCCAGAACTCAAAATGCAGAACTGGGTTTATATCGATTGTGTTTTGATGCAAACGGCAGTGGTTGGCTTTGCGCTGCCAGTCGAGAAAGCTCCTGCCACACTTATCGATTTTTATGAGAAAGATCCGTGGGTAGATGTGGCTACGCTCGACTATATTCCGGTGAGCGGGCAGATTGCGGCTTTGGGGATTGATGGCAAGCAGTTGACTGGGTTTTCGCTCTTTTCACTGCGGCGGCAGATCGAGCATTTGAATGTTCATAAGCTGGCTCACAAGACAAAATACGCGGCGCTTTCGGTGTACCGCGCGGAACATCTTCCGAAATATGTGGGGATTTCCCAGTATGATAACAAGGCGCTTTTGACGCATACTTTGTTTGGCAAAAAAATGTATATCGATCAGACAACGATGCCTCTTCATCCTTTGCGCAATATGAGTTTTACTTATAGCATGAAGATTGAGCTTGATGAATCCCGCATTCTGGGGGATATACCGCAATCCGTGCCGGATTATGATTTTTTGCTTCGGGCCGATGATACAGCGAAGAAGCTGGAGATGCAGGAGCGCATTCGCGGTGGGGAGCGTTTTTATATTCTTGATCCGGTGCATATCCGGCAGGATAATGGATTGTTTTTGCCTATTTGTTGTGAGAAGGACTAGATGATGAGCGATAAAGCGATTGTGGCATTTTCGGGTGGGCTTGATACGTCGATGCTTGTGCCGTACATGAAACACAAATACGGGATAGGCGAGGTTGTGACCTGTATCGTTGATACAGGGGGGCTTTCGGCGACTGAAATTGCGGCAGTGGCAGCGCGCGCCAAGGAAGTTGGGGCATCAGAGCATATTTATGTGGATGCCGCGCAGTCTTTTTATGATGAGATCATTAAATATTTGATTTTCGGCAATGTGAGCCGTGATGGTTATCCGTTATGTGTGGGGGCCGAGCGACTGATTCAGGCGCGCGAAGTTGTTAAAACGGCCCGTGCCAAAGGCATAGATACTGTTGTTCATGGGAGTACCGGAGCGGGGAATGACCAGTACCGTTTTGATCTGGTGACGTATGTTCTGGGGCAGGCAGATCCAGCTAAAGGTTATGCGGCGATTAAAACGATGGCACCAGTGCGGGAAGATGGGATCAAGCGTGAATTCTCACAAGAATTTCTAAAAGAGCGCGGCATCTCGGTATCTGCAAAGGCTGCCTATTCATATAATGTGGGTTTGTGGGGTGTATCAATTGGTGGCAAGGAGACCCATACTGCTGATGGACTTTTGCCGGAGGATGCATGGTACAGCAAGATTGATCCTGCATTGATGGTGCAAACTATCCAGATTGATTTTAACGAAGGTGAGCCTGTGCGTCTTACGGCAGGTGGTGAGAGTGCTCAGGGGCCGTTAGCTGTTATTCAGAAATTGGCAGCTCTGGCGGGGCGTATGGGAATTGGTCGCCATTATCATGTTGGAACATCTATCCCTGGCAAGAAGGGGCGTGTGGCTTATGAGTCACCGGCGGCTGATGTGCTTTATGAAGCGCATTCGACGCTTGAGAAATTGACGCTGACACAAGAGCAGATATTCTTTAAGAAGCAGGTCGGAACGGAGTTTGGCCGCTTGATTCATGAGGCCAAGTTCTTTGATCCGCTCATTGATGATCTGCGCGCATTTCTGGCAAGCTCGCAAAAACGTGTGACCGGAACGTGTCAGGTTTATCTCAAACCTGGCCGTATCGAGGCTGTTACAGTCAATTCACCGTATGATTTGCTGTCGGCTTCAGGTTCTGTTTACGGGGAATATGCTGACTTTTATTCGGCGCATGACGCCGTGGGCAGTTCAAAAATAAATGCTTACGAGCAAGTTATCTATCACGGCATTAAAAAGCGCGCTTGATTTCTTCCAATTGCTGTAGGACGGCGCTACGCGCTGTGCCGCCGTAGGATGTACGGCGGTTGACGATGGTTGTAATGTCAATTGCTTCAAAAATATCCGCGCTAAAGAGCGGGTTAAATGTTTTGAATTCTTCAAGCGTCATATCGTTGATAGTTTTTCCGCCAGCGTGACAGTGACTGACTATCTTTGCGGCAATTTCGTGGGTTTCACGGAAAGGGATGCCTTTTTTGACGAGGTAATCGGCAACATCGGTGGCATTGAGGAACCCTTCGCGGGTGGCTTTGAGCATATTTTCAGGCCGCGCCGCCATGGTAGCTATCATGCCAGTGATATGATGAAGCGATTGCTGAACGGTATCGACCGAGTCAAACAAACATTCTTTATCTTCCTGAAAGTCCTTGTTGTAGGTGAGCGGCGTTCCTTTGAGGATGGTCAGCATGGTCAGCAAGGATCCATAGATGCGGCCTGTTTTCCCCCTGACCAGTTCGGCGAGGTCTGCGTTCTTCTTTTGCGGCATCATGCTGGAGCCAGTGCAGTAGGCATCGCTCAGGCGGATGAACGAAAACTCGCTTGATACCCACAGGATTATTTCTTCACACAGGCGGGAAAGATGCGCAGCAATCAGGGCGTTACCACTGAGCATTTCCACAACATAATCACGGTTGCTGACGGCGTCCATGCTGTTGGGGTAAACGCCCGACATTTCCAGTAAATCGGCGACTTGTCGGCGATTAATTGGGTGAGTTGTTCCGGCGATGGCTCCAGCCCCGAGGGGTGATCGGGAGGCGCTTGCCTCTACAGCGTTCATGCGCGTTATATCACGTACGAACATCCAGCCATAAGCCAGCAGGTGATGGGCAAACAGGACAGGCTGGGCGCGCTGCAGGTGGGTATAGCCCGGCATGATGGCTTCACTGTTTTCTTCGGCTTTGCTAATCAGGGCGTTGATGAGTCCTTTTAAAAGGAGCGTTGTTTTTTGGGCTTGATCGCGCACATAGAGGTGCATATCAAGCGCGACCTGATCGTTACGGCTGCGGGCGGTATGGAGTTTTCCGGCGATGGTGCCGATACGCTCATGGAGGTGCCGCTCGACGTTCATGTGAATATCTTCATCGGAGATTTTAAATTCGATTGTTCCGTACCGGTAATCTTCGAGTATGGATTCAAGCCCTTTTATAATCTGGTGACTCTCGTCATGCGTTATAATTCCGGTGTCACCCAACATGGTGGCATGGGCAATACTGCCCGCTATGTCATATTCGGCAAGGCGGTGATCGAAGCTGATGGAGCTCCAGAATTGATCAAGTTCGGGAGATGCCGTAGCGCTGAAGGCGCCGCCCCATAATTTGTTTGTGGACATTTTGTTTCCTTCTTTATAGGGATCAATTTACCACTAGGATAATTCCCGTCAATTTCTATATAATCGGTTCATGGTATCTTCTTATAACTTTTTTGCCGATTTGCCTGTTCTGGCAGCTGATGGTGCTCTGTGCAGCTTGGCGGATTACAGCGTTGTTCCGCGTGATTGGTATATTGCGGTGGAGGATGTGCGCGGGTCAACGCGGGCGATTGAAGAGGGGCGTTATAAGGATGTTAATATGGTCGCATCCTCGGCGATTGTTGCCGTTCTGAATAAAGTTAGCCGTAAACATATTGCTTATATTTTTGGTGGGGATGGTGCGACAATTATTTTTCCTCCCGAGGTTTTGCATGAGGTGTGCTGCGCACTTTTATCCGCGCAAAAGATGGCGCAATCAGGATTCTATCTCGATTTGCGTACAGGCGTTGTTCCGGTTAAGTCTTTGCTGGATAGTGATGCGTCCCTTTCTGTTGCTAAAATTGCGGTATCTGACATAGCCTATCAAGCAGCTTTGGCGGGAGATGGCGTCAGTATTGCTGAAAAATGGGTCAAGGATGATATTCTCAATAAAGCCTATCAGTTGAATGTTTATTTGTTGCCTGAAGAAATGGGTCGTGAGCCGGAGCCTGATGATTTTAAGGGTCTTCAGTGTCGATGGGAGCCGCTTTACAGCCAAAGGGGCACTAATTTAAGCCTGATGGTGCAAGCGCGTTCTATTGGTTATGGAGATCAATCGGTTCTCTACCGTGAAATTCTTGCTAAAATTGTTGAAATTTGCGGGGAGCCTGCGCAATGGCGGCCTGCGTTCCCTTCCAACATGCATTTGACACTCAATCCTCGCCGCATGATGTCTGAATATAAAACACGTACGGCAGCTTATGCGCGGTGGAAAAAGATTGTTGTCTTCTTTGTCATGTATATCGGAACGTGTCTTGCGGTAGTGGCAATGGCTTATAAATTTTCAATGGGGCGTTTTAACGGGGCGCATTATGCCCAAAATGCGGCCACACATTCTGACTTTATCAAGTTTGATAATACGCTGCGGATGGTGATGGATGTCAGTTTAAATCAGAAAGAGGCCATTGAGTTGCTACTGCGTGGTTATGAACGGGAGGGGCGGATTTTTTATGGGCTTTATACGTCGAAAGCCGCTTTGATGACGTGCATGGTGTTTGATCCTGCAACGGATCATTTCCACTTTATTGATGGGGATGATGGCGGCTATAGCTTTGCGGCTAAGTTGATGAAAGAACAGATCAAGTTATTAGCTTAAGCTTATATTTCTCTGATAGAGTTGCGATGGCATAGGGCCAGCATCAGGACAATCAGGCCCATAAGCCAGCTTGACCAAACCGACCATGAGGCGAGCAGGAAGACAATCGTTCCGGTAAAGATCAAGGTTGGTAAAAATCTTTCATAGCGGGAGAGGCGGTTAATAAAGCTGTAGATCAGTCCGAGAACTGATCCTCCCAAGAGGGCACCAATAACACCAAACTCGATCCAGAGCTGCAAGGCAACGTTATGTGGATGAAGTATGGTTGTGTCCCAATAATACACCATCGGATAATCAAACTTCATGGAGCGGGTTGTATCTACGCCAAAGCCGATCCACGGGCTTTCCTTGATTTTGTCTGAGATGAAATCCCATACTTCAAGGCGGGGGCTGGTGCTGGCATCGCGCAGGATGTGGCTTTCACCTGCTTGGCTGGCGAGCGATTCATAAAGGATTCCAGAGAGCCATGGCATAGACAAAAATAACAGGATGCAGGTTCCAAAACATAGGGGTAGTGCCAATGTTGGCAGGATATAGAGGCCTGCGGCGGCTATCAGTATAGCGATGGTGGCAAGTTGGGCGGCTTGACTGGCCGTTACCATCAGGACGCCAAGGACTAGGATGCCGAGGAGAATTGCAGGTTTCCATTTTTTCTCTTGGAGCGAAAAAATAAGCGCAAAGGGGGTGAGAAGAACCAGTTCTGAAACGTTTTTATTGAGTTCCCACGTGCTAAATTCGGTATGAGCGGGACGCGCAACACGAGAGAGGGGAAAATCAAAGGTTAATTCAATAAAAAGAAAAGCGGCTCCTATCGCAAGGGGAATCCAGAAATTGCTTTTTATAAAGCGGAAGCCGTTGTCGGGTATTTGCTGCATGAAGAGGAGTAGTGGGAAAAATGAAAAGACTTCCATGCTAATTTTGATACTGCGGGAAAGGCTCGTATCCGGCGTGATTGACCAGAGTGAGCTGGCGATGGTTAGAATGGGAATGGCAAGGAAGGGCAGGTAGCTATATGTCCAGCGCGGAGCATTTATGGTCTTATTCTTGATCCAGAAATAAATACATCCGAGAAGTCCTGCCGTTTGTGGCAGGAATGAAAGTGTCAGAGGCATAATACAGGTGATAAGAATAACAGCGAGAAGGACCAATCCCGGGATATAAAGTGAAGGTTGCTCTGCGTTCAGAAGGGGCTGATGTGTCATAAATTAATTATCGTTTGATGGCGCAGGATCGGAGGTCAGAGCTTTCAATGTTACCGCCTCCTTATAAACATAGTTTCCTGTTTTTGCCAGTGGCTGGGGAAGAGTTTTGCATTGCTTCTTGATAGTACGCGCTTCAAATGCTATTTTTTGTGCAGCTTCAGGCTTTAACTTATTGATAATAAAAGATAGTGCACATGAGTGAATTTTCTCCGGCTATGGTGATGCGGCCTCTTATCCGGTTGCTGAAATATCAGGATAAGCGCCTGACCGGCTTGGCGATGCGGGCTATGAAGTGGCTTGGGCACGCGAAGCATCCTATCCATCCCAAACATTTGTTTGACGATAACCGGAATGTGTTTTTGGCGTCTCTTGTTGAGCCGGATAGTGTTTTTCTGGATATTGGATCGGGAAGCGGGTCGGAGTGCCTTAATGCCCTCAAGAAGGGCGCGCGCATGGTGTATGGCGTTGAATATAACAAATCCTCGATCATTCTCTCGCATGAGCGTTTGGTTGAGTATAAGGGAAAATATGAAATTTTTGATCTTAATTTGGAGACAGCGCACATTCCTTTGCCTGACGCATCGGTGGACATGATTAGTTTTTCGAATGTTCTTGAACATCTGCATAATCGTCAGGGCGTGCTCATGGAACTGCGGCGGATTTTAAAGCCTGATGGACAAATGTATATTTCTATTCCTAATACCAATACACCGTGGAAGAAATTTCAGCGCAAATTTGGAGTGGATAGTCGTGATGATGATGACCATAAAATTGAGTATTCCGTTGAAACGTTGGAAAAGGAAATGCGGGATGCAGGTTTGCAGATTGTGGGCGATCTTCACCCCATCGTGCCGTCTTTGCCAGTCAACGGGTTGATTGCGCTCAGTGCCGTGATTTCACCGCGGCTTTACCAACACCTTCAGGTATGGAAACACGGTTTTACGCAGACTCATCCCGAACATAGCATCGGGTGGTATTTTGTTACAAAACCACTTTAGTTGACATATCTCTTTTGCTATCGCGTGAGCCTCCCCCCTGAAATTGGGGGCTTTATCATTTTTTGACTGGTCAAAACCCCCAATTTTTAATAAACAGGAGCCTGAATGTAATGTGGGCCCCCAGATTGTGGCCCTTTTAGTTTGAGGCACTTTATGAATTTCCAGAATAAAAAAATACTGATCATCGGTGGGACTGGTTCACTGGGGCGCGCATTGATCCGCCGTCTGTCCGAGCAGAATCAGCTGATTGTTTATTCACGCGATGAGGCGAAACACTGGACAATCCGTAATCAACTTACCCCGCAGCAAAACGTTGTATTTGAAGTTGGTGATATTCGCGATGCACACCGCGTTGAGGAGATTATTCTCAAATGGAAACCTAACATTATTTTGATTGCGGCAGCCCTCAAACAAGTTGATACGTGTGAACGCTCGCCGTTTGAAAGTATCCAGACCAATACGCTGGGTATTCACAACGTCGTCAATGCGGTTGTGCGTCAGGAAGATCGCTTGTCCAATCTTGAGACCGTCTTGATGGTTTCGACCGATAAAGCCTGTGCGCCGACCAACGTATATGGCATGTGCAAGGCAATCTCCGAGCGCGTTGTGACCAGCCAGAGTATTTCGGGGTCACCTATCAAGTTTGTGGGTGTGCGTTACGGTAACGTTCTTGAGTCGCGTGGGTCGATTATTCCTCTCTTCCGCTGGCAGGCTGATAATGCCGACCGTTTTACGGTCACGCATCCCGAGATGACCCGTTTTATCATGACCCTTGATGAAAGCATTGATCTTATCGTGGCGACGGCAAAGGGCGCGACGTCGGGTGAGATTTGGCTGCCCAAACTTCGCGCTATGAAAATTGTTGATTTGGCCCAAATTTTCTCGTCAAAATTTGGCAAACCTGTTGAGATTATTGGGATGCGGCCAGGAGAGAAACTGTTCGAGGAATTGATTAGTTCGCCGGAGTCGGTGCGTGTGAGTGATGACGGGCAGTATTACCGTATGGCGCCGTCCCACGTTATGCCGGCGATAGATGCGAGGATTTTCAGCTATGGCTCGAATGATGATGTGCTTGATCGCACGGGGCTTGAGGCTTATCTTAATTCGATCAATATCTTTGACACCGACATGAATAAATTTGTTGGTCTCGAGATTGACGAGATTGTCAAAACGAAACCCCGTAAGCAAGCGTGAGAAAAATGAAAAATTATCCTCTCTTTAAAGTCCATGTTCCGGTTGAAAATGCGCTTGCCGAAATCAAAACGGTTCTGGAGTCAGGCTTTATCAATGAGGGGGTTCAGGTTACGCAATTCCAAAATGCGCTATGCGCCCGTTTGGGTGTTAAAAATATGGTGCTGATGAACTCATGCACCAGTGCCTTGACTGTAGCCTACAAGATTTGTGGTGTCGGGCCGGGGACAGAAGTTATTACAACCGCGATGACCTGTATTGCCACCAATACACCGATTGAAAATCTGGGGGCAAAAATTGTTTGGGCAGATATTGATGCCAAGACAGGGTCGATTGATCCGCAGGACATTGAGCGTAAAATTACGCCTAAAACACGGGCTATTGCGATTGTCAGTTGGGCTGGGACACCGTGCGATTTGGATGCTATTGCCGCCATTGCCAAGAAACATAATATTCCGGTCGTGCAGGATGCGGCACATGCGTTTGACTCGCGTTGGAATGGTCAGCCTGTTTCAGACTTTACGGATTTTACATGCTATTCTTTTCAAGCCATCAAACATCTTTCTTCAGGGGATGGCGGGGCCTTGATCTGCCGTGACGAGAAAGATTTCGAACTCGCGCGCAAGCTCAAGTGGTTTGGTTATGACCGCGATGCACACAAGGACGAAAAAGGCGAATGGAAGGGGCAGCGCTGGAGCGCGGACATTGAAGCCGGTGAAGTGGGCTATAAATTCAATATGAACAATATTGCTGCGGCCATCGGTCTTGCCCAGATGCCCTTTATTGACAAGATTATTGGGACTCACCGCTCGAATGCGGCAGTTTATGCGCGCCGTTTTGCGGGGAATAACATGATTATCCCCCTTGAGATTCCGGCTAAGGCAACATCCAGTTTCTGGGTGTTCACGGCGCTGGTGCTTGATCCTAAAATCAACCGCGATCGCTTGCTGGAAGAGCTTAACGCCGAAGGCATTGCCGCGGGGCTTGTTCATATGCCTAATGATTCCTATTCGGCCTTTAAAGAATATCTGACGGAACTCCCCCAGACGCATCTTTTTGCGCAAACGCAAATTTCCCTGCCTTGCGGCTGGTGGCTCGGCAATGAGGATTGTGAACATATTGCATCACGGGTGATTGATCTGTGCCAATCGGCTTCCCGTCAAGCTGCCTAGCGAGGAGAGATGTGTGAAGAGCACGCCACGCATTTTTGTTGGAACTCTTGCCTGCGGCGAGGCTGAATTTGAATCCTGTTGCGCGGCTATAGCTGCGCAAACGGGAGTTCAGATCACGCATCATGTCATCAAAGACCAGCCTGAATATGAAGCCCATAATATGCTGTGGCGGGCATGGAGCGATAATAAGTCTTCCCATGATCTGTTTGTCAAGATTGATGCGGATACGGTGCTCAACCGGAATGACGCA
Organism: Pseudobdellovibrionaceae bacterium; assembly: GCA_041674725.1. Lineage (GTDB taxonomy): Bacteria > Pseudomonadota > Alphaproteobacteria > Micavibrionales > Micavibrionaceae > UBA1573. The sequence goes on along the minus strand of JBAYVC010000001.1, from coordinate 111,032 downwards.
TTGAAGGATATTGCGGCCCTGTTTTGTGAGCCTGATGTGACAGGGGCGCAGATTCTTATTCAGGACTATTTCACGGATGATTTGATTGCCGGACTTAATGCTTTTTCCCCGCTAGTGGAGTTTCATCAATCCAAAAAACGGTTATTTGCCGATCATGCGGATACAGGTCACAAAAAAGTCCTTAAAGGGGATTGTGTGCGGCACCTTGCACCGATTGCGTGGCATGGTAAACACCCTTCGGCACGTCAGTCTTTTCATTTTGGCTTTCACCGAAAATTAAAGGGACAGCAGGATGTGCTCAAAAAGACAGCACAGGCGTGGCGTGAGAATAAAGATAATGCGCGTGAGTGGGCGCTAGCTGGGGCGGCATCGGCAAAATGGTGGATGCTGGGCGGGATGGATTATAAAGCTAAAAGGTTCGAGGCTAGTTTCTCACGATTGCAAGATGAGGCTGAGCGGCGGAAAATTGTATTGGAATTTTTAAAGAAAAATTATGGGGATTTATGATGGCAGCATTAAAACCACTTGAACAAGATGGCTCGGCGCGCCTTTCTATACGTTTGATGGAGCGCGGTGATCTTGAAGATTTGCGCCAGATGCACAATGTCGATGATGTGCTTATGAAACTTACCGACCCGACACATGTATCCGAAGTGCAGCAAGAGACATGGTTTCAGTCGGCTTCAACATCACGTACGTCCCGACGCTATGTAGCGCGGTTGCGATCGTCCGGCGCGTTCGTAGGGATGTTTCGTGTGGATAGCATCGATTATATTAATGGGAATGCTTTTGTCGGCTGCGATATTGATCCGACGCATCAACGTCAAGGTTATGCCCGTGAATTTTACGGTTACATTCTCGACTATCTTTTTGATGTATGCCGCCTTCACCGCGTAGAATTGGTGACACTTGAAGATAATGAACGGGCCTTGAATTTGTATAAAAGCCTTGGGTTTGTGATCGAAGGGCAGCGGCGCGAGGCTATTTTTCGAGATGGTCAGTATAAAAATCTTGTGGCCATGGGGCTTTTGGCCGATGAGTGGCGCGTTGCCCGAAGACAGGAATAAATAATGACAGAAGCTTTGCCACATCAAACGCTTGTTTTGCTGGTTACGTGTTCCATGGATGAATCGCGCCATGATCTGGCGGTGCAGGTTATGCGCAATCTTGCAGAGAAACTTCCTGAGGCTGGATTGGTGCGTGATTTTATCCTCTTTGATAATGCTTCGCTTTATAAAGACCATATCGCACTTGCGCCACACGGCACGCGTGTTATTCAGTCCAGTCAGAATGTAGGCTATTGGAGCGCGATTAAGTGGGTGATGGAGCATGCTGAAGAGTTGATGGGGCGTTCGTACAAATATATCTACATGGTGGAATCCGACCTTTACCACGTTGATATGAGGGCGCTTGGGGAATGCGAAAAATTTCTCGATGAAAACGCTGATGCAGCGTGTGTGCGTACGCAGGAATTCTCGGTGCGCCAGCGTTGGCGGTTTGATAAAAAATTTAGATTTTTACCATTCAGAAAAATGCGTTCTCTTGTTCACATGCATAATGATGTTACTCGAGAAGCTGCATGGTTTCGTCCTGTGCAGGGTTTTAAGAAAGTGTACTTCTCTAATCTTCATGCCAAAATTCCGGCACTTAATCGTATGGAGTTGTTGAGGGACGTTTTTCAAGAACTAGAGGGACTAGGAAATTTTGGTGAACCAGATTTTTTCCGTTTGATGCATAAACGTAGGCCCTTAATAGGGGTTCTTGATGGAGGCATTTTTTATCAATGTAGTACCATTATGAGCAAAGGTATAGTCAGTGGGAGTTGGAGTTCTCCAGAAGATCTTATAAAATTCGGGTACCAGCCCACAAGGAAATCGTCGATTCTAAAAGAATATCCACCTATCGAAATCCTATGAGAGGAATCAAACAATGTTACTTCAACCCAATAATAATTTTTCTATTGATTACCTTAAAGCGCAGTTGTTATCTGCCATAGATCGGGGTTATAAGTTTCTTACATTGCAGGAATTTATTGATGCGGGTTGTCCCAATGAGAAAGCGTTTGTTATTCGTCTTGATCTCGATTTTAAACCGCAAACTTTAAGGCCATTTGTGGTTTTGGCAAAAGAGCTTGAGATAAAATATACTGTTTTTGTTCGTACATCTGGGCCCTATAATGTTTTTTGGTATCCAAATACGCAATGTTTGTTGGATGCTCATGAAGTTGGCTGCGAAATGGGACTCCACTCCACACCAGTTGAGTGGGCAACAATCATGGGAACGAATATTAAGGATACATTACGTGGTGAACTGGAGGCATTGCGCACATTTTTTCCTGTTACCAGCATGGCTCCACACAGGGATATAAACTATATGTATAATTCTTTACCTTGGTTGGACGAAAATTGGTCAGAGGTTTCTCATGATTTGAAGCTTAACTACCATGCCTATGAACGACGTATTCTAGATAATGTATTGTATGTGAATGAAGGGCTTTCCCCGCATTTGTGTTGGAGGGGGATGACGCCAGCTGAGGCGGTTGAAACAGGTAAGTCAATTTGCCTTCTTTTGCATCCCCATTGGTGGTATGTGAATCATCCATTCGAGACTGATTAGGAGATGGAATGAAAATAATATGTTGTGCCTATCGTGATTGGGGAGTTCAGATTAGTAGTGCTCTAATTGGTATGTTTCCTGAACACAATTTTGTTTTATGTTCTGATCCTCAATCTTTTGAGTCTGAGTTCTACAGAGCTACAGCTCCAGATGTTGTTTTATCTATTGGTTGGAGTTGGTTGTTTAAAAAAGATGTTACTGACCGTTGTTGGGTAGTGGGTGTGCATCCCTCTGATTTACCGGACTTTGCTGGGGGGTCTCCAATTCAAAATCAAATATTGAATGGTATTGAAGATACCAAGAATACTCTGTTTAGGATTACGTCAGAGTTGGATGGAGGGCCTATAATAGGTCAGATTCCCCTCTCTCTTTCTGGTCATATAGATCAAATTTTTAATCGGTTGGTGTGGACAGGTATTGTTTTGTTATCTGATTTTATCAGAGATTACCCAGATAAGCTGAATTTGAAGCCACAGAAAAAAACTGGAGATCATGTTGTATACAAACGCTTGAAAGAGAATAGTGGTAGATTGCTACCGGAAGACTTTTTAAATAAAACAACAAAAGAATTGTACGATATTATTCGATGTCGTGAAGCACCGTATCCGAATGCTTATTTGGAGGATGATGGTGGCGTTCTCTACTTCCAAATGTGTGAATGGAAAGAAAAGTAATGAGTAAGAAACAAAAGGTACTCTATCTGGTTGATACTGAGGAGTATGTAAAAACAAATTGCTTTCAGCGACAACTACTTACGGCTTTTCAGAAAATTTGTCCTGATATGGAGATTCTCCCTTTCTATCCTTCTTTCTTATGGAGCATTCGCTCACGTTTCTATAACCCTCACAAATATACAAAAATTATTTCGGTTATGAGGCAACGTAATCTTTATCAGAATTGGTTATCTGTAAAAAAATGGCTAAATGGTGCTCCTATTACTATCTACGATCAAGATCCTTGGGAGGGGTATATTGATACGTCATCAACCAAGGGGGTTTTTGAAGTTCTTTCCCAAAACCTTAATGTTGAGAGGTATTTTGTAACGGCGCCCTTTTGGGCGAAGTATCTAAGTGATCGAGGACATAAATCGTCTTGGGTGCGTATGGGGATGAATGAGGAGTTTTGTGATGTAGGGACGCATTTTTGTAATCGTCCAACTCAGATTGGTTTTAAGGGAGCATTGCATCCACATAGAAAATTGGTTTTTGATGAAATAGAACATGCTGGAATTCAAGTATCTATTGATTCACGTAGATTGGATTACCAATCTTATCTGCAATATTTGCAGACGCTTCAGTTTTTTACACATGATGAATCATCCCCGTGGATTTGTGGTGGAGAGGAGATTTCTCGTAGTACCGCTATGTGGGTGAAGTCTATTGAAACGGCCTCGCAAGGTGCATTTGAACTTAGGAATTATCATGAGGAAGGGGGGGCGTATGCCATTAGTGATATTCCGCTGATTCAATGTTATGAGAACCCTAAACAGGCTCCAGATATTATAAAAAAAATATCCAAAATGGATCGTGATGAAATTTATGAAATTCAGTATCGTAGTGTTCAAAATATTAAGATGCGTAATGACTGGTTGAATGCAGCCCAACGCATTATAAGGAATGGGTGATCGCGTGTTTGGGGTCAATCTACGCTCTTTTTCTTGCTTTATTGGGCGCACTACGGCCATGTATGGCGCGGCGGTGGTGGTTAGCGGTTTTGTCTCGTTTTTCTTTGATCTGGCCATTGCAACACTGACACAGCGCTTTTTTATTGCAGCGGGGCTAATTGAGGGTAATGGCCTTTCTACTTTTGGTATTAAAGTACAGTCTGTGTTTATAGAAGGGGCACTATTAGTTTTTTCCGGCTTACTAAGGGCAATTTCCTTTTGGGTGAACGGGTATTTGACAGCCGCATGTCAGATCAGTGTCGAAACATCCAGCCGGATGAATCTTACTAAATGGGCGATAGGGCAAGGAGGACAGCCAATTGGTTTGGTAATGTCTTATTACAATGATGTTACAGTGGGGTCGGCGGTATTTATCGGAAATATTTTCTCTTTATTGTCAAAATTTATTCTGTTACTTGGGGTCGTGGGTATACTTCTTATTAGTTCTTTTGATATTACGTGTATAGTTTTTACAATAATAATAGTTATTGTCCCAATTCAAATTATTGTGGATAGAATAGTTAGTAACTATTCACGGCATATTCAATCGTCGCTTGAAAAATCAGTTTCACTACTTTCATCTGCTATTAAAAACAACCTTTTTATTTTTCTGCACAACATGGTTGAGTCTGAAGTTGAAAAAATTGATTTATCCATCTCAAGTTACCGATTATCTAGCATGAATTACTATGCTTTGTCTAATATTCGGGCATATTTACCGCAAGTTTTAGGTCTTATTGCTGTGGTTGTGGTTGCAATTCAGGGGGGGATCTTTTTTTCCGACAATATCTCCGCTATGGTTGTGTATCTCTATATGGTACTGCGGCTTTTTCAGGTGCTTTCCGATATGGCACGGGTCAGTGGTAATTTGCGCCTTAACTATCCGCGTATCGCTCTTCTTTATAAATGGTGGTGTGATCATGTTCTCCATCAAGACCAGCAAATGCTTGTGAGCGTGGATAATGCGCCACTGGGACAAGATGACCATCATCTGGTGGGGTGGAAGGCGCAGAACCTCAGTTTTGTATGGCCGAACGGAAAGAAAACGGCCATCGAATCCATGAACTTTACGATACATCCGGGGCAGGTGGCGCTTATTGTCGGGCCATCGGGAGCGGGTAAAACAACGTTGTTTCATCTGTTGCTGGGGCTTTTGTCGCCGACAAGCGGGCAGTTGTCTCTTGTCAACGAGAAGGGTGATGAAAGGCTCATTGATGGACGCATCCCGCGGGTTATTTCTTACGTCGGGCCGGAACCGTTTCTGGTGGCGGGGAGTGTCAGGGATCAGTTGCTGATTGGTAATCAGGCTATTCCAGATGACGAGCTTGCGCGGGTATTAAAATTGGTTCATGCCGATTTTGTCTTTGAATTCAAAGAGGGGCTTGGGCATGTGCTGACCGAGCAGGGGCAGGGGCTTTCGGCGGGGCAAAAACAGCGTCTTTCTTTGGCGCGTGCGCTTTTGCGTAAACCGTCTGTACTGCTTCTTGATGAAGCTACCGCGAACCTTGATTCAGAAACAGAGCGGCAGATTGTTGACCTTATTAATTCTCTAAAAGGCGCGATGAGTATTGTTGTTGTATCACATCGTCCTCACCCTGATCTAAAAGTTGATATGCTGATTGATCTTTCCTCATCCTCAGTGGAAACGGCTTTCTTCAAGGTGCCCGCATGATTATTGCGATCAACCAGCGTCCTTATGATGGGCCATGGGGAGGGGGAAACCGTTTCGTGCAAGCTCTTTGTGAGGGCCTTCGCGTGGCGGGGCATCAAGTGGTTCATGCTTTGCAGGGAAATATCGATATTATTTTGATGGTTGAAACGCGGCTACGTTCGCCCAATGTGACCTTTGATGCCGGATCAATTCTGCGTCATCTGGCTTTCCATCCTGATACAGTTGTGGTTCACCGGATCAACGAGTGTGATGAACGGAAGGGCGAAAAATTTATTACGCATAAATTACTCAGGGCCAACTATGCAGCGGATTACACAGTTTTTGTTGGAAGCTGGCTCAAAGATCTTCCGGCGTGGCGTGACAAAGATATGAATCTTTGTAAGGTGATCCTCAATGGAGCCGATACATCTACATTTAATGCCGCAGGTTTTTCTTCATGGACAGGTGAAGGTCCTTTGCGGCTGGTGACTCATCATTGGGGTTATCACCGCTTCAAGGGGTTTGATGTTTATGAACATATTGACCATTTGCTGGGTGATGATGAATTTTCGAAAAAATTCTCCATGAGTTATGTGGGGAGGCTTCCTGAAGGATATAAGTTCAAGCATATCCGGCACATAGAGGCTCTTGATGGAGAGGCATTGGCGAGTGTACTTAAAACCCATCATGCTTATGTTACGGCATCACTGAATGAGCCGGGCGGCAATCATCAGAATGAGGGGGCGTGTTGCGGCTTGCCGATTGTGTACCGTAAGTCCGGCTGCATGCCGGAATATTGCGGAAATTACGGGATAGGGTATGATGGCGCCGACGATATTGCACAGGCGCTTGCTACATTGCGGGATAATTATTCGCTTTATGCGCAGAAAGTAAAGGCGTATCCTCATACGGCAGAAAAAATGGTGCAGGAGTGGCTTTCGTTTTTTGATTTCCTGTTTGCACAAAAACCGAAAATGACGCAGCGCCGCAATATCTGGCGAAATATTCCACTGCTGTTACGCAATCAGATACCGGTGTAAAAATGAATTTATCGCGCTATAAATATCCTCTTTCAACACTTCCCATCCGCACACTTGATTTTTTCCATGTGCCGGTGACGGCGCGTCACCCTGTACGGTTTATCATCGAGAAGGGCAATTGGTCGATCAAGTGGGATGGGCATTATGTGGCGCAGGAAGTTGATAAGATTGCCCCTGGACTTATCAAAGTTGAAGAAAATCCATTCCTTCTTTCGCATAAGGTGGCGCATTTCGGATCGCAGTTCCAGTTTACGGCGTGGCACAAGCATATGGCCCAGTCGAACAGAATGATCTGCACTTTTTTCCACGGCAAGCGCACGGACGATGAGGCAATGGCGCGCCATGTGGATGACTTTCTCGAAGGTCTGCCGCGTCTTGAAAAAGTTATTACGGCGGCATCCATGATCGAACAGCGCTTGCTCGAATGGGGTGTACCGCGTGCCAAGTTGGTGCGTATTCCTATTGGCGTTGATTGCGGTTTGTTTAAACCCTGTTCGGAAGAGATACGTCAAAAAACCCGACAAAAATATGGATTGAGTGATGATACGCTTGTAATTGGATCGTTCCAGAAAGATGGGAATGGTTGGGGGGAAGGTAATGAGCCTAAGCTGATTAAGGGGCCGGATGTTCTGGTGGAGGTTGTTAAAAAACTGGCGCAGGAGGTTCCGGTTTTTGTTTTGCTTACAGGGCCTGCACGTGGCTACGTTAAGAAACACCTTGATGCAGCTGGAATTTCCTACTCCCATGAATTTATAGAAGATTATCTCGACTTGCCCTCACGCTTTGCTCCACTGGATGTGTATATTAATCCTTCCCGAGAAGAGGGTGGGCCAAAAGGTATTTTGGAGGCTATGGCGGCTGGTGTGTTTGTGGCTAGTACCAAAGTTGGTATGGCGCCTGATGTGATTGTTCATGGCCGTAATGGCGCTTTAGTTGATGTTGGTGATGTTGATGGTATGGTATCGGCCATTCTTGCTTCCTATTCGGATAGAGATTCAATGCGCTGGATGATGGAGCAGGCACGTCAGGATATTCTTTCCTACGACTGGCCGAAGATTGGGCGGCAGCACTATGATCTTGTCTATAAGGATATGGTGTGAGTTTCGCGCGCAATGTAAAGAGAGACCTCTATGGCTGGGCAGTTGGAGCCTACGCCTGTGGGGGGCATATATGTGCTGGAGTTTACCCAAAAAATCCCACTGCCCGTGTCTTTTATGGAGGGGCGCGTGGCGGAAACCGTGGGGGGCCTCAGGTAAAAGTGGATTTGCTCAAGGGTATTTTTCCTGAGAATCGCTCTGATTTTAACATTCTCTATCTGTTGTCGGGGGCGCTTTATATGCCGCCTGAAATTATCAGCTGTTTAAAATCGCGCGGTGTTTCTGTTGTGCTTAACCAGAATGGTGTTTTTTATCCGGCGTGGTACCCCAGAGAATGGCAAGCGGAGAATGCACGGATGGCGCGGGTGATGGATCTGGCCGACCATGTATTCTACCAGTCGGCATTTTGTAAAAAATCCGCAGATCGGTTTCTGGGCACGACAGCTAAAGCTTGCGATATTCTCTATAATGGAGTCGATACAGAAGTTTTCATTCCAGCTGCTACGCGGGGTCAGCGCCAGCGCTTCCGTTTTCTTGTGACGGGGAATATAGGGCAGCCAACTTTCTACCGTCTGCAAAATGCCCTTGATGCCTTGGTGTTAGCGCGGCGCGGCGGTCTTGATATTGAAATTGTTTTCTTCGGGATGCTGCCCGATGATCTTCACGTCATGTTGTGCGGGGCCATTGAAGAGGTGAATATGCAGGAGTTCTTTTTATTAAAAGGGTCTTATAGTCGCTCGCAGGCACCGCAAGTTTTTGCAAATGCTGATGCATACCTTATCACGAAGCATAACGACCCGTGTCCGAATGTTGTTCTTGAGGCGCTTTCGTGTGGACTTCCTGTTCTTTATGCAGCGTCGGGTGGGGTGCCGGAGCTTGTGGGTGATGAAGCGGGTATCGCTTTGCCGGTGCCAGAGACTTATGAGGAAAATCCTGTACCTTCGGCAGCGGCTATAGCCGAAGGAATGGCGGTGATTATGGCGGGAAGGGATGATTTTGCATCGGCGGCGCGGGTGCGGGCGCAAAACATGTTTGATATCCGGCTATGGGCAGAGAGACACCGCGCCCTTTTCCAGCGTTTGATTGCACAGTCTGTATGAGGTGAAGTCGTGAGCCCTTTGGTTAGTGTCATTTTGCCAGTTTATAATAATGAGAAAACTATCGGCGCGGCGGTTAGCTCTATTCTCAATCAGAGTTTTACGGATTTTGAACTCATTATTGTCAATGATGGTTCGGTTGATGGCACGCAGGCGGTGCTTAAGGTCTATGATGATCCGCGTATTGTGATTATTGGTGACGTTAATAATCAAGGCTTGCCACGGCGGCTTAATCAGGCCCTCGCGCTTAGCCGCGGAACTTATATTGCGCGGATGGATGCCGATGATCTCGCTTTGCCGGAGCGCTTGGCAAGGCAGGTAGCTTTTCTTGAAACGCATAAGGATGTTGATCTGCTCGCGGCGCGTGCCGTGGTGTTTGGTGATGGAGGCGAAATTGTGGGACTTCTTCCCTATGCTGGGTCTCATGACGAGATTGCGCGCCACCCGTGGAATAGTTTTCCGATGCCACATCCGACATGGATGGCGCGGCGTGACTGGATTTTAAAATACGGCTATGCGGTGCCCGAAGTCTGGCGTGCGGAGGATCAGGATTTGCTGCTGCGTGCCTATTTATCAAGCCGATTTGCATGTTTACCAGATATTCTGCTGTGTTACCGTCAAGGCGCGTTTAATTTTAAAAAGACGGCTATTGCTCGCCGCAATCTTTTACGCGCGCAGCTCTCATTCTTCTTTGAAAATAAACTCTATCTTTATGCTCTTCTTTCGCTGGGGGTTTTTTGTATCAAGACAAGTTTTGACGTGTTGCAGTTGTGTCCTCTGTTCGCTCAATTTTACGTCCACAAAAAATTGGGCGTGGAACTTCCGGCTGAATCTTTGGCTGTTATCAAACAGACATTAGGTAGGGCCTAATGATAAAGGGGAAACACATCGTTCTCGTCTGCAATACGGCGCAGTCCTTATTCAAATTCAGGGGATATATTATCAAGAATTTGATAGCGGATGGTTATAAGGTCAGTTGCATTGCGGCAGACGATGGGGAGTCGCATCATCTTACGGATCTAGGCGCTGCGTTTACGGCCATCCCCTTAAGCCGCTCCGGTATGAATCCGCTGCGCGAGATTTACGTGGTTTTTCTATTGCTTAAAGAGCTTATGCGGTTAAAGCCCGATGTGGTCATTTCCTACACGATCAAGCCGAATTCTTATGTGCCGTTGCTGGCGCGGGTTTTGGGTGTGTCGTGTTTGGCCGTGGTGACGGGGCTTGGTTATGCCTTTATTCAGGGTGGACTTAGGGCGTGGCTGGCGCGGACTGTTCTACTTGTGGGTCTGAGCTGCGCACGGCGTGTTTGGACGCTTAACCGCGATGATGCAGAAGAATTGATCGTGCGTGCACCGCAGCTTTCATCCAAAATCAGTGTGGCTCCAGGCGAGGGGATTGATACGGATTATTTTGATGATCGTCTTTTCCCTGCAAAAGAAGGGGGGCGTTTTACATTTATGATGATTGCACGTCTCCTCAAAGATAAGGGTGTTTATGAATTTGCGCAGGCGGCGCAGAAAGTCAAGGCGCAGTATCCCGATAGTTGTTTTCAGATTCTGGGAGCGCTTGACCCTGGAAATCCGGCGGGATTAAGCGCTCGCGAGTTCGAGAAATTATGCATTGACTATCCGGTCACATATCTGGGGGTAACATCAGATGTACGTAAGATGATTGCAGAGTCGGACGTATGCGTTTTACCGTCTTACCGCGAAGGAGTTCCTTTGGCTTTGCTTGAGGCGGCATCGATGCGACGGGTACTTATTGCTACTGATGTTGCAGGGTGCCGCGATGTTGTTAAAGATGGAGTTAATGGTTTCCTTGTGCCACCGCGCTCGTCCGATCTTCTGGCTAAGGCAATGTGCGCTGTGATGGCTTTGCCCTCTGGGGACTTGTATGTTATGAAGGAAAATGCAAGGCGTGATGTTTGTGAAGGTTTTGCGGCGCAGCAGATAACCGGACTTTACCGTTCGATTTTGAAAGATTTTTTGGAGTAAATTGTGGGGCAGGGCTATCCAATTATTGTAACGGGTGGAGCCGGATATATCGGGAGCCATATTTGTGTGGCTCTGATCGAAGCGGGTTTTGCTCCTGTGATTGTCGATGATTTATCAAATGCCCATAGAGACGTTGTTCCGCGCATAAAGAAGATTACTGGGGTTGCGGAACTTCCTTTTTATGAAATGGATGTACGCGATTCTACTGGATTAGAGAGCATTTTCTCTGACCATCAGGCGGCGGCAGTCATTCATCTGGCGGCGAAGAAGTCAGTTGAGGAGTCGGTGACTGACCCACTGGCCTACTATTCTGCAAATATCGGCGGGTTGATCTCGCTATTGCAGGTGATGAAGAAAGTGGGCGTGAAAAACCTTGTTTATAGTAGCAGCGCAACGGTTTATGCGCCCTCATCGGAGGGAGTTTATACTGAAGGCGCCCCTCTTGGGCCGGTTAATCCTTATGGCGCCACCAAGTATATGGGGGAGCGTATTATCGGGGATGTGGTTGCTACCGGAGATATTGTAGCGGGGATATTGCGTTATTTTAATCCCGTTGGGGCGCATGAAAGCGGGTTGATTGGTGAGCTCCCCAAGGGTAAGCCGAATAATCTGATGCCAATTGTGGCTCAAGTGGTCAGTGGAACTTTGGATCGTGTGACAGTATTTGGAAATGATTATCCTACACATGATGGAACTGCCGTGCGTGACTTTGTCCATGTGATGGATGTAGCCGAGGCTCATGTGGTTGCTCTGCGTAAAATATTGGCAGAACAAAGTGGTTTTACGCTGAATATCGGTACGGGGCGTGGCCTAAGTGTTCTGGACATCATTAGCACTTATGCACGGGAAAATGACGTGAACATTCCCTATGTATTCGGGCCACGGCGAGCTGGTGATGTGGCCCATGTCTGCGCTGATGTGGCGCAGGCGCGTGAGTTTCTCGGGTGGGAAGCTGTGCGAGATGTGGCTGAGATGTGCCGCGATCTTCATCGCTGGATTACAAAGCCAGGTACTATGTGATGGTCGCGCCTGTCATTCCGGTTATATTGTCTGGGGGGCAGGGTGTGCGGTTATGGCCGCTTTCACGCACCACAAAACCAAAGCAATTTATCCCGTTGGTATCAGGAAGAAGTTTATTTGAACAAACGCTTTTGCGGGTTGGAGGGAAGTCAGGATTTGCCGAACCGCTTATTATTTGTTCGAAAGATCACCGTTTTCTGGTGCGGACGGTAATAAGCAATAAGTATAAAGTGCAAAAGATTATTGCTGAGCCGTGTGGTCGAAATACAGCTCCTGCTTTATGTGCGGCAGCTTTTTATGCGCAAGAAAACTATAAAGATGATGATCCGCTTTTGCTGGTTTTGCCGTCTGACCACTATATTGATGATACAGCAAATTTTTTAAGTGATGTGGCGCGTGCCGTTCCTTTGGCGCAGGATGGTTATATCGTGACGTTTGGAATTGCTCCACGCTATGCCCATACGGGGTTTGGCTATATCGAGCGCGGTGCGGCAACAGGTGAGGGATATTGCGTTGAAAAATTTCACGAGAAGCCTGATATGGCGCAGGCTGCGGACTATCTTGAGCAAGGCGGTTTTTATTGGAATTCAGGGATATATCTGGTGAAGGCCAGTGTTTATCTGGCTGAGGTGGAGAGGCAGTGTTCAGATGTTTTGGTGGCGACTTCTCGTGCCTATACACAAAGTCGCGAGGATATGGGTGACCTTGTGCTGAGTGAAGAGTTTTTTCCATTGGCTCCAGACGTGTCGATTGATAGGGCTGTTATGGAGGAAACTGATAAAGGGTGCGTTGTTCCGGCATCTTTCCATTGGGATGATCTGGGGTCATGGGATGCGTTGTGGGATGTATCACAAAAGAATGCCGATTGTAATGCTTTGCAGGGGGATGTGGTTGCCATTGATACACGCAATTCCTATCTGCGTTCGGATAGTATGCTGTTATGTACGGTTGGGGTAGACAATGTTATCGCGGTTGTAGAGCAGGGCGCTGTCTTTGTTGGTGCGCGCGAGGATTCAGAAAAAATCAGGGAGCTTATCGCGCAGCTTAAAGATAAAGGGCGGCCAGAGCTTGTCCATGCACAGGAAGTTTATTGTCCGTGGGGATATTACAAAATTGTAGCAGAAGAAATTTCTTCCCGCGTGCGGCGTATTCACATTGATCCGGGTTGCGCTCTCCCCGCGCAGACACATAAATATGCCCATGACAACTGGGTGATTGTTCAGGGGAACGGATATATAGTGGTGGACGGGGTAGAATCCATTCTCGCTGCAGGCCAGTCTGTTCATTTGCCTGCGGGTATCGCGCATCATATCGGGAACAGAGGCGACTCTGTTCTCGAAATTATAGAAGTGCAGACTTTATCCTCTTTGGCAGAAGAATAAGTTTATTATCTGGCAACTAGTCGCTTGGCAACTCTGAACGGAGTTTTGGTCAGATTTATAGCATCCTGCATAAGTGCTTTTTGTCTGTCCTTGGCCGTTGGATGTATCCGCTGCCTCTCCCTCTCCCTCTGGCTTAATATCTCGTGACTACAACTATCTAGTCCTGGCTAGTCCTAGGAAAAAATAGCTGAGAGTTGTATGCTATGAACAATTGACAGAGTTTAATTTTTTGACTAGGCTTGTCCATATTCAGTGGGGAGATTGATTATGATTTGGGATTTGGGTTTCTGCGTTTGTAAGGCGTCACAAGTTTAGTGGCGCTTTTTATTTGTTCGTAACGACAGCAAAATTCGAAAGAGGGATGAGTAAATGGCTTGTCGTTTTCTGCTACCTCCGATTAGTCGATGGAAAGCCGTTTACGCGGAAGAAATAGCTTCAAACAAACAATTAATAACCCTAGAGGGATGTTGTATAAATCAAGTCACTCAAAAATATAGGATCAAATATATATGAGCTGTGGGGGAAAACTGAGTATAGGATTCAATATTGGTCGTGAGCAGTATTTTACAATGTCCCTGATCGGGATGATTTTTATTGTTCTGATTTATTTTTTGGGTTTTGGGGGCGCTTTTCTTGTTTTTTTGTGCGGAGCATTTGGAGTTCACGAGTTTAAAATATCGCGTGGTTGGAAAGAAGAGAAACAAAAAAGACTCGGAAACGGAGAGCCGAGAGAAAAATTAAGGGAAGATATTGGGCTGGCGAAACGCAGTGCTTTGTATGTATACATCCCTGTAACACTTTACTGTGCAATCATATATGTCGTGTATCAGCTCTGTGATGGGAATACTTATGCTTCTGAAGTATTTTTATCGTATCTGGGGACGCATCATTTACTGCACCAGATATCTGAGTTCCTCTATCCAACGATTTTAACACATACGTCGGCCATAGCTGTGACCCAAGCGTTAAGGGCAGATACAATACAGCATATATATTCAATCCTTTTTAACTTACCAATTTTGTCGGTATTTGTTTTTTTACCTTCTCTGCCTGCATGGATTACCCAAGCCTATGTTTTTGAAACTCGTGGTTTTAAACGACCTTTCTGCGCATTTGGTGTGATCTTATTCTCAGCGGGTTTTACTATGTTGGTAGTCATTGGAAATCTTCTGTGGGATGCGCCGCTGTATCTATCTACGCGAAGATTCTCATACGATGTACTAGAAAATGAAAATTTTTGGGTTTGGTTGATCGTTCTCTCGTACACTTTTTTTCTTGGATTCTCATACTGCTTAACTCTTTTTATTGCTTATGCAATGACCTATGCAAAGGGCTCACCTCCAATTTTTAACAGCAAGGATACATAAAATGGCTGATACAAGTGATGTAATGACTGGTATTAATGTTTCAAATGACATCGCGGAATCTTTCACCGATGTATATAGAAGTAAAATTACAGATCTTAACTGGAAAAATGTTAGCTGGATTCCTACGAAGATTGGGAAGGCTCTTCCCTACGCTGGAATGGCAGTTGAATTTGCAACAGCTGATGACGGTGAACGTTTGGCTGCGGCATCTGCGGCAGGTATAGGTGATGTGTTATCTACATCAGCTGCTATTGCTGGTTTTATGATGGGAGGGCCTCCGGGGGCAGCCTTACTTGGGATTACCGCAACAATAATTTATGATTCCTACTTTCAGAGCAAGGTGAAGGATTTACTGGTACAAAGTCAGAATAATATGGATGACTATTTTACCCAAACTAACGATAATATTACTTTCCATGCACAGAATAGCAGCGTTGATTTTCGCTTGGAGGTCAATAGCTCTGGTCAGCTGACTAAGGAAATATCAACAGGCCAATATACAATAAAAATTCTCCAAGAAGAGACCCAGAATAAGGGTATGCAGATTCAATACAGCATTAACGGAAAGGGAATTGGTTATAATGAAGCTGGCGATATATATGTTTTTGATACCACTGATGGCTATTTTGAAAGCACTAGTTCTGGGCAGGCACTCACTGCCCGTATGAACCAAGTAATAGGGGAAGTTCAAGGTATAGCCACGAGTGTTCTGAATAGTGAGTATCAAGGCACGTTCGAAATGCCTGCTACAGAACAAATTAACCCAGGGGTTTGGAAAATAGAGTCACCAGATTTCGAAATGTTTCAAACACAAGATAATGTTCGAATATCCAAAGGAATTGCAGGGACCTCCATCTCATTTGGAAACCAACTGGATATTTTTGTTTCAAGTCCAGACTCGTTTATCCTCACGAAAAGTGCAGGATATGGCGTGCCAACAATGGTGGTAGAATATTCTGGCGGGATATACACCATGCGTGGAGCTTTAAGTGATGTCCCTGTGGTAAGCTTTACAGACCCCTCTAGTTTGCCCATGCCAGTTAGAGCTGTATTTAATGGCCTCATGCATCAATTCCAAGAAAACTTACAAGCTGCAATAGATGAAGCGCATAAGGGTTCTCCTGCGTTGGAGAGTGAGTTGGTAACGGGGGTTCCTTCAGAAGTGATGGCACTACTTCAAGGAACATTGGATGTTATTAGTCAAAATCCAGAAGAAACATATTCGGTTCAATATATTTCAGTCGAAGAGACAAAGACATATGAGCTTCATGCTCCCTTTTTAGTTCAACTGGATGGAATGAGCGAAGATAATTTGCTGACCATAATCAAAACAGGAACTGATAATGCCAGAATGTTGGCTTTCCAAAAGCTGTACGAGTTAGCCGAGCAAAATGGAGTAGTAACTGTACTGGCAAACGGGCATGTTCTTTTAACTTTAGATGGAGGAACAACGTTTGAAAAATATACAGATCTTGTTTCAAAATCTAATGGGGCGATGCCGCAGCATGTTGTTATTAGCCGAAACCCGGGGGGGAGTGTTCTTGGGGCTATTACTGAGAATACATTGGATGTTGGTGTTGCCCAGATTGTTCGTGAATTAGTTCAGGGGTCTGATGGTAACGGTCTAATACAGCTTACCAATGTGAATTCCGAACTACAAACAGCGATTGACTCTTCAATATCTCAAATTCACTGGCCGGAAAACTTTTTGTTCCAGCATACAGGAGGCTACTTCGGAGCCTTATTGGGGGAGCAACTGGCAGAGAATAATGCATATAGAGAGGTAATGTATTCAACACTCCTAAAGACCATTGGTGAACACTTTGGTACATTCGCAGATTTAATAGCTGCGGATAATGGTGTGGGATTGGCAAAATATTTTACTGTCAATGGGGTTGATTGGAAAATTCTTGAAGATTTGCCGGAGTTAACGGAAAGCTTCTTTAAAAATTTAAACCTAAAAGTATCTTCTGTTTTAGGGGGGATTATTGGTGATGAAATAGCGGATGTTTTGGGAACTGGTGGTGTAATAGGTGAGGTAACCAGTACTGTTACAGGAACTGTTTCTGTGGAAGTTATCGGGAGTGGGCTAGATATTGCTTTTGGAAATTTAGATGGAACCCAATTTGTGAATTTATTAGAGAATGGGTTCGATTTTGACAAGGTGATAAAAATTGGTGGAGTGGAAACTACCGTAGCTGATTATATTGAGCTTAATGTGTATTCAGCTTTGGCCTCATACGCAGGTAGCCGATTAGCAGGAGAAATTATTAGTCCCGAGAGTATGCAGGCGGCAATATTCGGCTCTGTGGGCTCCGCTGTCGGAATTGCCATTACAACAGGTACAGGTTTCTTAGGTTCGACAGCGATTAGTGCTGCGTTAAGCACAGCCTTTGCATCTGCGGGAAGTTTTGTGCCTGTTATCGGTACAGCTATAGGGGCATTTATCGGTCAAGTAGCGGGAACGTTGTTGGGGAATTTGTTTGGCAGTCAGGATGAGCCCTTTGCCTCGGCGCATATTGGCTTTGACCGGGATACGGCGCAATACAGTATCATGACCACTCACGCCGAAGATGGCGGTGATGGAACGGTTGCGCATTCGATGGCGGCCGCTGCCATGAACGGCGTAAATGCCATTATCGAGATGACGCACGGAACCATGCGCCGCGGCAGCAACTCTAATGTCGAAATCGGCTATGACGGCGATAAGATGTTCGTGAATGCGAATGGAAAGTATGCGGAGTTTGAACGATCGGGCGATGCTATCAAATTTGCCGCTCTGCAATTGCTGGAGAGCGCGGATATTGTTGGCGGTCATGCGATTCTAATGCGCGCATGGCATAACTCAGAGGCCACCACACTTGAGCAATTCCAGCAGGATTTATTTGTAGCTGAGGTTTTCCAGACTTATTTGATTAATCCAACGGGTGTTCTCGCTTTGATGTTGAATGAACCCGACAGTGAAGCTGCTCAACAATGGGCTGCTATTCTACAGCGTGCGGCGGAACTGGAGCTGCACTTGCCTAATGAAAGGGACATTGATGGTGGCTGGGGTGAGGTGTTGGCCGCCCGGGGCGATATTAACCCAGAATCAATTCCCGATATCCAAGGTGATAGTTTAGTTCTCCATGATTCTATAACAGGGGAAGAAATTGTACTGGAACATGTGATTGGTCCCGGTTACGAAATTGTTAGGATTCCCGGTACGGATGGAAATGATGTTA
This sequence comes from Pseudobdellovibrionaceae bacterium, assembly GCA_041674725.1. GTDB lineage: Bacteria > Pseudomonadota > Alphaproteobacteria > Micavibrionales > Micavibrionaceae > UBA1573. The sequence continues at coordinate 92,881 of JBAYVC010000001.1, read as the reverse complement.
TCCAGATAAATGTGGACGGCCCCTCTATTGCCTATGTCACAACTGGGCCGGGTGATGATCACTTTATTGGGCATGATGGAGCAGATATTTTTATTGGCGGCAGCGGAGATGATACGGCGCAGGGAGGAAACGGTAATGACTGGCTAATTGGTAATGAAGGAAATGATGCCTTGTATGGAGAGGCAGGTGATGACCTTTTAGTTGGGGGCGATGGAAATGACCTTTTGGTAGGTGCGCAAGGGGTTGATACTATTTATGGCGGTAGTGGCGATGACATCATTGATGGTGGTGAAGAGGCTAATTATTTGTACGGTGGTACGGGTAACGATACAATTATGGCCAATAACAGCTTGATGGATGAAGTGTATGGTGGAGCTGGTGATGATATCATTTATGGAACACTTTATGATCACTTATACGGGGAAGCAGGTAACGACACTTTCTACGTAAATGGAGCCGCTGCGTACATACGTCGAGGTGATGGGCATGATACGATATACCTCAGTCATGATTACTATGACCAAATAGTTATTGATAAATCTATTGGTGCAAATGAAATCCTCCTTTCCAAAGAAGGGGCGGATTTGATTTTGAATATTGCGGGTGAAGACCAAAGTATAACCATCAAGGATATTTATAATGCTTATAATGAAAGCACAGCTCATCCTGTTGTTTTAACCGTATTAGGATCCATTGGTAGTCAAGTTGGTTATGTCCATTACAGTTTAACCCCTAACACCAATACTGCGGCGCCTTATCCAACTTATGCTATTGGCCATTTATCAGATCCAGACGGAGGGTTAGGCACTTTCATAGATGGTGTTCAACAAACAAATGTTACGCTGACTGATTATCTGAACGCAACGAGTAATGTACCTTATATTGTAATGGGCAGTGATGCCCCCAGCAGCATCTATGACTTATCTCAACCTGGCCCTCTTTCTCATAGCTACTTTTATGGGGCTGGGGGAAACGATTATTTATGGTTGGGCGGTAGTGGTTTTGGATTGGGTTCTGGAGGCACGGGAGATGATACCATTATAGCAGGTATGGACAATGACGAGCTTTATGGTGGGGCTGGAAATGACTCTATATCTGGAATAAGCGGCGATGATTATATTGATGGAGGTAGTGGCAATGACGAGCTTTATGGGGATTATGTGGACAATATTTCTCATATTGGGAACGACACTATATATGGACGGGAGGGGAATGACACTATTCATGGAAACTTAGGTGATGACTTTATCCATGGCAATGAAGGAGCCGATATATTATTTGGCGATGGTGGAAAGGACATCATTATAGGTGATGAAGGTGATGATGAGATAAAAGGTGGTGACGGAGAAGATAAATTATATGGTGGGAGTGGAAATGACGTCTTATTTGGGGATTCGGATGTAGATTATTTAAAAGGAGGCGCCGGTGATGATATTCTGTATGGCGGTTCTGGTGCTGATAATCTGTGGGGGGATAGTGGAAATGATGAGTTTGTTTTTACCCCTGCTGATGGAAGCGGGGCGGACAAGATTTTAGATTTCGAAGTAGGCATTGATAAAATTATATATCGGGATACCGAGGTCACTCAGATCGAGGGAGTTGAAGCAGGGGTACTCATAACTTTCTTATCAGGAGGTTCTGTTCTATTGGATGGAGTCTCTTTGAACAATTTTGATGTGAATAATGATATTGTCGAAGGGCCACCAGTCTTAAATGAAGTTCATGGCACGGCAGGGAATGATTATATTTATGGGGGCAGTGGTCGGGATGTAATGTACGCTTATGCAGGAATTGATAATATTCTTGGTGGAGACGGTGATGACGTACTATATGGCCAAGAGGGTGATGATGGCTTGTATGGTGAAGGAGGGGCCGATTATATTCATGGGGGCAGTGGAAACGATGCCTACGTTTATCAAACGCCTGGTTCTGCCGAAGGTGATACTATCGAGGATGATGGGTCATCAAGTTCCGATCTATTACTATTCCAGAATATTGACTCCTCATTCACGTTTCCGGTTTTGCGTCTGGAAAGCGGCAATAGCACGGACCTCCTTGTGGAATCCGCCTGGGGGACAGTGACAGTAAAGAATCAGTTTGCCCAGGACGGCGAAGACCGGATTGAGACATTGCAGACATATCGCAGTGGTGTATCTACCTATCTTTATCTAACTAGCAGCGCGCTGACCTTTATGGGAGATGATCGTAATGAGATTCTGACTATGCCGAGCTATGGTATTGCTATGGCGGGGAGCAAGATTTACGGCGAAGGCGGCAATGACGTCATCACGGGCAGCAGTTATGAAGAAACCCTGTATGGTGGTGCGGGGGACGATACGCTCAACGGTGGAGCTGGTAATGATACCTTAACAGGTGGTATGGGCAGTGACACGCTGGATTACACATCTGCGGACTCGGCTGTAAACGTCAATCTGGCGACAGCTGTTGTGTCTGGTGGTGGAGGAGCTGATATCATCAGCGGCTTCGAGAACATCAGTGGCTCGGCTTATGCTGATAGCTTAACGGGCGATACTGGAAACAATATTCTGGAAGGCCGTGCAGGGGATGACTCTCTGATTGGTGAGGCTGGTGATGATAGCTATGTCTATAAGGCTGGCTATGGTTATGAAACTATTCTGGACACCTCTGGGAATGATACGATCATACTAGGGGAAGGATATCAGCGATCAGATGTAGCAGCTCGTATTGTTGGCAACGACTTTATTATATCGCTCAAAGGAACGGATGCTATTAAGGTAAGCAATTATGTCCTCGGCTCGGTGGTCGAAAATCTCAAGTTTAACGATGGCACCGTCATGGCTTTGGCCAACGTGCTTTCAATCAACGGCACATCCGGTAATGATAACCTGACGGGCACCACGGCCAACGATGTCATGTATGGCCTTGAGGGCAACGATACGCTTAACGGTGGTGCTGGGAACGATACAATTGATGGTGGCGCAGGGATAGATACCGCTGTATTAAATGGTCTGGTTGAAAGTTATGCGTTTACCAATAATACGACTTATATCCGTATCCAGGACAATGTCGGCACAGACGGGACAGATGATCTCTATGGCGTGGAATATGTACAGTTCTCCAATGGACTGACATTGGAACTGGCAAGTGTATCCGGTTGGATCTACGGGACAGGTTCCAATGATTCCATTCCGGGCGTAAATGATGAGAACGTCAAAGATGTCATCATCGGGTTAGGCGGCGATGATCAGATCCTCGCCTATAAGGGGAATGATACGCTTATCGGCGGAGCCGGGAATGATACGCTCCGCGGTGATGACGGGATTGACACAGAATATGGCGGTCTTGGGAACGATACATTGTATGGCAACCGTGGCAACGACATTCTCTATGGGGAAGATGGTAATGACTCGCTGTATGGCGAAGACGACGACGATACTATCTATGGCGGTATTGGCGTAGACCTGATCCGTGGAGATGGCGGTAACGATATTATCTATGCCGGTCAGGGAGACGACATTAATGTGTACGGTGATGATGGAGCTGACATCATTCACGGCAACGAAGGCAAAGATACTCTGAAAGGCAATGAAGGGAGAGATACCCTTTATGGCGATGAAGATGATGATAAGCTTTATGGCCGCGAGGATGCTGATATTCTTTATGGCGGTATTGGGAGCGACCAACTCTATGGAGACGGAGCCGATAGCGATACCTATGTAAGTGATGATGTCCTGTATGGAGAAGATGGGGTTGATCTGCTGAAAGGTGGTTATGGCAACGACATTCTCTATGGAGGTGCCGGAAATGATGCCGGTACAGGTGGTCTTTTCGGTGGGGAAGGCGATGATACGCTGGATGGCGGCGATGGCGATGACACGCTGCGGGGTGAAAGTGGAAACGATATCTATGTACTGAGCAAAGGGGCCGATAATATCCAGGACGATGGCGGTACGGCGGATGTGTTGAAACTCACCAATGGCAAAACTCTTGAGGATATAACCTTCAGTGCCGATCCGACCAATAGCAGCAATCTTCTAATTACGATTACAGGTGAAACCTCGTCGACCAAGATTTCCGGTCAAAATAGCGTGGGTAACGCCAAGATCGAGTTTATCGAGTTGGAGGACGGATTCCGCTTTGACTTTAAGAAGTTTACCAATTGGAACAGAGGCTCCGCCGCGAATGACGATAAAAACGGTACATCCGGGGATGATATCATTATTGGCTTTGGTGGTGATGATGAGCTTCTGGGGGCTGCTGGCAACGACTTCCTCCTGACAGGTTCAGGGGCGGACACCTTAGTTGGGGGTGACGGGAATGACGAACTGTATAGTGGTGATGGCAATGATACGCTCTACGGCGGTACTGGAGATGATAAGCTTTATGGCAGCCTCGGAGATGATACGTATTTCTTTACCTCTGGTACGGATTTATTAGAGGATACGGGTGGGACTGATACCATCAATATGGCGGATGGTATCTCTATTGAAGATGTGACGTTCACTATCAATAACAATAATCTGGTTATTGGGCTTACGGGCGTTGCGGTTGGTGCTATTGTCCTGACCAATCAGATGCTGGGTGGGTCTTCCGCTATTGAAACCCTGCATTTTGAGGATGGCACCAACTTTAACCTGGGCAGTTTCAGCACCTGGTTACGCGGCATACCCGATGGTACGGCAGCATCAGACTTTATGTTGGGGACAGCCCTCGCTGAGACGCTGGATGGGGCAACCGGCGATGACATTATCTATGGCATGGCCGGGAACGATAATCTGTATGGTGGGGCTGGCAGTGATACACTTTATGGGGGAAGTGGCAACGATAAAATCTATGCTTATAGCGATAGTGGTTCAGATACCAGCAATGACACGGCCTTTGGCGGTGATGGGGATGACGATCTCTATGGCAGCAATGGCAGCGATATATTTTATGGCGGCGCAGGGATTGATGTTCTCAAAGGCGGTCTCGGTAATGATAATCTGTATGGAGATGCAGGTGATGATGAGATACGCGGCGATGACGGGAATGATCAGTTGTTTGGCGGTGATGGCGTTGACAAGCTCATTGCAGGGATCGGTGATGATACCATTTATGGCGGTTATGATGATGACTCGGTATATGCTGGGGATGGGATTGACACTATCTATGGTGAATCCGGAAAAGACACGTTGCGCGGTGAGAACGGGAACGACTATATCAATGGTGGTGCCGGGGACGATGTAATCTATGGCGGGAATAGCACGAGCGGTTCTGCCGTTGATGGCGACGATACTATTATTGCCGGTTCAGGCAATGACACCATTTATGCAGGTGGTGGCGATGATATCATCAATGGTGGTAATGGCCTGGATTATTTCTATGGCGGGTATGGCAGCGATACCTTCCGCTTTACCGCGGAATTATTAGAAGATTCCAAAATCGATGATCTGGACCGGATCAAGGATTGGGGCACTGGCGCGGCTAATGATAAAATCACGATTGAAGGTATCCTGATCGGATACGATCCTGTGACGTCGGCGATTAGTGATTTTGTTCATTCGACCTCAAACGGTTCAACCACCATCTCAGTTGATCGGGATGGGGCAGGGACACAGTATCAGTTCGTGGATATGATCCTTATCGAAGGTAAAAACCTTACTATTGCGACCTTGATGACTAATAATCAGTTGGAAGTGATTTGATAGCATAAGAAAGTGGCGCTTGGTTAGCCCCATATTTTTAGATGACAATTGTACTTATGAAGCTTTGGCCGTGGCAAATTGATCATAGGCTCTAAGGGCATCTGCCGCGTACATATAATTGGGGCCTCCTCCCATATAGACGCACATGGCCAGTGTTTCGGCTACTTCCTGACGTGTGGCGCCAAGTTCGACACAGGCTTTGGCATGGAAGCCGATGCAGCCATCGCAGCGCGTTGCTACGCCAATGGCCAGTGCAATAAGTTCTTTGGTTTTTTTATCGATGGCGCCATCTTGAAGTGCTCCTTTGGCGAGGGCTGAAAAACCCTGCATGGCATCCGGAACAGCTTTGCGCATTTCTCCCATATAGGCTGAAATATCCTTGGTGAGTTGATCGTAATCCTTGGCCATCTTGACATCCCTTTCATTTCATATATAACTAATATGATTGGAATATAAATCAAAAGGCAGCAAATGCAACCCCTTCTTGAGGCATCACATAAAGCGGCATCTTTCTTAAAGGGCATCGCGAGCGAGCATCGATTGGCTATTTTATGTGTGTTGGGCGAAGGGGAACTAAGTGTGGGCAGCATTCAGGAAAAAACAGGTATTGCGCAGACTTCTCTTTCGCAGCATCTCGCGAAGTTGAAAAAAGAGGGGATTATTGACTGCCGTCGGGAACACAGGACTCTTTACTATTTTGTTACTCATGACACCGCAAAAGAGATTTTAGGGGCGCTACGAAATGCTTTTTGCTCTGCTCGAAAAGATTAAGACAGATATGAAACTCCTGCAAGGAAAGGGTAAAGAAATGGTCAAGGAAATTGACGCAAAGACACTTGAGGGCATGCTTAGATCGGGTGGGGCAGTGCTTATTGATGTACGTGAACCTGATGAATTTAGGGCTGGACACATTGAGGGTGCGGTGTCACTACCGCTTTCGGTATTTGCCCAGAAGTTCCACCGAGACGATTTTCCGGCAGAAAAAGAAATCGTGCTCCAATGTCAGGGGGGCGTCAGGTCGATGAAGGCTTGCAATATTGTCCGTGAACTGGCTGAACACGAGCATGTTGTCAATCTTGCGGGAGGGCTTAATGCTTGGGTTGGGGCTGGCCTTCCGGTTACGAAGACATAGCCTTATCAAGTTCGTTGAGCAGACGTTGTACCTCGGTGGAGGCTTTCTCCATATTTTCCACCTCCTTCAGGCTGTCATTGGTTAGCCCTTGATTGTATAGCTTTACAGCGGCCTTGCCATGGGCGTGCACCAATGCGTGAGGTTCTTCCAGCTCTTTGAAAGCCGGAAGTTTTGAAAGTGAACTGTTTTTCATACCCTCGTACCAGACACCAAGACGACAGCTTGTGTGACTCGCAAGTTCATTTTCGTTTAGGCCTTCTTTGCCAATTAGCATGTTTGCGAGGCGTTTTTTCCATGCGGCGTGATCTGATTTTGCAAGCTTTACGATTCTGTTCTTTCGTCGGCTTTTTTCGAGTTGAATAAACCCTTTCTTACTCAATTTCGCGACTGAATCAATCTGTACAGTGATTTCTTCGGTTGATTGGTGCATGCGCACCAGCCGCGTGGATATATTTTGAATTGTTTCAGATATTTCTTTTGCCGCAAGGGTTTGCTGGTCGAGGCTGCTTGATATGATGGAACTTCCTTCGGCCACTTCGCTTGATTGGCTATGGATGTCACCCATAAGGTTGTTAACGTCCTGAAGTGATGTTATTCCGCTATTGAGAGCTGATTTATTCTCCTGTGAGTTACGGGTGATTGATTCCATTTCATTTTGCAGAATTGAGATGAGTTCGTGAATACCACTTGTTGATTCCCCGATTTGGGCAGATAGGTTTTTAACTTCACCGGCAACTACGGCAAATCCTTTGCCGGCCTCACCTGCGCGGGAGGCTTCGATGGTGGCGTTTAGGGAAAGAAGATTCGTTTTTTTTGAGATATTGTCAATTTGCTGTGCGAAAGAAGCTATCCGGTCAGTAATGCTATTAAGCTTATCAACACTGTCAATGGTTCTGTCAGCAATTTCCGCCACCTGCAGGAGTTGTTCTTTTACCTGCGAAAGGGATTCTATCCCCTTCATCGTGGCGTCGTTCGTATTTTTTGCGTTGTTGGCAATGATTGTGCTTGATGAATGAATACTTCCTACAGTGCATGTCATCTCCTCGGTTGCTGCGGCAACCGAATGCGCTCTGATTTTTGCATCGTTAAGATCGCACAAGACTTTTCCGGCGCAAAAAAAGCTCTCATCCGCCAGAGTCGCACTCAGAATAACATCATCGCAGTCGTACTTGATCTTCATAATAATGCCGATTTCCCTGAATGTCAGTGTTTAAGGCTTACTGCTGAGGGGCGGGTGCGCATTATTTTTTGATGGTGAATGCGCATCCTTCCGGAATGCCGAACTTACTCAGGATTATAGCAGCAGGACAAAATCCTGTAAATGCAGCTTGAAGCATGTTTATGCCGACAAAAGCCGTCAGCAGGAGCCAGTAAGGGTTTAGGAAGTGAGCCAAGGCAAGACTTGTCAAAATTACGCATCCTGCAAAGGCCATCACGGCGCGATCAATGTTCATTTATTTCTCCTCTGGTGTTTTGGTAAATGTTATTCTTTTTCGGCTTTAATTTTTTGAATATGCATCAGTTCGAGAGCGAACTTCTCATAGAAAGGCATGCTCTCTCCCACTTGCACCTTGTGCATGAAATATTTTTCAAACCCTATTTTAGCGTAATGCACCCACCTGCCTTTTGATGACCAGTTCAGATTGCGTGGCGGAATTTGAGGCTGCGCAAAAAAAGCGACGCCGCCATCGCCAAAGTCTGCAAGGCAAACGGCATTCCATGTCGCCACATAGTTGGCAGGTTTTCCATTCATCAGGGCTTCAATATTTTGCGCGGTGGCTGTTACCATGGACTCGATCATGAATCCTGTTTTGGGAACGCCGACTGGCACGGCAGGCTTACCAATTGGGGGAATGGCCACACATACGCCAATGGCAAAAATATTGCGGTAGGTCATGTTGCGCTGGTTTTTGTCAATCATGATAAATCCACGCGGATTTGTAAGATTTTCAATGCCGCGCACTGCTCCGACGCCGCGGAAAGCCGGTAATATCATGCTGAAGTTAAAAGGGAGCTCGTGATCGTTTTTGTGAGTCCCATCATCGTTGAGTTCTTCAACAAACATTTTTCCTTGCTGGACTTCTTTTATTTTAGCGTTGGTTATCCATTTAATATGGCGTTGACGTAGCTCCGATTCCAGAAGACCCTTTGTGTCACCAACACCATCGAGACCTAAATGTCCCACATAAGGCTCTGATGTCACGAAAGTCATGGGAATCTGATCACGCACTTTTCGGCGGCGTAGTTCGGTATCAAGAATGAGACCAAACTCATAAGCGGGGCCAAAACAGGAAGCCCCTTGTGCCGCGCCAATGATGACAGGGCCAGGGTTTTCAATCAGCTTATCAACCTCCAGTGCGGCCCGTTCAGCGTGATCGGCCATACAAATGGATTGTGTATAATGCTCTGGGCCAAATCCGGGGATTTCATCAAAGGCCAATTCTGGGCCGGTGGAGATAATCAAATAATCATATGAAATTTTTCGGCCATCGTTAAGTTCGACACAGTTCTCATCGGGGTGGACACGTTTGGCACCGCATGTTTCCAGAACAATATCTTTTCTAGCCATAACATCTGTTAGGTCAATTTGAACATCTTTCTTTTCGCGCCATCTGACAGCAACCCATGGATTGGAGGGAACAAATTGATATATAGCCCCCTGATTGATTACGGTGAGTTTATCATTGTCTCCAAGTTTCTCGTGCATTTCGTAGGCCATCATCGTTCCGCCTAACCCTGCACCGAGTACAACAATATGTGTCATTCTGGCTCCTTAATCTTTCAGAGATATATTGACTATATAATCAGTATATCGTATCTACGCAAATATGAATATAAAATTTAATATGATGAAAAAATCTGCGGATAAAGCGGCAAAGTTATTGAAAGTCCTTGCTAACCCCAAGAGGCTGATGATTGTGTGTCGGTTGCGCGAGGGGGAGGCGTCTGTCTCTGAACTGGCTGAATTTCTCAATATGCGGGCATCTACCGTGTCGCAGCATTTGCAGATTTTGCGTTTGAGCGATCTTGTTGAAACGCGCCGCGCTGCACAAACTATTTTTTATTCACTGGCTCATACCCCTTCAGAAGATGTGATCAAAGCTCTATATAAGAATTACTGTATTTTGCCATCCAAAACATCAAAACGGTAATGGAGATGTGATGAAGATTTTAGGTTTGTTTTTTTGTTTTTTTGTGGCCGCAGTTTCTTTTTCGTCCTTTGGCTATGCCGAGGAGTTCATCGTTAAATCGAGAAAAGTTTACGACCCAAAGCCGGTGTTTGCCACGGTTGAAAGCGTTGATGTCGTTGCGGCGCGGGCGCGGATCGGTGGAACGATTATTTCACTGCACGTTAAGGAAGGTGATAGTGTGACTGGCGGGCAAGAAATCGCCGTGATTGGTGATGATAAACTGGCGTTGCAGGTCAAGACGCTCGATGCTCAGATCTTGGGACTTGCAGCCCAGCAGGAAAGAGCTAGGGCTGATCTAAATCGCGTACAGGCTTTGGTAGGCAGCGGTTCTGTGTCGCGTACTGAGTTTGATGCAGCCAAAGCCGCTGAGAGTGCAGCAAGTAATGAATTAAAAGCACGGAAAACGCAGCGTGAAGTAATTGAACAACAAATGACGGAAGGGAAGATATTGGCCCCTTCCTTTGGCCGTGTGCTTAATGTTCCCTTGACGGCTGGCAGTGTTGTTATGCCCGGGGAAACTATCGCTACGATAGCAGCAGAATCCTATATTCTGCGTTTGAGATTGCCTGAGCGGCATGCTCAATTTCTTAAAAAAGGCGATAAAGTTTATCTGGAAGGTAGCGAGATGGGTGGGCGTGTGACTGCAGAGGGTGAAATTTCGCTTGTTTATCCCGAAATTGATGACGGACGTGTGATAGCGGACGCTGTTGTGTCGGGGATTGATAACTATTATGTGGGGGAACGGGTTCAGGTGCTGGTTAATACAACTGAGCGTAATGCCTATATGGTTCCGGTGCGGTTTATATCAAGACGCTCGGGGATTGATTACGTTACTGTGAAGACAGGTGATGGGGAGGTTTATGATTTTCCTGTTCAGCGTGGAAGGGTCGATGATCAATCCAAAGGAGAAAGTGTCGAGATTATTTCGGGTGTCCATGATGGCGATGTCCTTTTCTTGCCGCAGGAGAAGTAATTTATGTCGTTAGGAATTTCCGGTTATTTGACAAAAATATCGATTTCATCACCGCTTACATTACTGTTCCTCTTTGCTGCAGTCTTGCTTGGTGGGGTGGCCCTTGTCTCTATCCCGCGTGAGGAAGAGCCGCAAATAAGTGTTCCTATGGTTGATATTGCGGTGCGGGCGGACGGACTTAAAGCTCCTGATGCGGTTGAGTTGGTGACAAAACCGCTTGAGGCTATTGTCAAAAGCGTGAGTGATGTCGAACATGTTTACAGCCAGACTCTTGACGATCAGGTGATGATTACAGCGCGATTTATTGTTGGAACGGATTCCGATGATGCCATCTTGCGTATTCATGAAAAAATTCGCGCCAACTACGATAAAATTCCGGTTGGTATTCCCGAACCAATTATTGTTGGGCGCGGTATCAATGATGTTGCGGTTGTAACGCTTACACTTTCTCCATCTTTGCAGAGTGCTACGCGGTGGAATGATGCGTCTTTGCATGAAATAGTCGAGAAGGTGCAAAAGGAAATCACAAAAATTGAAAATGTTGGTTTAACCTACATTTCCGGCGGGAATCCCGATGAGATCAGGGTTGAGCCATCTCCAGAAAAGCTTGCGGTGTATGGAGTGACGTTGCAGCAGCTTGCTGCCAAAATTGCGGATGCCAACCGTGCGTTTGATGCAGGGTATCTTTTGGATGATGGGGGGCACCGTAATGTTAAAGCGGGGCATACTCTTAATGGAATCCCCGATATTGGTATGCTTCTTCTAACCACACGCGATGGGCGTCCTGTTTATGTAAGCGATGTTGCCAAAGTTGTTATAGGGCCGCGTCCGACAACGGTGCGTGTGACCATGATAGAAAGAGGTGAGAACGGAACATCGCTTTCGTCACCAGCAGTTACGCTGGCTATAGCCAAGCGGGCAGGGGCGAATGCTGTAAAAATATCTGAAGAGGTTTTGCGTCGCGCCGAGCAATTGAAGGGGACGCTTATTCCCGACGATCTTAAGGTTACAGTAACGCGTAACTATGGGGAAACCGCCAATGATAAGGCCAATGAGCTGCTCTTCCATCTGGGGCTTGCGACGGTGAGTATTGTTCTTTTGATTGGCTGGAGTATCGGTTGGACTGAAGGAGCGGTCACTTTTGTTGTCATTCCGACGACGATTATGCTGACGCTCTTTGCGTCATGGCTTTTGGGCTATACGATTAACCGCGTCAGTCTTTTTGCACTTATTTTTTCGATCGGTATTTTGGTGGATGATGCTGTGGTGATGGTTGAAAATATTGCTCGTCACTGGGCAATGAAAGATAGGCGCAGCCGTATTCAGGCTACGATTGATGCTGTCTCTGAGGTTGGAAATCCTACCATTCTTGCGACCATGACAGTTGTTGTGGCCCTTTTGCCGATGCTTTTTGTCGGTGGGCTTATGGGGCCTTATATGGCACCTATTCCCGTGAATGCCTCAATTGCGATGCTCATTTCATTTGTTGTGGCAGTGACTATTGCACCGTGGCTGATGCGTGTTTTTTCTGAGAAAAGAAAAAACGCTGGAGTCCATCATGTTGATCCAGCAGATGATAAAATCGGTATTATTTTCCGTCGTGTTGTTGGCCCTATTATGGTTAGTCGCGCGACAGCTAAGAGATTTTTGTTTATTGTTGGGGTAATGACGCTTGCTTCATTTTTGTTGATTGCAACAAAAGCAGTAGTTGTCAAGCTCCTTCCTTTTGATAATAAGCCGGAGCTTTCAATTGTGTTTGATTTGGCTGAAGGGGCAACTCTGGAAGATACAGATCAAGCGATGCGCGTTGTTGCGCAGAAATTGCTGGCGGTTAAAGAAATAACGCATATGCAGGCTTATGCCGGAACGGCGGCGCCGTTTAATTTTAATGGCCTTGTGCGTCATTATTTTGTACGAAGTTCTCCGGAGCAGGGGGAGCTGCAGATTAATCTTACTTCTAAGGATGAGCGTAGCGAAACCAGTCATGAAATTGCGCTTGCCATACGTTCTCTCCTTAAAGATATTGATATTCCTTCGGGGGCATCAATCAAGGTTGTTGAAGTACCGCCGGGGCCGCCGGTCATGTCAACGATGATTGCAGAGATATACGGGCCGGATGCGCAGACGCGCCGTGCAGTCATGGCTAAAGTTGAGGAAGCTTTCCGCTCGGTTCCCTTTGTTGTTGATGTAGATAATAGTATTGGTGTGCATCGGCCTCTTTTCCGCTTGTCAATCAATCAGGATCAATTGGAATATTTTGGTGTCGAGCAGCGTGATGTGTATGACACAATTTCGTTTCTATTGAACGGTTCTATCGTTGGTTATTCCCATCGTGGTGAAGATCGCCGCCCCATACCGATTGCGCTGCGTCTGCCGAAATCTGATTTGCTCTGGAATGAACGTCTGGCTTCTGTGCCCGTTCCTGCCAACCTTATCCCAGGTAATAAAGCGGTTGTCGAACTCGGGAATGTTATTACAGCGCGAAAAGATAGCGGTTCATATCCTATTTACAGACGTGATGGTTATTTTGCTGAGATGGTGCAGGCGGAACTTGCCGGAGAGTTTGAAGCGCCAATTTATGGTATGTTCGCCGTAGAGGATGCTTTGGATAAGATTGAGTGGTCTGCCAATGTTCCAAAACCGAATATTTCGTTTTATGGGCAACCGCTTGATGAAAAAACCACAACCTTGTTGTGGGATGGTGAATGGGAAATTACCTATGTAACTTTTCGCGATATGGGCGCTGCGTTCATGATCGCGCTGGTGGGAATTTATGTGCTAGTGGTGGCGCAGTTTCGCAGCTATACGTTGCCGCTGGTTATTTTAACGCCGGTTCCTTTAACTTTGATCGGTATTCTATTTGGGCATTGGATTTTTGGAGCCGCATTCACTGCAACCTCTATGATCGGGTTCATTGCCTTGGCGGGGATTATTGTACGCAATTCGATTTTACTCGTTGACTTTATCCGCGAGCGGCGGAAAAAACAAGGAACTTTACGTGAGGTTCTTCTTGAAGCAGGCTCAATCAGGGCGCGTCCAATTTTGCTTACGGCTATGGCTGCTATGATTGGTGCAGCAGTCATTCTGACCGATCCCATTTTTCAAGGATTGGCTATTTCCTTACTGTTTGGGCTTATCTCGTCCACGTTGCTTACGCTGCTGGTTATTCCGGCAATCTATATCGTGATGCGCGATGATGAAGTCCAGCACTAAGTGGCTCAATGCTACCTTTGGGAATCCAGTGTGTAGTTAAGCGGAATTTTGAGCGTTACTTCTGCCCGACCCATCGGTGGAGGCGGATAGGGTGATGCCTGCACAATCGCCTTCAACGCTGCATAATCGAGGATACGAGAGCCTGAACTTTGTTCAATCTTGTGCACAATGAGTTGTCCTTGTGCATCAAGAGTGATTGATGCCAATAATCTTCCTGTCTCATGGCGCTGCCGTGCGGCAAGAGGATAAAATTTATATTTGCTGATATGGTGGGCTACTTCCAGCGCATATGAGGTGTTGTGGATCAATCCTGTATCTGGAGATGATGTCCGTACGGTTATTTCCTTGGGTGGTTGCGGTTTACTGGTTTCTGGTTGCGACGTTTTTTTAGGGCGTTCCTCTTTTTTAAGGTGAGTCTTTGGTGGTTTTGAGGCGATGACTTCAATTTTTTCTGGTGATGGGAATTCGTTCTTCATCTGAGTGAAAAACTCTTTTTGATTGTTTGCGGCATCGTCACTGTCTGGGGCGATTATTTGCTCAACCAGCGCAACCTCAATAGGGATTTCTGTATTACGGTGCGGACTTTCTTTGATCTCCCCCCAAATGCCGATCAGGAGAATGATAGTTATTATATGCAGCAAAAGAGAAATAATCAGCGGTACCCCCGCAAGGGGGTGCCGCTCTTTGTTATTGGTGGGTGTATTTTTAAAACCGTGCATGAAGCTGGATGCCAAAGGAACGCCCTGGCTCGTTGACCTGAATTTCTGTGGGGTCAAAAGCGTTGCTGCGGTTCAAATGCTGCGCATATTGTTTGTCAAACAGATTGGTGACTCCTACCCGCATATCCAGCGCACCTAGTTTTGTGCTGCCATAGATATCAAACGTTCCGTAGCCTCCAGTTTGAGAAACGTCGCGGTGGGATGTCTGGTTGTCAATCCGGTGTTGCCGTGTGGCAAAATTGAATTTTGCGCCGATCGTATATATGTCGGGAGCATATTCAAGAGCGACGGATCCTTCGAGCGGCGGAATTTGCGCGAGGGCGTCGTTATCCTCCTCGTTATTGCCGTAGGTGAATGCCATATTGCCGCTGAGATTGAGAAACGGGGTCAGTTTGTAGCTGGCCTGCGTTTCAAGGCCCATCAGGGTAGCGTCAATATTGCGGTAGATGGTTTCATTGCTGGTGGCAATGATGCCATCTTGACCGCGAGCAAGATCACGCATGATAAAGTCATTTACGCGATCATAATAGGCAGAGAGGGCTGCTCCCCAATTTGACGATGCGTGACTGATACCAACATCAAATTGATTATGTTTTTCAGGGTTAATATTGGGGTTCCCGATCCAGCGGCTTGACGCTGTACCGCTGTTGGCGGCGATGTACCGTTCGGTAGCATCGGCTGTACGGACAGAGCGGCTCAGACCTGTAAAGAGCAGGGTTTGATCCGAGAGATCATATTCAAGCCGGAGTAGTCCGCCGAGGTTATGTTCTCTTTGTGTGGTTGCTGTGGTGCCGTAATGGGAGAGGTAAAGGGAGTTAGGGCTGGCCGTGCCGAAGACTGTCCCTGCTGCTTTGGCTTCAGCCGTTACATAGTCGTAGCGTGTTCCAGCACGCAGGTGCAACTCGTCCGAAATGTCTGGTGTAGCCTCTACAAAAAGACCGTTTTGGTGGATTTGCGCATCCGGCCAGAGGCGTGATTGCGGTGACGTGGCTTCTGCCGCTATAGCTGGGCCACTATACCGCCAGGCATTCCGGTTATTGTATTGCATGTCGGTGCCGACGGCGAATGGAATGCCGCTGAATTTAAAGTCACCAGAGAGCGTTCCGCCGTAGGTGTTTGACTCGGATGGAGCCTTCATTTTCATGCCGGTATTGGTACGAAGGCTGTAGTTATCCATGACATGATCAACGCGGCTTGAGTAAATATTCGCCGCAAATTTCTTTAATGTATCCAAGTGGAGGATTTTAGAAAAATTGATGCGGTGGGTAAGCGCCGATCCTTCAGGCGAGTCCATTCCGGCACCTGCGTAAAGAACATCATCTGTCCGGTTTAGTTCGGCAGACATTTTTAGTATGGTATCTTCATCGGGAGTCCAGATAGGCATCAGTGAGAACGATTCTGCACTAAAGGCACTTCTCACCGTATTGTCGCCGCCGTCTTCGTAGTTATTGGCAGTTGATGCCGACCATGCAGCGCGGACTTGTCCTTGATTATTGCCTGCGGCCATATCTGCTGAAAGACTTCTTAGTTGACCATTGCTTTCATATTTTCCATCTGCATTACCTTGTGTACCCATTGTATTGCTCAAAAAAGGCACGGGCCCTTTCTCGAAAATGACGGTGCCGCCGGTGCCGCCGGTGCCGTATTGCACACTTTGGTAACCTTTGATGATGGTCAACGAGTCAAAGGAGTTGGGCGTAACGAATGAGGAGGGCGGATCCATTCTATTGGGGCAGCCACCATGGGTGATGGCGCCATCATTAATAACGCTGAGTTGGGTTTGCTGTTGACCGTGAATGACGGGATCGCTGCCATGACCACCCATGCGTGAGGCCGATATTCCCGGGATAGAGGAGAGTAAAGCACCACCGTCTGCGCCGTAAGTGGAGGGTAGTTCATCCGGCATAAACCATAGGTAAGCTGGATTAATGCTGAGCGAAGTGGATGTTACTTCAATTTCGGGGGTGGTTTCCTGAGCGGTTGCGGTTGTTGTGCAGCACGCGGCATAGCAGACGAGCGCGGCCCCCATCATGAGGCCTACTGAATAGTTTTGTGACATGAAAGTCTCCTGAATAAAAATGTGAAGGGTAGTTTATTTTCAGGAGAAACGAGGCGGAGCGCGTGGACTTATATTTTCTGTCAGAAGGAAAAGGGAGGGGATGTAAACTTTTTGTACGGGTAGGTTCACCGCGTTGGCGGGGAGTATTTCTGCATGGATAATAAACGGAGCAATGGGCGGTAAATTTTTCTCGCCTGAAATCAGGGCGAATGGGCAGGTCACTTTTTTACTGGTTTGTTTTGAAGGCGAAAGGGGGGATCCATCCTTATCAACTTCAATGGTGACTGCGTGCACCCCAGAGCATATGGTAATAAAATTCTTTCCGCTAAAATCAGTCATAAATCCCAGTGGCATCAAACTGCGGATCAGCAGAAGGGCGACCATAAAACTCAAGAAATGGGATTTAGACGCAGTCATAGGGGTACCCTATTTTCTTTTATCCGCTCTGTCAATTAGGGGCAGAGGTAAGCTTTGCCCTCCAGCGTATATTTGCCATCTTTCTCTTGTGGATGATTGAGAACAACAGTGTTGGCACCTAAGCGTAACGCTGATTCCTTGGCGAGTTCTTCAAGTTTATCCTGCGTTGTTTCTGTAAAAATACCGAAATAGGGGGATTCACTGTAAATATTCCCCTTGAGGGAACATCGCTGAACAAACTCCACAGGGGCAACGGTCACAAGTTTGGTTTTGCCGTCGTCAGAAGTGGTACAGGAACATAGAAGTGAAGACAAAATTGCTAAGCTAAAAAGGTTTTTCATGGCGGAAGCCTTTCGTTGTTGGTTACAAATTTTCCGAAAAAATGAGTGCTAGGATGGTGCTCATTTTGTTGTTTGTTAAGTGTTTGTTCCAATCAGACTAACGGTTTGGTTATTAAGAGCGTTCATTTTAATGTATGGGCTAGTCTGGAAGTTCAGGTTCCTCAATCTCGGGAAGTTCAATTTCGGGTGTTTCTACCTCTGGAATTTCTATTTCAGGAGCCTCAATTTCAGGAGCCTCAATTTCAGGAGCCTCAATTTCAGGAGCCTCAATTTCGGGAGCCTCAATTTCGGGAGTCTCAACTTCAGGAGTCTCAACTTCAGGAGTCTCAACTTCAGGAGTCTCAACTTCAGGTTCTTCTATCTCTGGGGTTTCCGCCTCTGGCTGCTCGATTTCGGGAGATTCTGTCTCATGAGCGGTTAGGTCCTCAGAGCCTGCTTCGGGGACAATATCTTCAGGGCGGTCATGATCTTCGTGCTCATCCTTGTTGGATGAGTCATGGTCGGCGGCCTGCTCTTCGCGATGATCTGATTTATGATCGGCGTGTTCTTCCTTGAGGGGTTCATTTTCTTCAGATGTTTCCTTCTCAAGAACCGGATGGATGGCACTTTTCTCCTCGATAATTTTTTCTGGAGTGAATACGCCTTTGCCGTTGCTTGTACCGAAAAGAATCACGCGTTGATCCTTGTCATGATCTAGTCCTGCTTTACCTGTGTAGGTCTGGATAGAGAACAGGGAAACACCATGGATATTCTCAGGATTGGGTTGTGCAGTGATGGCGCTGGCGACAAATTTTCCATCCTCCCATGTTCCTTTTGCCTGAACAAACTCGCCATTGCGCGGTTCATGGGATGATGTGATCGGCGTTGATCCGATATAGGTCGTACCATCTGCCACGCGTACAGTGCCGCTGATGATGTTCGGTACTGCGGCAGGCATCTTCTCGATAAGGGTTGCGACGACCTTGTTGTCACCATCGCGCAGACCGCTGACGCGTACCGTATCACCGACAGAAAGTTTGGACGAAACGCTCTCGGTACGCACAGTTTGACCGAGAACTTGAACGGTATGAGAGCGTGTATCAATATGCTCGATCGGGCCGGTAAGAACACTATGCACGGATATGTCGCGGGTATAGAAATCTCCTTTGGTGTTTTGAAGTGCCACTAATGATACAATCTGACCGACTTTAAGGTCGTGAATATCGGCGCGGCGTGAATCAACTGTAACAGGGGTATTCGGTTTGTAGTGAACTTCCATGCCGTTGACGCAGATGCTGCCAAATCCGGTGATGCGGCCATAAACAGCCACTTCCAGAGGCTTTCCGGTGCCACCAATTCCATTTTCCGTGTGCTTCGCGCCAGTGCCGCCCATACCGTTACCAGTGCCGGGAATGTCTTGTTCATGGCCAGTACCACCAATGCCCCCGGTACCAGTTTTGCGGTCTTCATGCCCTGTTCCGCCGATACCGCCAGTAGGGGTAAAACCATTGAAGACAAAACCATCAGGTGTTTTGCACACATTATCCGCATAGGCAGTTGTTGACGTAAGCAGCAGGACTGCGCATAGCGCAGTCAGGGAGGGTTTATGCGTTCTAAACACATCGTGCATGCGGGTTATTCTTTCACACTCTTTTTGCCGTCATCTGTTCCGGTTTCGGCGAAATAATAAGAGCCAAAATTAAACCGATAATGTGCATCTTTTTTCAAGGCATCAGACTGGGAGAGTTCATAAGCTTTCTTGTTGAGAGCTTCAAGTGTTTTCATCGCCTGATCTGCTGCCATTTTTCGCAGTTTGCCTTCTGATTCTTCTGTCAGACCGTTGTAATAGACGCTGCGGTCAAAGAAGGCGGGCTTTATGCCCATGACATTATGCACAGATGCAGCCAAATGGTCACCAAAATTCTCACCCAAATAATAAACCTGATCTTCCCATTTATTTTGAGGCACAAAAGCTTTGGTCAGGAGGGTTACAATTTTTGTGTCGCTGTCAATGCTGGCAATGTTGAGGCGCAAGAGTTCGTCGAGAATGGTTCTTGGTCTCACATCAAGCGAAATTGATTCAACCAGTTTAGTAAAACTTACGCCTTGAGGCTTATCGGTTTTGGCATAGGGAAGGGGACGAGGCGTTCCGTCAGGTGCGCGGAAAGATTTATCACCCAGCCATTTGGCGATAATCTGGGCGCCCATTGAGAGTGTGGCAGAGGGGGCAGTTCGCCCCAGTTTCTGACGCTCACGGATAGCTTTGACATCTTTGCGGTGGAGGCCGGTCATCACGCTGATCTGGCTGTCCGTCATAGGTTTACCGCCATTAGAATTTTTCAAAGATTCTTCAACATAGGTATCCTTGATAATGTCGATAATGGTTCTTAATGTCACGCCCCTGTGGATCAGCAAGCGCGCCAAAGGGCGCAGAATACTGTGCAGGGCTTCGATTAAGGCCTTATCAGGCTCGGTCATAGATGGTGCTCTTTGTGCCATAAAAATCGTATAACGTGGGAAAATATACCACATGAGAATTATTTGCAATAAAATTCGATTGTTCCTGTGGGATGCTCCCTGTAGATTAGCGCCTGAATAAACCATGGGGACTTTATAGTGCTGAATCTTAAAAAACTTTTCTTGTTCGTGATTCTTCTGTCGATGGGCATTTCTATGCATCCGGCATGGGCCGAACTCGATGAGGATGCCCCAGGCGAAAGTGTTGTTCGTGTTTCGGCTACGATGGGTTATCACACAAGTTTCGGCAGCTATGGCAACACGATTGATACGCGCATTACTTACATGCCGTTTATCACCAAACTCAAGTATGATGCCTGGACAGCCAAGATCACGGTTCCTTATTTGCAAATCAGCGGGCCTGATTCGGTGATTGGTGGTGGAGACGATATTATTTCTGGGCAAGCCGCTTCGCTGGTTCGCAAAAAACATAGCGGGTTGGGGGATATTGTTGTTGGCATTACGCGACGCTTTCTTCTCGGAGATCCGCGTACAGGCCTTGATATTACAGGAAAAATTAAGCTCCCGACGGCGGATGAGGACAGAAACCTTGGGACAGGGAAGTTTGATTATACGCTGGAAACCGGTTTGTCTCATATTTTCGAAAACAGGATTTTTGTGAACGGTAAGGCTGGGAGAACGTTCAAAGGAAGCACACCGAGCCTCAATCTTCACGATGTGTGGCGTGGCTCGGTTGGTGCTGGGTATAGCTTTGTTGAAGGATCAAGTCTTGGTGTTAACTATGAGTACCACCAATCCGCATCCGATAGCGGCAAACCTTTTTCACAGGCAACGCTGTACCTTGGCCAGCCACTCAGTGAGAGTTGGGATGCTCAGTTATACGTGGCCAAGGGCTTTACGGATGGTGCGGCAGAGTATGGAAGTGGCGTCATGCTCTCGCGGAAATTTTAATGACCTAACATATTGACCTATTTTAAAAATATAGAACCGCACAATTTTGGTGCGGTTTTATTTTTGAAAAATTTATTGACGCGGGAAAAATTACCACATATGTGTTGTCATGAATGTGGGTAAATTTCCCACAAAACAAAAACGCAGAAAAGGATTTTGCCATGCCCATCCCTTCGACAAAATTGTATCTCTCCTCGGTTCTTAGCAGCTCTGGTGGTTACAGGCTCTTGCCTGCCGCTCCCGGAGATTTCGCTTTGGGAGGCAATTCATGGGTATCTGGCATAGCGGATTTGAATGGTGATCTTATCCCAGAAATCATTACCGGAAGCGCAGCAGATGATGATAAATTTACCGATGCGGGACGGATTTTTATCAATTACGGGCAGTCGGTTGGCGGCACAACATCTTATGTTGATGATCCTCTAACCAAAATTACAATTGATGGCGTGAATGCAGGAGACCTTGCTGGGGCGACTGTAGGAACCGTATCAAACTTGAATGGAGATGGTATAGCCGAGATTTTGGTGGGTGCGCCTGCCATGGAAAATGGAGTGGCCACAGACGCAGGGGCGGCCTTCGTTCTCTGGGGGGTGCCAGCAGGCGGGAGTATTGACCTCAATGATCCTTTTTCAGGCGATGGCAAGGGCTATGTTATCAAAGGTGAAGCGGCAGGCGATAACGCAGGCATTACCCTGACATCCATCGGTGACTTGAATGGAGATGGCAAAGCAGAAATTCTTGTCGGGGCAACGGGTAATGATGCCGCAAACACGGATGCTGGCGCGGCTTATGTCGTGTGGGGCAAAAGCTCAAATAGTATTGTCAATCTGACTAATGTTGCTACAGGGACGGGAGGATTCCGAATTCTTGGTGAAGGCCATAATGATAATGCAGGATCTGCACTTAACAGTATTGCCGACCTAAACGGGGATGGTAAGGCTGAAATACTGATTGGTGCATCCGGCAATGAAGATGGCGGCGCTGACGCTGGAGCAGCCTACGTTGTTTTTGGTAAGGCGAATGGCACACAGATTGATCTGAGCAATGTTGCATCTGGCACAGGTGGGTACCGTATTCTCGGGCAAGCTGGAGATGAAGTTGGAACCGCCTTGACCAGTATTGGTGATGTGAACGGGGATGGTATGGCAGACATTCTGGTTGGTGCGGCCGGGGCAGGCAAAGCCTATGTTGTGTATGGCAAGTCCACAACCAGCGAAGTTTTGCTCTCCGATGTGGATGCAGGTATTGGTGGATTTTCAATTACAGCTGAAGATAACGGTGACCTCGCTAACATGTCTGTGGCTGGCGGCGTTGATTTTAACCAAGATGGTATCAAGGATATCGTAATTGGCGCATCTCACAACAGCGAAGGCGGATATGATGCGGGCGCGGCTTACGTTGTATGGGGCGGTGGCACAGGTTCGGTTGACCTTTCTCTGGTTAGTCAGGGGATCGGTGGTGCTAAGATTGTGGGAGATGCGGGCAGCCAGACAGGCAGCAGTGTTGCTATTCTGGGGGACATGAACGGCGATGGCCGCTCTGACCTTCTTATCGGAAGCTCCGGCGCGGGAGCTGAGTCAGCGACCATCGTATTCACACCGGATTCGTGGGAACCTGACAGCAATATTTATGGCACAAATGGCGATGATGTCATGGCGGCGGGCTACGGCACAACTCTACACCATATTGGGGCGGGGGATGACAACGTCCTAGGGCTTGACGGAAATGATACAATTTCCACAGGTGATGGAAATGACACTATCGAGGGCGGTACCGGATCAGATAGTATGACAGGGGGTAGTGGCAATGATACGTACATCGTTGATGATGTTGGTGATACAACCATTGAAGTTGCGGGCGGCGGTGTTGATACAGTTCAGGCAGAAATTGACTGGACGCTTGAGAGCGAGATCGATAATCTTGAGTTGGTTGGTGCCGCTCATTTTGGTACAGGAAATGCCCTTGATAATACCCTCACCGGAAATTACGGGGATGATACACTAGATGGTGCCGAAGGGGCTGACACCATGATCGGCGGCTACGGTAACGATACTTACTCTGTTGATAATGTCGGTGATGTTGTTCAAGAAGATATTTCCGCAGGAACCGATACCGTTGTTACAACGCTTGATGGCTATGTGCTGGGCGATAATGTTGAAAGATTGACTCTTTCCGGTTTGGCGCATCACGGGACAGGAAATGCTCTTGCCAACATGCTTACCGGAACAGCAAGCGACGATTTTCTTGATGGCGGATTGGGTGCTGACACGATGGCGGGCGGCCTTGGTGATGACACTTATTACGTTGATCATGTGTCCGATTTTATTTCAGAGTCTACGGGCGCAGGCGTGGATACGGCAATTTCCTCTGTCACTTATACGATTGGGGGCAATGTTGAAAAACTAACTCTTACTGGTCTCAATATTAATGGAACGGGAAATGCACTTGATAACACGATAACTGGTTCTGAAGGTAACAATATCATTAATGGTGGTGCCGGGGCAGATATGATGATCGGTGGATTGGGTGATGATACGTACTATATTGATAACAGCGGTGATGCCGTTATCGAGGCAGATGGTGAAGGAACTGACACGGTTGTCACTACGAGTGATTACACGCTCAATGCGGGCGCTTTTGTTGAAAATATTACGCTCACGGGCGCGGCTCATCACGCAACAGGAAATGAGAAAACCAATACGCTCACTGGGACATCGGGCGCGGACGTTCTTGATGGCGGCTTAGGCATTGATACGCTTGTAGGCGGAGCTGGTGATGATACCTACGTCATTGATAATGTGGGTGATGTAATTACCGAGGGCGCGGCGGCGGGTACCGATAGCGTCGAGGCTTATGCTGACTATACTCTCGGAAGCGATCTTGAAAACTTAACCCTTAAAGGAAGTGCACACACAGGAACAGGCAACGCTCTTGACAATAAACTGATGGGCGGCTCTGGTGATGATATCCTGAATGGTTTGGACGGAAATGATACGCTGGATGGCGGTCTAGGCGCCGATATCATGACAGGTGGTGCGGGTGATGATACCTACTATATTGACAATGCAGGCGATGTCATTGTCGAAGATGTAGGTGGCGGAACTGACACAGTGATCGTCAATGCTGATTATGTTCTGACCAACGCCAATATCGAATCTGTCCATGTGGTAGGAACAGGCCATAGTGTAACGGGAAGTGTAGGTAATAACACACTCTCGGGCAGCTCGGGTGATGATACGCTCGATGGTGGAGACGGTGATGACCTTGAAGTCGGCGGAGATGGTGATGACAAACTTATCTCGGGTTCTGGGCATGACTCGCTTTCAGGCGGGGCAGGTGATGATACCTATGTGGTCAAAGGAGGTCATGTCGAAATTGAAGATTTCCTTGGTCACGATACGCTGGATGCGAGCGAAGCAGAGGGCGATAGCTACATTGACCTGAGTGGTGATGATGTCAGTCATATTGAAGATCAGGATTGTAATCTTGGTCAGGGTGGCAGCACATTAGCTCCGCTGGATGTTCAGTTCCTTCAGGATTTGTCAGGTTCCTTTGGCGACGACATTGCGAATGTACGCAACTTGGTTCCTCAAATCGTGGCGGCGCTTCAGACGGTACAATCCAACAGCCAGTTTGGATCATCAACCTTTGTTGATAAGGCTGTTAATCCATTCGGGGCAAGCGGTGAGTGGGTTTATGACACTCTGCTGTCCCAGACAACCAATGCTGCGGCGTTGACCAATGCTTATAACAACATGGTTATTCGCTATGGAAACGATGAACCAGAGGCCCAGCTTGAGTCGCTGATGCAACTGGCTCTTCATGAGGCCGAAGTTGGCTTTAGGACAGATTCTGCTCGCTTTGTAATCTTGTTCACCGATGCGCCATTCCACAAAGCTGGGGATGGGGTTGCGGGCGGCATTACCACGCCAAATAATGGCGATGCCATTATGGATGGGGTTGTTCCAGGCACAGGTGAGGATTATCCTCTGGTGGCGCAGGTCAAGGCCGCACTTGAGGCGGCAAATATCATCCCGATTTTTGCTATCGCCAACAACTATGAATCTGTCTATCAGGGGCTTACCGCCGAACTAGGACGTGGAGCAGTTGTAACGCTCACGGCTGATAGTTCAAACGTTGTGGCGGCCATCACGGCAGGTATGACGGCAGCAACCGTGACCAGCATTGAGGATGCCAAGGGTGGTGCGGGTGATGACGTCATCAAGGGAAGTGATATTGTTAATGCCTTGATAGGCAATGACGGGGACGACATTCTTATGGGACGTGGAGG
Source organism: Pseudobdellovibrionaceae bacterium (assembly GCA_041674725.1). Taxonomy (GTDB): domain Bacteria; phylum Pseudomonadota; class Alphaproteobacteria; order Micavibrionales; family Micavibrionaceae; genus UBA1573. Next base: position 67,471 of record JBAYVC010000001.1, on the reverse strand, counting down.
TGATGACATTATCAGTGGCGGAATCGGTACTGATACGGCTGAATTTTCCGGTACCAGTGAGGATTATTCCTACTCTGTTTCAGGGGACGTTACGACCATTACAGATATGAATGCTGTGGATGGAGATGAAGGAAAAGACAGTTTGACAGATGTTGAAAAACTGGTGTTTGCAAATGGTGTTGTCGATTTGGTTGCTCACACATATACCGGAACAGTAAATGTCGACACATTCCGCGCTATGACCAATGATGATTGGACACTCGCTGGAGCGGACGGTAATGACTTGTTGATTGGCCGGAACGGTGCTGACACCATTAACGGTGACATTGGCAATGATAGTCTTTACGGCAAGAACGGCAATGATATTCTGAACGGAGGCGACGGCGTCGATATGCTCGATGGCGGTTTGAACGATGATACCCTCAGTGGTGGATTGGGCAATGATACGCTTTATGGTCGTGAAGATAACGATGTTCTCAACGGAAATGCTGGTGATGACATCCTCAATGGTGATGCTGGAAACGACATCCTGAACGGCAATGAGGGTGCGGATACGCTCGATGGTGGTTTGGGTGATGATACCATGGCAGGTGGCACAAGCAACGACACCTACGTTGTTGATAGTACTCTTGATGTTGTGAGTGAGGCCGCAAATGAGGGGATTGATCTGGTTAAATCGCGGATTAATTATACGTTGCTCGCCAACCTTGAAAATCTGACACTGGTTGAGGTTGATACAGCTATCAGCGGTACGGGTAACAGTGTGTCTAACGTCATAAACGGAAACTCGTTCGGCAATGATCTTCATGGTCTTGATGGAGCAGATATTATCAACGGTCTGTCAGGTGATGATTTCATCTATGGCGATGCGGGCGATGATATTCTTGATGGTGGAGATGGAACAGACACTGTTGAGGGCGGAAGTGGCAACGATAAATTGCTGGGACGCGCAGGTGATGACTTCCTTTATGGGGGTGATGGCAACGACCAACTTGATGGTGGGACAGGCATTGATCATCTGGAAGGTGGCGCAGGAAGTGACCGTTATACTGTCGATGACGCTTCCGACGTTGTTACCGAAGGGATTGGACAGGGGACAGATCAGGTCTTTAGTTATGCTACATATAGCCTCTCGGATAATATTGAACACCTGTCGTTGATGGATGGTGGATCCTATGCCGGAACCGGCAATGGTCTTGTCAATACAATCAATGGTAACAACTCTGACAATATCCTGCATGGTATGGGCGGTAATGATACGCTTTACGGCAAGGATGGTATGGACACGCTCTTTGGGGATGATGGTGCCGACTACCTAAACGGTGGTAATCAGACTGACCAACTCTATGGTGGCAACGGCAACGACAAACTTTATGGTGGTCTTGATAATGACATCCTGACGGGTGGACAAGGGGCTGATTACCTCTATGGAAATGAAGGTGCCGACATATTTGTCTTTGATGCCGACTCCATGGTTGGAGGACTTGATAATATCAAGGACTTTTCACTGGCTCAAGGAGATGTCATTGACATTGAAGGCTTGTTGCAGGGGTATGATCCTGTGACGTCGGCTATCACTGACTTCGTACGGATTTCCGAAAGTGCTACGCATTCATATGTCTCTGTTGATGCTGATGGAGCCGTAGGTGGTGCGCATTGGGTTCAGGTGGCGCGTATTGATAACGTGCTAGGTTTGACCGATGAAAATAATCTGATGGCAACGGGTCACTTGACCGTGAGCTAATAATTAGGGATATCTCATATTTATTGCGGACGGGCGGTGACTTCTTGTAGTTGTCGCCCGTTTCTCTGAGCAAATCTCGCATGCTTGATGGGTAAAATCTCGACAAGTCGGGCGATCAGCTATGGGTTAAAACTATTTAATAAAATAAATTGACAAAGAAATAGAAATCATTTTCTATGAGTATCTTAATAATTAGCTAGATAAAAAATTATCAGCAGAACAAAAAACTCTTTAACAGGGAGATCCAGATGACTACTATACAAGAATCCGGCGTGCCGGAGGCTCGCAGTATTATTTCAGCAAACAGTAATAATCCTGATGCTGGGAAACCTTCCATCCTTCAGAAAATGAAAAAAAGTCAACAAATACGCCGCCCAACGGTGATGAGTGTTGATGCTTGGCTTGAAAAATGCCGCACTGAAAAAACGGCCTATATGGATTATGCGGATCGTATGCTTCTTGCCATCGGTGAGCCGGAAGTCACTGATACAAAAGTGAGTTCTGATGAGCGGGAACGGCGATTTTTCGGGGCACAAAAAGTTTTGCGTTACAGGCCATTCTCAAATTTATATGACTCGGATGATGTCGTTTCCAAACTTGTTGGATATGTAAAGAATGGCGCAAAAGGTATGCTCGTTTTGCGTGGCCCTGTGGGGAGTGGTAAGACAGAGATTGCAACGCTTGCCGAGCATCTAATGGAGAAAAATCCGATCTATGTTCTGAAGTGCAAAACAACGGGAAGATTATCTCCCTTCAATGATTCACCAACCGCACTTTTCTCTGATGATGAAACCTCTTCTGAGGTTAGCAAAGAGTATGGTATCCCCCCCAGATACTTGAATACCAAGTTGTCTTCTTGGGCTGTGAAGCGCCTTGAGCATCATGATTATGATATTGAAAAAGCCTTTGAAGTTGTGGAGGTTTATCCATCCGCAGATGCACAGCTTGGCGTATCAAAAATTGACCCACAAGATCCGAAATCAGCAAATCTTGGTTTGTTAATTGGTGAGGTGGACATCACAATGGTTGGTGAAGAAGATCCTCTTGACAGGAAAAAAGTTCTCTCATCGGGGGACCCTGATGCCTATATTCCAGGCGCTTTTGCAAAATCCAACCAAGGCATGTTCCATGGGGCGGAATTTTTTCGTAACAATCCGGCTTTGCTGAACAGCTTCTTGGAGGGTGTTACAACCGGATATTACACTGGTGACAAAGGGGTCGGAACGCTACCGATGAACCAGTTGATCATCATTACAACCAACGATCCGGTCTGGCAGGAATTCATCAGCAAGAACGATAGTGACGCAGCGCGTAACCGTATCACGATCATTGATGTACCCTACACTCTGCGTATGTCGGAAGAAATGAAGATCTATGAGAAGCTCTTAAAGAAGAGCCGTCATGCGGATGTGCCAATTGCTCCGAAGACACTTGATGTTTTGGCTGAGTTTGCTGTCGTGTCGCGCCTGAAAGATGGAAAAGAAGGTGCTCTAAAACCATATGACAAGCATATTCGTGCGCGAGTGTGGAATGGCGAAGTTGTTGACGGCAGTGAAGGTAAAATTCCGATGCTAAAGGAATTGCGCGAAAAAGCAGATCCAAGCGAAGGATTGGATGGATTCTCAATTCGTGAGGCCGACAATGTTTTGAAGAATAGCTTCAACATGCGTGCCAATGAAGGCATTTACGAGTCAGATCCATTGCTGCTTTTGGCGGCTCTTGAAGAATACGTCAAGGATCAAGATAGTAAGAGTATTCCTGAAGCAAAAAAAGTAGAATATAAGGGCTATATCTCTAATATCAGGGACCGCTACGAAAAGGATATTCGCAAAATTATCAATCAGGCAATGATTGATGCTGATGATGGTGTTTGCCAAGTTCAATTCGACAAATATATCTTCATGGCTGAGAAATGGATTGAGCAAGAAGATTACGTCGATCCGACGAGCGGTGAACGTATTAATGTTGAGAGAATTGAAAAAGAACTCTCGACTATGGAGAAGAAGGCCGGAGTCAATAATTCCGCTGAGTTCAGAAGAACTGCTGTCGGTGCGGTTAATGCCGAGCTTGCCCGAATCGCCAAGAAGAACCAAGGAAAACCTCTAGATGAGCAGATACCAGCTATTGTTCGTTGGGACTCGTACGAGCCAATGGCAAAGGTTATCCGTGCACAACACGACACTGATCAAGACAAAAGACGTCATATCTTCCGTGCGAAAGCAGAGGCTGATCTGAAAACAGACGAAGAAAAGCGTCAGTATAGTCGTTTCTATGAGAACATGCGGAACTATGGTTTTACGCCGACGATGATTGTGCGTCACATGCATCGCCTTGAACTGAGTTAAGTCATTTATTTATTCAGTGGCTTATCCCCTCTTCAAAACTGCAGAGATATTCTTAAATGGATAAGTTTTGCAGTTAACTGGGAATAGGCAAACAAATTCGAAATCAGGATTTGTATCAAGAACAGTTGCAAATTGGACAGTAGGATATAATCATGAGCATAGTGGTTGTTGATCGGCGTTCAGAGCCATCAGAAGATAAGTTCGGAGTAAGCCGCAAGAGGTTTATTGATCGTAACCGTGCGGTTGTAAAAGCTGCGGTTAATGACAGGGTTGCAAACGGCAGTATCAAAGATTTTGAAAAGGGTGGAGTAAAAGTACCCATTCCGCCTGAAACTCTTCGCGAACCTACCATCCATCATGATGAGGGAGGGGATATTCGCCGCGTATTTCCCGGGTTAGCCAAATTTGATGTAGGTGATCGGATACCCAAACCACAGGGCGGAGGCAAAGGACTGGGTAAAGGAGATCCATCAGAGGATGGGGAGGGGACAGATGACTTTCTATGGATATCCCCTGAAGAGTTTCTCGAAATTCTATTCGATGGTCGCCAACTTCCCGACATGACCAAATTTAAAGACTACGATACGTCTGTCGTAGAGCGAGAACATGCTGGTTATACCAATAAAGGCCCGTCACATAAAATGGATATGGAGATTACCAACCGTAAACGGGTTGGTGAATCGCTTGTACTTGGCAAACTTGGCGAGAAAAGAGTTATTGGAAACCTTGTTGAGCAGTTCAATATTCTTGCAGATTATCAGGATGGCCTTTCTCCACTTGAACTTGATGGAAGTAAGGACGAAAAGCTGGAAATTGCAGCCTCAACACTAGATACTCTAAAACGGATTTTTGGTATCTCCACCCAAGATCACACAGAGCGCGAGGATACCAATATTCCAAGTCTTTTGATCGAGACTGTGGATATCTTGAAAGAGCGTACTTACGCAAAAATTAGCGATCCCGATATTCTGGAGCGATTGGAAATATTGGAAGAACGTTTGCCCGAGCAGATGAAGACCAGAGATCGTGCGGCAAACTTCCGTCCTGATCACCTGACATATAAATATGATGATGATACCCCAAAACCAGCAGCAAAAGCGGTTCTCTTTTGCAAAATGGATGTATCAGGGTCAATGGATCAAGAGCGTAAGAATACGGCGAAAAGCTTTTTCTGGCTGATCAATAAGTTTTTGACGACAAAATACGACAAGGTCGAGATTGTTTTTATTGCCCACACAACCGAGGCCGAAGAGGTTGATGAAGAAACCTTCTTTTATGGTCAGGAATCTGGAGGAACAATAGTTTCAACCTGTCTAGAAAAGTCCAAACAGATTATTACCGATCGTTATCCTCCATCGGAGTGGAACATATATGGCGTTCAGGCATCTGATGGCGAAAATCCCAAAAGTGACAATCCTAAAGTCGTTAATTTGATGAAAGAATTACTGCCGCTTTTTCAATCCTATTATTATATTCAAGTGGCTGAGCCGGATTCCCGTTTTTACGACCCATTATTGCCAATTTACAAAAAAATAGCCGAAGAATTTCCAAAGAAACTTTTTACGGCACTGGTGAATAATCCCTCTGAGGCGCTGGAGGCATTCAGACATCTGTTTCCGGTCGGGGGACACCAGAATTCGCACCCAATGTCTTATTCTCCAGCATAGATAAGTGACATAAATATGGACAACATATCAAATACCCCCAGTTACAAAGATAAAATTGAACAGCTGCTTAGCCACTACGTAGATGGTGATCAGGTTTTTATCAATGCACATAAGGCAAAGGATTTTGACTATCCCCTTTTGCGCAAAGAAGAGTTTGCAGATGATCCTTATTTGCCGGATAGCTGGCTGGCATTGGTGGCAGAAGTCCAAGGGATTATTGCCAAGGATATGATGGGGCTTGATGTTTATTCACCACGTATAGAAATTATTCGCGCTGATCAAATGCTTGATATGTACACAACAGTTGGTTTGCCTCATAGTTACAGACACTGGAGTTTTGGCAAAGCTCGTATCCGTGAAGAAAAGAAGTTTGATCAGAATAAGCATCTCGCCTATGAGATTGTTATCAATTCTGATCCATGTATCGCCTATTGCATGGATACCAATAGTCCGGTCATGCAAATGCTGGTTATTTCCCATGCTTGCTATGGTCACAATGCTGTTTTTAAAAATAATTATCTTTTTCAGGAATTCACGAATGCCGACACAATTATCGGGCACATCAAAAGTATGCGTGATTTTATTGAAGAGTGTGAGGAAAAATATGGTTGGAAGACAGTGTCTGATTTTCTCGATTTTTGTCATGCCATGGATACCATAGATGTGCCGGATACCAAAAAAGTAAAACGTCTCACTAGCAAGCAACTGAAAGCCCGTGAGATTGAACGGCGCAATGCAATTTCAGAGGCACCGACAGATCTTTTTAACAGCAAAGCAGAGGAAGAGGGAAAAACTGACAAAAAGAGGGCGTTCGCTTTTAGTGGCGAGAAAAATATTCTGATGTATATGGCAGAGCATGATGAGCGTTTCTCTGGCTGGCAGCGAAACATCATGAAGATGCGCTCAGAACTTTCTCAATATTTTAAGCCGCAAAGAATGACGCAGCTCCTGAATGAGGGGTTTGCCACTTATGTGCATAATAAAATTATGACCGAAATGTATGACATGGGACTTATGGACTATGGTATGTTCATGGAATTTAAAAATTCAAATGATGGTGTCACCTACCAGCCCTCCGCTGTACGCAAAGTTAAAGGCCCTGATGGCAAAGAAGTCGAGAAATTGGTCGGTGCCAGTATGAACCCTTATGCTTTGGGGTATGCTATATACTGTGATATTGAGAGAATATGCAACAATCCAACGGAAGAGGATCGCCGCTGGTTTAAAAATTTTGCCGGTAGTGGTGATTGGTTGGCCATGACAAAACATGCCATGGAAAACAGCAGCGACGAAACATTCGTGGCTCAATATCTCTCGCCCACCGTCATGCGCAAATTTGCGATGTTTAGTTTAGAAGGAATGGAAGACAATGATTATTATGAGATCACGGCGATCCATAATGAGGATGGATTTCGCCAGATAAGGGATCAACTTGCAGAAAACTATCGTTACTCTGGACGTGTGCCGGATGTATCCATCCACAATTATCAGGATTTTGATCGTTGCCTCATTCTGCGACACAGAATACAGGATGGAAAATTACTGGATGAGCAGGAAACAACGATGGTTCTCCAGCATATGCATAAGCAGCGTGGATATCCTGTTGTGATCGAGAGCGTTGACGAGGATGGTGAGGTCATTGAAACCCTGACCTCGATTCCAGATTATGACTACACGGAATTCAGTAGTGCTCACGATGAATTGCGTTTTGATATTTGAATGGGTGTTTCGCTCATAATACGCAAGTTTTGACACTTGGAAAAATTGGATAAGTTGGGAGCAAGCGGGCCATCCACAGTTTTGGGGAAGCATTGTAACTAAATGACGGTAGTGTCCCCGATAGGGGGGCACTAGGTGTAAAATACTACTTATGCAACTCTTCTCTGCGTGTCTAGGGGCTTTCTGTGGAGAGGGGCGCGCATGTGCCGTGGTCTGTGAGGCTCGTTCAGTAGATAGCTTAAACTTTCACGAGCACGAAACAGCCGCGAACGCACGGTGCCAACAGGAATTTGCAAAGCCTCTGACTGTACCCCGTCAGGAGAAGTTGGACAAATAAGGGGGTATTGTTAAGGTAGTGTTTTTGGCTCATCGTAGTCTACCAAAAGGAACGAAGATGAGACAAAAACATAACACTCCCGAGGGAGAAAAGCGCGACCTGAAGGCTGAAGCCGATCAATTGGTCCGGAACATCAAGCGGCAAACACGGCGGAAGTTTAATGCCGAAGAGAAAATTAGGATTGTACTGGCTGGCCTGCGGGGTGAGGACAGAATTGCCGAGATTTGTCGTCGTGAGGGCATCCACCAGAACCTGTATTACAAATGGAGCAAGGAGTTTCTGGAAGCCGGTAAGAAACGGCTGACCGGCGATACCGAACGGGAAGCCGGCAGCAGCGAAGTCAAGGCTCTTCGTGCAGAAAGCTCCCAGCTTAAGGAAGCCCTCGCTGAAGTCCTTCTGGAGAACCGTCTGCTTAAAAAAAGCGTGATCGGGGATGGGGAGGACGATATATGAGGTACTCTGCATCCGAGAAGATGGAAATCATTCGCACGGTTGAGGAAATCTCTCTTGGGATACGTCGGACGCTTGACCAGATCGGGATTGGCAAATCGACCTTTTACAACTGGTATGACCGATATCTGACCCACGGGATTGAAGGTCTCGAAGACCATAAACCTGCACCTGATGCGGTTTGGAACAAGGTGCCTAGCGAAAAGCGCAAAGAACTGGTCGAGATGGCGTTGGATTGTCCTGACCTCTCGCCACGGGAACTGGCGATACGTTTTATCGAAGAGAGACAATACTTCCTCTCCGAGGCCACGGCGTACCTGTATGTCGTCAGAACCTATTGGAGAGAAGGGGGTCTAAATTAAGGTGGTATTCTGTCCTTTGTAAGGAATTGTATTTTTATGTTGGGTTTGCCCAAGTGTTTTTTATATAGGAAAATGGCGGGCAGGGAGGGATTCGAACCCTCGATAGGCTTGCACCTATACTAGTTTTCGAGACTAGCGCATTCAACCACTCTGCCACCTGCCCGGCGCTGTGGTGGGATTTTATAGACATTTTCTGTGGAAAAGGCAAGGGTAGATACGTTATTTGCTCTGTGCCGCGTCTTTCAGGCGATAGAGGGCTTCAAGCGCCTCGCGCGGGCTCATGGAGTCCGGGTTAATTTGTTTGAGCAAAAGGTCACTTTCGGACTCTTTGGGGCGGGAGCTGGCTTGGTTGATTTCAAATAAAGGCAAGCTATCAAGGACGCGGGCTTGGACGTCCGATTTCTGATTTTCGAGTTGAGACAACACATTTTCGGCGCGAGCCAAGACAGAAGAGGGGAGCCCCGCCAGTTTTGCTACATGAATGCCGTATGATTTGTCGGCAGTGCCAGACTTGACGCTGTGAAGAAAAATGACCTCAGCTTGCCACTCTTTGATTTCCATGGTGTAGCACCCCAAACGCTCGAGGCGTTTTTGGAGTGCGGTAAGTTCGTGATAATGGGTGGCGAAAAGAGCACGGCAGCCGATTTTTTCGTGAATATATTCGAGAGTGGCCCATGCGATTGAGAGGCCGTCGAAGGTTGAGGTGCCCCGGCCCACTTCATCGAGGATGACGAGAGAATGCTCTGTCGCTCCGCTCAAGATGGCGGCGGTTTCGGTCATTTCCATCATGAAAGTGGATTGCCCTTTGGCAAGATCGTCTGAAGCCCCTACACGGCTGAACACTTTATCAACGATGCCGATGGTTGCTGCTTCTGCTGGAATAAAAAATCCCGCCTGCGCCATGATCGCCAGAAGAGCATTTTGCCGCAAAAATGTTGATTTCCCTGCCATGTTGGGTCCCGTGAGGAGCCAGATGGCATGAGGATCAAGGGCACAATTATTGGGCGTGAATTCTTTGTAATCTGCTTTGAGCGATTGCTCGACCACAGGGTGGCGACCTTTCGTGATTGAAAAATCATAACTCGTCGTCAAGGTTGGCCGCGTATATTTACGCTCTATCGCGAGCGTTGTGGTGGCTGCGATCACATCTATTTCGGCAAGGCCTTCGGCTATCACGGAAAGTGCGCCCGCAAGGACTAGGGCGCGTGCAACACATTCGCTAAAAATAGTCTCTTCGATTTTAAGGGCCTCACCTGCCGCATCCGTAATTTCACGTTCGAGTTTAGAAAGCTCCGGCGTGGTAAAGCGCATGGCGTTGGCCATGGTTTGGCGATGAATGAAGGGATTTTCATTTTCGCCGTCTTTTACCAAGAGGGCGTCGGCGCGTTTGGCCGTGACTTCGATAAAGTAACCCAGAATATTATTATGCGTGATTTTAAGTGTTTCAACGCCTGTCAACTGTACGTATTTTTGCTGGAGGGTGGCAATATGCCCGTGAGCCTCGGATTTAAGGTTTCGGTAACGGTCAAGATCGCTTGAATACCCTGAGCGCACAAATCCTCCGTCACGGCTCAGGAGCGGCGGTGTTTCGACCAGAATATTCTCAAGAGTTTGCCGGAAGTTTTCCAGATCGGGGGGTACTTGCAGTTTGCTAGCGCAGATCGCCAAATCACTCGCCATGAGGGCGCTATCATAATACAGGGCCAACAACGTTGTGGCTCCTGCCATGGCATCACGCAAATTGGCAAGGTCGCGCGGGCCGCCGCGTTGGAGTGAAAGGCGCGCCAAGGAGCGTTCAATATCGGGCGTGGATTTGAGGAGGTTTCGGATTTTTTCAATCAGGTGCGGCACTGTGAGCAGCGCATCAATCTGGTTATGACGCGTGGTAATAATATCCAGATTGCACGAAGGGGTGAGGAGGCGGCGCGTTAACATTCGTGCACCTGCCCCTGTGAGGGTCATGTCAAGGCAGGAGAGCAGACTGCCCTTTCTCTCGCCGTTTTGGGTGCGCAGAAGCTCAAGCGAACGCAAGGTGGAAGGATCTATCTCCATCACGCTTGATGATTCTATACGGCGCGGCGGGAGGAGGTGGGGCGTCGCGCCTTTTTGTGTGTCGTTGATATAGGAGAGAATAACCGCAATAGCGCTAGTTTCGGCGCGGTTTAATTGGTCGGGATCAAATGCAGATGTTCCTTCGTCATATGTGCTGCGTAAGCCTGTGAGAGCTTGCCTTACGTCAAATTCGCTGTCGGGGCGTCGCGTGATTATGCTGCTAGCCTCCAGCTCTACCGGTAGTTTCATCGATGCCGGACAGATCAGTTCGCTTGGGCCAAGATTTTGGATGGCGCGGCTGACGTTCTCAACAGCGAGGGGGCGTAGTTCGAACGCGCCTGTTGATATATCGGCGATAGCAAGGGCATATTCACCTCCGGCATAGCCAAGAGCCGCCAGAAAATTATTGCTGCGTGTATCAAGCAAATTATCTTCAACAAGCGTACCCGGGGTGATAATGCGGATCACATCACGCTGCACGAGGGCCTTGTGGCCGCCGCGTTTTTTGGCTTCTTCGGGGGTTTCGATCTGTTCGCAAATGGCCACTTTATGACCCGCGCGGATCAGGCGCGCGATGTAGTTCTCGCAGGCATGAAAGGGTACACCGCACATTGGAATATCTTCGCCTTGCGCCTTGCCGCGCCGCGTGAGGGTGAGATCAAGGATGGCGGAGGCTACCACCGCATCATCAAAAAACATCTCGTAAAAGTCACCCATGCGGTAGAAGAGAAGGCAATCGGGATGATCTTCTTTGACAGCCAAATACTGCACCATCATCGGGGTGTGGATGGGTGGCGTTATGTCGGATGTTTCTTTCTGAACTGCGGAACCCATGAAAGATATCACTACTTCTCTACGGTTACTTGCGGGAAATTATTTGTTAGGAAAGTATTTTCTAAATGATATTTTTTTAGAATGTCGTTAAGCGTTCCATCATATTCTAGATCACGAATTGCATTATCAAGCATGTCTTTGAATTGTGGGTCATCTGTTGGTAACAACATAACTACTGGAATTAGTGTAAGAGGTTTATCAGGGAATAGGACCTGAATCTTACCTGGATTATCCTTCTGGAATTTTGCCATCCCACTTAAATCATCAACAAAGAAATCCGCTTTTTTGGTTTGAAGCGATTCAATCAACTCCCCATTCGACGCCCCGCCGGGAAGGCTTAGTATTTTAGCTTGTGGAAATTTTTTCTGAATAATCTCACTTGATCCACCTCCATCGACAACTGCAAACTGATATTGGGGGGAATTTAAATCATCTAGAGATTTATAGCTTTCACCTTCACGGCTCCATACATAAAGAGGGGTGTATATTGGTGGGTAAGAAGATGAAATATATTTAATACGGTTAGGATGTAAATAATATCCGGCACAAGCCATATCGACTCTGCCTGAGTTTACACTTTGAATTGCCGTATCCCATCCAAGTTCTTCTTGCCAAATAATTTTTAAAGATAGCCTTTTTCCTATTTCTTCAATTAGGTCATAAAAAATCCCTGCCTTTTGCCCCGTATTTGGATCTGTGTAGAGCAAAGGGTTCCATTGAGAATAACCGCAGCGGATTGTATTGCTTTCAATAACTTGATGGTAAGTTGAAACCTTTTCTTTTGTTTGAGGTTCTTCCTTGCACCCAGTGAGTAAGGTAGCAAAAATAAAAATGGCAAATATCTTTAAGTAAGTCATTATTTCACCCCAGTTGATCCAAAGCCACCTGTGCCGCGGGCGGTTTCATCTAATTCATCGGTGATCATCCATTGCGCTTGATCGTATTTGGCGATGACCATCTGGGCAATACGCATGCCGCGTTCGATAGTGAAGGGAGCTTTGCCGTGGTTAATCAAAATAACTTTAATTTCGCCGCGGTAATCGGCGTCCACTGTGCCCGGGCTGTTGAGAACGGTGACGCTGTTTTTCGCGGCAAGGCCCGAACGCGGGCGGATCTGGCATTCGTAGCCTGCGGGCAGGGCGATTGAGAGCCCTGTCGGGACCATAGCGGTGTCGCCGCTTTGCAAGGTGAGGGGTTCAGTCACAGCTGCGACGATATCCATACCCGCCGCATGGGCGGTGGCGTAGGCTGGGAGCGGGAGATCTTTTGCATGATCCCATACCTTGATGGCAATACGAACGCTATGTTGATTGTCGTTGAGCGGGGCGGGCGCGGTCATGGTTACTGTCTCCTTCTGCGATTTTTTCACATATCCGGACAACTAAGCGGCGCGCGATGTCCATTTTTGACGCGGCAGGCCAGTCTTCGGTTGTGGTGTGCGTCAGAAGTGTAACCTGATTATCATCTTGCCCAAAGACAGGATTTCCATCTATCCCCACCTGATTTGCAATAATCCAGTCACAGGCTTTTTTGAGGAGTTTGGCCTTGGCATTGACGATCAGGTCTTCCGTTTCTGCCGCAAAGCCGATGATGAGTGTAGGTCGGGGTTTGTGGGCCCCTATTTCGGCCAAAATATCGGGGTTGGGGACAAGTTTAAGCGCGGGAGGGCCTTCGCCTGCACGCTTTTTCATTTTATGGGAGGCTGGGCTTTCAATTCCCCAATCCGCGACAGCGGCGGCGCAGACGGCAATGTCGGCGGGTAGGTTCTCCAGCACAGCTTTTTGCATCTCGGCGGCGCTCTGGATATGGATGATCTTTATCCCCCGTGGTGCGGGAATATTTACCGGCCCGCTAATCAGTGTAACGTCGGCTCCGGCACGGGCGAGCTGCGCGGCAATGGCATGGCCTTGTTTGCCCGAGGAGCGATTCCCGATATAGCGGACAGGGTCAATGGCCTCAAAGGTTGGGCCGGATGTTACAATTGCTTTTTTCCCAGCCAACGGTTTGACGGGATTGAGTTGATTTTTGATTTCTGCAAAAAGTTCAAGGGATTCGGGCATACGGCCTTCGCCTGTTTCACCACACGCCATATCTCCGGCGGCAGGCGGGATGATGATGATGCCGTCTTGCTTGAGTGTTTCAATATTGCGCTGTGTGGCGGGGTTGTTCCACATCTCCCCGTTCATAGCGGGGGAGATCATCACTGGTTTATTGCTGGCCAGCAGCAAGGTGGAAGCGAGGTCGTCGGCAAGGCCGTGAGCCATCTTGGCAATCAGGTCAGCGCTGGCGGGGGCGACCATCACGAGATCGGCGTCGCGTGAGAGGCGGATATGGCCCATTTCACTTTCATCTTTGAGCGACCAGAGATCGGTATAAACAGGATGCTGGGCAAGGGCTGCGACGCTCAAGGGAGTCACAAATTGCGCGCCGCCGTTGGTTAATACGGGCAGGACAGTGATGCCGTCTTTGCGCAGCAGGCGGATCAGTTCGAGGCTTTTATAGGCGGCAATGCCGCCGGAAATAATCAGGGTTACGGTTTGGGTCATCAGGGCTCACAAGCAAAAGGACCCCGTACACTTAGCACGGAGCCCTTGCAAAATCAAAATTTGCTCAAAAACTATTGAGCAGCTTTTTCTTCTTCAGCTGGGGTAGCTTCTTCAGCACCGGCAGCAGGGGTTTCTTCGGTTGCAGCAGGAGCAGCAGCAGCGTCAGCAGCAGGAGCAGCTTCGGTTGCGGCAGCTGGTGCTTCTTCAGCAGCAGGAGCAGCTTCGGTTGCGGCAGCTTCAGCAGCAGCTTTTACTTCTTCAGAAGCTTGTTCTACAGCAGAACCAGCAGCGTCAGCAGCGCCTTCAACAGCGGCAGAGATTTCGCCAGCAGCTGGAGCAACTTCGTTTGCTTCAGAACCTGGTTGGGTTTGGCTGTTCATAATGCCGAAAGCAGCGAGTGCAACAACAACAGCAGCAGCGATAATGGTCAAAGTGGTCTTGTTCATTTTGAGTTTCCTTCCAAAAAGAGAGTTTTAAGTTTTTATTCAGCTTGGGGTCTGATTTTCCCGTTGCGGGGAACAGAGACTTTTTTAGAACAGATTCTCTGTCAAATTCAAGTCCTATTTTCCTAATATCGCAATTAATTTAACGAAGCTGCCTTGAGGTTGCTTCCGTTATCGTGTACAAAGCTGTGGATAACTTAGGGGAAATTTCATGACAGCTACGAAAAAAGTTAAAGTTGACATCTATTCCAACGAAGAGCCGTTGTTTTTGACGGCTTTGTTTATTTCGGTTCTGGCATGGGGAGGGCTTCTGGTTGCGACGAAGGGGGCTCTCTTAGCCGTCATTCCCTTCCTCTTTTTGACTTATCTTTTTGCCCAGTCGGGGTTTGTGTCCCACCTGCGGGGGACGGGGGCGCTTGTTTCGACTGACCAATTTCCGAAACTCCATGAGGCTGTTGAGGAGTGCGCCGCCCGCGTAGGTCTTAAAAAGACCCCATATGTCTTTGTTATGCACATGAACGGGATGTTTAACGCCTTTGCTCTGTCCTTTCTGCGGCGTCATTACGTGGTTCTGCTCTCCGATATTGTGGATGCGCTGGATGACCATCCTGATGCGCTCAAGTTTTATATCGGGCATGAAATGGGGCATATCCACCGCAATCATACGTTGTGGGAGGCTATTTTAACACCGGCCTTGATTCTTCCTCTTTTGGGGGCAGCCTACTCGCGGGCGCGGGAATATACCTGTGACCAGTTTGGTCGTGTGTGCTGTGATGATGTGAAATCATCACGGTTCGGCCTTGCGGCCTTGGCGGTGGGTGGCAAAAAATATGCGGAGCTTAACGAGGAGGCTTATCTGGCACAACTTAAAGAAACAAAAGGTTTCTGGATGTCGTTCCATGAACTTATTGCCAATTATCCGTGGTTGACCAAGCGTTATGCTCGGGTGATGGGGGATAAAAAATTTGAGGCACAAATTCCTCGGCGCAATATTTTTGCTTATCTCTTTGCCATGTGGATCCCGCGCTTGAGCATTATGAGTTTGCTGGTTGTTTACGTTCTTATTATTGGGGCGACGGTTGCAGCCGAAAAGAATAAACAGGGGTTTGAAGGTGAAGCGGCACAGGATTATTCGCAGTCCTATGATCCTGCTTTGCAAGAGCAAGCTCCGGTCACGTATGAAGTCGGCAAAGTCTATGATAATGGCTATGGCGAATTTTACGAGTATCTGGGTGGTGATGCATCGCTCGAGGCCAGCTGGCGTTTGGTTGATTCTCCATCTCCGGCGCAACCACAACAGTAATTCCTGTTAAAACTTCCATGCTTCGTGCAAGGCCACAATCCCGAAGGTCAGGGGTGTGGCCTTTGCTCTGTCAAATCCGGCACCAAGCAAGCGCTCGACCAGTTGTTCTCGTCGCGGAAACGCCCTGATGCTCTCCACGAGATATTGGTAGCTGTCATGGTCGTTTGCCACGTATTCGCCCAGTTTGGGAATGATCGTGAAGGAGTATAAATCATAAAGTTTTTGTAGAACTTCATCGTCTAAATGACTGAATTCTAGACAAAAAAATCGACCGCCAGGTTTGAGGACGCGTGCGGCTTCGGCAAGGGCTGTATCAATGTGGGTGACGTTCCTGAGACCAAATGAAATGGTCATAATATCAAAGCTGTTATCGGCAAAGGGCAATGATTCGGCGTTGCCTTCGACCCATTTAAAGCCGCCGACAAACCCATGATCAATGGCGCGAGTCTTTCCGACTTCGAGCATATTCCTGTTAATATCGCAAATGGTGATATTTTCAGCGCTGCCACGGGCCTTGGCGATGCGGAAGGCAATGTCGCCTGTGCCTCCGGCTAGATCGAGTATCGCGTGGGAGGGCTTGGGATTAATCCGCTGAATAAGCTGATCTTTCCAGATCCGGTGGATGCCCAGCGACATGAGGTCATTCATCAGATCGTAACGCGAAGCGACCGAGTCAAAAACGTCCAGAACCTTGCGCGTCTTCTCTTGCGGGTTCACGGATTTTCTGCCAAACCAAGTGCTTTCGGGGTTTTTCATGACTCTTTATCCTCACATTCTGCAAAGAGATAGCACATGAAACTTTTAAACGCTATGGCGACCATTGCAAGTTTTACGATGGTGAGCCGCATTACGGGCATGGTGCGTGATATGCTTACGGCCAGTTTTCTTGGTGCTGGCCCCGTTGCTGATGCGTTTTTTGTGGCGCTGAAACTCCCTAATTTTTTCCGCCGTGTGGCGGCAGAAGGGGCGTTTAGCGTTTCGTTTGTGCCGCTTTATACGCGGACAATCGAGCAGGAGGGAGAAGAAGCGGGGGGGCGCTTTGCGGGTGAAGTCCTCACCGTAATGGCGGTTATTCTGGCACTTTTTTCGGCTGTTATGATGGCGGGGATGCCGTGGATTATTCACGTTATTGCGCCGGGGTTTGAAGAAGGGACGCTGCGGTATGATCTTGCTGTTATTCTGACGCAGATTACTTTTCCTTATTTGATGTTGATGTCATTTTCCTCACTCTTTGGCGGGATGCTCAACTCGCACAATAAATTTGGCCCCTTTGCCGCGGCACCCATTATTTTTAACCTGACCATTATTGCGGCCATGTTTACGCTGGGCTTTGTGATGCCGACCATGGGGCATTCCATGTCTGTTGGTATTACGCTCTCGGGGGTACTTCAACTTGGGATGATGGTCTATTTTATTCGAAAGTATAAAATCAATTTCCGTTTTTCGCCGTTTGTGATCGGCGCCAAAACCAAGCAACTTTTTAAACTGATGGCGCCAGGTGTACTCTCGGCAGGTCTTTATCAGGTCAATTTGTTTGTCGATATGATTGTGGCCTCACTCCTGCCGGAAGGCTCAATTTCTTACCTCTATTATGCTGACCGCCTGAACCAACTTCCTTTAAGTCTTGCGGGGATAGCCATTGGGACGGCGCTTCTTCCCATGCTCTCCAAATCGTTGGCGGCGGGTGATAAGGATGAAAGCCGTGATCTGTTCAATCGTTCACTCGAATTTTGTTTTTTTCTGGCGGTTCCGGCGACGGTGGCGCTTTTGATCGTGCCTCTGCCGATGGTGGCAACCTTGTTCGAACATGGGAAGTTCACGGCGGAGGACACAGCCACAACAGCGTATGTTTTGATGGGGTACGGGATCGGTCTTCCGGCCTATATTGCCTCGAAAGTTTTTATGACGGCCTTTTGGGCGCGCGAAGATACGATGACCCCCGTTAGAATTTCGGTTTTGACGGCACTTACCAATATTTTGTTGTGCCTGTTGCTGATTGGGTGGATGGGTGTGGCAGGTGTTTCGGTAGCAACGGGTCTTGTGGGCTGGATGCAAGTTTACCTCCTCAATAAAAAACTTAAAGGGCATGAATCGATGCAGTTTGATGAGCGCCTTAAAACTGTTTTTCCCAAGATTGTTGTTTGTTCTTGCATTATGGCGGTGGTTTTGTCAGTGTTGGGTTATGGACTTTACGATTTCTTCCATGGCGACCTTTGGGTCAAAATTCCAGCATTGGTGGCCCTGCTAGGGGCTGGCGCAATCACTTATGCCGTTGCGATTCATGTTAGCGGCGTTCTTAAAATTTCCGACATTAAACATTATTTGAAGCGTTCAAAAGGATAGAGCGATGAAGCGTATTTTATCGGGCATGCAGCCCACCAACCGTTTGCACCTTGGAAATTATTTGGGGGCTCTCCGCAACTGGGTTGATCTGCAGCATGAGGGGAACGAGTGTCTTTACTGCGTCGTGGATATGCACGCCATCACCATGCCCTATGAGCGTGATCAGCTTGCGACTTCCACGCGCGAGATTACGGCGGCCTATCTGGCGGCCGGTGTTGACCCTGAAAAATCGGCGATTTTTGCGCAGTCTGCCGTGGGCGATTTGCATGCCGAGCTGATGTGGCTCCTTGCGACCATGACGCAGATCGGCAAGCTTGACCGCATGACGCAGTTCAAGGACAAGGCGGGAAAGAATGCCGAAAAGGCAGGGCTTGGGCTTTATGCCTATCCGGTGTTGATGGCGGCGGACATCCTCCTTTACAAGGCAACACATGTACCCGTGGGCGAGGATCAAAAGCAACATCTGGAGTTGACCCGTGATGTGGCCTCAACCTTTAATCACCGTTATGGGTGCGATTTTTTTCCGCTGCCTGAACCTTTGATTTTGGGTGATGCAACACGCGTCATGTCGCTGCGCGATGGAACACAGAAAATGAGCAAGTCGGCAGAGTCGGATTTATCGCGAATTAACATGACAGATGATGCCGATATGATTGCCGATAAAATCAAGCGTGCCAAAACCGATCCTTTGCCTTTGCCGGAAACGGTGGAGGGGCTTGAGGGACGACCCGAGGCCGACAATCTGGTGACAATTTATGCGTCCCTCGCGCGCGAAAGCAAAGCGCAAGTTCTGGCACAGTTTGGCGGGAGGCAATTTTCGGAATTCAAGCCGAAACTTGCGGCTCTTGCTATCGAGATGGTGGCGCCGATGAATACCAAGATGCGGTATTTGCTTGCAGATACAGGCGAGATCGACCGCATTTTGCGTGCTGGTGCGGTTAAGGCCCGTGAGGTTGCTGCGCCCGTGATGGCCGAGGTGCGCGACATTATGGGCTTTTGGAAGTAGCTCTTACAGGCTATCCAAGCCCCAGCAATTTAATTGCAAGGGGGATGTAAACTAGTGCAAAGACCGTTGTGAGGAGAACCCCCATCGCGGCCTTGGCAGGATTCATATCGAAATGGCTGGCGAATGCGATGTTATTGGCTGCCATAGGTACAATCGAAAAAAGCAGGATCGGTTTGTGGAAGTCATCTCCTAAAATATGGAGATGTTGATCGGTTGCGACAATAGCAAGGGCGATAAGCGGCCACATGACGAAGCGCACTGCAAACATGGTTGCGATAAATTTTATATCAATACTGAATTTCTCCATTTGCGAAAGTCCGAGGCCAATAATCATCATTCCGAGTACCGTGTACGCCCCTTTGAAAAGCCCAAGGATGTTATTGGCAATGGATGGTAGCTCAATATGAAAGGCGCTCAGGGCCAGCCCCAGAATAATAGCGTAAATAACCGGATATTTGAAAATGGTGAGGAAACTTTGCCACGGGTCTTTATGTCCGCGCGAGATGAAATAGAGGCCTAACGAGTTTTCGTAGATTTGGAAGCTAACGCCAGTGATGATATACGCCGCCACCATCTCGGGCGGGAAGAGGGCAAAGGCAATCGGGACTCCAAAATATCCCCAGTTGCTGGTGCCGGTGGCAAGCGCCGCGAGATAAGAGGTTTTATCATCCATATAGAACTTGCTGATTTTAAGGGCAATCAACGAGAAAAGGCAGGCGAGGGCAAACATCATGAGGGGCACGATGATAGCGCCTGCTGCAAAATCAAGTTTGGCGATGCTCAAGACAAAAACAGATGGCGAGATCACAAATATGGTGAGGGTCGTGATTGACTTGATGTCGATCCGTGCAAACTTGCCGACAATGTAGCCGAGAAAGGCAATTGCATAGAGGGGCAGGAGTTGTTCGAGAAGGTTGGTATAAAAAGGATCCATGGGCTGTGGCTGATTTATTTATGTTAATTACGTAAATTGATTGGTCCAAAATTTTTAGGGGCAAAAAACGTGTCTGGCAAGTGTAAAATCCGCGGTTGCTTTTTTCGGGGTAACATAGCACAATACTGCTGTCATTTACGCGAATAGGTTTGTTTCATGAATTTCCGTTTATTTGCTTTGGTTTCTCTGGTTTCCGCCGTCTGTGCATCAGGGGAAGCCCATGCCGACTATGTTGTTTGGAATGATGTCGAAACAGGGGCTACCCTTTCTTTCCCTGATACATGGAAACAAATTAACAACCAGCAGCCTGATGATCTGATTACGCTCTCCATCCCATCGTCAGATGATGAAAATGCTGTGTGCCGTCTGCGCGCCCGTGAAGATAAGCGTTTTATCATTTACCCCAATGCCAACCGCGCCGATGTACGTGATCTTCATTTTACACAACAATTCTGGGATCAATATACTGCGTCCTATGACAACGTAAATATTGTCCGTCAGCAAGATAACGGCGGGTTGGGCCGTGGTTTCTCGAGTATGTTGCTGGTTTCTTTTATGGCTCCTCCCACTGAACCGGCGGCTCAACGGGCTGGGGTTATGGCCGTGACCAACTATTACGATCATGTTTATGTGGCCGAGTGCACCTCATCGCTTTTGAGTTACCGCAAGTTTAACGATGGTTTTTTGAGCTTTTTCAAGTCGATCAACTTCAAAAAGGTCTATCACGAGTTGACGATTGGCGATTACCGTAATTTTCTCAATGAGTGGGGCACGATTGATGTGCTGCTGCCCAACGGCATTTCACGTTCGGTCTATTAAAATTGTAAAACACGCGAAACAAACTGCGTTTGGGCAGGGCGGTTTTTGTTCGCCCTTTTGCTAAAATCATTTAAAATCAAATAGTTGTGAATCTTTCCTCTTTTGAGCCAAAAATGCTTGCGCGGGGGGAGTCTTTTGGTTACTCAGGTTCTATCGCGTTAATTCCCTGAAAGTACCGGAAGGTTTTTGAAACGTGGATATTTATCTCCCGCTGGTTGAGCTATCGTTGCGTCTTGATGTCATTCTCATGTTGGGGATGGTTGTAGGGTTCATTTCAACTGTCTTTGGGGTTGGCGGCGGCTTTATTTCCACGCCTTTTCTTATTTTTCTTGGTGTGCCGCCTGTTTACGCGGTGGGAACACAGGCGATCCAACTGATGGCGACCTCGCTTTCCGGTTTTCTGGGGCATTGGTCACGGCAGGCCGTCGATATTAAGCTCGGCACCGTTATGCTGGCGGGAAGCCTTGCGGGAACGGTTCTGGGAGTGGGTATCTTCCACTTCCTGCGTTACGTGGGGCAAATTGACGCTGTCATCAATATCCTTTACGTGCTGCTGCTGGGCGGTATTGGCCTTTCGATGTTCTCCGAGAGCGTGCGCAAGCTCTTTTGCCATCCAAGCCTCCATAAAGATAAGGCCCAGTCGCAGTTCTGGGCGGATTTTACTGCGGAATTGCCCTTTCCCATGCATTTTCCCAAGTCGGATGTGACGATCAGTCTTATCGTGCCGGTTGCACTTGGTGTGCTAGGGGGGCTGATGGTATCACTCCTTGGAATCGGCGGTGGGTTTCTGCTGATTCCGGCGATGGTGTATATTATCGGTGTTCCTTCAAGCAGCGTTGTTGGCACATCTCTTTACCAGATTTTGATTACAACCACCTTTGCTGCCATCCTGCAAGCAACAAGCGCCAATAGCGTGGATGGCGTGTTGGCCTTTGTGTTGATGTGCGGTGGGCTTGTAGGCTCGCAGATCGGCGGTCGGGTCAGTTCCTACGTGAACGGGGTTTATTCAAGGTTTTTGCTAGCACTTATTCTTCTTGGGGTTAGTGCGCGTTTGGCCTATTCCCTGTTTGTCGAACCCAGTGATTATTTCAGCATCGAGGTTTTACCATGATGCGGGTTGCCTTGTTTTTTGTCTGCATTTTTTCCTTGAGTTTTTCCCCTTTTGCGGAAGGTTTTGCCAAAGAAAAAGGAGGCAGCAAAAAAGCAAAAACAAATCTGACCATTGATATTGCACAAGACCGTGTGGGGATTACTACCAATTTTTCCGGTGCGGAGGTGGTGGTATTCGGGGCAACGACCGAGGTGCTGCGGGGTGCTGAAATTGCAGCTGTTCTTACAGGGCCTGAGACTTCGACAATTGTACGGAAAAAGCAGCCTGTTCTGGGGATGTGGCTCAACCAAACATCGGTTGAATTTCCGCATGTGCCTCATTTTTATGCTTATGCAGTGAGTACAAACGAACAAAATATGGCGGATAGCGAAGTGCTCAACCAGCAGGGAATCGGGATCAATGCGCTGCATTTCGAACCTGCAGATCATGATGATCTTGATATTTCACCGGTTTTTCAGGAATCTTTGATCAGGTTGCTCCAGTTTAGGGGGCAATATCCACTTCAAGCTGGACAGATGCAACGTCTTGATGAGGGATTGTTCCGTGTCAATTTCAAACTACCTTCTAATATATCGACAGGCATTTATACCGTGAGGGTTTTTGCTTTCCAAAAAGGGAAGGTGGTTGAGAAGGCCGAAAAAATCTTTGTGGTGGAGCAGGTCGGTATCTCTGCTGAAATCCGTGCCTTTGCTTTAAATCACAGTTTTATGTATGCCGCAGTTATGCTTGTCATGGCGATTGTGATGGGGTTATTCTCCCTCTGGCTTTCGCGGCGCAAATGATTATTTATGGAGAGCGATGTGTTTATTCATACCGAACCTACACCTAACCCCAATACGATCAAGTTTCTCCCCGGAAAGAGCGTACTTGCAAGTGGAGTGGCTGAGTTTGTTTCCAAAAAGGAAGCACAAGCTGGATCAGCGCTGGCTGCGCGGTTGTTCGAGATTGATGGTGTTGCTTCGGTCTTTTTCGGAGCTGACTTTGTTGCGGTAACAAAAGATAGCGGAGATGATTGGGGCGACATAAAAACTTATGTTCTTGGTGTGTTGTTTGAGCATTTCAGCATGGAGATTCCTGTTCTGAATGCGGTGGTGGATGATGGCCGGACGCGAGAAAACCTTAGTGCCACGGAAATTAAAATCTGCGATATTCTTGAAACGCGTATTCGCCCTGCTGTGGCGCGGGATGGCGGGGATGTTGTTTTTGAGAAGTTCGAAAAGGGTATTTTGTGGCTGAAAATGCGCGGGGCTTGTTCTGGCTGCCCAAGTGCCTCGATGACGCTCAAGATGGGGATTGAGAATATGATGCGCCATATGGTGCCGGAAGTTCTCGAAGTGCGCGCCGCGCGGGATGATTAGTGTGTAATCAGTTCTTCGGGCAAGGTGAATTGAAAACCCAGCCAGCGCCATTGCGGGATGTCGCCGTCTTCGGGTTGTGTTCCGACCATCGTACAATTAAGGCGGCCTTTGGTGTCTTTGTACCCTTCGGAGAATTTTATCTTGATGGTATTTGTGTTGTCACGTGTTGGTGTAATGGTGCCAATCCCTGAGGCGTAGCAGCTCAAAGTTTTTATATCTTGTGGCGTCAGACGCGGATCAAGTTCGATTTCAATATCCGGTGGGTTCTGCGTTAGGGCGGTTCCGGTGATATTGCTCTTTATCACAGGTAAAGGTAGCGCGCGGGAAGTACTGATCATGCGCTCCACATCAGCAAATTCATCTGTCACCGTAAAGCGCGGGAGTACATCGCGCGGGGCAAGAGGAGACACTATCCCTGAATTTTGCGCAAAAACCGCTTTGAAATTGTAATTTTTCAAGGATTCTCTGAAAGCGGTAGAGAATTCACCAAAAGGGTAGGAAAAGTAAAGCGGTTCGGTTCCCATTTCTTCACGAAAACGGGAAAGGGAGCGGTTCAGATCGGCTTTAATCGCAACAGTATCGCTGTTTTCCTGATGGTTGTAGCTATAGCTGGTCAGTCCAATTGTAGCATAGGGGCTTTGGGCAATGGTGCGGACATTATCCCATGTTAGTTTGTTGTTGCCGGATGAGGTGCTTGCTTGATCGAGACTCCCAGGCGAAACGAAGAGCGTAAAATAAATTTTGTTTTTTTCAAGCAGCGGAAAAGCATTTGTGAAGAAGGAGTAATCGTTACCTTCGAAGGTCAGGTTAATTGTTCCTGCGGGCAATGGCTCCTTTTTGTCGAAGGCATCAAAAATATCACTGAGTTTTGTGGGGTGAAATAAATCACCCGTCATGGTGAAGCTGGCTATATGTTCTTCAAAAGCTTTAAGGGATATGCCAGGTGTCTGGCGTTCTTCGTCGCCGATGCGAAAATAAACATAGACGGTGGCGCTGATTTTATCCTCATCAAGTACAGTAGGGGCTGCGTAACACAGCTCCGGTGACAGGATAAAAAGAAGCGTAAGGAATAGCTTGCGGGCCATGATGGTCTGACTATAATCAAATGGAGTGGTTCTCGCAACCGCATTGTGATTTTGGAAAATATTATGCGTATTCTCGTATGTGATGTGGCTATAAAAGGGTGTTCGGTGGGCTGTTTTGACGATTCAAACGGCATTGCCGTTCAGCGGCGCATTGATACTGAGCGGGGGCAGGCTGAGATGCTCATTCCCCTGATTGATGAGGTAGTCCGCAGTGCCGGATGGGAGCGTTCATGGATTGACCGGATTGCTGTTACGACAGGGCCTGGATCGTTTACAGGGGTGCGTATCGGTCTTGCAACGGCGCGTCATCTGGGGATGGCGCTTGATCGTCCTGTCATGGGATTTTCGACCTTCGCTGTGGTGCGCGCCGGATGCGACAATCCTGCGGCGCTTATTTTATTTGATACTCAGCGCGGTGATTATTACGGTGAGACAAGTGAGGGGGCGCGCCACATCTGGAGCGCCGAGGACGTTGAGACATATAGCGACCTTACTGTCAAAGATGCTCTACCCGATCTTGCCGTGATGGCCAGACTTGCGGCGCAAGCGGATGTTTCTTCGCATTATGAGGCGGATCAAGTGCCCGTACCTGTGTATTTACGCGGGGCGGAGGTTTCATTGCCCAAGAAGAATCCGCGCGTTTTTTCGAGCGCCTCTTGAATACCGATACGTTCGATGTCCACTCCTTCGGGGAAGGCGCTCAAAAGGCGTGAGGGACAGGCGTTATCAAGAAGGATGAATACCCCGCGATCAGTGGAGTGGCGGATCAAGCGGCCGTAGGCTTGTTTGAGTTTGAGACGGGTGAGGTGGTCGTCATAAAGACTACCCCCAAATTCGGCTTTGCGGGCTTTGTGCAGCAAAGTTGCGCGCGGCCATGGCACACGGTCAAAGATAATCAGGCGTAGCGACTCACCCGGAATATCCACGCCGTCACGTACAGCGTCTGTTCCAAGGAGGCATGAGTCTTTATCGTCACGGAACATATCCACCAGTGTGCCCACATCAATCATATCCACATGCTGGGCATAAAGATTCAGTCCTACGGCGTTAAGCGGAGCGGCAATTTGCCGGTGCACGGCCTTGAGGCGCTGGATAGAGGTAAACAGGCCAAGGCCGCCACCGCCTGATGCTTGAAACAGGGCACGGTAGGCTGCTGCCAGCTGCTTTGTATCTGCCTTGTTCAGGTCGGTTACAATTATGACTTTTGTCTGCTCTTTATAGCGGTAGGGCGAAGGGATGGAGAGTTTCACCGGATTATCGGTGAGGTGACGGGCGCCCGTCATTGCCTCGGCCATCTGCCAATCAGACTCATGACCATTGCCCAAAGTGGCTGATGTAACCGCTATTCCTCTTGCGTAAGGTTTAAGAGCCTGTGCCATTGCTTTGACCGGATCAATGAAATGGCGGTGAAGGCCAATATCAAATATTTTACCGTCAATCCGCTCAATCTCCATCCAATCCACGACGTCGGGGTTTGTCTGATCGTCCAGTAGAGACTGGGTCATATCAATCCACGGGGTGATAACATGTTCAATGCGCCGATCTAGCGAGAGCGCTACTGATTCAAGCCGGCCACGCATATCGGTAGAGAGTTCGTTTATATCATCACTGAGTTTTTGTTTGAAAAGGCTTGATAGTTTTACAAGCGGAACGCGGAGCGCTTTGAGATCACCCAGTAACTTCGCTGTCGCGTCTTTGGTCTGCGGTGAAAGAGGAAAAGGGGGTATTTCAAGGGAATAGGGGCCGTCACGCCCCTCGGCCCTCGCCCATATCTGGTGGGCTATATGGTAGATAAAATGTTCGGCTGATCCTTGAGTGCTATCTGTTTTTTGGCGGGCCAGCCAATCTTCGCGCGGCAGGAAGGACGTATGGTGGATAATATCATCCACCAGCCTTAGGGCGGCGACATCTTCACTGATAATATCCTCAATGCGTTTTTTGAGACCGCGCGCACGCGTTTTACGGCCTGTATCTTCTGGTCCTTTGAGCCAGCGCCGCAGGTTGTAGCCTTCAAGCGCCGTCATGGCACAAGAGAACGAGCTATCGGCTGCGTCGAAAAGATGATGGCCTTCGTCGAAGATATAGCGGGAGGGCATGACATCTTCGCTTGTATGTGCGGCCAGCGCCGCTTGTGTCATCACCACGGCATGGTTGGCGATCACAATCGGGGTGCGGCGTGATTTGCGGATAGTTTTCTCGCTAAAGCAGTGTTTATAATGGTCGCAGGCTGAAAAAACACATTCGCCGCGTCGGTCAGCCAGAGATGCAATCATGTTGTTGCCAAGAAGTCCCGGGAGCCAGCCGTGAAAGCCTATCCCCGTCAAGTCTCCATCCTCGGTCTCCATAATCCAGCGGGCGATTAGTCCTGCGGCAAGCGCTACTGTTCCCGATTTGGCAAGGTGCGCTCCGGCAGCAAGATCTTCGAAATTGAGCAGGCACAAATAATTTTCACGGCCCTTGCGGATGGTGACTTTATGGCTGCGCAGTTCGGGATCGGGATAGATATATTCCAATTCGCGAGCGAGTTGGCGCTGGAGGTTTTTGGTATAGGTCGATATCCAGACCGAGGCTTCGTTCTTATCGCTCCAAAGCGTGGCGGGGGCTAGATAGCCCAACGTCTTACCAACGCCTGTTCCGGCCTCAGCCAGAAGTATATGAGGTTGATCGTCGGGTGTGTGAAGGGGTTCGAATGTTTCGCCAAGACGTGTAGCATAGTTAGCTTGTTCAGCTCTGAATTCGGATGAGCGTTTAGTAAGGAGAACTTGCGTGAGCTTTTCCCTGATTTCTTCACCAGTCACGGGAAACTGGTCGGGTGGCGGGAGAGGTGCTTCTTCGGCCCACTCGTCAAGTTTATTCCATACATTGAGCAGATTGCGTGCGGAGGTGATGGGCTTTTGTGGATCATAAGTTTCGCCAAGTGCCCCATAAATGGTGGGTGTCCATCCCCATCCTTTGCCATTCAGGCCCATGACCTGAGCCAGATCAAGAATTTTCTCCCGCGCTGTTTTTGCGGCGAGATCAGTCATGAGTTGAGCTAGGGCGCTGCATAGCGTTACAGGGTAATCATCGGGGCTTTCGGGAATATCAAGCCCGAGAGCTTTGGCTAGTCCGGCAGGAGAGGGAGTGCAATAACACGCAGGATGTACAAAGGCGTAGAGTTCGAGAATATCGAGAGCATTCATGCGCGCGAGGCCCGTTTTCTGGAGCATAAAAGGTTTGTGGCACACGATGACATCGGAGGATAGCGCCAAAGATTTAATGTCATCTGCTGCGATATGCCTGAGTTCACCTACAGGGCTTAAATAAACAAACCGACCTCCCCCGTAGCAAAGCGCTGATGGGGCTGCGTTTTGATGCTTATTTTTCTGTTCAGTAGGAGTAACCATTCTTTTTTGTACAGAAGGCCCGTTATGATTGGAAGAAATCTCTGTGCGGAAGCGCAGATAACCCACATATTTCAGCTTATATGCGGCGTTGGGGGGTTAGTTTAGACCCTTGAGATAATTTTCAACCCGTGAGAATTCGGCATAAAGCCCATTAAGCAGTTCTTCACGGCCCTTTTCGTCTTCGTTGTTATACATTTCGGCATTCGAACATAAGGTGTGAAGGGTCATGGCGCCAAGATTACCTGATGCCCCTTTAAGGCTGTGAGCGGCTTTTTTCCAAGCATCTGGATCACCTTTCAGAATGGCCTCCTTGAGTGAGCCAAATGATTCATATGCGGTTTCCAAGAATAGATTTATAACCACTTGTTCGATATTTTTATCACCCTCGGTGAATTCTTCAAGACGTCTTAAATCGACAGGAACAGAGTCGTCCATAAGTGAAGTTGGTAGCATAACAGATTCATCAATGCTTATTTGGGCTTTATCATCAGCGCCGATCCATCCGGCAATACATTTCCTGAACTGCGTAAAATTGAGAGGTTTACTCAGGTAATCATCCATGCCGGCATTCAGGCATTTCTCACGCTCGCCCAGCATGGCGTTGGCGGTCATGGCGATGATTGGTGTGCGCCGATCCATTTGTTTTTCCATGTCGCGGATCAGTGACGTTGTTTCATACCCGTCAAGTTCGGGCATCTGACAGTCCATCAGGATGAAATCGTACTGGTTGTTGCGCAGGAGCGATATTGAGTCAAAGCCATTCATGGCGCTATCAATCGTTCTAATGCCGAGCTTTTTGAGCCATTTTATAACCAACATCTGATTGATCGGGTGATCTTCTACAACAAGGGCGCGTACCTGATTGGTATCGATACCTTGAAGTTTTTCTTCTGCCAGATTTTTATTTTCAGTATCGCGCACGTCCTGCTGAGGTGCGGGCGAGATCGGAATCGCCAGCATAAAAGTCGTTCCGTGATTGACTTTACTGGTAAAGCTGATTTTTCCACCCATCATTTCCACCAGATATTTTGTAATGGCAAGGCCTAGACCTGTGCCGCCAAACTTGCGGGAAATGGAAGTGTCTGCTTGAGAGAATTTATCAAAGAGGTTTTTCTGGAATTCGTCGGGGATACCAATCCCCGTATCTTGCACGGAAATATGAAGCATACCTTTATTATTGCCGTCTTCCTTCCAATTGACAGAAAGGTTTACGCCTCCTTTCTCCGTGAACTTGATGGCATTTCCCACTAGGTTGAATATAACTTGCTGGATGCGTTTACCGTCACCTTTGAGCCATTCCGGAACATTCATATTCATTTGGATGTCATAGTTGAGACTTTTTCGCAAGGCGGCGACCTGTGTCAGATCACGAATATTTTTAAGAATATCCTGCGTTCTGAAGGGGTAACTTTCGATCTCTAGTTCCTGCGCTTCGATTTTTGAGAGATCAAGAATGTCGTTCAAGATGCCCATAAGGGATGCGCCCGAGCTATAAATGGCATCGACACATTCACGTACTTCATCATTGAGTTCCATGCCTTGCAGAATTTCGGCCAGACCAAGGATACCGTTCATAGGTGTTCGCAACTCATGACTCATGTTGGCGAGAAATTCACTTTTGGCACGTGTGCCAATCTCAGCTTTCTGGATCGCTCGGATCAATTGCGCTTCGGCGTTTTTGCGTTCGGTAATATCACGTTCTGCAGCAAGAAAATATATGTCGTTGGGATTGTCGGGCGCAAAAATGGGGCTGATATTTATTTCAACCCAGTATTCATGCCCTTCCTTAGAGTAGTTCATGAGTTCAATACTGATGGGTTTACGGCTTTCGACGGCGGCAGCAATGCGGGCCAGTGTTTTGCGATCGGTCTTGGGACCATAGAGCATGCGCGGGTGCTTACCGATAACATCCTGCGTTTCATAACCTGTGAGGTCAACAAAACTTTTGTTGATATAGAGAATACGTTGATCCTGAATATCATGTCCGGCATCCGATTTGGTGATCATGATGGCATCGGTGGTGTAATTCGCCATTTGTGCAAGAATTATACTAAGTTCCATGGTTTTTCTCTTTCTGGAGATTGCGACGAAACTCGAAATATTTCTGCGTGGCTTCATTAAGACGCTGGCGGGTAAAGGGTTTGCCTATGAAATTCTTGGCTCCTTTATTTTGCGCCTCGAGAATTTTTTCACGCTGTGTGTGGGATGAGAGCATGCATATGTAGTTTCCTGGATCGACTGCAGTTATTTCTTCAAGAATGTGTAGCCCATTGCCATCAGGGAGCTGAATATCAAGAAAGACAATATCCGGTATGTGCCGTTGATAGTAGGCAAAGGCTTGACGGGCTGTTTCTGCGTGAATGATCTGAAAATCTTCTTCAAGTGAAATTTTGACCAATTTGGCCGTGAAAAGGTCATCTTCTACCAGCAAGGCCAGTGGTTTTGTCCGGCCCACGCGTGTGGGCTGCATTTGGGCGATACGCTCCGCCGAAAGTTCAATTATGAAATATTGGGGAGGCAGGTGAGTGTGCACAAGGGGCTTGGTAGGGGGGGTTGCTTCAACAGGAGGTTTTGCTGGCTTTGGCGGCGCAGGTTCATATATCCTGTTAACAAGGGCAATGAGATTGTCCCAATGGATCGAAAGATCGAGAATATCGAAAAAGCGGCCGAATCCTTTGAACTCTGTTTCTTTAAGAAAGCCTTCCACACATTTTTCGATAGGAAGGGCGCGGCCTTGGAAAAAAATCATAATAAAAGATGGTTTTGCCCAATAGATACGGCAATCCGTGTCTTGAAAGAAGAGTTCCAAATTCTTATCGCAGAGATTTTGAAAAAGCTGTGAGCGCAAGGTTTCGCAATCTTGAAACTCGATTGAGATCAGTCGCCATGATTGTGCTTTTTCCTTTATATCCGAGACGAATGTTCTCAGATATGACTCTACATTGTCATCGACAAGTAACATTGTACCCTTTTGTTCTTTTTCTGGTTTACCCGTGCTTCTTTTAATTTTAGGCGCTTTTAACTTAAATTTTCCTTTCTTTTTTGCGATGAAGCACGAATTTATCACCTTCTTGGTTGTTGTTTTTCAATAAACATATGGTTGTTTTGTATCTCATAGGAATATTATATACTTTGGTATGGGTTTTGAAAGGGTAGTAACTTTCGCCAACATATCAAGCAACACTTGATTTTAGGCTCTTTTTGGGACATTTTCCTAAAGTTGATTAATTCTAACAAGTATTTACCAAGGTCTTTAAAATTATGTCTCAAAAAGCTGTTGCTGCCCCCCCCGAAGTCGCTGTTTCCGAGGACGTGAATATCCTCAAGGCTTCCAAACTCAAGAAGTTAACAGCTTTGGAAGAGTCAGGCGCCAATGCGTTTCCCCACAAGTTTGTGCGCACGCACAAACCCGGCGAATTGCAAGAGCGTTATGCTGATCTTGCCCCCAGCACCGAAACAGAAGATCGCGTGACGATTGCAGGCCGTATCATGGCGATGCGCAATAACGGCATGTTTATTGACCTGCACGACCCTTCGGGGAAAATTCAGGCTTTTTGTCACAAGGATTCAACACCTGCCGCCGAGATGGCCAAACTCGAATTTATGGACATTGGCGATATTATCGGGGTGACAGGAACTATCCGACGCACGCCGCGTGGTGAGCTGTCGGTACGCGCGCTTGAGCTGACCATGCTCACCAAATCGATGTTGCCGTTGCCCGAGAAATACCATGGTTTGTCCGATGTCGAGCAGCGTTACCGCCAGCGTTACCTTGACCTTATCATGAATGAGGAAAGCCGCCATGTACTGCGTACCCGCACACACATTCTGCGCGCGATCCGCGAGTTCATGAATAATATGGGCGCGCTGGAAGTGGAGACACCTATTCTTCACCCGATCATGGGCGGCGCTTCAGCCAAGCCTTTTGTTACGCATCATAATGCGCTTGATTCCGATTTCTTCTTGCGTGTGGCGCCCGAGCTGTTCCTGAAACGCCTGATTGTGGGCGGCTTTGCAGACGCGGTTTATGAGATTGGTCGCAACTTCCGTAATGAAGGTTTGTCGATCAAACATAACCCTGAATATACGGCGATTGAAGGCTATCATGCCTATATGGATTACTATGACATCATGACTCTGGTTGAGGACATGGTGCGTTTTGTTGTCATGGCGGTGCATGGTACAACCGTTGTGCAATATGGCGATAAGACAATCGATTTTGGCCCTGCCTGGCAACGCAAAACGATGGTGGGTCTTGTCGAGGAAGAGACCGGTGTGGACTTCCTGCAATTTGCAACGGCCGAGGAGGCCCGCGCCAAAGCGGCGGAGCTTGGCTTTAAAGTTGATCCGAAATTTAACTGGGGGCAGACGGTCGAGTATATTTTTGGCGAACGCTGCGAGGTTAAACTTGTTCAGCCCACCCATGTTATGGATCACCCATTTGATATTTCGCCTTTGTCGAAACTTCACCGTGATAATCCGCGCTTGACCGAACGGTTTGAAAGCTACGTGAATGGCTGGGAAATCTGCAATGCCTTTACCGAACTGAACGATCCGCGCGATCAACTGGCCCGTTTCGAAGATCAGGTGGAGCAGCGCGAGGGCGGGAACGAAGAAGGCATGATGCTGGATGATGATTTTATCACCGCACTGGAATACGGCCTGCCGCCCACGGGCGGCTGGGGCGTGGGGATTGACCGCCTCGTGATGCTGCTTACCAATTCATCCAATATCCGCGATGTGATTGCGTTTCCGACATTGAAGCCCATGAAGTGAGGTTATGTGTGAAGCTAGTTTTTTGGTTCAAAGGGGACGACCCTATAAAAATTAGTTGTAACGATAATGGACTTATTCGAGCCGCACAGACATCTGGGGAAGCTGATGATTTTTTGCCAGAAGATTGTGGTGCTTTGAACCCCTATATTTTAGGGGTCTTAAATCAGCCCGATATTCAGGCGAGGCTAAGTGCTGGCTTTTCCCTCATAAAAAATTCGCCGCTTTATGATTTGGCATTAATTTTCCGCTTGAAAAATAAGCTTTGTGGATTTAGGCAGGAATTTTATACAGCGCTTGCTCTTTGTATTCTAATATATAACCCTCAATTAATCCCCCCTGAAAAAATGAAGAATTCAAAAGTCACATTTGTTGATGTTGATACTTTCAGCAGAAGTGCACATTTGCCAAATGAGGGAAATTTTTACTTGGCTTATTTGAATAATAGACTGGCTGACTATAATTTAGCTGAACTTTTGGAACCCCTTTTAAATAACCCTGATTTGAGAAGTGACGCTGTAAAGTCTTTTATTGAAGCCTCCTTGCGAGGCAATATGGGAGATGTTCACGAACAATTTCTTTTGTTTGATAGCATGTCAACACTACACAGAAGAATTCGTACTGCAAAATTATTGCAATTTGCGACAGCAATAAGGCATGGATTAATACACAATTATAGATTCAAGTGGAGTGCTAACACCTTAGCTTGGATGCCAATAACATGGCGACAATATACTTTGGACTCATCCTTGAATGGGCAAAGGATGTCAAATCAAAATTTTCCTCTATCTGAATACATTATCCTTATTGATGATATTATTGAGTTGATTGATTTAAACATATCAGAATTTCCTGTTTTGAAAACAACATCACCGCATGCTTCCTAGAAGTTTTTTACATGTAAAAAATGAAGAATGTAATGGATGTATAGAGGAGCTATCATGAGGGTCGTTGGCAGTGCCGATGAGGTTATTGAGGATCTGAAGGGTGGAAATAAAAGGTTTCTGTCCGGACGATCCATTCAATCAAATGACTTGTCGCTGCAAAAGCTCAAAAACTTTGCCGAAACAGGTCAAATTCCCAAGGCCATTATTTTATGCTGTTCGGATTCGCGCGCGCCAGTCGAGATGATTTTCGATCAGGATATTGGCGATCTGTTTGTGATCCGTGTGGCGGGAAATGTGGTTGCACCTTCTCTGGTGGGGAGTGTTGAATTTGCAGTCAGCGCTTTTGGCACGCCGTTGGTTATCGTGATGGGGCACAGTAATTGCGGTGCAATCAAGGCCACGCTTGACCATATTATCCACACCGAGTTGATCGCATCAGAAAATATCCATGATATTGTTAGCCGGATTAAACCGCATGTTTTTACGATCACGCAAATTCCCTCTCTTTCGTACGAGGAAAAGTTAGAAGCCTGCGCACAGGCCAACGTACTCGCTTCAGTCAATCAACTCATGCATGCGAGTCGTTTTATTGAAGATCAGGTGCAGAAAGAGCGGCTCAAAATTGTGGGCGCGATGCTGGATCTGGCAAGCGGTGAAGTTGCCTTTTTAAACTAGCGGTTTATACCTTTTTTATCCCTCTTTGGGTAACATTATTGCGCCGCAACATCTCTTTCTAAACTATTGTTTTGCCAATTATTTCTTACTTTTTTTCTAGCTATTGCCTATTTGGGAGCGTATAGGGGTGGCAAGAAATCGAGCGCGCACACTACAAGCGAAAATTTGTAAGAGGTATCGATTATGAAGACTATCCCTCGTTCCCTGCATCCCCATTTTAATGAGTTGAGCTTCCTTAACCCTGACTGTTTTTCGCAGGTTGATGGGACGCTTGGTAAACATCATCCCGAGGTTCTGGTATTCCGGTGCTGGGATGCACGGATGGATATGAATCTTCATAACCTTGGCGCTGGAAAAGTTTTGCTTTACCCTTCTGCCGGAGCCACATTACCCGAGAATGTGCTCTGGGACCCGAATTTGAGCGGTATGCTGAGCCTCGCGGACTATAAATCGGTTCGCCAATATCTTATCAAGCCGCACTCGGATTGTCTGGCGGCAAACCTTGCTCTTAAAAATCCTGATATTTATGGTGTTTCTCCGCAGCATCCCCATTATCACAATCTTGTCACTATTCACGCCAGTTTGAGTTCGGTGGGTGTTGATCTTCACCAGTATGCAGAGCGGTCTTGGGATGAAGCACGCGGGGATGAGGCTGAAGCCACTAACCTGATGGCCAAACGTTTGTCGATTGCCTCGCTCGCCAATTTAATGAGCATGAAAATTCGCAATGATTGGACAAAAACTGTAGGGCAAGCTGTCATTGATAAAGAGGTCAATGTGGCCGTTGTCTTTGCGGACTTTCAGAAAAAGCGATTTGAATATTTGAGCCTTGATACAAAAGAATTTCACCCTTTTGCACCTGAACAAACTCCGGCGCATATGTGTGTGCGTCACAATGATTGCGAAGGTTGTTCCTGTGATGAACAGGTCAGCGGCATTGCCGATACAATCCAGTTTTTTCCGGCCCTTAATATGGCGGGAACTTAAATCCGGCTTTGGGTATTCCTTGCCCCAGCAGTCCGTAGTCATCCCCCTTATTGAGGGAGGTGCCTTGTGACCAGTAAGTGACGATTTTTGTAAGGTCAGGTCGTTCACGTTCCTCGTTCTTTTCGTCTGTCGTTCCGATATACACAAAGCCTGCAAAATGGTCGCGTTCATCTAGTCCCATGAGATCACGGAAAGCAGGTGAGTAGCTGTACCATTCAGTGACCCAGTTGGAGCCGAATCCAAGCGCGTTGGTGGCAAGGCAGAGGTTGTAACAAACGGCACCGCTTGAGAGGATTTGTTCCCATTGTGGATTTTTGCCTTCGCGGATGCGCGAGACAACGGCAATGACTAAAGGGGCGCGCAGAAAACGCTCGGCCTCCAGATCACGTTTGGCAGGCAGCGCCTCGGGATTTTCGGTTACGTAAGCTTTGCGCAGTAATTCTCCGGCCTGAGCGCGTGCAGTGCCTTCCAGAACAATAAAATACCATGGGTTATATTTGCCGTGATCGGGAACGCGTGTGGCAAGGCTCAGGATTTCCCGAATTTGTTCAGGGGACGGGGCGGGATCTTTGAGAGATGCGATTTTGGAAGAGCGGCGGGTTTTGAGAAAATTCTGAAGAGTTTGCATGCTTAACCTTTTTTCTATGCAAAAATCTATACCATTTTAGGGGCGGTTATGCTATCTCCCTGCCATGACAAAAGTTGCCATAATTGGAGCCGGTCCAGCGGGCCTCGTGAGTGCCAAATCCTGCCTTGAGGCAGGGCTGACGCCCGTTGTTTTTGAAGCATCAAACCGCATTGGTGGATTGTGGAGCGCCGGAAAAGAAGTCGGTGCGTGGAATGGGATGAAGACCAATCTTTCACGCTGGTCGTGTATGTTTTCCGATTTTCCATGGCCTGAAGGTAGCGCGGATTTTCCACGTCAACACGAGGTTGCCACTTACCTTGACTCATACGCCGATACTTTTGGATTGAGGGACTCTCTTCGCCTTACTACACGTGTTGTTGCGGCGCGACCAGAAAACGGGGCATGGCATGTGAGCAGTGTTGATGCTGATGGGCAGGAGAGAAGTGAAGTTTTTGCCCGTGTGATTGTTGCAAGCGGTGTTTTTGCACGGCCCCATAAACCGTTTATTTTCGGGGAGGATCATTTT
Source organism: Pseudobdellovibrionaceae bacterium (assembly GCA_041674725.1). Classification (GTDB taxonomy): domain Bacteria; phylum Pseudomonadota; class Alphaproteobacteria; order Micavibrionales; family Micavibrionaceae; genus UBA1573. The sequence continues at coordinate 31,151 of JBAYVC010000001.1, read as the reverse complement.
AAGGGGCGTATTTCCCATTCGGCCGAATTTAATCCGGCCACAATTGACCATGATGGTTTGCCTGTGATTATCGGCGGATCATTTAGTGCGTATGAAATGGCGGCCGAATTTGCCAAAGTTACAAAACGTCCACCGCTTCATGTGGTGCGTCATCCGGCATGGATTTTGCCGCGTTACATGGCCAACGCGCAGGGCGAACAAATTCCTTCCGATCTTGTTCTTTACAGCCGTGGCAAAGCGGCGGCGAGCAAGGATTTATTACCACTTGAAAAAAATACGCTGCGCCTTAAATTTTTTGAATCGGCTTTTGGAAATCCCGGCGATATTCATCCGGCGCTTTGGGTTGATGCTAATCCGAAACTTCCGGCTTATGTGGCCATTTCGGATGATTATAAGGATTTGGTGAAGGCGGGAAATATTCACGTTGTGCGCGATCATGTCAGCCAGTTCGAGGACGGGCATTTTCTGCGCCTTGGTAATGGAAAGAAACGAGCTACCGATCATGTTGTGCTGGCCACAGGTTTTAAATCAAACCTTGATTTCCTGGATGTGGATGTTTTGAAAAAACTTTCCTATGATGATGATGACCAGTTTATGCCGCTATTGCTAGCGGATGCAACATGGCCTGCCGAAACTGATGGATTGGGTTTTGTGGGTATGTACCGCGGCCCATATTTCGGCGTCATGGAACTTCAAGCACGTTGGGTAGCCGGTGTGTTTTCTGGGGATATTAAATCTCCTTCAGCCGATGAGCTAGCCAAAGGTGTGAAGGAGGCCGAAGCACTGCGCCAACTTAAACACCGTCCGCAATTTCCGTATGGGGATTATGTGGCTTTGGCTGATGGTTTGGCCCGCAAAGTTGGCTGTTTCCCTGATGTGCCACAGGATGACCCACTCGCTGGTATGGTACATGACAAAACATTTCTTCCATGCCATTATCGGTTACAGGGGCCTCATGCCAACCGCACTGTTGCGGAACAGGTGCTGAATACGATCCCCTATGTGAAGCCCTAATGACGCGTGAACGTATCAGAGAGATTTTTAACAGCCTTATCGGGACGTGGCAGCTTGAACGCACCGCGACGCCTGAAGGGACGTTCAAGGGGAAGTCTATATTCACCCCTGTTGGAGAGAACCGTCTTTCATACCGTGAAGAAGGGGAGTCGTGGGTGGCAGGGCAGCATGCGCGGTTTTACCGCGAATATGTTTATGAACTGCACGATGATAAAATTGTCATTTATTACAACGACCCGCACCGCCCCAAAGATATTCTCCATGAACTTGCGTTTAGGGAGGATGATGGTTCGCTTCGGGCGGAGCACTGCCATGTCTGCGCACAGGATTGCTACGACATCGAATTTAGAGTGGGGCAAGACCGTCTTGATGTGAATTACCGTGTCAAAGGCCCCAAGAAAGACTACACGCTACACTCTGTTCTCACGCGTGAGCCGCAATGAGCACACCATTCAAGATTCATTCGCCTTTTGCGCCTGCGGGGGATCAACCTGCGGCGATTGCACAACTTGTCAAGGGCCTCGGGCAAGGCTTATCGGATCAGGTTCTGCTGGGTGTGACGGGATCGGGAAAAACATTTACCATGGCGCACGTGATTGAAACGACGCAGCGCCCTGCACTCATTCTTGCGCATAACAAGACGCTTGCTGCGCAGCTTTATAGCGAGATGAAATCATTTTTTCCCGAAAATGCGGTCGAGTATTTTGTCTCGTACTATGATTATTATCAGCCGGAGGCCTATGTCCCAAAATCTGATCTGTATATCGAGAAAGAATCCACGATTAACGAACAGATTGACCGGATGCGTCACGCCGCAACGCGCGCGCTGTTCGAGCGTCCCGATGTGATCATTGTGGCTTCGGTATCGTGTATTTACGGTATCGGGTCAAAAGAAGATTACTATGCCATGACCTTTGAAGTGTCCAAGGGACAGATAATTAACCGTCAAGAGCTGATTGCGCGGCTGGTGGAGCTTCAATATAAGCGCAATGACCTCGCGTTCGAGCGCGGATCGTTCCGTGTGCGCGGGGATACGGTCGAACTGTTTCCGGTTCACTTTGAAGATCGCGCGTGGCGTTTTTCGATGTTTGGGGACGAAATCGAGCAGATTACCGAGTTTGATCCTTTGACAGGCGAAAAATTCATCACTATGGACGCTGTGCGGGTTTATGCTAACACGCACTATATTACACCCGGGCCGACCATTGCGCAGGCGATTGTGCAGATCAAGCGCGATCTCAAAATCCGGCTCGAAGAGTTTCGGGAGCAAGGGAAATTGCTCGAAGCGCAGCGCCTTGAGCAACGCGCTACCTTTGACATCGAGATGCTCACCGCAACCGGCATGTGTCAGGGGATTGAAAATTATTCACGGTATCTCACGGGACGGGCGTCTGGTGAGCCTCCACCTACTTTATTTGAATATTTGCCCAAAGACGCGTTACTCTTTGTCGATGAAAGCCATGTGATGATCGGGCAATTGGGTGCGATGTATAATGGAGACAGGTCGCGCAAAGAGACACTTGCCGACTATGGGTTCCGGTTGCCTTCGGCACTTGATAACCGTCCGCTCAAATTTGAGGAGTGGAATAAGATGCGTCCGCAGACGATTTATGTATCGGCTACGCCTGGAAAGTGGGAGTTGGAGCAAACAAATGGTGTGTTTGCCGAACAGGTGGTGAGGCCTACGGGACTTACCGATCCACATGTGGATATTCGTCCGACCGAGTTTCAGGTCGATGATCTGATGCATGAATGTGCCCGTGTGGTGGGTGAGGGCGGGCGCGTGTTGGTGACGACTCTTACCAAGAAAATGGCCGAAGATTTGACCGAGTATTTGGCTGAACACGGGATAAAGGTGCGTTATTTGCATTCGGATATTGATACGTTGGAGCGCATTGAAATACTGCGTGACCTACGCCTTGGCGTGTTTGATGTTCTGGTGGGAATCAATCTGCTGCGCGAAGGGCTGGATATTCCCGAATGTCGGTTAGTGGCGATTCTGGATGCGGATAAAGAGGGCTTCTTGCGTTCACGCACCTCGCTTATCCAGACTATTGGACGCGCTGCGCGTAATGTTGGCGGCACAGCTATTTTGTACGCCGATAAAGTGACCGATAGCATGAAAGCCGCAATTGAAGAGACTGACCGCCGCCGCGCCAAACAGGAAGAGTATAACCGCATCCACGGCATTACGCCGGCCAGTGTACAAAAAGCCATTGCTGCAAGCCTGTCGCCGGACAAAGCCTCCAATGATGCTTATGCTCAAGCCGAGATGAAACTGGTCAGTGGCTTTTCGGATACCGAACAGGAATTATTTAAAGACCCGAAAGCCTTGGCACGCGAAGTTAAAAAGCTGGAAGCTAAAATGCTCAAAGCTGCGGGAGATCTTGAGTTTGAAGAGGCAGCGCGCCTACGTGACGAGATTAAGCGTCTTGAACAGCTCGACTTGATGCTGCGTTAACCCAGAACTTTAGGATACCCTTCTAAAGAATCAATATGCCGAAAATTTGAAATAGAGTCTCTCCTTTCGTTAGGAGTCGTTAAGTTAGGCGGCTCTATACTTAAGGAATAGAGCGTATTCTGTCTTGTCGGGCGAATGTCTAATCCCCTCAAGTTCAGATGTTTTTCATCACATGGTGTTAGGAGAAAGGCGGGTAGAAAATGCCTGAATCATATGTTGTTGTCTCACTGGCGTTTGCTGTGTTTGCTGCTGTTTCAGCGGTTGGCTCGGCAATTGTGCTGGGAATAGGATACGAAAGGCTTCGTGCGGGGCTGGATCGTGTCAAGGAAGGGCTTGACCTGATTGGCAGGCAGACCGGTTTTTTCAGCACGGAGCTTTATAAGCTTGAGCGGCGTGTTGATGAAATTGATCGCGAACCGATTGTTGCCAGCAAGCCGGCATCACGCACAAAAACCACGAAAGGACGCACGAAAAAAACCAAACTTCAGACCGAGGGTGTAGCACAGACCCTTCATGATGAAGGCGGATCAATTTCGGTGCCGTTTGTACGAAACCCTTCGAATGACTTGCGCGTGTACATGTCAGGTATGAAGGACGAGAGTTTCGGTCGCTATTCCACTTTGGAAGAGGGTGACATACCTGAGGGAAAGATACGCTTTATGTAACAACCAGCAAAGCGTCAATCAGAGAAGGGGGGCTAAAATCCCCCCTTTTTTTGCACTGCGCACCTAAATTTTGACTTTTGGCGGCATCTTGACTACAATCCGCCTTATGAATAATACAGCCCCCAAAAATGCTCTAGCACCTTGGATCAGAACACCGGATTCGTCCTTTTGTAAGGCTGCGGAGCCTGAGGTTTTACGACGTGTCTGGCTGAAAGTCCCGATTGAGAAAGATACCTATTTGTGCGCCCAGAAGCTGCAATTTGCGCAAGCTGTCAGTTGCGAGAATGTGTGGCGAATTCTGGTGCTTGAGCCTGTTGGTTTTTCTGCGTCCCACAAACCTTCGCGTTTCCAGCGTAAATCTCTTTTTATGCTCTCTCTTGCGGATGGGACACGCACCGCGCTCTTCAGTTATGAGGCCATGATGGATGCGCTGTGGGCATATTTTGAACCTGCTCATGCCGACCCGCTGCGCGAGCACAAGGATCATTTTGTGCAAGAAATGTCCCGCTGTGCCATCAATCTCGACCTGCAGGATAAAAATCTGTACGGCTTTGTTTATGGTGGGCAGAGCCTTGCTGCTGCATAAAATCACTGAAAAATTCTACTGGTTGAGTTGCCCTTTCGGTGACGTCTGGGGCTAGGTCGGATGCCTCATATGATTTGCAAGAATTCAACCCTTTCATATTCTGCCATTCGCGTTTTATACGGATCTGGTTTTTGATATAGTTGAGTTTTGCTATATCCCTTGCGGTAATGGATTGACGGAAGATTTCATATTCTCCAATAAGATTGTTGCGTTCAAGGGCGAGATGCAGAGCACGAATACCACTTTCCTGACCTTGTCCCAGAAAATAGCGCTCAAGACGAACGGCTTTTTCTAGCATGGCAATGTCCGATACGTGCTGTTGAAGTCCGTAAAGGGTGCAGGCCTCGTTGATATTTCCTTCATTATAGAGTGTATAAAAGTCATCCAGTGACCTGTTACGGTGCTGCAGGGCATGGGCGAGTTCGTTGGCAAGGTTTAGAAACGTTAAAACGGTCAAATATTGATCAAAACTTGGGCGCTGGCTTCTCTCCTGTATGGTGGACAGATAAGAAAAATCCTTGCGGGCCAAATCGGTTTTATCGGAAATCTCAATCCGCCCTCCTTTGTCTGTCACGTAACGGGCAAGAGGCGCACCGCTCCCTTTGCCATTAATCCGAATGACAGGAACAGATTTTATAAATGCGTATTCATCGGGGGATGTTGCCGCTTCCATCAGCCGCAGTGATTCGTGCAGGGCTACACTCAAATCATCCGCGTGAGCCAGCGCGGGGGTTATTAGTGTGATTGTCAAGATCAGCCAAATGTGCCTTAAATTGTGCCAGATCAGCTGTTTCCTAGATTTTGCCAAATTAGTCATGTTTTGTTTATTCCACAGAATTAGCCCTTTATCAAAACGGGGTTAGGATGGTAAAATCCCCACAGCGTACCACAGAAAAGGAATGGCATCGTGAATATATGGGTCATGTTATGGGTTTTTTTTGCTGTTTTCATTCTGGGTACTTTTATGTGGACTGTTCAGATTCTCCTGCGGCAAAAGTCTGTATGGGAGCAGTTTTCTAAGCGGTATAGTCTTGAATTTTCGCGGAACGCACTTTTAAAATCGCCCTCTCTCAAAGGCATGTTTCGTGACATGTATATTTCTGTCTTTTCTACAGAGATTGAGGAAAATAATCGTAGCGCCCGCAAATACCGCACCGTTATTCAATTTGATATGAAGCCAGGTGTTCCCACAGAGGGAATTATCGCCTCCCCGGGCTATCGCAATTTTGCTCTGGGACTTGGGATTTCGCGTGACTATGTTCCGGCGGCGCCGGATTGGAACCGCGGTATTTTGATTCGCTGCGAGGAACCGGAAAAACTTGAATCCTATCTTACTCCTGAACGCGTTAAAGCTATCAATGCCCTTTTCAGCATTAAGAATAGTGGAGCCGTTTTGATTTTTACGCCGAGCGAGACGTTTTTCCGCTTTGACACGGCCGATCCCCTTGATGAAATTTCACGCTGTGAGAAATTTATTACAAAAGTTGTGGATGCTGCCAAAATTCTGGATCCGATTCAAACCGCATAGTTTCCAAGGCCTAATCGGGAAATTGGGTCATATATTTGATGAGACTCTCCCCAAGAAACTCCCCGCCATATTCGTTGAGATGGTCAGTGTCCATGTACAGAAAATGTCCCTTCTCGTCGAAGGGGGATTGCATGGCGGTGCGCGGATCAAAATACGGGATGTTAAACTTTCCTAGTAAGGGAACAAATTCTGTCAATACCGGAGCAAGCTGTTCATTGATGTAACTGTCATCAAAGGACTGACAATTTTCTCCAGCCTTCGTTTGGGGCGGAAGAATACGAGTAATCAGCAAGTGATTTTTGATCATGCAGTGGTGGGGATCTTCTGCAAACAAAGGAAGACTGCCGAGAAAAAAAACCTTTTTATTGAAGGCTGTTATAGCGGAGAGAGATTTATATATGTCCTCATTTGTTTTGGGAAGTTTTAGGCTTAAAAAAACATATCTGATAGAAGGTTGGCGGTTGAGTGTATCGTAGAATTCTTTGCGAATAGCGAGGCATTCCTCGTCAATGGCCCCGTCTTTTATGGGGGGCTTGGCGGAGGTAACCCATGCTTGACAAGCTCCGCGGGTAATTAACCTGACGGTATAACCTTTTTCTTTTGCCCATGCCAGAACGGCGGGAGTGTAATGGGAGGCGTGAGAGTCGCCTGCTAGTATGACTTCGTAAGAATCTTTATGCGGGCCTATAATACAAGCTTCGCTTGTAATGGCCTCCAATGAGGATGCACAGGTTTTGAAGTAGTTGTTAGGCCGTGTTTCCACAAAATCAACATGGTAAGTTACGCGCCAATCCGCATAGCTTTCTTTCTTGATGATGTTGGAAGAAGCTATAAAAACAAGTGACAAGAATACACCGGCCAAGATAATGACAAGAGGTCTTGCGGTTATCCGGCTTGTTGTTTTTTCTACAAATTTATATGAGAGCGCCGCAAATATAAGCGATACAGTAAGAAGGGAGATTTGTTCGGTGGCATCCAGAGATGCTGGCATTTCCGCGGGACGAAGAGTGCGGTAAAATTCGATGATTGGCCAATGCCACAGATAAAGTGAATAGGAAATGAGGCCAATAAACACCAAGGGCCTTACAGACAGAAGTTTATAGGCAACTCCTCTGTGCTCACCGCCTCCGGCGTAGAGGATGCTGGCGGTGCCAAGGCAGGGCAGCACAGCCCAAAGCCCTGGGAATGATAGCTTTTGTGTGAATACCATGGCGATGAAGATAAGAGTAACCCCGCCCACCCCTAGAAAGTTCCGTACATTTTCGCTTGGGGGCTGCGGGAGCACACCAAGGGCAACAATGCCTCCCATGGCCAATTCCCACGCACGCGAATCAAGCATATAAAAAGCGTGGAGAGCATTGGTTTGCACCAGATACTCACTCAAACCAAGCCCCACAATCATGACGGCCATAAGAACTATATAGATTTTACGAGTTGGAAAAAATTTATAGGCCAGAATAAGGAGAAGCGGCCAGATAAAATAGAATTGCTCCTCGACACCCAGTGACCATGTGTGAAGCAGGGGTGAATGATCTTTTTTGAGGGCGAAGTAATCAATCTGTTTACTGAAGAGGATATTGGAAAATTGGGCGCTCGCAAAACGAAGGTCTTTGAAAAATGCGGCAAATTCCTGAGGCCCCAGAAATACTACTGCTGCAAGAGATGAGATAAAAAGCATGACAAAGAGCGCGGGAAAAATGCGCCTGATCCGCCGCGCATAAAAATTGGCAAAGGAGAATTGATCGACGCGGTGTTCTTGGACAATGATCCGTGTAATCAGAAAACCTGAAATGACAAAGAAAATATCAACGCCAACAAACCCACCACTGATGAAGCCAACATCAAGGTGAAAGAGAATCACACCTAGGACGGCAACTCCCCGTAGCCCATCAATATAGGATATGCGCGATACTGGCTGCGCCGCGATGTTATCTGCCACTCGTTCCCCCACATGGAACACGAAAGCTATATGAAAGAGGTTAGGCGCGGCCCATGGCCAGATATTTTTGCTGGCGGCGTTTGATGAGGCGCTCGGAATCCCACGGACTCATTTCGCTCAAGGCTTTCTCAATCTGGCCGCTCACAGCAGCCATTGCCGCCGCAGGGTTACGATGTGCGCCGCCCAGAGGTTCGGGAATAATGCCATCAATGAGTTTGAGGCCGTAAAGATCTTGAGCTGTGAGCTTGAGGGCTGTCGCTGCTTCTTCGGCTTGTTGGGACGATCGCCAGAGGATCGAGGCGCAGCCCTCCGGTGAAATCACCGAATAAATTGAATGTTCAAGCATATAAACACGGTCAGCGGTTGCAATAGCAATGGCGCCGCCTGATCCGCCTTCGCCAATGACCACCGAGATCATCGGGGTACGCAGACGCAGACATGAGTCTATTGACTGGGCAATGGCTTCGGCTTGGCCGCGTGCTTCAGCTTCAACACCTGGGTAGGCCCCAGCGGTATCCACCAGCGAGAGCACCGGAAGCTGGAACTGTGATGCCATTTCCATCAGGCGTATAGCTTTGCGGTAGCCTTCAGGTTTGGCCATACCAAAATTGTGGCGGATGCGGCTTTCGGTATCATTTCCTTTTTCTTGCCCCATAATCACGACAGATTGGCTTTTGAACCGACCAAGACCTCCGATCATGGCCTGATCTTCACCAAAGCACCGATCACCAGCAAGCGGTGTAAAGTCGGTGATCATGGCACGGACATAATCGAGACAATGAGGCCGCTCGCCATGACGGGCTACTTGTACCTTTTGTGCGGGCGTCAATTTGCTGTATGTCGAGAGGAGAAGCTTTTCAGCTTTGGTTTCAAGACGTGTAATTTCTTCTGCAATACTGAAATCTTTACTTCCCGTCATATTGCGGAGTTCGGCGATTTTGCCTTCAAGCTCCGAAATCGGTTTTTCAAATTCAAGGGGTTGCATGATCGTTTAAGCCGTCCTTTTTGTTAGGGCATGTGGTATTTCCACAATAGAAAACAGGCAGAACGTTTATAACGCGGAGCTGCCTGTTTTGAAAGATTTATACGCGATTTATACCGTGAGAATTACGCTTGCTTGACCAGAGGATGGTTTTCCTCGACGGTCTTTTTGAGCTTTTTCCCGATAATATGGGTATAGATCTGGGTAGTTGCAATATCGGCGTGGCCCAGCATTTTCTGAACGGCGCGGAGGTCGGCTCCGTTGCTCAGAAGATGCGTTGCGAAGGCGTGACGCAGAATATGCGGGCTGACGCGGTCTTCTTCGATTTTTGCAGCACGAGCCAAGTCTTTGAGAAGCTGGGCAAACCGCTGACGGGTCAGGTGACCACTATCCGATGTACGTGATGGGAACAGCCATTTGGACTGGCGTGCAGCATCATCGGTAGCCATAAATTGGTTACGAATATTGGTGTAATCAACAAGGGCTTTTTGTGACGAGTCTGAAAGTGGAACCATGCGTTCACGTCCGCCTTTACCTTCAACCATGATAAACTGGTTGCCTTCGGCAATAGCTGACATGGGCAGGCCCACGAGTTCGGACACACGGAGGCCAGTTGCATAGAGAAGTTCCAGCAAGCATACGAGACGTACACTTTCGCCGCCGCCTTGACCTCCAGCAACCGTGATAAGAGTATCCACTTCGGATTCGCTCAAGGTTTTGGGCAGGGTGCGGGTTTGTTTCGGGCTTTCGATGGCTGATGTTGGGTCTTCGCTGCGGATATTTTCCGAGACCAGATAACGGTAAAACTGACGCAGAGCCGAAAGGCGGCGCGCTACAGTGCGCACAGCAATCTGATTAGAATTTTGACCTTTCACATGGATTTTGTTGCCAAGATCCTGTAGGTAGGACTTGAGGTCTTCAGCAGTTGCTGCCTCAATTTCCTTTGAGCGTGCAGCACGCAGGTACAAACTGACATCTGCCAGATCACGCCAGTAAGCGTGACGTGTGTTCAGAGCAGCGCCACGTTCTGTGGTGAGCATATCCAAAAACGAGTCGACCCATTTGGATAGGTTGGGTTTGGGCATTGCCGGACGACCTGGACGAGCCATAATTAATTCTCCTTTGTTATATCTCCAGTAAGTTCCCCAGAGCGTGACGCGCTAGAGACATAGTTTCTTCATTCAACCCCACATTATTGAGAGCCTTCAAGGCTTCATACAGCTCGACAGGGTGTAGTGATTCAGTCGATCGAGGCAGCATGATATTCAGGCTTTCAATAACTACCTTACCCATCAGCTTCTGTTCGGCTGACTTTCTAAGGTTACTCAGAATTTCACCCTTAGGCATTACATAATTGCCAGAGTCTGTCAAGCTTAAAATATTGTCATAAACACTTATATTTACGTTTAAAGGATTTTTATCCCCATTTAAAATAGGAGAAAGCGCTAAAATTTGGGCAGATTTAGCCTTATCTTTTTCATATTTCTTTAAAAGTATGCGCTGAAGAAGAGACTCTGGCGAATCAGTGGTATCCGGTGAAATATCCTTATAAATATCGCTAATCAGACGGAGTGGGGGGGATTGATTGTTTATGAGGAAGGACTTGATGAGTCTTAACTTTTGGGGGCTATCCAGTTCAGGGCTGACAAGGGTGGCTTCAGAAATTCTGGATGGGTCAATCAAGCCCTCCGCAATGTAAGGGATAGCTAATATTTCTTTTAGTTCAGCAATTTCGTAGGGAGTCTTCGCCGTAACAATCGCGTAAACTTTTTTGGCGGGCGTAACCAGCGGAGTTTGCTTCTGAGTGAGCGTTTTTGGAAGTTCCAGAACGACGCGCGAGGCAAAATCCTGTGGAATTTTCATGCCTTTTTGGTGAGCATAAGACATCAATGTTGTGGCCGTCTCAGTAACAAGTGCTTTTGTATGCAGTAAAAATGCGAGGCTGGTCTCTGTCAACGAATCAGTAAAATTTTTACTGTCAATAACACGGACCATCTGCCCGCTATTTGCCCATGAAAACTTAAAAGCGGCTGTTTCTGTATTAAAATTCAAAACATCAGACATGCTTGCAAATTTGCGGCTGGCTAAAAAAATGCGCGCAGCATTGCCAATTCTTAATACATCATCTTCACCTGAGGCAGGGCTGACCATTGCCTGACAAAGAATGTCATTATCCTGCCAAAAACCTGCATTCTTAGGGTCTTTGCGCCACATACTTTCCAGTGCCTTCGATTCAAGACAGGCCAACCCAGTTTCTCCTACCCCTATCATCGCAGTAATGCCAGCAACGGCGGCGGTCTCGGATGGAGGATTTCCCTCATTGATCTTATAAAGGGCTAACGCGTCTTCTAAGTCGCCTAGTTCAACCAGTTTCTTAAGTTTTAGGCTATAAATATCTGTTTTTACTTCCTGCTCTTCGGGATCTTCTACCTTGCTTTGTGGCTGTCCTTCTGTTGTGGCCAGCAGGCGAATATATATCTCCCGTAAGGCTGGCGACGTATTTACCAGAGCGAGGTCGAGGGTTTTCTCATACTCAGGAAACTCCACGCCCTGCCAGAAATTTGCGGGAAAGGCTGCCTTTTTATCAAAGGAAAGGGCACTAAGCTGCGCTGACTTCTCTTTCGAGAGAGATGGTTCGGGTGCTGCTTTGGCAAACTCTTCTGTTCCGGATTGAACTGGCTTGATTTTGGATGGCATAACCTGAAGAGGTTTGTTGATCGGGGGGTGGGTTACATCCTCCGGCTTTTCTTGCGCCAAGGCATAGCTCGAGCAGGAGACCCACAAGATTGCTCCCAAAATGAACGCGACCCACTTCATCTTAGCTTTGGCCTCCTGCAAGGGGAATTTCTTTGGTGATTTGTGTCTGATCGACGGTTACGCTGCCAATTTCCAGAAATATAATTCCTGCGATAATGATTGTGATGAGTAAAGCGCCAACAATTCCTATGATTTTCAACGTGATTTCTCCTGAAAGAATTATTGAGTTAGCTGGGAAGTCCATAGAAACAAGGTTGTTTTTCTATTATTGGGACTATAGAGGCTACAAAATACTTTATGAAGTGCTTTTTTTCATTTATCTAGATGAAACCATGTTTGATATGCACAAAAATATTGAAGAGATCAAAGCTCTTCTGACAAAGCCAATCGTTTTGGTGGGGTTAATGGGGGTGGGGAAATCCACTGTCGGACGAATGCTGGCCGAATATCTTGGCCGCCCCTTTTATGATTCAGACGATTCGATTGTCGCTTCGGCTGGCAAAAGTATTTCACGTATTTTTGCTGAGGATGGGGAACCTGCTTTTCGCCAGATTGAACGGGATGCCATAAATGGGCTTTTAGGCAATGGACCTTGTGTGATTGCGTCAGGTGGAGGGGCTATTTCTGTCCCTGAAACAGCCCATCATATTCTTGAAAAAGGCTTGTGCATCTGGGTAGACGCTCCCATAGATTTACTTGTGGAACGAACACAAGGCTCGGATCGCCCTTTGCTACGCCACGGTGACCCCAGTGAAGTTCTAGCTTCTTTATTTGAAAAACGGGTTGATGCTTACCGTCAAGCTCATATCCATGTGCGTGATGAGGGATTGACTGTTGAGGAAGCTGCGGCTCGTATTTTGCTTCAGATTCGTGAATATCTGTTCAGCAATCCGCTGGAAAAAGCTGATGAAAAGTATGTCCCGCAGGCCCTGTGTCTTGATGTTAGTCTGTTTGACCGCAGCTATCCAATTTTTATTGGATCTGGATTGCTTGATAATCCTGAGATTTGGCTTAACCACGAGATGCAAGGACGTAAGGCCTTCATCTTGGTTGACTACACAGTTAGGGCTTTGCTGGTTGACAAATTGCAGCAGACACTCGCCTCTTTCATGAAATCTGTTGCGGTTATGGAGCTTCCTGTTGGTGAACAGACCAAATCTTTTGACCGCTATGAGGCGGTCATGGAATGGCTTGTCAGCAACGGTGTTACGCGTGATTCCATTATCTTTGCCGTTGGGGGCGGTGTTATTGGTGACCTTGCCGGATTTGCGGCATCGACCATTCTGCGCGGTATTGATTTCGTCCAAATTCCAACCACAATTCTTTCACAAGTTGATAGTTCGGTAGGGGGGAAAACTGGGATCAATTCTTCTTCCGCTAAAAATATGATCGGCACGTTTTATCAGCCCAAGGCGGTGGTGATCGACCTTGATACCTTGATGACGTTGCCGCAACGTCAATGGCTCGCCGGATATGCCGAAATTGTCAAATATGCTCTTATCGGCGATGCAGCTTTCTTTGAGTGGCTGGGTGTCCATAGCGATAGCATGCTGAATGGGGATACACTAACCTTAATGCGCGCGATTGAAACATCGTGCCGGATGAAAGCCCAGATTGTTGAACTGGACGAGCACGAGGAAACCGGCCTGCGGGCTACACTCAATCTGGGGCATACCTTCGGGCATGCGCTCGAAGCTTTGCTTCATTATGACGGCACAATACTTCATGGCGAGGCCGTGGCTATCGGCCTTGTGTTGGCGGCACGCCTTTCGCAGCGTCTTTCCTATATTTCCAAGGAGGATGTCAAACTCATTGAAAATCATCTTAAATCTGTGGGTCTGCGGACTGAATTGAGTGAAGTTGTGTTGCCTGAAGGAACGGGTGCAGAAGATTTCATGGCAGTAATGCGCAAAGACAAAAAGGCTACGGCTAACGGCATGGTTTTTGTTGTACTAAAGCGCATTGGAGAAGCTACACTCGAGAAAAATATTCCTGAACAGCTTATTTTTGACCTTCTTACGGAATCGCTTTCGTCATGACCTTCGAATTGCTTGTTTCGATTGGCGCGATTTTTATTCTGATGCTTCTGTCGGCTTTCTTTGCTGGATCAGAAACAGCAATGACGGCTTCTTCGCCTGCGCGGATGCACACCGCCGAAAAAGAAGGCAACAAAAGAGCTTCTCTCGTCAATAAAATTGTTAGAGACAAAGAACGCCTGATCGGCGGCTTGTTATTTGGTAACAACGTTGTCAATATAACTGCTTCCTCGATTGCAGCGGGTATGCTGGTCAATCTTTTCGGCAATGAGGGGGTTTTGTATGCCTCGGCTGTTATGACCGTGCTTGTGGTTATATTCTCGGAAGTAATGCCTAAAACCTATGCTTTTTATAACGCTGATCGCCTCGCGATGGCGGTGGCCCCTATGGTTTATGGTGTGATGGTTCTCTTTACACCTATCACCGCTGTGATTACCAAAATCTGCCAGCTTTCTCTCAAGATGTTCGGCGTCAAACTCGATGATAGTCAGGGGAATGGAAGCCATCTTGAGGTCCTGCGCGGTGCAATTGAAATGCACCGTGGGAATGAAGAAGGAATGCAGCGCCAGCGTTCGATGCTGCGCTCTATTCTCGATTTGGTTGATGTGACGGTTGATGAAGTTATGATCCACCGCAAGAATGTCATGATGGTTGATTTAGACGAACCTTTGACAAACCTTATTGATTCCCTCGTGAAATGTCCTTACTCACGCATTCCGGTGTGCCGCGGAAACCCTGAAAATATTGTTGGTGTCATTCATACCAAATGGCTAATGCGTGAGCTGCGTGCGGCTGGTGATGATGTCAATAAGATCAACCTTGAATCAATCATCTCAGAGCCATGGTTTATTCCGGATACGACCAACCTTTACGACCAACTGCAATCTTTCCGCGACCGCGGTGAGCATTTTGCTTTTATTGTAGATGAATATGGTGTGTTTCAAGGAATTGTGACACTTGAAGATATTCTTGAGGAGATCGTTGGCGAGATTACCGATGAGCATGATCGCCGGATGCCGGGTGTGAGGAAGCAGCAAAATGGTTCTTATCTGGTGAATGGCGAGGTAACAATCCGAGACCTGCGCCGCGAATTTGATTGGGAATTGCCGGATGAAGATTACACAACGATTGCGGGACTTCTCCTATATGAAACACGTAAAGTTCCTGAAGTCGGACAACGTTTTTCATTCCATGGTTTTGATTTTGAAGTGGTGCGGCGTGTGCGCAATCAAATTACGCTGGTGCGGCTTATTCCGCCTGCGCTTCCTGTCCACGGCGCAGAAGCTGTTCAATAAGATTAATCTGGTCATCGCGGTAGAGCGAAGGAACATGACCACTTTCGGCGATCGTGTGATGGATAACCCCGTGACCTTTTTTTTCTGCCCTCATTTTTTCAAGGGTTTTTATTGGGAAGAGCGTTGATAACTCGCCGCGCAAAGCCGAGACAGGCTGTGTTATATTTTTCCAGTACTGCCACAGTTCTTCTTCACCCAGAGGCTCCTTATCGAACATCACCGCAATTTGCGGGTCAAAATTACGGATATATTTTCCGTCACTTTCACGTTTTTTAAGGCTGGTTGTTGCCAGATAGAGCCATTCCTCGTCATTCATTGGCCCGCGTGAATAAGCGGTTCCCTTGGCCATTTTGAGGATAGGGATGGCCTCAAGAGGATCGTTATATTCTGGCGAGAGCTTGATAACTTTACTGATAAAATCGAGATCGAATTGGGGAACTTCCGGCCCAACATCTGAGAGAATTAAGTGACCGATAGGGGAGTTTTCCTGCCCCGCCATGCGGATACCGAGAAGGCCTCCCATAGACACACCAAGCCATGAACAGGAGGCCGGTGCATTGCAGCCGATCACTTCCAGAAAATTTTGAAGGTCGTTCATATACTGCGCAAAGCAGTAGTGGGCGGGGTCATCGTGGTAGTCACTCAGTCCGCGGCCTGCCATATCAATGGCGGCAATCCGCCACCCCTTGGGGGCCAGGTTTTCGGCAAGAGGCCGAAAATCGAGGGAGTTTCCCGTCAGCCCATGTACACACACAAGTGTGTGATCCATCTCATCACCCCATAATTTGTAGTGGAGGTTAAAAGCTCCATCTGGCGAGGATGATGAGAATGTTTTTTCCTGCACAGCTTATACCTTTTCGGGCGTACGGTAGTGACTGAAAAGGCCGGCTATATGTACGACAGCTGGATCGGGCGAGAATACCGAACCACGCTGCTTGCCATCATAGAGGTTTCTGATGCAGTGAGGCGTGTCCTTACCAAGCGTCAAGATCACTCTGGCGCAGGCGTCGGTGGCAATTTGGATGGCTTCCAGACGCCCTTTCATGCCACCACGGCTCATACCGTTGAGGTCATCGTGGGCGCAAGAAAAAGCACCGGTTAGGTCTGTCACATGAGGGATGAACTGTGCGTTCTCATTTTTCTTAGGGTTATCGGTATAAAATCCATCTACGTCACTTAGATGAATCAATGTATCCGCCTCGATGATTCCGGTGATGATGGCGCTGAGTTTGTCATTATCACCAAACTTGATTTCATCAATGGCGATAGCGTCATTTTCATTGATAACCGGAACACTGTTGGCAAGAGATGGGAGCGTTGCGGCATGAGGGAGCGCTGCGTTTTTCAAAAGCTGCAGTTGCTCTGGATGCTCTGTTACATCCTTCGTAATGAGTATTTGGGGTGCTTTAAGTCCAAATTTTCCAAAGGCCTGAATATAGGCCATGGCGAGCAGGGGTTGGCCATGAATTGATGCTTGCTGCTGGTCTTCAATGGAGAGATTTTTAGTAGGGATCATTGGATCGATACCCAGAATGGAACGGCCAAGGCCGATTGCACCGGAGGTTACAACGACGACCTCTTTCCCTTCTTTCTTTAAGAAGGCAATATCTTCTGCAAGGGCTTCAAGCCACGGCATATTAACTGCCCCGTCTTTAATCAGGGTTTCTGTCCCTATCTTGATGACAAGTCGTTCAGATCTACTCAGAATATCCTGAGGCCTTGGGCCCGTTGTACGCAACATCTTCAAGCTCCTTGTTCGTGTGACTTTCTTTTTCCTGTTTTATAATTTCCGCCAGTTTAAAAAGGAGAGGGCGGATTCCCTCGCCGGAGACACCTGAAATCAGCCACGGTTTTAGGCCCGTTTCGGCTTCAAAGTTTTTTGCAATGTCTTCAGAGAGTTCTTTGCCGAGCGTGTCGGTTTTATTAAGCGCGACAATTTCTAATTTTTCTTCGAGACCTTCACCATACTCGGAGAGCTCATTCCGGACGATGTGGTAGGCTTCAACCGGATTGTCCTGCGAGATGTCAATGAGGTGCAAAAGCAAGGAGGTGCGCTCCACATGCCCAAGGAAACGTGTGCCAAGGCCGTGGCCTTCGTGGGCGCCCTCAATCAGACCCGGAATATCAGCCAGCACAAAGTCATAGCCTTCGATTTTAACCACGCCCAGATTAGGGTGCAGCGTGGTGAAAGGGTAATCGGCAATTTTGGGTTTGGCTGCCGAAGTCGCTGCAAGGAACGTTGATTTTCCTGCGTTGGGCAAGCCAATGATCCCAGCATCTGCAATCAGTTTGAGGCGCAGCCAAACGGTCATTTCCTGTCCTGGCCACCCGGGAGTAAATTTGCGCGGGGCTTGATTGGTCGCGGTTTTATAATGGGCGTTGCCAAATCCGCCATCGCCGCCTTTGAGAAATACAAAACGTTGGCCGACTTCGAGTAGCTCTTTTAAAACCACTTCGCGATCTTCATCCAGAATCTCGGTTCCCACGGGGACGCGTACAACAAGGTCTTCGCCATCAGCACCCGAGCGGTTACGTCCCATGCCATGATGGCCATTGGGCGCTGTACAGTGCTGGTTATAACGAAAATCAATCAAGGTATTGAGGTCTTTGACACATTCGATAATGATGTCGCCACCACGTCCGCCGTTGCCGCCATCGGGCCCGCCATATTCAACAAATTTCTCGCGGTGGAATGAACAGCAACCCGGGCCACCGTTTCCACTTTGCAAATAGATTTTTGCCTGATCGAGAAATTTCATAATATTTTTGCTCTTGGTTAAAAAAACCCGCCATCCGAGGAAGCGGGTTTTCAATCTCGTATCTAAACAGATCTACTCAGCCGCAACGTGGGATGCATCGTTGGACGGAATAACGTGAACAACGGGTTTGTCGTTGTCGTCACGGGTAAAGAGAACTTGCCCGTCAACAAGTGCAAACAGGGTATGGTCTTTACCCATACCGATATTTTTGCCCTGTTTGAATTTCGTTCCGCGTTGACGGATGATGATGTTGCCAGTGATGACGCTTTCGCCACCAAAACATTTTACGCCAAGACGACGACCTGCTGTGTCGCGACCGTTTCTCGAGCTACCGCCAGCTTTCTTGTGTGCCATAATTCAATTCCTTTCGTTTGCTAAGCCAACCTTACCTAGGCGGCTTTAATATCCGTGATTTTAATGGTGGTGAGCATCTGACGATGACCGTTTTTACGGCGATAATTCTGACGGCGGCGCTTTTTGAAGATGATAACCTTCTCGCCACGGCCTTGTTCAAGAATTTCTGCCGTTACGGTAGCGCCTGCAACAACGGGAGCGCCCACTGTTGTTTTGTCACCATCAACGATCATAAGGACTTCAGAGAGGGTGATTTTGGAACCGACTTCGGCATCCAATTTCTCGACCTGAAGATAGGTGTCCGGGGCCACCTTGTATTGTTTTCCACCGGTGCGGATTACTGCAAACATGTTTGTACTACCTTTGCTTCTTCGTCAAACAACCCCTCGCAGGGGGTTCTTTTTAAGTTTAAGTTGCCTTGCTTATAATGGATTGGCCTTTGTTTTGTCAAGAAAGCTATTTTCCGTTTCCATTCGTTAATAAATTTGTGGCACACTGGAGAAAGCGCATTTTAGAATAAAAGGCGCAATTATTGACATAATTCCTCAGAAAGAGGTTGTTTTGCCTGTTATTGCCACAAATACAGCCGCAAATACATCCCTGTACTACCTTGCACGAAACTCAAGGGCGCAGGAGAAGTCCCTTGCCAAAGTTTCCAGCGGAAGCCGCATTGTGACAGCCTCGGATGACGCCGCAGGGCTGGCGGTCTCAACTGCCCTCACGTCTGATATTACGACACTGAGCCAGAGCTCAACCAACGCTCGCCAAGGAATTTCCCTTTTACAAGTGGCTGACGGAGCCTTTAAAATTGCGGAGAATATCCTAAATCGCATGATTTCCTTGGCGAGCTATTCTCTTTCAGGGGCCGTTACTGACAATGAGCGGGTTTTTCTGGATACAGAATACACTCACTTCGAGTCGGAAATTGATGGAATGAGAACCAGCACCACATTTAACGGGGAACGTATCGCGGATGGGAGCTATAACCACAATTTTCAGGTGGGGGTCGTTGCCTCTGACGTTATTTCCGTAAACCTTATAAATGTTAATTTAGGCAATTTCAATGGCATTGGTGAAGATATAGATGCCTATGCCAACGCTTTCTCCGCCTATAATGCCCTTTTGGGGGATATTGGTATAGCCTCAACGGGCCGCGCTATTATTGGCTCTTATCTGTCCAGTTTCGAGTTTCGGGGTGATATTATCGATACATCACTTGAAAACCTGAAGGCCGCTCGTTCTGCCATAATCGATGTTGATTTAGCCGCAGAACAAACTAATCTGGTAGGGAATCAGGTGATGACGGAATCTTCGATTGCCGCCCTTGCTCAGGCCAACAAGATGAAATCCGACCTGCTTCAACTCGTCCGTTAATCCCAAATGCCCCACGCAGGTCATGTCACAAAAACCTCTTCTTTCGCCTGTTAATCTACGTAAAAACGAGGTTCCTGTTATTTGTATATACGGGGATATGGAAGACCGCGCGCTCACCCGTATGGTCTGGGATTTTATCCCGGGTCATGACGTACGGATTTCCACTCCTTATACGCCTGAGGAACTTTATGAAGATGCCTATAATTCAGCGATTGTCTTTGTAAAAGTAGATGAGGTTACAAGCAAAAATATAGAAATAGCCGAAAAGCTAAGCTCTATTAATGGAGTTGTGGCCGATATTATCGCGATCACTGCGGAGCAAGACATACGGAGCCGTCTGCATATTCACGCAGCCAAATATGATGCCATATATAATTTGAAAATTCTTAGCACGGAAGATTTTCGCAATATTTTTCTGCATAAACTCAAGAAGGGTATTATGCGCCTGAATGCACGCATTCAGGAAGACGAGTACAACACCTTTCTGGGATTCCTTTCCGTCTCGGCAGATGCGTTCATCGTTTTTGACAAGCAGAAGCGTATCTTTTATGTGAGCGATCACTACACCAAAAGATACCCAAACAGCCATGACAGTTTTACCCGCGGTACGCCGGTGCAAAAGGTTTTCGAGGTTGTTGCAGCGGAAATGGGGGTTGCAGAAACAGACCCTCGATATGCTTCAGCCTATCACTTTTTCTCGCACCTTAAGGGGCAGTATGAATTCCGCCTTGATAACGGCACTTACTTGAGAATGACAGCTGTTGATCTGCCGGGAAATCAGGGGACTATTGTATCAACGACCAATATCACAACGTATAAAACGCAAGAGATAGCCCTTGCCGAAAAGCAGGAAGAGTTGGAGCGCGCTTTGTCCGCCGAACAGGAAGCCAGCAACCTACAGAAACAATTTATCGGGATGGTTTCACATGAATTCAGAACACCTCTCGCTATTGTTGATGGTAACGCCCAGATACTTGAACGGCGGTTAAGTGACTTGCCGGAAAGCGAAGTCCGTAAACGTTTGCGTACCATCCGTAGCGCCGTGTCCCGTACTGTAAATATGATGCAAGCAGTGCTCTCGTCAAACTTGCTCAAGACAGGTAAACTGGATGTCTATCTGGAAGAATTTTCACTGCAACAACTCATCACAGAGCTGTGTGAAGAACAGGCCAATCTTGCCCGCGATTTTCGGATTAATGTCGATGTGCAGGAGCTTCCGCCGTTTGTCAGTCTTGATAAGAAAATCCTGATGATGGTGCTCACCAATCTTCTTTCCAATGCGGTCAAATTTTCGGGAGAACATCCAGAGATTGACGTCCTATCCTATGTGAGGGCAGGGGAAATATACATTGAGGTGGCTGACAAGGGGATTGGCATACCCGACTCGGAAATCCCCCAAATTTTCGGTCGTTTTTACCGCGCCTCCACTGCCAACGGAATCCCCGGGTCGGGGGTTGGCTTGTCGCTGGTACATGATCTTGTCCAGATTCATGAAGGGCATGTCCATGTCAAAAGCAAATTGGGAGAGGGCACGACGTTTACGGTTATATTTCCTTTATATCCCACCGCTTTGCGGGTTGAGGACATAGAGCTTGAGGGAAAGTAAAAAAGTTACTATAATCACCGCATCTAAGAGAGTTTGGAATCAGTCATGATAACACCCACAAAAACAATATTGGTCGTCGAAGATGAACGTGAGCTTTGCAGTATTCTGCTTGATGACCTGACTAGCCGTGGGTACAAAGTCGAGATTGCGCGCAACGGTCAAGATGGCCTTAACAAACTTCAGGAATGCGAACCTGATATTGTTGTTTGTGACCGCGCAATGCCTGTGATGTCCGGTTATCAGTTTCTGGAGCGTTTGCGGGCCGCTTATCCGCAGTATAAAAGCCTTCCATTCATCTTTCTAACGGCCTTAACCGATCCACGTGATCGTCACGCGGTGGATCACCTCAACCCGACAGCGTATCTCGAAAAGCCTATTGATCTAAACAAGTTGGCGGAGACCATCGAAAAAGCCACGGCTATTTAGGTTTCATGGGTATCAGGTTCCTTATTCTACTATGTCTGTTTTCAGGGGGCTTCCTTTCTGGATGCGTACTTGATAATGGCGCAGGTGCAGGTTCGAACTCATCTTCTGTTCAGCTACAGGTCCCTCCACACAAGAGTGTGTTAGCTCTAGCTCCAGCGAAGGCTCCAGCTTCCAAACACCTTGCCGATTATATTATCATCCAAAAAAAGGACCGTATTCTTTCTGTTTGGAATAAGGGACGCCTCGTTCAAACCTTTCCGATTATGGCTTTGGGGGAAAAACCAAGTGGCCATAAGTTCTTTGAGGGGGATGAACGCACCCCAGAGGGGCTGTATTATATTGATGAAATGCACGTAAGTGACAATTTTCAAAAATTCCTGCGCATTTCCTACCCCAACGCCAGAGACCGCGAAAGCGCTGCCCGTTTTGGTTTAAAGCCGGGTGGGCAAGTTGGAATCCATGGAGATCGGGGAGGCTTTAAAGGGTTTGTACAACGTTTTGACAAAAATTGGACGGATGGCTGTATTGCCCTGCGCAACACCGATATTGAAAAACTTTATGCCGTGATCGATGTTGGCACGCCCATTTTGATTAAGCCCTAAATCTGCTTTGCAGATGATCAAAAAGTGTAATAACTTTTTTATAGGTTTCGCGTTTGAAGGGGACAATCAGATCAACGGTCTTCTCCAAATCAACCCACTGCCATTTATCAAATTCCTGTGGGTCATGCGCATCCAGCCTTATATCTCTGTCATCACCTGTAAAGCGCATCGCAATCCATGTTTGTTCTTGTCCGCGAAATTTCCCGCCCCAATGACGCGTCGATAAATCGCGCGGGACGTCGTAACATATTTTCTCTGTGGCAATACTTATGATTTCAGCCTTGTTTGTACCCACCTCTTCATAAAGTTCCCGAAAGGCTGCCGTTTGTATATCTTCCCCTTCATCAATCCCGCCTTGCGGCATTTGCCAAGCTCCGGGGGTATCGATACGTTGTCCCACAAAAACCTGACCAGTCTTATTAAACAAGGCAATACCCACGCAAGGGCGATAAGGAAGATGTTTTATATCAGAGGGATTAATTTCTTTGTTATTCATGAGGAGCAGGACAATCCGACATACGGGAGAGGGGTGTAAGCTGTATATCTTTTTCGGTTTTGATCCACGAAGTTACGGCAGCCAACATTTTCGGGGATGCCGAAAAGCTCACGATAGTGCATGGTTGGGTTATGGCTTGCGCCTTGAGTTTTTCAAGTGCACTCGCTATTTCAGAGGGATCATTATCCAGAGGCAGATTGTTGGTGAACAGCGGCAACTGGCCTTTCATGTCAGAGGTAATCAATCCCTTGCTTTCCGGTGTCATGAGCGTGATTGCAAGCCCTCTTTTCTGGAGGTCCTGAACAATACTTCCCAACGTTGTTGACGCAGCCGTAAATGCCTTCACGGTTTCAAAATTTACCCCCACATAACCTGTTACTTTTCCCAAATTCATTTCAAGTCGTTTGCGATTATTCTCAGGGGTTAACCCAGCAAGCAACGCCTGAGGACCAGGGTCATCAAAACCAAAACGTTCCCCCTGCACCGGAATATTCAACCACACTTCATGACCAAGCACGCGCGCCGCGTTGATCTTTTCCTGAGGGTTGTCTGCGTAGGGCGAGAGAATATAGGTAATTCCGGCAGGCAAGGATTTATTACCATTCTCACTCACACTCTCCGAGAGTCCGTAAGATTTTAGCAGAAACGCTACTTTATGAACTTCACCTGAAGCAGGCAATAGCACAGGCTCAATAGCGGACTGATAGGCCTTAAAGGCCGTCATTCCATCCTTCTCGCGGATAATGGGCAACGGACCATAAGGAGAGTCTTCGGTCAGACCTTCTTCTTTTTCAACATAGGCAAAGGTTTTTGGAGCGCCCTCTTCGGTATGTTTTTCGCCATTATCCGGTTTTATAGGTGATGTTGTGGGATGTTTTCCATCCCCCTCAGCAACATCAATCAGTCCAACGACTTTATCTGTTACAACAAAATTATGGCCTGCATTCTTGTCACCGCTTTCCATGACATCTCCCGCCGTGAAGATGGCAAAGCCGGAGACAAGCATCAACAGCCCGAGAAGCGTAACAAAAGTCAGCAGCGCCGCTTTGACATCCAAAACGTTATTTATTTTCTGGGCGAAGGCGGCGACAGCTGACATCTTTTATTTGGCTCTATTTCTCACGGCTCACGAGAGATATCCCGTGAATGAGATCAACGGCGCGGCCAAGCTGGTAATCCTTATCGGCCATCGGCGCGTTAGGATCGTAGGGTTCATCTTTTTTCCCAGTCTCCTTGGTGGCTTTTTTCTCTGGTTCGGCGGCAGCTTTGCTATCCTTCTGATCAGGGTTGCTAATAGCGCCTTTGAGATCTTCCTCACCCACACGGATTTCGCTGATTTTTTCAATTTTTGCCAATTCAACCATGATGTCCGGTTCAATACCTTTGGCTTGAATGGAACGTCCCGAAGGGGTGAAGTAACGCGCGGTGGTAAGGCGCAGTGCTCCACCGCCTGGGGTTGGAATGACTGTCTGAACAGAGCCTTTTCCGAATGATTTTGTGCCCATCAGAACAGCGCGGTGATGGTCTTGCAGTGCTCCTGAAACGATTTCAGAGGCTGACGCCGATCCTCCATTAATGAGCACCACAACCGGAAGGCCTTCGGCCAGATCACCAGGAAGCGCATTATCACGTTTAATGGCACCCACATCGCGCCCCCTTGTCGAGACAATTTCTCCTTGTTCAAGGAACGCATCCGAGACAGCAATTGCTTGATCAAGCAGACCACCCGGGTTATTACGCAGATCAAGCACATAGCCTTGTAATTTATCACCGGTCTTTTCACGAATGGCTTTGAAGGCTTCTTTGAGACCGTCGTAAGTGTTCTGGTTAAATGTGGTGATGCGGATATAACCAACGTTATCCCCTTCAATACGGTAGCGCACCGATTTTATTTTGATGACATCACGGGCAATCGTTATAAAAAGAGGCTCGGTCACTCCTTCGCGGCGAACGGTAAGTTCAATTTCCGTCCCGACTTTACCGCGCATTTTATCAACCGCTTCGGCCAGAGTCATGCCCATGATCGGTTTTTTATCGAGGTGAGTAATCAGGTCGCCCGCCTGAATACCCGCCTTGAAAGCAGGGGTGTCGTCAATGGGAGCTACAACTTTTACCAGCCCTTCTTCCATGGTTACTTCGATACCGAGGCCCCCAAATTCTCCCTTGGTTTGGACTTTCATGTCATCAAAGTCTTTAGCTGTCATGTAATCGGAGTGTGGGTCAAGGTTAGTCAACATTCCTTTGATCGCATGCTCGATAATTTTTTCGTCGGAAATTGGTTCAACATAGTTATTGCGTACGGTTTCAAACACTTCACCAAAGAGCATTAATTGTTTGTATGTCTCGGCATTGCCCTTTCCATCCAGAGGCGCAGTTGCCTTGATTTCTTCCGCTACGGAGCAGTTGGGGAGCAGCATCAGGCTCAGAAGCGCGAAAGCAGAGAGGAGGGGGCGGGTCATGTGGTCATACTCCAGTGTGTTAATTGATGTTACTTATTTTACGCGAGGGGTTGATGGGATCGCCTTGGTATCTGAGTTCATAATATAGCTTTCCGGAGGAAGAAGGTAAGCGCCCGATAGGCTCTCCCGCATCAACTGTTTGTCCTACGAATGTATCAATTTTTCCCATTCCTGCAACAAGGCTGTGGTATTTATTTTTATGCTCGATAAGGACAATATTCCCATATTTCCTAAAATCCCCCGCGTAGCGGACAATGCCGCCCATCGGAGCAACCACCACACTGCCTGAGCGACTTTCCAACGTAATACCCTCGCTTGTGGCTCCCAGATTATCTTTTTCGCCGTAGCGCGTTTTGATAATTCCAGAAACAGGTAGCCGTTCACGGCCCATGCTCGGGAGAGCTTCATAAACACGATTTGCTGGTTTGTGGAGTGAGGCGGTACGCTCTCCGCTGCTTTTAAGCTCGTCCTGACGGCGTTTTTCTTCAGCTATTTCGCGGTTTTTCTTGGCGATTCTTTCAATGAGATCTTTGAAATCTTTTGCTTGTTTGGAAAGTGTTTCTATCTCAAGCGATTTTGCTGCCATCTTTTTTCGCGTTTCCTCAAGCGTTTTCTGGCGCGACGCAAGCAGCTTATCCATTTTGGTTTTTTCTTGCGTGAGGGATGCCAGAGAAGTCTTAAGGTTTGATTCGTCTTCGGTAAGGGTGGCTTCTATTCTGGCAAGTTCCTCAAGCTCTACGCGCAGGCGTGCCGCTTGCACATTGATCTGCGGCACCATTGAACTCATGACCGTGGCAGCTTGCGCTGTTTCGAGCGGAGCATCAGGTTTGGCAACAAGCGTTTCGGGCGGCAGCCGCCGGATGCGTTCGAGTGCCATCACCAGATTGGCAATATGGTTGCGCTGGCGCTCCAGATTTCCTTCAATCGTCTGTTTTTCAGGGATCAATTTGGCGCGGCGCGTTTCAATTTCCTGAAGCTGCTTTTCGAGTTGCTGGACTTTTTCAGCTGTTCCCACCAAATCGCCCTTGATATTACCAAGGTCTCCCTTGATGGCATTTTCTTGCTGCTCGAGCTTCTTCTTTTCTTCTTTTTGCGCCTCGACCTTGGCTTCAATCGCTTCGAGTGTTTCGGTTTTGTGTGGCGGTGTGGGGGCGCTCTTTTCTTTGGCAAAGGCAGACACGCGGCCTTGTGTCACGCACAAAGCAGCTAAAACAAAACAAGAGAGAGAGAGAGTACGGCAAAATCCCAGCTTCATGGAGGAGGATTATCCTTCGCGGTGATAGGGATGACCCGCGATAATCTGCTGGGCGCGGTAGATTTGTTCAAGGAGCATGACGCGCACCATGATATGGGGCCATGTTTGCTGGCCAAAGCTCAACAGCATATTAGCCTTCCCTCTTATGTCGTCCGTAAAGCCTTCAGCACCACCGATAAGAAAACTGAGTTTCTTCTCGCCTGTGTCGGCAATCTTGCGGAGTGTGTCGGCAAAATCGAGGCTACGCAAACCATCGCCGCGTTCATCAAGAACAATCGTAAAGGAGTTTGTATCCAGCTTTGAGAGGATCAGGCGTTGTTCGTGGTCTTGCTGGGTTTTGCTTTCGGTGTATTTGCTTTCAACCTCAACCAGATTGAGGGGCCAGCGCAAGCGCGTCACATAATCTTCCTGAAGTTCACGCCATGAACCTTTTTTGACTTTGCCAACAGCGATGAGATCGATTGAGAACATAGAATCGTTTTAGACGATTCTAGCGATAAGAAGAAGGGTAAATCCTACCGTAAAGCGGTTAAGCTGTCCGGTAGTTTGACGGTGCCACAGTCTTTGCTGTTCCAGCTGTATAGCTGTCGGGGCGCCACATTTTTTCAATATTATAAAAGGTGCGCACTTCAGGGCGGAATATGTGAACAATCACGTCCGCACAATCAACAACCACCCAGTCGGCCGCGGGAATTCCTTCGACGCATTGGACGCCGAAGGGGGTGTCCTTGAGTCTGTCCTCGATCTTACCGGCAAGGGCAGCAACCTGCCGTGACGATGTACCAGTTGCGACTATCATATAATCGGCTATGGAGGTTTGCCCCATGAGGTCGATCACTTCAATTTCTTCGGCCTTGTTTTCATCAAGAACCTGTACGATCAGATCCTTTAATTCTGCGGGACAAGGTAACCCGCTATGACTATGTGTGCCCAAAAGTTGGTTGCTCCTCTCTGTTAGGGTAGATAGATTGATACACGCAGTTCGAAAATAAAAAAGGGCTTACGGCGGTATCACCGATGCCCTGTTCATAGCAGACCATTGTTTTTCTGTAAACTAAAGAATCATATGCCAGCTGTAGAATCCTTCTCACACTCTCATTCTACTTCTTTTCGGTAGGTATTTCAACTTGGGACGCCTTGCAGCGCAGTAGGGTTGAGGAGAGGGGATTAAAAGGATCCGAAAAAAGCCAGTATATCCGGCCCTTACGCAGGGAAGGGAGGTCGCCACACTGCAAATTCCTGTTTTTAAGGGGTTTCATTTGGCGGAAAACGTTATTTTTGACCACGCCAAAGCGGGTCGGGCGGCCAATAAAGGCAAAGGATATTTCACGGATCAGCTTTTGCCATTCGTTCCAGCGCCGGAACTCGTAAACGATGTCGGTTCCTGCCAACCAAATGAATTCCGTACTTGGATAAAGCTTTTTGAGGGCTTTCACGGTGTCATAGGTACACCTTGTCCCCAAATCAGCCTCAATTCCCGAGATGATAATATGGGGATCCTCGACCATCTCTTCGCACAGTTCTATGCGTTCTGGAAGGCTGGGGGTGGCTTTATTATCCTTGAGGGGGTTGCCCGGGCTGACCAGCCACCAGACGGCGTCAAGCCCCAGATAAGTTCGAGCCACTTTGCTCGCATGAAGATGCCCAGCATGGGGCGGGTTGAAAGAGCCACCAAACAGACCAATACGCATCCCGCTCCAACGGCGACTATCGTAAAGGCGCGGCGGAGAGAAGAGGCGTTTCAGTTGATTTGCTCTTTGAGGTTCTGGATACTTTGGCTGGCCAAATCCGATTTTTTTTGCGGCGTCATGTTCTGGGCGATAATTTCCGTTGTCGCGGAAATCGCCAGTTCGGCAGCATAGCGGCGAATATCATCGATGGCCGATTGTTCCATCTGGGCAATGCGCATTTTCAGCATGTTTTCACGGCGTGCCAGCGTTTCGGCAATTTCAGACTCGCCTTTTTGACGAATTAGATCAGCCTGCGCCTTTGCCGTAGCAATGATGGCCTCGGCATTATGCGTGGCATTGTTAATATCGTTTTTATACTGATTTACAAGGTTTTGTGCCTCGTCTTTCAACTTAGCTGCCAACTCAATGTCACTGCGAATTTTTTCAATTTTCTGGTCAAGAACGCCAACAGCTGCTTTCCGACCAAATATGTAGGCAAGGGCAATAAAAAGAACAAAAGAAGCCAAAACCCAGAGAGTGGGGTCAAGAACCATCGCTGGAATATTAGCTTGCGTGTCCATAATTTTTCCTGTCTTTACTTATAGTTATGCTGCATTCTTAATTTTTTGGCTGAGATTTCTTACAACGCTCTCAGCTCCCGAACTTTCAGCGGGAATACCGGCGATTTTCTGAGCGGCAGCGGCAGCCAATTCGGCAGCTATTGACTGCATATCAGCCAAAACAGCACCTTGCGCGGTTTGAATGCGTGTTTCAGT
Source organism: Pseudobdellovibrionaceae bacterium (assembly GCA_041674725.1). Taxonomy (GTDB): domain Bacteria; phylum Pseudomonadota; class Alphaproteobacteria; order Micavibrionales; family Micavibrionaceae; genus UBA1573. The sequence continues at coordinate 2,111 of JBAYVC010000001.1, read as the reverse complement.
TTGAACCATTTCCTCTTCAAAGCGGGCGCGGAAAGCGGCCAGAGAATCGTCCATATGTTTTTTGTTGTGGGTTTCCACAGCGTGAACAAGGCTATGGGCGATGTGGCCCGCATTTTTCATTTCAGATTCAATCGCGTGTTTAAGGGCCTGCGCTTCGGTCGAGAGAAATTCGGCTTCTTTAATTTCGGATTGAATAAATTCTTTACGAGATTCAATCGTCTGACCAATTTCCGGCAGAACAGATTTCGAGAACACCGTATAGAGAATGACAAAGAAGACTGTCAGCCAGAAAATTTGGCTGGGCCATGATTCAGGGTTGAACTGGGGCAAGCCACCACCGCCATGATGAACTTCCTCCGCCCATGCCAATGTCGGCATCAAGGCGAGAAAAATACCTAGCAGCGAAAGAAAAATTTTATTATTTTTCATGAACTTGCCCGCAATTCTTTATCTATTAGGCGAATACAAGGTAAAACGCGATCAGCAGAGCGAAAATACCCAGAGCTTCGGTCACAGCAAAGGTGAACATGAATTTTTTGTCCAGCAGTTCGGCAGCGCCTGGGTTACGGCCAACGGCTTCGTTGTACGCGCCGAAAATTTTACCCAGAGCCATGGCTACACCTGCGAGAGGGAGCAGAGCAATAGCGCCAGCCAGAATTTTTACACTTTCGAGATCCATAATTATTTCCTTTTTCTTATGGTTGACGTTAATGGAAACCTATTCTTCATCGGTGGCTTAGTGTGAGATTTCCATTGTATCTTTAAGGTAGATACAGGTGAGAACCGCAAACACATAGGCCTGAATAAAGGCGATGAAGAATTCAAAACCGATCATGATAGCATTAAACGCTACCGGAAGGAAGGAGGCCGCCATAACAGCGCCTCCCGCCGTAACAAACATGATGGCAAAACCTGCAATAACTTTCATCAGTACGTGACCTGCCACCATGTTGGCAAAGAGACGCACCGAGAGTGTAATTGGCCGCGAAATAAAGGAGACGATTTCGATCAGCACAACCAGCCACAAGAGCCATGCCGGCACGCCATGCGGGACAAACAGGCTAAAGAAATGTGTGCCGTGGCGCGCAATTCCGACAACCAACACGGTCAGGAATACCAAAATAGCGAGCGACGCCGTAACGGCAAGATGACTGGTATAGGTGAAAGAGTAGGGAACCATGCCCAGCAAATTTCCAACCAACACCATCACAAAGAGGGTGAAAACGAGAGGAAAATATTGTTTAGCATTGCCGCCGATATTCTCGGTAATCAAGCCTTCCACAAAATTGTAAAGGCCTTCGGCAGCCATTTGCAGACGTCCGGGGATCATCGATTTTTCGGTTGAAGCCATCCATAGAAGAAAGGACGAAAGGACAGCACCGATCAACATCCACAGGGACGAATTGGTGAAAGAAAGATTGATGCCTGCTACCTCTAGGGGGATAAGCTCAACAATCTGAAACTGATGCATTGGATCGGCCAAAATAATCCTCTTTGGTTTGGTCGGTTTCGTTGTGTCAGTTTTCCTGAGTTTCCTCTGAAATCGCGCTCTTCTTAGCCGTTTTTTCGCGGGTACGCAAGCCCTTTGAGTCAAGTGGCGACACAATTCCATGCGCATTTTTATAAATGCGCCAAAATGCCGCGCAAAGCCCCAAAATTCCTAATGTCATAAAGAATACCGGTTTGGTCGAAAAGAGGTAGTCAAGCCCCATGCCCATCCCGCCACAGACAAGCGGTGTTGCAATCAGCTCGTAGGCGCTGCCCAAATTACTGTCCGAACTTAGTTCGTTTTGCGCGTTTGATTCGGGTCGTGCGGGAAGAGTTTCTTTTTTAAGGGCGTCTATACGTCCCTTAAGGTCTTCAATATTATTGTCCATAACTTCCCTCCAGCGGCAACGTACCGCAGAACATAACAAAGTACACGCAGAATTTTTTCAAAAATTCGGGGAATGGCGGGAATGAGGCATGATGGAGTGAAGCCAAAGCGTTTGCCCCACACAGCACTTCCGGGGCCAGCGGGCCGGTGCAAGGTTCCTCCGTAGAGGGCAAATGAGCCGATATCTGGCCTTCTCCCGCTTTCAAGAACCGGAACAATCCGGCGCGGGGAAAGG